>NZ_LMPB01000001.1:0-1343864 GCF_001424285.1 Frigoribacterium sp. Leaf172 | reverse complement strand
TGATCGAGGTGATCTTGACGCGGGTGAGGTCGGCACGGAAGCCCATGCGGCGCTTGTACCCGGTCTTGTTCTTGTAGTTCTGGATGACGATCTTCGGGCCGCGGAGGTCACCGAGGACCTCGGCCGTGACCGTGACGCCCGACAGGGCGTCCGCCGCCGAGAGGATCGTGTCGCCGTCGACGTGGAGGACGGGCACGAGGGTGATGCTGTCGCCGACGGAGGCCTTCAGACGATCGAGGGTGACGATCGTGCCGACCTCGACCTTCTCCTGGCGACCACCGGCGCGCACGACTGCGTAGACCATGTGTGTTCCTTAATGTTGTTGGCTGTACGGGGCCGCCTCGTCGCACGCGAGGTGCGGTGACGGACGGAGGCGGTGACCGGACGGCTCGTGGTCTCCGCGGGTGACGACGCGACCATGGGCCAGCGCGCACCAACCGCTTAGATTACACGGCGGCTCCGACCGCCGTCAACGCATGCGGTCTACCATCGGCGCGTGACCATCTTGATCGACGACCCCGTGTGGCCCGCCCACGACACGGTGTGGGCCCATCTCGTCAGCGACGAGTCGTACGACGAGCTGCATCGCTTCGCGGCCGCCAACGGGATCCCCCGTCGCGGCTTCGACCACGACCACTACGACGTCCCCGAGTCGCGTCATGCCGACCTCGTCGCGGCCGGCGCCCGACCGGTCGGCGGTCTCGAGCTCGCCCGGCGCCTGGAGCGCAGCGGGCTCCGGATCTCGCAGCGCGTCAAACGGGGGCTGCCCGCCTGACCCCGTTACCCGGGCCGGACCCGCCCGGCCCCCTCACCAGGCGGCGGAGTGCCCCGAGAAGCTCGCCACGACCCCGCCCGAGGCGATGTCGACGACGGTCGTCGTCACCGTCGCCGGCACGGGGTCGATGGTGTACGTGAAATCGGTCTCCGCCGTGGCGTCGGCCGTCTCGACGGCGAGGTACTGCCCGTTGGGCGAGACCGAGAAGCCCTCGATCGTCGTCCCGGCGGTCGACGGCTCGTACAGGCTCCGCGCCTCCTTCTCGTCGTCGACGACGATGAGGTTCCGGTACGCGGCGCCGTCCGAGGTCGGGATGGCCACCTGCTGCACGTACGTGGTCTCGCCGATCGCCACGAGCTCCCCGCGGAACGGCGTGCCGCCCTCGACGGCGGAGAAGGGGATGGCGGTCTGCTCGCCGGTCTCGAGGTCGATGCGCGACGACTCGACGGCCGTCGCCGCGACGATCGTGCCGCCGTCGAGGGCGACGCCCTGCAGCGAGACGAAGGTGCCGTAGGGCCGCGGAGGCGCCACGCCGGTCAGATCGTAGGCCGCGACCGACTCGTCGGCGGACTGCACCACGACCGTGGCGCGACCCGGCACGAAGAACCAGTCGAGGGCCGTGAGCGGCTGCCCGGCGAGGGACTGGACCGGGGTCGCGGCACGTTCGCCCTGAAGGGGCATCGCGTAGAGAGCGTCGGTCTCGGCACCCTGCGGACGCCACGAGAAGGCCAGGGTCGTCGAGGTGCGGTCGGCTCCGAACCGCGTGATGAGCCCCGGCCCGTCGGGGAGCGGCAGGTCCTCGACGGCGACGCCGTCGAACGCGACGAGGCTGAGCCTCGAGGTGGTGCCGTCGTCCGTGACGACGGCGACCGCGGTGTCGAAGACCTCGAAGGCCTGGATGCGCGGCGCCTGGTAGACGACGGTGCGGTCGGCTCCCCCGGTCAGAGGGGCCCGTTCGATCCGGTCGTCGGATCCGTCCACGCCGTGGACGATGCGCCACGTCTCGGCGGCGGCGGTGCCGAACGTCGTCGACAGCTCGGACGCTCGCGCCTGATAGACGCTGGAGACGCCCGTCACCGTCACCGTGTAGTCGGTCCCGTAGCGCAGGCGGTCGGTGAACCGCACCGCGATGACGTCCCCCGAGGTCGACACGGTGTGCGGTGCCGCCGGCGAGACGACGACCTGGTCGGCGTCGACGTGCGCGACGACCTGGTTGGCGAACATCCGCAGCTGCTGCCCGGGCTGCGCCACGGCGGCCTCGGTGTCGATCCGGGTCTCGGTCAGCTTGGGGCCCTGGAGGTTCGACAGCACGCCGAAGAGGGCGCAGACCACGGCGAGCACGACGACGACCGCCCCGAAGCGGAGGCGCTGACGTCGGCCGAGCTCGGCGTCGTCGAGGCCTGCGCCCTCGCCCGGTGCGCGCCCGCGTCCGGCCGGCTGGAGGCGATCGCGGAGGGGTCCCGTCACCTGTCCGACTCGTTCGGGGCCGGAGGAGGCGCGTAGCGCGACCAGTCGTCGGCTCCTGTCGGTGCGGAGGGGGTCTCGCGGAGGCTGCGACCCGGTGCGGAGCCGTCGTCGGGGGTCGTCCGCGTGCCGATCCCCCGCGCCTCATGGGTGACGGGCGGCGTGGGGGCACCGGCGACCGCATCGACCTCCCCGTCTCGACCGGGCTCGTCGTCGGCGGGGTCGTCGGTCGTCGACCGGTCGTGGTCGGAGGCGGGCGAAGTGTCGCCGGCCCGGAGCCACCACCAGGCCAGCACGCCGCCGAGCGCGAGCACGGCGGTGTCGACCACGCCGGCCGAGAGCGGGATGGTCGTGAGGTACAGGGCGAGATTGGCCCAGGTGCCGCCCTCCTCCGACAGGGTGATCCCCGGCACGATGCCGACGACCGCCAGCGCCGCCGTGCCGACGGCTCCGGCGACGAGGGTGCTGCGGAGGACGACCCCGAGGCCGTCACGGGCCCGGATCGGCCTGGCCACCACGAGGGTCGCGAAGGCGGCCACGTAGAACGGGAAGGGGTAGAGGACGAAGCTCCCGAGGAACTGGCCCACCGGCGTCGCCGTGAAACCGCTCGGGAAGGCCGTCACCGAGTACCCGATGGCGGACCCCACCAGGGCGAGCAGGCCGAGCGCGAACCGGACGACGAGCAGGACGCCCAGCGCCGTCGCGGCGGTGAGGAACGCCTCACGGCCGTCCGCGCCGCGAGCCGAGACGACGACAGCCCGGAGCCGCGACCATGCGGTCGGGGTTCCGGGCTGGGTCGGGGTCACGCAGTCACCCTAGACGACTCAGAGGTCGTCGGAGCTGACCCCCACACCGAGGATGAACGGGCCGGACTCGTCGCTCGGCGTGGCCGCCGGTGCGGTCGCCGGGGCCGTCCCGGAGCTGGAGGCGCGGCGCGAGCGGCCACGCCCCTGACCGGGCTGCTTGGGCTCGGGCAGAGCCCCCAGCACCGAGTCGAGCAGCTGCTCGGCGTCGTCCCTGCTGAGGCGAGGGGCCTCGCGACGCGTCGTCGCGACGGGGATGTCGAGGATCGCCACCGTCGCGTCGGGCGTCGACACGGTGGCCCGCGATCGACGCGGCTCCGTGCTGCGCTCGGGCTTGTCCGCCGCTGCGGTCCGGTCCGCCACGGGAGCGGCCGCGACCGGAGCCTGTGCGGCGGGCGCCTCGACCTCGGTCGTGGTGGTGGTCGGCGCGGTCACGATGGCCGGACGGTCGGCGGAGTCGTCCGAGACGGACGGCGTCGGGGCCTCGGGCGTCGAGGTCGCCGACTCGACGGCCTGACCCTCGTCACGCGATGCCCTGCCGCCGCGGCGACCCTTGCGAGCCCCCCGGGTGCGACGGGGCTCGTCGCCCGTGGTGTCGGCGCCGTTCGTCTCGCCGCCGGTCGCGGACTCCGAGCCGGGGGCCTCCGTGCCGGCCGCCTGCGCCGCGGCGTCGATGGCCGCCTCGACGGCCGCCGCAGCCTCGGTGGCGGAGTCCGTGCTCCGGTCGCCGTCCTCGGCCTGGGCGATGGTGGACGCCGCGATGCGCGACAAGGCGTTCTTGACGTCCTCGGTGATGGCGTGCGTGCCGGTCGACGGGCCGGCCGCCGGCGACGACGAGCCGCCTCGCCCGGAGGACGCGGGAGCGCCGTTGCCCTGGTTCTGCCCGGCGCCACCGGTCTTGCCGGCCTGCGCCGCGCCTCCTCGGCGTCGCTGCTGGTCGTTCCTGCCCCGACCCTGCGGCTGCTGCTCCTGCACGCGAGCGGCGCTGCCGGCCTCGGAGAAGGACTCGGCGAGCCCCAGCCCGAGCTTCTTGCGGGTCATCTGCACGAGACCCAGGGAGGTGACCTCGGCGACCTGGTGCTTCGTGCGGTCGCGGCTGAGGCACTCGACCAGACGACGCAGCACGAGGTCGCGGTTCGACTCGAGGACCATGTCGATGAAGTCGACCACGATGATCCCGCCGATGTCGCGCAGCCGCAGCTGGCGCACGATCTCTTCTGCGGCCTCGAGGTTGTTCTTCGTGACGGTCTCCTCGAGGTTGCCGCCCGAGCCGACGAACTTGCCGGTGTTGACGTCGACGACCGTCATGGCCTCGGTGCGGTCGATGACCAGCGAGCCGCCCGAGGGCAGCCAGACCTTGCGGTCGAGCGCCTTCTCGATCTGCTCGTTGAGCCGGTACTCGTCGAACGCGTCCTTCTCGCCCTCGTAGCGCTTCACGCGGTCCATGAGGTCGGGGGCGACCGCCGAGAGGTACGACTGGAGCGTGTCGAAGGCCTCGTCGCCGTCGATCACCATCTCGTGGAAGTCCTCGTTGAAGACGTCGCGGACGATCTTGATCAGCAGATCGGGCTCGGAGTGCAGCTGGTTCGGGGCGTTGCCCGCCTCGACCTTCTTCTGGATGTCGGCCCACTGGTTGAGCAGGCGCTTGACGTCGAGGGTCAGCTGCTCTTCGGTGGCACCCTCGGCGGCCGTGCGGACGATGACGCCGGTGTTCTCGGGCAGGGCCTCTTTGAGGATCTTCTTCAGACGCGCGCGCTCGGTGTCGGGGAGCTTCCGGCTGATGCCGTTCATCGAGCCGTTGGGCACGTAGACCAGGTACCGGCCGGGCAGCGAGATCTGGCTGGTCAGACGGGCGCCCTTGTGCCCCACCGGGTCCTTCGTCACCTGGACGAGAACCCGATCGCCGGGCTTGAGGGCCAGCTCGATGCGACGCGGCTGGTTGCCGTTGGCCAGGGAGTCCCAGTCGACCTCGCCCGAGTAGAGCACGGCGTTCCGACCGCGTCCGATGTCGACGAACGCCGCCTCCATCGAGGGGAGGACGTTCTGCACGCGACCGAGGTAGACGTTGCCGATCAGCGAGACGTTCTGCGCCTTGGCGACGTAGTGCTCCGCGAGGGTGCCGTCCTCCATCACGCCGATCTCGATGCGGTCGCCCGACGAGCGGACGATCATCTTGCGGTCGACGCTCTCACGACGCGCCAGGAACTCGGCCTCGGTGATGACGGTGCGGCGACGACCGGCGTCGCGTCCGTCGCGTCGACGCTGCTTCTTCGCCTCGAGGCGGGTCGAGCCCTTGATGCGCTGCGGCTCGGTGATGAGCTCCGCCTGGCGCTGGGGACGCTCGCGCGGCGAGCGGTCGGACTGCTGGCGCGGCTCGGAGTCGCGCTCCTCGCGATCGTGCGAGCGGCCACGCGACCGACGTCGCGAGGTCGGCTGCTGGGGCTCGTCGTCGCCGTCGTAGCCCTCGTCGTCGGCCTCGTCGCCGTCGTCGTATCCGTCGTCGTAGTCGTCGTCGCGTCCGGGGCGCCGACGGCCGGGCCGTGCCGGGAGCGGGACGATCTCGGGGGCGTGGAAGATGAGGCTCGTCGTCGTCAGCTGAGCCGGGATGGGCGACGACGGGGCGTCCTCGCGCTGACGCACCTCGTCGGCCGCCGCGAGCGCGGCATCGGCCCGCTCGACCGACGTGGTCTCGGTGGGGTCGTCGACCGCCGTCGGGTCGACGAGCGACCCGGTGACGGCGGAGTCGGTCGCGGTGGCGTCGGTCGGGGCGGTCGCCGGCTGCGCCGCGACCTCGTTCTCGTGAGTCACGGCTGATGCCTCCTGGGCGTCGTCTCGTCGGGTGGTCCGGAGGGTGGTGTCGTCTGCGGGCGATGCCGCCGCCAGGGCGCGCTGCCCCGAGGGGGCGGCGGCCTGGCGGGCGCGGAGCCCGCTGAACAGCCCCCGTCTCTTCTTCGGACCGTTCTCGTTGCTGGTGTCGTCTCTGTTGTTCACCACGGGTGGTGCGCTCCTCGCCCCGCCGAGGTCGAGCCGTCGGCGGGTGGTCTCGTGTCGTGGCCGGTCGGCGCCCCGCGCCTGCCCCGGTCACCGCGTCCTCTCACGACGCGCGGTGTCGGTCACGCGACGTTCGGTCACGGGGCCCACCGTCTCTGCGGTGGCGGCCGTCGTGTCGTTCGTCGTCGTGCGGTTCTTCGTTGCTGTTCGGAACTGGCCATCCGACGAGGGGCGGCTGCGCCCCGGCCCGGTTTCCGTCGCACCCGCGCGAGGCCCCCGGAGGGGATCGCGGGGTCGACACGGCCCGGCAAGTCTCGATCGCGGCTGTCACCCGGCGACTGAAGCGATTATCGCACGGTTGGCCGCAGACCACTCATCGGGGCATGGAACAATCCCCGTGTGACGACCACTCCGACCACCCCGCGCACCCACCCGATCGGCCGCACCCCGGCGGCGACGGCCGTCCTGCTCGTCGTCGCCGGCGTCGTCGGGCTGATCGGGTCGTTCGCCCTGACCCTCGACAAGTTCCGGCTGCTCGAGAACCCCACCGAGGCGCTCGGCTGCGACGTCAACCCGTTCGTCGGCTGCTCCCCCGTCATCAACAGCTGGCAGGCATCCCTGTTCGGGTTCCCGAACCCCGTCCTCGGACTCGTCGGGTTCATGGCCCCCGTGGTGGTCGGCGTCGCCCTCCTGGCCGGTGCGCGCTTCGCCCGGTGGTTCTGGATCGCGTTCACCGCGGGCACGTTCCTGGCCTGGATCTTCGTGACGTGGCTCTTCACGCAGACCGTCTTCGTCATCGGCGCCCTCTGCCCCTGGTGCATGCTCGTCTGGTCGGTGACCATCCCGCTCTTCTGGCTGACGACCGTCTGGGGCCTGGCACGAGGCATCACCGCCCCCGCCGGCGGAGGGGTGCAGCGTGCCGCCGCGCGCCTCCTGCCGTACTCGTGGGTGCTCCCGGCGATCAACTGCATCGTCGTCCTGACCGTGATCGTCGTGAAGTTCCCCCTGCTGCTCCCGACCCTGTTCTGACCCGGCCGCCGTTCCCAGGCTCCTCTTGGAGGCCCCCGCGAGACTCGCCGGAGCCCACCCGAGAATCGAGGAACGATGACGCCGTCACCCGGCACCGGAGACACCAAGCGCGAACGCCGGGACGCCGCCCGCGAGAAGGCCCGTGCGACCCGGGAGGCCGAGGCGCGACGGCGTCGACGGAACCGCGTCCTGACGCAGGGCGGCCTCGTGGTCGGGGTCCTCGCCGTCATCGGCGTGATCGCCCTCGTCGTCAGCCGCTCGCTCGTGCCGGCGGGGCCCGGGCCGCTCAACATGGCGAGCGACGGTCTGCTGCTGACGGGCGACGGCACGACGATCTCCGCCGCGACCACCGATGCGCCGGCGGCCGATGCGGACCCCGTGGCCTCCCCCGCGGGCACGGCGCAGAAGCCGAGCATCGTCGTCTACCTCGACTACATGTGCCCCTTCTGCGGTCAGTTCGACACGACCAACGCCGAGCAGCTCGAGACCTGGGTGTCGCAGGGCGACGTCGACCTCGAGATCCACCCCCTGGGCTTCCTCGACAACGCCTCGCTCGGCACGAAGTACTCGACCCGGTCGGCCAACGCCTTCGCCTGCGTCGCCGAGCACCAGCCCGATGCGGCCCTCGACGTGAACACGGCGCTCTTCGCCCAGCAGCCGGCCGAGAACACGAGCGGCCTGACCGACGCCGAGCTCGTCTCGCTGGTCGAGGGAGCCGGGGCCGACGACCCGGCCGTCGCCGCCTGCATCACCGGCGGCGACTTCGACGACTGGGTCGCCGCCGCCACCCAGCGCGCGCTGAACGACCCGCTGCCGAACTCCGACGAGCCGAAGGTGACGGGCACCCCGACCGTTCTCGTGAACGGTCGCAAGTACGGCGGCTCGCTCACCGACCCGACCGTCTTCGCGCAGTTCGTCTCCGAGGTGGCGAGCGGCGCCTCGACCGACGACACGTCGTCGGGCGGAGCGGAGTCCACCCCCGCGCCGACTCCGTAGGAGCGCCGACGGAACCGGGCCCGCGCCTCCTCGGATCAGGAGGCGCGGGCCCGGTCGGTCACGCGCGAGGGCGGTCGTGGGGTCAGAACCAGAGCGCCAGCTCGCGGGCGGCGGACTCGGCCGAGTCGCTGCCGTGGACGAGGTTCTGCTGCACCTTGAGACCCCAGTCGCGGCCCAGATCGCCCCGGATCGTGCCGGGTGCGGCGGTCGTCGGGTCGGTGGTGCCGGCGAGCGAGCGGAAGCCGGCGATCACCGAGTGGCCGGCGACGCGGATCGCGACCGTGGGGCCGCTCTGCATGAACTCGACGAGGGGCTCGTAGAAGGGCTTGCCGACGTGCTCCTCGTAGTGCGAGGCCAGCAGGTCGCGGTCGGCCTGCACGAGGCGGATGTCGACGAGGGCGTAGCCCTTCGCCTCGATGCGGCGCAGGATCTCTCCGGTCAGGCCGCGGGCGACGCCGTCGGGCTTGACGAGGACGAGGGTTTCTTCGAGGGCGGTCACAGGTGCTCCTTAAGATCGGTGACGAGGGGGTCGAGGGGGTTGGGGGGCCGGGGAGGCGCGGGTCAGGCCGACTCGCCGGGGTCGCCGTAGCGCGCGGCGTTCAGGCGGTCGAGCTGCAGTCCCTTGATCAGGCAGTACGTCCACAGCGCGACGAAGACGGCGGCGACGACGTACATGACCGGGTCGAGCAGGCCGCAGGCGATGAGCCCGATCTGCACGAGGCAGCCGAGGACGATCCCCCAGCGGAACCTCAGCACGCGCGACACGAGCAGCATGACGACGATGGCGCCCAGCCCGCCGCCGAACGCGACGCCGGTGGGCAGGAGGTCGCGGCCGTTCACCACGAGCATGACGAAGAACATCGACATGGCCTCGAGCACGAGCACGATCGAGAGCAGGCTCTCGGCGGCTCCGCGTCGACGGCGGGGGCGGCCGGGGCTCGCGGCGACGCCCTCGGGCGGCGGCGGGGCGGCGCTCATGCGAGGCCCTCCGGACCCTGCGCGAGGGCGAGCACGTCGCCGACGAGCGTGATCGAGCCGGTGACGACGACGCCGCCCGGGCGGTCGCCCTCGGTCTCGTCGGCGATGTCCCGCGCTGTGCGGAGCGCAGCCGCGAGGTCGGTCTCGACGACGACGCGGTCGGCGCCGACGACCTTCACCGCGACCGCGGCGAGCTCGTCGGCCGGGACGGAGCGGTCGGAGTCGGACTGGGTCACGACGAACTGCTGCACGGTGCCCGAGAGCGCGCGGACGATGCCCGCGGCGTCCTTGTCGGCCAGCACGGCCAGGACGGCGACGACGCGTCCGAACGGGAAGTACGACTCGACGGCCTTCGCGAGGGCCCGCGCGCCGTGCGGGTTGTGCGCGGCGTCGACGAGGATCGTCGGGTCGTTGGCCACGATCTGCAGACGCCCCGGAGAGGTCACCTGAGCGAGCCCGTCCGAGAGGACGTCGAGATCGAGCGCCTGGGTGCCGCTCCCGAGGAACGACTCGACGGCGGCCACGGCCACGGCCGCGTTCTGCGCCTGGTGGTCGCCGAAGAGGGGCAGCACGAGATCGGGGTACCGACCGGCGAGGCCCCGGATGGTCACGACCTGACCGCCCACCGCGACCGTGGTCGACTCGACCCCGAAGCCCGTGCCCTCGACGACGAGGGTCGACTCGGTCAGCTCGGCCGCGCGCTCGAGCTCGGCGAGCGCCTCGGGCGCCTGCGACGCGCTGACGACCGAGGCGGAGGGCTTGATGATGCCCGCCTTGGTGCGGGCGATGGCGTCGACGGTCGAGCCCAGACGATTCTGGTGGTCGAGCGCGATGGGTGTGAGGACCGCCACCTGGCCGTCGGCGACGTTGGTGCTGTCCCATTCGCCGCCCATGCCGACCTCGAGCACGACCACGTCGGCGGGGGCGTCGGCGAAGCAGGCGAAGGCGAGCACCGTCAGAGCCTCGAAGAAGGTGAGGGCCTGCTCACCGGCGGCGCCGAGCTCGGCGTCGACCATGGCGAGGTAGGGCTGGATGTCGTCCCAGTTGGCGACCAGCCTCTCGTCGCTGATCGGCTCGCCGTCGATGACGATCCGCTCGTTCAGCCGGACGAGGTGGGGGCTGGTCAGCAGACCCGTCCGCAGCCCGTACGACCGGAGGATGCTCTCGATCATGCGCGACGTCGACGTCTTGCCGTTCGTGCCCGTGACGTGGATCACCGGGTAGGCGCGCTGCGGGTCGCCGAGCAGCTCGGCGGCCCGACGCGTCGCGCCGAGACGGGGCTCGGGCGCCTGCTCGCCCACGCGTCGGAGGAGCTCGTCGGAGACGCGGGCCGCACCCTCGGCGAACTCGCCGTCGTCGGCGGGCTCGGGATTCCTGCTCTTCTTGGGGGTCATGCGCGTCGCACCTCCACGGTCACGGCCGAGCCGGTGCCGACGGCGACCGCGCCCTCGCTGGTCGCGAGGTCGCCTCGCCGCTCGATGACGAGCTCGGTGGTCAGGGTCTCGGCCTGGATGAGGTCGCGGTGCGTCTCGACGGCGTCGGCGCCCGGGGCGTCGAGACCCAGGGTCGTCGCGATGCGGTCGCCGACGTCCAGCCCGGCGTTCTTCCGGGCCTGCTGCACGGCGCGGACCACGTCGCGGGCCAGGCCCTCGGCCTCGAGCTCGGGGGTGGTGGCCGTGTCGAGCAGCACGAATCCGCCGTCTCCGACGAAGCCGATGGCGGCGGACGCGTCGGCGACGGCCAGTTCGAGGGTGAACTCGCCCGGCAGCAGCTCGACGCCTCCGACGACGACGTTCTCGCCCGACGGCCGCCAGTCGCCCTTCTTGGCGGCGGGGATCACCTGCTGCACCTGCTTGCCGATGCGCGGGCCCGCCGCCCGGGCGTTGACGGTCAGCTTGCGGGTCACCCCGTAGTCGGCGAGGCTCTCCTCGCTCAGCGGCGTGAGCACGACGGACTTGACGTTCAGCTCGTCGCGGAGGATCGACGCGAACGGCTCGAGGGCGGCGGGGTCGGGGGCGACGACCGTGAGGCGCGCCAGCGGCAGCCGCACCCGCAGACCGGTCGACTTCCGGAGCGACAGACCCGACGACGCGATGGCCCGCACGGAGTCCATCGCCTCGACGAGCGCGTCGTCGGCGGGGAACGCCGTGGCGTCGGGCCAGTCGGCGAGGTGGACGCTGCGACCGCCGGTGAGACCCTTCCAGATCTCCTCCGAGACGAGCGGGGCGAGCGGCGCGGCGACTCGCGTCACCGTCTCGAGCACCGTGTGGAGGGTGTCGAACGCATCGCGGTCGTCGCCCGACCAGAAGCGGTCGCGCGAGCGCCGCACGTACCAGTTCGTCAGCACGTCGGCGAAGTCGCGCAGGGCCGCGGCGGCGAGCGGCGAGTCCAGCGCGTCGAGGTGACGCTCGACGTCGGTGACGAGGAGGCGCGTCTTCGCCAGCAGGTACCGGTCGAGCACGTCCGTGGAGTCGGTGCGCCATGTCGCGACGTAACCGTCGGCGACGTGGCGACCCGCGCCTCCTGAACCGGCGGAGTCCGCCGCGTTGGCGTAGAGGGTGAAGAAGTAGTAGGTGCTCCACAACGGGAGGAGGAACTGCCGGACCCCCTCGCGGATCCCCTCCTCGGTGACGACGAGGTTGCCGCCGCGGATCACCGAGCTCGACAGCAGGAACCACCGCATCGCATCGGCGCCGTCGCGGTCGAAGACCTCGGAGACGTCGGGGTAGTTGCGGAGGCTCTTCGACATCTTCTGACCGTCCGAGCCGAGGACGATGCCGTGGCTGATCACGTTCGAGAAGGCCGGGCGGTCGAAGAGCGCGGTCGACAGCGCGTGCATGACGTAGAACCAGCCACGCGTCTGACCGATGTACTCGACGACGAAGTCGGCGGGCGCGTGCGTCTCGAACCAGTCCTGGTTCTCGAACGGGTAGTGCACCTGGGCGAACGGCATCGAGCCCGAGTCGAACCACACGTCGAAGACGTCCTCGATGCGGCGCATCGTGCTGAGGCCGGTGGGGTCGTCGGGGTTCGGACGGGTGAGATCGTCGATGTAGGGGCGGTGCAGGTCGGGTTCGCCCTGCTCGTTCAGCGGCAGCCGTCCGAAGTCCGCCTCGAGCTCGGCGAACGACCCGTACACGTCGACGCGCGGGTACGTCGGATCGTCGCTCTTCCAGACGGGGATCGGCGATCCCCAGTAGCGGTTGCGCGAGATCGACCAGTCGCGGGCTCCGCCGATCCACTTGCCGAACTGGCCGTCCTTCACGTTCTCCGGCACCCAGGTGATCTGCTGGTTGAGCTCGCTCATGCGGTCGCGGAACTCGGTCACGCGCACGAACCAGCTCGAGACGGCCTTGTAGATCAGGGGGTTGCGGCAGCGCCAGCAGTGCGGGTAGCTGTGCTCGTAGCTGGCCAGGCGGACGAGGCGGCCGTCGGCCCGGAGCCGCTGGATCAGGGTCCTGTTGGCGTCGAACACCTGCTGCCCGGCGACGCCGAGCTCGTCGAACATCGGCAGGAACCGGCCGGCGTCGTCGACGGAGACGAGCACGGGGATCCCGGCGGCGGCGCAGACCTGCTGGTCGTCCTCGCCGTAGGCGGGCGCCTGGTGCACGATGCCCGTGCCCTCGCCGGTGGCGACGTAGTCGGCCACGAGGATCCGCCAGGCGTTCTCGGTCCCGTAGGTCTCGGTGTCGGCGTAGACGTCCCAGATGCGGTCGTACTCGACGCCCTCGAGCTCGGCGCCGGCGAACGTGGCCGTGACGGCGGCCTGCGCGGCCTCGGCCGAGTCGTAGCCGAGGTCTCGGGCGTAGGCGGCGAGCGTGTCGGCGGCGAGGAGGAACACGCTGCCGGTCAGCAGCTGCTGGTCGCCGGTGCGCTCGCCGGGCAGGAGCGCGTGGGGCACGGTGACGTAGTCGATCGCCGGTCCGACGGCCAGCGCCATGTTCGTGGGCAGGGTCCAGGGCGTCGTCGTCCAGGCGAGCGCCTCGACCCCGGTGAGCCCGAGCGATTCGGCCTTGGCCCCGACCAGGGGGAACGCGACGGTGACGGTCTGGTCCTGACGCATCTTGTAGACGTCGTCGTCCATCCGCAGCTCGTGGTTCGACAAGGGGGTCTGGTCGTGCCAGCAGTAGGGCAGCACCCGGAAGCCCTCGTAGGCGAGCGACTTGTCGTGCAGCTGCTTGAACGCCCAGATGACGCTCTCCATGAACGTGGAGTCGAGGGTCTTGTAGTCGTCGTCGAAGTCGACCCAGCGCGCCTGGCGGGTGACGTAGCCCTGCCACTCGTCGGTGTACTTGAGCACCGAGCTGCGGGCGGCGGCGTTGAACGCGCCGATGCCCATGTCGTCGATCTCGTGCTTCTCGGTGATGCCGAGCTGACGCATGGCCTCGAGCTCGGCGGGCAGCCCGTGGGTGTCCCAGCCGAATCGGCGGTGCACCTGCTTGCCGCGCATCGTCTGGTACCTCGGGAAGACGTCCTTGGCGTAGCCGGTCAGGAGGTGCCCGTAGTGCGGCAGCCCGTTGGCGAAGGGCGGCCCGTCGTAGAAGACCCACTCGTCGCATCCCTCGCGCGCGCGGATCGACTCGCGGAAGGTGTCGTCGCCCTTCCAGAACGCGAGGATCCCCTGCTCGACGTCGGGGAATCGGGGCGATGCGGGTACCGGCTGGTAGGCCATGGGAGCTCCAGGTGGTGCGGATGTCCGTTCACGAGGACGCCTGCCGAGGGTTCTCGGTCGGCGCGGTACCACCCCGCTTGCCGCCCCGGACGGGGCGACCACTCTGCTTCGGCTGTGACGGGCCTGCCCCGCTCGGGTCTACTGACGTCTCGTGCCCTGTCGGGCCGGTCGACGCGTTCTGCCGAGAGCTCCCCGGTGATGGCCGGATCACAGCGGTCCCATCGTACAAGGCGAGGAGGCGCGGCGCGATCAGGTGCAGAGAGTGCAGAATCGGGTCCATGACAACCGAGACCGGCGCGGCGACCCGAGGGGCGGCGAAGCCCGAGAGCTTCGTCACCGTGCTGGTCGCCTTCGTGGCCAATCTGCTCATCGCCGTCGCGAAGACGGTCGCGGCGCTCCTGACGGGCTCGGCCTCGATGGTCGCGGAGTCGGCGCATTCGTGGGCGGACACCGGCAACGAGGTGTTCCTCTTCATCGCCGACAAGCGCGGGGTGCGGCGGCGGGACGCCGATCATCCCCTCGGCTACGGGAAGGAGACCTACGTCTGGTCGATGTTCGCGGCGTTCGGCCTCTTCACCGTCGGCGCCGTGGTCTCGATCCAGCACGGCATCTCGCAGCTCGGGGCGGCCGAGGCCGCCGAGGACTACCTGGTCAACTACATCGTGCTGGGCGTGGCGTTCGTCCTCGAGGGCACGTCGTTCCTCCAGGCTCTCCGACAGGCCCGCGGCAGCGCCCGCGAACGCCGCCAGCCGACCCTCCGCTTCGTGCTCCGCAGCTCGAACCCCACGCTGCGGGCCGTGTTCGCCGAGGACGCCGCGGCCCTCGTCGGCCTCGTCATCGCCTTCCTGGGCATCCTCCTGCACCAGATCACCGGCTCGGCCGTGTTCGACGCGATCGGGTCGATCGCCGTCGGCGTGCTGCTCGGCGTCGTGGCGATCGTCCTCGTCGACCGCAACCGGAGGTTCCTCGTCGGCGAGAGCCCCAGCGACGAGCTCGAGTCGCTCGTGCTGGACCGCCTTCTGAGCCGACCCGAGATCGCCCGCGTGACGTATCTGCACACCGAGTTCGTCGGGCCCGGCCGCCTCTACCTCGTCGCCGCCGTCGACATGACCGGCGACGAGACGGAGGAGCACGTCGCCGTCGCCCTCCGACGCGTCGAGCGCGAGATCGAGGAGCACGACGCGGTCGAGGAGGCGGTGCTCACCCTGGCCACGCCCGACGAGCCGAGCCTGCGGCTGCGGAGCTGACCCCCGAGCGGCCGTCCATCGTCGGCTGCGCCGTCCGTCGCCGGCTGTCCGTTGTCGGCTGTCCCGGCGCATCGTCACCACCCTGTCAGGTAGACGAGGGGCCGGGCGTCTAACGTGAAGCGGTGCGCGCAGTGATCCGGTTGGCCCGAGCCAACCCCTCAGCCCTTCGATTCCTCGTGGTCGGCGGCATCGGCTTCGTCATCACCATGGTGATCAACTACGGCCTCAAGCTGTTCGTCATCCCCCAGCATCCGGTCACCGCCCTCGCCGTCGGGATCATCGTGGCGACGGTCGTGTCGTACTGGATGAACAAGAAGTGGTCGTTCGACGACCGGGGCGACCGCCATACCGGCTACGAGATGCTGCTCTTCGTGATCGTCAGCGCCATCGGCGTCGGTCTCAACTCGGCGCCGCTGTACTTCTCCCGCTACGGCCTCGGCCTCGAGGTGCCGAACGTGTCGTTCGCGACCCAGGAGGTCGCGGACTTCATCAGCGGACCGATCATCGGCACTCTGATCGCCATGGTCTTCCGCTACTGGGCCATGAACAAGTGGGTGTTCCCGAAGCGCGCCGAGATCGCCGACGTGCTGTCGCCGACCTCGCCGCCCACGCAGCCGACGCCGACCCGCTGACCGGCGCGCGCCTCCTCGGGGGCGGCGTCGCGATGATCGCGGCGGGGCAGCCGGTCAGTCGACGATCGGGTCCGACCGGACCGCGTGTCCGGCGACCGACTCGAGCCCGTCGGCGACGGGGCGGATCGCCTCGGCCAGCACGTCGTCGAGCCCACGCCTGCCGACCCCGGAGCGCGCCCACCAGGTGATGGCCGTCGCCGCTGCGGCCACCAGCGCGGAGGCCGCCACCTCGGCGGCGAGCCCCCCGCGGGACCCTCCCGAGGCCTCGGCCAGGTGGGTCGCCACCACCGCCTGCAGACGCATCACGCGCACCGCGGCCGAGGCGACGAGCTCGTCACCGAGCCCCATGGCCTCCGACTGGGTCAGGGCCCACGGCACCCGGCCCGGATCGTGCGCCCGCCCCACCTCGACGAGAGCGGCCTCGACGACCCGCACCGGCGAGCCGCCCCGGCCTCCGCCTTCGCGGAGCAGGCCCGCGAGACCGGCGAGCCCCTCGTCGAGGTCGAGCCAGAAGAGATCCGACTTCGACTCGAAGTGGTTGAAGAACGTGCCGCGACTGACCCCGGCGCGCTGCGCGATCTGATCGACGGTCGTGTGCGACCAGCCGTTCTCGAGGAACAGCTCGGCCGCCGCGTCCGCGAGCGTCTCGGCCGACGAGCGCCGCGGTCGGCCGATGGTGCGCCGGGACGGTTCTGACATGCCCCCATCATGTCGGTACACTCGGGGAGCCACTTGTTGTACTCAGTACAACAAGTGGCTCCCGCTGCCACGCACGACCGCACCCGACCCGGAGTCCCATGCGCACCCGCCTGTCCGCCCTCATCGCCCTCACCGCCGTCGGCAGCCTCGTGCTCGCCGGCTGCACCTCGGGCGGCGACGCCTCCGACGCCTCCGCTCCCCGCTCGGGCGGCACCCTCACCTACGCGACCGGCGACGCCGAGCCGACCTGCCTCGATCCCCATGTCGGCGGCAACTACCCGCAGGCGCTCGTGTCGACCCAGTACCTCGAGTCGCTCGTCTCGAAGGACTCCGACGGGGAGATCGTCCCCTGGCTCGCCACCTCGTGGGAGGAGTCCTCCGACGGGCTCAGCTGGACCTTCGACCTGCGAGACGACGTCGCCTTCAGCGACGGCACGCCCTTCGACGCCGCCGCGGTCGCCGCCAACGTCGCCCACCTCCAGGACCCGGAGACCCTCTCGTCGACCGGCTACCTCGCCCTCGGCAAGGTGACGGGCGTCGAGGCCGTCGACGAGCACACCGCGCGCTTCGACCTCAGCGCCCCCGACAGCGCCCTTCTCGAGTCGTTGACCCAGCCCTGGGTCGCCATGGAGTCCCCCACCGCCCTCGAGCGCAGCCAGGAGGAGAACTGCGAGTCGCCGGTCGGCACCGGCCCGTTCGTCGTCGAGTCGTGGACGAAGCAGGACCGCGTCGTCCTCACCCGCAACGACGACCACACCTCGCCCCCCGCCGATGCCGCCCACGACGGACCCGCGTACCTCGACGAGATCGTCTGGCGCTTCATCCCCGACTCCGCCGCCCGCTACGCGGCACTCCAGGCCGGGCAGGTCGACGTGATCGACAACGTGCAGCCCGACACGCTGGTCGCGGCCGGGAAGGACGACGCGCTCGCCGAGATCGACGCCCCCCGCCCCGGCGCGGCGAACCGCATCGAGTTGAACTCGGGCAAGGCGCCCTTCGACGACGAGCGCGTGCGCGAGGCCTTCATCACCGGGGTGGACGTCACGGACGGCATCGACTCCCTGTTCTTCGGCACGGCCGAGCGCTCCTACTCGCCGCTGTCGAGCATCGAGCCCCTCGCGTACTCCGACCCGTCGCTGTTCGAGGTCGACGTCGACGCGGCGAACGCCCTGCTCGACGACGCGGGATGGACCGAGCGCGACTCCGACGGCTTCCGCACCAAGGGCGGCGAGCGCCTCACGCTCGAGTTCCCGGTGAGCACGAACCAGTCGATCCCCGCCGAGCAGTCGCTCTTCGAGCAGATCCAGGCCGGAGCCCGCGACCTCGGCTTCGACGTCGTCCTGTCACCCCTCGACGTGTCGAGCTGGTACGGGGCCCTCGCCGCGAACGACTACGACCTCGTGAGCGCGCCGTACACGAAGGTCGGTCCCGACGTGCTGCGGATCCTCTACGACACGGCGGGCATCACCCCGGCGCCGAGCGGCTACTTCGCGAACCTCGCCCAGCTGAGCGACCCGGCCCTCGACGACCTCCTGAAGCGCGCCTCCGAGACGTCCGACGCCGACGAGCGCGCCGACCTCTACGAGCAGGCTCAGACGATCGTGCTCGAGAGCCGCACCGTCCTGCCCCTCTACGACCAGCAGAACCACTACCTGGTCGGCCCGGCGGTCACCGGGGTGCGTGCGCTCCCGCCCGTCTCGGCGGTCACGCTGTATGACGCGTACACCGTCGACTGAGGCCGACGGCGCGGTCGACGGGCCGACGGAGGCGACCGTCCCGGAGCCGAGGAGGCGCGGGGTCGTCCCCGCACCGCTCCGGTGGGTCACGGGTCGCCTCGTCGGAGCCGTCGTCGTGCTCTGGGCCGTCGCGACGCTGATCTTCTTCGCCATCCGGCTGGTGCCGGGCGACCCGGCCGAGGCGATCCTGGGCGGGCCCGGCTCGCAGGCCTCCGCCGAGGCGCTCGCGCTGGTGCGCGAGCAGTACGGTCTGGATGATCCGCTCGTCGTCCAGTACCTCGCGCAGCTCGGCCGTCTGGTGGTCGGCGACCTCGGCACGTCGTACTCGCTCCGCACCGACGTGTCGGGGCTGCTGCTCGAGCAGCTGCCCGGCACGGTGCTGCTCGCCGTGCTGTCGCTGGTCGTCGCCTGGGCGCTCGCCCTCGGCACCGCCTGGTGGGCGACGCTCGGCGGGCGGACGGCGGCGGCGGTCTCGTCGTCGCTCGAGATCGTGGCCTCCGCCGTTCCGCACTTCTGGCTGGCCGGCGTGCTCGTGCTGGTGCTCAGCACGCAGCTGGGCTGGCTGCCGCCGGTGAGCACGGGCACGCCCGTCGGCATCGTGCTGCCGGTCGTCACCCTCGCGATCCCGGTGGCCGGGTTCCTGGGGCAGGTCACGCGCGACTCCCTGCTCGACGCGGCGGCCGCCCCCTTCGCGCTCACGGCCCGGGCCCGAGGCGAGTCGCGGTCGGGGCTCTTCCGTCGTCATCTGCTGCGGCACGCCGCCCTGCCCGGCCTCGCGCTCTCCGGCTGGGCCTTCGGGTCGCTGCTGAGCGGCGCCGTGGTGGTCGAGTCGATCTTCGCCCGGCCGGGTCTGGGGCGGACCCTGCTGCAGGCGGTGACCCTGCGCGACATCCCGCTCGTGACGGGCGTCGCCCTGGCCTCGGCTCTGGCGTACGTCGTGGTCGTGGCGCTCGGCGACCTGGCCGAGCGCGCCGTCGACCCCCGGGAGCGTGCCGCGTGACCGTCATCGCCGAGCTGCCCCGGGTCCGGTCGCGGGCGAGGGCCCGCGTGCGTCCCCCCGAGGTCGCGGCCGCGATCGTCCTGGGCGCCGTCGTGCTCGCGGCGGTGGCCCCGCAGCTCCTCGCGCCCGGCGACCCCCTCGCCGTCTCCCCCGTCGACGCGTTCTCACCGCCCGGGCTCGCGCACCCGTTCGGGACCGACGAGTCGGGGCGCGGCATCTGGACCCGCGTCGTCCACGGGACCGGCGCCTCCTTGTCCATCGGGGCGATGGCGACCCTCATCGGCACGGCCCTCGGGGTCGTGCTCGGCGTCGCGGCCGGATTCGGCGGCGGTCGGCTGCCCGGGCGCATCGCCGACGCGGGGGTCAGCCGGCTCCTCGAGGTGCTCTTCGCCCTGCCCGGTCTGCTGCTCGCGCTGGTCGTCATCGCGTTCACGGGCCCGGGTGCGGTGCCCGCGACCATCGCGGTCGGGCTCGCCACCGCCCCCGGGTACGCGCGCATCGTGCGCAGTCAGGTCGTCCGGGTGAGGCGCTCGGCCATGGTCGAGGCCGCCGTCGTGCTCGGGAGGCGACCCGGCACGGTGCTGCTGCGTCACGTGCTGCCGAACGCGCTCGCGCCCGTCGTCGTCCTCGCCACCCTGGGGCTCGGCCAGGCCGTCGTCTGGGCCTCGTCGCTCAGCTACCTCGGGCTCGGGGCGCCTCCGCCCGCGCCGGAGTGGGGCGCCATGCTGTCGGCCGGGCGCACGTACTCGACGACAGCCTGGTGGATGACCGTGTTCCCGGGCCTCGCCGTCGTGGTGACCGCCGCGTCGGCGACCGTGCTCGGTCGAGCGCTCGCCCGGCGAGGGAGCGAGCTCCCGTGACGGCAGCCCCGCAGGCCCCCGGCGCTCCCGGCCCCCTCGAGGTGCAGGGCCTCCGCGTCGCATTCGGTGCGACGACGGTCGTCGACGGCGTCTCGTTCTCGCTCGCGCCGGGCGAGTGCGTCGCCCTCGTCGGCGAGTCGGGCTCGGGCAAGAGCGTCACGGCCCGGTCGCTGCTCGGACTCAGCGGCGGGCGGGTCGAGGTCGACCGTCTGACCCTCGGCGGACGCGACCTCTCGGGGCTCGACGACCGCGCCTGGCGGCGGATCCGCGGCGCTCGCATCGGGCTCGTGCTGCAGGACGCCCTCGTCTCGCTCGACCCGCTGCGTCCGATCGGGCGCGAGATCGACGACGCCCTGCGCCTCCACAGCCGCCTCGGGCCTCTCGAACGCCGGGCCCGCGCCGTCGAGGTGCTCGCGGAGGTGGGGATGCCCGACCCCGAGGCCCGCCTCGGTCAGCGCTCGGGCGAGCTCTCGGGCGGACTGCGTCAGCGGGCCCTGCTCGCCGCCGCCCTCGTGCTCCGACCCGAGGTGATCGTGGCCGACGAGCCGACGACTGCGCTCGACGCCGAGGTCCAGCGTCTCGTGGTCGATCACCTGGCAGCCCTCCGCGACGCAGGGACGGCCGTGCTCGCGATCAGCCACGACCTGGGGGTCGTGCGTCGACTCGCCGACCGGGTGCTCGTGATGCGCGACGGTCGCGTCGTCGAGCAGGGCGCCACGGCCGACGTACTGGGCTCCCCCGAGACCGAGTACACGCGGCGCCTGCTCGCGGCGCTGCCGGGCGG
The DNA here is from genome assembly GCF_001424285.1 of Frigoribacterium sp. Leaf172. Classification (NCBI taxonomy): domain Bacteria; kingdom Bacillati; phylum Actinomycetota; class Actinomycetes; order Micrococcales; family Microbacteriaceae; genus Frigoribacterium; species Frigoribacterium sp. Leaf172. The sequence goes on along the minus strand of NZ_LMPB01000001.1, from coordinate 1,323,198 downwards.
GGTCCCCCGCGGGCGCCGCCTGTCGCGGCCCGCCGACGCCGAGGGGCAGGAGGTGCGGGTCGCGTCGTCTCCCGAGCCCGACGCCGCCGTCGTCCTCTCGGCCGACGCCCTCCGCCGGGTCTTCCCCGCGGCCCGCGGACGGGCCGCCCGGGTGGCCGTCGACGGGGTCTCGCTCGAGCTGCGCGAGGGCGAGACGCTGGGCCTCGTCGGCGCGTCCGGGAGCGGCAAGACCACGACCGCGCGCCTCCTGCTCGGACTCGACGAGCCGGACGCCGGCACGGTGCGCCTCCTCGGCGGGCCCTGGTCGCCGGGCCGCGAACGCGACCGCCGCCCCCGCCGGGCGGGTCTCGGCGCCGTCTACCAGGATCCGGCGAGCTCGTTCGACCCCCGCCTGACCGTGGGGCAGCTGCTCGCCGACGCGGTCACCGCGGGTCGCAGCACCCGGCCGGGGACCGCCCGCTCCGAGGTGACGGCGCTGCTCGCGCGCGTCGGACTCGCCGACGACCTCGCCGCACGGCGTCCGGCCTCGCTCTCGGGCGGGCAGCGCCAGCGGGTCGCGATCGCCCGGGCGTTGGCACCACGGCCCCGCGTGATCGTCTGCGACGAGCCCGTGTCGGCGCTCGACGTGTCGGTGCAGGCCCAGGTGCTCGACCTGCTCGACGATCTGCAGCGAGACGACGGCCTCTCGTACGTGTTCATCTCGCACGATCTCGACGTGATCGGGCACATGGCCGACCGCGTCGCCGTCATGCACGACGGTCGCGTCGTCGAGCAGGGGCGCACCGCCGACGTCTTCGCGTCCCCTCGTCATCCGCACACCCGCGCCCTCCTGGCCGCGCGTCCCTGAACCCGCGCCACCCCTCCGAGGAGGCGCGGTGCGGCCCGCGTAGACTGGCCGTCGTCCCACAACCAGGCACCTCCACACCGACACGGTGCCGCCCACAGAACCGGAGAAGACCATGCCGTCAGCCATGCCCGAGAAGCCCGCACTCGAAGGACTCGAGGCCCGCTGGGGCCAGGTCTGGGAGTCCACCGGCACCTACCGGTTCGACCGCGCCGACGCGACCCGCGCCTCCGTCTTCTCGATCGACACCCCGCCGCCCACCGCATCGGGCAGCCTGCACATCGGCCATGTCTTCAGCTACACGCACACCGACGTGAAGGCCCGGTTCGAGCGCATGCGCGGCAAGCGCGTCTTCTACCCCATGGGCTGGGACGACAACGGCCTCCCGACCGAGCGTCGCGTGCAGAACTTCTACGGCGTCCGCTGCGACCCGTCGCTGCCCTACGAGGCCGACTTCACGCCGCCGTTCGAGGGCGGCGACAACAAGTCGTCGAAGGCCGCCGACCAGGTGCCGATCTCCCGCCGCAACTTCGTCGAGCTCTGCGAGCGGCTGACGATCGAAGACGAGAAGCAGTTCGAGGACGTCTGGCGGAAGCTCGGCCTCTCGGTCGACTGGACGCAGAGCTACCGCACCATCGGCGACGACTCGCAGGCCGTCGCTCAGAAGGCGTTCCTCCGCAACCTGTCGCGCGGCGAGGCCTATCAGGCCGACGCTCCGACCCTGTGGGACGTCACCTTCCGAACGGCCGTCGCCCAGGCCGAGCTCGAAGACAAGGACATGCCCGGGGCTTACCACAAGCTCGCGTTCCACCGCACGGACGGGCAGGGCGACGTGCTCATCGACACGACGCGCCCCGAGCTGCTGCCGGCCTGCGTCGCCCTCGTGGCGCACCCCGACGACGAGCGTTACCAGGCGCTCTTCGGCACGACGGTGCGCTCGCCCCTGTTCGAGGTCGAGGTGCCCGTCGTGGCGCACCACCTCGCTCAGCCCGACAAGGGCTCGGGCATCGCCATGGTCTGCACCTTCGGCGACACCAACGACGTCGTCTGGTGGCGTGAGCTGCAGCTGCCGAACCGCGCCGTGATCGGCTTCGACGGCCGCTTCGTCAGCGAGGCCCCTGATGCGATCACCTCCGAGGCGGGTCGCGCCTCGTACGCGCAGCTGGCCGGCAAGACCGTGTTCAGCGCCAAGCAGTCCGTGGTCGAGCAGCTGACCGCCTCGGGCGAGCTGGTCGGCGAGATCCGCACGATCACCCACCCCGTCAAGTTCTTCGAGAAGGGCGACAAGCCCCTCGAGATCGTCTCGACCCGTCAGTGGTACGTCGTCAACGGCGCCCGCGACGAGTCGCTGAAGTCGTCGCTGCTCGAACGCGGCGCCGAGGTGGCCTTCCACCCCGAGTTCATGCGCGTGCGCTACGAGAACTGGGTGAACGGACTGAACGGCGACTGGCTCATCTCGCGTCAGCGCTTCTTCGGCGTGCCGATCCCGGTCTGGTACCCCCTCGACGGCGACGGCAACCCCGTCTTCGACGACGTCATCGTGCCGACCGAGGCGCAGCTGCCCGTCGACCCGTCGTCGGACGCGGCGCCCGGATACGACGAGTCGCAGCGCGGCGTGCCCGGCGGCTTCGTCGGCGAGGTCGACGTCATGGACACCTGGGCGACGTCGTCGCTGACCCCTCAGCTGGCCGGCAAGTGGGAGACCGACCCCGAGCTGTTCGATCTCGTGTTCCCGTACGACGTGCGTCCGCAGGGCCAGGACATCATCCGCACCTGGCTGTTCTCGACGATGCTCCGTGCACAGCTCGAGGCGGGCACCGTCCCGTGGCGGAACGCCTCGATCTCGGGATTCATCGTCGACCCCGACCGCAAGAAGATGTCGAAGTCCAAGGGCAACGTGGTCACCCCGGCCGCGATGCTCGACGACCACGGCTCGGACTCGGTCCGCTACTGGGCGGCCTCGAGCCGGCTCGGCACCGATGCGGCGTTCGACCCGCAGAACCCGAAGCAGATCAAGATCGGCCGACGTCTGGCGATCAAGGTGCTGAACGCCGCGAAGTTCGTGTACTCGTTCGAGCTGCCCTCGGGCGAGCACGCCGTCACCGAGCCGCTCGACCGCGATCTGCTGGCCGCCTTCGCCTCGGTGATCGAGACGGCGACCGAGGCGCTCGAGGGCTACGACCACGCCCGGGCGCTCGAGACGACCGAGAAGTTCTTCTGGACCTTCTGCGACGACTACCTCGAACTCGTGAAGGAGCGCGCCTACGGGGCGACCACTCCGGCGGAGCAGGCCTCGGCGGTCCTCGCACTGCGCACGGTCCTCGAGGGCCTGCTCCGACTGCTGGCGCCCTACCTGCCCTTCGCCACGGAGGAGGTCTGGTCGTGGACGCACGACGAGTCGATCCACCGGGCGTCCTGGCCGACGGTCGCCGAGCTCGGTCTCGCCGACGGAGAGAAGGCCACGGGCCTCGTCGGTCTCGTCGGACAGGCGCTGATCTTCGTCCGCCGCGCGAAGTCCGATGCGAAGGCCTCGCAGAAGACCCCCGTGTCGACGGCCGTCATCACGGCTCCGGCGGCCCAGCTGGCGCTGGTGCGTCTCGCCGCCGGCGACCTCGCCGCGGTCGGAAAGATCGCCGACCTGTCGTTCGCCGAGGGCGACGAGCTGGCCGTGGGCGACATCGTCTTCGCCGAGCAGCCGGCCGACACGGCGGCGGGCGCCTGATGCAGCTCGGAACGCGCTGGAGCGTAGGAGGCACGGCTCCCGCCGATCTCACCCCTCCCGTCCTCGGGGCGATCGCCTCCGTCGAGCGCGAGCTCGCCGATCAGGGCGTCGACGCGTCGACCTGGCGCTGGACCCTCACCTGGCTCGAGCGGCGCCCGGTCGTCGAACTCGACGACGGCACGGTCATCAAGGTCGACGCCGTGACCGGCGAGGCCCACGTGCACGAGCCCGTCGACGCCGAGGGCGACGACGACTAGCCGGAGCCCACACCACGAACGACGACGTGCCGCTCACCTCCATCGGTGAGCGGCACGTCGTCTTCTGAGGTCAGACGGGGTCCGCCCCCGCGTGAGCCGGGACGACCTCCTCGGCCGGAAGAGCGACTTCGTTCGCCGGCGCCGGCCGAAGGGCCGAGACCACGAGCGCGACCAGGGCCGCGATCCGGACTGAGGCCCAGAACCAGGTCTGCGTCTCTGAGACTCCTGCCAGCACGGCATCGATCATCGAGACGAAACAGACGAGCACGAGCATGACGACCAACCAGACGCGAGACATGGTCACTTCATACTCAGCAGCCTTGCTCGCGTTTTCGTCATCTTCTCCGATCCGGGATGCCTCGTCGCATCCAGAGAGCCAGAATAGGCGTTATGCCAACAGCTGTCACAACAGATGTGTAACAGTGTCGAATCGGTCGGAGGTGTCTCAGATCAAGGTCCAGGTTCTCATGCATCCTGCCCGATGATCCTTCACTGCGAGGCATGCACGTGAGTCGTCAGACACGACCGAGCACCTCGCCGTGCGGCATGACCAGCAAGCCGTCGGGGGCGTCTCGCCAGGAGCGCCAGGCGTCGGCGATCGCGTGCAGCTCGTCGTGGGTGGCCGCGCCCTTCGCGATGGCGTCGGCGTAGAAGGCCGACTCGGTCGCTCGGGCGGCCCAGCTGTCGCCCCACCAGGTGCGCTCGTCGTCCGAGGCGAAGCACCAGACGGAGGCGCTGCTCGCCACCTCGTCGAAGCCGGCCTCGAGCATCCAGCCCTTCAGGCGCCTCCCGGCGTCCGGCTCGCCGCCGTTGCCGCGGTGCACGGCCTGGTAGACGTCCATCCAGCTCTGCAGACCCGGATTCTCCGGCGCCCAGACGCAGCCGTGGTAGTCGACGTCGCGAGCCGCGACCACTCCCCCGGGGCGCGCGACGCGACGCATCTCGCGGAGCGCCGCGACCGGGTCGCCGACGTGCTGCAGCACCTGGTGCGCGTGCACGACGTCGAAGGAGTCGTCGGCGAAGGGCAGGTCGAACAGATCGGCCGTCTCGAAGCGCACCCCGGACAGGCCTCGCTCGGCGGCCAGCCGCGTGGCCTGCTCGACGATCTCGGCCGACGAGTCGATCCCCACCACCGTGCCGGGTGCCACGCGCTCGGCCATGTCGACCGTGATCGTGCCCGGACCGGCGCCGACGTCGAGCACGCTCGCCCCCGCCGTGAGATGCGGCACGAGATAGGCCGCCGAATTCTCGACCGTGCGCCACGTGTGACTGCGCAGGACGCTCTCGTGATGACCGTGGGTGTAGCGGGCCGTGCCCTCGGGGCGTTCGCTCATGCGCCGACCCTAGCGCGCCTCCCCGGCTCACCTCCGGCCTCGTGAGGGCACGACCACCCGGCCTAGGCTCGGAGCATGACGAACCCGTTCCTCGCCCCCAGCACGCTGCCGTACTCGCTGCCGCGGTTCGAGAGCATCACCGACGACGACTACCGGCCCGCGTTCGACGCGGGTCTCGCCGAGCAGCTGGCCGAGGTCGAGGCGATCGCCGCCGACCCCGCCGAGCCGACCTTCGAGAACACCGTCGCCGCTCTCGAGCGCAGCGGAGCGACGCTCGCCCGGGTCGGTCACGTCTTCTTCAACAAGACGTCGTCCGACTCGAACCCGACCACCGATGCGCTCGAGCTCGAGCTCGCGCCCCGACTGGCCGCGCACTCCGACGCGATCCGCCTCGACCCCCGCCTGTTCGGGCGCCTCCGGAGCCTGCACGACCGACGCGACGCCCTCGCCCTCACGCCCGAGCAGCGCTACCTCGTCGAGCGGCTCGTGGACGAGGCGAAGCGGTCGGGTGCCGATCTCGGAGACGACGACAAAGCGCTGCTGCGTGATCTGAACGGGCGGCTCTCGACCCTGACGACCCGCTTCGAGAAGAACCTGCTCGCCGACACGAACGACCTCGCGGTCGTCGTCGACGAGGTCGCCGAGCTCGACGGTCTCGACGCAGGGGCGATCGCCGCCGCCGCCGAGGCTGCCCGAGATCGAGGGCTCGACGGCCGCCACGTCATCAGCCTCGTGCTGTTCAGCGGTCACCCCTACCTCGCGTCGCTGACGGACGAGCGCCTGCGCGAGCGGATCATGCGGGCCTCGCTCTCGCGCGGGCGCCGCGGCGGCCCGTTCGACAACCGCGAGCTCGTGCTCGAGATCGCTCGGCTGCGCGCCGAACGCGCCGAACTGCTCGGCTTCGCGAGTCACGCCGCCGCGGTCACCGCAGGCGAGACGGCCGGCACCCCCGAGGCCGTCGCCGATCTGCTCGGGCGACTCGCGCCTCCTGCGGCGCGCAACGCCCGCGCCGAGCAGGCGGAGCTCGAGAGGCGGGCCGGGCGTCCGATCACGGCGTCCGACTGGGCCTTCGTGACCGAGCTCGTCCGCACCGAGCAGCACGACGTCGACACCGCGGCGATGAGACCCTGGTTCGAGGCCGAGCGGGTGCTGCACGACGGGGTCTTCTTCGCCGCCCAGCGGCTCTACGGACTGCGCTTCACCGAGCGACCCGACCTCGTGGCCTACCACCCCGACGCGCGGGTGTTCGAGGTCGCCGACGACGACGGGTCGCCGGTCGGCCTGTACGTGCTCGACCTCCACACGCGCGACAGCAAGCGCGGCGGGGCGTGGATGAACCCGCTCGTGTCGCAGTCGGCGCTGACCGGGCTGCCGAGCGTCGTGGTCAACAACCTGAACGTGCCGAAGCCGCCGGCCGGGCAGCCGACCCTGCTGACGCTCGACGAGGTGACGACGTTCTTCCACGAGTTCGGCCACGCGCTGCACGGCCTCGTCGCCCGCGTGACGTACCCGACGTTCTCGGGCACGAACGTGTTCCGCGACTTCGTCGAGTTCCCGAGTCAGGTCAACGAGATGTGGATGCTGCACCCCGAGGTGCTCGCGAACTACGCAGTCCACCACGAGACCGGCGAGCCGCTGCCCTCCCGGCTGGTCGACGCCCTCGTGGCGTCGCAGGGCTTCAACCAGGGCTTCGAGACGAGCGAGTACCTCGCCGCCGCCCTGCTCGACCAGGCCTGGCACTCCCTGTCCGCCGCCGAGGCGGCGACCGTCACCGACGTCGAGGCGTTCGAGCAGGAGGCGCTGGCCGCGGTCGGCCTCGATCTCGCTGCCGTCCCGCCCCGCTACTCGAGCACGTACTTCGCGCACACGTTCGCCGGAGGCTACGACGCCGGCTACTACTCGTACATCTGGAGCGAGGTGCTCGACGCCGACACGGTCGAGTGGTTCGACGAGAGCGGCGGGCTCGTGCGCGAGAACGGCGACCGGTTCAGGTCCCGCCTGCTCGGCGTGGGCGGCTCGAAGGACCCCCTCGAGGCGTACCGGGACTTCCGCGGTCGCGACGCGCGGGTCGAACCGCTGCTCGCCCGTCGCGGGCTCGCCTAGCCCCGACGGTTCGAGGCGCCCGTGTCGACGACGGAACGCCCCGGCCGCGGCGGCCGGGGCGTTCCGTCGTCGATCGACTAGGCGGACTTCTCGGTGCGGTGCTCGACGACGCGCGGCACGATGGTCGGCGCCGCGTTCTCGAGGACGGAGGCGCGGGTCACGACGACCTTTCCGACCGTCTCGTCGGAGGGCACGTCGAACATGATCGGCCCGAGGACCTCTTCGAGGATCGCCCGCAGCCCGCGGGCACCGGTCTGGCGCAGCACGGCGAGGTCGGCGATCGCCTCGAGGGCGCCGCGGTCGAACTCGAGCTCGACGCCGTCGATCTCGAACATGCGCTGATACTGACGGACGAGGGCGTTCTTCGGCTCGGTGAGGATCTGCATGAGCGCCGGCTGGTCGAGCTGGGTGACCGTCGTGACGACGGGCAGACGACCGATGAACTCGGGGATCAGACCGAACTTGTGCAGGTCTTCGGGCAGGACCTCGCTGAACAGCGCCGCCTCGTCCTCTTTGCTGTGCAGCGGGGCGCCGAAGCCGATGCCCCGCTTGCCCGCACGGTTCGAGATGATGTCTTCGAGCCCGGCGAACGCACCGGCGACGATGAACAGCACATTCGTCGTGTCGACCTGGATGAACTCCTGATGGGGGTGCTTTCGCCCTCCCTGCGGCGGCACGGACGCGACCGTGCCCTCGAGGATCTTCAGGAGAGCCTGCTGCACGCCCTCGCCCGAGACGTCGCGGGTGATCGACGGGTTCTCGGCCTTGCGGGCGATCTTGTCGATCTCGTCGATGTAGATGATGCCGGTCTCGGCGCGCTTGACGTCGTAGTCGGCGGCCTGGATCAGCTTGAGGAGGATGTTCTCGACGTCTTCGCCCACGTAGCCGGCCTCGGTGAGAGCCGTGGCGTCGGCGACCGCGAACGGCACGTTGAGCCGCTTGGCCAGGGTCTGAGCGAGATAGGTCTTGCCGCAGCCTGTGGGGCCGATGAGGAGGATGTTCGACTTCGAGATCTCGACCTCGTCGGCGAGGGACTCGGCCGCCGTGAGCGTGGACGCCGCACGGATGCGCTTGTAGTGGTTGTACACGGCGACGGAGAGCGCGCGCTTCGCCGCGTCCTGACCGATCACGTACTCTTCGAGGAACGAGTAGATCTCGCGGGGCTTCGGCAGATCGAACTCGCTGGCGGGCTCTTCGCCGGCCTCGGCGAGACGCTCTTCGATGATCTCGTTGCAGAGCTCGACGCATTCGTCGCAGATGTAGACGCCGGGACCGGCGATGAGCTGCTGGACCTGCTTCTGGCTCTTTCCACAGAACGAGCACTTGAGCAGATCGGCGCTCTCACCTATACGTGCCATGCTCGGACCCTCTCGTGGCGTGCTGATCGGCGACCCTCGACGATCGTCGTGCTGAGAGCCTAACGCGATCCTCCGACAGCGTCGGACCCCCGCGCGGTCGCCCTCGGATCGGGGACGGCACGAAGCCCCGGGCCGAGGGCCCGGGGCTTCGCGTCGACCACGGTCGAGGTGCGGATCAGCGCGTGAGCGCCGGCTGGTTCTTCCGCGAGGTCAGCACCTGGTCGACGAGACCGTAGGCGAGCGCCTCGTTCGCGCCGAGGATGTTGTCGCGCTCGATGTCGCGGTTCACCTCTTCGGGCGTCTTGTTCGAGTGGAACGACAGCGTCTCCTCGAGCCAGGTGCGCATCCGCAGGACCTCGGCGGCCTGGATCTCGATGTCGGAGGCCTGGCCTCCGCTGCTGCCGCCGGTCGCGGGCTGGTGGATCAGCACGCGGGCGTTGGGCAGGGCGAGGCGCTTGCCCGGCTGGCCGGCCGCGAGCAGCACGGCCGCCGCCGAGGCGGCCTGACCGAGGCAGACGGTCTGGATCTCGGGACGGATGTACTGCATCGTGTCGTAGATGGCCGTCATCGCCGTGAACGAGCCGCCGGGCGAGTTGATGTAGAGCGTGATGTCGCGATCGGGGTCCATGCTCTCGAGCACAAGCAGTTGCGCCATGATGTCGTCGGCCGACGCGTCGTCGACCTGCACGCCGAGGAAGACGATGCGGTCTTCGAACAGCTTGGCGTACGGGTCCTGGCGCTTGTACCCGTAGGCGGTGCGCTCTTCGAAGCTGGGGAGGATGTAGCGGGAGTCGGGGCTCTGCACCCGGCCCGCGCCACCCATCATCGGGAGTTCCATGAGTTCTTCTCTTTCTGTGATGACGATCGGGTGGGGGCTACGCCTGGTCGGTGCCGGCGCCGCCGACGACGTCGGTGGCCGAACCGCGGATGTGATCGACGAAGCCGTATTCGAGGGCTTCCTCCGCCGTGAACCAGCGGTCGCGGTCGCCGTCCTCGTTGATCTGCTCGACGGTCTTGCCCGTCTGAGCGGCCGTGATCTCGGCGAGGCGACGCTTCATCGAGAGGATCAGCTGAGCCTGCGTCTGGATGTCGGACGAGGTGCCGCCGAAGCCGCCGTGGGGCTGGTGCAGCAGCACGCGAGCGTTCGGCGTGATGTAGCGCTTGCCCTTGGTGCCGGCGGTGAGGAGCAGCTGCCCCATCGAGGCCGCCATCCCGATGCCCACCGTGACGATGTCGTTCGGCACGAACTCCATGGCGTCGTAGATCGCCATGCCCGCGGTGATCGACCCGCCGGGCGAGTTGATGTAGAGGTAGATGTCCTTCTCGCTGTCCTCCGCGGCGAGGAGCAGGAGTTTCGCTGCGATCTCGTTGGCGTTCTCGTCGCGCACCTCGGAGCCGAGCCAGATGATGCGGTCCTTGAGCAGTCGGTCAAAAACACTGTTGGGCAGTGTCACGTCGGCCATGGTGGAGCTCCCATTCGTTGTCGCTTGGTGTCGAATCTATAGGGTCCAACCCGCGTGTTCCGGGCTGTTCGCCCACGGCAGATAGTGGCCGGCGAGGGGGACGACGAAGGGCCGGGTGCGTTCAGCACCCGGCCCTCTCATGTCGACCTCCGGTCGAGTCGGTCGCGACCGTTATGCGTGGTCGTGACCCTCGTGGTCGTCGTCGTCCGTGCCGACGCCCGCGGTCGCGGTGAAGGCCGACAGGTCGACCGCCGCACCCTCGCCGTCGACGACCTTGGCCTTCGACAGCACGACCGCGAGGGCCTTGCTGCGCGCGACCTCGCCGACCATGGCCGGGATCTGGCCGTTCTGGTCGAGGACCTTGATGAACTCGCCGGGCTCCATGCCGTACTGGGCTGCTCCCTGGATGAGGTACTGGGTCAGCTCGTCCTGCTCGACCTTGACCTCTTCCTTCTCGGCGATGGCGTCGAGGAGGATCTGGTTGCGGAAGGCCTTCTCGCTGCTCTCCTTCACCTCGGCGCGGTGCTCGTCGTCCTCGAGACGGTTCTCCTGCTCGAGGTGACGGTGGACCTCGTCCTCGACGAGCTTCTCGGGGACGGGGATCTCGACCGACTCGAGGAGCTTCTCGACGACCTGGTCGCGAGCCTGGCCGCCCTGGCCGAACGACTTCGACTTGGCGAGCTGCTCGCGCAGATCCGACTTGAGCTCGTCGATGGTGTCGAACTGGCTGGCGATCTGAGCGAAGTCGTCGTCGGCCTCGGGGAGCTCGCGCTCCTTGACCGCGGTCACGGTGACGGCGATGAGGGCCGTCTCGCCCTCACGGTCGCCGCCGAGCAGCTTGGACTCGAAGGTCGTGCTCTCGCCTGCCGTGAGGGACTCGAGGGCCTCGTCGATGCCCTCGATGAGCTCGCCCGAGCCGAGCTCGTACGAGATGCCCTTGGCGGTGTCGACCTCGTCGTCGCCGATGGTCGCGGTCAGGTCGATCTGCGCGAAGTCGCCGGTGGTGGCCGGGCGGTCGACGGTCACGAGGGTGCCGAAGCGCGTGCGCAGGTTCGCGAGCTCCTCGTCGACCTCGTCGTCGGAGATCTCGACCGTGTCGACGGTGAGCTCGATGCCCTCGTAGTCGGGCAGATCGAAGTCGGGGCGCACGTCGACCTCGACGGCGATGGTCAGGTCGCCCGAGAAGTCCTTCACGTCGGGCCAGCCGACGACGTCCGCCTCGGGACGGCCGAGCACGCGGATCTGCGTCTCGGTGACGGCCTCGCGGTAGAACTTGTCGAGGCTCTCGCTCACGGCGTGGTTCAGGACCTCTTCGCGACCGACGCGCTGGTCGATGATGGGCGGCGGCACCTTGCCCTTGCGGAAGCCGGGGATGTTGATGGTCTCGGCGATGTGCCCGTAGGCGTGCGTGACGCTGGGCTTCAGCTCGTCGGGAGTCACGACGATGTTGAGCTTGACGCGCGTGGGGCTGAGCTTTTCAACCGTGGTCTGGACCAATGTGGGGCTTCTCCTGTGTTGACGACGCTGAACTCACATCCGAGACAGCAGGTAGACGATCGTCGGGGCGACAGGACTCGAACCTGCGATCTTCCGCCCCCAAAACGGACGCGCTAGCCACTACGCTACGCCCCGTGTATCACCTGGATCGGTCTCGCCCCGTTCGGTCCCGTTGAGGTCGGGTGGGGAAAAGGCCGCGGTCAGTCTAGCCGACGCGAGGGGCCGGTTACTGAACGAACCGGGGGATGGTTTATAGTGGTCTCACCCGTGCGGTGCGAACCGCTCCGGGGATGTAGCTCAATGGTAGAGCCTCAGTCTTCCAAACTGATGGCGCGGGTTCGATTCCCGTCATCCCCTCCACTCACTCCTCCGGCGTGACCGACTCCATGATCGCGTCGAGCCCGGTCTCCGGCAGCACGCGTTGCCCGAAGTACTCGGCTCCGTACTTCGTGAAGTGGATGCGATCCGGTGACAGGACCCGCCCCTCCTCGTCCGTGATCGGGATCCGCCCGCCCTCGGCGAGGTCGAGCCACGGCACGAGATGCTCGGCCGGCACGAGCTCGCGGGCGACGCGGTCCCGATCGACGATCTCCTCGGGCACGCGGTTGGTCAGCAGAGCGCGCTCGACCGGGCCCTGGCGGATGATCCAGTTGGCATTGTCTCCGAAGTTCTTCGCCCCTCCGACGAACATATCCTTGCCGTCGGCCACGGCCCGGTCGAGATCGTCCCGCACGCACGGCTCGTAGGTCCGATCGGTCGCGTAGAGGATGAGATCGGCCTGCTCGTAGCGCTCGTCGAAGTGCGCGGGTCGGGGCTCGGCGTCGAAGCAGCCCAGCACGCCGGGCTGGTGGATCATCTCGAGCCTGGCGTCCGGGTACGTCTCGAGGACCGCGTTGCCGAGGTCGCGCGAGAAGCTGTTCCCCACCACGAAGACGTTCAACCGGTCGTCGTCGACGAAGCGCGCCGCGTCGGACTCGATGAGTCGCTGCACGTACATGACGTCGATGGCCCCGTCGGCCAGCACGTCGGGCCCGTACACCCGTCCGGGCAGCCCGTCGCCGGCGTTCAGCACGAGCCCGAACGCGGTGACGACGACGACCGTCGAGCCGATCACCGGCACGAAGACCCGGGGCCGGACGGCGCTCGGCGACCGGAACGGCGTCTCGACGAACCGCCAGGTGAGCCACGCCAGACCGAGAGAGGCGAACGACAGGGCGGCGAACACGACGACGGGCGGCTGCTCGGGCGACCAGACCCGGGCGAAGGCGAAGAGCGGCTGATGCCAGAGGTACGCGCTGAAGCTGATCAGCCCGACGCCGACCATCACCGGTCGCGAGAGCACCCGGGCCGCGAGCGTCCCCTCGTGCGCGAAGGCGATCACCAGGGCGGTGCCGACGACGGGCACGGCCAGGACGGCCGGAGGGACGGCCGTGCTGCCGTCGACGAGGACGACGGCGCCGACGATGGCCGCGAGGCCGACCGCGGCGGCCGCGCCGGCGGACCGCGGGCCGAGGAGGCGCGGTGCGGCATCGCCCCGCCCCGCCATCCCCAGGGCGAGCCCGGCCCCGACGAGGAGCTCCCAGGCCCGCGACGGCAGCAGATAGAACCCCGCGTCGGGGTCGACGACCACGAGCCAGGAGGCCACAGCGATGCTGGCGACGGCGAGGACGGCGACGCCGAGCAGAGCCGTCCGGCGGCCGCGGGCGAGCAGCACGAGGAGGAGCAGGGGGAACACGAGGTAGAACTGCTCCTCGACCCCGAGGCTCCAAGTGTGCATGAGCGGCTTGAACTCGGAGGCGGTGTCGAAGTAGCCGCTCGAGACGTAGAGCAGCAGGTTGTTGCCCGACAGGATCGTCGACACGAGCGACTGCCCGAAGCCCTCGAGCTCGTCGGGCATCATCCAGAGCAGAGCGAACGGGGTGCAGACGACCAGGACGACGAGGGTCGCCGGGAGGATCCGCCGGATGCGCCGCATCCAGAAGGACCGCAGGGAGAAGGCGCCTCGAGAGCGCTGGCCGACGATGATGCCCGTGATCAGGTAGCCGCTGATGACCAGGAACACGTCGACGCCGACGAGTCCCCCCGAGAACCCCGCCACCCCGGCGTGGAAGAGGATGACGCTGACGACCGCCACTGCTCGGAGGCCGTCGATCTCGGGTCTGTACGTCATCTCTCGGGGCCTCCGGGCTCGGAATTCAGTGAACAGATATCAACTTTAGCATATCAATATCGGCTGACCCGGGGCGATTAGACGTCGGGCGGCCGGGTGCCGCACAATGTCGCCATGACCCCGGGCCCGTCACTCCTCCGCCGCCGCCGACCCCGTGCCCTCGGGGTCGCCCTGCTCGGACTGGCGCTCGTCACGGGCCTCGGCCTCTCGGGCTGCAGCACGCCGAGCACGACGCCGCCGCGCGCCGAGGGCGGCGCGGCTCCAGCCGCCGCCGCGGGCGACCTGCGCGTGGCCGTCGTGGGCGACTCGCTCAGCGCCGGGCGGAGCAGGTTCCTCGGGAACGGCCTCGACGACAAATCCTGGATGACCTACGCCCAGGGCGACGGCATCGAGTTCGCCGGGGGCTGGGCCAAGGCGGGCGCGACCGTCGAGGAGATGGCAGCCGCCGTCTCCCCCGTCGACGCCGACCTCCTGGTGCTCATGGGCGGCACGAACGACGTGCGCCTCGGGACGAGCTTCGCCCAGGCGCGATCGTCGTACGAGTCGATCATCGAGACCGTCGGCGCCGACCGCGTGCTCATCGCCGCCATCCCGCCCTACGAGCGGGCGCCCGAGGCCGCGACGACCTACGACGCCGATCTCGCCTCGTGGGCCTACGGCGAGGGATACGCCGTCGTCGACCCCTGGACCTTCGCGAGGGGCGACGACGGCCTCTTCGCGCCGGGTGCCAGCGCCGACGGCATCCACCCGACGTACAGCGGATACGCCCGTCTCGGTCGCGCGTTCCGTGACCTCATCCTCGAGACGATCGTGCCGAGCGACGCCATCACCTCGGGCCCCGAGGCGTCCGACGATCGCGGCGTCTCCGCGCCGTCAGCCGCGGGCGCGCTCGTCGGCTGACGGCGTCGAGCCGTCGGTGACAGCCTCGTCACCGGGCGCGGTCGCTCCGAGACCCGCGGGCCCCCCGCCGCGCGACGGCCGACTCGAGGGCTTCAGCCTGAGAGCCTGCTTCTCGACGGCCCAGTAGGTCGCGGTGGCCAGCAGCAGGGTGATCGTCACGGTCACGACCAGATAGAGCGCGTAGAGCGCCCGCCCGCCCTGCCCCGGATCGAGGAGATCCTGCATGATGCGGATGACCGGCATGTGCCAGAGGTACACGCTGAACGAGATGACGCCGAGATTCCGCACGGGCGACCAGTCGCAGAACCGCGCGATCCAGCCCAGACGATCGCCGTGAGCGGGCAGGACCATGAGCAGCAGCATCCCCGTGAAGCCGATCGAGGCGAAGGTGTCCTGGAACTCGGGGGTGGAGCCGATCCAGGCGACGACGAAGGCGGCGCCGATCACCACCATCAGCGTGCCGCGGAGGGCGGAGATCGCGATGGGGGTCGCCGACCCGCGTCGGACCGCGATGTACAGCAGCGCCGCCGCCATGCCGAAGGCGAAGAGGTCGGCGTGCAGCAGGAGGCTGCGGCTGACCACCGAGAACCAGTTGTCCGACCAGCTCAGCTCGCCCCCGCTGAGACCTGAGGTCTCGCCGACGGTGTGCTGCCAGATCTTGCCGCCCACCCCGGCGACGAACATGACCCCCACGGGCACGAGCGCGCCGATCCACCCCGAGGTGCGGAGCGCCACCCGGCGACCGAGCATCGCCAGGAACGGCAGCACGAGGTAGAAGGTCAGCTCGACGGTGAGGGTCCACGACACCTCGAGACCCGTTCGGAGGGTGCTCGGCAGGTACGAGTGCAGCAGAGTGAGGTCGACGATCGTCTTCCACCACGGGAGCCGCCCGAACTCGTTCTGCGACAGGAACGACATCTGCAGTCCGAAGTTCACGATCAGGAGCACCACGACGTAGGCGGGCCAGATCCGCAGGAACCGGTTCGCCGTGTACCGCTTCAGCGACGGCAGCTCGCGCCCCTCGATGATCCGCGTCGCGAAGGGCCAGAACAGCAGGAACCCCGAGAGCACGAAGAACAGGCTGAGACCCTGGTGCATGAGGAAGACGAGCAGCGGAAGGGTCTCGTCCTCCACATCCCGGGTCAGCACGTGGGCCACGTGGTAAGCCAGCACGGCCATGGCCGCCAGCCCTCTGAGCCCTTCGAGTCCGACGATCCGGTCGCCCCAGTGCCGACTCGTCGACGAGGTGGTCGAGGTCGGGATCGAGGCGGGCGCGGACATCGCAACAGGCTACCCGAGGCCTCCGGCGCGCGCCCCGTCGTCTCGCGCACCGGAGTCGTGACGGGGGATCCCGAGGAGGCGCGGGTCTAGTTCTGCAGGTACGCCAGCACCGCGAGCACCCGCCGGTGGTCGGTGCCGCTGTCTTCGAGGAGCAGCTTCTGGAAGATCGACGTGACGTTCTTCTCGACGGCGCCGGTGCCGATCACGAGCGCCGACGCGATCGCGGCGTTCGTCCGCCCCTCCGCCATGAGGGTCAGCACCTCGCGTTCCCGCGGCGTCAGCGCGGCGAGGGGGTCGCTGCGCCGACCGAGCAGCTGCGACACCACCTGCGGGTCGAGCACCGTGCCTCCGTTCGCGACCCGCTCGAGGGCGTCGCGGAACTCGTCGAGCGAGGCGATGCGGTCTTTGAGCAGATAGCCCACTCCCCCGGAGCCGGCTTCGAGGAGATCGCGGGCGTAGGCCACCTCGACGTACTGCGAGAGCAGGAGGATCGCCGTGCCGGGTCGGCGAGACCGGATCTCGATGGCCGCGCGCACCCCCTCGTCGGTGTGGGTCGGCGGCATGCGGACGTCGAGCACGGCCACGTCGGGGGCCGCGTCGTCGAGACCGGCCAGCAGCTGATCCGCGTCGCCGAAGGCGCCCACCACCGTGACCCCGAGCTCGTCGAGCAGTCGGACGAGCCCCTCGCGCAGCAGCACGGAGTCGTCGGCGACCACCACGCGGAGGGCGGGGTCGAGGGTGGTGTCGGGCATCCGCTCAGTCTACGAGCGGGACCGTGTCGACGGGCAGGGTCGCGGTCGTCGCCATCGGGATGCTCACCGTGACGATGGTCGGGCCGCCCGCCGGGCTCGAGATGTCGAGGAACCCGCCGAGACCGACGAGACGCTCCTGGACGCCGGCCAGCCCGTGTCCGTCGCGGAGCCCCGCTCCACCGCGACCGTCGTCCGTGACGACGAGCTCGAGGAGGAGCCCCGCGCCGTCCGGGGCCTGTCGGGTCCGGACCACCAGGTCGGCCGACGACGCCTCGGCGTGCTTGCCGATGTTGGTCACGAGCTCCGACGCGATGAAGTAGGCGTTGCGCTCGATGTCGCTCGAGACGACGACGTGGGCGGGGACCCGGTCGAGCAGGGTCGTGGGGATCACCGATCGGTCGACGAGCGACTCCAGGGCGGCGATGAGACCTCGGTCGAGCAGCAGCGGAGGCGCGAAGCCGCGGGACAGCGCACGCAGCTCTTCGAGGGCCTCCTGGGACTGCAGCCGCGCCTCCTCGATGAGGGTCCGGCTCCTGTCGGGGTCGGTCTCGATCGCGCGTGAGGCGGCGGCGAGATCCATCTGCAGACGCACGAGGCGCTGCTGCGGACCGTCGTGGATGTCGCGCTCGAGGCGGCGCAGGGCCGTGCCCTCGGCCGACAGGGCGGCGGTGCGTGAGATCTCGCGGTCGGCCAGCTCCACCTCGAGCTCGTCGGAGCGGAAGCCGCCGAGCATCGCCGCGGCGATGGCCTGGTGCATCACGACGAAGCCGTGGACGACGTAGGGCAGGAGGAGCACCACGGCCGTGAGCACGACCACGCCGAAGAAGAGGGCCAGGAGCCCGAACGACGTGCCGCCGATCGTCTCGGTGAACGAGTACGCGTCGGATGGGGCGATGGAGGTGACGAAGAGGACGCCGGCGAGGACGAGCCCGAGGGGCACGACGAGCGAGGCGACGGTCACGAACGCGGTGAATCCCGCGACGGCCGGGAACACGACGAGCGCATAGAGCAGGTAGAGCCAGTAGTGGGGGTTCGCGACGACGGACACGGCCCGGACCACCCGCTTGTCGGACCGACCCCAGACGGTGTTCGGGGTCCAGTCGACCGGGCGGATGGGCCGCTCGGAGGCCCACCGGAGCCTGATGACCTCGAAGGTGCCGAACCACCTGGCCAGCCAGAGCGAGGCGAAGACGAGGACGGCGAAGGCGACGAAGCCCGTGACCGTGTCGCCGACGCCCCGCAGCGCCGACAGGAAGATGCTCGCGCCGATGCCCACCACGACGACCAGCACCGCCGAGAGGGCGATGTAGCCGAGCTCGCGGGGAAGCCCCCGCCATCGGCGGGCGTAGCCGCCCGACTGCCGCGGCGGCGAGAGGTAGGGGTTGTGGGTGGCGATGACGCTCTCCTGGTTCATGCTGTCGAGCCTGGTCGACGACCGGCGCGCGACCCATGGTGCCAGCGACCGGAAGCCCGGTGGGGTTATCCCCCCTCGGCGGCGACGATGAGGTCAGGCTGCCCTTGGTGAGCCGAGCCTCAGCTTGCTTGCGGAATCTTCTCAGACCTCTAGCGTTGTCCCCATCGTCAAGGAAAGGACCACGTCATGACCGACCTCACCCGCACCGTCCCCCAGGGATCCGTCGACCCCGACGTCGCTGCCGGCGTCGCCCAGTTCCTCAGCCAGATCGTCACCGACATGACCGCGCTCTCGGTCAACGGCAAGCAGGCGCACTGGCACGTCCGCGGCATCGCGTTCATCGCCGTGCACGAGCTCATCGACGTGGTCGTCGACCACGCCCGCGAGTGGGCCGACCTCGCCGCCGAGCGCGTCGTCGCTCTCGGCCTCCCGGTCGACGGCCGCATCGCCACCGTCGCCGCCAACACCGTCATCCCCCCGACGTCGCCCGGCTTCAACCAGATCGACACCACCATCGCCGAGCTCGTCGCCCAGATCGATGCCTCGCTGGTGGCCGTCCGCACAGCGATCGACGAGCTCGGCGAGCTCGACGCGTCGAGCCAGGACGTCGCCATCGAGATCTCGCGCGGCCTCGAGAAGGACCGCTGGTTCCTCGCCGCGCACGTCGCCGGCTGAGTCCGCTCCCCCGACGACGGAGGCCGCCGCCCCTCGGGGCGGCGGCCTCCGTCGTCCGCGGGTGCCGCGCTCGTCGTCGATCCGGCGGTGGCCGGGTCAGTCCAGCGTGCCGTGCGTGAGACGACCGCCGAGCAGGGTCGCCGACACCGGCATCGAGCGCATCGTCTCGTCGTCGACGCTCAGCGGATCCGCCTCGGCGACGACGAGGTCGGCGACCGAACCGGTCGTCACGGCCGAGCGCCCGCCGGTCGACGCCGCGAGGGCCGCCGAGGCGACGATGCGCTGCTCGGGGTGCCAGGGCTCGCGGCCGTCGCGCGACCGCGAGACGGCCGCGGCCATCGTCACCCACGGGTCGAGCGGGGCGACCGGGGCGTCCGAGCCGAGCCGCAGCGCGACACCGGCCGCCAGCAGCGTCTCGAGGGCGAAGGCCCGATCCGTCCGGCCGGCCCAGAGCAGGTCGGCGACGTCCCGGTCGTCCATCGCGTGCTCGGGCTGCATGCTCGCCACGACCCCCAGTCGCGAGAAGCGCTCGACGTCGGCCGCGTCGACCAGCTGGGCGTGCTCGATCCCCCCGCCGCAGCCGACCTGCTCGAACGCGTCGAGGGCCATGGCGTTGGCCGCATCGCCGATCGCGTGGACCGCGGGGACGAGACCCGCCGAGGAGGCGCGGCGCAGCCAGTCGACGAGCTCGTGCGTCGTGTAGGCGGCCACCCCCCGATGGGCGGGCTCGCCGCCGACCGCGGGATACGGGTCGTGGCACCAGGCGGTGCGCGTGTTCAGCGAGCCGTCGGTGATGATCTTGAACGGCCCCATGGTGACGAGACCGTCGGTCCCCTCGATCGGATCGCCCGTCCGGAGGCCCCGGTCGACGACGCGATGGAGGTCGGCCGGGTAGACCCCGGCCGCGATCCGCAGGCTCCGCGCGCCACCTTCCACCCGCCTGACCCATCGGTCGAGCGAGTACGACATCTCGAGGTCGACGACCCCCACGACGCCGCGGCTCGCGGCCGCCGCTGCGGCGTCGGCGACCCAGCCGTCGAGCAGGTCGTCGTCGACGGCGCTCACCCGGACGCTCACGTCGAACGCCGCCTGCTCGCGCAGCAGGCCGGTCTCGTGGCCCGCGTGTCCGTACCGGGCGAGGGCCGCCGAGTCGAGCCAGGCCGCGTGGAGATCGTTGCTCACCAGCACGACGGGGACGTCTCCGCTGACCGGGTCGAGCACGCCGCGGGTCGGCGCGTCGGGCCAGAGGGCGTCCTGGAAGCCGTAGCCGACCAGGGTCTCGCCGGCCGCCGGCGGGTCGACGCGCAGTCGTTCGCCGACGAGGGAGGCCGCCTGGGCGGCCGACGCCGCACCCGAGAGATCGAGGCGACGTCGGGCCAGGGCCCATTGGTCCATGTGCACATGGGAGTCCCACAGCCCCGGCGCGAGCCAGCGCCCGTCGAGCTCGACGACCTCGGCCCCCCGCCCCGGCGTGATGCCGCGCGCGATCGACGACACCTCGCCCGACTCCACGAGCACGTCGGTCGGGGAGCCGTCGCCGCCGACGAGGCGGGCGCCCCTCAGGAGCAGACTCCGCGCCTCCTCGGTTCCCGGAGGGGTCATCGGTCCCGCACCCGGCGCATCTCGGCGGCCAGGGACGGCTGGGCGTAGTGCTCGCCGTGCTCGAGCTCGTCGATGATGCGGTCGACGACCTCCGGCGGTTTGTTCTGACTGAGTTTGAGCCGCGCGTCGAACCGGGTCACCCGGAGGCGGATGCCAACCGTGCCCTTCGCGACGCGCCGCGAGCCGGCCTCGTCGAGGGTGAGCGTCGACGGTTCGGGCATCACCTGCTCGAAGTGGTCGACGAGCTCGCCGAGCACTCGGAAGTTCTCGTCGTCGGAGAGGATCTCGGGCGTGCCCCAGAGATGGGCCGTCACGTGATTCCAGGTCGGGATGATCTGCTCGGCCGGGTACCAGCCCGGCGAGACGTAGCCATGGGGCCCTTGGATGACGACCAGGACCTCGTGCTCGCCCAGCTCGTGCGACCGCTCGTCGGGGCGGCCGACATGGCTGACGAGGACGATCGCGTCGGGGTCGTCGTCGGGCTCGAGCACGACGGGGTAGTGCGACGCGACGATGCCCTCGCCCGTGTGCGACACGATCGTCGCCCACGGGTTCTCGCGGATCAGCCGCCTGACCTCGTCGACGTCGGAGAGCACGAACCCGGGTGTGTGGCGCATGCGCTCAAGTCTGGTCGGTCGGGCACCAGTAGAGCTTCCGACCCGCGGCCATCTCCATGACGATGTTCGTGCCGCAGACCCGGCAGGGCAGTCCCTCGCGGTGATAGACCCAGTGCCGGTCGGCGCGGCTGCGGAGGGCCTTGGCGTGCTGCGCCTTCGTCAGACCGTCCATGGTCATCATCTGCCCCAGCTCGACGCCGCTCTTCAGGAGCTTCGTCCAGTCCTTGTAGAGGGCCCGCAGGACCTCCTCGGGCACCTGGACACCCGGCGTGTGCGGGTCGAGTCTCGCCCGGAACAGCAGTTCGGCCCGGTAGATGTTCCCGATGCCGCTGACGACGCTCTGGTCCATGAGCAGCAGCCCGATCGGGGTGCGCTTCCTGCCGGCCACCGCGACGAAGCGGTCGGCGCCCTTCCTGGGCGAGTCGACCAGGGGGTCGGGGCCGAGCTTCGCGATCGCGAGATCGACGCCGGCCGCGTCGAGCACCTCGCACTTCGTGGGGCCGCGCAGGTCTCCGACGGCCGTGTCGGTCAGCAGACGCACGCGGACCTGTCCGACGGGCTCGGGCGGGAACGACTCGATGTCGTCCTCCGCCTTCTCCTGCTCGGCCATCCGGACCCGACTCGTGCGCGGCGCCCCGATGCTCGACATCGAGTGCTCGCCGTCGTCGTCGGGCGCGTTCTCAGCGCGCCGCGTCGCGGTCCGCCGACGACGCGACTCGGCCATCGAGTGACCCGTGGCGATCTCCCCCGCGAAGTCCCACGCGCCGTAGAGCCCCAGGTGGACGTGCAGCCAGAGCCCGTTGTCGAACTCGAGGAACATCTGCTTGCCGACGGCCTTGGCGTCGATCATCGTGGCGCCGTCGAGCTTCTCGGCGCCCGCGGCGAAGCGCCCCTGCGGCGAGCTCACCGCGGCTCGATGACCGACGAAGCTCTGCTCGAACTGATTCGCGATGCGATGGACGGAATGACCCTCGGGCACGATGCTCCCTCTCTCGGGGTGGATCCCGGCGACGGGGCCGGGACGACGAAGCGGCGGGACCCCGATCGGGGTGCCCGCCGCAGTCGACGTTACGTCGTCAGTCGACCGGGTGCCCGGCGATGGCCCCGGTGGTCTCGTACTCGCCCACCTGGGCGATGCGGCGGACGTGGCGCTCGTCGTGCGTGAAGGGCTCCGACACGAACGAGTCGATGAAGGCGAGCGCCTCGGCCTCGGTGTGCTGGCGCGCTCCGATGGCGATGACGTTGGCGTCGTTGTGCTGACGCGCCAGCTTGGCCGTCGAGTCGTTCCAGACCAGCGCGGCCCGGACGCCCTCGACCTTGTTCGCGGCGATCTGCTCGCCGTTGCCCGATCCGCCGAACACGACCCCGAGGGCCTCGTGGCCGGCGCGCTGGTCGCGGACGACCGCCCGGGCCGCCGCGATGCAGAACGACGGGTAGTCGTCGAGCGGCTCGTACGAGGCGGGGCCGTGGTCGGTCACATCGTGGCCCGCGTCGGTCAGGTGCTGGATGACGGTCTGGCTGAACTCGAGGCCGGCGTGATCGGTCGCCACGTGGATGCGCATGGTGATCATCTTAGAACCGGGGGCGCGCGGTGCCGACGACCCGCACCTCCTCGGCTCCGGGTCGCGGAGGCGCGGGTCGTCAGTCGAAGATCGGCCCGACCGTGCGTGTGCGCTTGATCTCGAAGAAGCCGGGATACGAGGCCACGGCGACGACGCCGTCCCAGAGACGGGCGGCCTCGTCGCCCTTCGGCGCCGGCGAGATGACCGGCCCGAAGAAGGCGGTGCCGTTCACGGCGATCACGGGCGTGCCGACGTCCTGTCCGACGCGCTCGATGCCGTCGAAGTGGCTCGCGCGCATCTGCTCGTCGTACTCGTCGGAGTCGGCGTACCGGGCGAGGTCGGCCGGCAGACCGACCTCGGCGAGCGCCGCCGGGATCACGACGTCGGCGTCGGTCTCCCCGCCGGGGTGGATGCGCGTGCCGAGGGCGTCGTAGAGCGGCTTGACGTGCGACTGACCGTGCAGCTCGCCGACCGCCGTGACGAGGCGCGTGTAGCGCAGCATGCGCGCGAAGTTGGCGCGGTACTCGTCGCTCACGTCGTTGTCCTCGTTCAGGACGGCGAGGCTCATGATGTGGAAGGTCACGTCGAGGTCGCGGTGGGCGCTGACCTCGTCGATCCACCGGCTGGTCATCCAGGCCCAGGGGCACGACGGGTCGAACCAGAAGTCGACGGCGGTTCGGGGGGCGGGGGCGACGGTGTCGGTCATCGCCCCAGTCAACACCCCGCGCCACGACGGCCGGTCTAGGCTCTCAGCGGACCACGAGTCCCCTCACTACCTACACGGATGGAGCAAGCGTGCCCGGAGAGAACCTCACCCGCGTCGAAGCGCAAGAGCGCAGGAGCATCGTCGACGTCCGGTCGTACGAGATCGACCTCGACCTGACCCGCGGCGACGAGGTGTTCGGCAGCTCGACCACCGTGCGCTTCACCGCCACCCCGGGCGCCTCGACGTTCATCGACGCCCTGACCCGCACCGTGCACTCGGTCGTCCTGAACGGCACGGCGCTCGACGCCTCGGCCGTCTCGGACGGCGTGCGCATCCAGCTCGACGACCTGGCCGCCGAGAACGTGCTCGAGGTCGTCGCCGACGCCGAGTACACGAACACGGGCGAGGGCCTCCACCGCTTCGTCGACCCGGTCGACGGCGAGGTGTACCTCTACTCGCAGTTCGAGGTGCCCGACAGCCGCCGCGTCTTCGCCGTGTTCGAGCAGCCCGACCTCAAGGCGACGTTCCAGTTCACCGTCACGGCACCCGCCCGCTGGCAGGTCGTCAGCAACCAGACGACGCCCGAGCCCGTCGTCGACGGCGAGAACGGCACCTGGACCTTCGCGCCGACCCCGGTGCTCTCGAGCTACATCACCGCGATCATCGCCGGCCCCTATGACGTGGTGCGCAGCGATCTCACCAGCGCCGACGGCCGCACGATCCCCCTGGGCATCTTCACCCGTCGCTCGCTCACCGAGTACCTCGACGCCGACTACATCTTCGAGAAGACCCGTCAGGGCTTCGCGTACTACGAGGAGAAGTTCCAGTACGCGTACCCGTTCGAGAAGTACGACCAGCTCTTCGTGCCCGAGTTCAACGCGGGCGCGATGGAGAACGCGGGGGCCGTGACCTTCGTCGAGACCTACGTGTTCCGCAGCAAGGTGACCGACGCGATCAAGGAGCGACGCGTCGTCACGATCCTGCACGAGCTCGCCCACATGTGGTTCGGCGACCTCGTCACCATGAAGTGGTGGAACGACCTCTGGCTGAACGAGTCGTTCGCCGAGTGGGCCTCCACCATCTCGACGGCCGAGGCCACCGAATGGACCGAGGCCTGGACGACGTTCCAGGCGATGGAGAAGAGCTGGGCCTACCGCCAGGACCAGCTGCCGTCGACCCACCCCGTCGTGGCGACGATCAACGACCTGGAGGACGTCCAGGTCAACTTCGACGGCATCACCTACGCCAAGGGCGGGTCGGTTCTGAAGCAGCTCGTCGCGTGGGTCGGCATCGACGCCTTCTACGCCGGCGTCGCCGCGTACTTCCAGAAGCACCACCACTCGAACACCGAGCTGAGCGACCTCCTCGTCGAGCTCGAGGCCACCTCGGGCCGCGAGCTGACCAGCTGGTCGGAGCTGTGGCTCGAGACGGCGGGCGTCAACACCCTCCGCCCCGAGCTCGAGGTCGACGCCGACGGCGTCATCACCTCGTTCGCCGTGCTGCAGGAGGCCCCCGCCGACTACCCGACGATCCGCCCGCACCGCCTCGCGATCGGCCTCTACGCCCGCCGGGGCGAGAAGCTCGTCCGCACGGACCGCGTCGAGATCGACGTCGACGGCCCGCGCACCGAGGTGCCCGAGCTCGTGGGTCTGTCGCGGGGCGATCTCGTCCTGATCAACGACGACGATCTCGCCTACGCGAAGATCCGTCTCGACGAGGCCTCGCTCGAGACCGCTCTCGCGCACCTCTCCGGGATCGCCGACCCCCTGGCCCGCGCCCTCGTCTGGGGCTCCGTCTGGGACGCCACGCGCGACGCCGAGACCCGCGCCTCGGACTACGTTCGCCTCGTCCTCGACAACATCGCCACCGAGACCGAGTCGACGACGATCCGCACGACGCTGTCGCAGCTGCTGCAGGCGGCCCGCACCTACGTGGCCCCGTCGCACCGCGCCTCCACCATCACCGCGGTCGGCGACGGCCTGTGGGCCCTGGCGCAGGGCGCCGAGGCCGGCTCGGACGCCCAGTTCCAGTTCGTCACGTTCTTCGCGGCCATCGCGTCGACCGAGACCCACCGGGAGGCGCTGGCCGGTCTGATCGACGGATCGACCACCCTCGAGGGCCTCACCGTCGACACCGACCTCCGCTGGCAGCTGCTCGAGGGCCTCGTGCTCGTCGGAGGCGCCGGCGAGGCCGAGATCGACGCGGCCCTGGCGGCCGACAACACGGCGAACGGGGCCCAGGCCGCTGCCCGCGCCCGGGCGACCATCGCGACGACCGAGGGCAAGCAGGCCGCCTTCGCCTCGATCGTCGACAGCGCCGAGCAGCCGAACGCGATCGTGCGCGCGACGACCCTCGGGTTCCAGCACGCGAACGACCCGGCGGTCCTGCAGCCGCTCGTCGAGCCGTACTTCGCCTCGTTGACCGGCATCTGGGAGTCGCGCAGCTACCACATCGCCGACACGCTCGTCTCGGGGCTCTACCCGGCCGGGCTCGCCGATCAGGCCCTCGTCGACGCGTCGTACGCGTGGCTCGAGGCCAACCCGGAGGTCCCTGCGCTCCGTCGCATCGTGAGCGAGAGCGTCTCGGGCGTCGAGCGGGCGCTGCGCGCACAGGAGACCGACGCGCGGTAACCCCTCGCACCTCGCCCGCTCGCCCGGGCGAGCGACTCGGACGGCGGATCCCTCACAGGGTCCGCCGTCCTCGCGTTCAGCGTCCGTCGAGTCGGGCTTGCGTGGGCGTGCTTGACTTGTCGCTCATATGGACCTCCTCCTCCTCGCGCAGACACCCGCCGCCACGCCCGCCTCGTTCGACTGGGACGCCTTCTGGCAGATGTGGGGTGTGCCCATCCGCATCGCGGGGATCCTGCTCGTGGCCGTGCTCCTCCGGGTGGGGCTGCACTTCACGATCCGACGCGTCGTCGATCAGGTGGTCAACGGGATCAAGCGCAAGCAGAACGTCGACGACACGCAGGCGCTGATGGCCTCGCCCCTCCAGGCCGTGCGGGTGGTCCAGCGCACCCGCACCCTGGGCAGCGTCCTCAACAACGTGGTGACGGTCGTCATCGCCGCGGTCGCGCTCGTGCTGATCATGGGCGAGCTCGACTTCAACGTCGTCGCGATCGTCAGCGCGGCGGGCGTCGTCGGGGCAGGCCTCGCCTTCGGTGCTCAGAACATCGTCAAGGACATGCTCAACGGCATCTTCATGGTCGCGGAAGACCAGCTGGGCGTCGGCGACGTGGTCGACGTCGGCCCCGCCGCGGGCGTCGTCGAGGCCGTCGGCATCCGGGTGACGCAGATCCGCGACGTCAACGGCGTGCTGTGGTTCGTCCGCAACGGCGAGATCCTCCGGGTGGGCAACATGTCGCAGGGCTGGAGCCGCGTCGTCATCGATCTCGCCGTGCCGTACTCGGCCGACGTCGACGAGGTGCAGGACGCCATGCAGAGGACCGCCGACGAGCTCGCCGCCATCCCCAAGTGGCGACGCGCGATCATGGATCAGCCCGAGGTCTGGGGTCTGCAGTCCGTCGCCGACGAGCACGTGGTCATCCGGATCGTGGTCAAGACCCGATCCTCCGACCGGGACACGGTCGACCGCGAGCTGAGGGCGCGACTGAAGAAGACCACCGACGCGATGGACATCGTCCTGCCGTCGCTCACGAGCGTCGTGCTGACCGGCTTCGACAGCGCCTTCTCCGTGCAGGGCGCCCGTGCCCCGCGCACCTCGCCGACACCGCACATCCCGAAGGGCAAGCGCAAGTGACCGGATCCCCTCTCACCCCCTCGTCGTCCGGCCCGAACGGCGGGGCCGGTCTGCCCGTCGGCCCGCCGAGCCCGGGAGGCGCGGGTCAGCCCGTCACCCTCC
This sequence comes from Frigoribacterium sp. Leaf172, assembly GCF_001424285.1. Lineage (NCBI taxonomy): Bacteria > Bacillati > Actinomycetota > Actinomycetes > Micrococcales > Microbacteriaceae > Frigoribacterium > Frigoribacterium sp. Leaf172. The sequence continues at coordinate 1,296,080 of NZ_LMPB01000001.1, read as the reverse complement.
GCGCAGGCCTCGGGCAGGACGCCGCGCAGGGCAACTTCTGGCAGCAGATCGGCGGACGTCCGACCTTCGAGCGTCTCGTGCGCCGGTTCTACGAGGGGGTCCGCGAGGACGAGCTCCTCTGGCATATGTACCCGGAGTCCGATCTCGAAGGGGCGATCCAGCGCCTGACCGGGTTCCTCGAGCAGTACTGGGGCGGACCGACGACCTACAGCCAGGAACGCGGACACCCTCGTCTCCGCATGCGGCACGCCCCGTTCACCGTCACGCCCGAGGCACGCGACCGCTGGCTGCTGCACATGCGGACGGCCGTCGACGAGCTGACGCTCTCGCCGTTGGACGACGCCACGCTCTGGGCCTACCTCGAGCGCGCCGCCCATGCCATGGTCAACGCGCCCTCCGCCTGAGGCGACGCCTCGACCGAGGGCGTCAGCCCCCGAGCAGGGAGGCGCGGCGCTTGACGAGCACGTGGCCCCGGCTGGTCGTCAGTCGCGTCCACGGGCCGGTCTCGAACAGCGCCACCCCGTCGCCCTCGACGAGGAACCCCAGGCTGAGACCGGCGAACGCGGCCCCGGCGGGGAGATGCTCGTAACCCGGGACGGAGCGCGACCAGACCTCCGATCGCACGCGGTGGACGATCTGCTCGCCCGCGTTCTCCGGCAGCGCGGCCGCGATCTCGTCGATGCCGGAGGTCGCCGTGGCGCGGAGGGTCGCCTCGTCGGCACCCGGCAGCGCGGACCAGCCGCCGCGCGGAGGCGAGATGGCCGCCCAGGTCACGGTGTTCACCTGCACCGGCAGCGAGACCGTCACGGGCGCGGTGGGGTCGACGACCTCGTTCTGGAGGCGCACGAGGCGTTCGGTCAGGGAGCGCACGGGCACGACGGCGTCGAAGACGGGCGCGTCGTCGAGCTGGAAGGTGCGGAGACCGAGCACGGTGGGGCTCTCGTCGAGCAGACCGAGGGGGTAGAACACGGCGGCGTAGACGGCGAGGACGCCGGAGCCGGCGATGAGCCGGACGGAGCCGTCTTCGACCCGGCCCGCCCGCCCCAGATAGGTCGCGAGATCGCTTAGGGAAAGGGAGTCGGGGAGGGTGAATGTCGTGCTCATCGGCCCCCTAAACTACATCGGATGACCGACGATCCGCTGCAGAGCCTGCTCGCCACCCTCGACCTCGCCCCCGCGGGCAACGTCGGCGGTCAAGACGTCTTCACCGGCACCTCGCAGTGGGAGCCCCTCGGCCGCGTCTTCGGCGGTCAGGTCATGGCGCAGTCGCTGGTCGCCGCTCAGCGCACCATCGGCGATGAGCGGGCCGTCCACTCTCTGCACGCGTACTTCCTGCGCCCGGGCGACCTGAGCATCCCGATCACCTTTACGGTCGATCGGATCCACGACGGTCGGTCGTTCGCCACCCGACGCACGCAGGCGTCGCAGGACGGCGTGCCGATCCTGTCGATGATCGCGTCGTTCCAGACCCTCGACGACGGCCTCGACCACCAGATCGACATGCCGTCGGATCTGCCCGGTCCGGACGACGTCCCGAGCGACGCCGAGCTGCTGTCCGCCGTCGACCACCCGGTGGCGCGGGCCTGGGCGGACCGGCCGTTCGACATGCGACATGTGCCCTCGCCCGTCTACTTCTCGATCGACGGCGCGCGCGTCGCTCATCAGGCCGTCTGGATGCGGGCGACGTCGCCGTTGCCGGACGACCTCGATCTGCACCGGGCCGCTCTGCTCTATGCGAGCGACTACACCCTGCTCGAGACGATCTACCGGCGCCACGGCGTGCCGATGATCACGCCGGGGCTCAAGGCGGCGAGCCTCGATCACGCGATGTGGTGGCACCGACCCGGGCGCGCGGACGAGTGGATGCTCTACGTGCAGGAGAGCCCGAACGCCACGGGCGGACGTGGCCTGGCCCTCGGTCGGATCTACGACGTCTCGGGTCGGCTGCTGGCCAGCGTCGCCCAGGAGGGCATGATCCGGGTGCCGCGCGCCTGATCTCGTCGACCCGTCGACCCCGCGGCCCTGGGGTCGGCCGCTGCGCTGACGCCGCGGGGCCGAACCCGTCGGATCGTCGGCGCCGTGGGGTCACGGGCGCCGGAAGACCAGCGGCGGCTCGATGTAGGGCTGCCAGGCGGCCCGTTCGACGTCGGAGATCCGCCGCGGCCGCCCGGTGGCCGCCTCGACCAGGACGATCGTGGTCGCCGCCTTCGTGAAGAGCTGCGCCGGTTCGGCACCGACGGGCGACCGGACCTCGTAGCAGATCTCGAGACTTGCGCCGCCGAGTCGGCCGACCCAGATCTGGATGTCGAGGGGCGCGCGCAGGTACGGGATCGGCAGGAGGTACTCGAGCTCCTGCCGGGCGATCAGCGTCATGGTGTCGGCGCCGGGGCTGCCGTCGAGCACGGCCGCCGTCGAGGTCTCGCCGGCGGACCCGCCGGCGGACCCGCCGGCGGACCAGAACGCGTCGATGCGCGCCTCCTCGAGGAGGCGCAGCATCGACGCGTTGTTCACGTGCCGGTACCCGTCGAGGTCGCTCCAGCGGACCCGGGTCGGAACGTGCAGGCGGGTCATGTCAGTCGCGCGTCAGCTTGCGGTACGTCGCCGAGCTGGGCTTGGCGGCGTCGGCGCCGAGACGCTCGACCTTGTTCTCTTCGTAGGCCTCGAAGTTCCCTTCGAACCAGTACCAGTTCGGGGTGCCGTCGTCGTTCAGGCCCTCCCACGAGAGGATGTGCGTGGCGATCCGGTCGAGGAACCACCGGTCGTGGGTGATGACCACGGCGCAGCCGGGGAACTCGAGGAGCGCGTTCTCGAGGCTGCCCAGGGTCTCGACGTCGAGGTCGTTGGTGGGTTCGTCGAGCAGCAGCAGGTTGCCGCCCTGCTTCAGCGTGAGCGCGAGGTTGAGTCGGTTTCGCTCACCACCCGACAGCACGCCGGCCTTCTTCTGCTGGTCCGGCCCCTTGAATCCGAACTGCGAGACGTAGGCCCGCGAGGGGATCTCCGTCTTGCCCACCTGGATGTAGTCGTGCCCCTCGGAGACGACCTCCCAGAGGTTCTTGTTCGGATCGATGCCGCCGCGGCTCTGATCGACGTACGAGATGTCGACCGTCTCGCCGACCTTGAGCTCGCCGCCGTCGAGGGGCTCGAGACCGACGACCGTCTTGAACAGGGTCGTCTTGCCGACGCCGTTGGGGCCGATCACGCCCACGATGCCGTTGCGAGGCAACGTGAACGAGAGGTCGTTGATCAGCACGCGGTCGCCGAACGACTTGTGGAGCTTCGTCGCGTCGATGACCTGCGAGCCGAGACGCGGCCCGACGGGGATCACGATCTCCTCGAAGTCGAGGGTGCGCGTGCGCTCGGCCTCGTTCGCCATCTCCTCGTAGCGGGCGAGACGGGCCTTCGACTTCGCCTGGCGGCCCTTCGCGTTGCTGCGGACCCATTCGAGCTCGGAGGCGAGGCGCTTGGCGAGCTTGGCGTCCTTCTTGCCCTGGACCTGCAGGCGCTCGCCCTTCTTCTCGAGGTAGGTCGAGTAGTTGCCCTCGTACGGGTAGAGGCGACCGCGGTCGACCTCGGCGATCCACTCGGCGACGTGGTCGAGGAAGTACCGGTCGTGGGTCACGGCGAGCACGGCGCCGGGGTACTTGCTGAGGTGCTGCTCGAGCCAGAGCACGCTCTCGGCGTCGAGGTGGTTGGTGGGCTCGTCGAGGAGGAGCAGGTCGGGCTTCTGGAGCAGCAGCTTGCAGAGCGCGACGCGGCGCTTCTCACCGCCGGAGAGGTTCGCCACCTCGGCGTCACCGGGCGGCGTGCGGAGGGCCGACATGGCCTGCTCCAGCTGCGAGTCGAGATCCCACGCGTCGGCGGCGTCGATGTCCTCCTGCAGGGTGCCCATCTCGGCCAGCAGCGCGTCGAAGTCGGCGTCCGGCTCGGCCATCGCGGCCGAGACCTCGTTGAACCGGTCGAGCTTCTGCTTGATCGGGCCGACGCCCTCCTGGACGTTCTCGAGGACGGTCTTCGTCTCGTCGAGCTCGGGCTCCTGCATCAGGATGCCGACCGTGTAGCCGGGGCTGAGCTTCGCCTCGCCGTTGCTGGGGGTGTCGAGCCCCGCCATGATCTTGAGGATCGTCGACTTGCCGGCGCCGTTGGGCCCCACCACGCCGATCTTGGCGCCCGGGATGAACGACATCGTGACGTCGTCGAGGATCAGCTTGTCGCCGACCGCCTTGCGGGCGCGCACCATCGAGTAAATGTATTCGGCCATGGGATCCAGTCTATCGGGCGGGGCGCAGCGCCCCGGTGGGTGGAAGCGGAGAGGGGCGCGGCGCCGGAGAGGCGACGCGCCGGGTCACCAGTCGATCGTGCGGGTGGTGCCGATGAGGCACGCGCCGGTGCCGAGCACCGGGGCGACCTGACTCGCGTAACCCGTGGCGCCGGCCTGCCCGATGAGGCAGTCCGAGCCCCGCAGCACCGAGAACTGGATCGAGTCGGCCTCGCGCCCGATGGACGTCGTGTCGCTCGTCACCTGCATGGCCGTCTTGTCGAAGCCGGCCGCGACGAGGTTGTCCACGAGCGATCGACCGTCGGTCGCGCCGCCGCCGTCGAGGTGCTCGCGGTTGACCCGGTCGAAGTAGGCGAGGGCCTCGTCGATCGAGGCGTCCGCCGCCGGCGTCGTCGGAGCCGCGGCGTCGGCGGACGGCGTCGGCGGGACGCTGGGCTGCACCGTGCCCGGCCCCGAGGTGCACCCGGCGGTGCCGAGCGCCAGGAGGAACAGCGCTCCGAGAGACGGGGCGAGGCGCGAGCGGATCACGGCGGGCCTTCCTCTGATCGGGCGGCGACGGACCCTGACGGAGCCGATGTCGATTCTAGGGGCCGTTCAGAACGGCGTCTCGACCCCGACGAGGTCCCGCCCCGGAGCGCCCGGGGTCGAAGCGGATGGCGCGCTGGACTCGTCGGGCCCGAGGGGTGCCGCCGACCAGCCGACCGGGTCGGCGGGCGTCGGCGAGTCGACCCGCGCCTCCTCGGCGTCGGACTGCGTCGGCACGGCCCCGTCGCCCGATCGTGCGGCACGACCGTCGACGTCGCCGGTCGACTCGGCGTCACCGGCCCGCTCGTGCTCGTGGGTCGACGCGGATGCGGAGGCCGACGAGCGGATGAACGTCGAACGGCCCCATCTGAGGTCGTGCCCCAGCGCGTCGGCGTCGATCTCGACCGTGGTGCCGGATCGGTCGCCGTTCTGCCAGGGGCGCACCCGGAGACGGCCCGTCACGAGGACCCGATCGCCCTTCTTGACGCTGGCCGCGACGTTGCCCGCGATCGCCCGGAAGGCCGTGACGGTGTACCAGTTGGTCTCGCCGTCGGACCAGGTGTCGGTCGTGCGGTCGTACCGGCGGATGGTGCTCGCGAGCCGGAAGCTGGCGATGTCGAGCCCGGCCTCGGTGGTGACGGTGCGGGGATCGGTGGCGATGGTTCCCGTGAGGGTGATGGTGTCGGTCATGGGGCGAGTCTGATGAGCACCCGCCCGCCGGTCGAGCCGCACCGCGCCTCGCTGTGGATGGCGCGAGCGACGGCTCGACCGGGGAGGGATGACGGGTCGCGAGCGGGTCAGTGCTCGCGGAACTCCGGGTACTCGGCCCCCGGGCCGAGCGCGGCGAAGAGCGCGCTCTTCGCGACCGCGAGCGTGGGGAAGACAGCCGAGCCGTCCGTCTCGCGAGACGGCAGTCGGACCGTGAAGCCCTCCGATGTCCGGTGGATCGATCCGACCGTCCCCGAGGGGCCGACGGCCACCCAGGTCTGTCGTGTCGTGGTCTGGTCGCTCATCGTCGAGCACCTCTCTCTTCTGTCGCCGTGCGCGGCTGCGCTGCGGCGGGAGATGCCGAGACGGCCGTCGATCACAGGGCCCCGATCTCCCTGAGCGGCAATGTACTCCCCGGCTCACGAGGCCGACCGGGAGGCGACCGCCGCGGCCTAGGGTGTTGCCATGAGATCACCCTTCACCCCCTACGTCGCCGACGACGCACGGTACTCGAAGCTCGACTACGTCCGCACCGGCCGCAGCGGCCTCAAGCTCCCCCGCATCTCGCTCGGCCTCTGGAACAACTTCGGCACCGACCGCGCGCTCGAGACGCAGCGCGACATCGTCCTCCGCGCCTTCGACCGCGGCGTCACGCACTTCGACCTCGCGAACAACTACGGACCTCCTTACGGCTCGGCCGAGGAGCAGTTCGGTCGCATCGTCGCGGCGAACCTCCGGCCGTATCGCGACGAGCTGGTCATCTCGTCGAAGGCCGGGTACGACATGCGTCCGGGGCCCTACGGCGACGGCGGCTCGCGCAAGTACCTGCTCTCGTCGCTCGACGCGAGCCTCGACCGCATGGGACTCGACTACGTCGACGTCTTCTACTCGCACCGCCCCGACCCCGAGACCCCCATCGACGAGACCATGGGCGCGCTCGCCACGGCCGTCCGCCAGGGCAAGGCGCTCTACGCCGGCATCTCGAACTACTCGGCCGAGCAGACCGTCGCCGCGGCCGACGCCCTCGCCGCCGAGGGCGTGCCGCTGCTGATCCACCAGCCGCGCTACAACATGTTCGACCGCAAGCCCGAGAACGGCCTCTTCGACACCCTGCTCGACCGGGGCGTCGGATCGATCGTCTTCTCGCCCCTGGCGGGCGGGCTGCTCACCGACCGCTACCTGTCGGGCAGCGCACCCGCGGGCTCGCGGATGGCCGAGGGCCGGTGGTTCACGGAGGACGCGCTGAGCGAGACCTACCTCGAACGGGTCAGAGGACTGAACGGCATCGCGGAGGCGCGGGGCCAGTCGCTCGCGCAGCTCGCCCTCACGTGGGTGCTGCGACAGCCGGCCGTGACGAGCGCGCTGATCGGCGCGTCGTCGGTCGCCCAGCTCGACGACAGCCTCGACGCGCTGAACGGCACCTCCCTGACCGACGACGAGCTGACGGCGATCGACCCCCTCGCCGTCGACGGCACGGGACGCTGATCACGGGGGCCTGAGGCTGGACGGCGACGGCCGCGGTCGACCACCGGGATGTCGGTGGTCGGCCGTAGCGTCGGAGATGTTCTCGACAGCATCGGCCGGATGACCTCAGGAGCACTCCATGACCACCACCCTGCACTCCCCCGCACGACCCGTCGACACGGCGGGTCGGCACACGCACGACGAACCCCGTCTGCAGCTCGACGAGACCCGAGGCGGTCTGCGCCTCGTGCAGGTTCGCGACGATCTCGCCCGGGTCACCCGTCCCGGCGGCGAGGTGCTCGGATACGTCGAGCGATTCGCCGACCCCCAGGGCGACAAGTACCGAGCCAGGCGATTCATCGCGCGGCAACGGCGCTTCGTCGACATCGGCGAGTTCTGGAGCCGCAGCGACGCGACCGACTGCTTCCGCTTCGCCTGAGCGGACGGGGCGGGCGATCGGCGGCAAGGGCCTGTCGCACCCCGGACCCCGACCGCCGCCGAGATAGTGTGCGCCCCATGCAGTGGTGGAACAGTCTCGTGGAATGGATCTCGTCAGACGACGGATGGCGGATCATGTCGGGGGCGATCATCCCCTTCGTCGCGATCATCGTGGCCGGCGTCATCGCGGCTCTGATCGGCCGGTCGGCCATCAAGCAGTCGATCGCCCGGCAGAACGACGTCGCCAAGGCGGCCGCTGTCTCCGGAATCGTGACGGCAGCGCGCAAGGCCGCGATCTGGAATTCGCTCGGCACGGAGGAACGCGAGTACTCGGACCACCTCGCGCACGAGAGCGAGGTCCGGTTGCGCCTCCTCCCCGTGAGCGGTGCGCGGAGCGCGGCCAGCTGGGCCGAGCACGAGCTTGCCGAGATCAAGCGCCATTCGGCGACCTTCAGCTTCCAGGCGGAGCAGTCGCTGGCGGACTTCCGCGACCGCATGGTCGAGTGGCAGGCCAAGCCGAAGCGGGCGAAGAAGCTGTTCCGCTACGACCTCGAGCGCTGGCGGTACGAAGACGTCGACGCCGACAAGACCGAGGGTCCACGCGATCATTCCGACGCTGACCGTCAGACGGGTCGCCCGTCGTCGGCCCCCGAGCCGGCTCGGATGCCGACGCCCGCACCGCTCGTCCCCGCCGATCGCGCGCCTGCGGCCGGCCCCGAGTCGATCACGGTGCCGCCGGCGGCCGCCGCGTTCGCAAGGCCGCCGGTGGTGTCGGAGCCGCGCCCCGTCGTCGCCCCGGTCGCCGCCGACCTCGACGACGCACCTCAGCGCGACGCCTCGACGGCCCCCACCGTCGGAGCCGAGTCCGGGCAGCCCGAGACACCCGACGCGTCGACCGCTGTGCAGACCGACACCGAGACGGATCTCGACCCCGACGAGGCCCGTTTCGGCGAACCGGTCAGCGCGCAGCAGGTGCGACGCCGCACGAGCCCCGACCCCCACGACGACTGAGAAGTCCGGCGAGAACGCCCCGAGCCCGCAGATGCGGCTCGGGGCGTTCGTCGTCTGAGGAGACCTGCGTCGTGGTGCCCCCGGCAGGAATTGAACCTGCGACCAAGAGATGAGAAGCACCGCGAGATCCATGTCGTGGTACCTCTGGCGTTCGTGGTGCCCCCGGCAGGAATCGAACCTGCGACCAAGAGATGAGAAGCACCGCGAGAKCCATGTCGTGGTACCTCTGGCGTTCGTGGTGCCCCCGGCAGGAATCGAACCTGCGACCAAGAGATGAGAAGCACCGCGAGATCCGCGTCGTGGTGCCCCCGGCAGGAATCGAACCTGCGACCAAGAGATTAGAAGGCTCCTGCTCTATCCGCTGAGCTACGGGGGCGGACCCGTCAACGATAGCGCGCGGGCGGACGCTCAGACGGCGAGCGCCAGCGCTCCGAGCAGCTTGTCGAGCGTGGGCGCACCGGTGGCGCGGAACGCGACCGATCCGTCGTCGCGGGTGACGACGATGGTCGGCGTGCTGCGCACGTCGCGCGCCTCGGCCTGGTCGGGTCGCTGCGCGACGTCGGCTTCGTCGATGCGGAGCCCGGGCACGAGCGCGGCCGCCTCGGCGACGACGGCACGGGCCGCGTGGCAGGGTCCGCAGAAGGCGGACGTGTAGAGCTCGAGCATCATGCCGGAGACAACGAGGAGGCGCGGGGGAATGTTCCCCGCGCCTCCTGGGTCGCCGTCGTGACGACGGGAACCGCCGTGACTAGTTGTCGCGGAGGTCGTTCCGGTCTTCGTGGTCGATGATCGGGTCGCTGTCCTTGAGGTCGAGCGAGTAGTGCACCTGCAGCTGCTCGCCGACCATCTTGGCCTCGCCGGCCTTGTAGACGATGCCGGTCTCCATGCCGTCGATGAGGACGAAGTCGGTGATCTCCTCGTCGTAGCTGCCGTCGGTGCTGATGCGGGTGTCGGTGGCGCCGTCGCTCGGTCCGCCCTCGAAGAAGACGACGTACTCGGATCCCTCGGCCACGGTGGGCTTGCTGTCTGTCATGCCCCAGGTCTACCAGGAGGCGCGGAGTCGGCGCCCAGTTTCGCTCGCCTCGGCAGGCACGGCCACTGTGGATTCCCCCGACCCCAATTCTGTATAGCCAAGCTATATAGCTTGGCTATACACTGGTGCTCATGACTTCTCAGCCGACCGACATCCTGGAATCCCTCCTGACGTCGACCCATCGCCTGACGCGGATCGCCGCGCAGGAGACCGGCCGCACCACCTCCCCCGCCGTCTGGCGCACGCTCTCGATCCTGACGACCGACGGCAGCCTCCGGGTGGGCGATCTCGCCAAGGCGAGCCGCGTCAGCCAACCGACCATGACGAAGCTGCTCCGCGGCCTCGTCGACGACGAACTCGTCTATCGCATCGCGGATGACGACGACTCCCGCGCCTGGCTCATCGCCATCAGCGACAAAGGCACCCGGGCTCTCGTCGAATGGCGCTCTCAGCTGGCCGACGCCCTCGGGTCGCTCTTCGCCGATCTCGACGAGGCCGAGTGGGCGGTGCTCGATCATGCCGCGCAGCTGCTCGCCACCCGCGTGAGCACTGAGGCGGTGCCCGCATGAGCCGCGCATCGTCATCCTCCGTCACCGCACCTCCGGCGTCCGCGGCGAAGCCGAGCATCCTGCACCAGCCGACCGCGGTCTGGGCCATCGCGTTCGCGTGCGTCGTCGCCTTCATGGGCATCGGCCTCGTCGATCCGATCCTCCCCGCCATCGCCGAATCACTGAAGGCGAGTCCCACGCAGACCGAGCTGCTGTTCACGAGCTACCTGGCGGTCACCGGCGTCGCCATGTTCTTCACCAGCTGGGTCTCGAGCCGCCTGGGCGCGAAGAGGACCCTGCTGATCGGACTCGCGCTGATCGTGGTCTTCGCCCTGCTCGCCGCCACGAGCGTCGACGTCTGGTCGGTCATCGGGTTCCGTGCCGGCTGGGGTCTCGGCAACGCGCTCTTCATCTCGACGGCGCTGGCGACCATCGTGGGCGCGGCATCCGGCGGCACCGCCTCGGCGATCATCCTCTACGAGGCGGCGCTCGGTCTCGGCATCGCGATCGGACCGCTGATCGGAGGTCTGCTCGGCTCGGTCAGCTGGCGCGGTCCGTTCTTCGGCGTGACGACCCTGATGGCGATCGCGTTCATCGCGATCGTGGTGTTCCTGAATTCGAGCAGCATGGAGAAGCCCGCGCCGACCCGGCTCTCGGCGCCCTTCCGAGCGCTGGCCCGACCCGCCCTCGGAGCCCTCGCGGCGACGGCCCTCTTCTACAACATCGGCTTCTTCGTGCTGCTCGCCTACACGCCGTACCCCCTCGGGTTCGGGGCACTCGGCATCGGCTTCACGTTCTTCGGCTGGGGCGTCGGACTCGCCGTCACCTCGGTCTGGGTCGCGCCGATGCTCACGGCTCGGATGAAGCGGACCACCGTGCTCAAGATCGCCCTGCCCCTGCTGGCCCTCGACCTCGCCGCCGCGGCGATCGTCGTCGGCACACCGGCCGCCCTCGTCGTCTGCGTCGTCGTCGGCGGCCTCGTGCTGGGAGTCCTCAACACGGTGCTGACGGAGTCCGTGATGGAGGCCACCGACCTGCCCCGCTCGGTCGCCTCGAGCGCGTACTCGGGCGTGAGGTTCCTCGGCGGAGCGGTGGCGCCTCCCGTCGCGACCCTGCTGGCCGACACCATCGCGCCGAGCGCGGCATACGTGTTCGCCGCCGCGAGCGTGGCCGTCGCGCTGATCGTCGTCGTCGCAGCCCACCGGGCTCTGCGCCGGATCGACGACGGACCCGAGTCCGCCCGGGTCGAGGCCGAGGCCATCGGGGCGGGCGACCTGACCTAGGGTCGCGACCCGCGCCTCCTCGGCTCCGGGTCGGGCCTGTGCGCCCGGCCCGCCGCCCCGAGGAGGCGCGGTGCCGGGACACCGCGCGGCTAGACTCCCCCCATGGCTTCAGCGAACGACCGTCTGGTCTGGATCGACTGCGAGATGACCGGTCTCGACCTCAGCGTCGACGAACTGGTCGAAGTCGCCGTCGTGGTCACCGACTTCGACCTCACCCCCGTCCACCCCGGCTTCACGATCGTCATCAAGCCCGATCAGTCTGCCCTCGACAACATGGGCGACTTCGTCACCGAGATGCACACCTCGTCAGGGCTGATCGACGAGATCCCGAACGGGGTCAGCCTCGCCGAAGCCGAGTTCGAGGTGCTCGAGTACATCCTCAAGCACGTCCCCACGAAGCAGAACGCACCCCTGGCCGGCAACACCATCGGCACCGACCGGGCGTTCCTCGCGAAGTACATGCCCCGGGTCGACGGGCACCTGCACTACCGCAGCATCGACGTCTCGTCCATCAAGGAGCTCGCCCGCCGGTGGTTCCCCCGCGTGTACTTCAACGCACCGCAGAAGAACGGCGGGCACCGCGCCCTCGCCGACATCCTCGAATCGATCCGCGAGCTCGAGTACTACCGTCGCGCCGGCTTCGTGTCGGAGCCCGGACCCACCACCGACGAGGTGCAGGCGATCTCGAAGAGCGTCGTGGACGAATGGGCCGCCAGGCTGTAGTAGAGTCTTCTCGTTGCAACCGCTTCGGCGAGTGCACATGGTGGGTATAGCTCAGCTGGTAGAGCGCCTGGTTGTGGTCTAGGAGGCCGCGGGTTCAAGCCCCGTTACTCACCCGAATGGAAAGGCCCTGCCCCTCGGGGCGGGGCCTTTCTCGGGTTCCGTGCTGCCCGGTCTTCGATGCGCGAGCGCATCGAAGACGTCCCGAATGGAAAGGCCCTGCCCCTCGGGGCGGGATTTCTGTCGTTCCATCACCGTCTCGCAGGCGGGGCATGGGAGAGTCGCAGGGTGGACGATGCGCAGCAGCCTCTTGACGCGGACCAGCCCGGCGACGGACCGACGGGCATCGATCCGGCATCGGTGAGCGCCGAGCGGTTCGATCAGATGGTCGTCGATCAGCTCGACCTGCTGCCCGACGACATGGTCGACGGGCTCGACAACATCGTCTTCGTCACCGAGGACCGGCCCGAGGACGGCTCGCTCGACCTGCTCGGCCTGTACGACGGCGTCGCCCTCACCGAACGCGGCCAGTACGGCTTCGGCGAACTGCCCGATCGCATCATCCTCTACCGCGAACCGCACCTCGCGGCCGTGGACGACGAGGAGGCGCTGGCCGATGAGATCCATGTGACCCTCGTCCACGAGATCGCCCACTTCCACGGCATCGACGACGAGCAGCTGCACGATCTCGGCTGGGCCTGAGCCGCCCCGGCCGCACCGCTCGGAGCCCAGCGGGGACGCCGGACACCGGCCTCCGTCGGGCTCAGCCCACGACCTGATACCCGAAGACGATCTCGCCGCGCTCCCCCGCGGCGAGGGGTTCGACCACGCAGACCTCCACGTGATCCTTCGTGACGGACACGTAGGGTCGCGTCCGGGCGGCAGCCGCCGACTGCGGTGTGAGCATGACGGCCGGTGGGGTCGCGTAGGGCGCGGCGAATCGCAGGCGCACCTGCGGCCCGGCCGTCGCGCGCGCGCCCGGGGTGTACCGCACCACCCCGGCCGTGTCCGCGCCCGCCACGACGGGCGCCGCCGAACCCAGCGCCGCGCCGGCGAGGGCCACCGCGGTCGGCGCCGTCGTCCGTGCTGCGAGCAGGTGACGACCGACCTCGACGTCGGTCGTCGTGACGATGCCGCCGCCCCACCGCCAGACCGGCAGCGCTCGCCCCATCCGCTGGTCGCTCAGGGCGATCCCCTTGGTCGGCAGCTGGATGCGCGTGGTGGGATCGATCAGCACGTTCGCCCCGTAATCCGCCCCGACGGCGACGGCCGCCCCGGTGAACCGAGCGAGCCGTGTGCCGATCAGCGCGAAGTCGTCGCCGTTCGTCAGACGCACGAGGTGGTCGCTCGCGGTCGCCTTGGCCGGGTCGACCCCGAGCAGAGCCCCTCCCACGACTCGGACGCCCCCTTCGAGCACGACGCCGCGCGGACGCTGCCGCCGGTGCTCGATCAGCGGTCCGCCGCCGCCGTAGAGGAAGGGGCTGACGAGCTCGACGTGACGTACGTTGCCGATCCGGACCACCGCCTCCGGAGCCGCCCCGGCCTGCAGGGCCTCGATGTGCGGCGCGACGAGCCGGACGAACTCGACGAAGTGCTCGCCCGACGGACCCCAGCCGAGGTCGAGCGCCGGCCCGGGACCGCCCTCGATGGTCAGGTCGACGCAGGTGAACGTGTTCGAGTTCGTCAACGACAGCTCGGCGGGCGGCGACTTCACCACCATCGCCGCGTCGGTCTCGGTGCCGCAGTTGTTGATGAACACGTCGGACCAGAACGCGTTGTTGACTCGCTGCGCGAGGAGGGCGGTGCCCGCGACGTTCGCGAGGTGCACGCGATCGAAGCGCGACTCGAACCCGTTGTCGACGCGCAGCAACGGGGCGGACGACCCGTTGCCCTGCAGCGTCAGCCCCTCGAGGGTCGTGCCGGGTCCGGTGACGACGACCATCGGCGCGGTCGACGTCGGCAGGTGCCGCAGGTTGACCCCGCCGCTCGTGCCGGAGCCGTATCGGCTGATGTCGGCGCCGAGGCCCTGCACCTTGACGAGCATCGGGATCGAGACGGTGTCGAGCAGGTACGCGCCGGCGGGCACCACGACCCGCCCGCGGACCTTCGCCGCGAGGTCGAGGGCCTTCTGGAACGCCGCGGTGTCGTCGGTCCGCCCGTCGCCGCGCGCGCCGATCCGGCGGACGTCGACGGCGACGTGCGGATCGTCGGCGTCGGAGACGGCGGCCTGGGCGGGTCGACCACCACCGGCGCCACCGCCGACGAGCGCGGCCGCGGCCGCCGTCGCCCCGGCCGCCAGCAGGAGCCGCCGCCCGCCGTCCGGGCGGCCGTCGCGAGCCTCGGCGTCGTCTCGCGCTGCGCCCTGCCCTGCGTCAGCACGTCGGCCTGTGCCATATCGTCCGCTGCCGTTCTGTCCGCTGCCGTGTCGTCCACCGCCGTGTCGTCCGCCGGAATCCGCCGTGCTCACATGCCACCTGCTCTCGTATCACCAGGGCATTCATACCCTGGTCTCGCACAGGCTAACGGGCGTGAGGAGATCGCGCCACCGCGTCAGGCCTCGGCGACGACGTCGGCCAGAGACCGCGGCGACTCACGATCGAGATGGCGCTCCTCCTGCGCCGCCCAGACGTCCCACCACGGCTCGTACGCGGCGCCGTCGCGACCGAGCGCGCGGCGCCGTCGCTCGTCGTCGTCGAGGTCGAGCCACACCCGCGTCGTCGCCAGAGCCGAGGAGGCGCGGGTCAGCGAGCCCGCCCCCTCCACGATCACCGAGACGGACGGGTCGAGCGTCGCCCACTCCCCCGGACGATCGAGCGCCCAGTCCCAGCGCCGCCACCCGGGGCGCTCCCCCCGGAGGATCGTCGCCGCGACGACCCGCGACGCCGTCTCCAGCCCGTGCCAGCCGGGATAGACGTCGTCGAGGTGGACGAGCCGGACGGGACCGAGGTGTGCGGGCCAGGCGGCGGCGAGCCGGCGACCGAGCGTCGTCTTGCCCGAACCCGAACGGCCGTCGATGAGGACGATGACGCGGTCATCGCCGACCCGCGCCTCCTCGGCATGCATCAGGAGGCGCGTGATCAGCGGATCCGGCTGCTCAGGCAAGGACGAACGTCCATGTCCCGGCCACGACGGCCGCGGTGACGGCCGCGGCGGCCACCGCCGCGCCGAGGGCGACCAGCACGATGTCGCGGCCGCCGAGCACCGACGGGCGGGCCCAGGTGCGGGGCTCGTCCGAGCCGAAGCCCTTGGCCTCCATCGCGGTGGCCAGCTTGCTGCCCCGTCGCACCGACAGCACGAGCAGCGCGAACGCCTGCTGCCCGAAGCGCCTCAGGGCCCCGATCGGGCCGCCGGAGTCGGCGACGCCGCGGGCCCGCCGTGCGAGAGCGAGCTGTCGCCAGTCGTCCATGAAGAGACCGACGAGACGGAGACCGGCCAACGCACCGAGCACGAAGCGGGCCGGCAGGCGGAGGACCTGACCGAGACCGTCGGCGAGATCGGTCGGATCGGTCGTCGCGAGCAGCACGATGCCCGGGATCCCCACGGCGAGGATGCGCAGCCCGATCGCGGCGGCCAGCGACAGCGACCCCTCGGTCACGGAGATCACCTGCCAGTCGACGAGGACGGCGCCCTCGTCGCGCCCGTAGACGGCCGTGACCAGCACGGACGACGGAGCGGCGATCCAGAGCGGGAGCGTCCGGACGACGAGCTGACGAGCCGTCAGCCCCGCCCACGGCAGGAGGAGCAGCTCGAGCACGAGGGCCGTGCCCGCGGACACCCAGTCGATCGACAGCAGCAGCACGATCGCGATGACGAGGGCGGCGAGCAGCTTCGCGACCGGGTTGACGCGACTCACCACGCCCGTCGTCTCGATGGTGGCCAGGATGCTCATGCCGCTCCCCTCGACGAGAGGTCGAGGGCGTCGTCGGCGAGAGCGCTCACGAGATCGGCGTCGTGCGTGACGGCCACCACGGCACGGCCGTCGTCGAGCAGCTCGGCCAGGAACGCGACCAGCTCGCGCCACGTGCGGGCGTCCTGACCGAAGGTGGGCTCGTCGAGCACCAGCACCGAGGGCCGCGACGCAAGGATCGTCGCCACCGAGAGCCGGCGCTTCTCGCCACCGGACAGCGTGAAGGGGTTCGCCGCGGCGAGATGATCGAGTCGGAGCCGTTCGAGGAGGGCGTCGACGCGGCCGTCGATCTCGGGCCCGGGAACGGCGAGGGCCCGAGGGCCGACCGCCAGCTCGCGTCGCAGCGTCGTCGAGAGGAACTGATGCTCGGGGTCCTGGAAGACGGTGCCGATGCGGGTGAGCAGTTCGCGTGGGCGCCACCGGATCGGCGACGTCCCCGCCCCGGCCGCGAGGGCGGGCGAGGCCGCGAACCGGCCGCCCACCGGCGGGAGGAGCCCCGCGACGGTGAGCGCCAGCGTCGACTTGCCCGCCCCGTTCGCCCCGGTCACGGCCACGGCCCGGCCCGCGACGACCTGGAGATCGATGTCGGCGGCGACGGCGGGACCGCGCGCACCGCGCCGCCCCACGGCGAGACCGGTCGCGTCGAGCAGGGGCTCCCCGACGACACGGCGACGGGACGGCACGGGCAGGTCGACGCCCGGCACCCAGACGCCGGCGGTCGTCAGGGTGCCCCGCTGAGCCCTCAGCACGTCGTCCGGGCGACCGTCGGCCAGGACTCCCCCGCCGGCGGCGAGCACGACCACCCGGTCGACGACGGGCAGCCAGACCGACACGCGGTGCTCCACTACGACGAGCGTCGCCCCGGTCGACTCGGAGACGCGCGCGACCGCGTCGCGCACCTCGACGACCCCGGCGGGATCGAGATTCGCCGTCGGCTCGTCGAGGAGGAGCAGACCGGGCCTCATGGCGAGGGCTCCGGCCAGCGCCAGTCGCTGCTTCTGGCCGCCGCTCAGCTCGGTGGTCGAGGCCCCGAGGGGCAGGTCGAGCCCGACGGCCTCGAGCGACTCGTGGACCCGCCGCCAGATCTCGTCACGGGGCACGGCGAGGTTCTCGCAGCCGAAGGCGACGTCGTCGCCCACGCGGGCGAGGACCACCTGCGAGTCGGGGTCCTGGAGCACGAGCCCGACGCGCCCGCGCTGCGACGCCGGCTCGCGCCCGTCGACGAGGAGCTCGCCCTCGGAGTCTCCGTCCTCGTCGCCGCCGAGCACGCCGGCGAGCCCGGCCAGCAGGGTCGACTTGCCCGCCCCCGAGGCTCCGAGCAGCAGAACCCTCTCACCCGGCTCGATGACGAGATCGAGGGCCGAGACGGCGTGCGCCCGACGCCCGGCGTGCCGCCAACCCCAGCCGCGGGCGATCACCCGGGCCCCGGCCTGCGCGGACACCGACGGCACGCGTCGCCCCCGCTAGACCAGCGTCTCGGTCGTCCGACCGGAGGCGAAGCGGTTCAGGGCGCCGCTCCGGGCGAGCCCTCGGGCGGCCAGCCACGAGAGGAGTCCGGCGATGACGAGACCCGAGACGATCGACGACGCCACGTAGACGAACTGACGCTCGGGGGCCAGGGCCGCCGCGCTCGACGAGAACGTGATGTCCATCAGACCGACCGCCAGCCCCGCGACCGTGCCGGCCAGCAGCACGACCCCGAGACGCCACGACTTGTAGAGGAACAGCGCGAGCACGATCTCGGCCGCGAGCCCCTGCACGATGCCCCAGATCAGCACCGAGAAGCCCCACTGCGTGCCGATCAGCATCGACACGACCGCGGCCACGACCTCGGTGTAGACGGCTGCGCCCGGCTTGCGGATGATGATGCCTCCGAGCACACCGGCGAACAGCCACATCCCGTTGAAGATGCCCTGGAACCCGCCCGAGAAGCTCAGGAGGACGTCGGTGCCGTAGTACGCGACCCCCCAGGCCCAGAAGACGACGCCCGACGCGACTCCGATCACGCTCGCGACGACGATGTCGACGACCCGCCACCGGCGAGCCGGCGCCTTCGTCGCGGTCGAGGCCTCGCGGCCGGTGGCAGACGTGTGCACAGACATTTCTTCTCCTCCCTGCGCCGGCATGATCCGGATCAGGTTCGACGGTCGAAGCGTGGGTCGCTTCCTCTCAGCCCGGCATACCGGACTCCCGTGTGTTGTGCGACGAGCATAGCGCGGGCGCCGCACCCCCGTGCGACGCCCGTGCGATGAACCCGACGTCAGAGCGCCGGGGCCAGCCTCTCGAGGATGTACGGCGCCAGCGACTTCTCGAACGTCGTCGTCAGGTGGTGTGCGTCGCGGTAGGCCATGACGTGACCGACGAGGGCGGCGCAGGCGGTCTTCGTGCACTGCCGGTCGCTGACATCGACGAGGGCGGCCCCGGGCACCGTCTTGGCGGCCGCGCCCAGCGGGTCGCTCAGCGCGAAGGCCGTCGCGCGGCTCGTCTGGCATCTGGACGCCTGCGTGTAGGTCGTCGAGCGGTCGACGCAGTCGAGGACCGCCTGCGGCAGCGTCGGGTTGTCGGCGATCGCTGCGACCGTCGTGCCCTGCGCGGCGATCTTCTTCCAGGCCGCGGTGTAGCCGGCGATCTTCGGGTCCGCCGCGGGGGCGGCCTTGTTCTCGGCGCGCACCGCGGTGACGAGCACGAGGTCGTACTTCCCGCCGCCGAGCGACGACGCGAGACCCGTGGACCGGTTCTCGCACGTGTCGCCCTTGATCGGCGCACTGAGCACGCAGCCGCGGCCGATGTAGGTGTCGAGTCGCCAGTTGAGGTCGTTCAGACGGGGCAGCAGTCCGGTCTTCAGCATGGCCGCGTGCGAGTCGCCGGTCAGCGCCACGCGCAGCGCGTCGCCGCGCGTCGAGCCGTACGAGCAGGTGGGGACGCGCTGCGTCACGTCGGCCGAGTAGCACTCGAAGGCGCCCGTGCGGTCGCGTTCGTACGCTCCGCCCGAGATCGAGGGCGTGACCGGGAGGCTGCTGTTGTCGCAGGGGCCGGGCAGGGCGGCCGCACCGAAGCAGGCACGGGCATCGGCGTAGCGCTTGACGGTGCCGCCGTACGATCCGACGTCGACGGGTGCCAGCTGCTTCGTGATGAGCCCCGACTGCGAGGGCATGACCACGCGGAAGCCCTGGTTGCCGAAGCGGGTCGTCGTGACGGGGATCGAGAACGATCCGCCCGTCTGCACGTACGCCTGCGCCGCGAGCACCCACCCGGAGGGCTCGAAGCGCTCGACCTTGATCCGCTTGCCGACCAGACCGCCGTGCACGCTGCCCGTGAACTGCCTCGCCGTCCCGGGGGCCGCTGTTCCGTCACCGCTCACGGCCGACCCGTAGATCTGCGGCTGGACGAAGAGCGCGGTCGACGGGCTGGCCGCCGCCGCGTGGGTCGTCGTGCGCGCCAGCTCCGCGCGGACCGTGCGCCCCCAGGTCGGTGCGAACGAGTACGAGTAGGCGCCGGTCGCCGACGACGTGACCGCCCCGATGAGGGCCCAGCCCCCGCCGCTCGTGTACTGCACGATCTTGACGCGCGCGCCGACGAGCGGACGCCCGCCCGAGGTCGCCGTGCCCGACACCGTGACGGACTTGCCGTAGGCCACGGTCGCCGGCGCCGCCTTCGACGTCAGGACGGCCGAGGCCAGGGCCGCGGCCGGCGCCGTCGGCACGAGACCGCCGACGATCACGGCGAGGGCCAGGGCGACGGCGAGCCAGAGTCGACGTCCCGGCATGACGGCGGAGGACGGGTGGGCCGAGGAGGTGCGGGTCGTCATCGGGCGATCGCCTTCTTGATGTCGTAGGCGATGTACGGTCCGAGCGCCTGTGCGAATGTGCCGGTCAGATGGTGCCGATCGCGGTAGACGACGACGTTGCCGATGACGAGCGGGCAGACGCCGTCCCAGCAGAGGTAGCGGGTGGGGTCGACGAGCTGGGCGCCCGGCGTGTCGCGGACGGCCTCGATCAGGGGGTCGATCCCCTTCGTCGCCGCGGCCTGAGGCACCGAGCAGCCGAGGGCCCCCGTGCCGGAGGAGCCGGTGACGCAGGTGTTGGAGTCGAGCGAGGGCAGGTACGGGTGGTCGGCGATCGCGATGATCCGGACCCCCTGCTTGATCAGCGGAGCCCAGGCCTGCTCGCGCTGCAGGGCGAGCGCGGACGCCGCCTCGGGCGTGCCATTGGCGGGCTGGCGCAGACCGGTGTCGATGATGACGTCGTAGCCGCCCTTCTTGAGGCGGTTGTCGACATCGCGGGCCCGAGCCTCGCAGCCGTGACCCGACGGGAAGACCATCCACCGGCACGAGACGCCGATGAACGTGTCGAGCTTCCACCTGTTCGGCACGAGCTGCCCGCGCAGGGCGATGCCGTAGCCGGCCGCGTGCGAGTCGCCGACGAGCGCGATGCGGAGCGCCTTCGGGTCGGTCGAGCCGTAGCTGCACTTGGTGAGGAGCGTCTCGGGGCTGGACTGCCAGCACTTCGGGTCGTAGGCCCCGCCGGTGTCGTTCTTGAGGCGCGCGGCCTCGGTGGTGGGGGTGATGAGACCGGCGAGCGCGGGGTTCGAGCAGGCGCGATCGACAGCGGCCGCGGGGCCGTAGCAGGCCACCCCGGCCTGCTGGAGGGCGAGCATCGAGGTCTTCGTGTCGAAGGCGAGGTTCGCGCCCATCTTCATGACGAGCCCGGCCTGCGACGGGAAGATCACCCGGTAGACCGGGGTGCCGGCCTTCTGCGTGCGGAAGGTCAGGACGAAGCGGCCGTCGCCGCCGATCCGCGTCGTCGCGACGTCGGTCCAGACGCGCCCGTCGGCCCGGGCGAGCTTGATGCGCTTGCCCGACAGCTGCGCCTGCACCGCCCCCTGCACGACCTTGTCGCGGTCGACGACCGCGAGCGACGACGCACCCGGCGAGACGCCGTAGAGCTGCGGCTGCACGGCGAGGTCCTTCGAGGCGCTCGCGGCCGCGTTCGTCGCCGGCGTGCTGGCCATCTCGGCCTTGATGCGATAACCCGACCGGGGCGTGAACGCGAACGACCAGGTGCCGTTCGCGGCGGTCTGCACGGCCCCGAAGGTCTCCCATGCGCCCGTGCCGGTGTTCTTGCCGACCACCTTGACCCGGCCGTTCGCCAGCGGGCGGCCGGCGTTCTGCACGGAGCCCGAGACGGTCAGCTGCTTGCCGTAGGCGAGCGACGCGGTGCTCGTCGCCACGGAGATGACGGGCGTCGTCCTCGCTGCGGCGACGGCGGCCCCCGAGGGCAGCAGGGAGGCCGTCAGGGCCCCCACGCCGATCATGGCCGCGACGACGAGACGGAACGCCGGACGGCGCGAACGGACCTGCTGCATGCTTCTCCCCTGAAGCCCCACCGGCCTGATCCGGCCCGACTGATCCTGTCGCGGGGCTGATCGACGATACCTCGACTCGACGCCCCGGCACGTCGTCCGCACGGATGATCACGCCCCGTGCCCCGGACGGGGGACAACCGCTGTCCCGCGAAGTGCCCGCTGCGGGCCGCGCCCCGACTCCTTAGATTTCCCTATCAAAGGTCTGCCGACCCGCCGGCAGCCGACGAGGAGTCCCATGTCGTTCCCGAAGAACCCCCGGGGCGCGCGCCGCCGCGTGCTCGCCACCTGTCTCACCGCCTCTCTCGCCCTCGGTCTGACCGCCGTCGGCTCCGGAGCCGCCGTCGCCGCGCCTCCTGCGTCCGCGCCGGTCGGCAAGCCGGTCACGCCGACGCTCCCCGTCGTCGCCGGGCCGCTGATGAACTACACCGTCAACGTCGAGAAGGCGAACCGCGGTCAGGTCGACAAGATCGAGAGGGCCGTCGGAACGGCCGGAGGCGCGGTGATCGCCGCGTACGACGAGATCGGCGTGATCGTGGCGCAGTCCGACAACACGAACTTCGCCGCGTCCCTGCGGGCCACGCGCGGCGTCGACTCGGTCGGCGCGACCCGCACGGCACCGGTCGCCGAGACCGACCCGACCTTCGGCGTGGGCGTCACGCCCCCCGGCACCGGTCACGGAGCGGGGCACGGGAAGCCGGGCAAGCCCGGTCGCGCCGACGCCGCCTCGCCCGAACGCCGACTCGAGGCGAATACGACCGTCGTGGCCGACCCCCTCGAGGCCCAGCAGTGGGACAACAAGGCGATCAAGGCCGACCAGGCCCACCAGATCACCGACGGCAGCCGCAAGGTGCTCGTCGCCGTGCTGGACTCGGGCATCGAGGGCGACCACCCCGACCTGAAGCCGAACATCGACACCCGCGCCTCGGCGGGCTGCCTCGCCGGCACGCCCGACCGGTCGTACGACGCCTGGCAGCCGACGACGAGCGATCACGGCACGCACGTGGCCGGCACGATCGCCGCCGCCCGCAACGGCGTCGGCATCGTCGGCGTCGCCCCCGGCGCCCGCATCTCGGCCGTCAAGGTCGTCAGCGACGACGGGTTCATCTACCCCGAGGCCGCCATCTGCGGCTTCATGTACGCCGCCTCGACCGGCGCGTCGATCACCAACAACAGCTACTACGTCGACCCGTGGCAGTTCTGGTGCGACTCCGACGCCGACCAGCTCGCCGTCAAGACCTCGGTCGACCGGGCCGTGCAGTACACGCAGGACGAGAAGGGCGTCGTCAACGTCGCCGCCGCCGGCAACTCGTCGATCGACCTCGCGAACAAGACCGTCGACGACGCCAGCCCGAACGACACGACGCCGGTCGTCCGGCAGATCGACGCCGGCTGCGAGGACATCCCGACCGAGCTCGACGGCGTCGTGACCGTGTCGTCGACCACCTCGGCGGGTGCCAAGTCGAGCTTCTCGAACTACGGCGAGGGCGTCATCGACGTCGCAGCCCCGGGTTCGGCGATCCTCTCGACCGTGCTCGACGGCGGATACGGCACGAAGTCCGGCACCTCGATGGCGTCGCCGCACGTCGCCGGAGTGCTCGCGCTGCTGAAGTCCACGCACCCGAAGGCCCAGGGCGCCGAGCTGACGCGCCTGCTCGAGAAGCAGGCCACCGACACGCCCTGCCCGACCGGCACCACGACCTGCACGGGCACGGCGGCCGACAACGGCTGGTTCGGCCAGGGCATCGTCGACGCGCTGGCCGCGGTCAGCAAGCGCTGACCACCGCCCCATCGCACGAAGCGAACGGGACATCGCCGGACTCGGCGGTGTCCCGTTCGCTTCGCGGCATCCGAGGAGGCGCGGTGTCAGACGGTCCGAGCCACGCAGTCGTCGTATCCCACGACCCCCGTGAAGTCCGGCTCGCCCGTCGGAGTCGCGGGCAGGTCGGCGCCGTCGGCGTACTTCGGCCACTGCAGGGTGAGGGGCGCACCGATCGCGGCGTAGGCCGCGGCCGGGGGCCTGAACCCGGGGACGGCGCCCGCCGGCGATGACGCCGCGTCCGGATGGACGCGTGCGAGCGTGCGGGTCCGGGCAGACGCCGGGGTGAAGAGCTGGTAGCCGAGCGGGATGAGGACGGTGCCCAGCGCATCCAGGACGGCCACGACGCCGAGGACCCGCCAGTACGCGCCGTCGAGCTCGAGAGGGCTGAACAGCACGGGTACGGACAGCATCACCGCGAGGATCGCGACGAGCGCGAGGGTGACCCGCGTCACGGCCGTGATCACGCGCGATCGCAGGCGCGCCTCGGTCGCCAGCACGACGTGCACGTGCGCCAGCGCCACCCGGGCGATCGCCGCGAGGATCAGCCAGCCGAAGAAGCCGTCGAAGATCGTGTCGGCGTGGTCGAGCGGCTGGATGATCCAGATCTTCGCCATGCCGGCGACGAACAGGTACACCGAGACGGCGAAGCCGACGAGAGCGAACCAGCTGCTCCGCGCCGACGAGATCGCGGCGTCGTACCAGGCGAACAGGGCGAACGCCGCGAAGACCGCAGCGGTCGCGATGAGGCGCCATGACGTGTCGCCGAACGTCGACGTCGCGATCGAGACGATGGCCACGGCGGCGGCGACGATCAGCGAGGCGATGACGACGCGCAGCATGACGGGGCGGACGCGGTCGAAGGGGAAGGCGGGGGGCATGGGGGCTCCTCGGGTCGTGATGAAGCTACCGGAGTCCCCGCGGCCGTCAGCGCAGCGTGAGCCGACCCTCCGCCGCCAGCCACTCGAGCCCCTCGACGACGGCCTCGACGGTCGTGTACCGCGGCGCGTAGCCGAGCAGCCGACGAGCCTTCTCGATGCTCATCGCGTGACTGCGCGAGGCGTGCTGCCACGACGCGTCCCCGGCCTCGTCCGAGACCAGCGCGCGGAACTCGTCGAACGGGACGAAGCGGAGCCGCGCCTCCTGCCCGTACTCGCGGGCCACCGCCTCGGCGAGGCCGCGCAGCGACACCGCGCGCTCGGACACGACATGGAACGCCTCGCCCGACGCCTGCCCGAAGCGCTCGACGGCGAGCTGGAAGGCCTGTGCGACGTCGTCGGCGTGCACGTGATGGACCGTGGCCGACCCCTGGTCGGGCAGCACGACCTCGTCGCCCGCGGCGAGGGCCTCCCAGACGCCGAGCTCGAGGTTCCCCTGCGGGTTGATCATCGGCCAGCCCGGACCGGTGATGTGGCCCGGGTGCAGCACGGTGGACGGCACGCCGCCGGGGAGCCGCGACTCGCGCAGCAGCAGCTGCTCGATGGCCGCCTTCTGCGTGCCGTACTCGCCGAACGGGGTGCGCCGCGCCTCCTCGGTGATGGGGACCTCGACGGCGGGACCGTGCACCCAGATGGTGCCGCAGCTGACCAGCACGGCGCCGGTGCCCCGGAGGGCGTCGAGCAGATGCGTGGCGCTGTCGACCGTGAAGCAGATCATGTCGACGACGACGTCGGCCTCGAGCGCGGCCACTCGCGGTCCGAACGTGCCGTCGGCCTCGGCGGCGTCGCGGTCGAGCACGACCCGTTCGACGGAGCCCCATGCGGCGTGCGGGCGATACGGCTCGGAGGTGCCGCGGCTGACGGCGACGACCTCATGGCCGGCGGCGACCAGTCGCGGGACGAGGTAGCCGCCGACGTGCCCGGTGGCGCCGAGCACGACGACCCTCACGAGCGGCCTCCGTTCGAAGCGGGGGACGAGGAGGCGCGGGTCGGGTGGGAGGGAACGACGATGTTCGACATGGTCGCCACCGTACGCGTTCCCCGGGGCCGGACGGTCCGCCCGTTCGCCCGTAGGCTGAGCGGGTCCCAATCGGAGGTTCGATGCATACCTGGCCCGGCAACCCCTACCCACTCGGCGCGACCTACGACGGCAGCGGAACCAATTTCGCGATCTTCAGCGAGTCCGCCTCGCGCGTGGTCCTCTGTCTCATCGACGACGCGGGGGTCGAGACGCAGGTCGATCTGACCGAGGTCGACGCCTACGTCTGGCACGGCTATCTGCCCACGGTGCAGCCCGGTCAGCGCTACGGCTACCGGGTGCACGGCGAGTACGACCCGGCCTCCGGGGTGCGCGCCAACCCGAACAAGCTGCTGCTCGACCCGTACGCGAAGGCGACGTGCGGCGAGATCGACTGGGACGAGGCGCTGTTCGCCTACGACTTCGGCGACCCCGAGTCGCGGAACGACAAGGACAGCGGCCCGCACATGATGCTGGGCGTCGTCATCAACCCCTTCTTCGACTGGCAGGGCGACCGCCCGCCGCGTTACAGCTACGACGAGACCGTCATCTACGAGGCGCACGTCAAGGGGCTCACCGAGACGCACCCCGACATCCCCGAGGACGAGCGCGGCACGTACGCCGGCGTGGCGCACCCGGCGATCATCGACCACCTGAAGAAGCTCGGCGTCACGGCGCTCGAGCTGATGCCCGTGCACCAGTTCGTTCAGGACAACACCCTGCTCGAGAAGGGCCTCAGCAACTACTGGGGCTACAACACGATCGGCTTCTTCGCCCCGCACGCCGCGTACTCCGCCACCGGCGACATCGGTCAGCAGGTGCAGGAGTTCAAGACCATGGTGCGCGTGCTGCACCAGGCCGGCATCGAGGTCATCATCGACGTGGTCTACAACCACACGGCCGAGGGCAACCACCTGGGGCCGACCCTGTCGTTCAAGGGCATCGACAACGCCGCGTACTACCGGCTGATGGACGACGACAAGACCTACTACATGGACTACACGGGCACCGGCAACAGCCTGAACGTCCGCCACCCGCACTCCCTGCAGCTGATCATGGACAGCCTGCGCTACTGGGTCACCGAGATGCACGTCGACGGATTCCGCTTCGACCTCGCCGCGTCTCTGGCCCGCGAGTTCTACGAGGTGGATCGTCTGTCGACCTTCTTCGAGCTCGTGCAGCAGGATCCGATCGTCTCGCAGGTCAAGCTCATCGCCGAGCCGTGGGACGTCGGCCCCGGCGGGTATCAGGTGGGGAACTTCCCGCCGCAGTGGACCGAATGGAACGGCAAGTACCGCGACACGGTGCGCGACTTCTGGCGAGGCGAGCCCTCGACCCTCGGCGAGTTCGCCAGCCGCATCACCGGTTCGGCCGACCTCTACGAACGCGACGGGCGTCGCCCGGTGGCGAGCATCAACTTCGTCACCGCGCACGACGGCTACACGATGCGCGACCTGGTCACCTACAACGAGAAGCACAACGACGCCAACGGCGAGGACGGCAACGACGGCGAGAGCCACAACCGGTCGTGGAACTCGGGCGTCGAGGGCGAGACCGACGACGGCGAGATCCGCGCCCTGCGCGAGCAGCGTCAGCGCAGCTTCCTGGCGACGCTGCTGCTCAGCCAGGGCGTGCCGATGCTGCTGCACGGCGACGAGCTCGGACGCACCCAGCGCGGCAACAACAACACCTACGCGCAGGACAACGAGATCAGCTGGATCGACTGGCGGAACGCCGACCGCGACCTCATCGAGTTCGTCGCCGAGGTCATCAAGCTGCGCCACGACCACCCGACGTTCCGCCGCCAGCGGTACTTCAACGGTCGCCCGGTCACCCGCGGCGAGGGCGAGCCGCTGCCCGACATCGTCTGGCTGACGACCGAGGGCGACGCCATGCAGGAGGGCGAGTGGAACGAGTCCTACGCGAAGGCGATCGGCATGTTCCTGAACGGCGACGGCATCCGGGGGCGCGACGCCCGCGGCGGCCGCATCACCGACGTCAACTTCGTCCTGTACTTCAACGCGAGCGCCGACACGGTCACGTTCGTGCTGCCGCCCGACGAGTACGCACAGGGCTGGGAGGTCGTGGTCGACAGCACGGTCACCGCACCGCCGCCGCCGGTCGGCGCCGCCCCGCGGACCCCGACGGCCACCCGGGCCGCCACCACCGCACAACCCCCCTCGATACCGCAGGCCGCCACGGCTCTGCGGGCGGGTGACCGGCTCCCCGTGGTGGGCCGCTCGCTCGTCGTCCTCCGAGCCACGGCCGAGGAAGAACAGTGACCCGAAACGACTCGACCCGACACCCCCGTTCGACGTACCGCCTCCAGATCCGCGCCTCCTTCGATCTGTTCGCCGCGGCCGACGTCGTGCCCTACCTCCGCGACCTCGGGGCCGACTGGGTCTACCTCTCGCCCGTGCTCGAGGCCGAGCCGGGCAGCGACCACGGCTACGACGTCGTCGACCACAGCCGGGTGGACCCCGCGCGAGGCGGCGAGGTCGGGCTGCACACGCTCTCGGACCGCGCGCACGTGCACGGTCTCGGCGTGCTGGTCGACATCGTGCCGAACCACGTGGGCGTGGCGACGCCGAAGGCGAGCGTCTGGTGGTGGGACCTCCTGACCCACGGCCGCCGCTCGCGGTACGCCGACGCCTTCGACATCGACTGGGCGGCCGGCGGCGACAAGGTGCTGCTGCCCGTGCTCGGCGAGCCCGCAGCGGCCGACGGCTCGATCGAGGGCCTCAGCGTCGTGGGCGACGAGCTGCACTACTACGACAACGTGTACCCGGTCGCGCCCGGCACACGCGGCGACGACGACGACGCGGCGACCGTGCATGCGCGGCAGAGCTACGAGCTCGTCCACTGGAAGCGCGCCGACTCCGACCTCAACTACCGCCGGTTCTTCGCGGTGAACACGCTCGCCGGCATCCGGGTCGAGGAGGGCTGGGTCTTCGACGAGTCGCACGCCGAGATCGGCCGCTGGTTCCGCGACGGCCTCGTCGACGGCCTCCGGGTCGATCACCCCGACGGACTGGCCGACCCCAAGGGCTACCTCGATCGACTCGCCGCCCTCACCGGTCGCGCCCACGTCCTGGTCGAGAAGATCCTCGAAGGCGACGAGCGCCTCCCGGAGGACTGGGCGACGGCCGGCACCACCGGCTACGACACCCTCGCCGACCTCGACCGTCTGTTCGTCGACCCGAGCGGCGCCGCGGCCCTCGACGGTCTCGACTCGCGCCTCCGCCGCTCCCTGTCACCCGACGCCGACGAGCAGGCCGCCGGAGCCGACGAGTCGACCGGCGACGAGGCCGTCGACTGGCACGAGATGATCCTCGGCACCAAACGCGGCATCGCCGACGGGATCCTCGGAAGCGAGATCAACCGGCTGGCGCGCCTGATCGCGGGCGGCGGCGAGATCGACCCCGAGGTCGTCGACGCCCTCGCCGAGCTGGCTGCCGCGTTCCCGGTCTACCGCAGCTATCTTCCGCAGGGCGCCGTGCAGCTGGCCGAGGCCGGCGCCGTCGCCACGAGGCACCGCCCCGAGCTCGCCGAGGCGATCGAGCGCGTCCTCGTCGTGCTGCGCGACGAGTCGCACCCCGCCTCCGTGCGGTTCCAGCAGACCAGCGGCATGGTCATGGCCAAGGGCGTCGAGGACACGGCCTTCTACCGGTACAGCCGTCTGGCGACCCTGACCGAGGTCGGCGCCGACCCGAGCGAGTTCTCGCTCTCCCCCGAGTCGTTCCACGCGCGTCAGCAGGCCCGGCTCGCTGAGCGCCCGTTCGGCATGACGACACTCTCGACCCACGACACGAAGCGGAGCGCCGACGTGCGCGCCCGCGTCTCGGTGCTGTCCGAGGTCGCCCACGAATGGGCCGCGACCCTCGAGCGCCTCCGCGACCTGGCCCCCATGGGCGACGGGCCGTTCGAGAACATCCTCTGGCAGACCGTGGTCGGCTCGTGGCCGGCGTCGCGCGAGCGACTGCACGCCTACGCCGAGAAGGCGTCCCGCGAAGCGGGTTCGTCGACCACGTGGACCGACCGCACCGACGAGGGCGAGGCCTTCGAAGAGCGGATGCACGCGGCCGTCGACGCCGTCTTCGACGACGACGAGGTGCGGCACGAGGTGGAGCGCATCGTCGACGTCCTGCGCGCGCCCGGGTACAGCAACTCGCTCGGGGTGACGCTCATGCAGCTCACCGGGCCGGGCAGCCCCGACGTCTACCAGGGCGGCGAGCTGTGGGACTTCTCGCTCGTCGATCCCGACAACCGTCGAGAGGTCGACTTCGACCTGCGTCGTCTCTACCTCGAGGCGATCCGCTCGGGCGCGACTCCCCCGGTCGACGACACGGGTGCCGCGAAGCTGCTGGTCACCCATCGAGCCCTCACCGCCCGTCGCGACCGCCCCGACCTGTTCACCCGCTACGCCGGGCTGCCGGTGTTCGGCGAGCAGGCGGCGTCCGCCGTGGCCGTCGACCGCGGGGGCGCGATCGCGATCGCCACGCGCCTCCCCGTCTCGCTCGAGCAGGCCGGGGGCTGGGACGACACGGTCGTCCTGACCGCGGGAGGCGCCTATCGCGACGTCCTCACGGGTCGCCGTCACGAAGGCGGCCGCCTCCGCCTGGCCGAGGTGCTCGACGTGTACCCCGTCGCCCTGCTGATCCCCGCAGAGGACTGACCCGGTCGGGCCGCGGCATCCCGCGCCCGACTACCGTCAACCCGTGCGAGCGGCCACGACCTGCCGCCCACCTCCCGAGGTGGGCGGCAGGTCGTGGCCGTCCGACACCGACCGACCACCGAACGACGAACCCGAGGAGACCGATGAGCGTCTACGACGTCTGGGCCCCGAAAGCGACCACCGTGCGGCTGCACCTCGACGGAGAGCTCCTGCCGATGACCGCCGAGCCCGAGACCGGCTGGTGGCGCGCCTCCGCCGATCTCGACCGCGGCCCCGGTCACCGGTACGGCTTCGTGCTCGACGACGGGGACACCCCCCTGCCCGACCCCCGGTCGCTTCGGCAGCCCGACGGCGTGCACGGTCTCAGCGAGACGTACGACCCGGCCGCCTTCGCCTGGAGCGACGACGACTGGACGGGTCGGCAGCTGGCCGGCTCGGTGATCTACGAGCTGCACATCGGCACGTTCACCCCCGAGGGCACCCTCGACTCGGCGATCGCGAAGCTGCCGTACCTCGTCGAGCTCGGCGTCGACCTCGTCGAGCTGCTGCCCGTCAACGGCGTCAACGGTCGCTGGAACTGGGGCTACGACGGCGTCGACTGGTTCACGGTCACCGACAACTACGGCGGTCCCGAGGCGTACCAGCGCTTCGTCGACGCGGCCCACGCGGCCGGGCTCGGCGTCATCCAGGACGTCGTGTACAACCACCTCGGCCCGTCGGGCAACTACCTGCCGCTGTTCGGCCCCTACCTGTCGGGCAAGCACGCCAACACGTGGGGCGACAACGTCAACCTCGACGACGACGGCGCCCACGAGGTGCGCGAGTTCATCCTCGACAACACGGCGCTGTGGCTGCACGACTACCACGTCGACGGGCTGCGCCTCGACGCCGTGCACGCCCTGAAGGACGACAGCGACGTGCACCTGCTGCAGGAGCTCGCGGAGCGCACGGCCGCCCTCAGCGCGCACCTGCGCCGCCCGCTCTCGCTGATCGCCGAGAGCGATCTGAACGACCCGACCCTCATCACCCCGCGTGACGGCGGCGGCTTCGGTCCCGAGCACCGCCAGGGCTACGGTCTCGACGCTCAGTGGAGCGACGACTTCCACCACGCCGTGCACGTCGCGCTGACGGGCGAGACGACCGGCTACTACGCCGACTTCGAGCCCCTGGGCGCGCTCGCGAAGGTGCTGACCAAGGGGTTCTTCCACGACGGCACCTGGTCGTCGTTCCGCGAGGCCGACCACGGCCGGCCCGTGGACACCGAGCACATGCCCACCTGGCGGCTGGTCGTCGCGAATCAGAACCACGATCAGATCGGCAACCGCGCCATCGGCGATCGGCTCGCCGCCACGCTCGACGACGGTCAGCTGATCATCGCCGCGACGCTGACGCTCGCCGGCCCGTACACGCCGATGCTCTTCATGGGCGAGGAGTGGGCGGCGTCGACCCCGTGGCAGTTCTTCACCTCCCACCCCGAGCACGACCTGGGCGAGGCCACGGCCAAGGGCCGCATCGCCGAGTTCGCCAAGATGGGCTGGGACGAATCGTCGGTGCCCGACCCGCAGGAGCCCTCGACCTTCGAGGACTCCCGCCTGGACTGGTCCGAGCTCGAGTCGGGTCGCCACGCCGTGCTGCTCGGCGCCTACCGCCGCCTCGGCGCCCTGCGGCGCACCGAGCCCGACCTGACCGACCCGCGCTTCGCGTCCGTCTCGGTCGACTTCGACGCCGACGCGCGCTGGCTCGTGCTGACCCGCGGCGAGCTCCGCATCGCGATCAACTTCGCCGATGATGAGGCGCGGGTCGCCGTGCCGAGCAGCACGATCCTCTTCGCCAGCGACGCGTCGATCGAGCCCGGGTCGAGCCTCCTGCTGCCGGCGCACTCGGTGGCGATCGTCCGCTGAGGCGCGGCGCACGGAGCGGGTGCCCGGGGCCACCGCCCCGGGCACCCGCTCCGTGCGGCCTCCGGCTAGCGGACCCCGACGCGCTGGGCGGGTCCGACCCGGTGGGACGTCGCTCGCACGCTCGGCAGGCGGCGGTGCCGCACGATCAGCTCGACGAGCGCGCGCGTCCGTCGTCGGAGACCCCACAGGGTCACCTTCGTGAGCGACTCGCGCACGATCGAGCCGCTCATCTTCGATGATCCGTGGACGCGCTCGGTGAACGTGATGGGGGTCTCGACGACGCGCAGGCCAGCCTGGAGCGCCCGCCAGAGCAGGTCGACCTGGAAGCAGTAGCCGCGCGACTCGACCCGCTCGAGGTCGATCCGCCGGAGGGCCGACGAGCGGAACACGCGGTAGCCGCCGGTGGTGTCGGCGACCCGGATGCCGAGGGCGCCGCGGGTGTACCAGCTGCCCCCTCGGCTGAGCAGCTCCCGCCGCATCGGCCAGTTCTCGACCCGGCCGCCCGGCACCCATCGCGAGCCGAGGACGAGATCGTTCTCGCCCAGCAGCGCGATCATGCCGGGCAGGTACTCGGGGTGATGCGAGCCGTCGGCGTCCATCTCGACGAGGGCCTCGTACCCGCGCTCGAGACCCCAGGCGAAGCCGGCGAGGTACGCGGCGCCGAGTCCGGCCTTCTCGGTGCGGTGCAGCACGTGGACGCGCGGGTCGCGCGCCGCATAGGCGTCGGCGAGGTCCCCGGTCCCGTCGGGCGAGCCGTCGTCGACGACCAGCACGTCGACGGCCGCGCCGGAGTCCAGGGTGCGTCCGACGATCCAGTCGAGGTTGTCCTTCTCGTCGTACGTGGGGATGATCACGAGCGTGTCGTTCATGGTGGGTTCCTCTCCCGTTCGGGTCGGGTTGGGGTCGCGGGTTCGCGGGTCGTGCGGGTCGTGCGGGTCGTGCGGGTCGTGCGGGTCGTGCGGGTCAGGCGGGTCGTGCGGGTCAGGAGACCAGGTCGGCGAAGACGATGAGGTTGTCCTCGTAGTGCCCGGTCGACGAGTCGAAGCGCCCGTCGCAGGTGATGAGACGCAGCGTCGGCGTCGGCGTGCTGCCGTAGACGTCGGAGGTCGGGAAGTTCGCCTTCGGGGCCGTCTCGCTGCCGGTCACCCGGAACGTGTGGACGTCGCCCGTCGAGAGGGTCACGAGCACCTCGTCGCCGGCCGTCAGCTCGGGCAGGTCGATGAAGACGGCGGGGCCCGTGGACGAGTCCACGTGTCCGGCGATGATCGCGGGGCCCACTCCCCCGGGCACCACGCCGTCCTCGTACCAGCCGGCCGACATCCACTCCTCGGGGGCGTCCAGCTCGCCGGCGGCTCCGAGACCGAGGTCCTCGAGCCCCGAGTCGACGCCGATCGAGGGGATCCGCACCCGCACGGGCACGGCGCCCGCAGGAGGCGCGGTGTACGTCTGCGCCGCCGGGTCCTGGAAACCGTCGGTCGAGACGGACGGGGGCGACGCGACCCGCGCCTCCTGCGTGACCGAGGGCGTCGGAGGGGCCTCGTCGGGCCGGGCCGCGACGGCGGCGACGGTCGCACCGCCCAGCACGAGGACGGCGGCGACCGCGACGACGGGTCTCGCGTGCGCGCGGAGCCAGGTGGCGGGTGTCATGAGTCGCTCCCCAGGGGCGAGCACGCGCCGATCGACGTGCCGTCGAGCTGCAGGGCGGCGAGAGCCGACCAGGCCGTGCCGTAGTAGGTGGGCGTCGACGTCGCGATCTCGTCGGCGCGGCGGAGGTCGTCGGCGGCCGCGCTGTGGTCGCCGGCCGCGGCTTCGGCGGCGGCACGCGCGGCGTAGGCGAGCGGGCTGCGGTCCTCGCCCGTCGACTGCCCGCCGAGGTCGAGCTGCATGGGCAGCTCGTCGTAGCGCTGCAGCACGGGCGCCAGTCGCGCGGCGAGGGCGACGTCGGCGGGGTCGCACGACTCGGCGTAGCGCAGCGGCAGGCGGGCGGCGTCGTAGCTGTAGCGGACGGAGCCGCTCGAGCCGTCGGCGCTCGGCAGCGGGACCACCGAGCCGTCGGCGGAGACCTGAGCCCAATCGCTCGGCAGGGCGGTCGAATCGAGTATGGCCGTGGTCACGGCCCGCGATCCGGCGGCCAGCTCGTCCCATCGGGGATCGCCGCTGGCGTCGCCGAGCTCCTGGAACGTCGCGGGCGACGCGTACGAGGGGTTGTACGACCAGGGGGCGTCGCCCTGGGCCCAGAGACCCGGCAGGAGGATGCGCCCGACGTCGGTCGACGCGGTCATCGTGTCGAGCACGACCTCGCCGAGCTCGACGCCCGCCGCCGTCAGGTCGGGGCGGTCGAACGCGTCGCCGGCGAGCACGAGGGCCCGGGCGGCGTCGACGTCGGCGTCGCTCGCCGGGCCGTCGTCGACGACCGCTCCGTCGGCCCACTGCCACGACAGGAGTCCGTCGTCGCGCACGAGGTTGTCGGTGGTCCACCCCCAGATGGAGTCGAAGGCGCTCTCGTCGTCGACGCCGACCGCGACGAGCAGCCCGTACGCCTGACCCTCGCTGACGGTGTCCCCGCCCTGATCGCGGCGGACGACCCGGCCGTCGGAGTCGACCCAGTCGTCGAGGAACGCCTCGCCGATCTGGTCGGGCGTCCTCTCGGGTGCCGAGGTGGGGGTGATGCCGGGGTCGCTGGTCGCGCCCGTCCGTCCGCCCGCCTCGTCCGACGATCCGCCGAACGGGCCGACGACGAATGAGGCGATCCCGGCCGTGACGGCCACTGCCACCACGACCGCCGCTGCGAGCAGCAGTCTCGTCTTCTTCCTCATGTCGTTCCTCACTGTGCTGTCATCGTCGTGCCGGTCGAGGAGGCGCGGTGCCCGGCGGCGCCGAGCCGCGCCTCCTCGTCCGTCGGTTCGCTCCGCCGCGGCCTCAGCCGATGCGGAGGAATCCGAGCACGGACGCCCAGAAGCCGCCCCGTGTCTCACCGGGGGCCTCGTCGGAGGCGTGCTCGGCCAGGTAGCCGCCACCGGTCTGCACTCCGCCCTGCGGGGTCTCGGCCGTCGACGCGCTGTCGACGACGGGCACGACGGTCAGGCCGCCGCTGGAGTTGTCGAGCACGAACAGGGTGTTGACGCTGCCGGCCGCGAGGTCGA
Source organism: Frigoribacterium sp. Leaf172 (assembly GCF_001424285.1). Taxonomy (NCBI): domain Bacteria; kingdom Bacillati; phylum Actinomycetota; class Actinomycetes; order Micrococcales; family Microbacteriaceae; genus Frigoribacterium; species Frigoribacterium sp. Leaf172. Next base: position 1,261,312 of record NZ_LMPB01000001.1, on the reverse strand, counting down.
CGTCGGCCGATCCCTCGACGTCGTCGCCCGTGAGGTCGAGCGTCCAGGGGCCCGCGTCGACGCTCGCGTACCGGGTGGCGCTGCCGAAGGGCGCGTCGGCGGCGATGGTCGTGCCGGTGGTCGTGGCGACGTCGACCGTGTCGGTGACGTTGGCCGCCTGCACGAGGCGCAGCTTCGCCTCGCCGGGAGCCGGCGCGGTGAGGTCGTCGGTGAGGACCTCGGTCCGCAGATCGTCGTTGGGGCCGTAGGCGAGGGCCGTGAGGGGCTGACCGCTCTCGACCGTGACGTTGGTGCTGATCATCGGCTCGGCGTCGTCGGCCGGTGCGTCGGCCGCGGTCATCGAGACGACGTAGGTGCCGGTCGGCAGGGCCTCGTAGGGGCTGACCTGCCCGTACGTGACGTCGTCGAGGTCCATGACCACCTGGCCGCCCTTGAGCGAGGTGAGGGTGACGTCGACGGACTTGGTGTCGGGCGACAGGTGACCGACCCTGACCCAGCCGTCGCCGTCGGCGGCCTGGGCCGGCGAGGCGCCGACGACCGCGGCGGCGACGGCGGCCGTCGTGGCGACGCCGAGGGCCAGCACCGTCGTGAGACGGCGGACGGCGGGACGGGTGCGGGTGGTGCTGATGGCGTGTGCCATGAGGTGGTTCCTTTCCGGTGGGTGTCCGGCTCGTGAGGGCCGGCGGTGCCGAGGAGGTGCGGCGCGCGTCGTCGGGTCGGCGCGCGTCATCGGGTCAATCAGCCGAGCAGACCGCTCGGCGGGAGGGCGGACCAGGTGGCCACGAGCCGGTCGCCCGAGACGGCGGCGGAGGCCGGCGCGTAGGTGTCGCCGAGTCCGCCGACCACGGTCGCCAGATCGTCGGCGGAGCGACCGTCGGTCGGCGCGATCTCGAGCTGACGGAAGAGCCCCTCGGACTCCCCCGGCAGGGCCTCGGGGTCGCCGACGCTGATGCTGCCCGTCGCCGCGAGCTGACCGAGGACGATCATGGCCCGCGGGTCGACGCGACCGTCCGCGAGGGCCTGCCGGAAGACGTCGGAGACCTCGAGCGAGGGGTTCTGGGCCAGCTCGCGGCCGACCTGCGACCGTGCGGCGGCGTCCGCCCCGGCGTCGGTCGAGGCCTGCGCAGCCCCTCCCGGGTCGATGCGGCGCACGTCGACCTCCTGGTCGCCGGTGCCGAACGAGGCGACGACGGTGGAGTTGTCGAGGGCCTGGCGGATGCCCTCGGACGAGCCGCCCGAGGTGCGGACCGACTCGGTGGTGACGATGAAGTCGCTGTCGCGCCACCCGTTCGGCGACTGGGCCTGGACGGCGCCGTCGGTGTCGAGCTTGTAGAACCAGATGACGTTGTCCCGTGCGAAGCCGTCGTCGACCAGGTCGACCCACATCGCGTCGTCCACGAGCAGTCGGCTGTCCTTCGGCACGTTGTCCGAGATCCATCCCTGCGCGTCGCGCATGGGGGCGTCGAGGTCCGAGAGGAAGAACCCGCGGAGCTGGGTCGTCCAGAGCGGCACGATGGCGACGGCGGCCACCGCGGTCACGGCCATCCAGACGACGGCGCCGGAGCGGCCGGCCGCCGTGCCGAGTCGGCTCTCGCGCCGGGCGCGGAGCGAGCGCACGGCCGAGTCCGTGACGGCCGCGATGAGCAGCGCCGCGAACGGGAGCAGCATGATCACGTAGGGGACGGGCAGGTAGCCGCCCGGGCGGAACATGAACGCGATGAGGAAGACCATCATCACGGCGATCGGCCGGACCCTCGTCAGGAAGACGCCGACGACCGAGGCGGCCGCGCCCAGCACGATGACGACCATGTCGAGCTGCCACCACTGCGACACGGTGGCGAAGAAGAGGCTGCCGGTGTCGAGGATCGAACCGCTCGACTCGCGGGTGCCGAGCTGGAACGTGATCCCCTCGAGCAGGCTGACGCGCCCGGCGCCGGGCAGCAGCTCGCCCTTGACGCCGGCGAGCGCGATGTACGAGAGGCCGATCAGCACGAGCAGAGCCGAGGCGATCGACAGGGTGTACCGACGCGTCGAGCGGTCGGCTCCCCGGAACATCGTCCAGGCGAGGAACGGCAGGGCCAGCAGGTACGTCTCCTTCGAGAGGACGGCGATGCCGAACGAGGCCGAGGCCGCCGCGTAGCCGGCCAGCTGGTGACGCCGGCTGAGGGCGAACAGGAAGGCGGCGAGGAGCCACGGGGTCGCGACGTTGTCGAGGTACACGGTGCGGTGGAACTGCACGGCGAGGGGCGAGACGGCGAACACGAGGGCCGCGATCGACGCGGCCGCGCGGCTCAGCCCGATCCTGCGGGCCAGCGCCCAGAGCAGGGCGACGGCGACGACGGTGAAGAAGACCATGGCCTCGCGGCCCGCCAGGACGGCGATGCTGTAGCGCGAGAAGGCGCCGGTCAGGGCCGTGTACGCCGAGATCTGCAGCCAGCCGACGGGCGGGTGGTCGTACCAGTAGGTGTAATGGGCGAGCTCGCCGAGGTTCTGCACGGCCCAGGCCTGGGCGACGTAGGTGCCCTCGTCGTCGATCCGCTGCGGCGAGCCGGCCATGTTGAGGCTCTGCACGACGGCGGCGACGGCGAGGACGGGCAGGAGCCAGAGCAGGGAGGCGCCGTGGCGTCGGAGCCACGACACCCGGGGAGCGCGGTCCGGTTCGGCCGTACGGGTGGGCCGGACCGGCGCGTCGGGAGCGACGGCGGGTCGGTCGAGGATGCTGGTCATCGGTCACCACCTCCGGTGAGGGCCAGGTCGTCGGTCGAGCGGTCGGCCACGACGGTCGTCGGGGCCGGGGCGGCGTGCCCGAGCGGGGCGGGCACGGAGGCGGGACGGTGGGCGCCCGTGTGCTCGGTCTTCTCCCACGCGTTCATCTTCCGGACCTGTCGCCAGACGGACCGGACGGCGGCCAGGGCGAGGAAGATCTGGTACGGCAGCAGACCCCAGACGAGTCGGAAGTAGTCACGCGCCCGGACCTTCTGGCCGTAGGTGCGGCCGAACTCGCGGAGCCCGGTGAACTCGACGGCCAGCAGCACGAGGGTCGGCGCGAGGGGGATGAACGAGACCAGGGCGATCGCGGTCGGCACCTTGACCGTGAGGATCAGCGCGATCGAGATCGGGATCATGAGCCCGGTCGCGGCCTGGATGAACGGCATGGTCAGCAGGTAGCGGGCCATGAGGCGCTGACGTAGTCGCGGCAGCTTCTTCCACTCGCCCTTGCCGTAGACCTGCATGAAGCCCTGGTTCCACCGCGTGCGCTGCTTGAGCAGCGAGACGAACGTGCCGGGGGTCTCCTCCCGGGTGACGACCTCGGGGCTGTAGGCCACGACGACCTTGGCGCCGGCGCTCGAGAGGCGGACGCCCAGCTCGCAGTCCTCGGCGAGGCATTCGGCGTCCCAGCCCTCGGACCAGTCGAGCCACTCCTTGCGGACGAAGACCGTGTTGCCCCCGAGCGGGATGAACTTCTCCTTGGCGTGGAAGTGCAGTCGCGACCGGAACCAGAAGTAGTACTCGAGGACGTTCCGCAGGCTCCACCAGCTGCTCTGGAAGTTCATCAGCTGCACGCCGCCCTGCACCACGTCGGCGTCGGTCTCGCTGAATCGCGAGTCGACGAGGGTCAGGAGGCGCGGGTGGACCTCGTCCTCGGCGTCGAACACTCCGACGATCTCGCCCTTCGACGACTGCAGCGCCAGATTCAGCGCCTTGGGCTTGTTCTTGGGCACGCTCGAGTCGACGATCACGCGGATCAGCTCGGGGTGCCGGGCCGCGGCCTCGCGGGCGACGCGCTCGGTGCCGGGGTCGTCGTGGCCGACGATCGCGATGATCTCGAAGTCGGGGTGGTCCTGCAGAGCGAGGCGGTCGAGGGTCTGACCCATGACCTCCTCCTCGTGACGTCCCGGCACGAGCAGGGTGAACGAGTGCGCGGCGTCCAAGGGATCATCGCTGAACTGGCTGCCCTCGAGGTTGTCCTTCGAGCGCCAGGCGTGGAGCATCCACCACAGGGTGGACACGGCGACCGCCGTGAGCAGCAGCGAGATGACGACGAGCGACGAGTAGCCGACCCATTCGAGCGCGGACCAGTCGGGCAGCTGGAAGCCGGCGAGTCCGTCGCCGGCCGTCCCCGCGCCTCCTCGGTTGGGGACGAAGGTCTCGGGTGATGCGGGCGCCTCGGGGGTGAGCAGCGGGGCGGGCTCACCGGCGGCCAGCAGGGTGGCGTGCAGCGTCGGGGCAGTCGACACGGGTCACTCTCCTGTCAAGAGGGTCGGGTTGATCGTGGGTGTCGTGGAGCAGAACGATGCTCAGCAGGTCGCGCGATCGGTGTCAGCGCCCGGGCGGCTGTCGTCGGCGCCCTCGTCCGGGGGTTCTCACCTCGGGTATGGCACCGGTTCGGGGGGTGCGAGCGGATCGGTTTGGTCGGATCCGGGCGTTGTCCGGCGATTGCCAGGTTCCCGTCATCTCCCGTTAACGTCCCCCGGTCGGGGGCCAGCCCGTCGGCCGCCCGAGGCGCGTAGTTTGGCGGCATGGACTTCAGATACCTGGGAAACAGCGGCCTCAAGATCTCCGAGATCACCTACGGGAACTGGCTCACGCACGCCTCGCAGGTCGAGAACGACGTGGCGACGCAGTGCGTCCGCGCGGCGCTCGACGCCGGCATCTCGACCTTCGACACGGCCGACGCCTATGCGAACACGGCGGCGGAGCAGGTGCTCGGCGACGCCCTGAAGGGCGAGCGTCGCGAGTCGCTCGAGATCTTCACGAAGGTGTACTGGCCGACCGGCCCCCGCGGTCACAACGACGTGGGCCTCAGCCGCAAGCACATCCTCGAGTCGATCGACGGCTCGCTCCGCCGTCTCGGGACCGACTACGTCGACCTCTATCAGGCGCACCGCTACGACGCCGACACACCCCTCGAAGAGACCATGCAGGCCTTCGCCGACGTGGTCCGTCAGGGCAAGGCGCTGTACATCGGCGTCAGCGAGTGGAACGCCGACCAGATCCGCGCCGGTCACGAGCTCGCCGTCAAGCACGGCGTGCAGCTGATCTCGAACCAGCCGCAGTACTCGATGCTGTGGCGGGTCATCGAGCAGGAGGTCGTCCCGACGAGCAAGCAGCACGGTCTCGGTCAGATCGTCTGGTCGCCCGTCGCGCAGGGCGTCCTGACCGGCAAGTACAAGCCGGGCGCCGAGCTGCCCGCCGGCAGCCGCGCCACCGACGACAAGGGAGGCGCGAGCTCGATCCAGAGGTTCCTCACCGACGAGGTGCTCACCGGGGTCGCGAAGCTCGAGCCGATCGCGGCCGACCTCGGACTCTCGATGGCTCAGCTCGCCATCGCCTGGGTGCTGCAGAACGACAACGTCTCGTCGGCCATCATCGGAGCGTCGCGACCGGAGCAGGTCGCGGACAACGTCAAGGCCGCCGGCGTCACCCTGCCTGCCGAGGTCATGACCGCCATCGACGAGGCGCTCGGCGACCTCGCCGAGACCGACCCGTCGAAGACGGTCTCGCCCGACCAGCGCCCCGCCTGAACCCCGGCCGGAGAAATCCGGCGTCACGGGAATTCGTCACGGGTGGATGCACTTGCATATACTCGTACCGACCTTCGGTGACACGTCACCGAAACCTCAGACGTCATCGCACCACCGGACATCGTCAGATCAGTCACTCAGACCAACAGGAGAACACCATGGCAATCACCACCGAGCAGATCCCCGCCGGCACCTGGAACCTCGACCCCACGCACAGCGAGGTCTCGTTCAGCGTCCGTCACCTCGCGATCAGCAAGGTCAAGGGCAGCTTCGAGTCGTTCGACGCGACCCTCGTCACCGCTGAGGACCACACGGCCAGCAAGGTCACCGCGTCGATCGACGTCGCGTCGGTCAACACGAACCAGAAGGACCGCGACGGTCACCTGCAGACCGGCGACTTCTTCCTCGCCGAAGAGCACCCCAAGATGACCTTCGTGTCGACCAGCATCGAAGAGCAGGGCGACGACGCGTTCCTCGTCCACGGCGACCTGACCCTCCGTGGCGTCACCAAGCCCGTCACCCTGAAGAGCGAGTTCGGCGGCCTCGTCGTCGACGGCTACGGCCAGACCAAGCTCGGCTTCTCGGCGACGACCAAGATCGACCGCACCGCCTTCGGCGTCACCTGGAACGCCGCGCTCGAGGCCGGCGGCTTCACCCTCGGCAACGACGTCACCGTCACGCTCGAGATCCAGTTCGTCCTCCCCGCGTAACCAGCGGCACCTCGAAGGGCCCGCCGCTCACCTCGAGCGCGGGCCCTTCGTCGCGCCCGCCGCAGTACCCTCGGGAACAACGCGGTACCTGCCGCGGTTGGGCCCGGCAGTCAGCCCCGCACCACCCGAGAGGACTCCCATGACCGTCGACTGGATCACCCTGCAGAAGACCGCCCACGACGAGTTCGCCCGGCGGGTCGAGGCCGTGGCCGACTGGGACGCCCCCACACCGGACACCGACTGGAGGGTGCGCGACCTCGTGCGCCACGTCACGCGCGAGCAGCAGTGGGTGCCCCTCCTGCTCGAGGGCGGCGATCCGGCCGAGGCCGAGAACTCGATCGAGCCGCTCGGCGACGACCTCGTCGAGGCCTGGCACCGCTGGTCGACCGCCGCGACGGCGGCCTGGCGCGAAGCCGACCCGCACGCCGAGGTGCGTCTCAGCGCCGACGTCGTCCCCGTCCACGAGTACCTCGCGGAGCAGGTCGCCGACGTCACCATCCACACCTGGGATCTCGCGCGCGCCGTCGGTGCCGACGAAGAGCTCGACGACGCCCTGGTCGAAGCCGTCTGGGGCGTCTTCGAGCCCCAGAAGGACGCCCTCGAGGCGTCCGGGCTCTTCGCCTCGCCCGTCCCCGTCGGCGACGACGCCCCGCTGCGGATCCGGCTGCTCGCCCTGACCGGGCGCGACGCCCGCTGAGCCCTCGCGGCGACCCGCGCCCGACCCCGGGGGCCGACCCGCGCCTCCCGGGTGTTCATCACCCGACCCTGGCAAGCTCGGCGGCATGACCGATCCGATCGACCGCCCCTGGCTGCACAGCTACGCCCCCGACGTCCCCGCCGACATCGAGCCCGTCACCGGCAGCCTCGTCGACCTCATCGACGACGCCGTCGCCACGCACCGCGGCCGGCCCGCCCTCGAGTTCTTCGGTCGCGAGACCTCGTACCGCGATCTGGGCGATCAGATCTCCCGGGCGGCCGAGGGGCTCAGGAGGCTCGGTGTGCGTCGCGGCGACCGCGTCGCCCTGATCGTGCCCAACAGTCCGCAGCACGTGGTCGCGTTCTACGCCGTGCTGCGCCTCGGCGCGGTCGTCGTCGAGCACAACCCGCTCTACACCGACCGCGAGCTGCGTCACCTCTTCGAGGACCACGGCGCAACGATCGCCGTCGCGTGGGACAAGCTCGTCGACCGCCTGAGGGCGCTGCCGTCCGACCTGGGGCTCGCCACGGTCGTCTCGGTCGACGTCACGAAGGGCATGCCGCTCGCCACCCGTCTCGCCCTCACCCTGCCGATCCCCGCCGCCCGGAAGTCGCGGAGCGCGCTGACCGACGGCGCGACCGGCGACGCCACGTTCGACGACCTGCTGTCGAACCGCCCGATCAAGAGGAAGCACCCTCGGCCCGACGTCGACGACGTCGCCCTGCTGCAGTACACCAGCGGGACGACGGGCTCGCCGAAGGGCGCCATCCTCACGCACCGCAACCTCCGCAGCAACGCCGAGCAGGGGCGCGCCTGGGTGCCCGGGCTCGTCGAGGGGGCCGAGACCGTCTATGGCGTGCTGCCGTTCTTCCACGCCTACGGGCTGACGCTCTGCCTCACCTTCGCGATGAGCCTCGGGGCCCGGCTCGTGCTGTTCCCGAAGTTCGACGTCGACCTCGTGCTCAAGGCGGCCAGGAAGCACCCGCCGACCTTCCTGCCTGCGGTGCCGCCGATCTACCAGCGTCTCGCCGACGGCGCCCGCGAGAAGGGCGTCGACCTGTCGTCGGCCCGCTTCGCGATCTCGGGCGCGATGAACCTGCCGAACCCGGTCGTCACCGCCTGGGAGGGCGTGACGGGCGGCATGCTCGTCGAGGGGTTCGGGCTGACCGAGACCTCCCCCGTCGCGCTCGGCAACCCGATCGGCCCGACCCGCCGCGTCGGCACGGTCGGCGTGCCCTTCCCGTCGACGGAGGCGATCGTCGTCGATCGGGACTCCCCCGATCCGACCCGCCCCGTGCCTCCCGGGGCTGCTGGTGAGCTGCTGCTGCGCGGTCCGCAGGTGTTCCGCGGGTACTGGAACCGACCCGACGAGACGGCTGAGGCGTTCCTCGAGGGCGGGTGGTTCCGCACCGGGGACATCGTCAGCATGAGCGCCGACGGGTACGTCACCATCGTCGACCGCATCAAGGAGCTCATCGTGACGGGCGGCTTCAACGTGGCGCCGTCCGAGGTCGAGGAGGCCGTGCTCGGCGCCGACGGCATCGCCGAGGCCGCCGTGGTCGGGGTGCCGCGCGCCGAGGGCGGCGAGGACGTCGTGGCGGCGGTCGTGCTCGAGCCGGGTGCGACCCTCGACGAGGCCGCCGTGCGGGATCACTGCCGCGGGCGTCTGGCCGCCTACAAGGTGCCCCGGCGCGTCGTCGTCGTCGACGAGCTGCCGAAGTCGCTCATCGGCAAGGTGCTGCGTCGCCAGGTGCGCGACGCCCTCATCGCGGCCCGCTAGAGGGGTCGAGCCGGTACGACTAGAGCCAGCGGGCCCGGTCGAACGGCCAGAACACGACGAAGGCCCGGCCGACGACGTTCTCTTCGGGGACGAAGCCGGCGTAGGGGCCGCTCTGGTGCGCCCGCGAGTCGGCGGAGTCCTCGCGGTTGTCGCCGAGGACCCACAGCGCCCCCTCGGGCACGGTGACGTCGAAGGGCGTCAGCGAGGCCGGATCGCCGTCGGGCACGGTGATGTACGGCTCGTCGATCGGCTCGCCGTTGACGAGGACGCGCCCCTCGGCGTCGCAGCACGAGACGGTGTCGCCGGGCAGACCGATGACGCGCTTGACGAGGTCCTGCCCGGGCGCCCCCGGCAGCCATCCGCCCGGGTCCTCGAAGACGACGATGTCGCCGTGGTGCAGCGGCATCACGCTGGAGGCGAGCACGTTGACGACGAGCCGGTCGCCGATCATCAGCGTGTTCTCCATCGACGCGGACGGGATGTAGAACGAGCGCACGAGATAGGTGCGGACGCCCCACGACACGAGCAGGGCGATCAGCACGATCACGATCAGGTCGCGCACGAGGCGGAACGGCCGGTGGCGGCGAGGAGGCGCGGTGTCGGTCACGACGTCATCCTCTCAGGCCGTCGCTGACGGTCAGATCGACGACCACCCGAGTCGGTCGAGTCGGGCGAGCGCGTGCTTCTCGGCGACCGGGCGCGGTCCGAGGACGGCTCCGATCCCGTTCAACATGACCTGCGCGGGGCCGGCGGCCGGCAGGGCGACCGGCCCGATGTGCGGGGGCCTGAGGCCGAGCAGGTCCCGGAACCGCGGCTGCAGAGTGCTGACCGCTCCGGTGAACAGCAGCGGGTAGCCGGCCCTGAGCACGGGGAACAGCGGCGGGTGCTTGATGAAGCGCACGACGTCGTCGGTGCGGGCCGTCCGCTCGAGGATCCCCCGGCGGTCGAAGTCCATCAGCTGCCGCTGCATCTCGGCGGCGCTGCGCGGCGGGTTCGGCACGCCCATCAGCTCGCCCGCGACGGCCCATTCGCGCACGTAGGCGTCCGGCCCACCGGGGATGGGAGCCTTCCCCCACTGCTGGTACGCGGCGAGGAACGAGTCCGCGAAGGCCATGTGCACCCAGCTGAGCAGCTCGGGATCGTTGGCGGCGTAGTCGTGGGTGACGCCGTGGCGGTCGTCGTACTGCCCGACGACCTTCGTGTGCAGCCGCGAGACCCAGTTCGAGGCCTGGGTCGCGGCCTCCTGGCTGCCGTAGGTCACGGTGTAGATCCAGCGGATCGTCCCGGCCAGTCGCCCCAGCGGGTCCTCTCGGAACCGCGAGTGGTCGTGCACACCGGCGAGCGCCCCGGGGTGCAGCGCCTGCACGAGCAGCGCGCGCACCCCCGCGGCGATGGTCGACATGGCGCCGTGAACGGCCCAGACGGCGGAGCCGGGCAGGAAGAACCCCTCGTCGTCGCCCTTCTCCAGGTCGGTGATCCACTGCGGCGTGCCCGTGTACTGCCCGTTGAAGGTGTACTGCAGACGGGAGCGGAGCGGTTCGGTCAGAGCGGGCATGCCTCGATCATGCGCCTCGCGACCTGGGCGCGCCGTGCCGACGGACGCCGCGCCTCCTGACGGTCCCGAGAGACGCAGGAGGCGCGGCGCGCGTCGGCGACGGCGGGTCAGCCCCCGTGCGCCTCGACCGAGACGGACTGCCACTCGTTCCACGTCGCGAGGCGCGACTCGTAGTCCTTCGTGGCGATCTCGAGCGGGGCCTTTCCGAAGAAGATCCGGAGGGGCGGCTGCTCGGCGTCGACGACCTTGAGGATCGCGGCACGCGTGGCCTCCGGGTCGCCGGGGTCGGCGGCCGAGGGCCGCTTCGAGGCGGCCTCCCGCACGCTCGCGTACTCGTCGAGCTCGTCGCTGCGTGACGCGGAGGGGCCCGACCAGTCGGTGCTGAACCCTCCGGGCTCGACCAGGGTGACGCTGATGCCGAAGCCCGCCACCTCCTGCGCGAGCGACTGGCTGATGCCCTCGAGCGCCCACTTCGACGCGTGGTAGATGCCGACCGTCGGGAACGCGCTGATGCCGCCGATGCTCGAGACCTGCACGATGTGACCGGAGCCCTGCTCGCGCATGATGGGCAGAGCCGCCTGCGTCACCCAGAGGGCCCCGAACAGGTTCGTCTCGAGCTGCCCCCTGGCCTCGCTCTCGCTGATCTCCTCGACCATGCCGAAGTGCCCGTAGCCGGCGTTGTTGACCACGACGTCGAGGCGGCCGAACGTCTCGGCGGCCTCCTGCACGGCCGCGAAGTCGGCGGCGCGGTCGGTGACGTCGAGCTGCAACGGCAGGAAGGCGTCTCCGTGCTGCTCGACGAGACCGGCGACGTCGTCGAGGTTCCGTGCGGTGCCGGCAACGCGATCGCCTCGTTCGAGTGCGGCCTCGGCCCACTCGCGGCCGAAGCCCTTGGATGCTCCGGTGATGAACCAGACCTTGCTCACGGTGTTCCTCTCGTCGGGTGATGGTGTCTCCGATCCAACGCCCGCATGTCTGGACGGCGTCCGAACGCGCCCGCCCCGACCGACGCTGCACGGAGCGCACGATCGAACGGCCTCGTTCGCCCTAGAGTGAGGGGGTGACCATCGAGACCCCGCGTCCCTGGCTTGACTCCTACGCCCCCGGCGTCCCGCACGAGATCGAGCCCGTCACGGGCTCTCTCCTCGACCTGGTGGACGGCAGCGCGAAGCGCTACCCGAAGGCGGTGGCGCTCGAGTACTTCGGGGCCACGACCTCGTACACCGAGCTCGTCGAGCAAGTCGCCCGGGCGGCCGAGGGACTGCGGAAGCTCGGCGTGGGCCACGGCGACACCGTGGCCCTCGTGCTGCCGAACGGCCCGCAGCACGTCGTCGCGTTCTACGCCGTCCTGCGTCTCGGCGCCGTGGTCGTCGAGCACAACCCGCTCTACACGCCCCGCGAGCTGCGTCACCAGTTCGAGGACCACGGCGCCAAGATCGCCATCGCCTGGAACAAGGTCGTCGACACGATCCAGGCGTTCCCCGACGACGTCGCCGTCGACCACGTGGTGTCCGTCGACGTGACGAAGGCCATGCCCTTCGGCACGCGACTCGCCCTCCGTCTGCCGATCGCCAAGGCGCGAGAGTCCCGCGAGCGCCTCTTCACGCCGGTCCGCGACACGACCCCGTGGGAGGACGTCGTCGGCTCGCGCCCGATCCGCTCCAAGCACCCCCGCCCCGAGACCGACGACCTCGCGGTCATCCAGTACACGAGCGGCACCACCGGCACGCCCAAGGGCGCGCAGCTGACGCACCGCAACCTGCTCTCGAACGCGGCGCAGTCGCGGGCCTGGGTGCCGACCATCGAGCAGGGCGCCTGCACCGTCTACGCCGTCCTGCCGATGTTCCACGCCTACGGTCTGACCCTCTGCCTCACCTTCGCGATGAGCATGGGGGCGCGCCTCGTGCTGTTCCCCGCCTTCGACCCGGCGCTCGTGCTCAAGGTCATGAAGAAGCGACCGCCGACCTTCCTGCCGGCCGTCCCGCCGATCTACACGCGCCTCCGCAAGGCGGCCGACGACGCCGGCGTCTCGCTCCGCGGCGTCGAGGTCGCGATCTCGGGCGCCATGCCCCTCTCGGCCGAGGTCGTCGAGCCGTGGGAGGCCGAGAGCGGCGGCTGGCTCGTCGAGGGCTACGGCCTCTCGGAGTGCTCCCCCGTGCTGATGGCCAATCCCGTCGGGCCCACCCGCCGCGCCGGGACGGTCGGACTGCCGCTGCCCAGCACCGAGGTGCGCGTCGTCGACCCCGACCAGCCGACGGTCGACGTCGCCGCCGGCGAGTCGGGCGAGCTCATCGTGCGCGGCCCCCAGGTGTTCACCGGCTACTACCGCAAGCCGCAGGCGACGAGCGAGGTGTTCGTCGACGGCGACTGGTTCCGCACGGGCGACATCGTGACGCTCGACGACGACGGCTTCGTCCGGGTCGTCGACCGCATCAAGGAGCTCATCATCACCGGCGGCTTCAACGTGTCGCCCTCCGAGGTGGAGGAGGTGCTGACGCGCTTCGACGGCGTCGTCGACGCCGCCGTCGTGGGGATGCCCAGCCCCGGGGGCGAGCAGGTCGCCGCGGCGATCGTCGTCGCACCGGGCGCGCAGGTCGACGTCGCCGAGCTCCGCGCCTTCGCCCGCAAGCACCTCACGCCCTACAAGGTTCCCCGTCGCATCGTCGTCGTCGACGCCCTGCCGACGTCGCTCATCGGGAAGGTCCTGCGCCGCAAGGTGCGGGACGAGCTGCTCGGGCACTGACCGACGCGAGCCGCCCCGCGGCGGGGCCCCGCGCATCGGGGCCCCGCGCGTGGTCCTAGTCGGTCGTCCCCTCGCGGTACCCCTCGGCCAGCCACGCCAGTCGACGGAGCGTCTCGCGGTTGCGCGGACCGAGCAGCAGCGCCTGGATCGCCCGGGGCACGAGCGCGCCCGGACCGGAGACGGCGTCCTCGGTCATCGTGACGTGGGTCCCACCCGAGACGGGCTTCAGGGCGAAGGCGACCCGTGCCTCCCCCATGGGCCACCCGCGGGCGATCAGGACGACGCGACGGGGCGGCTCCCATTCGACGATGCTCGTCGTGTCGTCGATGACCGCCGGCCAGACGCCGAACGAGTGGCTGATCTTCGCCCCGGCCTCGGGCCAGGCCCGCTCGACGGCGCGGACGCGTGATGCGCCGACGACCCAGCTGGGATACGACCAGCCGTCGCCGAACACCCGGAAGACGTCGTCGGGCGACGCGTCGATGAACCTCTCCTCGATGCTCACTTCTTCTCCGTATCGTCGGGCCCCAGGCGGGGCAGGCGGGTGATGCCGAACTCGTGGCGCAGCGCGCTCCGGGCGGCGTAGGCGCCGCCCATGCCGTGCACGCTCGGGCCGGGCGGGACGGACGACGACGCGAGGTACACCCCGGGCACGGGGGTCCGCCACGGTTCCGTCGAGACGACGGGTCGAGCGACCAGCTGGCGGAGGCTCGGCGCTCCCGAGGCGATGTCGCCGCCGATGTAGTTCGGGTCGTGGGCCTCGAGCTCGTCGGCGCTGAACGAGTGCGACGCCAGGACGACGTCGCGGAACCCGGGGGCGAAGCGCTCGATCTGCGCGGTGATGACCTCGGTCATGTCCCGGGTGCTCCCCGACGGCACGTGCGCGTAGGTCCACAGGGAGTGCTGTCCCTCGGGCGCCCGGGTGTCGTCGACGACGCTCGGCTGGACGACCAGGACGAACGGGTCGTCGGACTCCCGCCCGCGGGCCACGTCGTGCTCGGCTCGCGCGACGTCGGCGCGATCGCCGCCGAGGTGCACGGTGGGCGACCCGCGCAGGGCGTCGACGGCCCAGGGCACCGGACCGCTGAGGGCGAAGTCGACCTTCGACGCGCCTCCTCCGTATCGGAACCGCTCGAGACGGAGGCGGTAGCCGTCGGGGAGGCGCGGGCCGGCCATCGAGATCAGCTGACGGGGCGTCACGTCGAGCAGGGCGACGTCGCTGTCGAGCTGTCCGAGGTCGGTGATCTCGGTGTCGGTCTCGATGACGCCGCCGTGCGCGCGCAGGTCGGCGGCCAGGGCGTCGGCGATCGACTGGCTGCCGCCGCGGGGCAGGGCCCAGCCCCGCCCGTGGCCGTGGACCGCGAGGGTGAGACCCGCGGCGGAGGCCGACAGGCTCGGCATCGGCCGGATGGCATGCGCCATGACGCCCGCCAGCAGGGCGCGCGCCTCCCGTGTGCGCAGCCCCGCGTCCCACCAGGGCCCGCCCTGCCCGAGGATCCTCAGACCGAACTCGATGACGGCGCCGGGGTGTCTCGGCACCTGGAGGATCGGCGAGAGCGTGAACTGCGAGATCTCCGCCTCGAGCTCGACGAGACGCTCGAACATCAGGCGCCAGGTCCGCCCGTCGACGCCGAGGCCGTCGACGGTGCGATCGAGGTCGCGGTAGGCGACGCCGGCCGTGCCGCCGTCGACCGGGTGGGCGTACGAGATCTCGGGCACGATCATCTCGACCCGCTGCTCGAGACCCCACCGCCGGAAGAACCCGGACGCCATCGCCATCGGATGCACGGCCGAGCAGATGTCGTGCCGGAAACCGGGCAGCGTCAGCTCGGACGTGCGGGTGCCGCCCCCCAGCGTCGACGCCCGCTCGACGAGCTGGACCCTCAGCCCCGCCCGGGCGAGCACGACCGCCGCGGCCAGCCCGTTCGGGCCGGCCCCCACGACGGAGGCGTCGAAGGGACGACTCATCGGCTCCGCCCCGACACCGCCCGGACGGTCGCGAGACCCGCGCCCAGGGCGGCGGCGACGGCGATGCCCCGGCTCACCCCGCGGTTGCGCGTGTACCAGATCTGAGGGCTCGTCCTGTGAGCCATGTCGCTGAAGATCCCCCGCGCGCCGTGATCCCCGGCCGTGGGCTCGTAGAGGTTGTCGGGGAGCATCGGCTCCTTCTTCTGAGGCGCCTGCTGACCGGAGTACCCGGTCTTCGCGAGGAAGACGTCCATGAATCCCGCGGCGAAGCGGTTGCCGAGGATCGTCCCCAGGGTGGGCTCGCCGATCCACGACCGGCGGCGGGGCTTGTCGGCGACGTCGGCGATGGCCCGGGCCCCCACCTCGGGCTCGTAGATCGGCGCGACGGGCATGGGGTGCTCGGGCAGGGTCGTCCGCACCCAGTTGAACTGGATCGTGTTGAGGGCCGGCATGTCGACGGTCGAGATCCGGACGGCGCTGTCGTTGTGCAGCAGCTCGGTCGTGACCGACTCGGTGAACCCCTGGACGGCGTGCTTGGCCGCGCAGTATGCGGCCTGCAGGGGGATGCCCCGGTGGGCGAGAGCCGAACCGACCTGGATGACGTGACCGGCGTCTCGCGGGACCATCCGCGAGAGCGCGGCGCGTGTGCCGTTGACGAAGCCGAAGTAGTTCACGGCGGTGGCGCGCTCGAAGTCGTCCGGGTCCGTCTCGAGGAACTCCCCGAAGACCCCGACCATGGCGTCGTTCACCCAGAGGTCGATGGGGCCCCACTCGGACTCGACCCGGTCCGCGGCGGCCTCGACCTGCAGACGGTCGGCGACGTCGGTCGGGATTCCCAGCGCGCGACGCCCTGCGGCCTCCACGTCGGCGACGGCGCCGTCCAGGCCGTCCTGGCCGCGAGCGAGGACGGCGACGTCCCAGCCGCGGGCGGCGAGCTCCCGGACCGTGGCCCGGCCGAGTCCGGCGGTTCCTCCGGTGACGACGGCGATCCTGCTGGTGCTCATGCTTCTCCTCGACTCATCCTCGCGTTCACGGGTCTCCGACGGTAGTCGTTCACGACCGAGGAGGCGCGACTCACGTGAGTCGCGCCTCCTCGGTGGTCACCGTGGCGCCGGCCGCTCGGTGCTAGATGTCGAAGCCTCCGAAGTCGCCCCCGCCGAAGTCGCCGCCGCCGAACCCGCCGCCGCCGAAGTCACCGCCGCCGAAGTCCCCGCCCCCGTCGCCCGCGCCGGAGTCGGCGCCCGCCGTCTCCGTTCCCGCGTCGGCGGAGTCCGCGCCGGTGTCGCCCTCGCCGCCGCCGCCGTCGCCCTCGCCGCCGTCACCCTCGCCGCCGTCGGCCGTGGCCCCGGCGTCGGGCAGGAACGCGCTCACGAGGGCCGAGCCGATCACGAAGCCCGCGACCGTGCCGAGCAGCGATCCGCCGATCATCGACCCCATGCCCGGTCCGCGACGACCGGCGCCGCCCTGCTGCCCCGGGCCACCGCCGCCGCCGAGCGTCCGCTCGAGCGTTCCGGGCTGACGGAGCTCCGAGCGGGTGGCGGCCTGCGCGAGCGAACCGGCGTCGTCGCCGCGCGGACGCTCACCCTCGGGCGACTGGGCGCTGAGCTCGTCGAACACGAGTCGTCGCTGCTCGGGAGTGAGCTTCTCGAACGCCTCGGCGTGCACCTGCTCGATGGTCTCGGGCGGCGCCGTTCGCAGCAGATAGCGGTAGCGCTCGACGGCGATCTCGTCGTCGCTGCGGGCGGGGGCCGCCGTGCCGGGCCGGGCAGGGGGCTGCTGGTCGTAGGACTGCTGACCGTACGGCTGGTCGTACGACTGCTGACCGTAGGGCTGGTCGTACGACTGCTGACCGTACGGCCGCGGGTCGGCCGCGGGTCGGCCACCGGGCTGATCCGGTCGCTGATCGTCTCGGCCGAGGAGCCTGTCGAGGAATCCCATCGATGCGTTCCGTTCCGTGTCGGTGTGCGCGGTGCGGAAGCAGCCGCACGCACGACAGTAGGACCCAGCGCCCCCCGCCGCCTGAGCGCGCCGTGCGGATCAGCCGTGGACGTCGTCGCGGGGCCGGGTCGGCCCGGCGTCCGCACCGCGCCGCCGTCGCCGGAGCAGGGCGCGGATCACGAGCCAGACGACGACCCCGGCGATCGCTCCGTAGACGATGTAGTCGAGGTACTTCGCGTACTGGTCGATCAGCTCGTACTGCGTTCCGAGGGCGGCGCCCAGGGCGATGAGGAGGGTGTTCCAGATGCCGCTGCCGACGATCGTGAAGAGCGAGAAGGTCGCCAGCGGCATGCGGTCGGCGCCGGCCGGCAGCGAGATGAGACTGCGGACGCCGGGGATGAAGCGCCCGAAGAACACGGCCGAGCGACCATGGCGGTGGAACCACCCCGCGGCCTTGTCGAAGTCCTCGCGCTCGACGAGCGGCAGCTTCGAGAGCCACCGGATGCTCCGCTCGAGGCCGAGCTTGGCCCCGAGCAGGTACAGCACGAGGGCGCCGACGTACGCGCCGAGCGTCGTGACGACGATGAGCAGCCCGATGTTCATGTCGCCGCTTCCGGCGAGAGCGCCGGCGAGCGGCAGGATCAGCTCGCTCGGGATCGGCGGGAAGATCGTCTCGATGAACGTCAGGAGGCCGACGCCCCACTCGCCGAGCGCGTCGATGACCCGTGACGCGATGCCGACGATGCCCCCGCTCTCGGTCAGCGATCCGGGGGCGGAGGCGGCGGACAGGAGGGCGCTCGGGGCGGCGGAGGAGGTCATGGATCCCTGGGTCGGTTCGGGTCCCGCTCGGGTCGGGCTCGGATCGGCAGGTCGAGTATGCCGGGCCTGCCTGGGAGGGGACCGCCCGCGTCAGGCCGAGCGGCCGCTTCCCCGGCGACGCCCGACGAGCCCCGCGACGAGCCGCCAACCGACCAGGAGCACCCCGAGCACGACGGCCGTGACGACCACGAAGCTCGGCTCGATCCCCTGACCCGAGGCGACGCGCAGCAGGACGCCGACGACGACCGTGGAGACCCAGACGACGAGGCCGGCCCGCGGACCCGCCGGCGGCCATCCGACGCCGAGGACGCTCGCCCAGCCGACGACGAGGCCGACGGCGAAGGGCCAGGTCGTCGTCAGGACCCCGAGCGGGTCGAGCGCCTCGGCGTGGCTGCTGCGCCCGATCAGCACGAACACCAGGACGAACGCGAGATCGACGACGAGCGCCCACCAGGAGGCGCGGGGACGTCGGGTGCGGACCGGACGGGTGGTCATGGGAGCCTTCCGAGAGGGGACGGGGTCACGAGGGCTGCTCGAGGGTCTGCGAGAGCTCCGACAGCAGGTCGTCGATCTGCGGGTCGACCAGGCGCTCGACGGCGTCGCCGATGCGTCCCCGCTGCTCGACCAGGGCGAAGCACACGGTGGTGCCGACCGAGTGCGCGTGGTCGTCGGCCAGCGCCAGTTCCCGGCGCAGCGCCTCCTTCGCCTCGTCCGTGTACTCGACGGGGGTGCCGGGTCGGGACCCGGCAGGAGGCGCGTCCTCCTCGGCGAGGCCGGCCAGCGTGAACAGGAACGGCTGACCCGGATCGGGCTCGGGGTCCACGTCCAGTCCCTCGAACTCGAGATCGAGACCGACATCGGGTCGATACGCGCTCTCGTCGGCGCTCTCGGCGTCCCGGCGCAGCTCGCGATCGACGAGCGGCAGGTTGCGCGCCGTGTACGCCTCGACCTCGTCGTCGACGATGTGGCGGAGTCGGTTCAGCAGCGCGTGCTGGACGGCGTGGGGCACGTCGCGGTCGAAGCCGGCGGCCGTGGCGACCGGCGAGCCGAAGCAGAGGCGGCAGACCCGGGTCCGGCCGCGCGCGGTGCCGATGCGCCACCGGGGCAGCCAGCGCAGCCAGGCGTCGACGGCGCTCTGGACGCGCCCTTCGATCGAATCGGCCATGCCGTCGAATCTACGGGCATCCGCCGGAGATGGCGCGGTCCGCCCGGGCGATTCCCCGGGGCCGACGCCCGTCCGACGTCAGTCGACCGTGACGAAGTCGATGAGGCGCTCGACCGGACCGAGCAGGGCGGGCTCGAGGTCGGCGAACGTCCGCACGCGCGACAGGATCCGCTGCCAGGCGGCGGCGATGTCGGCCTGATCGTCGTGAGGCCAGCCGAGGGCGTCGCAGATGCCGTGCTTCCACTCGATCGAGCGGGGCACCGTCGGCCAGGCGGAGAGACCGAGCCGCGCGGGCTTCACGGCCTGCCAGACGTCCACGAACGGGTGGCCGACGACCAGCACGCTCTCGGCGGCGGGGCCCCGCATGACGGACTCGGCGATCCGGCTCTCCTTCGATCCGGCGACGAGGTGGTCGACGAGGACCCCGACCCGGCGCGTCGACGAGGGGCGGAATCCGGCCAGCACCTCGGCCAGGTGATCGACGCCCTCGAGGTACTCGACGACGACCCCCTCGATGCGGAGGTCCGAACCCCAGACCTTCTCCACGAGCTCGGCGTCGTGGCGTCCCTCGACGAAGATGCGGCTCTCGCGGGCGACGCGCGCGCGGGCGCCGTCGACGGCGAACGAGCCCGACGCCGTGCGGGCCCGGCCCGCCGGCGCGGCACGCGGCACGCGGAGCGCCACCGGCGCACCGTCGATCAGGAACGAGCCCGACAACGGGAACGCCCTCACCCGCCCCTTCCAGTCCTCCAGCTCGACGAGGCCGGCGGAGACCCGCACGATCGCGCCCGTGAATCCGCTGCCGAGCTCTTCGACGACGAGGTCGCGGACGGCGTCGGTCGGGGTCGCGACCGGACGCGCGGAGCGCTTCCAGTCGCCGCTCAGGACGTCGTCGCCGTAGCGGTCGTCAGTCACGGGGAGGGAGGCCTCTCTGCTGTGGTCGGGGCTGGTACGGGCGCGGCGGCCCCTTCGTCGGAGGCGAGGACGCCTCGCCGGGGCGCGGGGCCGGGCGCGGTGCCGGAGTCCTGCCGGCGCCTCCCGCGACCTCGCGCGACCCGGCCCCCGGCGCCGACGTCGCGACGACCCCGCGCGGGCCCCTCGGCTCGTCGCGCGACGCCGACCGCTCGGTCGGGACCCGGCGCTCGGTCGAGCGCGGCGGGGTGAAGCCGGCGGTGAGCACCCAGGTGAACCAGACGAGCATGCCGACGACGTAGACGATCGACAGGGCCAGGGGGATCCACCACGACCCCGCGATCCCGCCGTCCTGCCCGAGGAGGGCGACGACGACGAGCGCTGCGACGAACCAGAGGGCCGCCGCCGTGCTGCGGGCCAGGTAGACGGCCAGCCTCCGGCGGAGCTCGCGACGCCGCGACGCGTGCTTCCAGTGGGTTCCGCGGGGCACGAGCAGGTGGCGCACCGGCGTCCAGGCCAGCGCCGCCGCCGAGAGGAGATAGACGACGACGAGGGCGAGGACCGTGGCCGCTGTGACGAGCAGGAGGTCGTCTCGGCTGGCGAAGGCCGCTCCTCCCCCGCCGGGGGAACGGATGATCGTGACCCTCTCCGGCAGCAGCGACGTCGCGGCCACGATGACCACGACCAGACCCGCCACCGCCACCCCGACGGGGGCGGCGGGGCGGATCCAGCGGGGCGCGCTCATCCGGCGGCTCCGCCTCGGGATCGGACGACGACGACCATGCCGCCGCGCGTCAGGCCTGCGCGCGCTCGAGCACCAGCTCGCGCACGCGGGCCGCGTCGGCCTGGCCCTTCATGGCCTTCATGACCGCACCGATCACGGCGCCGGCCGCCTGCACCCGGCCGTCGCGGATCTTCGCGAGCACGTCCGGCTGCCCGGCGAGGGCCTCGTCGATCGCGGCGATCAGGGCGCCGTCGTCCGAGACGACCTTCAGGCCGCGCTTCTCGACGACCTCGACGGGAGACCCCTCGCCGGCCACGACCCCTTCGAGCACCTGACGCGCCAGCCGGTCGGTCAGGTCGCCCGACTCGACCAGGGCGATGAGCTCGCTGACGTGGAGGGGCGACACGAGGCTCGACGCCTCCACGCCCCGGGCGTTCGCCAGACGGGCGATCTCGCCCGTCCACCACTTGCGGGCCGCCTGCGGCGTCGCACCGGCCTGGACGGTCTCGACCAGCTCGGTCAGGAGACCCGAGTTGACGACGTCCTGGAACTCGAGGTCCGCGAAGCCCCACTCGGCCTTCAGCCGACGCCGCAGGGCGACCGGAGCCTCGGGGAGCGCGAGGCGGAGCTCCTCGACGAGCTCGCGCGGCGGCACGACCGGAAGCAGGTCGGGCTCGGGGAAGTACCGGTAGTCGTCGGCGTCGCTCTTGGGGCGACCCGCCGAGGTCCGACCGGTGTCCTCGTGCCAGTGACGCGTCTCCTGGGTGATCGTCCCGCCACCGTCGAGGATCGCCGCCTGACGCTGGATCTCGTGCCGGATGGCGCGTTCGACCGAGCGGAACGAGTTGACGTTCTTGGTCTCGGTCCGGGTGCCGAGCTTCTCCTGGCCGTGCGGGCGGAGCGACACGTTGGCGTCGCAGCGCAGGTTGCCGCGCTCCATCCGCGCCTCGCTGACGCCGAGCGACCGCACGATGTCGCGGATGGTCGAGACGTAGGCGGCGCCGAGCTCGGGGCCGAGGGCGCCCGCGCCGATGATGGGCTTGGTGACGATCTCGACGAGGGGGATGCCCGCGCGGTTGTAGTCGACGAGCGAGTACTCGGCCCCCTGGATGCGACCCGTCGAGCCGCCGACGTGCGTCAGCTTGCCGGCGTCCTCCTCCATGTGGGCCCGCTCGATCGGGATCCGGAAGACGGTCCCGTCGGGCAGCTCGACCTCGACCTCGCCCTCCGAGGCGATCGGCTCGTCGAACTGGCTGACCTGGTAGTTCTTGGGGTTGTCGGGGTAGAAGTAGTTCTTGCGAGCGAACCGCGAGCTCTCGGCGATCGAGCACCCGAGCGCGAGTCCGAGGCTGATCGAGTACCTCACGGCCTGCTCGTTGACCACCGGCAGCGAGCCCGGGAGTCCGAGGTCGACCGGGGTGACGTTCGTGTTCGGGGCGCCGCCGAAGAAGTTGGGCGCATCCGAGAACATCTTGGTCTTCGTGGCCAGCTCGACGTGCACCTCGAAGCCGAGGACGACCTCGAACTTCTCGAGGGCCTCGTCGTAGTCCATCAGGTCTGCCTTGGCCATCAGATGACTCCTTCGGTGGCGGCGTTCTGCTCGGTGCTGCTGAGATCGGGGGCGCGCGAGATGAGGGTGCGCCCCCAGCTCTGCTCGAGCAGCTGCTCGAGGGCGGCGCCGTAGGTGTAGAGGCGGGCGTCCTGTCGGGCCGGCGCCATGAACTGGAGACCGACCGGGAGGCCGTCCTCCGGGGCGAGTCCCATGGGGACCGTGATCCCGGGGATGCCGGCGAGGTTCGCCGGGATCGTCGTGATGTCGTTAAGGTACATCGCCAGCGGATCGTCGATCTTCGAACCGAGCGGGAACGCCGTGGTCGGCGCGGACGGCGAGACGAGCACGTCCACGTCGGCGAACGCCTTCGCGAAGTCGCGCTGCACGAGCGTGCGCACCTTCTGAGCACTGCCGTAGTAGGCGTCGTAGTAGCCCGCGCTCAACGCGTACGTGCCGAGGATGATGCGGCGCTTGACCTCGGGGCCGAACCCGGCCTCGCGGGTCGCGGCCATGACGTCCTCGACGGTTCCGCCGCCCTCGGGGACGACGCGCATGCCGAAGCGGACCGAGTCGAACTTCGCGAGGTTGCTCGACGCCTCCGCCGGGAGGATCAGGTAGTAGGCGCTGATCGCGTACTCGAAGCTGGGGGCCGACACCTCGACGATCTCGGCGCCGGCGCCCGTCAGCAGTTCGAGGGCCTCCGAGAAGCGCGTCTTGACTCCGCCCTGGAACCCCTCGCCGTTCAGCTCCTTCACGACGCCGATCCGGACGCCCTTCAGCGCACCGCCGGCGAGACCGGCACGGGCGGCCTCGGTGAACGAGGGCCACTCGTCGCGCAGGGAGGTCGAATCGCGGGGATCGTGCCCCTTGATGACGTCGTGCAGCAGAGCCGAGTCGAGCACGGTGCGGCTGACCGGACCGACCTGGTCGAGCGAGCTGGCGAGCGCGATCGCGCCGTACCGGCTGACCGAGCCGTAGGTGGGCTTGACGCCGACGGTGCCCGTCACGGCACCCGGCTGGCGGATCGAACCGCCGGTGTCGCTGCCGAGCGCGAGCGGAGCCTCGAAGGCCGCGACGGCCGCCGCCGAGCCACCGCCCGACCCGCCGGGGATGCGGTCGAGCGACCACGGGTTGTGGGTCGGACCGTAGGCCGAGAACTCGGTCGACGAGCCCATCGCGAACTCGTCCATGTTGGTCTTGCCGAGGGGCACGAGATCGGCGGCGCGGAGCTTCTGGACGACCGTCGCGTCGTACGGCGGGATCCAGCCCTCGAGGATGCGGCTGCCCGAGGTCGAGGGCATGTCGATGGTGCAGAGGACGTCCTTCACGGCGATCGGCACACCGGCCAGCGGGCCGAGCGCGTCGCCGGCGGCGCGACGACGATCGACGTCGGCGGCCGTGGCGAGCGCGGCGTCGCTGACGTGGAGGAAGGCGTGCACGTCGCCGTCGACGGCGGCGATGCGGTCGAGGTGGGCCTGCGTCGCTTCGACCGACGAGACCTCGCCCGTCGCGAGCTTCGTGGACAGGTCGGCCGCGCTGAGGCGGATGAGGCTTGCGGTGTCGGTCATCTCTACTGCTCTTCTCCGAGGATGGCGCTCACCCGGAAGCGCGAGCCGTCGTGGTCGGGGGCTCCGGACAGCGCCTGCTCGGCGGTCAGCGTCTCGCCGACGACGTCGGGGCGGAAGACGTTCTCGAGCGGGATCGGGTGGCTCGTCGCCGGCACGTCGTCGGTGGCGACCTCGGCCACTTTGGCGACGTTGTCGACGATCTGCCCGAGCTCCCGGGTCATGGTGTCGATCTCGTCGGCGGTGAGGGCGATGCGGGCGAGACCGGCGAGGTGCTCGACCTGCTCGCGCGTGATGTCAGACATGGTGCTCCGTCACAGATTCGTGTGGGGTACAGCGCTTGGGGGTCGCCGACGATTCTACGGGGCGGCGCGGACGGCCGACCCGCGCCTCCCCGGGGTCGCGTCAGTCGCGGGCGTAGAGGTCCTGAGGGCGAACCAGCGCGATGTCGGGCAGTTCGGGGCCGCCGGTGCCGGGGGTCCGCTCGTCGACGTCGACGAGCTCGCCGTGACCGAGCCCGATCAGGGCGATGCTCCGCAGCGACTCGGTCCCGGGGCGCAGGTAGTCGTTGTGCCCGAGGGCGGCCGAGAGCGCCTGACCGGTCAGACCGTCCGGGCCGCCGCCCGTGTGCATCAGCACCGCGCCGAAGGCCGCGGACCCCGGATCGGCCCCGAAGGCGCCGCTGCCCGCGACGGGGTCGAAGCTCCCCGCGGCGGCGTAGACGTCGCTGCCGACGACGGCCAGCTGCGTCGCGGTCTCGACGACGCTGCCGGGCGAGCCGAGGAGGACGAGCGAGTCGACGGTGACGCGACCGGACGACAACGCCATCGTCGCGGCCGTCGACCCGTACGAGTGAGCGACGACCGTGACCCGCGCCGGGTCGGCCGCTCGCACCGCGTCGAGTCCGGCGATCGCGTCGGCGAGGTGCGCGGCGCCCACCCGGGCGAGGTCGAGCGAATAGACGTTCGTGAGATCGGGCGTGCGGTAGCCCATCCACGCCACCACAGCGGTGGTCTGCGGGGCGTCCGCCGACCGTCCGGCCAGCAGGGTGGCCCAGGCCGCCTGCTCGTCGTAGAGGTCGCCGGCCGTCTCCGACCAGTCGACGATCTGGCCGCTCACCGTGAAGAGCATGCCGGGGACGAGGACGCTGACGTCGTCGGCCGTGTCGAGGTCACCGACCACGACGGCGGCGCGACCCGGCATGACCGTGTCCAGCGCCACGAGATGCCGGTCGGCCGTGCCGCTGGTCCGGTCGGCGAGCGCGGCACCCACCTCGTCGAGCATCGCCGCCCGGGCGAGGTCGTCGGGGCTCGTCGAACCTCCCGCGAGACGGATGTCGAGCGCTGCGACCGCATCGGAGAGGAACGAGCGGTTGGCCGTGTCGCGCGCAGCGTACGGAACGCCCTCGAGATTCCCGACGAGCCCGGGGAGCGCGGTCGTCAGCCGATCCTGATGGACCCGGTCGAGCGACTCCCACCAGGCCAGCACGGTCGCGGGGGCGACGTCGGCGGTCAGCGCCGAGCTCGTGGTCCCGATGTCGTCGCCCGCGGGGTCGAGCGTCTGGCGCAGGACGTCGAGCGACGCCGAGGAGGCGCGGGTCAGCTCGCCGAGGCACCGCGCCCCGTCGAGCTCGTCGGCCTCGTCGACGACGCAGGCCCGCTCGAGGACGAGCGCGCTCGTCGACGCCGGGCCCGAGTCCGTGGCGGAGACGACGGTCGCGGAGGTCGCGGGTGGGGCCTCGACCACGCCGAAGACGTGGATCGAGGCACTCAGGATCGCTGCAGCGAGGAACAGCACGTCGGGTCTTCCCCCTCGAGGCGCATCTGTACCCCGGACTCCCTACAGTCCGAAGACGATGCGTGCTCATATCGTAGGGGCGACCGGTGACGCGTCACCAGACGGTCTAGCGATCTTCTGGCGCTTCGTCCCCCGTTTCGGGTACCGGGAGGGCCGCTGGGCCCTCCTTAATGAGGACTTGAAATTGCGCCGCATCGATGATCCGCACACCGAGGGCCTCCGCCTTCGCCAGCTTGGACCCGGCACCCGGGCCCGCCGCGACGAAGTCCGTCTTCTTGCTCACGCTGTTCCCGGCCTTGCCGCCCGCCGCGAGGATCGCCTCCTGCGCCCCTTCGCGGCTGAATCCCTCGAGGCTGCCGGTCGCGACCACGGTCAGCCCGGCCAGCACTCCCCCGGCGGCCTCGGCCGCCCCCGGTCCCGGGTGACCCGGAGTGGTGAGCTGCACCCCGGCGGCAGCCCAGCGATCGATGATCTCGACATGCCAGTCGACGGCGAACCAGTCGCTGAGGGCGTCCGCGATGATCCCGCCGACCCCGTCGACGGCGGCGAGCGCATCGCGATCAGCCGCTCGGATCGCCTCGAGCGATCCGAAGTGATTCGCCAGAGCTCGGGCGGCGACCGGACCGACGTGGCGGATGCTGAGACCCACGAGGATCCGCCAGAGCGGACTCGTCTTGGCCTTCTCGAGGTTGGCGAGCATCTCGAGCGCGCTCTTGGACGGGACGTGGTCCGCGTCGCCGGAGAACTCCGACGCTTCGGGATCGAACGGGCCGTCGCGCTTGGCGCGCCGACGGCGGAACGGCGTGACGAGCTTGGGGGCGCCATCGGCCTCGAGGCGCTGCATGCCCGTCTCGGAATCGCGCACGACGACGCGCACCGGGAAGATGTCGGCGATGGTCAGATCGAAGAGACCGGCCTCGGTGCGCAGGGGCGGTGTCGCCGGCTCCGCCGGCTGGGTCAGGGCCGCCGCGGCGACCTCGCCGAGACCCTCGACGTCGAGCGAGCCGCGCGACGCGATGTGCTCGACGCGGCCCCTGACCTGCGCGGGGCAGCTCTCGGCGTTCGGGCAGCGGAGGTCGATGTCGCCCTCTTTGGCGGGCCGGAGGGGCGTGCCGCACTCGGGGCACTCGGCCGGCATGACGAATTCGCGCTCGGTGCCGTCGCGCAGCTCGGCGACCGGTCCGAGCACCTCGGGGATGACGTCGCCCGCCTTGCGCAGCACGACGGTGTCGCCGATCAGGACGCCCTTCGCCTTGACCACCTGCTGGTTGTGCAGGGTCGCCTGGCGCACCTCGCTGCCGGCCACCTCGACCTTCTCCATGACGGCGAACGGCGTGGCGCGCCCCGTGCGGCCGACGCTGACGACGATGTCGAGGAGGGTCGTGTTGACCTCCTCGGGCGGGTACTTGAACGCGGTCGCCCACCGGGGAGCGCGACTGGTCGACCCGAGCTCCTCGTGCAGAGCCAGGTCGTCGACCTTCACGACGATGCCGTCGATCTGATGCTCGACGGAGGCGCGGCGGACGCCGTAGTCGTGGATGAACGCCTGGACCTCGGCGACCGTGTCGAAGACCCGGTGGTGGGTCGAGATGGGCAGACCCCAGCCGCCGAGCAGGTCATAGACCTCCGACTGCGAACGCACCTCGGTGGCGCGTTCCAGATCGCCGACCGGCCACGCGCCGATGCCGTGCACCAGCATCCGCAGGCGACGAAGGCGCGCGTGCATCAGCTCGCGCTTCTCGGGGCTCTTGCCCTCCTCCTTCTGACGCAGCGATCCGGCGGCGGCGTTGCGGGGGTTCGCGAAGACCCGTTCACCGGCCTCGCGCTGCCGGGCGTTGAGCTCGTCGAATCCACTGACGGGGAAGAAGATCTCGCCGCGCACCTCGACGAGAGGCGGATGCCCCGTGCCCGAGAGCCGTTCGGGGATCGAGCCCATGGCGAGCACGTTGCCCGTGACGTCCTCTCCGACGACCCCGTCGCCGCGGGTGGCCGCCGTGACGAGCAGCCCGTTCTCGTAGCGCAGGTTGATGGCGAGGCCGTCGATCTTCAACTCGGTGAGGAACCGCACCCGCTCGCCGCCGGCGTCACGCTGCACCTTGCCGGCCCACTCGGCGAGCTCGTCGTCGCTGAAGACGTTGTCCAGGCTCAGCATGCGCTCGGCGTGCTCGACGGGCGCGAACTGCGTGGTCTCGGCGCGGCCGCCGACCGTCTGCGTCGGGCTGTCGTCCTTCTGCAGCTCGGGATGGGCGCGCTCGATGGCGTCGAGTCGGCGCACCAGCCCGTCGTACTCGGCGTCGGAGGCGGTGGACGCGTTGCCCTCGTAGTACTGGTCTCGCAGATCGAGGATGACGGCGGTGAGCCGCTCGGCCTCGTCGCGCGCGGAGGACAGGTCGGCGGGGACCTCGGTGTCGCTCATGACGGGCTCAGGCGAGGGCGGTCGGGACCGGGACGGCGCTGACCGTGCGGTCGATCGTGCACTGGCCGAGCACGCGGGTTCCGACGTAGACGACGGCGGTCTGCCCGGGGGCCACGCCGTTGAGGGGTTCGCGAGGTGTGATCACGAGTTCAGTCTTACCCGCACCCTCCGACACGCGCGCCACCGCGGGCACCGGGTCGGCGTGGGCCCGGATCTGGACGTCGCACTCGAACTCGGTCGTCGGGTCGGCCGGGGGCAGTCCGGCCCAGGTGAAGGATCGTCCGGCGATCTCGGCGATGTCGAGGGCCTCCTTCGGCCCGACGACGACCGTGTTGTCGACGGGGCGCACCTCGAGCACGAAGCGGGGCTTGCCGTCGTCGGCCGGGAACCCGATGTTCAGGCCCTTGCGCTGACCGACCGTGAAGGCGTGAGCACCCTCGTGGCTGCCGATGACGGACCCGCTGCGGTCGAGGATCTCGCCGGTCTCGGCGCCGACCCGCTCGGCCAGCCAGCCCCGGGTGTCGCCGTCGGGGATGAAGCAGATGTCGTGGCTGTCGGGCTTCGTGGCGACGCTGAAGCCGCGCTCGGCCGCTTCGGCCCGCACCTCGGCCTTCGACGGGGTCGCTCCCAGCGGGAACATCGAGTGCGCGAGCTGCTCCGTGGTCAGGACGCCCAGCACGTAGGACTGGTCCTTCGCCCAGGCGGAGGCGCGGTGCAGCTCGCGGTTGCCCTGGTCGTCCGTGAGGATCGTCGCGTAATGCCCCGTGCACACCGCGTCGAACCCGAGGGCGAGCGCCTTCTCGAGGAGGGCCGCGAACTTGATGCGCTCATTGCAGCGCATGCACGGGTTCGGCGTCCGACCGGCCGTGTACTCCGCGACGAAGTCGTCGACGACGTCGAGCTTGAACCGCTCGCTGAAGTCCCAGACGTAGTACGGGATGCCGATCTTGTCGGCCGCCCGCTGCGCATCCATGCTGTCTTCGATGGTGCAGCAGCCGCGGCTGCCGGTGCGGAGGGTGCCGGGCATCCGGCTGAGGGCCAGGTGGACCCCGACCACGTCATGGCCGGCCTCGACCGCCCTCGCCGCGGCGACCGCCGAGTCGACGCCGCCGCTCATCGCTGCCAGAACCTTCATCCGGCAAGTGTACGCAGCCATCGTCGCCGCGGCAGGGCCCCGCGGGGCGACCCGGGCATAGTCTGACCGACGACATGACCGACTCATCCCCCGACTTCAGCATGCGGTCGGTCGCTCTCGCGGCGTTCCTGCCCGCCGCCCTCTTCGCCATCGGCGAGGGGGCGATCATCCCGATCATCCCCGTGGTGGCGAGCGGCCTCGGAGCCTCGCTCCCGTTCGCCGCGTTCGTGGCAGCGCTCATCCTCGTCGGCGAGCTCGTCGGAGACATCCCGAGCGGCTGGCTCGTGTCGCGGGTCGGCGAGCGCAGCAGCATGATCGGTGCCTCGCTCGTGAGCATCGGCGGTCTCGTGACCTGCCTCCTCGCCCCCAACGAGGTCGTGCTGGCGGTGGGCGTGCTCGTGATCGGTCTGGCGACGGCCGTCTTCGCGCTGGCTCGTCACGCGTTCATGACGAGCTTCGTGCCGATCGCCGTCCGGGCGAGGGCCCTGTCGAGCCTCGGCGGCGTCTTCCGACTCGGGTACTTCGTCGGGCCGTTCCTCTCGGCGGGCGTCATCGAGCTCACCGGCAGCGTGCAGTCCGCCTTCGTCGTGCACATCGTCGGCTGCCTCGGCGCGGCGGTCTCGCTCCTCGTCCTCCGCGACCCGTCGGCGTCGTTCGGTCCGACGCCGGCCGCGCGTCGCACCACGGCCGAGCCCGACCTCGTCGCCCTCGAACGTCAGGGGCTCTTCGCCACGCTCCGGCGCCATCGCGGCGTCCTCGTCAAGCTCGGCAGCGGCGCGGCCCTGATCGGGGCGATGCGCTCGGGCCGCCAGGTGATGCTGCCGCTCTGGGCCGTCAGCATCGGCCTCGGGGCGTCCGAGACCGCGATCATCATCGGCATCGCCGGGGCCGTCGACTTCGCCCTCTTCTACACGAGCGGGCAGATCATGGATCGGTACGGTCGACTCTGGAGCGCCGTCCCGTGCATGGTCGGTCTCGGACTGTCGTATCTCGCCCTCTCGCTCACCCACGATCTCGATGACCGCGTCGGATGGTTCATCGCCGTCGCGGTGGCCATGTCGCTCGCCAACGGCATCGGGAGCGGCATCCTCATGACCCTCGGCGCCGATCTCGCCGACCCGAAGGACCCGGCTCCGTTCCTGGGGGCCTGGCGCTTCACCGGCGATGCGGGCAGCGCGGGGGCGCCCCTCCTCATCTCGGCCGTGACGGCCCTCGTCTCCGTCTCGGTGGCGAGCGGCGTCATGGGTCTGCTCGGTCTCGTCGGAGCCGGCATCCTCCTCCGGTACGTTCCCCGCTACTCGCCGCACACGCCCCGCTCGAAGCGGTAGCGCCTCCCCGGCCGCCGACGCCGTCGAGCCGACGTCGACCCGGGGCTCGGATCGCTACACTGACCCTGCCGCGGGAGTGGTGGAATTGGCAGACACGCAGGATTTAGGTTCCTGTGCTTTCGAGCGTGAGGGTTCAAGTCCCTTCTCCCGCACCACCCGAGACCGGAGAACAACCCGATGCTGCCCCTCGCCGTCATCCCCTGGCTCGACCCCGAGTACCTCCTGTCGGCGTTCGGCCCCTGGGCCGTGCTCGGGGTCTGCGTGCTCGTCTTCGCCGAGACCGGGCTGCTCATCGGGTTCCTGTTCCCCGGCGACACCCTCCTGATCATCACGGGCATCCTGGCGGCGACGAACCCGGACGCCCTCGGCATGCCCATCTGGCTCATCGCGATCCTCATCAGCATCGCCGCCTTCGCCGGGGGCGAGCTCGGGTACCTGATCGGCCACAAGGTCGGACCCCGCATCTTCGAACGCCGGGAGAGCGGACTGTTCAGCGTCGCGAACGTGAACCGCACCAACGCCTTCTTCGAGCGGTTCGGCCCGACGGCGGTCATCATCGCCCGCTTCGTGCCGATCGTCCGCACGTTCGCCCCGATCATGGCCGGGGTCGCGCACATGAGCTATCGCCGCTACTCGCTCTTCAACGCGATCGGCGCCGTGGTCTGGGGCATGGGGATCACCCTGCTCGGATTCGGAATCGGGCACATCCCCCCGGTCGCCGATTTCGTCAGCTCGTACATCGACCTGATCCTGCTCGGCGCCGTGCTGGCCACGGTGATCCCGATCGCCGGGCACTACTTCCACGGCGTGCATCAGGCGAAGAAGGCCGAGGCCGAGGGCGAGTCCGAACCGGCCGACCCGCCGGCGGCGTCCGATCTCCCGGGCCGATCCCCCGGAGCCTGACCACGAGGAGGCGCGGGTCGGCTCAGTCGGCCAGTGCCGCCACGAGGGGCGCGATCGCCCGGAAGGCCCGAGAGCGATGGCTGACCGCGTTCTTCTCCTCGGTCGTGAGCTCGGCGGCGCTGCGGCTCTCGCCCTCGGGCCGGAAGACCGGATCGTAGCCGTGTCCGCCGGAGCCGACCCGCGCCTCCAGCAGGGTCCCCCGCCACTCGCCGTACTCGACGTGCTCGCGGCGAGGCTCGCCGGGGACGACGAGAGCCGCCGCGCACGAGAACCACGCCGACCGGTCGTCGGCCCCGGCGACAGCGGCCAGGAGCTTGTCGATGTTGTCGTCGGCGTCGCGGGTGCCCGCGTAGCGCGCCGAGTGGATCCCGGGCGCGCCGCCGAGGGCCGTGGCCGAGATGCCGCTGTCGTCGGCGAGGGCGGGCAGGCCCGTGTGCTCGGCGGCGGCCCGCGCCTTGATCAGCGCGTTCGCCTCGAAGGTCGAGCCGTCCTCGACGGGCTCGGGTCCGTCGTAGGCGACGAACTCGACACCGGGCACGACGTCGGCCAGCAGCCGACGCAGCTCGGCGACCTTGCCGGGGTTGTGCGTCGCGATGACGACCCGGGTCACGAGCCGAGCACCTCGAGCTGCTTGCGCGTGAGGTCGGCCGCACCCGCCACGGCGAGGTCGAGCAGCTCGCCGAGCTCACGGCGGTCGAAGGGCGCGCCCTCGGCGGTGCCCTGCACCTCGACGAAGAGGCCGCGGCCGGTCACGACGACGTTCATGTCGGTCTCGGCGCGGACGTCCTCGACGTAGGCCAGGTCGAGCATCGGCTCGCCGTCGATGATCCCGACCGAGACCGCCGAGACGCTGTCGATGAGGGGGACGGCCTTCTGCGAGATGAACTTCCGCTCGCGGCCCCACTCGATCGCCTGCGCGAGGGCGACGTAGGCCCCGGTGATGGCTGCCGTGCGGGTTCCGCCGTCGGCCTGCAGCACGTCGCAGTCGAGCACGATCGTGTTCTCGCCGAGGGCCTTGGTGTCGACGACGGCCCGGAGGCTCCGGCCGATGAGACGCGAGATCTCGTGCGTGCGACCGCCGATCCTGCCCTTGACGCTCTCGCGATCGTTGCGGGAGTTCGTGGCGCGCGGCAGCATCGAGTACTCGGCCGTGACCCAGCCCTTGCCCTTGCCCGCCAGCCACCGCGGCACGCCGTTCGTGAACGACGCCGTGCAGAGCACCTTGGTGTCCCCGAACGAGACGAGGGCGCTGCCCTCGGCCTGAGAGCTCCAGCCCTTCTCGATCGTGACGGCGCGCAGGTCGTCGACGCGCCGCCCGTCGGCTCGGACGGTCGCGCTGGTGCCGGTCGTTCCGCTGGTCTCGCTCATGCTGTTCTCCTGGGGCCGGTCGTCGGCCCGTGCTCGGTCGTTCGTGTGGGTCGTGCGGGAAGGTCGATCGCACCCGTCTCGAGGTGACCGACGCGGGAGATCTCGGGCCCGAGGAACCGCTTCGCGAGACGGAGGAAGGCCGGCTTGTCGTCGCCGGTCGCCTCGAACTCGTAGCGGGGGGTGTTGTCGCCCGGCGCCTCGAGACCGTGGTCGACGAGGGTGCGGTACACGTCGGCGGCCGTCTCGTCGGCGCTCGAGACGAGGCGGACGTCCGGTCCCATGACGTACTGGATGGCGGCCGACATGAGGGGGTAGTGGGTGCAGCCGAGCACGAGCGTGTCGACCTCGGCCTCACGGAGCGGTGCCAGGTACTCCTCGGCGACGGCGCGGAGCTCGGCGCTCGACGTGTCGCCGGCCTCGACGAACTCGACGAACCTCGGGCACGCGCGGGTGACGAGCTCGAGGTCGGCGGCCGCCGCGAAGGCGTCTTCGTAGGCCCGGGAGTTGATCGTGCCCTCGGTGCCGATCACGCCGATCCGCTTCGCCCGGGTCTGCTTGACCGCCGAGCGGACCGCCGGCTGGATGACCTCGACGACCGGGATGCCCCGACCGATCGTGTAGCGCTCCCTCGCGTCGCGGAGCACGGCCGCGGAGGCGGTGTTGCAGGCGATGACCAGCAGCTTGACGCCCTGCGCGACGAGGTCGTCCATGACGGCGAGCGCGTACTCGCGCACCGTCGCGATGGGCTTGGGGCCGTAGGGCGAGTGGACGGTGTCGCCGACGTAGAGGATCGACTCGCGAGGCAGCTGATCGATGATGGCCCGCGACACGGTGAGGCCGCCGACCCCGCTGTCGAAGACTCCGATGGGTGCGTCCGTCACGGTCGCCCAGCTTACCCGGCGCTCGGCCCACCGGGCCCTCACGGCCTAGGGTGGCGGGGTGACCAGTGCGCTGTTGACCGACCGCTACGAGCTGACGATGGTCGAGGCCGCGCTCCGCGCCGGCACGGCGCACCGCGACAGCGTCTTCGAGGTGTTCGCCCGCCGCCTGCCCGAGGGCCGCCGCTACGGCGTCGTCGCGGGCACGGGGAGGTTCCTCGACGAGCTGACGAGGTTCCGCTTCGGTGACGCCGAGCTCTCCTGGCTGCGCGACGAGCGCATCGTCGACTCCCCCACCATCGACTGGCTCGCCGACTACCGGTTCTCGGGCGACGTGCACGGGTACGCGGAGGGCGAGGTGTACCTGCCCGGATCACCGCTCCTCGTCGTCGAGTCGACCTTCGCCGAGGGCGTGCTGCTCGAGACCCTCGCTCTCAGCATCTTCAACTACGACTCGGCCGTGGCCGGCGCGGCTGCGCGCATGGTCTCCGCCGCCGACGGGCGGCCCCTGGCCGAGATGGGCTCCCGCCGCACCGGCGAGCGCAGCGCCGTCGCCGCCGCGCGCGCCGCCTACATCGCCGGGTTCGACGCCACGAGCAACCTCGAGGCGGGCCGCACCTGGGGCGTCCCGACGATGGGGACCGCCGCCCACGCCTTCACCCTGCTGCACGACAGCGAGGAGGAGGCCTTCCGGGCGCAGGTCGCCACCCTCGGCTCCGGCACGACCCTGCTGGTCGACACCTACGACATCGAGACGGCGGTCCGGACCGCGGTCGACGTGGCCGGGACCGACCTGGGGGCCGTGCGCATCGACAGCGGGGACCTCCCCTCGCTCGTCGGCCAGGTCCGTCGTCAGCTCGACTCCCTCGGCGCGACGGGCACGCGCATCACGGTCACGAACGACCTCGACGAGTACACGATCGCGGCTCTGCGCGCCGCCCCGGTCGACAGCTACGGCGTCGGCACCTCGGTGGTCTCGGGCTCCGGGCATCCGGCGGCGGGGATGGTCTACAAGCTCGTCGCCCGCCGCGGCGACGACGGCGCCTGGCTGTCGGTGGCGAAGAAGTCCGCCGACAAGGCGAGCGTCGGGGGACGCAAGGCGCCCGTGCGGGTGCTCGACGGCGGAGTGGCGACCACCGAGCTCGTGCGGGTCGGCGACCATGAGACGGCTGCCCATGAACGCGCCCTGCTCGTCCCGCTGGTCACGGGTGGAGTCGTCGACGAACGCTACACGGGGCACCACGGCGTCGAGCGGGCACGCGATCACCGCCGAGCGGCGGTGGCCGAACTGCCCGCCGGCGCGTTCCGCCTCGGGCGGGGCGAGCCCGTGATCCCGACGATCTACGCCTGACCCGCGGAGGGGACCCGCCAGGGCGTCTACTCGGACTTCATCTTCTCGTAGATGTCGCGGCAGGTCGGGCACACCGGGAACTTCTCGGGGTCGCGCCCGGGCGTCCACTTCTTGCCGCAGAGCGCCTTGACCGGTTTGCCGCTCAGAGCGGACTCCATGATCTTGTCCTTCTTGACGTAGTGCGAGAAGCGCTCGTGATCACCCGGGTCGATGTTCTCCTCGTTGAGGAGCTTCTCGAGCTCGCGATCGAGGACGTCGAGGCCACCGCCGGTTTCCGTGTTGCTCATGGCGACCATGGTACGACGGCCGGAGCCGATCGCGCCGAGTCAGCTCCGCAGCGCGAAGGCGAGCAGCTCGGGCGCGCGCCGCGTGAAGATCCGGGAGCCGACGACGACGCCCACGACGAGGACGATCGCGCCGACGGCGACACCCGTCACGAGTGACCACGGACCCGCGGAGACGTCGCCTCCGAAGAGATCGCGTCCGGCGAAGTACGACGCGGGGACGGCCGCCACCAGCGCGCCCCCGATCATGACGGTCTGCGCCATGACGGACGACGAGCCGAGCGACTGCGGCTGCTGGAACGGATCGTCGTGGGGTCGGACGGTCGCATACGGCATGGCCGCCGACATGATGCTCGAGAGACCCAGCCCGCTGAGCAGGAGCGCCGAGCCGATCCCGATCTCGGACCACAGCGCTCGCCAGTCGCCGAACGCCCACACGGCCAGGGTCGAGCCCAGCACGACCAGGGGGACGCCGATGACGAGCGCGGGAGCGAGCCGGCCCAGCCGGTCCGCCGACCCCTTCGTGTCGGCGGCGACGTGGAGCCACAATGCCGTGCTGTCGTACGCGACGTCGTTGTGCGGCAGGAACCCGACGATGAGGCACATGAGCGGCACGGGTACGAGAGCCAGCCAATGCCAGCTGACGCCGGCGATCCCGAGCGGGACGACGAGCAGGGGGAGGATCGGGATGACGACGAGCGACATCCGGTACCGCGCGTCGCGCATCCAGTAGGTGAGGCTCCGGGCGGCGACCGCCCCGGCCGGCGTGGCCCGGACGAACTCGAACCAGCCGAGCGCGCTGGTGTCGTCGCCGACGGCGGGTGCCGGCCGGTCGCGGAACGCCCGGGCGACGAGGGCGCGCCACGCCCACCAGAGACCGGCGACGGAGGCGACGGCGATGACGACGTCGCCGACGACGCGGCCCGTGTCGCCGACCGAGAGGTGTCCGGGGATCGCGAGCGCGGCCCCGAACGGGGTCCAGGCGAGAGCGTCGGCGACGACGCCGGTCGGCGACGAGCCCGTCCAGGTGGCCCGCACGAGATCGACGATCAGCGGCACGACCAGCACGGCGACGAGCACGCCCCCGACGAGGAGGAACTGCCGCGCCCGGCGGGAGGTCAGGACGACCGTGTTCAGGGTCGAGGCGACGAGCGACAGCAGGAACGCCGTGACGCCCGCGAGGAGCGCCGCCGCCACCGCGGCGATCGCCGGAGCCCCGGTCTCATCCCACGCCCGCACGTAGCCGGTCGAGAGCACGAGGAGGGCGAGGACGGGCAGACCCACGAGCGCCCCGAGGGCGAGACCCGTCGCGACGGACGACTCGGGCGCGCCGACGAGTGCGAGACGACGCGGATCCGCCCAGGGCGGACGGACTCGCGCGAAGGGCACGACGAAGTAGCCGAGGACGACGAGCGAGCCCGCGCCGACGACGAGCGCACGGACGTCGTCGACCGGCGATCCGCGGAGACCGCCGGCGAGGGCGGACAGGGCGGAGGACGAGAGGAGGACGACGAGGATCGAGACGACCGAGACCAGCAGAGCACGCGGTCCGAAGCGCACCGTGTTGGCGATCGTCTGGAGCCTCAGTCGGAGAAGCTCTGCAACCATTCCATGCCCTCCGTGACGGCACGCCCGCCGGCGAGTTCGACGAACGTCTGCTCGAGCGAGCGTCCGGCCCGGACCTCGTCGACCGTGCCGCTCGCCAGCACGTGGCCGTCGACGATCACGGCGACGCTGTCGCAGATGCGCTCGACGAGGTCCATGCTGTGGCTCGAGAGCAGCACCGTCCCCCCGCCGGCGACATACCGCTGCAGGACGTCGGTCACGGTCTGAGCGGAGACGGGGTCGACTGACTCGAAGGGCTCGTCGAGCACGAGCACCCGAGGCGAGTGGATGATGGCCGCGGCGATGGCGATCTTCTTGGTCATGCCGACGGAGTAGTCGCTGACGAGTCGCCCGAGCGCGTCCTGGAGGCCGAAGGCCGTGGCCAGATCGGACGTGCGCTTGCGGGCCGTCGCCCCGTCGAGGCCGCGGAGCGTGGCGGAGTAGTACAGCAGCTGGGCGCCGGTGAGGCGGTCGAACAGCCGCAGGCGGTCGGGGAGGACGCCCAGGGCGCGCTTGGCCGCCGCCGGATCCGTCCAGACGTCCGATCCGAGCACGCTGACGCTGCCCTCGTCGGGACGCAGCAGACCCGTGACGATCGAGAGGGTCGTGGTCTTGCCGGCGCCGTTCGGTCCGACGATCCCGTAGAAGGATCCGGCGCGCACCTCGAGGTCGATCCCGTCGACCGCGGTCGTGGCTCCGTAGCGCTTCACGAGACCGGAGATCGCGAGGACGACCGGGGGCAGGTCCGGATCCGAGGAGGGGCGGGTTGGGTCCTCGACGACGGCCTCGACCGCGTCCGCTGACGGCTCCGCATCGTGGCCGCCGTCATCGGGGAGGTCGTCGTCCGACCGGTCCCCGACGTCGAGGGCGGATCCGCCGGAGTCGGGTGCGGCCGGATCGGTCGCGTCGGCGTCCGCAGCGTCGACGGCGGGGTCGGCGTCGTCAGAGGGGTCGGCGTCCGCCTCGACGACCACGGAGGGACCGGCGTCCGCGTCGGCGACGACCGCGGGCTCGATGTCAGCGTCGTCGTCCGTCGCGGCGTCGATCGGCTCCTCGGCTACCGACGCAGGCGCGTCGTCGTCGCGAACGCTGCCGGACGCGACGTCCGCCTCGGTCTCGGCCGCGGGCTGCTCGGCGGTCTCCTGCTCGGCGACCTGCTGCTCGGCGACCTGCTGCTCGGCCCGCTCGCGCTCGGCTCGCTCCTGGGCGACGGCGGCTGCAGCGACCTCGGCTGCTCGGGCCCGGGCGTTCGCCGCCCGTGTCGCCGCGGCCTTCTTCGCGGCGGCCGAACGGTCGGCGGCCGATCGCGTCGCCGACGGACGCCGCGGCGCCCGTGCGCTCGGACGGGGCTTCGGGGTCGGAGTCCCCGCCGCGCTCTCGTCCTGCGTCGCCGACACGTCTCCGTCGCCGCTCTCGTCGCCCTGCATGTCGGTCCCCGTCCCGCTGTCCGGCCGACCCCCGTCGACCTCCGTCTGCTCGGCGCGCTCGGCACCCTGTTCGTCGTCGGTCGTCGCAGCCATCGCTCAACCGTACCAACGAGC
The DNA here is from genome assembly GCF_001424285.1 of Frigoribacterium sp. Leaf172. NCBI lineage: Bacteria > Bacillati > Actinomycetota > Actinomycetes > Micrococcales > Microbacteriaceae > Frigoribacterium > Frigoribacterium sp. Leaf172. Next base: position 1,223,053 of record NZ_LMPB01000001.1, on the reverse strand, counting down.
GTCGGCCCGGCCCGCCGCCCGGAGCTCATCACGAAAGGGAAACGAAGAAGTCTCGGACCCTACCCTCGAATGGGCCGCCGCGATAGACTCCCCACACACAACGATGTGTCCAGATCGATACCCCGCGGTGAACTCCGCTCGAACACGAGACGGACCCGCGACTTCGCGGGCCGGGTCGCACCGGCGGGGCCCCAGAGAGCCGGCCCGACCGGCCTCGCCCCGTAAGGAGACAGCACGTGAGCAGAACCGACGCGACAGCACCGCAGCAGGTCGTCATCCTGGCCGCCGGCCTCGGCAGCCGCCTGGGCCGCTCGCTGCCCAAGGCTCTGACCGAGCTGAACGACGGCCGCACGATCATGCAGCAGCAGTTCGACAACATCCACGAGGCATTCGGGCCCGACGCGCGCATCACGGTCGTCGTCGGCTACAAGTTCGAGCACATCGTCGAGGCCTTCCCGTCCGCCGCGTTCGTCTACAACGAGCAGTACGACCAGACCAACACCTCGAAGAGCCTGCTCCGCGCCTTGCGTGCGAGCGCCTCCGGCGGCGTCCTGTGGATGAACGGCGACGTCGTCTTCGACCCCGAGGCCCTGCGCCGTGCGGCGCGTCTCGTCCGCGCCGACCAGTCGTTCGTCACGGTCAACACGTCGAAGGTCTCCGACGAGGAGGTCAAGTACACGACCGACGCCGAGGGCTTCATCGCACAGCTCTCGAAGCAGGTCGTCGGCGGACTGGGCGAGGCCGTCGGCATCAACTACGTCTCGCGCGCCGACAAGGCCGTCCTCATGCGTCAGCTCAACAAGGTCGACAACCAGGACTACTTCGAGCGTGGCATCGAATTGGCGATCGAGCAGAACGGGCTACTCTGTGAGCCCGTAGACATCTCCGACCTCTACGCCGTCGAGGTCGACTTCGCCGAAGACCTGGAGCGCGCGAACCTCTTCGTCTGACCGACGTCGGTCCGAGGTCGGTCGGCCCGACCGACGAAGGACATCCGTGAGCACAGCCCCGATCGCACGCCCGCAGCGCAGTGCCTTCACTCGCTATCGGCAGACGTTGTGGCTGCTGACGACTCGCGACCTCCGGGTGCGGTACTCGACGTCGGCCCTGGGATACGTCTGGTCGATCCTCGATCCGCTGGTCATGGCCGGGATCTACTACTTCGTCTTCACCGTCGTCTTCCGGCGTGACGTGGGCGAAGAGCCCTACATCGTCTTCCTGCTCAGCGGACTCCTCGCCTGGATGTGGTTCAACGGGGCCGTGTCCGACAGCACCCGGGCCTTCATCCGCGAGTCCAAGCTGGTCCGTTCGACGAAGATCCCGCGGACGATCTGGGTGAACAGGCTGGTGGCCTCGAAGGGCATCGAGTTCCTTCTGAGCCTCCCGGTGCTCGCCCTGTTCGCGATCGTCGCCGGGGCCCAGCTCCACTGGCAGGTGGTCTACTTCCCGCTCGCGATCGTGATGCAGGCGATCCTGGTCACGGGGGTCGGCCTCATCGTGGCGCCGCTCGTCGTGTTCTTCCGCGATCTGGAACGCGCGACCAAGCTGGCGCTGCGGTTCCTCTTCTACGCCTCGCCCATCATCTACAGCACGAACAACCTGCCCGAGGGCCTGCATCTGCTCGCGGCGTTCAACCCGCTGAGCGGCATCTTCGGCCTCTACCGGTCGGCGTTCTTCCCCGACCAGTTCGATCTGCTCGAGGTGCTCGTCGGAGCGGGGATGAGCCTGGTCATCCTCGGCGTCGGCCTCCTCGTCTTCCGTGCCAGCGAACGCGCCGTCCTGAAGGAGATCTGAGATGACCGTCCAGCCTTCCGATCCTCCGACGGCCGAGCCCGTCATCCGCGTCGACGGCGTGGGCATCCGCTTCCGTCGGAACAGACGAGGGCGGCGTTCGTTCAAGGACCTCTTCGCCGACAGCAGCCGCCGATCCCGTCCTGGCGAGTTCTGGGCGCTGCGCGACGTCTCGTTCGAGGTCCGTCCCGGCGAGGCCATCGGCGTCGTCGGCCGCAACGGACAGGGGAAGTCGACGCTGCTGAAGCTCGTCGCCGAGGTCATCCTCCCGGACACGGGCAGTGTCGAGGTCGAGGGCGGCGTCGCGCCCCTGATCGAGATCACGGGCGGATTCGTGGCCGACCTCACCGTCAGAGACAACGTCTATCTGACCGCCGGGCTGCACGGCATGACGAAGGCGGAGATCGACGCGCGCTTCGACGAGATCATCGAGTTCGCCGAGATAGCCGCCTTCGTCGACACGCCGTACAAGCATCTGTCGAGCGGTATGAAGGTCCGCATCGCCTTCGCGGTCATCTCGCGGCTCGAGGAGCCCGTCATCCTCGTCGACGAGGTCCTCGCCGTCGGAGACAAGGCGTTCCGTGAGAAGTGCTACCGCCGGATCGAGGAGATGCTCGCCGACGGCCGGACGCTCTTCCTCGTCTCGCACAACGAACGGGACCTCCGACGGTTCTGCAGTCGAGGGCTCTACCTCGACAAGGGCGCGCTCGTCTTCGACGGGCCGCTCACCGAGGCGCTGTCCCGGTACAACTCGGATCATCCTCCCCGGCCCGCGGCGTAGGGTCCGATGATGGCCTCGAAGCACGACTCCCCCCACCCCGTCGGCCCCATCGAGCCCGGCTCGCGGGCTGTCCGGAATGACGACGGCGTTTCCGACGAGGTCTTCGCCGAGTCGCCGTGGCTCCGTCGACTCGACAAGCTGCTGGCCGTCCAGCGGCCGGTCGTCGTCCGCCACGTGCGAGCGCTCCGCCGTCGCCACAAGAAGGCCTCCCCCGAGAAGCTCATCCGCATCCTCGAGCGCGAGTACCTGACCGCCGTCACGACCGGGGGCGCGGCGGTCGGCGCCAGCGCCGTCGTGCCCGGCGTCGGCTGGGGCGTCTCGCTCGCCCTCTCCGGCGTCGAGACCGCCGGATTCCTCGAGGCCAGTGCGCTCTTCGCCCAGTCGGTCACCGAGGTGCACGGCATCGCGGTCACCGACCCCGATCGGGCGCGCGCCCTCGTGATGGCGATGATGATGGGCGCGCCCGGTGCGACGCTCGTCCGGCAGTTCGCCGGGGAGGCTCTCGGGACGGCGCCCGCGCGGTCGGCCTTCTGGGGTGAGCTGGTCACGCAGAAGCTGCCCAAGGCGGCGATCAGCGGCCTGACCGACTCCGTCCGGAAGTCGTTCGTCCGCCGATTCGCGGCGACCCAGACGGCGACGGTGATCGGACGGGCGGTCCCCTTCGGCATCGGCGCCGTGGTGGGCGGCACGGGCAATCACCTGCTCGGCCGGAAGGTCGTCACGAGTGCACGCTCGGCGTTCGGGCCGGCGCCCGACGTGTTCGTCGTCGAGCTCGACGCCTGACACCCGAGACGAGGCGGATGCGGATGCGGAGGACGCTCCTGCTCGCCGAGGTACGTCGTCGTCCATCCCTCCACAGGTAACGGTCGTCACGGAGATCCGCGCGGCGACGTCGGCGGGCGGTCGTACGGTGACGTCATGTCCGAGACAGCGACCGCCTACCCCGTGCCCTTCCAGATCGACCGCACCCGCGCACCCCGTGTCCACCGACTCGTGAACGTCGCCGACGAGTCCGTCCTCGGGATCCGCGTCAGCCTGCTCGGCTGCGGTCTTCTCGTCCCCGTGGCGACGGACCGCCTCGAACCGGGCGAGGCGCTCTCGCTGAGCGTCATCGCGGCCGAGCTCACCCAGAACGCCATCGCCGTCGTGAGGTGGTTCCGGCCGACGCGCGAGGAGTTCCTCTGGCGCTTCAGCTTCTGACGCCCGGCCCCGTCAACCGGAGCGTCGGGCCGTGCGCTCCTTGACGTAATCGGCTGCGCTGAAGGTCTCGAGCACGGGCGGGAGGTGCTCGGCCGACATGCCGGTGACGAGCACGGCAGGGTCGACACCCACGACGACGGCCAGTCTCACGATCGTGTGCAGCACCGGGTTGCCGATGCCCCGCTCGATCTTGCCGTAGTTCGAGACGTTCATCCCGGCGAGGTGAGCGAGCTCGTCCTGCGTGAGGCCGAGTCGTTGACGCTCCTCGCGGACACGGTCTCCGAAGATGCGGGCAGCGGTCGATGTCGGCTCAGGCATACCTCATGGATACGCGGTTCAGCGTTCAGACTCCAGATGCCGGATACATCATGGCTCCAGCCCCGGTGCCTTCGAGCCTCATCGATCGAGATCGTCGTCCTCGTCGGGGCCCCCCTCGGACCCTTCGGCCATGATCGGTTGGGCAGCGGCGTAGTCGTCGCGGAGATCGACGAGCCGTTCGACCGCGCCCTCGAAACGGGCCGTGGCCGAACCGGGCGTCGTGTCCCCGAAGTGGTGATGCACCCAGTGATCGAGACGGCCCCGCGCCTCCGGGTCCGCCTGCACCCTGTCGACGAGGTCCGCCACGTCGCCGGCCCCGTCGGCAGTCAGCCACTCCGCATCCCCGAGGTACCCGCGCTCATCGACGTCCGCCTCGGATGACACCGGGCGCGTGACGATCAGGGGTCGACCCGTGGCCAGACGGTCGTAGACCATGGCCGAGATGTCGGTGATGGCGACGTCGGCGACGACGAGCTGCCATCCGAGCTCGGAGCCCGAGTCGTAGACGTGCTGCGCCGTCTCGTCCGCCTCGTTGGCATCCGAGATGGCCTTGACGATCGACTCGTGAGCGCGGCGATACTCGCGATCGAGGACGCCGCTCCGGGGATGCGGCCGGTAGACCACCCGATGGCGACCGGTCGCGATGAGGGCGTCGACCAGGGCGACACCGTGCGTGGCGATCGAGCCGTAGGCCGCCGAGGCGCGATCCCCCTCCCAGGTCGGGGCGTACAGGACGACCGTCTTGCCGTCGTCGTCGAAGGGCACGACGCCCGCCACGTGATCGGCCTGGGGGCGGCCGATCGGCACGGCGCGCTTGGCCAGGTCGTAGTCCCACAGCTTCGCCGAGAGCCGCTCGAGCGCCGCGTCTCCGGCGACGAAGGCGTAGTCGTAGGCCTTGAACTGGTTCGTGGTCATGTACATCTTGTCGCTCTCGCCGTGGTTCACGAAGACGTGCCACATGCGGCCGTAGCGCATCATCTGGAAGTTCTTCGCATTCTGGTTCACGTAGAGGGTCAGAGCGAGGGGATGCGCGGCGACGAACGCCTCGAGGTCGGCGACCTGCCGCGCGTAGACGACCGGCACCGGCGACTCCTCGAGGAGCTGGAGCATCGCTCCCGGGGACCGTGCCACGATCGCGACCGGATAGCGCTCGTTCAGATGCGCCAGCGGGCCGTACCACTGCCGGATCTGATACATGTTGACGGACGTGTCGGCGAAGTACACGGCCACGCGGATCGTCCCCTCCGCGGGGAGCCGCCGGGTCGGACCGGTCCTGTCGAGGGTGCGACGACTGCGTCGGGACCTCACCAGCCGACCGGCGAGACTCCAGGCGAGTGCGAGGTCACGGGTCAGGGCCACAGGGTCGTTCTCCGTTCCGAGGTGTGCTCCGCGGCGGTTCCGTCGCCACTCGTCCAGGCTAGATGACGGGTGGGCGGCCAGCCCGCGCCATCCGTCCGACCGTTACCCAACCGATGGACCGACGACCTGCGGGGCTCGTGCGCCAGCCCTCCCGCCATCCCCCCAGCCACGGGAGGAGCTTCGCGGGCGACCGCCCCCACCGGAGCAGCTGCACGAGCGTCCACGATCCGACGTAGACGGGGACGAGCGGCCACGGCAGGTTGCGCTTGGCCAGCCAGACCCGATTGCGGGCGTTCAGGCGGTAGTAGTCGTCGTGGCGTGCGGGGTCGATCGCCGGGTGGTTGACGACGAGACCGCCCTCGTAGTGGGCTCGGCGCCCCTGCGCCCAGACGCGCCAGGCCAGCTCGATCCCCTCGTGCGCGTAGAAGTAGGGCTCACCCCATCCTTCGCAGGCGTCGAAGACGTCACGCGGCAGCAGGGTCGCGCCCTCCCAGACGGAGAAGACGTCGCTCGAGTCGCGGGGATCGCCCTTTCGGAGCCGTGGGATCCACCGCCGGGGGTTCGCCGCGCCTCCTGCATCGACGACCCGGGGCTGGAGGAGCCCGATGCCGCGGTCACGTCGCAGGATCTCGACGGCGTCCGCCAGGAAGCGCGGCGACGGCAGCGTGGCGTCGTCGTCGAGGAAGAAGACGTACTCGCCGGTCACGAGGTCGGCCCCGCGGTTGCGCCCGGCCGGGATGCCGACGTTCTCGGGGAGGGTGATCCCCCGGACGCCGTCGGGCAGCGCGCCCGGACCGCCCCCGTTGCCGACGCAGACGATGTCGAGCTCGACGTCGGTCTGCGCGAGGAGGCTGGCGAGCCCCTCGGCCAGATCGGCCGGACGACGCCCCTGCGTCAGACTGACGACCCCGATGCGGGGCCGGACCGTCGCGGTCAGGACCGCACCCGCTTCGAGGCCATGATCGCCACGAAGTGGCCGACGAGCGCGAGGAGCGCGAGCGGCATCAGGATCGACAGGAACACCCGGTCGGCGATCGGCTGGCCCACGACGAGGCCGACGATCGACACCGCGAACGCGAGGATCGTGAGCTCGACCGAGTGGTAGAGACGGTGGAACGGCACGAACCGAGCGGCGCTCCGCAGGCGGGAGAGGACGCGGCTGCTCGGGGTCGTGACCCCGCCCCGCTTGTCTTCGAGACGGGTCAGCCCAGCGTGGGCTCTCGCGACGTGCACCATGTCGTTCAGCGACTTGTTGAGGACGATGACGAGGGCCAGAGCGAAGCCGAGCGTCGTCCAGAGGTAGTCGCTCGGAGCGTCGAAGGGGAGGCCGGCGGCCCGGAGGCCGAGCGCGATGGGGATCAGCGCCTCGGTCGTGTAGTGCCCCACCTTGTCGAGGAACACCCCGGCCGGAGAGCTCGCTCCGCGCCACCGGGCGACCTCGCCGTCGCAGCAGTCGACCAGCATCTGCAGCTGGCCGAGCACGAGCGCCAGGGCCGCCCCGCCCGCACCCGGGATGAGGAGGGCGGCCGCGGTCGCCCAGCCGGTGAGGATCATCAGCCCGGTCACGCCGTTCGCCGTGACGCTGGTCTTCAGCAGGAGCCAGGTGAGATACGGAGAGAGGTCTCGGAGGTAGAGCGACGCCGTCCAGTGCTCGGCGTTCGCACGGCTGCGTACCTCGGGGGGTTGGGCGACACGACGCAGCTCGGCGATCGACGACGGTCTCGTGGGCGGCGCGGTCATCGGATCGCCTATCTTCCGGTGTGTGCGGTGATGTTCTTCGTCAGGTTCGAGAAACCGAAGACGAATCCGAATCCCCAGCCGAAGTGGATGGAAGGCAAGACTACGAGAAACCACAGTCGCGTCCGCACGCTCTCGCCCCGGGCCGCGAACAGCGTCGCCGCCACGACGAACAGCAGATAGCCGCCGGGCGCCACGAGCCCCAGAGCGAGCCACGCCAGAGGACTCCCGACGACGGCGGCGGCGAGACCGACGAGACCGAGCAGAAGACCCGCCACCACGCCGATCACCATGGCCGGGGGCACGAGATAGCGCACCGTGTTCGACTTGGGGAACCGTCGCGCGAGCTCGCCGCGCCACAGCCCCGTGGCGACGAACTGCCGGGCGAGCTTGCTGATGCTCGGGCGGGGTCGGTAGGTCACGACGAGCTCCGGGGTGAACCAGACCGTGCCCCCCGTGGCGCGGAGCCGGCGGTTCAGCTCCCAGTCCTGTCCGCGCTTGATGCCCTCGTCGAACAGGCCGACCTCGATCAGTCGGGACCGCAGGAACACGCCGAGGTAGGCCGTCTCCGTCGGGCCCTCCGCGCCTCCCACGTGGTGGGGGGTGCCACCGAGTCCGACTCGACTGCCGTAGGCGCGCGCGACGGCCTTCTCGAACGGCGTCCGGCCCTCGGCCTTCATGATGCCGCCCACGTTGTCGGCGCCGCTGCGACGGAGCGCGGCGACGGCGAGGCGCGTGTAGTCGGAGGGCAGCACCGAGTGCGCGTCGACCCGGACGGTGATGGGGTGCACGGAGGCGCGGATCGCGACGTTCAATCCGGCGGGGGTCGACCCGACGGGGTTCGGGAGGCTCCGGATGCGCGGGTCGGCCGCCGACATCGCGGCGACCACGTCGTTGGTGCCGTCGACGCTCGGTCCGAGCGCCAGGAGGATCTCGAACGGACCCTCGTAGTCCTGGGCGACGAGACTCTCGACCGCGGAGCGGATCTCGCGCTCCTCGTTGAGGACGGGCATGACGTACGAGACACCCGGCAGAGGAGTGTCGAACGGTGCCATGTCGGTCGGGCCTCGGCTTCTCGCGGCGCCGGTGGGCGCGGTGGGTCGCGTCGGGTGCCCGACGATCGACAGCGAGCCTACCAAGAGCGGAGGGCGGGACGCGGCGCTCTGCGCCACGACCCGCCCGGAGGAGGACCCCCCCTCGGTCCGAGGGGGGACCCCTTACGTCGTCAGGGTGTCGAGCGACACCTCGGCGGTCGAGGTCCGGCCGTCGCGGACGTAGGTCAGCTCGGCGTCGCTGCCCCCGGCCAGGAACCGCACCTGAGCCGTGAGGTCGGTCCGGTCGCTGATGGGGATGCCGTTGAACTCCGTGACGACGTCGCCCTGTCGGAGCCCGGCGGACTGCGCCGCGCCTCCCTGGCTGATCTGCACGATGAGCGCGCCGACCTGCGTCGCGGCCGAATCGCTCGTGGCATCGTCGACGCTGGCGCCGAGCAGGCCGTGCGACGCCGTACCCTCGTCGCGGATCTCGGTCGCGACCCGCTTGACGAGGTTCGACGGGATGGAGAAGCCGACGCCGATGCTGCCGGAGGACTCCCCCGAGCTGGCGATCGCGACGTTCAGGCCGATGAGCTTGCCGTCGGAGTCGAGCAGGGCACCACCGGAGTTCCCGGGGTTGATCGAGGCGTCCGTCTGGATCACGGGCAGCGAGATGACGCTGCTGGCCTGCGACTGCTGGTTCCCGTCGCCGTTGTTGAAGGAGAACGGGCCCTGGCCGTTGTTGTCGTTCGAGTCGCCCTGGTCCGATCCGTCTGAGGGCGCCGCAGACGACTGCACCGTGATGCTCCGGTTGAGGGTCGAGACGATGCCGTCGGTCACCGTGTTCGACAGACCGAGGGGCGCGCCGATGGCCACGGCGGTGTCGCCGACGTTCAGCTTGGACGAGTCCGCGAACTCCATCGGCGTCAGGTCGGTGGCGTCCACCTTGAGCACGGCGAGATCGACGACGGGGTCGAGCCCGACGACCTCGGCCGGCAGGATGCTGCCGTCGCTCATCGTCACGCTGACCGCTCCCGACGCGCTGGCGCCGTCGAGGGTGACGACGTGCGTGTTGGTGACGATGTAGCCGTCGTCGGAGAGGATGACGCCCGATCCGGTGCCTCCGGACGAGCCGGATGCGACGTTGATGGTGACGACCGACTGGGTGGCCTTCGCCGCGACGGCCGTCACGACGGTCGCGTCGTCGTAGTCGTTCACGGTGAGGTCGCGCGCCGGACCCGCAGACGACGATGCGCCTTCACCCCCGTCGGCGACGGAGCCGCCGACGGCACCGCCGACCACGCCACCGGCCAGGAGACCGACGGCCAGAGTCGCCGCCAGGACCCCGACACCCCGGTTCCGCTTCGCCTTCTGCGGTCCAGCCGGCCCCTGCCAGGTGCTCGCGCCGTACTGGCCTGGCGTTCCGTAGGGGTTCTGCTGCCCGAAGTGCGACGGGTACTGCTCCGTGGGCGAGTCCTGGCCGCCCTGCTGGGGGTGACCCTGCTGGTCGTAGCTCTGCTGCCGGCCGTACGCGTCGGGTCCGCCGTAGGACTGCTGACCCTGGTAGGCGCTGGGCCCTGCGTAGGCGCCGGGCTGCGAGAAGCTTCCCGGGGCCGAGTAGCTGCCGGGCGCCGAATAGCTGCCCGGGGCCGAGTAGCTGCCGGGCGCCGAATAGCTGCCCGGCGCGGAATAGCTGCCGGGCTGCGGGTAGCCCCCGGGCTGCGAGCGGCCGGCCTCGTGCTGCGAGCCGGGCAGGGGCGGGGCCCCGTAGGTCACGTCGCCGCCGGTCGTCGAGTCGCCCCGACCCGCGGCGTCGTCTCGCGCCGCGGCGTCGTCGTGCTGTCCGCGCGTCGTGTCGTCGGCGTCGTCGACGCCGTCGGCGCCCCGGGGGTTCTCGTTCATCAGCTGATGCTCCTTCCAAGCGGCTTCAGCCTGGTCCGTCCACCTGTGCAGAGCATTTGGCGAACCTGGGAGCGGGCTGGACACAGCGTAAGCGGCTCCTGGAGTCCCGCCGTCCGCGTCGACGAGCGGCGGCCGGAGCGGGTCTACGGTGAGGGACCATGACCTCATCGACACCGTGGCAGCGGACGGCCCGCGGAGCCGGCCTCCTCGACGCGACCGGCCACCTCAGGTCGACCGTCTTCGCCGAGATGTCCGCGCTCGCGACGGCCACGGGAGCGGTGAACCTCGGCCAGGGATTCCCCGACGAGGACCCTCCCGAGGCGGTGCTCGAAGCGGCCCGTGACGCCCTGTTCGGCGGGTCGAACCAGTACCCGCCGGGGAGGGGCGTGCCGACCCTGCTCGAGGCCGTGTCCGAACACCAGCAGCGCTTCTACGGCATCGACGTCGACCCCGGACGCGAGGTGCTCGTGACCGCGGGGGCCACCGAGGCCATCGCCGCGACCGTGCTCGCCTTCGTCGACCAGGGCGACGAGGTGATCACCTTCGAGCCCTTCTACGACGCCTACGGAGCGGTCATCGGTCTCGCCGGCGGCCGACATCGGACGGTGCCGCTGCGCGGCCCCGACTTCCGCGTCGACGCCGACGAACTCCGAGCCGCCTTCTCGTCGCGGACGCGACTCGTCATCGTCAACGATCCGCACAACCCCACGGGAACCCTCCTCGACGACGCCACCCGCAGCTCCCTCGTCGCGCTCGCCCATGAGTTCGATGCTCTCCTGGTGACCGACGAGGTCTACGAGCACGTGGTCTTCGACGGGGTCCCTCACGTACCCCTGTCGACTCTGCCGGGAGCCTCCGAGCGGACGATCACCGTCTCGAGCGGCGGCAAGACGTTCAATGCGACGGGCTGGAAGATCGGCTGGCTCTCGGGGCCAGCCTCGCTCGTCTCGCAGATCATGAGCGTCAAGCAGTATCTGACCTTCGTCAACGGCTCCGTCTTCCAGCCGGCGATCGCCGTGGGTCTCCGGCTGCCCCGCGAGCACTTCGACGACTTCACCGCCGATCTGCAGAGCAAGCGCGATCTGCTGTCCGCGGGGCTCCTCTCCGCAGGCTTCGACGTCTCCCCCGCGAGGGGTTCGTACTTCGTCGTCGCGGACGCCGCGCCGCTCGGCTACGACGACGCGGCCGAGTTCTGCCGTGCCCTGCCGCAGCTGGCGGGAGTCGTCGGCGTCCCGGTCAGCGCCTTCTGCGGGCCCACCCTGGCTGCCGAGCACTCGTCGCTCGTGCGCTTCGCCTTCTGCAAGCGCGCCGAGGTGATCGACGAGGCCGGACGTCGGCTGGCGGCCCTGCGCGCCTGACCGTCAGTCCCGTCGACGCGACGCCCTCTCTGTGGTGAGGTCGTGCCGCGCGAGCACGGCACCGGCGCGTTCGGCCCAGCTCTCGGGGTTCAGCAGGGACTCGCCCGCGCCTCCTGCGAGGTCCGACAGGGACACGGCCAGGTCGTGATCGCCGTCGGAGGTCTCGACCGAACCGGCGACGACGAAGACGGAGGCTCCGGCGTCACGGGCGACCCGCGTCACCCAGGACACCGCCTTGCCGTCGGCCGTCTGCTCATCGAGACGCCCCTCCCCCGTGATGACCACGTCGGCGCCCACGACGAGCCGCGGCAGCCCGACGAGATCGGACACGGCCCGGGCACCCGGGACCAGCGACGCGCCCCAGACCAGCAGGCCGAAGGCGGCGCCGCCGGCCGCGCCCGCCCCGGCGGTGTCGGGATCGACGTCGACGAGCTGCGAGAAGCGCCGCAGACCGTCGTCGAGTGCGAGCACGTCGTCGCGCGAGGCGCCCTTCTGCGGGCCGAAGACCGCCGCGGCGCCATGCGGACCCGTGAGCGGATTCGTCACGTCGCCGAGCACCGTGACGCCCCGCGCCGGCAGGGGCCGGAGCGCGCCCAGGTCGATCCGCGCGGCGGCGGCCAGACCGTGGGCGCCATCGGGGACGACGTCGCCGACGGAGTCCAGGAGGCGCGCGCCCAGCTCCGAGAGCAGCCCGGCTCCTCCGTCGGTCGAGGCGCTGCCGCCGAGCCCGATGACCAGGGCGGTCGCGCCGGCGTCGAGGGCGGCGACGATGACACGCCCCACTCCGCGCGTGTGCGCGTCGTAGGGCCGCGGCTCGGCCAGGAGCGTCAGACCGCTGGCCGCGGCCAGCTCGACCACCGCCGTGCCGTCGGGCAGCAGCAGCCACGGCGCCTCGACGAGCCGATCGTCGGGGCCGGGGACCATCGTCGTCCGACGCTCGGCACCGGGTACGGCGGCCTCGAACGCATCGAGGGTGCCTTCGCCGCCGTCGGCCAGGGGCGCCTCGACGAGGACGTCGTCGGGGCGAGCGTCGAGCCAGCCGCGGGCTACCGCCGCGGCCACGGTGACCGCACTGGCTGAGCCCTTGAAGGAGTCGGGGGCGACGACGACCCGCAGAGGTGACATGCCGCCAGCTTCGCAGGGCCCGAGCTGCGTGTACACCCGCGGAGATGAAGAAAAGCCCCGGTCAGAAGACCGGGGCTTTTCTCTTCTGTTGCGGGGGCAGGATTTGAACCTACGACCTCTGGGTTATGAGCCCAGCGAGCTACCGAACTGCTCCACCCCGCGGCACAAGAAGAAACACTAGCACGGGATTCGAGGCCCGTCCAATCGGCGCAGCCGGATGGTGATTCGGACCCGCGACTCGCAGCCCGGAGAGCACGAGACCCCCGTCGGCAGGGACGACGGGGGTCTCGTGGATCACTCGGAACGAGTGCTACTGGCCGCTGGCCGCCACCGCGTCCTCGAGGGCCGTCTGCAGGCGAGCGTCAGCCTGGGCCGCCGAGACGAGGTCGTTGTCGGCGTACGCCGCCGCACGATCCTCGAGGGCGGACTGCGCGTCGGCCAGGGCCTGGTCGAGCGCCGCGTTGTCCGTGCCGGAACCGGTGCCCGGGTCGGTCGTGCCGGGGTCCGTCGTGCCGGTGTCTCCACCGTCCGCCTCACCGTCGCCGGCACCGTCGCCCTCCGTCGCCGGATCGGTCGTCGGCACGCCGTTGTCTCCGGCGGTCGCACCCGAATTGCCGCCGAAGAGCTCGTCCAGGGCACCGTCGAGGGTGTCCTCGAAGGCGATCTGGTCGCCGAACGACACGAGGATCCGCTGCAGCACGGGGTACGACGTCTCCGAGGTCGACTTCACGTAGATCGGCTGCACGTACAGCAGGCCTCCGCCGACGGGGAGCGTCAGCAGGTTGCCCCGCACGACGCTCGTGTCGCCCCGCGTGAGCAGCGCCAGCTGATTGGCGACCGCCGTGTCGGTGTTGAAGTTGTTCTGCACCTGGCCGGGGCCGGGCAGGGTGTCCGTCCGCGGCAGCGTCAGCAGCGTCAGCTCGCCGTAGCTGTCGGCGACCTCGCCGGGTGTCGAGCCGGCGTCGGCGTTCGCCGCCAGATAGCCCGTCAGCACGTTCCGCGCGTTCTCACCCGACTGCTGGGGGATGTACGTCGAGTAGATCGAGAACGCCGGGTCCTTGTCGGGCAGCTGCAGCGTCAGGTAGTACGGCGGCTGGAGCGGCGGGGTCGTCGCGGTGCTCGTCGGCTCGTTGGGCGTGACCCACGCGTCGTCGCTCGAGTAGAACGAGTCGGAGTCGGTGACGTGGTACGTGCCGAGGATGGCGCGCTGCACCTTGAACATGTCCTGCGGGTAGCGGACGTGCTGCATGAGATCGACGGACATCTCGGAGAGCGGCGTCAGCGTCGAGGGGAAGATCTTCTGCCACGTCTTGAGCATCGGGTCCTCGGTGTCCCAGGCGTAGAGGTTCACCGAGCCGTCGTAGGCGTCGACGGTCGCCTTGACCGAGTTGCGGATGTAGTTGATCTCGTTCGAGGCGTAGGTCGGACGCTCCGTGTAGGTGTCGGCGATGGCGTCGCTGAGCGCCTGCGGCTTCGAGTAGGGGTAGTTGCGGGTCGTCGTGTAGCCGTCGACGATCCAGACGACCTTGCCGTCGACGACCGCCGGGTACGGCGCGCTGTCGATGGTCAGGTACGGCGCGACCTTCTGGACGCGCTCGGACGGGTCGCGGTCGTAGAGGATCTGCGACTCGTCGTTGACGGCGTCCGACAGGAAGATCTGCTCCGACTGGAACTTGATGGCGTAGATCAGCTTCTTGAACGGGTTGTCGAGCGTGGGCCCGCCGTCGCCCTCGAAGGTGGTCGTCTGGTTCGTGCCGTTGTCGTTGCTGCCCGACGGGTAGTCGAGCTCGATGTCGTTCTCGCCGTTCCCGCCGACGATCGAGTAGGCCGGGGACTCCTGACCGAAGTAGATGCGCGGCTCGTACTCGTCGGCGTCACCCAGCGCACCGGTGACGGGGATGCCCGACTCGAGGAACACGGGCTGACCGTCGGCCGAGCGCTGGTTGCCGTAGGCCGCCACCACTCCGTAGCCGTGGGTGTACACGAAGGTCGTGTTGTAGGGGGTCGCCGAGGCGCCGAGCTGATCCGTGTTGAGCTCGCGGACGGCGATGACGGTGTCCTGGGTGTTGCCGTCGATCGTGTAGCGGTCGACCGAGAGCTGCTCGGGGAAGCTGTAGTACTGGCGATACTGCTGCAGCTGGGCGAAGGCGTCGGTCACGAGCGCGGGGTCGATGATGCGGATGTTCGCGGTCGTCACGGCGTCGCCGGCCAGCGCACCGGCCTCAGCGTCGGACTGCGCGTCGTACGTCTCTTCTTCGACGTCGGCGACGCCGTAGGCCTCGCGGGTCGCGTCGATGTTGTTCTCGATGAACGGCGCCTCGACCGTCCGCTCGCTGGGCTCGACCTGGAACCGCTGGACGATCCACGGGTAGATGCCGCCGACGATGATGCTCGCGATGATGAGGGCCGCCGTGCCGATGACCGGGAGCCGCCAGCGACCGATGATCGCGGTGACGATGAAGAGCACGGCGACGATCGCCGCGGCCAGCGCGAGGATCTGCTTGCCGGGGATGCCCGCGGCGTCGTCGGCGTACGTGACGCCGGTCAGGAGCTTGTTGGCGCCCTGGGTGAGCGTGGCGTACTGGTCGAGCCACAGGCTGACGCCCTGCAGCAGGAGGTAGACCGCCGCGGTGATCGCGAGCTGGATGCGCGCCACCTTCGAGATGCGAACCTCACGACCCGTGAACCGCAGGGCCCCGTAGAGGTAGCTGGTGGCCACGGCGGCGAGCCCGGAGATGAGGACGACCGCCGAGGCGAAGCCGACCACGCCCTGATAGAAGGGCAGCGAGAAGACGTAGAAGCCGACGTCGAGCCCGAACTTCGGATCCGTCGTGCCGAACGGCGTGCGGTTCAGCCACTGGAGGGCCACCTGCCAGCTGGTGGACGACGCGATGCCTGCGAAGAGGCCGAGGACGATGGGCACGCCCAGCACCACGACCCGGCGGAGCGGCTCGATGACCTGCTGGTAACGGTCGAGCTGCGAGTTGAGCTTGGCGTAGACCGGGCGGAACCGGAAGGCGATGTCGATGCTGACGTAGACCGGGACGGCCATGGCCAGGAATCCGATGAAGAACATCACCGCCGATGCGATCCACTGGGTCGTCAGGACGTTCGCGAACCCGAGCTGCTTGAACCACAGGAAGTCCGTCAGGAGCGACGAGAAGATGAAGAAGGCGATGACCAGGGCGGCGAGGATCGCCACCGTGACCAGGACGGGCAATCGGGGCGAACGTCGTGCGGATCGCGACGATGCAGGTGACGTCAAGGGTGTGCTCCTGGCATAGGGGTACGTGGAGGGGCCATCCTACGGGCCGCACCTGACCGTTCCACCCTGCCCGGGGTACCTATGCCCCGGCTGGACGCCGGCCCTCAGTCGGCGGTGCAGGTGGGCAGAGCCGAGGTGTCCCCGTCGTCCGCGACGGTCTCGAGCGCGGTCACCGCGTCGTCGAGCGTCGTCACGGCGTAGACGTCCAGACCCGCCGGGACGTTGCCCACGACCTCGTCGCAGTTGTCGACGGGGGCGAGGAACACGGCCGCCCCGGCGTCGCGGGCGCCGTACAGCTTCTGCCGGATGCCGCCGATCGGGCCGACCTGACCGGAGGCGGTGATGGTCCCGGTGCCGGCCACCTGCTCGCCGCCGTTGAGCTCGCCCGGCGTCGTCTTGTCGATGATGCCGAGCGCGAACATCATGCCGGCGCTCGGGCCCCCCACCTGATCGAGCTTCAGGGTCACGTCGAAGGGGAAGTCGTAGTCGACGCTGACGCCCACCCCGAGCAGGGCCGTGCGCTGCACCTCCTGGGGGGTCACCTCGGTGGTGAGGGACGACCCGTCGCGCTCGACGACGACGACGGCCGGCTGATCGACGCCGTTCTCGGCGACGAGCCGGCGCAGCGTGTCGACGTCGCCGTCCGTCTCGAGGCTCGTGCCGTTGACGCTCGTCACGACGTCGCCCTCCTCCAGCACGTCCTCGGCCGGGCCCCCGGGCGAGACCTGGCTGATGGTGACGGTGCTCGGCACCGAGTACCCGTCGTGGATCATCGCGGCGGCGATGGCGGACTTCTGCGAGTTCTGCATGTCGACGGTGTTCTGCTCGTCGACCTGCTCGTTCGTGACGCCCGACGGGTAGATGGCCTCGACCGGGACGACGGCCCGGCTCGGGTCGAACCACGCCGAGACGACCTCGACCCACGACGGACGGACGGACTCGTTGCCCTGGACGCTCACCGTGAGGAGGTCGAGGGTCCCCGCCGTCGGATACGTCTCGGCGCCGGAGACGGTGATGAGCGGCTGCTCCGCCCCCTCGTACTCGGCGCTGCCGAGCGTGTCGAAGACCGGACCGGGCTGCTCGATCAGATAGGGGGACGGCAGGAACGTGAGCACGAGCCCCGAGGCCAGCGCGACGCCGAGCAGCGACCAGCCGACCCGGCCGGGTCGACGAGAGGAGAGGGAGGCGCGGGTCGGGGGCGTGAAGAAGGCCACGACGGTCCTTTCGATGTTCGCCACGGGCGGAGCGGGGAGGCTGGGGCGGAGGGCGTTTTCCCGGCTGTTCCCGTGGCCAGCAGTTAGCGTAGTTCGTATGACCGATGATTCGCAGCGCGAGCCGGAAGACGAGTTCCGCGACATGCTGCGCCAGTTCCTGTCCGGCGACTCCGAGATCGACCCCGCGCAGCTGGCCGGTGTGGCCGGGCTGCCCGACGACCCCGCGTTCATCGCACGCCTCATGAGCCAGCTGCAGAACGCCGTGGACAGCAGCGGCGACGGCATCGACTGGAAGGTCGCGACCGAGCAGGCCGTCGCGGCCGGTACGCAGTCCGCCGTGACGACGCCGCCCGCCGAACGGGCCGCCCTCGAGCAGGCCTTCCATGTGGCCGCCCTCTGGCTCGACGACGTCACCTTCGTCTCGGAGCTCACGGTCGCGCCCCGGCTCGTCACCCGCGCCGAGTGGTCGCGCCTCACGATGCCGGTCTGGAGCCAGCTCGCGGAGCCCGTCGCCACGTCCATCGCGGACTCGCTGACGGGCGTCCTGAAGGACCAGGCCCCGGAGGAGATGCAGTCTCTGCTGGCCGGCGCGAGCCAGGTCATGCGCAGCGTCGGCGGGACCCTGTTCGCCATGCAGCTCGGCCAGGTCGTCGGCCAGCTCTCGCGCGAGGTGGTCTCCGGGGGCGACGTCGGCATCCCGCTGCTCGACGAGCAGCAGGCCGCGCTCCTCCCCCAGAACGTCGCCGCATTCGGCGAGGGACTCGACATCGAGCCCGACCAGATCCAGATCTACCTGGCGGTCCGCGAGCTCGCTCACGCGCGTCTCTTCCGCCATGCGCGCTGGCTCAGGCTGCACCTCATCTCGTCGATCCGCGAGTTCGCGCAGGGCATCAGCATCGACACGGAGCGCCTCGAGGCGCTGGCGGTCGACTTCGATCCCTCCAGCCCGGACGAGCTGCGCGACGCCATGGCCAGCGGAGCGCTCATCCCGCCGAAGTCGGACGAGCAGCTCGCGGCCCTCGCCCGCCTCGAGACGACGCTCGCCCTGATCGAGGGATGGGTGGACGTCGTCACCGCGGCGGCGACCGTGCGACTGCCGAAGTCCGGGGCGATCGCCGAGACCGTCCGCCGACGGCGCGCCGCCGGCGGACCCGCGGAGTCGGCCTTCTCGACCCTGGTCGGGCTCGAGCTCCGCCCCCGGCGGCTCCGCGAGGCCGCGGCCCTCTGGGCGACCGTCACGGACGCCGTCGGCGCGGAGGAGCGCGACTCCCTCTGGTCGCACCCCGACATCGTCCCCACGAGCGCCGACATCGACGATCCTCAGGCCCTCGTCGCCCGGCTGACCGCCACCGAGCCCCAGCTCGACGACGTCGATCGTGCGATCGAGGATCTCCTGAACGACACGTCCGACGGACGCCCCCGCGAGGCGGACGACGGATCGGCCGACGAGCCCGGGTCCTCCACCGAGCGCTGACCGGGCGCCCGCGCTCGGGCCCCTGTGGAGAACCGTCGGCGCCTCCCTCACGGCGACGATGATCGTCGGATGCCCCGCCCACTCCGGTTCCTCCCCCACACCACCCTCGTCTGGCGTGACCCGTCGACCGTGCAGATCGGGGTCGAACGGGCCTACGTCGTCCTGCACGAGGTGAGCGCGTTCGACGAGAGATTCGTCTGGGCGGTGGCCGCCGGGCTCGGAGATGGCGGGGTGGGCGCGATCCTGGCGCAGATCGGCGGTGAGCGGGGGTCGGCTGATCGTCTCGTCGCGCGGCTCGAGCCCGCCCTCGATCCTCGACCGACCGAGGGCCAGCCGGCGCTCTCCGTCCTCCTCCACGGCGCCGGCCCGATCGCCGACGACGCCGGGAGGCTCCTCCAGGCCGAGGGCGTCCCCGTCCGCCTCGCCGCCGACCCCCTTCCGGCGAGGCGAGCCGCGGCTCCCGGTGCGCCGGTCCTGGGCCTCCTCGTCGGCGGCCTGGCCCTCGACCCCGTCACCGCGTCCTCGTGGGTCCGAGACGACCTCAGCCACCTCCTCGTCAGGACGGGCGATCGCTCGGTACGGATCGGCCCCCTCGTCATCCCGGGGCGCACCGCGTGCTCGCGGTGCCTGCATCTGACCGCGGGCGACGTCGACGCCGCATGGCCGGCCATCGCCGGTCAGCTCAGCGGACGACCCGTCGTGATCCCCCGCCCCCTCGTCATCCGAGAATCCGCCACCGTCGCCGTGCGCCGACTCCTCGACGCGGCGAGCGTCATCTCGAGTCGGCGCGAAGCCGACCCGGACCACGCAGCGCTGGTCACGCGGATCGATCTCGAGAGCGGGGCCGTCACGCAGGGGCGGAGTCGACCCCATCCCGACTGCGGATGCGCAGCTCTGCCAGGAACCTGCTCGGCTGACGCGCGCCTCCTCGGCCCTGCCCGCTCTGACTCCACGAGAGACGGAGACGTTCTCGAGCGCGGGTGACGCCGACGTACAGCAGACGGCGCTCCTCGTCGACGGCTTCGGGACCCTGGGCGTAGCTGATGGGCACCAGCCCCTCGCTGAGACCGACGAGGTAGACGCTCCGCCACTCGAGGCCCTTGGCCGAGTGCAGGGTCGCCAGGGTGACCGACGGCATGGTCGGCTCGTGCTGACCCGCCTGACGCGCCATGAGCTCGTCGACGAACTGCCGGAGCGTCGTTCCGGCGGGCGAGGCCTCCGCGAGACCCATCAGGGCGTTCAGGGACTCCCAGCGATCACGGACGGCACCGCGCTGCTCGGGGGCCTCCTGAGTCCAGCCGAGCGACCGGAGGACGTCGCTGACGGTCTTGAAGAGCGGCTCGCCGACGATGCTGATCGCGGCGCCCTTCAACATCATCAGCGCCTCCTTGACCTCGCGCAGCTCGAAGAACCTCGTCGCACCGTGGATGCGGGTCGAGACGCCCACGTCCGCCAGGGCCCGTTCGATCAGCGCGGCCTGCACGTTGACCCGATAGAGCACGGCGATCTCCTCCGGGGCGACGCCCGACCTGATCTCGTCGGCGATGGTCTGCGCCACGCCCCGCGCCTCGGCGGAGTCGCTCGGGTACTCGATGACGGGGGGCACGGGGCCGGTCGTCTCGACGGCGGGATGGAGGTGCAGCGCCCCGGGACGACCGCGCATCAGCTGATTCGCCGTGTCGACGATCTGACGCGACGACCGGTAGTTCTGCTCGAGCCGGACCACCGTCGCGTCGTCGTAACGCGACCCGAAGCCGAGGAGGTAGTCGGCCGACGCCCCGGCGAACGAGTAGATCGTCTGACTCGCGTCTCCGACGACGCAGAGGTCGTTCCGATCGCCGAGCCACAGCTCGAGGAGCTCCTGCTGGAGGGGCGAGACGTCCTGGTACTCGTCGACGACGAAGAAGCGGTACTGCTCGCGGACCTGCTGGGCGACCCGCGCCTCCAGCTGGAGCATGCCGACCGTGGCGAGGAGGACGTCCTCGAAGTCGAGCTGGCGGCGTTCGTCCTTGATGTCCTCGTAGGCGGCGTGCAGATCGACCGCGCGTTCGGGGCTGACGTTCTGCGGCAGCGACCGCTGCGGCAGGGCGGCGGCGTACGACTCGAGCGTCAGCCGCGAGACCTTCCGCCACTCGATCTCGCCGGCCATGTCGCGGAGGGACGCCGTGTCGAGCTTCAGACCGAGGCGCTCGGCCGCATGCGCGATCAGCTTGCCCTTGCCGTCGACCAGCCGCGGCATCTGACCGCCCATGGTCTGCGGCCAGAAGTACGACAGCTGCGAGAGGGCCGACGCATGGAAGGTCCGCGCGGAGACCCCCCCGGCGCCCAGCGCCCTCAGGCGCCCCCGCAGCTCGGCCGCCGCCCGGGACGTGAAGGTGAGCGCCATGACCCTGCTGGGCGCGTAGACGCCGGTGGCGACCCCGTAGGCGATGCGATGGGTGATGGCCCGCGTCTTGCCCGTTCCGGCGCCCGCGAGGAGGCAGACCGGCCCGAGCAGTCGACGTGCCGCCTCGCGCTGCTGCTCGTCGAGCCCGGCGATGAGTTCGGCGGCCTCGGTCACTGGTCGATCTCGCCGCCGAACCAGTCCTCGATGATGGCGCGGGCGATCGAGGTCCGACCGGGGAGGATCACGTCGTCGAGGCTGGCGGCCAGCTCGGCGCGGCTGAACCAGCGGAGCTCGAGGATCTCGGCGCCGTCGGGCTCGAGCACGCCCGGGTCGTCGGCGTCCACCCGGGCGCGGAACCCGAGCATGAGACTGGCGGGGAACGGCCAGGGCTGCGACCCCAGGTAGACCGGGTCGACGACCTTGACCCCGGACTCCTCGAAGATCTCCCGCTGCACCGCCTGCTCGAGCGACTCGCCCGGCTCGACGAAGCCCGCGAGCAGCGAGTAGCGGTTGTTCTCCCAGAGGGCGTTCGAGCCCAGGAGGAGCCGGTCGTCGGCGTCCGTGACGGCGACGATGATCGCGGGGTCGGTCCGCGGGAAGACCTCGTGTCCGTTCTCGGGGTCGCGACGGACCCAGCCGGCCTTGTCGCTCACGAGGGCGCGACCGCTGCGTGGTGAGAATCGGTGGGAGTCGTGCCAGTTGGCGACGGCGACCGCCTCGACGGCGAGGCCGGCGTCGCGAGCGCTGAGGACGCTGCCGAACGCCCGCAGGCCGCCCCAGGCGGACTCGTCGGGCTCGAGGGTCCGGGCCTGCTCGTCGCTCAGGAGAGCGGCCACGAGCGGGGTGCCCACCGGCTCCGCCTCGTCGACGGCCTGCGACAGCCCGAGATAGACGTAGTCGTCGGCCTGCGGGACGGCTCGGGCCGGGAGCAGCGCGAGCCGGTCGGACGAGGCCATGAGCGTGCGCCCGCGCCACAGCGGGAGCACCCGCGTGTCGTCGGAGGCGAGGAGCTCGGAGACGACGTCGGCGCGGTCCCGCGTCAGGTAGTCGCGATCGACCTGGTGACGCGCGAGCGGGAGGCGGTCCGTCAGGGGCGAGGACATGGAACGACCAATCACTACGGTTTGACAGCGTGGCGAACGACGAGGCACCACGCCGAGCGGCCTACCCTGAGGACATGGCCAGATCTCATCTCACTCTAGCCGCGTTGGCCACGGCGGCCGTCGCCGACCTGGACGTCTCCGCGGCCGCGCAGCACGGCTCGTCGACCGACGGCGACTACGACTCCGCCCTGCTCACCGGGCGGCTCGGCGAGCACTGGATCATCCGCGTGCCGCGCACGCAGCGCGCCGAGGCGCGCCAGTCCGCCGACCTCGTGGCCCTGCGCGCCCTCAGCGCCGGCGTCCGCGGGCGTCTGCCCTTCGCGGTGCCCCAGTACCGCGGCCAGGCGCCGCTCGGCCGCACCCGCGGCATCGTCTACGACTTCATCCCCGGCGAGCACCTCCCGGCGTCGCGGGTCACCCCCGACTCGGGTCTCCCCCCGGTCGTCGGACGCGGCGTCGCCGCGATCCACTCGCTGCCCACGAGCTTCGTCACGGACGCGGGCCTGACGAGCCACACGCCGTTCGAGGCGATGCGCTCGACCGCGTCGCTGGTCGACCGGGCCGCATCGACGCGCCTGCTGCCCGCCGCTCTGCTGGAGCGCTGGGAGGCGGCGATCCAGGATCACCTGCTCTGGCAGTTCCAGCCCACGGTCGTCAACGGCTCGCTCGACGCCGGGTCGATCCTCGTCACGGGCTCGGAGGTCACCGGCGTGCTCGGCTGGCACGATCTGCACGTCGGCGACCCGGCCCGCGACCTCGCCTGGCTCCTCGGCACGCCGTCGGCGGTCGACGACGCCTTCGAGGCGTACAACACCGCGCGCGGTTCGAGCGACCATCAGCTGCGGCACCGGGCGACCCTCTATCACGAGCTCGAGCTGGCGAAGTGGCTCCTGCACGGCACGAGCACGAAGAGCACCGAGGTCGTCGACGACGCCGTCGAGCTGATGGGCAGCCTGGTCGACTCGCTCCAGCTCGACCGCAGCGGAGCCATCGGCGCCGGTCAGACGGCTGCGCTCGACATCGACGGCGTCGAGAAGCTGCTCTCGTCCACCGAACGACGCCACAGCTAGCCGCCCGCCCCCTCTTCGACCCGGGTCCAGAGCCCGAGCAGCTCGTCGCGGTCGGCCACGTGCTCCGGCCGGAGCACGTGATCGTCCGCGACGAAGTAGAACGCGGCGTCGATGCCGTCGGCGTCGATGCCCCGATACGAGGCGTAGGCCTCTCGATACAGCGCCAGTTGCAGCTGCTTGAGCTCGAGGTCGTCGGCGTCGGCGGGTGAACGACCCGTCTTCCAGTCGACGACCTCGAAGCGATCGCCCCGAGCGAAGACGGCGTCGATCTTGCAGATGATCGTCCGGCCGCCGAGGGGCAGATGCACCTCGAGCTCGACGTCCACCGGGTCGAGGCCCGCCCACTCCGAACGCTCGAACGTCGCCTGGAGCTCCACCAGCCGGCGCGCGTCGTCCGGGTCGACGACCCCCCTGGTGCCGCCGATCCGCTCGTCGTCCTGATCGGTCTCGGCGGCGAAGGCGTCGAGCATCTCGACGCGCCCGGTCGGACGGTAGCGCGACTCGACCCACTCGTGGAACAGCGTGCCCAGCCTCGTGGCCCGGTACGGCCGCTCGGGGAGTGGACGCCGCAGGGCCGCCGCGACGGCCGCCGGGTCGTCGACGTAGTCCTTGAAGCGGGAGGCGGGGATGCGCTGCGGCAGATCGAGCAGCCCCGCCCGCTCGCGCGCCGCGTCGCGCTCGAGCAGGAGCAGATCGATGTCGGCCGCCCAGAAGAGGGGCGTCTGCGGGGCGGGGGCCTCGCCGCCGTCCTGCCCCGCGCCTCCTGGGTGCTCTCGCCGATCGGCGATCAGACGCGAGACGCGCGCGGCTGCGTGCTCGACCGCACCGCGGCGAGCGCCCAGAGGGTCACCCGGCCACGGGAGCTCGCGAGACTCGTCGGCGAGGGGGTTCGCGTCGTCGTCGGGCCCGTCGGGCACCCGGGAGGGGTCGACGAGACCCGCGTCGACCAGATCGACGAGATACCGGCTCGGACGACGCGGCTTGACGGTCGACGACCAGAACGAGCCCGACAGCAGCAGCTCGTCTTTGGCCCGGGTGAAGGCCACGTAGGCCAGACGACGCTCCTCGCCCTCGTGACGGGCGACCAGTTCGGCCTTGAACTCGGCCAGGCGCCGGTCGAAGTCCTTCTGGTCGTCGACCCCGCGCCACGCCAGTTCGGGCAGCTCGGCCGCGTCGCCGCGGAACTCGTAGGGCAGCTCGCCGAAGCCGAGCCAGCCGACGCCGGCGCGTGACGTGCCGGGGAACTCGCCGTCGACGAGCCTCGGAACGCCGACGACGTCCCATTCGAGCCCCTTCGAGCCGTGCACGGTCAGCAGCTGCACCGTCCCGCGCTCGCCGGCCTCGGATCGCGGGCCCATGTCGTCCCGACGTTCGGCGGCCGTGAGCCACGAGAGGAAGCCGCCGAGCGACGCGTTCTCGTCCGTGGCGACGTAGCCGGAGAGCTCGTCGTCGAAGGCCTGGAGCCAGGCCCCGCCCGACCCGGCGCCGGTCGCGGCGGCGACCTCGACGTCGAGCAGCATCTCCTGCTGCACCAGGGTGACGAGGTCGACGAGGTCGAGCCCCGTCCGCCCGCGGAGGAACGCCAACTGCGCACCGAGTCGGCGGAGCCTCACGAGACCCTCGGGGCTGAAGGCGCCGAGCTGCCGGTGGGTCGGCGGCGCCGTGGTGACGAAGTCGAGCGCGTCGACGATCGAGCCGTGCTCGCCGACGGCGACCGACGCGCGGAAGCCCGCGGCGACCTCGTCGGAGAGCGCCTGCTGCGCGTGGTCGTGCGAGAAGAGCCACGACGAGACGCCGCGGAGGGCCGCGACGTCGTGCACACCCACCCGCCAGCGCGCGCCGACCATCAACCGGATCAGCTCGGACCCCGCGGACGGGTCGTGCAGCACCCGGAGGCACGCCACGAGATCGACGACCTCGGGCCGCTGGAGCAGACCCCCGACCCCGAGCACGTGGTACGGGACCCCTCGCGCAGCGAGCGCCTCGACGAAGACCGGCATCGTCTTCTTGGATCGGAAGAGCAGAGCCGCCGTGCGCTGCGCCGGTCGGCCGTCGACGAGCACCGGAACGGACAGCCGGTCGGCGAACCAGTCGGCCACGCGCGCGGCCTCGTCGGGCAGGGTCTGGTCGTAGGCGACCTCGACGTGACCGGGCGGCGCCGCGGGTCGTGGTCGCAGGACCCCCACCGCCTCGTCGCCGGTCGCCGTCAGGTCGGCCACCACGCGGTTCGCGGCATCGAGCACGGTCGACGCGTTCCGCCAGCTGGTCGACAGGCTGAACCGGCTGCCGGCCGGCGCCTCGAAGTCGACGGGGAAGCGACCGAGGTTGGCGGCGCTCGCACCCCGGAACCCGTAGATGGACTGATGGGGGTCGCCGACGGCCATCACGCCCGTTCCCCGGAACAGACGCGCCAGCAGCCGGGTCTGCACGACGCTGGTGTCCTGGTACTCGTCGAGCAGCACCACGCGGAAGCGCTGTCTGAGCTCGGCCACGACGTCGGGGGCCGTCTCGCAGACCTCGAGGGCGAGAGCGACCTGGTCCGAGTACTCGACGAACCCGCGTCGCGTCTTCTCGTCGGCGAAGGCCTCCGCCAGGACCAGCAGCGGCGGGAGCGCCGACACCGCGGCCACGGCGTCGGTCACCGATCGGTAGTCGCTGCCCTTGGTGGAGGGCAGACCGGCGAGATCGAGGAACCGATCCGCGAGAGCGGCCACGGGGGCCGCCGCCGTGACGTTCTCGCTGAGTGCGTGGCTCAGTCGCAGGACGGCCTCGGTGATCGAGTCGACGCTCCGAGCGAGACCGGCGAGACGCTCGTCGCGGCTCGAGACGACGAGGGACCGGGCGAGCTGCCAGGCCGAGGCGTCGCCGAGCACCTGCGACTCGCTCTCACGACCGACCCGGAGGGCGTTGTCGCGGAAGATCCCGTTGGCGAAGGCGTTGTAGGTCGACACCGTCGGCAGATCGAACGGGTCGAGGGCGTCGCCGAGCAGACCGGCCGCCTCGAGCTGCGCGATCCGCCGCTCGATCCGCTCGCCGAGCTCGCCCGCGGCCTTGCGGGTGAAGGTGAGGCCGAGCACCTCCGACACCCGGACGTGCCGGTTCGCGAGAAGCCACACGACGCGATTGGCCATGGTCTCGGTCTTACCGCTGCCGGCACCCGCGACCACGAGAGCCGGCGTGAGAGGCGCCTCGATCACCGACTGCTGCTCGGGGGTCGGCGGCGGCAGCTCGAGGACGTCGGCGAGCTGGAGAGCGGACAACCCGGGCGCGGACGACGCGGAGGGATCCGAGGAGGCGCGGGTCGACGCGGTCACGAGCTCACCTCTCCGACGATGTGGATGCGGCACGGCCCGCCGTGCCTCCCGGTGCAGTGGTCGTCGAGTCGCGCCAGGAACACCGGCCCCACCATCCTCTCGGCCGCCGTGCGGACGCGATCACGGAACCCCTGCAGCGTCTCGGCGTCGAAGGGAGCCTGGGTGGGCTCCCGGTACGGCTTGCCGCGGACGCCGGATGACACGATGACGAGCTTCGCCCCGCCGGGCGGCGTGCCCGGCGGCACCGACTCGATGGCCCCGTCGGCGAGCGCGACCTGGTAGCTGCCCAGCTGAGGGTGCTCGGCGACCGCGGCCGCCGAGGTCGGGGCCGATCGGCCGGTCTTCAGATCGACGATCACGGCGGCGCCGTCGCGGGTGCGCTCCACGCGGTCGATCGCGCCCCGGAGGCGGGCGACGCCGATGTCCAGCTCGAAGGTGGACTCGGCCCCGATCAGTTCGGCGCCGCTCGTCTCGAAGTCGCGGAGGTACGAGGCCAGGCTCTCGGTCATGTCCCGTGCCCGACGCTTCTCGGACTCCCCGATCCACGGGGCCTCGAACTCGAGCTCGCTCCACCGGGACTCGACCGCGGCCCAGAGCGACTCGACGTCGCTGTCGACGGCGTGCTCCATCACATCGTGCAGGACGGTCCCGAGTCCCATGGCGGAGTTCGGGGCGGAGCCGCCGAAGCGGTCGACGAACCAGTGCAGAGGGCACTCCTCGAAGGAGCCGAGCTGGGAGGGCGAGACGGGCACGTGCACCTCGGGGTCGGTGAGGTCGGCGAGGGGCGACGTGGTGGTCGGCTCGGCGAGGCCGTACCACTCGACGGGGTCGGCACCGGCGACCCCCGCCTCGGCCAGCCGGGCGAGACCGACCGTCGCCGCCTCGGCGCGAGCGCCCCGGGGAGACTCGACGAGCGCATGACGGAGATGCCCGACGAGCCCCCTCAACGACAGCGGGTGCCCCGCGGGCGCGGTCGGGGTGCCCGTCGGCAGCAGCCGATGGAAGACGGAGGGCCCCTCGTCGTCGCTCTCGGTGCAGGAGAGGACGACCTGCCTGGTCGCTCGCGACACCGTGAGCGCGAACATCCGCAGCTCGTCGGAGAGCACGGCGGCGCGCTCGTCGAGGGCGGAGGCGGGAGCGGGGATCTCGTGCGACGCGTCGACGAGCTCGTCCGGCCCGAGGAGGGCCCCGCGGAGGCGGAGGTTCGGCCAGACGCCGTCCTGCAGACGGGCGGCCACGACCACGTCGACCTCGAGACCGACGGCGCCGGACGGCGAGCAGACGAGCACGGACTCGGTGGAGGTCTGGGGCGACAGGGTGTCGTCGGGCACCTCGGCTCCGAGCAGCGAGTCGAGGAAGCCGATCGCGTCGGCCTCGGGGGTCCGTTCGACGAAGCGCTTGGCCGCCGTGAAGAGGGCGACGACGCCGTCGAGATGCCGGTCCGCCTCGGCGGCCACGATGCCGCGGCCCGCGGACTGCGCCGACCATTGCGCGGCAAGACCGCTGCGCTCCCACAGACCCCAGAAGACCTCCTCGATGCTGGCTCCCCCTGCCGCCGCACGCCTCGCGGCGTCGAGGCTGTCGGCGAATCGTCCGGCGCGAGCGGCGAACCGCGAGTCGATGGTGACGAACCGACCCGGGCCCTCCAGGGCCTCCACGAGCAGGGCGTCGGCCGAGCGGGATCCCCCGGCACCCAGCTCGTCGGCCCGGAGCGCGAGGCGGAGGCGACGGACGGCGAGCGCGTCGAGCCCGGCGAGGGGCCCCGTGAGGAGCTCGGCGACGTTGTCGGGGGTGAGCGCATCGCGGCCGACGGCCACGGACGCGGCGATGAGGAGGTGGCGGGCCGCATGCTCGTCTCGCACGGCTCGACCGGCGATGGAGGTGCGGGTGGGCACCTCGGCCGACTGCAGGCCTCGCGCGACGCTGGCGACCTGGCCGCCGCTCCGCACGACGACCATCATGCGGGCCCACGGGATGCCCCGGACGAGGTGGTGCTCGCGCAGCACCCGCGCGACGGAGGAGATCTCGTGGGCTGGGCTGTCGGCCCGCACGGTGAGGATCGGAGGGGCCCCCTCGGACCCGGCCGGCGGCGCACCCGCGACCGCCGCGTGCTGTCGGCCCGCGCCGGCCGTGCCGATCCGCGCCGTGATGCGCGACACGAGATCGCGGAGGGCCGGATCGTGCCGGTGCGCGGTGGACAGGAAGATCGTCTCGACGTCGTCGAGCCCGAGCCGCGCGCCGAGCCGGCCGAGCACGTCGGGGCTGCCGCCCCGGAACGCGTTCGTCGAGAGATCCGGGTCGCCGAAGGCGATCACGGCGACCCCTCGGCGGACCAGGGCCCGCAGGAGCGACACGGTGGATTCCGTCGCCTCGTGCGCGTCGTCCACCAGGACGAGCCCGAGACCGTCGACGACGGGGGCCGTCTCTCCGCGGTCGAGGGCGGCCACCGCGTAGTCGACGAGCTCGGCGGAGTCGAGATGCCGCCCCGGGAGACCGTCGACCACACGGCGGTACTCGTCGAGCAGGTCGCCGACCGCCGCCCATTCGGGTCGGTCGCGGGATGCGGCGAGCGAGCGCAGATCGACGGGCGAGACCCCCTGCTCGGTCGATCGCATGAACATCTCGCGGAGCTCCGTCCGGAAGCCGCGGAGTCGGCGGACCTGCGGCCCGAGGTGCTCGGGCCAGCGCGGACCCGTGCCGTCGGTCTCGTGTCCCTCGAGCAGCTCGCGGACGATGATGTCCTGATCGCCGCCGGTGAGCAGCGTCGGCGGCTCGGCTCCGGCCAGCAGGGCCGAGTGGCCGACCACGTCGAACGCGAGCGACGAGACCGTCCGGGCCATCGGACCGGGCGTCGGCACACCGAGGCGAGCGGCGATGACGTCGCGGAGGCGCGTGGCGGTCGATCGCGCGGGAGTCAGCACCAGCACCGAGCGGGGCCCCTGGCCGCGCCCTTCGACCCGGTCGACGACGGTCTCGATCAGAGTCGTCGTCTTGCCGGTGCCCGGTGCGCCGATCACGGCAGCGGAGACACCGTCGGGCAGGCCGACGACCCGGGCCTGCGACTCGTCGAGACGAGCCGGGCGCGTCCCGCGCCGCGTGTCGCCCGGAGGTCGGAAGCCTGTCGTCGCCATGACTCCGACGCTACTGGCTTGCGCCGACAGTGAACGTGCCGCCCACGTTCGGCGGGGTCGGATATCGTGACGTCGTGGACATCAGAATCGGCATCACCAACAGCCCCCGTGAGATCAGCTTCGAGACGTCGCAGAGCGCGACCGAGGTCGAGAAGGTCGTCGCCGACGCTCTCGACGGCGGCAAGTCGTACGTGACCCTCGCCGACTCGAAGGGCAAGACCTACCTCGTTCCCACCGCGTCCCTCGCCTACGTCGAGGTCGGCTCGGAGGAGAACCGCCGGGTCGGCTTCGTCAGCTGAGCATGGAGCTCCTCTTCATCGTGCTGGGCGGGGCGATCCTGGGCGTGATCGCCCATCTCGCCCTGCCCGGCCGCCGCACACGCGGTGCGCTCCTGTCCCCCGCGGTGGGTGCCGCGTCGGCGGCGGTCCTCTGGGAGGCCCTGACCTGGCTCGGCTGGCCCGCCGACGGCGGGTGGATCTGGGTCGTGTCCCTGGTCGTGCCCGCCGTCGTCGCCGCAGTCGTCTGCCGGGTCACCGCGAAGTCGCGTCTCGCCCATGACGACGGGCTGGTCGCCCGACTCATGGCCTGAGGCCGTGACCGGTCGACGGCGAGCCCTCGTCGAAGGCGGCCGTCGGAGGTTCAGGCCGTCAGGCCGAGGGCGTCCATCCGCCGGGTGTGCGCCGCGATGAGCTCGGTGAAGACGGGCTCGAGGCGCTCGTCGTCGGCGGACTCGTGCGAAGCCGAGATCGCCGCCCGCGCGACCAGAAGCGTGTCGCCGACCAGCCGCCGGCCCCAGAGGGCCAGTCGGGACGCCAGCCGGGGGTCGGCCTCGATCGACGCCGACAGGATCTCCGCGACGGTCTCCGCGTCGTCCCCCGCCTCGAGGACGCTGACGATGCGGTCGCGATGATCCGCCGAGAGGCCGGCCGCGAGTCGGACGAAGACGTCGTCGAGGAGCCCGGCGCAGACGTGGTGCGCGAGCATCGTCTCGTGCCACGTCGAACCGGTCGTGCGACGACGGAATTCGTCGATGGCGGCGACATGGGGCTCCATCGACGCCGCGGGATCACCACCGGATCGCTCGATCTCCGCGGTGAGGCCGCGATGGCGGTCGAGCGTGGCACCGGCGACTCGCGCCGTGACCGCCTGCGCACGGACCGAGGGAGCCGCTTCGGTGGCGCGACCGAGCGCCTCGGAGAGCGCGAGCTGGAGATAGGCGGCCTGACCGAGGTAGACCTCGAGGTCGGGGGTGAAGGCCCCCAGCTCGACCCGGTTGACGGGGAGCTGCCTGGACGACGGACGCGGCCACTGCAACGAGGGAACGACGCGCTTCGACCCTCGGCCCATCCATGACACCACGCCGACAGCTTACGGGGTCCGGAGGCCCGCTCGGGGCGACGGGCTAAACTCGACGCATCCCCCTATATGAGACAGGGCAACAACAGTGACTTTCACAGACCTCTCGATCGACCAGGACATGGTCGACGCACTGGCCGCGAAGGGGATCGTCGAACCGTTCCCCATCCAGACCCAGACCATCCCGCTCGCGCTCGCCGGCCAGGACATCATCGGCCAGGCCAAGACGGGCACCGGCAAGACCCTCGGCTTCGGCCTCCCGATCGCCCAGCGCATCGGCCTCGACCCGACCCCCGGGGTCAAGGTCCTCGTCGTCGTCCCCACTCGCGAACTCTGCGTCCAGGTCGCCGAGGACCTCGAGGTAGCCACCTCGAACCGCGCGACCAAGGTCGTCAGCATCTACGGCGGCAAGGCCTACGAGGGCCAGGTCGAGCAGCTGAAGGCCGGCGCCCAGATCGTGGTCGGCACCCCCGGGCGCCTCCTCGACCTGGCCGGCCAGCGCCTCCTCGACCTGAAGGGCGTGCAGGAGGTCGTCCTCGACGAGGCCGACAAGATGCTCGACCTCGGGTTCCTCAGCGACATCGAGAAGATCTTCCAGCAGGTCCCCGAGACGCGTCACACGATGCTGTTCTCGGCGACGATGCCCGGCCCCATCGTGGCCCTGGCCCGCCGGTTCATGAACCGCCCGATCCACATCCGCGCGACCGACCCCGACGAGGGCCTGACGCAGGCGAACATCAAGCACGTCGTCTACCGGGCCCACTCGCTCGACAAGGACGAGGTCATCGCCCGCATCCTCCAGTCCGAGGGCCGCGGCAAGACGGTCGTCTTCACCCGCACGAAGCGCGCCGCCGCGAAGCTCGTCGAAGAGCTCAACGACCGGGGGTTCAACGCCGCGGCCGTGCACGGCGACCTCAACCAGGAGCAGCGCGAGCGGGCCATGGCCGCGTTCAAGGCGGGCAAGAAGGACATCCTGATCGCCACCGACGTCGCCGCCCGCGGCATCGACGTGAACGACGTCACGCACGTCATCAACCACACCGTGCCCGACGACCACGACACCTACCTCCACCGCGCCGGTCGGACGGGCCGAGCGGGCAAGACCGGGATCGCCGTCACCTTCGTCGACTGGGACGACCTGCACAAGTGGGCGCTGATCAACCGCGCCCTCGACATGGGTCAGCCCGAACCGGTCGAGACGTACTCGTCGAGCCCGCACCTCTTCACCGATCTCGACATCCCCGCCGGCACGAAGGGCCGCCTGCGCTCCGCGCCGAAGGCGGCCGTCGAAGGCGGCGCCTCGGCCCCGCGCGAGCGCACCCCCGGGGCGCGCGGCCGCTCGCGCGGTCGCGGGGACGACGCCCCCCGTTCGTCCGGCCGCGACGGCTCGGGTCGTGGCACGGCCCCCTCGACGTCCGCCGCTCCGGCGGAGTCCGCGCCGTCGGCCGACACCGTCGGCGAGAACGGCGAGACCCGCCGACGCAGCCGGAACCGCCGCCGACGTCCCAGCGGCGAGACCCCCGCGCAGAGCTGACCGTCGGCCTCCTGAGTCACCCGCGCGACCCCCTGACCCCACCGGGCCCGGGGGTCGCGCTCCGTCTGGGGCCGCCACCGGCGATCGCAGA
This sequence comes from Frigoribacterium sp. Leaf172, assembly GCF_001424285.1. NCBI lineage: Bacteria > Bacillati > Actinomycetota > Actinomycetes > Micrococcales > Microbacteriaceae > Frigoribacterium > Frigoribacterium sp. Leaf172. Next base: position 1,190,510 of record NZ_LMPB01000001.1, on the reverse strand, counting down.
GCACCCGGGAGCCTCGCTCCGTCGGTCGACCGGGCTCCGGACCCGCGCCTCCTGCCGTCAGCCTGCGACCGGTGCCCACCCCGTGGCGGCGGCGACGATGCGTTCGAGCTGCTCGGGGTCCGTGCTGTTCTCGCCCAGTCGGTTCGGCTTGCCCTCGCCGTGGTAGTCGCTCGAACCCGTCACGATGAGGTCGTGCTTCGCGGCCAGCTCGCGCAGGCGTTCGGCGCCGGCCCGCGTGTTCTCGCGGTGCGCGATCTCGACCCCCATCAGGCCGGCCTCGACGAGCGACGCGAACCCCTTCTCGGAGACGTTCGGCTCGCGGCCTCTGGTGGCCGGGTGCGCGATGACGGGCACGCCGCCCGCCTCGCGGATCAGGCGGATGCCGACGAGGGGGCTCGGCGCCTCGTGCGGCTCGTAGTACCCGGAGCGCCAGTGCAGGATGCCGGCGAAGGCGGCGCTGCGATCGGGTGCGAAGCCGCGGGCCACCAGCGCGTCGGCGATGTGCGGCCGTCCGAGGGTCGCCCCTCGGGTGGACTGGTCGAGGACGTCCTGCCAGGTGATGTCGTAGTCGACGGCGATCCGCTCGACGATGCGCTCGGCCCGGTGCAGCCTGCTGTCGCGCAGTCGGGCGGTCTCGGTGAGGATCGCCGCGTCCGTCGGGTCGAAGAGGTACCCGAGCATGTGGACGCTGTTCAGGCCGAAGCTCGTGCTGAGCTCCATGCCCGGGACGAGCAGGAGACCGGTGCCGACGACCGCCCGCGTGGCCTCGGCCCAGCCGGCCGTCGAGTCGTGGTCGGTCAGGGCGAGGGCGCCGAGACCGGCGTCCACGGCGGCGCGGACCAGCTCGGCGGGGGTCTCGGTGCCGTCGGAGACGCTGCTGTGGGCGTGCAGGTCGATCGGTCGTGACGGCATCCCCTCATCGTAGGCGGCGTCGCCTATGCTCGGTCGGGCCATGATCCGTCGTCTCGTCGCCCTCGTCCTCGTGCTCGCCGCCGCTGCGGTCCTGCTCATCGCCGTCTGGCCCCAGGCCCTCGACCTCCAGAGGAGCTGGCCGGCCGCCCAGGCGGTGTCGTTCCGTGTCGTCGGAGCGGGCGTCGCCGTCGTCGTCGCCGTCGTCCTCGTGGTCATCGGTCTGTTCGCCCGACGGATCCGATCCGTCACGGCGTCCGTGGCCGTCCTCGCACTCGTCGCCGCCGCCGTGTCGGCCGGCGTGCTCGCCTCGAGGGGCATCGGCCGCGACGACTTCACGGACGCCCTCGACACCGACGTGACCGTGCTGTCCTGGAACACGCTGGGCGGCGCTCCCGGCGCCCCGACCGTCGCCGAGCTGGCCGTCGAGGTGGGAGCCGACGTGGTGGCCCTGCCCGAGACGGACGCCGAGACCGCGAAGGCCATCTCGGACGCGATGAACGCCGCGGGTCTGCCGATGGCCTGGTTCACTTCGAGCTACGACGACGTGCCCACGGCCAAGCCGACGTCCCTGCTGGTCTCGACCGCCCTCGGCGAGTACACCGTGGCGACGGAGGACGACGGCACCTCGGTCACGACGACTCCGGGGATGCCCAGCATCATCGCCACCCCCGTCGACGAGGCGTCCCCCGTGATCGTGGCCGCCCACCCCGTCGCGCCCCTCCGCGAGGCGATGGAGCCGTGGCGCGCCGGCCTCGACGTGCTGGCCGACGCCTGCGCCTCGGGCAACGTGGTCATGGCCGGCGACTTCAACGCGACCATCGACCACATGGCGGGCCTCGGCACGGCAGGAGGCGCGCTCGGGACCTGCCGCGACGCCGCCGTCGGCACGGCGAACGGCGGAGTCGGGACCTGGCCCACCGATCTCAGCCCGCTGCTCGGGACGCCGATCGACCACGTGCTGGCGTCGCGCCACTGGCTCGCCACCGGCTTCCGGGTCGTGACCGATCTCGACGAGGCCGGCAGCGACCACCGACCGGTCGTCGCTCAGCTCAGCCGCACCGGGGCCTGAGTCCCCTCGTCCGCCGTTCGGAGCCCGGGACAGCCGGGGGTCGCGCGCGACGTCGGCCGTTCGCGCGAGAATGGACGGCATGGCTGAATCGAAGGCACCCCGCGCGACCACGAACCGCTCCACGACCCCCGGCTCCGACACCTTCAAGGACTACATCTCGTCGAACTGGGCCGAGAGGCCCGGCGATCTGCCGGAACCCCGTGAGCAGTCTCCGTTCGCCGCGGCGCGGCGCGCCGCGCTGTCGGCCCTGCACCCCGGCAAGCGCCTCGTGATCCCGGCGGGCCGCGCCAAGGTCCGCTCCAACGACTGCGACTACCCCTTCCGGGCGCACTCCGCCTTCTCGCACCTCACCGGCTGGGGATCCGACACCGTTCCCGGTTCGGTGCTGGTGCTCGAGCCCGTCGACGACGGGCACGAGGCGACGCTGTACTTCCGGGCCAGCGCCGGGCGCGACTCCGACGAGTTCTACGCGAACCCGGAGATCGGCGAGTTCTGGATCGGACCGCGGCCGTCCCTGGTGCAGGTGGGGGCCGACCTCGGTCTCACCACGCGCGACCTCGGCGAGCTCGATGCCGTCGTCAGCACCGTCGACGGCGACACCCTCCTCCTCCGCGAGGCCGACCCCGAGCTGACCCGGCGGATCGACGACGTGGACTCCGCGCGTCTGGCCGACTCCCCCGCCCGAGCCTCCGCCGAGGCGGACCGGGCCTCGGACACGGCCTCCTCCGACGACCTCGCCCGCGACCTCGGCGAGCTGCGTCTCGTCAAGGACGCCTACGAGATCGCTCAGATGCGCGAGGCCGTCCAGGTCACGGGCCGCGGGTTCACCGACGTCGTGGCGGACTTCGACGAGATCCTCGCGCATCCTCGTGGGGAGCGTCTGGTCGAGGGCACCTTCAACCGCCGGGCTCGGGCCGACGGCAACACGGTGGGCTACGACACGATCGCGGCGTCCGGAGACCACGCCTGCGTGCTGCACTGGACCCGCAACGACGGCGTCGTGCGCGACGGCGACCTCATCCTGATCGACGCCGGCATCGAGCTCGACAGTCTCTACACGGCCGACATCACGCGGACCCTGCCCGTCTCGGGCCGGTTCACGGACGTCCAGCGCCTCGTCTACGAGGCCGTCCTCGAGGCGGCGGACGCGGCGTTCGCCATCGTGAGGCCGGGCATCCGCTTCCGCGAGATCCACGCGGAGGCGATGCGGGTCATCGCCGAGCGGACGGCCGAGTGGGGGTTCCTGCCGGTGAGCGCCGCCGAGTCCCTCGAGCCGGACCACCAGTACCACCGCCGCTACATGGTCCACGGCACGAGCCACCACCTCGGCATCGACGTGCACGACTGCGCCGCCGCTCGACGCGACCTGTACCTCGACGGCGTGCTCGAGCCCGGCATGGTCTTCACGATCGAGCCGGGCCTGTACTTCCAGCCCGACGATCTGACCGTGCCCGAGGAGTTCCGCGGGATCGGCGTCCGCATCGAGGACGACATCGTCGTCACGGCCGACGGAGCCGAGAACCTGTCCGTGGGGATCCCCCGCACGGTCGCGGACGTCGAGGCCTGGGTCGCGCGCGGCTGATCACCCTCGCGTGCCCCGTGCGGAGGGCCCGGACGACCGTGACGACGGTCGTCCGGGCCCTCCGCCCGTACTCGCCTCCGTGTCGAAAGGCCGAAGGGCCGTAGGGCCGGAGCCCGAGACGGGGCCGTGCAGTACCTAGCCCCTCGGCCCCTCCGGCTCGATCTCCTCGCCGGAGCGTTCTCCGGGGGGCGTCTCCGCGTCGACCGCACCGGAGCGGCGGCGGCTCGTCGCCAGCACGACCGCGACGGCGGCCAGCGCCACGACGACGATGCCGACCCCGAGGCCGATGACGAGGCCGAGGCCCGTCCCGTCGTCGTCGCCCGCGTCTCCCGCGCCGCCGTCGACCGGCGCGAGCGTCTGATCGGCGCCGTCCGACGCCGTTGCCGACGCCGAGTCGGTCGGGGCCGGGTCGGCCGTGACGACGCCGTCCCCGGGCTCGGCCGTCGCCGTCGCCGTCGGGTCGCAGACCGGCCGTTCGGCGGAGCCCTCGGCCACGGCGGCGTCGGCCGGCGGCTCGTAACGGAACGGCAGCGAGTCGGAGACCGTGTGCCCGTCGGCCGAGACGGCCTGATAGGTCATCGTGTAGTCGCCCGCGCCTCCCAGGGCCACACCCGTGCTGAGGACGGAGCCCGCCGACGTCGAGCAGCCGTCTTCGAAGTGCCGACCGGAGGCGTCGGTGATCTCGATGACGTTCGACGACCCGGTGCCCGAGAGGTCGAGGACGACGTCGCTGAACGTGATGGCGGCTTCGTCGAGCGGAGCCGTCACCGTCGACCCCGCGGCGGGGTCGCTCGTCAGGACGGAGTCGTGCGCTTCCGCACCCGTGGCCGGCGCGAGCACGAGGGCGGCGATGGCGACGAGTCCCGCCGCCGACGCCGTCAGGCCGGCCCGGCGAGACACCCGGCCGTGACCCGCGGACGGGAGAGCGGCGCGGGTCATCGCGTCGATCCCTCGGACGAACCGGCGTCGCCGCGGCGGCCGGTGGACCGACGCGTCAGAGCGACGACGCTCACGACGAGGGCGACGGCCCCGAAGGCGAGACCGCCGATGCCGAAGGCGATCGCCGCCGTCGACCCTGCGTCGGAGTCGGACGACGCGACCACGGACGCGTCGTCGGCGGCGTCCTCCGACCCGTGGGTGCCCGAGTGCCCCTCGTCGGGCGCGGCGTCGTTCACGTAGAGCGTCGGAGCGGGGTGCTCCGGCTCCTCGCCCGACGCCGGGGTGGGCTCGTCCCAGTCGACGACCGTGCCGTCGCTGTACTCCTGGTGCGCCGGCAGCACGATCGACCCGGTGTCGGGCACCGCGCCGGCCGAGACGACGAAACGCTGGAACTGCCCGGGGGCGATCTGCGTGCCCTCGTCGGCCGTCCAGATCACCGACAGCGGCGCCTCGGTGACGGTGGCGCCCACGATGTCGACGGGCTCGGGCAGCTCGCCCGTGGTCACCTCGGCGCTCCACCCGGGCACGGGCTCGTACGACACCGAGGTGAAGGGCGTATCGGTGGGGAGGTCCACGACGAAGCGGACGGTGCCCGCGTCGGCCGACTCGTTCGGCACTCGGAAGGTGAGCGTCGAGTACGAACCGGCCTCGGCCTGTCCCGGCTCGACGTGAACGTGGGCGGAGGCGGCGAGGGGCGCCGCGAGAGCGAGGAGGGCGGCGGCGCCGAGCGCGCTGCCCGCTCTGAGGGCGAAGGTGGTCGTGTTCATGGGCATGTCCTGTTCCGGACCGCGAGGTGGCGGTCGTCGTCTGATGGGTGGGGCCGGCGGGAGCGCTCGGCCGGGACCGCGGCCGGAGTCGGCCGCGGCGGGGGTCAGACGGGACGAGGGGGTCCGCGGAGCGGGGTCGCAGCGAGGAACGCGAGGGTCGCGGGTCGGCGGAGGGGCGAGGCGACGACGGGCAGGAGGCGCGGTGCGGCGCCGACCGCGCCTCCCGTCTCGAGGACCCGCGCGGCGGCCACCGCGCGGCGGGCGGCCGCACGCAGGGCGGCGCCGACGGCGCGTCGACCCCAGGCCATGCCCGCGAGGGTCACGGCCGCGGCGACGGCGTGGGCCAGCCACATGGCGGCGTGTCCCATCGCCATGCCCGTGGCGGCGGACCCGCTCGCCGACGCGGCGGAGATGATCAGCGGCGAGTGGTGCCCGCCGGAGGCGACGGCCCCGGCGGGCTCGGTCGAGCCGAGGGTGAAGAGCACGTGGAAGGCGAGCTGGCTGAGCACGACCGACACGGCCACCCGCGGCATCGACACGCGGCGTCCGGCCAGCCCGACGCAGACCGGCAGGGCGAACGCCATCGAGAGGACCACCCCGAGGAGGCCCGGCTCGGCGCCGCCGCCGGCCGCGTGCGAGAAGGCCGCGACGACGACGGACAGGCCGGCGGTCAGCCCGCCGCGGAGGAACCGCATCCGTCGGTCGTGCATCAGCGCTGCTGGTCGGGTCGCGCCAGGATCTCGTGGGCGCGCGACGACACCGAGGGGTCGACGACTATCTGGTAGCTCGTGGCGAGGACCTGGTGGGTCGAGGTGAAGTCACGGCGGCGACGGCTGACGGCGAAGCTGGCGATGCCGTAGAGCATTCCGAAGCCCGCGCCGATCAGGGCGGCGGCCACGACGGTCGTGATCGTGACCGTCGTCGGCGAGAAGACCAGCATGACGAGACCGAAGAAGACGCCGAGCCAGAGCCCCGTCACCGCACCGGCCAGCGCCGCACGACCGTAGCTCAGACGCCCGGTCACGCGCTCGACCGTCGTGAGGTCGTTGCCGATGATCGCGAGCTGCTTGATCGGGAAGTCCGCATGCGACAGCCGTTCGACCACGGCCTGCGCCTCGGGGTAGCTCTCGTACGTGCCGAGGACGTCGCCCCGCGGCACCGTGGGCACCGCGCGGGTGCGTCGGCCCAGGGGGCTCGGGTTCGTCATGCCCCCATTAAACACGGGGCCTCCGACACGAGAGACTAAATTGGTCGTGTGAGCGCCAACAGAGTCTTCATCGCCCGTCTGGCCGGGTGCTCCGTCTTCGACCCCGCCGGCGACAAGGTGGGCAAGGTCCGGGATGTCCTGGTCGTCTACCGCCGGAGCGAACCTCCCCGGGTCGTGGGGCTGATCGTCGAGGTCCCGGGCAAGCGCCGGGTGTTCGTGGGCATCGGCCGCGTGACGAGCATCGGCTCGGGTCAGATCATCACGAACGGCCTGATCACCCTCCGCCGCTTCGACCAGCGGGGCGGCGAGACCCGCGTCATCGCCGAGATGCTCGGGCGCAAGGTGTCCCTCCGTCGTGACGGCGGCCGCGCCACGATCGAGGACGTCGCGATGGACGAGGTCAGCGAGGGCGACTGGGAGATCGGGCAGCTGTTCCTCCGCAAGCCCAAGACCACGCCCTCGCCCTTCGGCAAGGGGCCGACGACCTTCGCCTCGTGGCAGGACGTCCGCGAGGAGCACGAGGCGGGCGAGGCCCAGAGCGCCGAGCACCTCATCGCCGCCTACTCCGACCTCGTGCCGGCCGATCTCGCCAACACCCTGCTCGAGCTGACCCCCGAGCGTCGGCACGAGGTCGCGGCCGAGCTCTCCGACGACCGTCTCGCCGACGTGCTCGAAGAGCTGCCCGAGAGCGAGCAGATCGACATCTTCGGACAGCTCGACGACAACCGCGCCGCCGGCGTGCTCGACCAGATGCAGCCCGACGACGCCGCCGACCTCATCGCCCAGCTGACCGAGGAGCGGAAAGAGGAGCTCCTCGGTCTGATGGAGCCCGACGAGGCCGACGACGTCCGGATGCTCCTCAGCTACGACGCCGACACGGCGGGCGGTCTGATGACCACCGAGCCCGTCATCGTCTCGGCCGACGCGACCGTCGCCGAGGGTCTGGCCCTCATCCGTCGCCACGAGCTCGCCCCCGCCCTCGGGGCGGCCGTCTGCGTCACCCTGCCGCCGTACGAGCCGCCGACCGGCAGGTTCCTCGGCATGGTGCACTTCCAGCGCATGCTGCGGTACCCGCCGAACGAACGGCTCGGCACTCTGCTCGACCAGCAGCTCGAGCCCGTCCGGGTCGACGCGACGGCCCTCGAGGTCACTCGCGTGATGGCCACCTACAACCTGGTCTCGGTGCCCGTCGTCGACGCCGCTCATCGACTGGTCGGGGTGGTGACCATCGACGACGTCCTCGACCATGTGCTGCCCGACGACTGGCGCAGCCAGGATCCGGGCCAGCCCCTGAACCGGATCCGACCGCGCACCCGGCGCGCACCCGTGAACACCACCGCGAGGAGGGCCACCGATGGCACGCGATAACCGCAGCACGGTCCGCCTCGACGCGCCGAAGGGCCTCCGCACGCGGGTGCTCCCGGGCCGCCGCGGTCCCGGTCGTGACCGCTTCGGGCGCGCGACCGAGTCGATCGCCCGAGGGATGGGCACCCCGTACTTCCTGATCGCCCTGACGCTCTTCTGCGTGGCCTGGATGATCTTCAACACGGTCGCCCCCGAGGCGTGGCGCTTCGACAGCGCCGCCATCGGCTTCACGGCGTTGACGCTCATCCTCTCGCTGCAGGCCTCGTACGCGGCGCCGCTCATCCTCCTCGCGCAGAACCGCCAGGACGACCGCGACCGCGTGCAGTTCGAGCAGGACCGCCAGCGCGCCGAGCGCAATCTCGCCGACACCGAGTACCTCGCCCGCGAGGTCGTCGCCCTCCGTCTCGCGATGCGCGACATGGCGAGCAAGGACTTCATCCGCGCCGAGCTCCGTTCGATGCTCGACGAGCTCGACCGACGGGACGGCGACGAGTCCGGGGCGACCCGCGCCTCCTCGGCTCCGATCCGCCGCGAGACCCGACACGACGGACACCGTGGCTGACGCCGGGTCGACCACGGTGCCGCTCGTCGACGGGGTGCGCCGCGCCCTGGGGCGTGTCCTCGACCCCGAGATCCGCAGACCGGTCACCGAGCTCGACATGATCGGCGAGGTGTCCGTCGACGGAGCAGGGGCGGCGAGGGTGGGCGTGAAGCTCACCATCGTGGGCTGCCCCGCCGCCGACACGATCGAACGCGACGTCCGCGACGCCGCCGCGTCGGTGGCCGGCGTGACGACGGTCGACGTCGACGTCACGGTGATGACGCGCGACGAGCGACGCGCCCTGACCGAGAAGCTGCGCGCGGGTCGCGCCGCCCGGGGGATGCAGTTCGGGCCCGAGTCGCTCACGCGGGTCTACGCGGTGACGAGCGGCAAGGGCGGCGTCGGCAAGTCGACCGTCACGGCCAATCTCGCCGTCTCGCTCGCGGCCCGCGGTCTCGCCGTCGGCATCGTCGACGCGGACGTCTACGGCTTCAGCATCCCCGGCCTGCTCGGACTGGTGGGCGACGACGGGGCGTCGGTCAAGCCGACCCAGGTCGACGACATGATCCTCCCGCCGGTGGCGCACGGCGTGAAGGTGATCTCGATCGGCATGTTCGTCGACGACGCCTCGACCGCCGTCGCCTGGCGCGGACCGATGCTGCACCGCACCATCCAGCAGTTCCTCACCGACGTCTACTTCGGCGACCTCGACGTGCTGCTGCTCGACCTCCCGCCGGGCACCGGCGACGTCGCCATCTCGGTCGGCCAGCTGCTCCCCCATGCCGAGGTCCTCGTCGTGACGACGCCTCAGCCCGCAGCCGCCGACGTGGCGGAACGCAGCGGCGTGGTGGCTCGCCAGACCGGACAGCGCCTCCTCGGGGTCGTCGAGAACATGGCCGGGCTCGCCCAGGCCGACGGGACGGTGCTCGAGCTCTTCGGCTCCGGCGGGGGCACCGAGACGGCGAGGCGGCTGTCGGCCGGGCAGGCCGAGCCGGTCGAGGTCCTCGCGAGCGTCCCGTTGAGCATGGCGCTCCGGGAGGGCGGCGACGACGGGGTCCCCGTGGTGCTCGCCTCCCCCGACGACCCCGCGGCGCGCGCCATCGGGACTCTGGCCGATCGTCTGGCCGTCCGCGCCCGGGGTCTCGCCGGGCGGAAGCTCGGTCTCAGCGTGGGCTGACCCCGCCGGGTGCGCGGAAGGGGCGCCTCGCGATGCGAGACGCCCCTTGCGCTGGTGCCGCCGCGACACGCGGCGGCGGAGGACCTAGCTCCAGCGGGTGTAGGTCTTCGTGGGGATCGCGTGGAAGCCGTCGCGCGCGACGGAGACGATCGACCCGGTGATGCCGACGACTGCGGCGATGGCGAGGACGATGATTCCGGTCAACATGATGTTTCTCTTTCTCGGCGCGATGCGTCGCGCGTTCTGATGGTGCGGACACGACGCGGTTCGACGTCGTGCGTGATGGGCGGAGCCGCTGTGCATCCAACGGGCACCCGAGCCTCGGGACCAGGTCGACCGAGGGGCCGGAGCGCATGGGGTCGCTCCGAGGACATGTCCATTCTGCGCCCGACAATGACTTAGATCAATCTCGCATTGCTACCGAGACACCGTAGATTGGCTACATGGACGTCAAGAGGCTGGAACTGCTGCGCGAGCTCGCCGAACGGGGCAGCATCGCGGCCGTGGCCCGGGCCACGCACCGCACCCCGTCGGCGGTGTCGCAGCAGCTCAAGATCCTCGAGAAGGAGGCGGGCGTCGCCCTGACCGAGAGGATCGGGCGCGGGGTCGTGCTCACCGGGTCGGGTCGCGTCCTGGCTCAGACCGCCACCGACGTGGCCGTGGCCCTCGAGCGCGCGCAGGCCGTCTGGGACGACTTCGTGGCGACGCCCCAGGGCGAGGTCACCCTCGCGACCTTCCCCACCGGAGGTCAGATGCTGCTGCCCGGTCTGCTGCGGACCGTCGCCGAGACGCCCGGGCTGGTGGTCCTCGCGACCGACCACGACCCCTCGATCCGCGAGTTCGCCGACCTGGCGGGTGATCACGACGTGGTCGTCGCGCACGCCTCCGAACGCCGGTCGTGGCGCGGTCGCGGGCTGGTCGAGGTCCCTCTGCTGACGGAGCCGCTCGACATCGCGCTCCCCGCCGATCACCGCCTGGCCGGCCGGGCGTCGCTCTCGCCCTCCGACCTCGAGGGCGAGAACTGGATCGGCGTGCCGAGCGGGTTCCCGTTCGAGTGGGTCTACGCCGAGATCGAGAGGGTGACGGGCAGCCCCGTCCGCATCTCGCAGCGCTTCAGCGACACGAAGGTCACCGAGTCGCTGGTGGGGGCCGGTCTCGGCATCGCCGTGCTGCCTCGATTCACCGCCAAGGAGGCGCGGGACGACATGGTCCTGCTGCCTCTCGAGAGCATCCGGGCCGTCCGGTACGTCTCGGCGCTGATGCGCCGCGACCGCGCGGAGAGACCGAGCGTCCGCCGGGTGGTCGACGCCCTCCGCGCCGAGGCGACCCGTGTGGCGGGCCTGCACGGGGGCGTCTAGCCTCGCCCGCCCGGAGCGACGATCCTTCGGGCCGAGGCTCACGGTAGGTCGAGGCTCAGGGTGGTCCGAGGCTCTCGCCGGGCCGGAGTCCGGCTAGGTGGCCTCGGAGTCGTAGGGAGCGACCTCGCCCGCGGCGAGCGGCACGCCGGGCGACGGGGAGCCGCGCGAGGGCAGACCGGCCGACACGGCGCCGGCCGTGGCCATGGCGGCGGGAGCCATCGACGTCGTCGTCTGCGACGGCGGGTCGAGGAGCGCGTCGCGGATGATGCGGCGCGGGTCGTACTGCCGCGGATCGAGCTTCTGCCATTCGACGTCGTCGAACTCGGGCCCCATCTCGCTGCGCATGCGCTCCTTGGCGCCGTTGGCCATGTTCTTGACGGACTTGACCAGCTGGGCGAGCTTCGACGCGTAGACGGGGAGTCGATCGGGGCCGAGCAGGAAGACGGCGAGCACACCCACGATGAGCAGCTTGTCGAACGTCAGACCGGAGAGGGACACGCAAGCAGACTAACCGCTGCCGCCGAGGGCGACCCCCTAGAGTTGGCCTTTCGAGGAGTGAGTGTGTCGCAGATAGAGTCAAGCTGGAAGTTCGCCGAAGAGCTCGTCACCGAGAGCGGACCCCTCGCAGAGGCTCGTCAGCACTCGCTCGAGGTCGGGGTCGAACCGGTGTCCCCCGCGGTCGGCGCGCAGCTCGCCGTCGTCGCCGCGGCGTCGGGCGCCAAGAACATCATCGAGGTCGGCACCGGCGTCGGGGTGAGCGGTCTGTGGCTGCTGCGCGGCGCGCCCCGGGCGACGCTCACGTCGATCGACCGCGAGGTCGACCACCAGCAGGCAGCACGCGACGCCTATCTCGGCGCCGGCGTGCCCGTGAACAGGTTCCGGCTCATCACGGGCCGCGCGTCCGATGTGCTCCCCCGGATGAACGAGAACTCGTACGACATCGTCTTCGTCGACGCCGACCCGGGATCGGTCATCGAGTACGTCGAGCACGGCCTGCGACTCGCTCGCCCGGGCGGCCTCGTGCTCGTCGCGCACGCGCTCTGGCACGGCTCGGTCGCGAATCCGGCACGACGCGACGCGACGACCACGCAGTTCCGAACGCTGCTGACCGAGGTGTCGACCTCCCCCGCGGTCATCAGCTCGCTGTCGACCGCCGGCGACGGTCTCCTGCAGCTCGTCAAGCTCTGAGCGACGCCGTCGCGGACGCACAGGACAGCCCCGCCGATCGGTGATCGACGGGGCTGTCCGAGGTGGTGCTGGGAAGGTGGCCGACTAAGCGCCGACGACGCTCGCGAGGGCGTCGTGGAGCTCTCTGGCTTCGTCGTCGTTGACCGACACCACGAGGCGTCCCCCACCCTCGAGCGGAACACGCACGATGATGAGACGACCCTCCTTCACGGCTTCCATAGGTCCGTCGCCGGTCCTCGGCTTCATGGCTGCCATCAGATAGTCCCCTTTCGCAAAGATGCTCGTCCTATTATCCGTGATTTCTTCGCCCGCACCTAAACGTCGCCCGGGCGATGGCCGATCACGGCGGCGTCCAGTCGTATCCGTCCACCCACCAGCTGAAGTACAGCCAGGCGAACTGACCGGCGACGAACGCGACGAGCAGCCCGACCCGCCAGACCCGCGATCGCGGCACGGCGAGGATGCCCAGCAGGGGGAACAGCGGCATGAGCAGTCGCCAGGTGCTCGACTGGGGGAAGAACACGGCGAGGAGGTACAGCGCGTAGGCGAGTCCCCACAGGCGGAGGTCGACCCCGATGCGCCGACCCCACGGCCCGAGCAGGAGGGCGGCGAACCCGACCACGACGAGCACGAGCAGAGGGATGCCGAGCCCGCTCGGGAACCAGTAGCCGGCCCCCTGGATCCACGGCGTGAACGGGACGAGCGGCCCGTGGCCGACGTACGGGGCGCGCCAGGCGAGCTCCGTCTCCGTATAGGCGTCGGGGCGCCCGGTCACGAGACCCGCGACGATCAGCCACCCCACGCCGAGCAGGGCCGTCGCCCCCGCGCTGACGGACACGGCGATCATCTCGCGCCGCGGGAAGGGATCGTCGGCCCGACGGAACCACCGGTGCACGGCGTGCAGACCGATCGCGAGGGCGAGGGCCAGAGCCCCGGGCCGCGTGAACGACAGCGCCGCCACGAGCGGCAGCATCGGGAGGTACTGCCGCCGCACGAGCAGCAGCAGGCACCCGCAGAGCAGCATCAGGAACATCGACTCGGCGTAGGCCACCTGCAGCAGGGGCGAGACGGGCGAGAAGCAGAACAGCGCGACCGTGAACAGCGCCGTGCCCTCGGGCAGCACGTGCCGCATGAGCCGGTACAGCAGCAGCGCCGTCGCCGCCGCGCAGGCCACCGAGACGGCGACGGCCATCGGGGCGAAGGGGACCCCGGTCAGCTCGGTCAGCGCCCGCACCGTGAACGGGTAGACGGGCATGAACGCCCAGGCGCTCTCGCCGACCCGCCCGTCGGCCGTCGTCGGCAGGGTGGTCGGGTAGCCGACCACCGAGATGATGTAGTACCAGTGGCCGTCCCAGATGGTGGCGAAGCTGGGGTAGTCCGGGCTCGGCAGGGTCCACGCGTTGGGGCCCTGCGCCCGGGCGAAGCCGAGCAGCAGCGTGGTGCTCACCACCCGCGAGAGGGTGAAGACGACCAGGACCCGCGCCCACCAGGGGGTGAGACGGTAGCGGACGACAAGGGCACGGCGCCCCCGCGGTCCCGCCGCGCCTCCGGCGGTCTCCGAGGAGGCGCGGGTCGGCTGCCTGACGCTCAGGCCGTCAGCCACGCCCGCAGTCCGCGCTCGTTCTCGACGATCTGGTCGACGGGCACCCGCTCGTCGTCGTGGTGGGCCAGGAGCGGGTCGCCCGGACCGTAGTTGACGGCCGGGACCCCGAGGGCCGAGAAGCGCGCGACGTCGGTCCAGCCGTACTTCGGCTTCGCCTCGCCGCCCACCGCGGCCAGGAACTGCGCGGCCAACGGGGCGTCGAGGCCCGGACGGGCCCCCTCCGCCAGATCGACGACCACGACGTCGAGATCGGGGAACAGCTCGCGCACGTGGGCCACGGCCTCGTCACCCGAGCGGCTCGGCGCGAACCGGTAGTTGACCGTCACGACGCATTCGTCGGGGATGACGTTGCCCGCGACCCCGCCCGTGATGCCGACGGCGTTCAGGCCCTCGCGATAGACCAGGCCGTCGACCTCGACCTCGCGGGCCTCGTAGGCCGCGAGCACGTCGAGCACCGCGGCGGCGCGGTGGATGGCGTTGTCGCCGATCCACGACCGGGCGCTGTGCGAGCGGCGACCGGTCGTGCGGATCTCCACCCGGAGGTTCCCGTTGCAGCCCCCCTCGATCTCGCTGCGCGTCGGCTCGCCGAGGATGGCGAAGTCGGCCGCGAGCAGCTCGGGGCGGTTGCGGACCAGCCGACCGAGGCCGTTGAGATGGTCGGAGACCTCCTCGTGGTCGTACCAGACCCAGGTCACGTCGACGTTCGGCTCGGCGAGCTCGACCGCCAGGCGGAGATGGACCGCGCAGCCCGCCTTCATGTCGACCGTGCCGCGCCCCCAGAGGTAGTCGACGCCGCCGTCGCTCTCGAACCGCGTGGGCAGGTTGCGATTGAGCGGAACCGTGTCGATGTGGCCGGCGATCACGACGCGCTGGGACCGGCCCAGCCGGGTGCGGGCCACGATGGCGTCGCCGTCGCGCAGCACCTCGAGGTGATCGTGGCCGGCGAGGGTCTCGGCGATGGCGTCGGCGATGCCGGCCTCGTCGCCGGAGACGGACTCGATGTCGCAGAGCTGGCGGGTCACGTCGACGGCGGACACGCTGAGGTCGATCTTCGGCATGGCCCCGAGTGTACGGGGGCCGCCGCGACGGCTCCTGCCAGGCTCCGACGACCGTGACCACGGCGGTCGCGGACGATACGGTTGTCAGCATGACTTCCGACGACACCGCCGCCACCCACGCCCACGGTGACGGGCTGGCGACCGTCTCCGCCGACGGCACGACGCTCGACACCTGGTTCCCCTCCCCCTCCCTCGGCCGCCTGCCGACCGACCGCGACCCGGCGCTCGTGCCGTCCGAGATCGCCGACGCCGCCGGGCCCGATCCCCGCCGGGCCGTCGATCTCGTCCCCGTGACCGTCGAGATCGAGCTCAGCGCGCCTCCGGCGTCCACCTCCGACGCCTATCTCCGACTGCACCTGCTCAGCCACCTGCTCGTCGAGCCGAACACGATCAACCTCGAGGGCGTCTTCGGTCACCTGCCCATCGTCACGTGGACCAACGCGGGGCCCGTGCACCCGGCCGACTTCGCCCGACTGCGCGCGTCGCTCCAGCGCGCCGGCATCGCGACCACCGGCATCGACAAGTTCCCCCGGATGCTCGACTACGTCTCCCCCGACCGGGTCCGCATCGCCGACGCGTCGCGGGTCCGGCTCGGCGCCTACCTCGCACCGGGCACGACCGTCATGCACGAGGGCTTCGTCAACTTCAACGCCGGCACCCTCGGCACCTCCATGGTCGAGGGCCGGATCTCGCAGGGCGTCGTCGTCGGCGACGGGTCGGACATCGGCGGAGGCGCCTCCATCATGGGGACGCTGTCGGGGGGAGGCGCTCAGCGCGTCACCATCGGCGAGCGCGCCCTGCTCGGAGCCAACAGCGGCATCGGCATCTCGATCGGCGACGACACCGTGGTCGAGGCGGGGCTCTACGTCACGGCGGGCACGAAGGTCGTCGTCGTCGGCGGCACCGCCTCGTCGGACGGCTCGACGCAGACCGTCAAGGCCGTCGAGCTGTCGGGCCGCCCCGGGCTGCTGTTCCGCCGCAACTCGCTGACCGGCGCCGTCGAGGTCCTGCCCCGCAAGGGCCACGGGATCACGCTGAACTCGCAGCTGCACGCCTGACGCGTCGGCTCGAACGCGACGAGGGGCGACGCACCGTGCGGTGCGTCGCCCCTCGTCGTCTGGCCCGATGGGCCGCCGATGCCCCTAGCGCTCGGGCCAGTCCCGCTGGGTCGAGCCCAGGTACAGCTGCTGCGGGCGACCGATCTTGGTCGTCGCGTCGGCGTTCATCTCGCGCCAGTGCGCGATCCAGCCCGGCAGGCGCCCGATGGCGAACAGGACCGTGAACATGCGGGGCGGGAACCCCATCGCCTTGTAGATGACACCCGTGTAGAAGTCGACGTTCGGGTAGAGCCTGCGCTCGGCGAAGTAGTCGTCGGCCAGCGCGATGCCCTCGAGCTCCATCGCGATGTCGAGCAGGTCGTCTTTCACGCCCAGCGCCGACAGCACCTCGTTCGCGCTCTCTTTGACGAGCTTCGCGCGCGGGTCGTAGTTCTTGTAGACCCGGTGGCCGAAGCCCATGAGCTTGACGCCCTCTTCTTTGTTCTTCACGCGCTCGACGAAGCGCTCGACGCCCTGGCCGCTGGCCTTGATGTCGGCGAGCATCGAGAGCACGGCCTCGTTGGCGCCGCCGTGCAGCGGACCGTAGAGCGCGCTGATCCCGGCCGAGATCGACGAGAACATGTTGGCCTGCGTCGAGCCGACGAGCCGCACGGTCGACGTCGACGCGTTCTGCTCGTGGTCCTCGTGGAGGATGAGCAGTCGCTCGAGGGCCTTCGACAGGACCGGGTTCACCTCGTACGGCTCGGCCATGGTGCCGAAGTTCAGCTTGAGGAAGTTGTCGACGAAGCTGAGCGAGTTGTCGGGGTAGAGGAACGCCTGACCGAGGCTCTTCTTGTGCGCATACGCCGCGATGACGGGCAGCTTCGCCAGGAGACGGATGGTCTGCAGCTCGACCTGCTCGGGGTCCGAGGTGCTCATCGAGCCCTCGTAGAACGTGCCGAGGGCGCCGACGGCGCTCGAGAGCACCGACATGGGATGCGCCGAGTGCGGCAGCGCGTCGAAGAACCGTCTGAGGTCTTCGTGCAGCAGCGTGTGGCGGCGGATGCGGGCGTCGAATCCGGCGAGCTCGTCGGGGGTGGGCAGTTCGCCGTAGATCAGCAGCCAGGCCGTCTCGAGGTAGGTCGAGTTGGCGGCGATCTGCTCGATCGGATAGCCCCGGTAGCGCAGGATGCCCTGATCACCGTCGATGTAGGTGATCTTGCTGCGGGCGGTCGAGGTGTTCACGAACCCGTTGTCGAGGGTCGTGTAACCGGTCTGCTTGGTGAACGTCGAGATGTCGATCGACGAGGCACCCTCGGTGCTCGGCACGATCGGGAACTCGGCTGTTCCCCCCGGGAACTGCAGCGTGGCCTTCTGGGCGTCGTTGGCAGTGTCAGTCACTCCGCCAGCCTAGCGGTCAGTGCTCCAGGCGCTCCACGGCGGCGGCGATGCGCTCGTCGGTCGTCGTGAGCGCGACGCGCACGTGCTGCTCGCCGCCGATCCCGTAGAACGAGCCGGGCGCCACGAGGATGCCCCGCTCGGCGAGCCAGGCCGCGCTCCGCCATGCGTCCTCGCCTCGTGTCGCCCAGAGGTAGAGCCCCGCCTCGCTGTGGTCGATGCGGAATCCGGCTCGCTCGAGGGCCGGCGCGAGCGCCGCGCGTCGAGCGCCGTACAGCTCTTTCTGCGCGATCACGTGATCTTCGTCGCCGAGGGCCACCCGCATGGCCTCCTGCACGGGGGCCGGCGGCATGAGCCCGGCGTGCTTGCGCACGGCGAGCAGCTGAGCGATCAGCACCGGGTCCCCTGCGACGAACCCGGCTCGATAGCCGGCCAGGTTCGACTGCTTGCTGAGCGAGTAGACGCTGAGGACTCCGTCGAGCCGGTCGCCGACGACCCGGGGGTCGAGGATGCACGGTGTCGGCCGCGTCGACCACTCGCCCTCCCAGCCGAGCTCCGCGTAGCACTCGTCGCCGGCGATCACCGCGCCGAGCTCGCGGGCCCGGGCCACGGCGGCTGCGAGGCGTCCGACGTCGAGCACGGCGCCGTCGGGGTTGCCGGGGCTGTTCAGCCACACGAGACGCGTCGTCTCGGGCCAGTCGGCCGGGTCGTCGGAGGCGAGGGCCTCGGCGCCGACGAGGGCCGCGCCGAGGGCGTACGTCGGGTAGGCGTTGGCCGGGTGGACGATCGTGTCGCCCGGGCCGAGACCGAGCCAGAGCGCCGACCCGGCGATGAGCTCCTTCGAACCGATCGTCGGGAGGACCGACTCGGTGCCGAGACCCGAGACGCCGCGTCGGCGCGAGTACCACTCGACGATGGCCTCGCGGAGGGCCGGGGTGCCCGCAACCTGGGGGTACGAATGCGCGTCGGTCGCCGCCGTGAGTGCCTCGCGGATCACCCGGGGCGTGGGGTCGACGGGAGACCCCACCGAGAGGTCGACGATCGAGCCCGGATGGGACCGTGCTGTGGCCGCGAGCTCCGAGAGGGTGTCCCAGGGGAACTCGGGCAGAGCGAGCGCCACGACCGACGGCCTCTACGCCTGGGGCGGGAGGACGGCGATGACGGGGTGGTCCTTCGCGATCACGCCGACCTTGGCCGCGCCGCCGGGAGAGCCGATCTCGTCGAAGAACTCGACGTTGGCCTTGTAGTAGTCGGCCCACTTGTCGGGCAGATCGTCTTCGTAGTAGATGGCCTCGACGGGGCAGACGGGCTCGCAGGCGCCGCAGTCGACGCATTCGTCGGGGTGGATGTAGAGCGAGCGTTCGCCCTCGTAGATGCAGTCGACGGGGCATTCGTCGATGCAGGCACGGTCTTTGACATCCACACAGGGAAGTGCGATCACGTACGTCACGTCTAGGGTGTTCCCTTCGCCTCGGGCAGAGCGTCCATCTTATCGCGGCCTCGCTGCACGTCCGCGCCGCGGTCGAGGAACGGCCACGCGAGCACGACCATGGCGACGAGCACCGGGCCGAAGGTCCACAGGTAGCCCGCGAGATTGGCCGGGACGAGCGCGGACCCGCCCGCACCGGGCTGCGACAGCAGCGCCGTGACGCCGAGCAGCCCCACGGCGACGGCCGCGACGATCGTGCGCGAGCGGAAGACCTGACGGAATCCGACCAGGAGAGCCGCGGCCATCGCCATCGACACCACGAGCCCGGTCGGCAGCACGGCTCCGGCGACCGACGACGTCCCCTGATGGGCCACCGTGCCGATCGCCCCGAAGACGGCCCCGGCGGCGACGGCCAGCAGATACGTGCCGATGCGACCTCCGACGCTCATGTCGCTGAGCTCGGACGTGTTCGCGGGCCGCGGCGGGAGCTCGTCGGGGTCGGGCACGAAGCGGAACGACTCGGACGAGGCCAGACGGTCGACGCGGCCGTGGGGGTAGCGGATCCCGGCTGCGCCTCCGGGCAGGTCGACGACCTCGAGCTGGGTCCGGTACCGCCGGAGGGCGGCGACGACGCGCGGTGCGACGGGTCGGACGTCCATCGTCACGACCGATTCGTCGTCGCGGAGGGCGGCGGCCTCGGCTCCGGTCGCCTCGTCGGCGCCGGCGACGATGGCGAAGTAGGGCACGCCGGCCAGGCGGGCGGCCCGGACGGCGGCGCGATTGGCCCGGACGTGGTCGGGGTGGTGGTAGCCGCCGTCGTCGTCGTACGAGACGATCACCGTGGGTCGCACGGACTCGACCACCGCCGAGAGGTCCGAGACGATCTCGCCGAACTCGGCCGCGCAGAACGCCGCCGGGTGGAGGTCGTCGGTGGGGCCGGCGACTCCGTCCGCCCGCCAGACCATCCCGCTGTCGCGGTACGCCCGGGTCTCGAGCCCGGCCGTGCGGGCGCCCGCCTCGCCGAGGAACCGGTGATCGCGCACGCCCAGCTCGCGCAGCGCACCCGCGATCTCGCCCTCGCGGTGCACGGCGAGGGCCATCTCGTCGCCGCGCAGGGCGGCGAGGTCGTCCGGGATGACCTCGCCGAGCTCGCCGCGCGTGCACGTCACGACCGTGACGCCGGCGCCGGCGTCGACCAGCGTCGCGATCGTGCCCCCCGTGGTGATCGTCTCGTCGTCGGGGTGAGCGTGCACCACGAGGACCCGCTCGACCCGGGGTGCCGGGGAGTCGGGGCCGTCGCCTCCTGGCGTGCCGAAGTAAGTCATCACTGGACAGGATAGGCCGCGCCGCACTATGGTCGGTCCTCGTTAGGCCGCCCTTAGCAAGGTTAGCCTAACCAAACCAATCGGTGCGGTGGTCGTCCGCCGCCACCAGGCGCCGCCGTCGACGCCCGCCGCCGACCGCCGCCGACCCGAAGGCTCCACCCGTGCTCGCCAATTACCTCATCGGACTCCGAGAGGGCCTCGAAGCCGCTCTCGTCGTCGGCATCCTCGTGGCCTACGTCGTCAAGGTCGATCGACGCGATGTCCTCGCCCGCCTGTGGCTCGGCGTCGCCGCGGCCGTGCTGCTCTCGCTCGGCGTCGGCGCGATCCTCACGTTCGGCGCCTACGGCCTGACGTTCCAGGCGCAGGAGATCATCGGGGGCGGCCTCTCGATCGTCGCCGTCGGGTTCGTCACCTGGATGGTCTTCTGGATGGCCCGCACGGCCCGCAGCCTGAAGTCCGAGCTGCAGACCGGCCTCGACCGCGCCCTCGAGGGCGGGGCCTGGGCCGTCGTGGCTCTGGGGTTCCTGTCCGTGGGCCGCGAGGGCATCGAGACGGCCCTCTTCGTCTGGGCCGCCGTGCAGTCCACAGGCGGCGGGCCCGTGCCGCTGCTCGGCGCCGTGCTCGGCATCCTCACCGCCTGCGCCGTCGGAGTCGCCGTCCACCGGGGCGTGATGACCATCGACCTCAGACGCTTCTTCACCGTCACCGGGTACTTCCTGGTCGTCGTGGCCGCCGGCGTCCTCGCCTACGGGATCGGCGACCTGCAGGAGGCCGGCGTGCTGCCGGGCCGCACCTCCCTGGCCTTCGACGTCAGCGGAGCCGTCCCGCCCACCAGCGTGCAGGGCGTCGTGCTGCAGGGTCTCGTGAACTTCACGCCGACCCCGAGCTGGCTGCAGCTGCTCGCCTGGCTCGCCTACCTCGCCGTCGTCATCCCCCTCGTCGCCCGGGCGACCAGGAGGCGCGGGCCGAGTCGGCCCGCCGCGCCGGCCCCCGAGTCCCCCACCTTCGCCACCCGCACCGCAGGAGCCCCCGAATGACCGCTCGCCCCCTCCGCCCCCTCGCCGTCGCCTCGGGCGTCGCCGCCCTCGCGCTCGCCCTCACCGGTTGCGTCGCGAACTCGCCCGCCGGCTCGTCGGCGGCCACCGCGGTGACGGTCGACGGCTCCGACGACGGCTGCGTGCTGTCGACGACGTCGGTGCCGAGCGGCCCCGTCACGTTCACCATGACGAACAGCGGCAGCGACAACAGCGAGTTCGAGCTCCTGGCCGAGGACGGACTCCGCATCATCAGCGAGAAGGAGAACATCGGGCCCGGCACCTCCGGGTCGATGACCGTCTCCGTGCCGGCCGGCGAGTACTACACGGCCTGCGTCCCCGGCCTCGTCGGCGAGGGCGTCCGCGCCTCGTTCACGGTGACCGACTCGGGCACCGCCGTCGAGCCGACGGGCTCCGAGAAGGAGCGCATCGACGCCGCCGCCGCGGCGTACGTCGGCTACGTCGAGGACCAGACCGGTCAGCTCGTCGCCGCCACGGACGAGTTCCTCACCGCCTACACCTCGGGTGACGACGAGCGGGCCCGCGAGCTGTACCCGACCGCCCGCGCCCACTACGAGCGCATCGAGCCGGTGGCCGAGTCGTTCGGCGACCTCGACCCGAAGATCGACTTCCGCGAGGCCGACGTCGAGCCCGGCACGGAGTGGACCGGCTGGCACCGCATCGAGAAGGACCTCTGGCAGCCGTCGGCGGACGCGAACGGCGGCACGCCCTACGTCGCTCTCACGACCGCCGAGCGGCAGCGCTTCGCCGACCTGCTCACCGCCGACACGGCCGACCTCTACACCGCCGTCACGGCGAGCGGCTTCTCGGTGGGCATCGACACGATCGCGAACGGCGCCGTGGGTCTCATGGACGAGGTCGCGACCGGCAAGATCACCGGCGAGGAGGAGATCTGGTCGCACACCGACCTCTACGACTTCCAGGGGAACCTCGAGGGGGCCCGCGTCGCGTTCGACGGCGTGCGCGACGTCGTCGACGAGAAGGACCCGGAGCTGGCCACGTCGATCGACGACGAGATGACCTCGGTCGAGACGCTGCTGTCCGGCTACGGCAGCCTGGACGCCGGGTACCCCTCGTACACCGAGCTGACCGACGCCGACCGGAAGAAGCTGTCGGACGCCGTCAACGCGCTCAGCGAGCCGCTCAGCCGCCTGACCGCGGCCCTGGTCTCCTGACGGTGAGCGGCGGGGTGCCCCGTACCGGCGGGGCCGGCGCCGACGACCAGAGGTCCGGCCTGTCGCGACGGGGCCTCCTCGGGCTCGTCGGCACGGGCGTCGGCGCCGGCGTGCTCGGTCTCGGCGCCGGGATCGGCGCCGACCGAGCCGTCAGCGCCCGCACGGCGGGCGGCTCGGGCGCCGCAGCGTCGTATCCGTTCTTCGGACGTCACCAGTCGGGCATCGTCACCACCGCCCAGGACCGCCTCCACTTCGCCGCCTTCGACGTGGCCGACGGCACCACCCGGGCCGAGCTGATCGAACTGCTGCAGGACTGGAGCTACGCGGCGTCCCGCCTGACGGCCGGTCTCGACGTCAGCCCGACGGGGGCGACGGGCGGGCCCCTCGCCGCGCCTCCGGACGACACCGGCGAGGCTCTCGGGCTGCCGGCAGCGGGGCTCACCGTGACCATCGGATTCGGGCCCTCGCTGTTCACCGGCACCTCGGGCGTCGACCGGTTCGGTCTCGCCTCACGGCGGCCGGCGGCCCTGATCGATCTGCCGCACTTCCCGGGCGACCAGCTCATCGAGGCGGCGAGCGGCGGCGATCTGTGCATCCAGGCGTGCAGCGACGACCCGCAGGTGGCCGTCCACGCGATCCGCAACCTCTCGCGGATCGCCTTCGGCCGCGCCTCCCTCCGCTGGTCGCAGCTCGGCTTCGGACGGACGTCGTCGACGACCCGCGACCAGACGACTCCCCGCAACCTCTTCGGCTTCAAGGACGGCACGGCGAACGTCAAGGCCGAAGACACCCGCGCCGTCGACGAGGGGGTCTGGGCGACGGCCGACGACGGCGCGCCCTGGATGGCCGGCGGCTCGTACCTCGTCGCCCGCAAGATCCGCATGACGATCGAGACCTGGGACCGCGCCTCGCTCGCCGAGCAGCAGACGGTGTTCGGTCGTGACAAGGGCGAGGGCGCGCCGCTCTCGGGCGGGTCGGAGTTCACCGAGCCCGACTTCACCGCCGCGGCCGCGACCGGAGGGCCCGCCATCGCGCCCGACTCGCACGTGGCCCTCGCCCACCCGCAGAACAACGCGGGCGCGACCCTGCTGCGCCGCGGCTACAACTTCGTCGACGGCAACGACGAGCTCGGTCGGCTGAACGCCGGGCTGTTCTTCATCTGCTTCAACCGCGACAGCCGCCGCCAGTTCGTGCCGATCCAGCAGGCGCTCGCCCGCAGCGACCGCATGAACGAGTACGTGAAGCACGTCGGCTCGGCGATCTTCGCGGTGCCGCCGGGCGCATCGTCGGACGGCTGGGTCGGCGAGACGCTCTTCGCCTGACGCCGCCGTCGGTGCCGACGGGAGGACCTGCAGGAGGCGCGGAGCCCGCCGGGCGGACACCGCGCCTCCGGCAGATGGTCGCCCCCGTGGCTCAGACCGGCGTGACGACGTAGGTCGCGGTCGAGACGCCCTCGGTGTCGGTCGAGACGGTCAGCAGGACCCGGTACGTCGAGCCGGTGAACGTGCCGAAGCCGCTGTCGGCGTCGGAGTCCACCCCGCTCGCGGTGTAGCCGGCCTGCTCGAGACGCTGCTGCGCGGCGGCGAACGCGTCGGGTGCGACGGTCACCTGCGCCACCCAGCCGGACCCCTCCGGCCCGGAGCCGCCCCCGCGGACCGTGCCCTCGACGAGCGGGACGTCCGCGGGGAACGACTCGGGCAACGTGCCGTCGGTCGTGACGCCGGCACCGCCGAGCACCTCGCCCGCGGCGTCCTCGACGGCCTGCTGGACGGTGCCCGTCAGGCCCTCGACGCTGCTGTCGATGGCTCCCCCGACGATGTTGTCGACGGGTGACCCCGAACCGCAGGCGGTCAGACCGCCGACCAGACCGGCGGAGAGGGCCAGAGCGGCGATCGGGCGGAGGAGGGACTTCGGAGACGTCAGCACCCGGCGAGGGTAGCCGCCGTCACTGGACACGCGCGCAGAAGGTGCAGGGTGCGCAGGCGGGCGGCGCTGCCGGACGTCCACCGCCGCCGGACACACCGGACACGCCGAAGGCGGCCCGCAGAGCTGCGAGCCGCCTTCGGATGGAGCGTGTGCTACGCGTTCTGCTTCTTCAAGCGGGCGGTGCTGCGCTGACGCGCGGACGCGTCGAGCTCGACCTTGCGGATGCGGATCGCGTCGGGCGTGACCTCGACGCACTCGTCGTCACCGGCGAACTCGAGCGACTCCTCGAGCGAGAGGATGCGCGACGGCGTCATCGACTCGAAGTTGTCGGCCGTCGACTGACGCATGTTGGTCAGCTTCTTCTCTTTGGTGATGTTGACGTCCATGTCGTCGGCGCGCGAGTTCTCGCCCACGACCATTCCCTCGTAGACCTCTTCGGTCGGCTGCACGAAGAAGGTCATGCGCTCCTGGAGGTTCTGGATCGCGAAGGGCGTCACGACGCCGGAGCGGTCGGCGATGATCGATCCGTTGGTGCGGGTCGAGATCTCGCCGGCCCAGGGACCGTAGCCGTGGCTGATGCCGTTGGCGATGCCGGTGCCGCGCGTGTCGGTGAGGAACTGCGTGCGGAAGCCGATCAGACCGCGCGACGGGACGATGAACTCCATGCGGACCCAGCCCGAGCCGTGGTTCGCCATGTTCTCCATGCGGCCCTTGCGAGCGGCCATCAGCTGCGTGATGGCGCCGAGGTACTCGTCGGGGACGTCGACGGTCATGTGCTCGAAGGGCTCCTGCAGCTTGCCGTTCTCGTCACGACGCGTGACGACCTGCGGCTTGCCGACGGTGAGCTCGAAGCCCTCGCGGCGCATCTGCTCGACGAGGATGGCCAGGGCGAGCTCGCCACGACCCTGGACCTCCCACGCGTCGGGGCGTCCGATGTCGACGACCTTGAGGCTGACGTTACCGATCAGCTCGCGGTCGAGACGGTCTTTGACCATGCGCGCGGTCAGCTTGTGACCCTTGACCTTGCCGATCAGCGGCGAGGTGTTCGTGCCGATGGTCATCGAGATGGCGGGGTCGTCGACCGTGATGGTCGGCAGCGGCCGGACGTCGTCGGGGTCCGACAGCGTCTCGCCGATGGTGATCGTGTCGAAGCCGGCGACGGCGACGATGTCGCCGGGGCCCGCCGAGTCGGCCGGGTAGCGCTGGAGCGCCTTCGTGATCAGCAGCTCGGTGATGCGGGCGTTGACCGTGGTGCCGTCGGCCTTGACCCAGGCGACGGTCTGGCCCTTCTTCAGGGTGCCATGGAAGACGCGGAGGAGCGCGAGGCGACCGAGGAACGGCGACGCGTCGAGGTTGGTGACGTGCGCCTGCAGGGGGTGCTCGTCGTCGTAGGTCGGCGCCGGCACGTGGGTGAGGATCGCGTCGAACAGCGGCTCGAGGTCGGCGTTGTCGGGAAGCGAGCCGTCGTCGGGCTTGTTCGTCGAGGCGGCGCCGTTGCGACCCGAGGCGTAGACCACGGGGACGTTGAGGATCGCGTCGAGGTCGAGATCCTCGACCTCTTCGCTGAGGTCGCTGGCGAGACCGAGGAGGAGGTCCTGCGACTCGGCGACGACCTCGTCGATGCGGGCGTCGGGCCGGTCGGTCTTGTTGACCAGCAGGATGACGGGGAGCTTGGCCGCGAGGGCCTTGCGCAGCACGAAGCGCGTCTGGGGCAGGGGGCCCTCGGACGCGTCGACGAGCAGGACGACGCCGTCGACCATCGAGAGGCCGCGCTCGACCTCACCGCCGAAGTCGGCGTGGCCGGGGGTGTCGATGACGTTGATGGTGATCGGGCCGTCGGTCGCGTGAGCACCGTTGTAGAGCACCGCGGTGTTCTTCGCGAGGATCGTGATGCCCTTCTCGCGCTCGAGCTCGTTCGAGTCCATCATGCGGTCTTCGGTGTCGAAGTGCGCGTCGAAAGAGTTGGTCTGCTTGAGCATGGCGTCGACGAGGGTCGTCTTGCCGTGGTCGACGTGGGCCACGATCGCCACGTTGCGCAGGTCGCTGCGGATGGCAGTCGCCATGGATGTATTCCTTACGAGAAGCGGAGGGGGAGGTGCGCGGGACAGAGCCCGGCGACGACAGTCTACGGCACGTGGTAAAGGGCCCCTCCCCCGTTCCGGTCGGAACGGCGGAGAGGCCCTCGGCCGAGGAGGCGCGGGTCGGCTACCGACCGAACTCGAAGTTCGCGCCGGGGATGGCCTCGAGCAGCTCGCGGGTGTACTGCTGCGCCGGGTTCGCGAAGATCTCGTCGGTCGTGCCGGCCTCGACGATGCGGCCCTTCTGCATGACGCAGACGTTGTCCGCGATCAGCCGGACGACCGCGAGGTCGTGCGTGATGAAGAGGTACGTGAGACCGAGCTCGGTCTGCAGATCGGTCAGCAGATCGAGGACCTGCCCCTGCACCAGCACGTCGAGCGCGGACACGGCCTCGTCGAGCACGATGACGTCGGGCTTGAGGGCGAGGGCCCGGGCCACGGCGATGCGCTGACGCTGACCGCCCGACAGCTCGCCGGGGTACCGGTTGACCATCGAGACCGGCAGCGACACCTGGTCGAGCAGCTCGTGCACGCGCTTCTGACGGCTCTTGCGGTCGCCGATGCCGTGGGTGACGAGCGGCTCGGCGATGGTGTTGCCGACGCTGTACATCGGGTCGAGCGAGCCGTAGGGGTCCTGGAAGACGGGCTGCACCCGACGACGGAAGTCGAAGAGGTCCTTGCCCTTCAGGGCCCCGACGCTCCTGCCGTCGATGGCGACCGTTCCCGACGTGATGGACTCGAGCTGGAGGACCAGCTTGGCCACGGTGGACTTGCCCGAGCCGGACTCGCCCACCAGCGCCATCGTCGTGCCGCGCGGGATCGAGAACGAGACGTCGTCGACGGCCCGCAGCTCGGTCGTCTTGAAGCCGCCCTGACGGATCTTGTACAGCTTGGTGAGGTTCTCGACCTGGATGTACGACGCGTTCCGCTTGCCGAGCTCCTCGCGCTGGTGCGCGCGCTTCATCAGCTCGGCGTCGTCGGCGCCCTCGTCGGAGATCTCGACGTCGTTGGTGTGCGTCGGGGCGATGCTCGACTGGATGCGCTGGCTCGCGAGGCTCGGCGCCGCGGCGACGAGACGCTGCGTGTAGGGGTGCTGCGGGTTCGCCAGGATCTCCTTCGAGGGCCCCGACTCGACGACCTGGCCCTTGTACATGACGACGAGCTTCTCGGCCCGCTCGGCGGCGAGACCGAGGTCGTGCGTGATGAACAGCACCGAGGTGCCGTAGTCGCGGGTCAGGGTCTCGAGGTGGTCGAGGATCCGCCGCTGCACCGTGACGTCGAGCGCCGAGGTGGGCTCGTCGGCGATCAGCAGCTTGGGGCGCGACGAGAGGCCGATCCCGATGAGCACGCGCTGACGCATGCCGCCCGAGAACTGGTGCGGGAACTGCTTCAGACGCTGGTCGGCGTCGCCGAGCCCCGCCTCCTTCAGCACCTCGATCGCGCGATCGCGCACAGCCTGCTTGCCGGTGGCCACGCCGTTGGCGCGGATCGCCTCTTCCACCTGGAATCCGATGCTCCAGACCGGGTTCAGGTTGGACATCGGGTCTTGAGGGACGTAGCCGATGTCCCGACCGCGGATGGCCTGCATCTCGGCGGGCGTCGCCTTCGTGAGGTCCTTGCCCTCGAAGAGGATCTGGCCCCCGGTGACCTCGCCGGCGCCCGGCAGGAGGTCGATGATCGAGGTGGCCGTGGTCGACTTGCCCGAACCGGACTCGCCGACGATGGCGAGGCGCTCGCCCGGCATCATCGTGAAGTCCACGCCGCGGACGGCGTCGACGTAGCCGGACTGGGTCTTGAACCCGATCTTCAGGCCCTTGATCTCGAGCAGGGGGGTCGCCGAGGAGGCGGTGCCCGCCGACTCGGGACGGGTGGAGGTGGAGGTCATCGACGGGCCCTCGCCTTCGGGTCGAGGGCGTCGCGCACGACGTCGCCCATCATGAGGAACGACAGCACGGTCACCGAGAGGGCGGCCGCCGGCCAGATCAGGGGCATCGGGGCGACCCGCAGGGAGGCGCGGGCGGCGTTGATGTCGTTGCCCCACGACATCACGGTGCCGGGCAGGCCGATGCCGAGGAACGAGAGGGTCGCCTCGGCGACGATGAACGTTCCGAGCGAGACCGTCGCCACGACGATCACGGGGGTGATCGCGTTGGGGACGACATGCCGGATCAGGATGCGGAACCGCGAGACGCCGAGAGCGGCGGACGCCATGACGTAGTCGCTGCTCTTGGCGCCGAGCACCGAGCCGCGCATGATGCGGGCGATCTGCGGCCAGGCGAAGAGCGACAGCACGAGGGCGACCGTCAGCGGCGTGCGCGACGGCAGGACCGACATGAGCACGATGGCGCCGAGCACGGTGGGGATGGCGAAGAAGATGTCGCCGAGTCGCGAGACGAGCGCGTCGAGCCAGCCGCCGTAGTAGCCGGCGAGGGAGCCGATGACGATGCCCACCAGGGTCACGAGCACCGTGGCCAGCAGGCCGACGGTCAGCGAGGCCCGGGTGCCGTAGACGACACGCGCGTAGACGTCGAGACCCTGGAGCGTGAAGCCCATCGGGTGCCCGGACTCGGCCGGCCCGTTGCTGTCGGGGAGGCTGGCGCCGGAGGTCGGCGAGGTGCTCGTGAAGAGCTGCGGGAACAGCGCCACGACGATCACGAAGAGGATCAGCACCGCGGAGATCCAGAACAGGGGACGCGTCTTCATGGCGTCCCATGCGTCGTTCCAGCTGGAGCGGGGCTTCTCGGTCTCGTCGACGGCGTCGACGGCCTTCAGCGGCGTCTCGTCGAGCGGGGCGACGTAGTGGTCGGGCGACAGGCCCGGTGTCGTGTTACTTGGCATAGCGGATCCTCGGGTCGAGAACGGCGTAGAGCAGGTCGACGAGCAGGTTGGCCAGCATGAAGATGATGACCATCACCGCGACGAACGACACGACGGTCGGCCCCTCGCCGAGCTGGATGGCCCGGTAGACCGTGCCACCGACGCCCTGGATGTTGAAGATGCCCTCGGTGACGATCGCACCGACCATGAGCGATCCGATGTCGACGCCGAGGTAGGTGATGACCGGCACGAGCGAGTTGCGGAGGATGTGCACCCCGACGACCCGACGACGGGTCAGGCCCTTCGCCGTCGCCGTGCGCACGAAGTCGGCGCTCATGTTCTCGGCGACGGAGGCGCGGGTGAGCCGGACGATGTACGCGAACGACACCGAGGCGAGCACGATCGCGGGCAGGACCAGCTCGCTCCACGGCGCCTGCGAGCTGACGGTGGTGCGGAAGAGGGCGAGCTGGATGCCGAAGACGTACTGCAGCACGAATCCGATGACGAACGTCGGGACCGAGATGAGCAGCAGCGAGACCACCAGGGCGCTGTTGTCGAAGATCTTGCCCTTGCGGAGACCCGCGTAGAGGCCGACGACGATGCCGGCGATCGATTCGAAGAGCAGCGCGAGCATGGCGAGACGGAACGTGATCGGGAACGCCCGGACGAGCTCGTCGATGACCGGACGACCGGAGAAGGTCGTGCCGAGGTCACCCGTGAACAGACCGCCGATGTAGAGCAGGTACTGCACGATGAAAGGCTTGTCGAGGTTGTACTGCGCCCGGATGGCCTCGATCACGGCCGGGCTGGGCTGCTTCTCGCCGAAGAGCGCGGCGATCGGGTCGCCCGGGAGAGCGAAGACCATGAAGTAGATGAGGAACGTCGCCCCGAAGAAGACGGGGATCAGTTGGAGGAGGCGCCGGCCGGTGTACCAGAGCATCAGGCCGCCTCGATTTTCTGCGCGTGCATGGATGTCGCAATCATGGAGAGAGAGTGGTGGACGCCCACCGAGGGGCCCGGAGCAGGATAACCCGCCCGGACCCCTCGGCAGTTGTGATCGAGGCCGAGGCCTCGCTCGATGCGTTCCTTACTGCTTGGTGACCTCGTAGAACAGCGGGACGGAGTTCCAGCCGAACTGGACGTTCTCGACCGTGTCGGCCCACACGCCGGTCACGTTCGAGTACCACAGCGGGACGACGGGGAGGTCGGTCAGGAGGACCTCCTGCGCCTCCTGGAACTTCGCGTTGGCGTCCTCGACGGAGGTCGACGCGGCGCCCTCGCTGAGGAGGCCGTCGAACTCGTCGCTGGTGTAGCGGCCGTAGTTCGAGCCGGCGCCGGTCTGGTACAGCGGCGCGAGGAAGTTGAACAGCGACGGGTAGTCGGCCTGCCATCCGGAACGGAAGGCGCCGGTCATGGCGTCGTTGTCCTCCTGGTCGAGGAGCTCGGCGAACGTCGGCTTGGGCTCGCCGGCCGCCTTGATGCCGAGGGTGTCGGCGATGCTGTTCGACGCGGCGTCGACCCAGTTCTGGTGTCCGCCGTCCGAGTTGTAGGCGATGGTGAAGGTGGTGTCGCCGTAGGGGGCGATCTCCTCGGCCTGAGCCCACAGCTCCTTGGCGCGGTCGGCGTCGTAGTCGAGCACGTCCGAGCCCTCGAGGTCTTCGGAGTAGCCGTCGATGACGGGCGACGTGAAGTCCTTGGCGGGGGTGCGGGTGCCCTGGAAGATGACGTCGGTGATGTCGTCGCGGTTGATCGCGAGCGAGATCGCCGCGCGACGCAGCTTGCCCTCTTCGGTCGTGCCGTCGAAGTGCTCGAGGTACTGGGGGATGGTGATCGACTGGAAGATCGCGGCCGGCTGGTTGGCGAAGCGGTCCGGGAAGTCGCTCTCGTACGAGGCGAACTGGGTGTCGGGCACCTGGTCGAGGATGTCGAGGTTGCCCGAGAGCACGTCGGAGTACGCGGCGTCCTGCGTCGTGTAGAACGTGATGGTCAGGCCGCCGTTGACGGGCGTGCGCGGGCCGTCGTAGTCCTCGTTGGTGACGAGCTTGATGTCCTGGTTGTGAGTCCAGGCGCCTTCGCCCTCGAGCTTGTACGGGCCGTTGCCGACGGGGTTCTCACCGAAGGCGTCGACGTCGTCGTAGAACGACTCGGGCAGCGGCGAGAACGCCGAGTAGCCGAGACGCAGGGGCCAGTCGGCCTCGGGGGCGTTCAGCATGACCGTGAACTCGGTGTCGCTGACGACCTCGAGCGACAGGTCGCTGTCGGCCTCGGCGTCGTAGCCCTCGATGTTGTCGAAGAAGTACGAGGCGCTCTGCGCGTTGCTGATCTGCGCGGCCCAGTTCCAGGCCTTCGTGAAGGACTCGGCCGTGACGGGGGTGCCGTCGGTGAAGGTCTGACCCTCCTTGAGCTTGACGGTCCAGAGCTGGTTGTCGTCGGACTCGATGGACTCGGCGACGTCCATCTCGGTGGCGCCCTCGGCGTCGTACGAGACGAGGCCGGCGAAGATCGAGTCGATGATCTTCCCGCCACCGGTCTCGGTGGTGTTGGACGGGACGAGCGGGTTCTGCGGCTCGCTGCCGTTGGTCGTGATGATGGCGTCGGCGTTGCCCGAGGGAGCTGCGTCGCCCGAGTCGCCACCGTTGCTGCTGCTGCAACCGGTGAGGACGAGTGCTGCCGCCCCCACGACGGCGACGGACCCGAGGCCCATGCGCGTCTTCTTCAATGTTCCTCCTGATGCAAGAAAGGACGCAGCACGATTCCCCATGAGCCGTGCCGCGTTGGATGAGACGACCCTAAGCACCGCCCTCAGGCATCTCCAAACCTGAGGCCGAACGGTTACACGACGGAAACCAATTCGGAGGATCCTTGCGTCGAGGCCCACAACGTTGCGTCCAGGCCCGCATCTACGCAGCTTTCCGTTGCGAGAATTCGGACACGTGGCAGGTATTATCCGGCCATGCCCCTCGAACCGGCCGTCGACCCACCCGGCCGCGCGCGCCTCCGGGTCGAGATCGCGATCGTCCTCGGCCTGTCGCTCGGCGCCTCCGCCGTGTACTCGCTCGTGTCGATCGTGAACCGCCTGACGCAGCCCACGAGCCTCTCGCAGCAGACCGCGACCCTCAACTCGTCGCTGAGCGACCGGGCGGTATTCGACCTCGTCTACCAGGTGCTCGGCGTGCTCGTGGACCTCGTGCCCGTCGCCCTCGTGGCCTACCTGCTCTGGCAGCACCGCCGACCGCACCTCGCGCGTCTCGGCGTCGACTTCTCGCGAAGCGGCCGCGACGTCCTCGGCGGTCTCGGACTCGCCCTCGCCATCGGCATCCCCGGCATCGGGCTCTACCTCGTCGGCAAGGCCCTCGACCTCACGGTCACCGTCGTCCCCACCGACCTCGCCGAGCACTGGTGGACGGCGCCGGTGCTCGTGCTCTCGGCGCTGCGGGCGGGACTCACCGAGGAGATCATCGTCGTGGCGTACCTCTTCGCCCGCCTCACCGATCTGCGCTGGCGACCCGTCGCCATCATCGTCGCCGCCGCCCTGCTGCGCGGCACGTACCACCTGTATCAGGGCTTCGGCGCGTTCGTCGGAAACGTCGTCATGGGCCTCGTCTTCGGCTGGCTGTACGCGCGCTACGGCCGCATCCTGCCGCTCGTCGTGGCCCACGTCGTCATGGACTCCGCGGTCTTCATCGGCTACCCGTGGGCGGCGTCGGCGTTCCCGGCGTTCTTCGGACTGCCGTCCTGACCACGACCGCCGGACGCCCGGGCCGAGCGGCGACTCGGGCCCGGGCGTCGGCGATCAGGCGAAGGCCTCGACCGGAGGGCAGGCGCAGAACAGATTCCGGTCGCCCCACGCCTGATCGATGCGGCGCACCGGCGGCCAGTACTTGGCCCGCTTGAGCGAGTCGACGGGGTAGACGGCCTCGTCGCGGCTGTAGCCCTTCGTCCACTCCCCCGAGATGACCGACTCCGCCGTGTGCGGGGCGGCACGCAGCGGGCTGTCCTCGACGGGATGGCGCCCTGCCGAGATCTGCTCCGCCTCGTGGCGGATGGCGATCATCGCGTCGACGAAGCGGTCGATCTCGGCGAGGTCCTCGCTCTCGGTGGGTTCGACCATGAGCGTCCCCGCGACGGGGAACGACATCGTGGGCGAGTGGAAGCCGTAGTCGACCAGTCGCTTGGCGACGTCGTCGACGGTCACCCCGGTCGCCTCACGCAGCGGACGCAGGTCGAGGATGCACTCGTGGGCGACGAGCCCGCCCTCGCCCGCATAGAGCACCGGGTAGTGCTCGCGCAGCCTGACGGCCACGTAGTTGGCCGCGAGGACGGCCGCGCCGGTGGCCTGCACCAGACCCTCGTCGCCCATCATGCGGATGTAGGCCCAGCTGATCGGCAGGATGCTCGGCGAGCCGTACGGGGCGCTCGAGACCGGCACTCCAGCGTGGGCCGGGCGCTCCCCCGGTGCCGCCACGGCCGCACCGGTGCGCCGGTCGGCCTGCTGAGCCATCGGGTGCCCGGGCAGGAACGGCGCGAGGTGCGCCTTGGCCGCCACCGGGCCGACACCCGGGCCGCCGCCCCCATGGGGGATGCAGAACGTCTTGTGCAGGTTCAGGTGCGAGACGTCTCCGCCGAACTCGCCGAACTTGGCGAAGCCCAGCAGCGCATTGAGGTTGGCGCCGTCGACGTACACCTGACCGCCGGCGTCGTGGACGGCGTCGGTGATGTCGCGGATGTCGTGCTCGTAGACGCCGTGGGTGGACGGGTAGGTGATCATCAGCGCCGCGAGATCGTCCGCATGGGCCGCGACCTGTCGGCGGAGGTCGTCGAGGTCGACGTTGCCCCGGTCGTCGCAGGCCACGACGACGACCCGCATCCCGGCGAGCACGGCGCTCGCGGCGTTCGTGCCGTGGGCGCTCTGCGGGATGAGGCAGACCGTCCGCGCGGCGTCGCCGTTCGCGAGGTGGTAGCCCCGGATCGCCAGCAGCCCGGCGAGCTCGCCCTGGCTGCCCGCGTTGGGCTGCAGGGAGACCGTGTCGTACCCGGTCAGATCGGCGAGCCAGCCCTCGAGCTGACCGATCAGGTCGAGGTACCCCTCGACGTCGTCGGCGGGCGCGAACGGGTGCACCGAGGCGAACTCGGGCCAGGTCACCGCCGCCATCTCGGTGGCGGCGTTGAGCTTCATGGTGCAGCTGCCGAGCGGGATCATGCCGCGGTCGAGGGCGTAGTCCTTGTCGGCCAGGTGCTTGAGGTACCGCATCATGCTGGTCTCGCTGCGGTGGGTGCGGAAGACCGGGTGCGTGAGGTAGTCGCTCGTCCGCAGCAGCGCCTCCGGCAGCCCGGAGGGCCCGTCGCCGCCCCGACCCGGGCGGAGCTCGACCCCGAGGACGTCCGCGATCGTCACGACGTCGTCGCGCGTCGTCGTCTCGTCGAACGACAGCCGGACGCAGTCCTCGTCGACCGCGTGCACGAGATATCCGCGCCGGCGAGCCGAGGCGACGATCTCGGCCGAGCGCCCGGGGACGAAGACCTGGAGGGTGTCGAAGAACGTGTCGTTCTCGAGCTCGAGATCGGAGGCGGAGATCGCCTCGGCGAGGTCGGCGGCGTGGCCGTGCACCCGGGTGGCGATGTGCCGGAGGCCCCACGGGCCGTGATAGACCGCGTACATCGAGGCCATGACGGCGAGCAGCACCTGCGCGGTGCAGATGTTCGAGGTCGCCTTCTCGCGGCGGATGTGCTGCTCGCGTGTCTGGAGGCTGAGCCGATACGCCGGGCGACCGTCGACGTCTTGCGAGACCCCGACGAGTCGTCCGGGCAGCTGGCGCTCGAGACCGGTGCGGACGGCCATGTAGCCGGCGTGCGGGCCGCCGAAGCCCATCGGCACGCCGAATCGCTGGCTCGTGCCGACGGCGACGTCGGCGCCGAACTCGCCGGGCGCGGTGATCAGCGTGAGTGCCAGCAGGTCGGCCGCGACGACGACGAGACCGCCGTGGACATGGCTCGCGTCGGCGACCGCGCGCAGGTCGTGGACCGCGCCGGTGGCGGCGGGGTACTGCACGAAGACGCCGAACGACTCGGGCAGCTCGGCGGCGTCCGGACCGGTCAGGTCGAGTTCGACGAGCTCGATGCCGACGGCCGCGGCACGACCGGCGAGCAGGGCCTTGGTCTGGGGGAAGGCGTCCGCGTCGACGACGAACACGTCGGACTTCGCCTTCGAGGCGCGTCGGGCCAGCAGCATGCCCTCGACGACCGCGGTCCCCTCGTCGAGCATCGACGCGTTCGCCGTGGTGAGACCGGTGAGCTCGGAGACCATCGTCTGGAAGTTGATCAGGGCCTCGAGGCGGCCCTGCGAGATCTCGGGCTGGTACGGCGTGTACGCCGTGTACCAGCTCGGATTCTCGAGCACGTTGCGCTGGATGACGGCCGGGGTCACGGTGTCGTAGTAGCCGAGACCGAGGAGCGTCCGGGAGGCGCGGTTGCGGTCGGCGAGCCTCCGCAGCTCGGCGAGCGCCTCGGTCTCGCCGACGGGTGCCGGCAGAGTGCCTCCGTCGGACGTCGTGTGGATGCTGTCGGGGACGGCGGCCCGGACGAGCGACTCGACGCTGTCGTGGCCCACGACGGCCAGCATGGCCGCCTGATCGGACGGCGTCGTCCCGATGTGACGGTCGACGAACCCGGCGGCCTCGCGGCCCGCCCAGTCGCCGAAGACGCCGCCGGAGCCGTTCTGCGCGCTCATTCGGCGGTCAGGGCGACGTACTCGTCGCGCGAGAGGAGTCCGACGCGGTCGGCCGAGGCGAGGGTGATCTTGATCAGCCAGCCGTCGCCGAAGGGGTCGCTGTTGACGAGGTCGGGGCTGTCGACGACGGCGTCGTTGATCTCGAGCACGGTGCCGAGCGCCGGAGCGTAGAGCTCGCCGACGGACTTCGTCGACTCGATCTCGCCGACGACCTTGCCGGTCTCGACCTCGGTGCCGGCCGCGGGCAGGTCGACGTAGACGACGTCGCCGAGCTTCTCGGCGGCGTAGTCGGTGATGCCGACGGTGGCGGTGTCGCCGTCGATGAGGAGCCACTCGTGCTCGGCGGTGTAGTGGAGCGAGGTGAGGTCGGTCATGCCGAGGCCTTTCGAGGAGGGGGGAGGTGCGGAGGACGAGCCGTCGGCTCGTGGACTGGCAGGGTGATCAGGAGCGCTTGTAGAACGGCAGCGGGACGACCGTGGCGGGCAGCGCCGTCCCGCGGACGTCCACCGCGAGGGCCGGGCCGCGGTCGACCACGTCGGGGTCGACGAAGGCCATGGCGACGGGGTGCCCGAGAGTCGGCGAGAGCGCCCCGCTGGTGACCTCGCCCACGACCGTGCCGTCGTCGGTGACGACCGGGTAGCCGGCCCGAGCCGCACGGCGACCCTGGAGGGTGAGGCCGACGAGGACGCGAGCCTCGGGCGAGGGCTCGACGCCGGCCCTGCCCACGAAGTCCTTCGACGTGTCGACGACGCGACCGAGACCCGCCTGGGCCGGTCGGACGTCGCGGCCGAGCTCGTGTCCGTAGAGCGGCATGCCCGCTTCGAGTCGCAGGGTGTCGCGACTGGCCAGCCCCGCCGGCACGAGGCCGCGCGGCGCACCGGCCTCGGCGATCGCCGTCCAGAGGTCGGCGGCGAGCTCGGGTGCGAGGTACAGCTCGAAGCCGTCCTCGCCGGTGTAGCCCGTGCGGGCGATGAGCACCGGAGCGTCGTCGAACGTGCCCTGCAGCACGCGGTAGTAGCGGAGGCTCGAGAGGGGGGCGTCCGGCTGCAGCCGGTCGGCGCTGATGAGCTCGTCGAGCACGCCCTCTGCCTCGGGGCCCTGGACGGCGATGAGCGCCGTGTCGTCGCTCTCGTCGTCGACCGTGACGTCGGAGCCCGAGGCCCGGGTGGCGAGGGCGGTGAACGCGGCCTCCCGGTTGCCGGCGTTCGCGACGACCAGGAAGTCGTGGTCGTCGAGCCGGTAGACGACGAGGTCGTCGATGATCCCGCCGTCGTCCGCCAGCAGCAGCGAGTACTTCGCCCGACCGACGGTCATGGTCGAGAGGGTGCCCGCCAGGGCGTGGTCGAGGAACGCGCCCGCGTCGGGACCGGACACGGCGATCTCGGCCATGTGCGACAGATCGAAGAGCCCGGCCGCCGTGCGGACGGCGTGGTGCTCGGCGAGGTCGGAGCTGTACCGGACGGGCATCTGCCAGCCGGCGAAGTCCGTGAAGGACGCACCGGCCGCCACGTGGATCTCGTGCAGGGGGCTGAAGCGCTCGTCGTCGCCCTCCGAGCCGACCGGGTCGGCGTCGGACGCTCCGAGCGGGTCGGAGCCGATGAGCTCGGCGTCGGTGGGGCCGGGGGCGGCGGGCAGATTCGAGGCTGCGTCGGACATCGGACTCCTGGGGGACGGCCCGGCCTCGAGCTGTCTCGACCGGGAGCGTGCCGTGCAGCACCTGCACGACGGGGCGGGCCCCGCACGACGGGCGTCGGGCGGGGCTCCCCCTCTGTCATGGGCCTGAGAGCTTCACCGACCGAGGTCGGCTTTCACCGTGGGCGAGAGGTCGCCGCGAGACGCCTCTGCTTTTCAGAGTGGCCAGTCCGTCGCGGTACGCGTACCTGAGAGATTGGCGGGGAGCTTGCTCCTTCGGTGCCCGGTGCTCGCACTGCGTGCGCACCGGGGCTCTCCCGCGACGTGTTCATGGCCCGATGTTCGTTTGTGGCGCTCAGCCTACAGGCGGCGTGTGTCCGACAGGTTTCGCCCCGGCGTCCTTCGCGGCCGGGGCGATGACGTCGGGAGTGCGGGTCAGGACTCGGAGGGACGCTCGACGGAGGCGGCCCCGTCGGCCTGGTGCGCCGCGACGAGCTCGCGCACGTCGTCGGCCAGCTGCGCGACGCCCTCGGGCAGCATCTCGAAGCCCTCGGGGTTGCCGGGGTTGATGACGAGGCCCGTCTGGGGCGGGATCGCCTGGACGAGCTCGGCCGCGTGGATCGTGGCGGAGTGCCCGGCGACCTCTCTCACCTGGTCGCCGATCATGTCGGCGTGGGTGAAGGCGGCGAGCATGGGGGTGCCCTCGCGGTCGAAGAGCACGGGCTGGAGCTCGTTCAGCGACTCCTCGGCCTCGACGGCCGTCGGCACGACGATCTCGGCGTTGACGAACTCGGCGAGCACCGAGTTCATGTCGCCCTCGCCCGCCTGGCCCTTGGCGATGGCCTGCTCGAGGGGGGTCGGTTCGCGGTTCTCTGAAGCGGTCATGGGACCAGCCTGCCCGCAGAACCTCCGTGTCGCCTCCGGAGCAGTATCCTGAGCGCGAAGCCCGCCACCGTGGCGGCCCGTGATCTCCCGAGGAGCCCTCGTGCCCCGCATGGCCGCCCCCCTGATCCTCAGCAGCCTCGTCGTCGTCCTCGCCCTCGCGGGGTGCGCGACGCCCACCTCGGAGCCCGGTGCGGCCGACACCACGGCCCTGGCCACCACCGGCGCCGACGCCTCGAGCACGCCGATCCCGACGACGACCCCTCCGGCGCCCGCCACGGCGCCGACCCGCGAGGCGCCTCCCGCCTGGGACGCCTGCGTGGCCGCCGTCGCCGCCGAGCACCCCGACCTCCCCTTCATCGACGACGTCTGGAACTACGAGGAGGACGACGTCCGCGACTCGGCCGACGGCGCCGTCGTCGAGGTCCGCTACGGGCATCTCGCCGACGGCCGCATCGAGGCGGCCTTCATGTGCGACGTG
The DNA here is from genome assembly GCF_001424285.1 of Frigoribacterium sp. Leaf172. Classification (NCBI taxonomy): domain Bacteria; kingdom Bacillati; phylum Actinomycetota; class Actinomycetes; order Micrococcales; family Microbacteriaceae; genus Frigoribacterium; species Frigoribacterium sp. Leaf172. The sequence continues at coordinate 1,151,782 of NZ_LMPB01000001.1, read as the reverse complement.
TCGGGCACTCCCGAGTCGCCCGTCGTGGCCCGCGTCTACCCCGTCGACGTCTGATCCGACCGAGGCGCTCAGCCCGCGGCCGCGAGCACCGGATGACCCCCGGCCTCACCGTCGCGCGGGTCGACCCGACCCGTCACGCAGGGCGGACGCCGATCACGACCGTCGCGTCGAAGCCGTCGTCGTGCTCGCTGCGCGCGACGAGGCCGCTCGCGGTCAGGAGGGCGACGGCGGCGGGCGCCTGCGCGGCGCTCGCCTCGATCAGGACGGACCCCCCGGGGCGGAGCCAGGCCCGCGCCTCCTCGGCGATCCTCCGGTGCACGTCGAGACCGTCGTGGCCGCCGTCGAGCGCGGCGATCCTCTCGTGCAGCCGCGCCTCTGCCGGCATCGTCGCGAGCGCGGCCGTCGGCACGTAGGGCGCGTTGGCCGCGATGACGTCGATGAGGCCCCGGAGGCGCGAGGGGACCACCGCGAACAGGTCGCCGGCGACCACGAGGGCGTCGGCGGGGAGGTTCGCGCGGGCGCACTCCACGGCGACGGGGTCGACATCGGCGGCGACGAGCTCGAGCCGGGGGTGGTCGCGCGCGAGGACGGCGGCGACGGCGCCCACCCCGCAGCAGAGGTCGAGGGCGACGGCCGCGCGGTGCTGCGGGACGAGCGCCGAGGCCCGCCGCGCCAGCGCGACCGTGCGGCGGCGCGGCACGAAGACGCCGGGCGCGACGCCGAGGCGGAGACCGTCGAACCCGGCCCAGCCGAGCACCTGCTCGAGGGGCTCGCCGGCGGTCCGGCGGCGCACGAGCCCCTCGAGAGCCGCGGGGTCGTCGACGGCCTCGGTCAGCAGCGCGGCCTCGTCTTCGGCGAAGACGCAGCCGGCCCTCCGGAGGCGCGCCACCAGCGCGTGCATCGCCTCCGCTCCCGACATGGCCCCAGGCTAGGCCCGCCGCCTCCTCGCGTCGGTGTCGGACGTGCCGCGTAGGGTGGCGGGACCGAGGCCCCGAGGGAGACCATGAAGCCGCTGACCGAGTCCGACATCCGATCGTCGTTCGTCAACGCCCAGCCGGGCGACCTCGACCGGCTGCCGATCCCGGGGCTGCACGAGATGCTGTGGTCCGAGCGCGAGTTCCTGGGGTGGCGCGATCCGCAGGCCCATCACCGCGGCTACATCGTGCACTGGATGGACGACCGGCCGGTCGGTCTCGTCGTCCGCTCGTCGAGCTCGTCGCTCCGACCCGGCATCGCGGCCATGTGCTCGCTCTGCCACTCGCCGCAACCCGCGACCCAGGTGCGTCTGTTCACCGCGCCGAAGGCCGGCGAGGCCGGGTTGAACGGCAACACGCTCGGCACGTACATCTGCGAGGACCTCGCGTGCTCCCTGCTCATCCGGGTGGCACCGCCGCACCTCAATCCGCCCGAGCAGATCGAGCGCCGCGCCGCGGGTCTGCGCGACCGCGTGCAGGGCTTCACCGCGACGGTCATGAAGACCGCCTGACGCGCACCCCGCCCCGTCCCATCCGAACGAGAGAGAGCACCATGTCCGTCGTCAAGATCAACGCCATCCACGTCCCCGAGGGAGCCGGCACCGAGCTCGAGTCGCGCTTCGCCGCCCGCAAGCACTCCGTCGACGGAGCCGAGGGCTTCGAGGGCTTCCAGCTGCTGCGCCCGGTGAAGGGCGACGACCGCTACTTCGTCGTCACCACGTGGCGGAGCGAAGAGGACTTCGCGGCCTGGGCCGCGAACGGGGCCCGAGCCGCCCATGCGCGCCCCGAGGGCGCCGGCGACGCACCCCGCGGGCCCGTCGCCACGGGCGCCGATCTGCTCGAGTTCGAGGTCGTCGACCTCTAGCGGCGGCCGCCCGGCCCGGGCGTCTGCGGAACCGTCTCGACGTCGAACCGTCCGCCTCGGATTCGCAGTGTTCTCCAGGGTTCACGCGTACTCTGCCGACCAGTCGTCGACCCGTCCACGGTCCGATGCGAGAGGCCATGATCACCATGAAGAAGTCAGCCCGCTGGATCCCCGCCGCAGCGATCCCCGTCGCCGTCATCGCCGCCGGCATCGTCGTGCCCTCGGTCGCAGCCAACGCCGAGGTCGACCTGCCCGACAAGACGCCGCAGCAGGTGCTGGCGCTCGTCGCCGGCAGCTCGGACGCGGCGTTCTCGGGCACGGTCGAGCAGACGTCCGATCTCGGTCTGCCCGATCTGCCCGCCGGCATGTCGTCCGGCTCGGGCGACTCGTCGTCGCAGGCCCTCGAGATGCTGACGGGCGACCACACGGCCCAGGTCTTCGCGGACGGTGCCACGAAGCAGCGCGTGCAGGTGGTCGAGGACCTCGCCGAGCGGAACGTCATCCGCGACGGCTCCGACGTCTGGACGTACGACTCCTCGTCGAAGGAGGCCACCCACCTGACCCTCCCCGACCGCTCCGCGAGCGACGCCCTCGAGACCTCCGTCGACGGCGCCGATCTGCCGCAGACGCCCGGTGAACTGGCCGACGCCGTCCTCGACGCCGTCGACGACTCGACGACCGTGACGAGCTCGGACGACGTGTCGGTGGCCGGGCGCGACGCCTACGAGGTGGTGCTCTCGCCGGACGACGCCGAGACTCTGGTCGGTCGCGTCGTCCTCACCGTCGACGCCGAGACCGGGGTCCCCCTCAAGGTCGTCGTCGAGGCACGGGGTCAGAGCGAGCCCGCGATCTCCGTCGGATTCACCTCGGTGTCGTTCGACGCGCCCGACGCATCCGTCTTCGCCTTCGCCCCGCCGGCCGACGCGACCGTCACCGAGGTCGACAAGCCCGCCGACGGTGCCCACGGCGACGGGGCACCCGGTCACGAGGGTGCGTCGACCGAGCACCCCGCTCGCACGGTCATCGGCTCCGGCTGGTCCGCCGTCGTCGGTCTGACCCCCGCGAAGGGCACCGCTCCGGCGGGATCCTCCGCGTCCGACCCCACCGGCGGGTCGGCGGCGCTGCTCGACCAGGTCATGACCCCGGTCGACGGCGGCAGGGCCCTGCAGACGTCGCTCGTCTCCGTGCTCCTGACCGACGACGGGCGCGTCTTCGTCGGGGCCGTCGATGCGGACGCGCTGGTCGCCGCTGCGTCGGCACCGGCCGAGTGACCTCCGTCGCGTGACGACGGCCCCGCCGGCGACCGGCTCGACCTCGAGCCTCGCCATCGAGACGTCGTCGCTCACGAAGTCCTTCGGCCGGCAGAAGGCCGTCGCCGATCTCGACCTCGCCGTGCCGACGGGGAGCGTCTACGGGTTCCTCGGACCGAACGGCTCGGGCAAGACGAGCACCATCCGCATGCTGCTCGGGTTGACGTCCGCGTCGAGCGGGGACATCCGCCTGCTCGGCGGGTCGATGCCGGGCGACGCCCGTGACGTCCTCCCCCGCGTCGGCGCGCTGGTCGAGGGCCCGGCGTTCTATCCGTTCCTGTCGGGCCGGGCCAACCTGCAGCGTCTCGACGCCGCCGATCGCTCGGCCCCGGCCTCGACGCGATCGTCGAGGGTCGACGCGGCCCTCGATCGCGTCGGCCTGAGCCACGCCGCGTCGAAGAAGGCGCACGCCTACTCGCTCGGCATGAAGCAACGACTCGGCATCGCCAACGCTCTGCTCATGCCCCGCGACCTGCTCGTGCTCGACGAGCCGAGCAACGGTCTCGACCCGCAGGGGACCCGCGAGGTCCGGACCCTCATCCGCTCCCTGGCCGACGAGGGGACGACCGTGTTCGTCTCGAGCCACCTCCTGGCCGAGGTCGAGCAGATGTGCACGCACATCGGGGTGATGAGTGCGGGCCGACTGCTCACCCAGGGGACCCTCGACGATCTGAGGGCCCTCGGCCTGCACCGCGTCCGCCTCCTCACGCCGGATGCCGACGCCGCCCGCGACGTCCTGCGTCGGCTCGGCCTGTCGCCGGAGGCGGGCGTCCGATCGACGGATCCGCCCGACTCGCGCGCGGGCGTGGCCCGTGTCGAGGCCGACCTCGTGGTCGAGGGTCTGTCGCCCGAGTCGATCGTCGCCGCGCTCGTCGCCGCCGATGTCCGCGTGCGGGGCTTCGAGGTGGCGGGCGCCAGTCTCGAAGACCGTTTCGTCGATCTCACCGGGGAGGGCTTCGATGTCGCCGGCTGACCCCTCCCCCGCACTGCGGCCGTCCCGTGGCGCGGGGATCTCGCTCCTCCGGAGCGAGATCGTCGTGCTCTTCCGGCGGACCCGGACGATCGCCCTGCTGGGCGCCCTCGCCCTCATCCCCGTGCTCCTCGCCGTCGCCGTCCGCGTCGCGTCGGACGACTCCGACGGAGGCGGCGACGGCCCCGCCTTCCTCGGCGACATCACCCGGAACGGCCTGTTCGTCTCGCTGACGGCGCTCACCGTGGCCATCCCGCTCTTCCTGCCGCTCACGGTGGGCGTGGTCGCCGGTGACACGATCGCCGGCGAGGCCGGTCTCGGGACGCTCCGCTATCTGCTGGTCTCGCCGGTGGGCCGGGTGCGCCTCCTGCTCGTGAAGTACGCCGGGGCCGCTCTCTTCTGCCTGGCGGGGACGCTCGTCGTGGTCGTCTTCGGGGCGATCGCCGGGGCCGCCCTCTTCCCGATCGGTCCCGTGACGCTGCTGTCGGGGCAGACGATCGGCTACGGCGACTACGCGCTCCGCATGCTGCTGATGGCGCTCTACGTCACCGTCTCGCTGCTCGGGCTGAGCGCGATCGGGCTCTTCATCTCGACCCTGACGAGCGTGCCCGTCGGCGCGATGGCCGCCACGATCGTGCTGTCGACCGTCTCGCAGATCCTCGACGCGCTGCCCCAGCTCGACGCGCTCGACCCGTGGCTGTTCACGCACCACTGGCTCGGCTTCGCGGACTTCCTGCGCGACCCGGTGGTGTGGTCCAATCTGGCCGACAACGCCCTGCTGCAGGGCGGCTACATCATCGTGTTCGGAGCGCTCGCCTGGGCCCGCTTCACGACGAAGGACATCCTGAGCTGACATCCCGCTCGACGTCGCGGACGCCGTGAGGGGGATCAGACGCCGAGAGCGCCGGTCGGCAGGACCGCGTGCACGCCCCAGGTCTGATTGGCGACCTGGGTGACCCTCAGGTCGACCACCGCGCTGGCGAACGCCAGGGCCGTGGCGCGGTCGACGTGGAGCAGCGGCGCGAGCCACGAGACCATGGCGTCGAGCGCATCCCCGGTCGCGACGTCGAGATCGGCGTCGAAGCCGAACGTGATGCGCCCGGCCGGGGTCTCGGCGTGGATCCCGTCGACGGGACGGTCGTCGACGAGCTCGAGCCGCACCTCCGTCGTCATCGGGCACTCCACGGCTGTGCCGCCGACCTCGCCGTCGCCCTGCGCCGCGTGGCCGTCACCGAGGTACACGAGCGCGTCGGGCACCTGCACCGGCAGATAGAGCGTGGAACCGGCGACGAGCTCGCGGCAGTCGATGTTGCCGCCGGCCGAGGGGCGCGGCGGGGTCGTCGGGTGCTCGCCGGGTTCGGCCGGGGCGACGCCGGTCACCCCGAGGAACGGCGCCAGCGCCACGCGCGGCCCGCGGCTCTCGATCGCGGTGCCCGCCTCGACGTCGATCTCCCAGAGGAGCCACGACGGCGGCACGGAGTCGAGACCGAGACGGGTCGTGATCGGCGTCTCGCGTCCTCCCGCGACCGTCCATCCCCAGTCGCCCGGCCGGAGGCCGTCGAAGTGGACTGCGAGCGTCTGCCCGGGTCGAGCCCCGCGCACGGCGATCGGCCCGGTGAGGGCGTGCCCGCGGGCCTCGGCGAAGAGCCTCGGCCGCTGCTCGCCCGGCACCGTCTGGCGTTCGAGGTGCCCCGAGGCGTCGAGCGACTCGACGACGACGGCGTCTCCGCTGTCGACCGTCAGCACGGGGGCGTGATCGCGCGAGTAGACGTCGTTGGTCGTCTCGCGCGTCGCGTCGAGATGGTGCCGGGTCACGAGGCGACCGGCCCGTCCGCGCCGACGCGCGGCGCCCCGGACGGGGCCGAAGCGGTGGTCGGCGCGACGACGGGCGGCGTCGCGCGCAGGGCGTCGACCACCGCGGTCGGCACCGTGCGGCTCAGGTAGCCGATGCGCGACTCGCGCACATGCCACCCCATCCGCTCGGCCGCCTGCTCCGGGTCGCCCGCGTCGATGGCCGCGAGGATGACGCGGTGGTCCGGCCACAGCCGCTTGCCCCGCGAGAAGGTGTCGAGAGCGTAGAGCCACTCGATCTTCCGCGACAGCTGGCGCAGCAGGGTCGCGAGCGTGGTGCTGCCGCTCAGCTCGGCGACGCCGAAGTGGAACCGCTCGTTGAGGTCGACCAGCCGGTCGAGGTCGTCGTCGGCGACGGCACGGTCGCCGTCGGCGAGGATCCGCTCGAGCGAGCGACGGACGCGCCACCAGTCCTCCGGCGGCGCGTCGACGCTGAAGAGGGCCCGCGCCCGCGTCGCCGCGCGCCGGGCGGTCGCGATCTCGAGGGCCTCGCGCACGGCGAACAGATCGTCGGCCTCGTCGACCGGGATGGCGGCCACACGCGATCCGACGTTCGGGGTCGACTCGACGAACCCCTCGGCCTCGAGACCCCGGAGCGCCTCGCGCACGGGCACGCGCGAGACGCCGTGCCGGTCGGCGAGCGAGGCCTCGGTCACGCGGGTGCCCGGCTGCAGGACGCCCGTCACGATCTCGCGCCGCACCGCGTCGAGCAGGCTGATCGGCGCCGGGGCGCAGGCCTCTCCGAGGGGGTCGGAGCCGGGGGCCGAGGAGGCGCGGGTCGTCCCGTCGCGTCGGTCGGACGGGTCAGACGGCCAGGCTGGCACCGGGGATCGCTCCTAGCAGTTCGTGGGTGTACTCGTCGCGAGGCGACAGGAACACGTCGTCGACGCTGCCGCGCTCGACGATGCCTCCCCGGCGCATCACCACCACACTATGGGCGATCTGCCGCACGACGGCGAGGTCATGCGTGATGAACAGGTAGCTGAGACCGAGACGGGTCTGCAGCTCGGCCAGCAGATCGAGGATCTGCTCCTGCACCAGCACGTCGAGCGCCGACACGGCCTCGTCGCAGATGAGGAGCTCGGGCTCGAGGGCGAGGGCCCGGGCGATGGCCACGCGCTGACGCTGACCGCCCGACAGCTCGTTCGGGCGGCTCTGCGCCACCGTGCGGGGAAGGGCGACCTGGTCGAGCAGCTCGGCGACGCGGCTCCGGCGCGTGGCGCGGTCGCCGACGCCGAAGATGCGCAGCGGCTCGTCGATCAGCCGTTCGACGGAGTACGTCGGGTCGAGCGAGCCGTACGGATCCTGGAAGACCGGCTGCACCCGTCGCCGCAGCGCATGCCGGGCCGCCCCGCGACTGGCGGTGATGCTCTCGCCGTCGACCAGCGCCGTTCCGCTCGTCGCCGACTCGATGCCGAGCACGATGCGGGCGAGGGTCGTCTTGCCCGAGCCGGACTCGCCGACCACGGCGGTCGTCGTGCCGCGCGGCACGGCGAACGAGATCCCGTCGACCGCCCGGACCGTCTCGCCGCGTCGCCCGCGGAGGCGGTACTCCTTGACCAGATCGGTGACGACGAGGATGTCGTCGGCGGCGGTCGGCGCATCGTCGCCGACCGGCTCGTCGGCCCGGAGGGCGGCGGCCGCGGCGACCGTGGGCGCCGCCGCGACGAGGCGACGCGTGTACTCGTGCTGGGGGTCGAGCAGGATCTGCCGAGGGGTGCCGGTCTCCACCACGCGCCCGTCGAGCATGACGACGATGCGGTCCGTGCGGTCGGCCGCGACGCCGAGGTCGTGCGTGATGAACAGCAGCGACGTGCCGTGCGCGTCGACGAGCGTCTGCAGATGATCGAGGATCGTCCGCTGGACCGTGACATCGAGGGCCGACGTCGGCTCGTCGGCGATGAGCAGCTCGGGTCGGCGCGCGAGCGCCACGGCGATGAGCACCCGCTGGCGCATGCCGCCCGAGAACTCGTGCGGGTACTGACCCGCTCGCCGGGCGGCGTCCGGGATGCCCGCCTCCGTCATCAGCTCGACGACCCTCTCGGTGACGGCCGAACGGCCCCGGGCTCCCCCGGCCCGCAGTCCGTCGGCGATCTGCGCCCCGACCGTCATCGACGGGTTGAGGTTGGTCGACGGGTCCTGGGGGACGAGTCCGATGCGGGCTCCGCGCACCGACCGCATCCGCGCCTCCCCGGCGGTCGTCAGCTCGTCGTCGGCGAGCCGGATCGTGCCCCCGGTGACGCGACCGGCGCCGGGCAGCAGGCCCAGCACGGCGGCGACGACGGTCGATTTGCCCGACCCCGACTGGCCGACGATGGCCACGCGCTCGCCTCGTCCGACGTCGAGGTCGACGCCGTGCACCACGGGGCGGTCGCCGAACGCTACCGTCAGGTCGCGGACGCTCAGGAGGGGCGCGCCGGCGGACGCGTCGGGGGTCGTCGTCGAGACGGTGCGGTCAGCGTCCTGCGGCATAGGCCTGTGCTCCTCGGGGGTTGGCCGCGGCGGACAGCACGCCCGTCGCGGGGTCTCGGGTGACGCTCGACAGCCGGCCGAGCGACCAGTCGCCGGCGCGGGTGACGCGGTGGCCGCGCGACTCGAGGTCGGCGATGACCTCGTCGCCGAGGCGGTCCTCGACGACGACGCCGCCGGGGGTCCAGGTGCGCGGCCAGAACGAACCGGGGAACGCGGTCGTGTGCAGGGCGGGCGCGTCGATGGCCTGCTGCGGCGTGTAGCCGCCGACGATCGTGCGGAGCAGGTAGAGCAGCTGCCACTGGTCCTGCTGGTCGCCGCCCGGCGAGCCGAGGGCGACGACCGGTCTCCCGTCGCGCGAGACGAGGGTCGGGGTCAGCGTCGTACGGGGGCGCCGCCCGGGCTCGAGCGTCGAGGCGGTGCCCTCGTCGAGCCAGGCCATCTGCAGGCGGCTGCCGAGGCAGAACCCGATCGCGGGGATCGTCGGCGAGGACTGCAGCCAGCCGCCCGACGGCGTCGCCGAGACGATGTTGCCCCAGCGATCGACGACGTCGATGTGGCAGGTGTCGCCGCGCGTCGCCCCCGTGGCGTCGACGGCGGGCTCGGCCGACGCGGCGGCGACGGGGTCGTCGTCGACGGGCGTCTCGGCGAACGAGCCGACGGTCGGCTCGCCGACTCCCGCGACGGCGCCGGAGGCCTCGTCGTCGGTGCGGAGCGCCGCCAGCGGACGCGCCCCGGTTACGAGATCGCCCGGTCGCAGCTCGAGCGACGCCCGCGGGCCGATCAGCGCCCGCCTCGCGTCGGCGTACTCGCTCGAGAGCAGCGCCTCGAGGGGCACGTCGCGGTCGCCGTAGTACGCCTCGCGATCGGCCATGGCGAGCTTCTGGGCCTCGATGATCGTGTGCGCGCCGTCGGCGGTCGAGGGATCGAGCAGCTCGTCGGGCATCGGGTCGAGCAGGGCGAGCACCTGGAGCAGGGCGGGGCCCTGACCCCACGCGCCGGTCTTGGCGACGGTGTGACCGCGGAACTCCACGGTGGCCGCCGGCTCGAACCCGGCGCGGAACGCGGCGAGGTCGGAGGCGCGGATCACCCCGGCGTGATCCGTGCCCGACGAGTGACGGTGCGGGCGGCGGACGAACTCGTCGATCGAGCGGGCGACGAGCCCCTCGGCCCACTCGGTCCGGGCCGCCTCGATGCGGTCCTCGCGACCGGTGGGGGCGTCCTCGGAGACCGGCGCCGCGCCTCCTCGGCCGGTGACGGTCGGATTCTCGCCGGCCGCGACGAGCCCCTCGAGCACGGCCGCGTAGGCGGGGTTGGCGACGAGGTCGCCGGGCGCGGGGGGACGGCCGTCGACGAGCCAGCGGTCGGCGGAGGTCGGCCAGTGCTCGGTGAACAGGTCGCTCACGGCGCCGATCGTCTCGGTGACGCGGGCGGTGATCGGGTGGCCGTCGCGGGCGTAGCCGATGGCGTAGGCGAGCACGTCGCCGAGCTCCCACGTGCCGTGGTCGCGCAGCAGCAGCAGCCAGGCGTCGACGGCCCCGGGGACGGCAGCCGCCAGGGCGCCCGAGCCGGGCACGAGGTCGAGGCCCTCGGCGCGGTAGTGCTCGACCGTGGCGCCGGCCGGTGCGGGCCCCTGACCCATCAGCACGGTCGGCGAGTCGGGGGCGTCGGCGGTCGCGAACACGGCGGTCAGGTCGCCGCCGGGCCCGTTGAGGTGCGGCTCGACGACGTGCAGCACGAAGGCGCCGGCCACGGCGGCGTCGAAGGCGTTGCCCCCGCGCTCGAGCACGGCCTGGGCCGACGCCGTCGCCAGCCAGTGCGTGCTCGCCGTCATGCCGAAGGTGCCGACGAGGTCGGGGCGGGTGGTGAACGCCGGAGGCGCGGTGTACGTCACAGTGGTCGGTTCCGTTCGCTGGAGGTCGGGTCGAGCGCGTCGCGGAGGGCGTCGCCGAACAGGTTGAAGCCCAGGCAGATGGCGGCGATGGCCAGACCCGGCACCACGGCGGCGAAGGGCGCCCGCCCGAGGTACTGCTGCGCGTCGCTGAGCATGATGCCCAGACTGGCCGTCGGCGGCTGGATGCCCAGTCCGAGGAACGACAGCAGCGCCTCCCCGATGACGGCGACCGGCATGATCACCGTCGCCTGCACGATGATCGCCGAGACGCAGTTCGGCAGCACGTGGGTGAAGATCACCCGCAGCCCCGTCGCGTCCATCGTGCGGGCGCCGAGCACGAAGTCGGTCGACGCGACGCGCATCGTCTCGCCGCGCACGACGCGGATCATGGTGGGGATCTGAGCGATGCCGAGCGCGATGACGGCGTTGCCGAGACTCGGCCCGCTGATCGCCGCGAGCGCCACCGCGATGATCAGGAACGGGAACGCCAGCATGACGTCGGTCACCCGCGAGATCACGCCGTCGAGCCACCGCCAGTAGCCGGCGAGCAGACCGAGCGGGGTGCCGACGACCACGGCCAGCAGCACGCTGAGCACGCCGACGACGAGCGAGACGCGGATGCCGTGCAGCATGCGCGAGAGGATGTCGCGGCCGAGGTCGTCGGTGCCGAGGAGGTACCCGACCGTGCCGGGCTGCTGGAACGGTGCGGCGAAGTTGACCTCGGTGGGCCCGTGGGGGGCGATCAGCGGGGCGAGCACCCCGAGGAGGAGCACCACGAGCAGCATGACGCCGCCCGCGAGGCCGAGGCGGTTGCGTCGCAGCTGACCCCAGACCCGGCCGCGGGCCGAGCCGAGCTCGGGGGTGGTGGGCACGATGACGGTCATCAGGAGGCTCCTCCGACTCGGATGCGCGGGTTGAGGACGCTGTACAGCACGTCGACGACGAGGTTGATGACGATGTAGCCGAGGGTGATGACGAGCACGACGGCCTGGACCACGGGGTAGTCGCGGGTGAACACCGAGTCGAGCGTCAGCTTGCCGAAGCCGGGGAGGGCGAAGATGCGCTCGGTGACGACGGCGCCCGAGATGAGACCGCCGAGCTGCAGACCGACGATCGTGACGACCACGATCATCGAGTTCCGCAGGCCGTAGCGCATCAGCACCCGGCCGCGACCGAGCCCCTTGGCCCGGGCCGTCCTGACGTAGTCGGTCTTCATCGTCTCGATCATCGAGGCCCGGGTCTGGCGCATGATGACTGCCGCCAGGGACGTGCCGAGGATGAGGGCGGGCAGCGTCAGATGCACGAGGGCCTGGAACGGGTCGACGCTGACGGGCACGTAGCCGGAGGCCGGGAAGATCCCGAGCCCCACCGCCAGCCAGAGGATGGCCAGGATCCCGAGCCAGAAGTTCGGCACGCTGAGGCCGACGAGCGCCGCGGCGTTGGCCATCCACTCGGGCCAGCGACCCCGGTAGCGCTCGGCGACGACCCCGAGGGCCACCCCGACCGCCACCGCGACGACGATCGCGTAGAGCGAGAGCCAGAGGGTGACGGGCAGGGTCGCGCCGATCAGCTCGGACACCGGGGTGCCCGTGCGGGTCGACTCGCCGAAGTCGCCGGTGAGGAAATCGCCCGCGAACCGGAGGTACTGCACGACGATCGTGTCGTCGAGTCCGAGCTCGGTGCGGATCGCCGCGACGCGTTCGGGCGAGGCCTCCTCACCCGCCAGGGCGAGGGCCGGGTCGCCCGGCAGCTGCCGGACGCCGACGAACACGACGATCGAGGCGAGCACGAGCGTCAGGGCGGACTGCCACAGGCGGGTGAGGAGGTAGCGGGCCATCGGGTCAGTCCGCCTCGACGAATGCGGCGTTGCTCAGACGGACCACGCCGTCGGCGTAGGTCGACACCCCGGCGATCTCGTTCGAGAGCGCGGTGAGGCTGCGCACCCGGTACAGGTAGATGATCGGGTCGTCCTCCTGCACCTGCGCCACGGCCTGGCCGTAGAGGTCGGCGCGCTCGTCGATGTCGTTCGTCGCGGCCGCCCGGGTGAGCAGGTCGTCGACCTCGTCGGAGCTGTAGCCGCTGTAGTTGTTGCCGCCGCCCGTCGACAGGAAGTTGTACGTGTTGCCGTGCGGGTCGACTCGGCCCGACCAGCCGAGCTGGAGGGCCTCGAAGTCGCCGCGCGTCTGCACGTCGAGCAGGGTCGAGTACTCGACCGGCGTGATGGTCAGCTCGAAGCCGCCCTCGGCGACCTGGGCCTGGAGCGCCTGGGCGAAGCGGACCGTGTCGGGGTTGTTGCTCACCTGCATGTCGATGGCGTAGGGCGTCTCGACACCGGCGTCCTCGAGCAGCTGCCGTGCGGCCTCGGGGTCGTACTCGGGGCAGGCGTCGCTGGCCTCGGTCGCGAAGGGGCTCTCGGGCGAGATCGGCGAGCAGGCCGGGTCGTAGAGACCGCCGAAGATCGACGAGACGAGCGACTCGCGGTCGATCGACATCGAGAGCGCCTGGCGGACGGTCGCGTCGGAGGCGAGCGGGGTGTCGATCTGCACGGGGTCGGTGCCGACGCCGTCCTGGTTGCCGATGTTGACGGTCAGCCCCTGGTAGCCGAGCGAACCGACCTCGAGCACGGTCAGGGCGTCGTCCGCCTTGAGCGACTCGACGTCCTGGGTCGACATCGAGTCGGCCACCTGCACGTCGCCGGACTGCAGGTTCGCCGCGCGGATGCTCGCGTCGGTGATGATGCGGTAGGTGATCGAGTCGAAGTGGACGTCGTCGGCGTCGTAGTAGAGCGGATCGCGCTCGACGGTGATCGAGGTCTGCGGCACGCGGTCGGCGAACTTGAAGGGTCCGACGCAGACCGGGGCGTCGCCGAAGTCGTCGCCCTGGGCTTCGAGGGCGGCGGGCGACATGACCATTCCGGCCCGGTCGGCGAGCGCCGCCGTCAGCGGGGCGAAGGGCTCGGAGTAGTCGATCTCGACCGTGTCGTCGCCGACCGCGGTGATGCCGGTGATGGGGCCGAGCTCGCTGCGCCGCGACGAGTCCTCCTTGTCGAGTCCGCGCTGGAGGGTCGTGACGACGGCCTCGGCGTCGAGCGGCGTGCCGTCGGCGAAGACGGCGTCGGTGCGGACGGGGAAGCTCACGGTGAGTCCGTCGTCCGACACCTCGGGCAGCTCGGTCGCGAGCATCGGGACGATCTGACCGTCGGCGTCGATGTCGTAGAGCTTCTGGCACATCGTCTCCATGACGTACCGGGTGTAGAGCGACGACGAGGTCGTGGGGTCGAGGCGGTCGGGCTCGGCCGACAGCGCCATGACCAGGTCGCCGCCCTCGACGATCGTCTGGTCGCCGATCGCGGCGGTCGAGACGTCGTCTCGGGTCTCGTCGGAGGTCTCGGCGGTCTGGACCGCCTGGCAGCCGGTCACGGCGAGAGCGAGTCCGAGGGCGGCCGCGGGGAGGCCGAGCAGCCTGCGGCGGGAGTGCGGGGAGCGGGACATGCGGATCCAATGCTCGAGGTCGGAGGGGTCGGGGTGGATTGAATACAATCAGCCGCGATGACACCTCTTCGTATACATCTTGTTACGACCGTGTAAAACGTGCCGGAGCCGAGGAGGCGCGATCCGACCCGCATCTCCGGTCGGAACTGGGATCGATACCAGGCCGTTATCCTCGATGAACGCACGCATTTAATGGGCTCTACCCTTTCACTAAGCAGACAGGTCGTGCTAGAACTGGGAGCGCACACAGTCTCGTGCGCCCCATCGTCAAGGAGGACGACCGATGTCACGAACCCATCGACCCCGCCGACCGCTCACCAGCCCGCGGAGGCGGCTCGGCATCGCCACCGGGGCGTTCGCCCTGACGGCCGCGCTCTGCGGAGGGATCGTGCCGACCGCCTCGGCGACGGCCGCGACGACGGACGACGCGACCCGCGCCTCCCGGGTGGCGGTCGCGAACCCCGGCTTCGAGGCCGGCTCGACGGGGTGGGTCTCGAAGGGCACGGGCACCGCCCGCCTCGAGTCCGGCGGCCACGAGTCGGCCACCCGTCTGACGCACCACCTGCCGACCGCCGGCCGCGCGACGACCACGCAGAAGGTGAAGAAGGTCTCCCCCGGCTGGTGGACCTTCTCGGCCTGGGTGAAGAGCGGCGGACCGGCCGGATCGAGCACCCTCTCGCTGACCGGCTGCGGTCAGGGCTCGAGCAAGGACGCCGCGGGCACCACGGTCGTCCCCTCGACCGAGTCCGACGACGGCTGGCTGCGCCTCACGGTGTCGGCCGAGGTCACCCACAGCCAGTGCACCCTGACCCTCACCACCGCCGGCGACGCGGGCGCCTGGGCGAGCATCGACGACGTCGCCTTCGCGCCGGGGCGGGTGACCCGGGACATCCGCGGAGCCGACCTGTCGGGGCTCCCCCGCAACGAGGACCGCGGCGCGGTCTACCTCGACGCCTCGGGACGCCCCACCGACGCTGTCGAGCAGATCGCCGACGCCGGCGCGAACCTCGCCCGCCTGAAGGTCTGGGTCGACCCGACGGACGGCTACAACGACCAGGACGACGTCGTCGCCATGGCGAAGCGCATCGAGGCCTCGGGCATGGGACTGCTCGTCGACTTCCACTACTCGGACCGCTGGACGGACCCGGGCGCCCAGACGATGCCGAAGGCCTGGGCGGGGCTGTCGGCCCCCGAGGTCGCCACGCGCATCCACGACCACACGCGGAGCGTGCTCGACGCCCTCGCCGCCGAGGGCATCGTCGCCGACGCCGTCCAGGTGGGCAACGAGATCAACCCCGGCATGGTCTGGCCGCTCGGTCAGACCTGGGACGTCGACCCGAGCGACGGGGTCAGCGGCGCCCAGTGGGACAACCTCGCGATGTTCCTCTCGGCCGGCTCCGCCGCGGTGCGCGAGGTCTCGCCCGAGACCGACGTCATCCTGCACCTCACGAACATCAACAACGGCATCGACGGCCTCACCTGGTGGTTCGACCAGGCCACCGCCCGGGGCGTCGACTTCGACGTGATCGGACTCTCGTACTACTCGTACTGGCACGGGAGCCTCAGCGACCTGCAGCAGGCCGTCACCGTGCTGACGGACCGCTACGACCGTGACGCGCTCGTCGTCGAGACCTCGTACCCGTGGACCCTCGCCGACGACCCCGACCACACCTGGGAGAACGTCGTCGCGAGCGCCTCGATGCTGACGGCCGGCTACCCGGCGACCCCCGCCGGCCAGGCAGCGAACTTCCGCGCCGTGCAGGACGTCGTCGCCTCCGCCCCCGGCGGACGCGGCACCGGCGTCGTCGCCTGGGAGCCCGCGTGGACCGCCGTCGACGGCGCCGGCTGGGACCCGGACGACCCGACCTCGGGCAACGCGTGGGAGAACCAGGCCATGTGGGACTTCGACGGGCGGCCCCTGCCCGCCCTCGACGAGTACGCGGCCGACTGACGGCACCCGCCGACGGCCCCGAGGAGGCGCGGTGCGCGACCTCGCGCACCGCGCCTCCTCGGCCGCCCGGCCGTGCCTGCTCGGCCGCTCCCGCCCTGGCTGACAGCGGCCCCGGCGAGACTGGGGCATGATCGAGGCAACCCCGTGACTCGATTGGACCAGCGTGACCACCAGCGACGAAGTCGACCTGATCATCGACGCGTGGGCGCGGGTGCGACCCGACATCGACTTCGCCCCGCTCGACGTGTTCTCGCGACTGCGTCGCATCTCGAGGCGCCTCGACCGGTTGCGCGCCGAGGCGTTCCGTCACGCCGACCTCGAGATCTGGGAGTTCGACGTGCTGTCGACCCTGCGTCGCGCCGGCGACCCGTTCCAGCTCTCGCCGAAGGATCTCGTGGCCGCCACGATGGTGACCAGCGGCACGATGACCAACCGGCTCGACCGCCTCATGGAGCGACAGCTGGTCGAGCGCCACTCGGACCCGCGAGACGGCCGGGCCGCGCTCATCCGCATCACGCCGGCCGGCGTGGAGCGCGTCGACGCGGCGATGAGCCTGCTCGTGCAGGTCGAGCGGTCGCCCCTCGACTCGCTCACCGCGCACCAGCAGGCGGAGCTCGCCGAGCTGCTGCGCGTGCTCGGCGCCGAGTTCGCCTGAGGCCGGCTCGCCGGGCGTCGGCCCACCCCCTTTTGGGGGATGCAGACTTGAGAGTCCGTCACCATAACCTGTGGTGATCCCGGGGGACGTGGCCATCCACCGTCTTGACACCGGCGGTCGTCGCGACGAGGCACCCGACCGCCGTCGCGGAGGGAAGCCCATGTCCAGACGTCTCCGTTCCGTCGTCGTCCTCGCTCTCGCCGCAGCACTCACCGCTACCGTCGCCGTCCCGGCATCCGCCGCGGGACCCGCCGCGGGTGGCACCGGCAATCGCTACCTGCTTAACGACCGGTGGAGCGGCGCGGCCAACATCGACGTCCGCTACGGACGCGACACCGACGTCGTCTACACCGGCGACTGGAACGGTGACGGCAAGGACACCCTCGCCGTCCGCCGAGGGGGCACCTACTACTTCTCGGACAAGGTCGGCGGCAAGGCGACCACGACCGTGAGCTACGGCCGAGCGAACGACGTCGTCGTCATGGGCGACTGGAACGGCGATGGCCGGGACACGCCGGCCGTGCGCCGCGGCAACGTCTACCTCGTCAAGAACAGCCTGTCGGCCGGAGCCGCCGACGCGACCATCCCCTTCGGCCGTGCGAGCGACGACGTCGTCGTCGGCGACTGGAACGGCGACGGCAAGGACACCCTCGGAGTCCGGCGTGGGAACCAGTACTTCCTGAAGAACAGCATCCGGGGAGGCGCGGCCGACATCACCTTCAGCTTCGGCAAGACGACCGACAAAGTCTACTTCGGCGACTGGAACGGCGACCGGAAGGACACCCCCGTCGTCCGCCGGGGCAACACCTACTTCATCTCGAACGCCACGCGTGGCGGCGCCGCGGAGACCTCGCTCGTCTACGGCAAGACCACCGACGTCACCCTGACCGGCGACTGGAACGGCGACCGGAAGGACACGCTCGGCGTCCGACGCGGCGTGGTGAAGCCCCCGGCGCCGAAGCCCGCACCGGCACCGGCACCGGCACCGGCACCGGCACCGGCACCCACCGGACCCAACGGCGACCTCGACTGCGGCGACTTCTCGAGCCAGGCCGCCGCGCAGGCGGAGTACGAGCGATGGATCCGGGCGGGCCTCGGCGACGTCCACGATCTCGATCGCAACAACGACGGTCGCGCCTGCGAGTCGTCCTTCTAGCCGGGAACGCGGGCCCGGGCCATGCGCGACTGATATCGCGACACTCTGCTCGCGGGCTAGCGGGACGCCGTGAAGGCCGTGCTGGGGAGGTCCTTCTCGCCGTCGACGATGGCACGCACGATACGGGCCGCGACGTCGTCGGGGTCGAGGGCCGACCCGAAGGCCGGGGCGGTGCCCGCCACCGCGCGAGTCGCGAGCCCGGTGTCCGTGTGACCGGGGCGGGCGTCGAGCACGCGGACGCCCCGACGTCGGTACTCCCGCGACGCTGCGGACACGAAGGCGGCGAGGCCGGCCTTCGACGCCGAATAGGCGGCCATGCCGGCGGTCGGCGACTCGCTGACGACACCGCTGATCGTCACGACGAACGGGTCGCGTCCGGCGGCGGCCGAGTCGGCGAGCGCCGCGGAGGCGTCGCGCAGCACCCTGATCGGGCCGAGCATGTTCACCTCGACGAGCTCGGAGAGGGTCTCGTCGCCGACCTCCGCGGCCGGCCCGAAGGCCACGACTCCCGCCGCGACGACGACCCCGTCGAGTCGGCCGTGCGACTGCAGGGCTGCGGCCACCAGGGAGGCGCCCCCCTGCTCCGCGCGGAGGTCGGCCAGGTAGGCGTCCGGCCCGGACAGCGACTCGGGCCTCCGCGCCGCGCGGACCACCGTGGCGCCCTCGTCGTCGAGCATGGCGGCGATGCGGGAGCCGAGGCCCCCGGAGGCGCCGAGGACGAGGACGACTGCGCCGGTCAGATCGGTCATGAGCCGGAGCCTACGCCGGGCTGCTCCGGCGACGGACGATAGCGGCGTCGGGCCCGAGGCGTCAAGGCGTGTCGGCGTGCGTCGGTGGAGGTCGGCACGGTGGCACGATGGAGGCCTCGTCGACGACGAGTGGACGCACGCCGCACGACGAGGGAGAGCCATGGACGACGATCCGATCGACCCCACCCGGATGCGGAATCAGCCCGCCTTCCGCACGTCGACGGGCACCGAGTGGATCGTCATCGGCCTCGTGCTCGCCGGCATCAGCAGCGCCGTCCTGCTCTTCCAGGACCATGCGACCTCCGACGTCGTGGCCGCCGTCGTGATCGCGCTCTTCGTCGCGATGCTCGTGGTGCGCCTCGCCGTGCCTCGACGTCGACCCCGGGTGACGACCCTCGCCGTGCTGCTCGCGCTCATCCCGATCGTCACCATCGCCGAGCTGCTCGCCCTCATCGCCCTCTGAGCCTCCCGCCGTACCATCGAGGGATGACCGCCTCAGCGAACCACGAGAGCCGATTCATCGCCGTCCTGCAGGGCGGCCCGTTCGACGGGCAGGAGCACGAGATCGACGTCGCCGACGGCATCCGTCACGACACGCTCTCGCTGCCGCAGAGCGACACCGAGGTGCTGGCGAACTATCGGCGCGACGGCTCGGACGGGGCCGACCGCGTGCTCTTCCGCTTCATCGACGACACGTTCGCCTGACCGCCACCGCTCGTGCCGGCGCCGGCCCTCAGACCGCGCTGAGCGCGAGCGCGCCCTGGCGTGCGCCCTCCGCGCCGAAGACGAGCCGCCGGTTCGCGACCTTCTCGCTGAAGAACCGGTCGTGGCTGACGACGACGACGGCTCCGGGGAAATGGACGAGCGCGCGCTCCATCACCTGGGTGCTCGCCATGTCGAGGTGGTTGGTGGGCTCGTCGAGCAGCAGCACGGAGGCCCCCGAGAGCAGGCACTGCGCCATGGCGACGCGGGCCCGCTGGCCGCCCGAGAGCGCGCCGATGCGCTGCTGCAGGTCGGCGTCCGAGAACTGGAACATCGCCAGGAACCGCGCCACCGACTTGCGGGTGGCCCGCAGGGCGAGACTGTCGGGCATCGCGTTGACCGAGTGGGTGACCGTGTCGGCGTCGTCCAGCTCGGCGAGCACCTGGTTGTACGAGACGACCCTGGCTCCCCCGGCCCAGTCGATCCGGCCCTCGTCCGCCTTCTCCTCGCCGGTGAGCACCCGCAGCAGGGTGCTCTTGCCGCTGCCGTTCGCGCCGACGACCACCAGTCGGTGGCCCCGACGGATCTCGAGGTCGAGACCTTCGAACAGGACCTTGTCGCCGTACGCCTTGCCGAGACCGTCGATGCGGCAGAGCACGTCCTTCACGTGGAGCCCGCCGTAGATCTCGGTGATGATCTGGTCGACGGGTCGGGGGGTGCGCTGCTTCTTGATCTTCGCGAGATCCTTCGTGAGCCCGCCCGCGCCTCCTGACTTGGCGTTCTTCGCCGCCTTGGCGGCCTCGCGGCGGTCGCTGATGCCCTCGGACTCGAAGGCGAGCAGCTCGGACTCGTGCGCGAACTGCTGCTCGAGGTTCTTCAGACGGAACTGCTTCTGGATCACGTACTCGCCGAAGTCGCCGGGGTACTCGTGCAGATGGAAGTTCTCGACCTCGACGATGCGGGTGACCACCTGGTCGAGGAACCGCCGGTCGTGCGAGACGACGATCGCCGCCCCCCGGAAATCGCGGAACCACTGCTCGAGCCATTCGACGCCCGCCACGTCGAGGAAGTTCGTCGGCTCGTCGAGCAGCAGCACGTCGGGCTGCTGCAGCAGGATCTTCGCCAGCGCCGCCCGGTTGCGCCAGCCTCCGCTCAAGGAGTCGATCGGCGTGGTGCGATGCACCGGGTCGAAGCCGAGCACGGTGAGGGCGGTGTCGATGCGGCGGGGGTACTCCCACCCGTCGAGCCGGTCCATCTCGCCGAAGAGCTCGGACTGCCGGTCGATCAGACGACCGAGCTCGTCGCCCTGGTCGGGGTCCATCGCGGCGACGGCGATCGCGGCGTCGATGTCGGCGAGCTCGGTCTCCATCGCGCGGATGTCGGCGAAGAGCCCCTCGAGCACCTCGGTGACCGTCGCGGTGCCGTCGAGCTCGCTGAACTGCGAGAAGTAGCCGAGCGTCGTGCCGTCGTCCACCGACACGGTGCCCTCGTCGGGCTGCACCTGGTCGAGCACGAGCTTCAGGAGAGTCGACTTGCCCGATCCGTTGCGCCCGATGAGCCCCACCCGGTCACCCGTCTCGAGGCGGAAGAACGCCTCACGCAGCACGGGGCGGTTCTCGAAGCGGACGGTGACGTCGTTCAGGCGGATCAAGCTCATACCCACCAGTCTCGCAGCCACGGTCGGAACACCCGCGCCCCGCCCGCTGTTGACCCCCCTGGAGCCGGCCTCACCGCACCTGTGGAGGAGGCGCTCCGAACAGGAGGCATGATGTCGAACGACTACCGCAGAGACCCGGCGGCCGTGGCGCGCCTGACGCCCGCACAGCGCCGTGTCACGCAGGACGGCGGCACGGAGCCCGCGTTCCGCAACGAGTTCTGGGACTCCACCGACGCGGGCATCTACGTCGATCTCGTCTCGGGCGAACCGCTCTTCGCGTCCGTCGACAAGTTCGACAGCCGCTCGGGCTGGCCGAGCTTCACCCGGCCGATCGACGCCGAGAACGTCGTCGAGAAGCGCGAGGGCATGTTCTTCCTCCGTCGCACCGAGGTACGGTCGGCAGCGGGCGACAGCCACCTCGGTCACGTCTTCGCCGACGGTCCGACCGCGACCGGCGGCCTCCGCTACTGCATCAACTCGGCGGCGCTCCGCTTCGTCCCCTACAGCTCACTCGAAACCGAAGGATACGGTGCCTACATGACGCTCTTCTCCCCCGAATCCACTCCCGCGCCCAGCGGCACCACCGAGACGGCGATCCTCGCCGGCGGCTGCTTCTGGGGCGCCCAGCAGCTGCTGCGCCGTCGGCCCGGCATCGTGTCGACCCGCGTCGGCTACTCGGGCGGCAGCGTGAAGAACGCGACCTACCGCAACCACGCCGGTCACGCCGAGGCCGTCGAGATCGTCTTCGACCCGGGCCTGACCTCGTACCGCGAGATCCTCGAGTTCTTCTTCCAGATCCACGACCCGTCGACGAAGGACCGTCAGGGCAACGACGTCGGCGACAGCTACCGCTCGGCGATCTTCTTCACGACCGACGAGCAGCGCGCGACGGCGCTCGACACGATCGCCGACGTCGACGCCTCGGGCATCTGGCCCGGCAAGGTCGTCACCGAGGTCGCCCCGGCGGGCGATTTCTGGGAGGCCGAGGAGGAGCACCAGGACTACCTCGAGAAGGACCCGTTCGGCTACACCTGCCACTTCATCCGCCCGGGCTGGGTGCTGCCCAAGCGCGACCAGGCGGTCGCCGCGGGCTGACCCCTGCGACGCCGAGGAGGCGCGGTGCCGGTCCGACCGGCACCGGGCCTCCGTCATGCGGTCGGGTCTCAGCCCCAGATCCGGCTGACGATCGAGCCCATCAGGTCGTCGGTCGGCTTGTTCGCCTGGCTGACGGTGATCACGACGTCGTCGCGGACGAGCACCGTGTCGGCCATCTCGACCCCGTACATCTCGTGCGTCGTCGTGTACTGGCAGAGGGTCCCCTCGTAGGCCTCCGAGCAGTCGTAGGCGACGCCGTCGAGGTAGGACTCGGTGACGGGCTCGCGCCTCCCGGCCAGCCAGCCCGGGTACGCCTCCGCAGTCGCCTCGTCGACGAGGGCGACGTCGACGCCGAGGCCCGTGATGTCGGCGCGGGGATCGCGCCAGCCGCAGCGGAGGACTCCGGCGGCGTCGACGACGGCGCGGAGATCGGCGTCGGCGGGCGGAGCCGTCGGGGTCACCCGGCCCATCGGACGCTCGCCGTACTGCTGCGGGTCGTTGAGGGGCGCGTCGCCCATCGTGGCCTCGTAGGCGGCCCGGTCGACGACGTCGGTGCAGTCGGTCGGGATCGAGGCCGGCACGGCGACGTCCGTGGCCGTCGGCATCGGCACGGGCGTCGGCGACGCGGAGCCGACGGCCGTCGGGCTCGTCGAGGCGGCGGGCGACGTCGACGGGGCGGACGATCCCGTCGCGCCGCCGGGCATCGCGCCGCATCCGGCGAGCAGCACGACCCCCAGAGCGGCCGTCGCGACCCCAGTCAGAACACGCTTCATGATCATCTCCCCCGGCGCCGTCGTCGGCGCCATCCCCGCGGCCCGCGCGGCCGCTCCCCCACGGTATCCCGGGCGGAACGGCGCGCTCTCATCCGAGCGATCGAGCCTCGTCCTCCTCGGGTCTCGACGTCGGGCGTCGCCTGCGGCGGGGCCGAGCACGGTCCCGGGAGCAGGATGGTCGCATGCCCTCCGCCTTCGACGCCGTCCTGCTCGCCGGCGGGCGCGCCTCCCGTATCGGCGGCGACGACAAGACGACATTCACGAGTCGGGGCGAGCGTCTCGTCGATCTCGCCGTCGCCGCGGCCGACGGCGCGGCATCCCTGATCGTCGTGGGTGCGCGCGACGGGTCGCCGCTGCCCGAGGGCGCGATCACGACCCGCGAGGACCCGCCCTGGGCCGGACCCGTCGCCGCGCTCGCCGCCGGTCTCGACGCCGTGGACCGCCCGTCGCCCGAGACCCTCGTGCTGGCGTGCGACCTGCCCCGCGCGCCCGAGGCCGTCCGAGCCCTCCGGGGGGCACGAGGAGGAGCGGGTCGCCTCGCCCCGGACGACGGCGACGAAGGGACCCCCGAGCCGGGATCCGGCCGCGACGGGCTGATCGCCGTCGACGCCGGCGGCCGCCGTCAACCCCTGCTCGCCCTCTACCGCACCGATGCCCTCCGCGAGCGGCTGGACGCGCTCCGCGCCGACGGTGCGCTCGCCGGCCTCTCGATGCGGCGTCTGCTCGACGGGCTCGACCTCGTCGAGGCGCCCCTCCCCGACGAGGTCTGCGCCGACGTCGACACCCCCGCCGATCTCGAGCGGCTCGGCGTCGTCCGCCAGGCGGGTCCGCCCTCGCCGCAGCCGACCCCGCCGACTGCTGGTTGAGTGTGCTCATGACCACCACCCCTCCCGAGCTCGACGTCTGGGCCGCCCGTCTGATCGCCGCCCTCGATCTGCCCGACGGCACGGTCGTCGACGTGGCCGCCGTGCTCGACCTCGCCCGCGACGCCGCGCACGGCGTCGCACGCCCGGCCGCTCCCCTCACCACGTATCTGGTCGGCTACGCCGCGGGTCTGGCCGGCGGCGGCGCGGCCGACGTCGATCGAGCGGTGCGGATCGCGACCGAGCTCGCGACCGAGCCCGCGACGGGCGATCCCACCCCGTGACGGCATGAGCCTCGTCCGCCCCGACTGGCGCGCCGCCCGCGACGCCGCGCACGCGGCGGGCTCCGCCCTCCGCGGCCCCGGGGAGCTCGTCGCGCTGAGCGACGCCGTCGGGCGCACCCTCGCCGCCGACCTCCACGCTCTCGCGAGGGTGCCCGGCTTCGACGCCTCGGCGATGGACGGCTGGGCCGTGCGCGGCAGCGGACCGTGGCATCTCGGCGAGGCGATCGTGGCCGGTCCGGTCGATCCCGGCGCCCCCGGTCTCGACGTCGGCACGGCACGGCCGATCACCACCGGTGCGGCGATCCCCGAGGGCACCGATCGGGTGCTCCGCTCCGAGTCCGGTCGGGTGTCGGGCGGCGTCCTGACGTCGGTCGACGATCCCGCCGCACCCCCGCGCCATGTCCGGCGAGCCGGCGAGGAGGCCGCCCCCGGCGACCTGATCGTCTCCGCCGGCGCGCGGCTCACGCCGCCGCGGGTCGCCGTCGCCGCGGTCTGCGGTCTCGATCACGTCCCCGTCGTCATCCCCCCGCGGGCGGCCCTCGTCGTGCTCGGAGACGAGATCGTGGCCGCGGGGGTGCCCGCACCGGGGACGGTGCGCGACGTGTTCTCGGTCCCGGTGCCGCGCCTCCTCGGCTCCCTCGGGGTCGGCGACGTGTCGGCGACCCGCGTCGCCGACGACCTCGCCGCCACCGTCGCGGCGCTCGACCGGCCCGACGTCGCACTCATCGTCACGACCGGCGGAACGGCCCGCAGCAGCACCGACCACGTGCGGGCGGCCCTCCAGCGCCTCGGCGCCGAGCTGGTGATCGACGGACTGGCTCTGCGGCCCGGGCAGCCGCTGCTCGTCGCACGACGCGGCGGGACCCTGTACCTCTGCCTGCCGGGCAACCCCATGGCCGCCCTCGTCGGCCTGACCCTGATCGGGGCGCCCCTCGTCGACGGCCTCCTCGGGCGCCGCCCCGCGCCTCCCGGCGCCGTGACCCTGGCCGTCGACGTGCCGCACGCCCGCTCCGGCGACCTCGTGCAGGCCTACCGCGACACGCCCGACGGCGCGATGCCGACGGCGCGCCAGTCGTCGGCCATGCTGCGCGGGCTGGCCGACGCCGACGGGCTGCTCATCGTGTCCGCAGGCGGCGCGCGCGCGGGCGACACGGTGCCGACGATCGCCCTGCCATGGTGATCCGAGGCGATCGGGGGTAGACCTGACCCATGGCACGCATCACGTCACGGAAGCCCGTGACCCGGCTCACCGTCGACGACGACGGGGCGACCGCCGTCCGACGGACGATGGACACCCTGGCCGTCGAGGAGCCGCTCGAGATCCGGGTGGGCGGGCGGTCCCTCGCGATCACCATGCGCACCCCCGGGCACGACTTCGATCTCGCCGCGGGGTTCCTCGTCTCCGAGGGCGTGATCTCGACCGGCGACGAGTACTTCGCAGCGCGCTACTGCGCCGGCGCCACCGCCGAGGGGCTCAACACCTACAACGTGCTCGACGTCACGCTCGCCCCCGGGGTGCCCGCCCCCGACCCGAGCCTCGAACGCGCCTTCTACACGACGAGCTCGTGCGGGCTCTGCGGCAAGGCCTCGATCGACGCCGTCCGCACGAAGTCGCAGCACGCCGTGCTCCACGACCCGCTCGAGATCGACCCCGCCCTGCTCGCCACGTTCCCCGACCGGCTGCGCGAGGGGCAGGACGTCTTCGAGAAGACGGGCGGCCTGCACGCCGCCGCCCTCTTCGACGGCGCGACCGGCGAGATGCTCGTGCTGCGCGAGGACGTCGGGCGCCACAACGCCGTCGACAAGGTCGTCGGCTGGGCCGTGAAGGAGGGGCGGCTGCCCTCGGCGGGGACCGTCCTGATGGTCTCGGGTCGCGCCTCGTTCGAGCTCACCCAGAAGGCGTCGATGGCCGGCATCCCGATGCTCGCCGCCGTCTCGGCCCCGTCGTCGCTCGCCGTCGACCTCGCCGACGAGCTGGGCGTGACCATCGTGGGGTTCCTCCGCGGGCGGTCGATGGTCGTGTACTCGCGACCGGACCGACTCGGCGCTCCCGACGAGACGACCCGCGCCTCCTCGGCGACCCCGGCCGCCGCCCCGGCGACGGCGGGTCCGGCCGAGACCACCCGCATCACCACCCCCGTGCCCCTGACGATCGGACCGAGACCGTGACCGAGAAGCCCCCCGTCGACGATGTGAACGACGACGACATCGAGGTCGGCCCGCCCCGCGAGTGGGCGGCCGGCGTGCCCGGCGTGCTGCACTCGATGGAGCCGGCGATCAAGCAGCTCGGACTCGCCCGCACGGTGAAGCTGATGACGTCGCTGAACCAGAAGGACGGCTTCGACTGCATGAGCTGCGCCTGGCCCGACCCGAACCACCGCAAGGTCGCGGAGTTCTGCGAGAACGGCGCCAAGGCCGTCACCTGGGAGGCCAACCCGGTGCTCGTGCCCGACGCGTTCTGGGCCGAGCACTCGATCGACGATCTGCTCGACAAGTCGGAGTACTGGCTCGGCATGCAGGGGCGCCTGACGACGCCGGTGCACAAGCCCCTCGGCGCCGACCACTACGAGCCGGTCAGCTGGGAGCGCGCCTTCGAGATCATCGGCGACAAGCTGAACTCCCTCGACAGCCCCGACGAGGCGTCGTTCTACACGTCGGGCCGCACCTCGAACGAGGCCGCCTTCGAGTACCAGCTCTTCGTCCGGGCCTTCGGCACGAACAACCTGCCCGACTGCTCGAACATGTGCCACGAGTCGACCGGCGCCGCCATGGGCGAGACCGTCGGGGTCGGCAAGTCGACGATCGCCTACGACGACTTCGAGCAGTCCGACCTGATCATCGTGCTCGGGCAGAACCCCGGCACGAACCACCCGCGCATGCTCACCGCCCTCGAGGACGCCAAACGGAACGGGGCGTCGATCGTCGCGGTGAACCCGCTGCCCGAGGCGGGGCTGCGCCGCTACAAGAACCCCCAGCTGCCGCGGGGGGTCGTGGGGCGCGGAACGAACATCGCCGACCAGTTCGTGCAGATCCGTCTCGGCGGCGACATGGCCCTGCTGCAGGCCGTCGCCAAGCGCGTGCTCGCGGCGGAGGACGCCGCGCCGGGCACCGTGCTCGATCACGCGTTCCTCGCCGAGCACACGGTCGGGCTCGAGGCGTTCCGCGAGCACATCGCCCGCGTCGACGACGACGAGGTGCTGCTCGCCACCGGCATCACGACAGCCGAGATCGACGAGCTGGCCGAGCGCTACATCGCCGCCGAGCGGGTCATCATCACCTGGGCGATGGGCATCACGCAGCACCGCAAGGCCGTCGACACCATCAAGGAGATCATCAACCTGCTGCTGCTGCGCGGCAACATCGGCAGGCCCGGTGCGGGCGCCTCGCCCATCCGCGGGCACAGCAACGTGCAGGGCGACCGCACGATGGGCATCTGGGAGCAGATGTCCGATCAGTTCCTCGACGCGCTGCAGCGCGAGTTCCGCTTCGACCCGCCGCGCGAGCACGGCGTCGACGCGCTCAAGGGCATCAAGGCCATGCAGGAGGGGCGGATCAAGTTCTGGATGGGCATGGGCGGCAACCTCGTGGCCGCCATCTCGGACACGCAGCTGGCCGAGGCCGCCATGCGCGGCACCGACATGACCGTCCAGGTGTCGACGAAGCTCAACCGATCGCACGCCGTCGTGGGCGCCGAGGCGCTCATCCTGCCGACCCTCGGTCGCACCGAGATCGACGTGCAGAAGTCGGGGCCGCAGTTCGTCTCCGTCGAAGACACGGTCTGCTCGGTGCACGGCAGTCACGGTCAGGTGCCGCCGGTGGCCCCCGACCTGCTGTCGGAGGTGGCGATCGTCAGCAGGCTCGCGCAGGCGACCCTCCGCCATCGCGACGATCTCGAGATCGACTGGCAGGCGTTCGAAGACGACTACGACACCCTGCGTGACCACATCAGCCGCGTGGTCCCGGGCTTCGAGCGCTACAGCGAGCGCGTGCGCAGCCGCGACGGGTTCGTCCTGCCCAACGGGCCCCGCGACTCGCGGACGTTCGACACCGCTGCGGGCAAGGCCATGATCACCGTGAACGAGCTCGAGCACGTCGAGCGGCCGGCCGGGCGCCTCCTGCTGCAGACCCTTCGCTCGCACGACCAGTACAACACGACGATCTACAGCCTGAACGACCGCTACCGCGGCATCAAGAAGGGACGCGAGGTCGTCTTCATCAACCCGGACGACCTCGCCGAGCTGGGTCTCGTCGACGGGCAGCGGGTCGACGTGTTCACCGAATGGACCGACGACGTCGAGCGCGTGCTGCGCGACTACCGGGTCGTGGCGTACCCGACGGCGCGAGGGTGCGCGGCGGCGTACTTCCCCGAGGCGAACGTGCTCGTGCCGCTCGACAGCGCGTCGATCGGCAGCAACACGCCGGTATCGAAGGCGGTGCTCGTGCGGGTGGTTCCGGCGGCGGTGCCCGCGACCGTCTAGCCGCGGCGGGCGGCGGCGCGCACGGCCTCGACGGCGGCGGTGACCCCACCGCTCCAGGGGGCGCCGTGGCCGGGGAGCACCCAGGTCGCGCCGGTCTCGACGAGCGCCGAGAGCGCGTCGAGGGCCTGCTCCGGCTCGTCGGTGAACGGCGCCGGCGCCGGACCGACCTCGCCGGTCAGCACGTGGCGGGTCGTCAGGGCGTCGCCCACGAACACGGCGTCGACGCCCGGCACGAACACCGCGATGCTGCCCTCGGAGTGACCGGGCATCGGGATGACCTGCGGCGAGCCCGGCAGGTCGAGCGTCTCGCCGCCGTGCAGCTCGACGACCTCGGTGAGCCAGTCCGTCTTCACCCCGCCCTTCCGCAGCGTGTAGGCGAGGAACCCGAGCACCGCGCCGAGTCGCATCCGCTGCTTGGCGTTCTTCGGCTTGGCGCCGCCCTTCGCCCGGGCGACGTCTGCCGCGTGGATGAAGACGGGCACGCCGTGCTCGCGGCGGAGCCGTTCGGCGAAGCCGAGATGATCGCCGTCGCCGTGCGTCAGCACGACTCCCCTCACGTCGGCCGGCGTGCGACCGAGGGAGGCCAGCTCGGCGACCAGTTCGGCATGCAGACCGGGCAGCCCGGCGTCGATCACGGTGACGCCGTCGGGCGTCACGACGAGGTAGGCGGCGACGACGTCGCTGCCGATGCGGTGAAGCGAGGGGGTGAGTTCCATGATGGCTACTGTAGATAGCCATCATGGCTACTGTCAATAGCTATACTCGACGGATGCCGTCTCCTGAGCGCACCTCCCTCGACGCCATCGTCGCCGCCGCCCGCGAGCTGCTCGAGACCGACGGCCCCACCGGGCTCACCATGGCGGCGGTCGCCGCGCGGGTGGGCGTCCGCGCCCCCTCCCTCTACAAGCGCGTCGACAGCAGGGAGGCGCTGGTCCAGCTGGTCGCGGAGGCCACCCTCTCGGATCTGGCCGTCCACCTCGACGCGGCGGCGGGCGCCCGCCAGGTGCTCGACGGATTCCGCTCGTTCGCGCACGAGCGCCCGGCGGCGTTCCAGCTCGTCATGACGCCCGGCCCCGGCATGCCGCGAGCGCGAGCGGAGTTCGGGGCCGAGGCGAGCCGGGCCGCCCTCCGGGTCGGAGCGGAGCTCGCCGGCGCCGACAACGCCCTCGCGGCGGCCCGCACCCTCACGGCCTGGGTCGCCGGCTTCGTCGTGATGGAGCTGAACGGCGGGTTCCAGCTCGGCGGCGACGTCGACGACGCGTGGGAGTTCGGGACGGAACGGGTCATCGCGGCGCTCGCCGCGCCTCCTCGGCTCTGAGCACGCGACGCGCGGTGTGCTCAGGCGTCGAGAGGCAGGTGCGGGTACTGGGGCGACCGGCCCTGGAAGGTGAGGATCGCGTCGTTCACGACCCGCCCCTCCTCGATCTCGATGGCACGGCGGATCGTGTCGGACTCGCGCCATGACGACGCCCCCTCCATCACGGTGCGGAGGAACGGCATCAGCGCCTCGCTGATCTCCCACGTGGTCGAGTTCCACAGCAGCGACGGGCTGTGGTCGACGGCGTAGTAGTTCGTCGTCTCGCCGACCGTGATGAGCGGCTCGGCGAACGTGGTGGCGCGCGCCCACTCGAAGCCCATGCCCTCGTCGACCGAGACGTCGACGATGAGGCTGCCGGGGCGGAAGGACTCGAGGTCGCTGGTGCGCAGGTAGGTGAGGGGCGCGTTCGGGTCCTGCAGGGTGCAGTTGACGACGATGTCGTTCGCCGCCAGGAACGGCGCGAGGGCGACGGGGCCGTCGGGGGTGTTGACGGTGCTGGCGCCGGGGGTCTCGGGGTCGTGCTCGAACTGGTGGATGTCGACCGAGGGGATGGGCGAGCCGACGGCCGCGATGTTCCGGTTGGTCAGCACGCGGACGTCGTGGATGCCGTGGGCGTTCAGGGCGGTGACGGCGCCGCGGGCTGTGGCGCCGAAGCCGATCACGACGGCGGTCAGGCGGCGACCGTAGTCGCCGGTCGAACCGCAGAGCTGGAGCCCGTGCAGCACCGAGCAGTAGCCGGCGAGCTCGTTGTTCTTGTGGAAGACGTGCAGGGCGTAGCCGCCGTCGGGCTGCCAGTGGTTCATGGCCTCCCACGCGATGAGGGTGAGCTTCTTGTCGATGGCGAGCTGGGTGATCTCGCGATCCTGCACGCAGTGCGGCCAGCCCCAGAGCGTCTGCCCGTCGCGCAGCTCGGCGAGGTCGTCGGCCTGCGGCTTCGGCAGCAGCACGACGTCGCTGTCGGCGATGATCCGCTCGCGGTCGGCCAGGGCCACGAGCGGCTCGAGGTCGGAGTCGGGGATGCCGAAGCGGAGGCCGTAGCCGCGCTCGAGGGTCATGCTGGCGCGCAGATCGGCGTCGATCCGCTCGAGGTGCGCGGGGTGGATCGGCAGGCGCCGCTCGTCGGGCTTGCGGGAGGTCGCGAGGACGCCGAGGCGCAGCAGTGCGGGGGCGGGCGTGATTCGGCTCATGCCTGACCTTAGACGAGGCCGGCTCAGGCCCGGGACCGATGGTGCCGTGCGTGCACGTGCCACCATCGAGTCATGAGCCGAGAGACCGAGAGACCGGTGGCCGTGCGAGCCGTGGCGTTCATGGCTCGATCGTGGTGGGGCGGCCGGCCGCATCGCCGGGTCTCGTACGACGCCTGGTGGCCCGACGGTCGTCTCGAGAACGGTGTCAGTCTCGCCTCGGTGCTGGACCTCCGTCACCCGGCCGACATCGCCGACGCCGAGACGGCCGTCCATGGCCGGTGCCCTGAGATCGGGCCGGGCGAGTGGTGCGACAGGTGGGGACGCGTGGTCGACGGGCCCGTCGACGGTTCGGCGGGGGTCTCGTCTTCGCGGCGCCAGCAGCGACCTCGTCGCCCGCGTCGCCTGATGAGCCAACGGCGCGAGTTCGACGCACCCCGGTACGACCCGACGAAACAGCCCAGCCGGACGGGCCGCCTGGTCGCAGGCCTTGTCGCTCTCGTCGTGGGCGTGGTGCTGCTGGTCACGACCTCGGGCGACGGGCCGCTCGCGCTCGTCGGCGTCCTGAGCGTCTTCTCCTCCGTGGGTCTGCTGGCCGGTCTCGTGCCGCGCCAGCGTCGGTGGTGGTGACGGCGATGATCAGGCCCGGGACCGGTGGCCCCGACACGTCTGCTCAGCCTCGGAGGACCTCTCCGCTCGACGAGACGCCACCGTAGGGCTTGGTCACGGCTTCGCCAGCTCGTCGGTGCTGACGGTGATGCCGGTCGGGTACTCGACCCAGAGGTCGCTGCCCTCGCGGAACAGCCGGGCGGCCGTCATGTCGCACTCCTGGAAGTCGCGACGCGACGTGGGTGACGCGCCCAGCGCTTCCCTCGCCTGTGACAACGGCACCGTCGGGTCACGCCGGGGCCGACATGACCTCGTACTCCGACTCTTCGCGCGAAAAGAGGAGCCACCGGGTCGGCGAGGCCACCTGACAGAAGTACCGGTAATCCTCGGTGAACACCACTGCCTCTCTTTGCATCTCTCACTTCAGCAGCCGTACGAACGGCACAAATTCCTTTTGTTGGCGTAAAGGTCACCAGTCGATGTCGAGGACTAATCGGCCTGGAGACTCGCTTACTGATCCCGACGTGCCGAAATCATGCCGGCAAGTGCTTAGACGTCCGGACATCAGCCTCGCGGGATCTCCTCGGTGGCACTCACGCTTCCGTATGGCCAGTTCACCCACGACTCCGTCTCAGCCTTCTCGAAGAGACGCCGGGATGTCGCGAAGAACTCCTGGAAGTCGCGGCGACCCGACTGCGTGACCCCGAGACGCGTTCGCAGTTCGCCGAGTCCTACCACGTGGTCGGACGAACCGGTCGAAGCGATGACATCGAACTCGTAGTCCCCCGACTTGAACACGAACCATCCGGTGGGGCTCGCAGTCATCCTGAAGAACTTCAGATAGTCGGGGCTCGGCTCGGTCAATTGAGATTCCAAGAGGACTGGTAATCTTGACGGTAATTCGGATAGTCGATCATCTGCGTTCGCTCCATGTCGTAGAAGTCACTTTGATCCAGTGGCTTCACCCAAGCAGGACGCAACTGCGGATCCGGGGCCCCGATGTCGACGAACGACCGCCCCTCAGCCTGCTGGTAGTTAATCCATTTCTTGTTGGCCCAGACGTGGACCTTATCGGTGGCATCGGGGAACAGCTTCGCTGGTCCGTCGTACGTCCAGTCTGGAAGGGCTTCATACGAGGCATAGCCATGTGTCTTGGCGTAGGGGTGCACGCGGTAGTCCATGCTCCGTCCCATGACGACCGTGTCTGCACCCGCATTCCGGGTGACCGAGTTCATCAGGCCCTCTCCGAGCTTGCGACCGGCCGCGCCGCCGACCAGACCGGTGACCGTGCCGGCGGCGGCGCTGCCGGCCGTCGCGGCCAGCGCACCGCTGACCGTGTGGGGACCCGGCCCGCTGTAGTAGCCGTAGGCGCCCTGGGCCGCACCGCCGATGCCGCCCGAGCTCGAGCCGGCGACCAGGGCCGCCTTCATGCCCGTCGCGCCGACCTTCGCGGCGATCGCCGCGCCTCCGAATCCTCCGAGGGCGCCGCTGACCGCGACCTGGCCCCAGTTGACCGTCCCGGTCGTCGCCTTCTGGATGATCGTGTCGGCACCGGCCGAGATGAGCATGACGCCGATGGGCCCGCCGACGCCAGTCGCAATCATCAAGGCACCGCCCACCACCATGGCGCCGCCGACGATGTACTCCCAGTTGTCGGCGAGCTTCTGCCCGACCCAGGCGAGAGCCCCGCGCGACTCGGAGTCGTACGCCGTCAGCTCGGCGTCGGTCAGAGGTCGCAGACCCGTGGGGTCGATCGCGCCCAGCGGGTCGTTGCCCGCGTAGGCATAGGGGTTGCCGTCCCACCCGGCGCCGAGCACCGGGGGCAGCGGGTCGGTCGAGAGGAACCCTCTCGCGCCGGGGTCGTACGCCCTGGCGCCGAGCCATTCGAGACCGGCGACGGTGAGTCCACCCGACGCGGTGATGCTCGGAGCGGAGGGCCCGCCGACGGCGGCGACGCCGTCCAGCCCCGCCGGCGCCCAGGGGTCCGCCTCGTCCGTCGAGCGAGCGCCGCGCCACGACGACGCCGCCCAGGAGCCGCCGACGCCGGTCAGACCACCGGGCACGCCGACGACCTGCCGGCCGCCGAGGCCGACGAGTCGCGGGAACGGCGACGCCGTGTCCCACCAGACCGACGCGTCGTCGACCTCGGCGAGCTCGCCCAGGGCGTCGACCCAGAGGCGGTGCTCGGCGACGACGCGCCCGCCGTCCCGCGACGTGACACCCGCGAGACCGCCGGTCGCGCCCCAGGCGTAGTCGATCTGCGTGCCGTCGCCGTGCTCGACGCGGACGCGGCGACCGAGGCCGTCGTACACGAACGCGGAGCGCGTGCCGTCCGAACCGAGCGTCTCCGCCAGCTGCCCCGCCGCGTCATACCGGTACGACGTCGTCCCGACCGGCGAGCTCTCGCGGACGAGCCGCCCGCCCGCGTCGTACTCCCAGGTCGAACCGGTGCCGTCGTCGGTCGTGCTGGCGATCAGCTGCCCGGCGGCGTCACGCGTGAACCGCGTCACCGCGCCTCCGCGGTCGATCGAGGTGATCCGCCCGTCGTCGTCGCGGGTGATCTCGGTGGTGATGCCGTGAGCGGTGTGCGAGACGACCGCGCCGTCGCGGTACGACCAGACCCGCGCCTCCTCGGCGATCGTGACGGCGACGCACCGGCCCGCCGCGTCCCGGGCGAAGTCGGCTCGGCCCAGCGTCGGGTTCTCGAGGGCGACGATGCGACCGGCGGCGTCGTGCAGCCAGGTCGTCCGCACACCCGAGGCGTCGGTCTGGGCCAGGCGCTCGCCGTCGGCGCCGTACTCCCAGGTGAGCGCGTGCCCGTCGCGCGACCGCGACACGAGCAGACCACGGCGGTCCGAGCGCAGCTCGTGCTCGACGACCCGGCCGTCGGGGCGGGTGCTGTCCGAGACGACCACGCGGCGGTTCACCGGGTCGTGGGTGATGGAGGCGAGGAGGCGGCCGTCCAGATGACGCGCGACCTCGCGACCGGCGTCGTCGTGGCTCCAGGTCCTCACGTGGCCGTCGGGATCGATGCGCTCGATGCGTCGCCCCGCGGGGTCGTACCGCTGCGTGGTGGTGCGCCCGAGCGGGTCGGTGACCGACGCGGTCTGGTCGAGTGCGGTCCACTCGCGGGTGGTGACACCGCCCATCGGGTCGACGGTGCGGACGACGCGCCCGCGCTCGTCGTACTCGAACCGCGTCGTGCCGCCGACGCCGTTGACCGTGCGGATCAGCTGACCCGCGGCGTCGTAGGCGAAGCGGCGGGTGCCCTGCGCGGCGCCCTGCACGAACGTGACGCGACCGGCGGCGTCGTAGCCGAAGCGCGTCGTGCCGAGACCTGGCACGGACTGGGCCGAGACCCGCCCGCCGTCGTCGTACTCGATGCGCTCGACGTCGCCCGTCGGCAGACTGCGGCGCACCACGCGCTGGTCGGCGTCGTAGGTCAGCTCGGTCGTGCCGCCGAGGGGGTCGAGGGTGCGCCAGGGCCGACCGCAGTCGTCGTACTCGAGCCGGGTGGTGGCCCCCGAGGGTGCGACGACGGCGACGACGCGCCCGGCGACGTCACGCTCGAGACGCGTGAGCCCGCCCTCGCCGTCGATCAGCTCGACGGGATTGCCCGCGGCGTCGTAGACGGTCAGCTCGACCGAACCGTCGGCCGACTCGCGGCGGATGGGTCGACCCAGCTCGTCGAGCCGCACGGTGACCGACCCGAACGCGTCGGTCACCGAGGCGACCCCCGCGGATCGGTCGCTCTCGCCGCCGGCCCGGACGCCCGTCGGATCGATCGTGGCCGTCAGGGTGCCGACGGCGTCGTACTCGCGGCGCCATTCGTGCCCGAGCGGGTCGGTGACGGTGGTCAGGCGGGACAGGGCGTCGTGCGCGAACGTCCACGCGTCGCCGCCGGGGAGGGTCGCCGCGGAGAGATTGCCGAGCTCGTCGAACGTGCGCTCGACGGCGCGGCCCAGCGGGTCGACGGTCCGCACGAGCTCGCCGTTCGGCGCGTACTCGAACGTGGTCCGCGCGCCGAGGGGGTCGACGACGGCCGTGGTGCGACCGGCGACGTCGTGCTCGACGGCCCAGACCGCGCCGTCCGGGTCGCGCCGCTCGACGAGCAGCCCCGCCGAGTCGTAGCGGTAGGCCGTCCGAGCGCCGAGGGGGCTGATCGCCGCCGTGGGCCGCCCGGCCTGATCGCGCTCGATGCGCGCCGTCTCGCCGCGCGTGTTGCGCGTCGCGACCAGGTCGCCGAAGGCGTCGTAGTCGAACTCGAGGCGGACCCCGACCGGGTCGACGACCGAGGCGAGCCGACCGCGCTGCCAGGCCAGCTCGGTCCGTCCGCCCAGCGCGTCGACGATGACCGAGGGGTTCCGTTCGACGTCGTCGGCGTACTCGTACGCGACGATCGCACCCGCCGCGGTCACGAAGGTCGTCACGCGATCGTGCTCGTCGTACCCGTAGGTCAGATCGGCGCCCTCGGGGGTGACCGTGCGGGTCCGCCGGCCCCGCTCGTCGTAACCGTGCACCGTGACGGAGCCGTCGCGCTCGGTGAACGAGACGAGGTTCCCGAAGGAGTCGTAGGCCATCGACTGCCGGCGGTCCTCGGTGTCGCGCACCCCGACGAGGCGACCCTTGGCGTCGGCGATCCACGAGTTCGAGCGCGAGCCGTCCTCGTCCGAGACCGCCGTCACGCGCCCGGGCAGGTACGCGAAGCGGGTGCGGCGTCCGTGCTGGGTCACCTGCGTGACGACCCGCCCCTGGTCGTCGTACGTGTTCTCGGCCTCGACGACGCCGGCCGCCGAGACGACGGCCTCGATCAGGCCCTGGCTGTTCCAGCGGTAGGTGCGGCTGCCGATCGGCGAGACCACCTCGACGAGGCGACCCTCGTCGTAGACGTACTCGCACCTCCTGCCGTCCGACGCCGCCACGACCGCGACACGGCCGTCGACGTGCTCGACGTCGATGAACCGACCGAGGGAGTGCAGGAGGCGCGTCACCGGACCGTCATCGCCCCGCCCGACCGAGATGGTGCGGCCCCGACCCGAACCCGAGCCGAGCCAGACACCTGCGGCCGTGAAGGCCCACCAGCGACCGCCGTTGTCGCGGACCACCAGGAATTCGTCGGCGCCCTCGCGGGCGGACGTCAGCTCGCCGTGACCGGGTGCCACCGTCTCGCGGGCGAGCCACAGGCTCTCGCCGACGGCCCGGTCGAAGCCGGCACCGGCCCGCGGGAAGTCGACGGCGCGACCGTCCTCCCTGACCCAGCGCGCGCCCTCGTCGGAGAGCACGAGGGTCTGGTCGAGCACGGACGACCAGCCGACGCCGAAGACGCCCGCTTCGGCGTGGCCCGACGGCAGCGAGTTGTACATGCGGTCGAGGGCCAGCGGGTCGGCCCCGGGGAACGCGAGGTCGGTCTCGGGCTCGATGAAGTTGCCGGTCGCCGTGTTGACCGGGTCGTTGGCGTACCCGCTGGTGGGGACGGCGCCTGCAGCCGTCGGCGGGTCGATGGTGAGCGCCGAGCGGGTGGCCGAGACCCCGGCGGCGGCGAGCGCGTCGGCCAGCGCGGCGTCGCTCAGGGTCGAGACGTCGCCGGTGCCGCCCGCCGACTCGAAGGCGGCGGCCACGGTGTCGGCCCACGACGCGTCGTTCGCGTTGGCGGCCAGGTACCGGCGGTAGGCGCTGACCACGCCGTCGGCGTCGATGCGTCCCCACGAGCACTGGCTCGCGAACGTCGCCAGAGCACCCTCGATCGTGCCGGGGGCGGCGGCGAGCGAGTCGTCGAGGCCCCGCGAGCCGGTGGCGAACGACCTCAGATCGGCGGGCCGGGCCGACGAGGTGCCCCCGCCCCCTCCACCGCCGCTGCCCGGGGCGGGCGTCTCGCGCGAGCCCGTCGAGGTCGACTCCGACGGGAAGGTCGGCGCCGGGCCGGGGTCCGCGTTCGGGCGCTCCTCCTCGCCGAAGAAGAAGTCGTGCACCTCGTCGCCGAAGTCCTTGTCGTTGTGGCGACGCACCCACTCGTTGTTCTCTCGACGGCGGTCGTCCTCGTCGCGGGCGGCGGTCACCATCGTCCCGACGTAGCCCGCGACCGTGCGGAGCGAGCTCGCGAGGGCGGAGGCGTCGACGGCGGCGGTCGCGGCGTTCTGGGCGAACAGCTCGGAGAACCGCCCCGCGAAGTCCTGCTGACCCGTCGAGACGTACGAGGCCCGGGAGCCGGCCTGGTCGTCGAGGCGACCGGCCTCGGTCTCGAGCGTCGACTTCAGGTCGGAGGCCGTCGAGTAGACGAACCTGCCCCCGTTCGACGAATCCGACTGCGGCAGCAGCGGCACCTCTGTGAACTCGGTCATGTGAGCACTCCCCCGGGCGGCGTCTCGACCGGCCGACCCCCGTCGACCGTCATCGCAGGCGACCCGCGACCTCCTCACGGTAGTCCCGCGGCGGGCGCCCGTCCACGCCCCGATCGGGGCGAGGCCCGTTCCGGCCGACCCCTGTTCTGGGTCGGCCCCGCACCCATCCGCCGACGAGGCCGCGTCCGAACTCACCATGAGGTCGGACGAATTCGTGACGTTTCGCTCAGTCGACACGTCCGATTGATGTACCGCCGCGTCCACCACCGCGGCGTCGCCGGACCGCATCGGACCAGGAGGATTCCATGACGAGCACCTACGCACCGCAGCACGAGGGCGACACCAGCCCGATCGCCGTGCAGGCCGACCCCTCCTTCCGCCGCACCGAGCAGGGCACCGACGACCTCCTCGACGCCTGCGCGCGCCTTCAGGACCTCTACGACGGGCGCCACTTCCGGGCCCGTCGCGCCGACGAGGCCTTCCTCTTCCGCTACGCGAGCGCCGGCGACGATCGCCTGAGCCTGCGCACCGCGACGTTCCTCGGGCATCTGCAGGGCGACGTGCCGTGGTCGAAGGACTACGTCGTGTCGTGGCTGCGGTCGGGCACCGCGACGATCGAGCACCACGGCGGCCAGCTGACGAGTCTCGGCGGTCAGCCGTTCCTCATCCCGTCCGAGACGTCGTTCTCGTTCATGATGACGCCGCACCGGAACAACATGGTCCACGCCGACGCGGCGTTCCTGGAGGACATCGCGACCGAGATCCACGGTGGCCCCTCGCAGCGCATCGTCTTCGACCACACCGCCACCCCGACCCCGGAGGCGCTGGTCGCCTGGCGATCGGCCGTCACCGCCGCCACCCCGGCCGTCGTCACCGAGAAGGTCGCGCCGCTCGTGCGGCACGAGGCCCAGGTCACGCTGGTGCGCGCCATGCTGGCGCTGTTCCCCTGGCAGGCCGTCGACGTGCCGACGAGCCTTCGGACCGAACGCACGGCCCGACTCCGCGTGGCGGTGGAGTACGTGCACGCGTCCGCCGATCAGCCGATCACCCCCGCGGACATCGCCCGCGCCGCCGGCATGCACACGCGCACGCTGCAGCAGGCCATGAACGACCACCTCGGCGCGAGCCCGATGAACTACCTGCGCCAGGTGCGGCTCGACAAGGCCCACGACGAGCTCGTGTCGTCGTCGCGCGACGAGGCCCTCGTCTCGGACATCGCCCGCCGCTGGGGCTTCGGCAACCTCGGCCGCTTCTCCGCCGCCTACGTCAAGCGCTTCGGCGAGTACCCCCGCGACACCCTGCTGCGCTGACGCTCAGGGCCGAGGAGGCGCGGCGTCAGAAGGGAGTAACGCACGGCTCCGTCCGCGGCAGCATCTGGGGTGTCTCAATCGAGACAGTCCGCAAAGCACGTGATCGTGGCGGTGAAACTCGCCTTGCCTTCGGTGACTGCTTCGTGCGCCGCAAGGCGGTCGTCCTGGCGGGCCAACTCTTGTAGACCGAGCCACCTGAATTACGCCTCGTAGAGATCGTCGACGCGTTTAGACCGTTGTCAGCGTCGAAGACCGTGAGTTCGAACTTGCCCGCCGTCCTAGGCTGCTTCACGTGATCGGATGTGAGTTCGAGAGCACGAAGACGGGTCACGTAAAAGTCTGTAGAGCCGGCGCCCATAGAGCAATTACGCCGCTTAGGTTTGAGGTGTCACCCGCTTCTTGCGTGTGATGCGCTTCTTCGAGGTGGCAGAAGGCGGTTCGACGTTTGCTTGGAGGCGGACCGTAACGAGGGCGTGCTGCCGCGAGGCGGAGTCAAGCCTAAGCGGAACGACGTGGAATGCCGCAGTGAGATCGCGGCGGATCTTCCGCGGAACGTAGTCGGCCACCACCAGAATGGCGACGGGAATGTTAGTCACGGCGTACTGGACTGCTTGCGCGCCAAAGTCCACAACGAGTTCGTCGTCGGAGCGATCCTTGTCGACTGTCTTAACCTCGATATAGATGGTGCAGCGGTCGGCGAAGGTCAGCGCTATGTCCACGCGGCCGCCCGCAACGTTGGGCAGCTCGACCGCTGAGTCGCGGCCGGCCATCACCAGCTTGGAGTTCAGGTCGTCCGCAAGTTCATGCTCTTCAGGCCAGGGCTGGCCCAGGACCATCCACGGTGGCAACCTGTTGGGCGACTGACTGACGTTGAGGTGGTAGCTGGTGTACCGGACGACGTCGGCGAGGAGGACTTTCAGCTCAGTCCGGTAAGCGCCGATTCCTCTTTCGGCGTGTTCCTCGCACTGGGCCAGGAGGCTGGAAAGGAGTTCGTCCTCTGCGAGGTTCAGCGACCGACTCTGGATCGCGATCTCCTCGAAGACCTGGACGAGAGACGGTTCGGATGCTGCCGCGCGTTCGAGCTCGGAGAAGGCGGCGTCCGTCAGATGGAAACTTCCGCGAATCGCATCCGGAAGACGAAGCGACCCGCTAAGTGCTTTTTTTTGGGGCGCCTCTTCCAACCGGCCGAGGAGCCCTTCCACTGCTGCGCGAGTCGCTGATCCGGTGGGCTCGCCACTCACCTTCAGCCATCGCTGCAGGTGCACGACGACCGACGCGTTTCCTTGCGCGATCTCCTCGATTCGGGGCCAGACCAGCTCGCGCACACCGACCTGAGGCGCCGGCTCCGCCATGCCCGGGTTGACGACGAGCACCATGGTCTGCTCGGCAGCGAACGCACGCGCGAGCGCTCGCAGCGTGGTGCCGGTATCGAACCAACGGTCGGTCTCGGCTATTCGGAGTTGCGTCAGGAGGTCCAGCCAGGCGCTGGTCGTGCCTGCGCGGGCTCCCCGCCAGCTCGGCTCGACTCCTCGGTACCCATCGAGGTACTCGTAGACAGCGTCGGCGATGACGTCGAACCGCTCATCGGGAATGGCTTGGCCCGACACCTGCTCGGCAACACCGGTGACCACGGCCCGGAACGCGGTGGCGTCACGACGACGGTCTTCGAGACATGCGGTGTCGAACCAATGCATCGCGTCATAGAGATCTAAGCGCACGGCTTCAAGCTCGACGGACGCGGCAGCGGTAGCGATCTTTTGGAAGCCGAGCTCCATCGCAGCGTCCGCATCAAGCGAGTCGTGCGTGGAGAGCGCGGTCAAAGCATCTAAAAGTTCGGCGTCATCCCACATCGAGCAGGCGGCACCGAGCGCCCGAACCAGCGGCTCGGTGGCGTCCACCGCTTCGCTCCCGACCTGCAGCATTCCACGCAACTGCAGTGTGCCCTTCGTCCAGTGCCCGAGCGCCAGGCGCGTCCACCCCTCCAACGCGGTGTCCCTCTCGAACCCATGCCTGCTAGCGCGCGCTTTAAAAGCTCCTTCGAGGCCAGATGCGATCTGCGGGAGTGCCGACTCCGCAGCTAGCAGCACGTCGTAGAGGTCGCGTACGGCGAGCACCGGGATGGTGTTGGCAGCGTCGATCAGCAGCGCGCCGGCAGCCGCTTGGTCCTCGAGGTCGGTCCACTCGGCGCAAAGCGCTACGGCAACCTCGACGACGCGCGAGTCACGGACCAGCTCGGAGGACGAGCCGTAGATTGTCTGCTCACCGCCGAGACTAGTTACGGACGGCGTCCCCTCAAGGCTGTCGAGGAAGTCAAACACTGTCTGTGTCACGGCGAACTTCTCCTCACCACATCAGATCTTCCGCAGTCGGCCTCTGGATCGCCTCGTCCGGGAGTACGGCGTCCACCAACTCACTATGCGCCGTGCTCGTAATGACCTGAAGCCCGTACGTCTGCGCTACTCGACTTAACTCGCGCAGCAATAGTTCGCCGTTTTCGCGGTTGAGCTCCTCCGTGGCTAATGAATCGACGATGAGAAACCCTGGGTGACGGCCGAGGCCCGATGTTGTTCCCACGTCCAGGAGTGACACCACGAGCGCGATCTTCAGGCGTAGTTTCTCACCGTCGGTAAGCTTTCCGAACGCGGTCTTCTCGCCACCTTTCACGACTGGGAGTTGAGCGTTCGCCTGGAGAGTCGCCTTCTCCAGGTTGCTGATGCCGAGGGTCTTTCCGAGCGACGTGATCTGTGCACTCACCGACAGCAAGGCCGCTGCGAAAACGCTCTTACCGGAGTCCCCGGCAAAGGTTTCTGCGGCGTCGAGGATGCGTGCGTCGGCGGTCAACGGTTCCTCCTCCGGGTCTTCGTCCGACCGTTCGGATCGCTCCTGAATACGGCCGTCGAGCACCGCGATCCGGCGTTCGAGAGCGCGGCGCTCGATTGGGTCTCCATGGACGTTACTGATGACCTCTGACGCGCGCTGGAACTCGCTCTCGGCAGCCTCCGCCTGTGACATCGCGTCGTCGTGGAGCGTGGAGAGACGTTCCGCGTCGGCGGTGTACCGCGCGACCCTCTGCTCTGCCATCGTCACGGGATCGATCTCATCATCGACGGTGCCGGCATTGTCGAAATTTCCGTTGGGCGCTGCGTCAGATTCGTCTATCGGGTTGTTGCACAACGAACAGGAGCCTTCCTGCTCCCTCTGCCACTGCTCGGGCTGGACCTTAGCATCACATCGCGGGCAGCATGACGGCTTGAGGGCGTGCCAAAACCGTTTGGTGACAGCCGCCTCCTTAAAGGCGGCAAGATCCTGCTCCGCCGCATGCAGCTCTCGCTCCGCCGACCCATACGCGAGAGCGGCATCTGACATAGCCCGCTGCGTCCGGGTGATGGCAGCCGTGGCTTCGGTGACCACAGTCATCGCAGCCTCCACCTCCTCAGCGGTCATGCCAGAGACAGGGATGGTCTTCAGTTCGGCCTCAACCTCAGACTTCTCTGCGCGGAGCACCTGCGCGTTGGCTTCCCTCGATTCGGAGTCTCGGTCCCGACGCCGGTGGATACCGGCGAGCCGCCCGTCCACGGCCTTCTTCTGTGAACGAGCGCTGAGGGCCGTGGCACCCCACTCAGTTGCAAGGAAGGTGTTGAGCACATTCCTGGCGTGAAACGGTGTCTCTCCGATGACGGAGGCTTCACTCGGTTTGGTGATGGCAAGTGCCTGGGACCAAAGGTGCCAACCGTGGCCGACCAGATTTCCGTCATCCGCGTCAGTTGCGTTCGCAATTCGGGTCCACTGTGTCAGGGTGTCCAGTCCAAGGCGCTGGAGCATGAAATCACTGACCGCCGCCTCCATCTGCTCGTCCCCGTCGAAGCTATCGATGGGGAGCGCACCGCCTGTGAGGAGCCGCTCGACCAGGTCGTCAACGGGTACATCCATGCCGAACACTGGCTCACCTGCCGTGGCGGCCTCGTCGCTGTGCTTCTTCATCACGTCGGCGGCGGCGTAGCTGAGGGCATCGAGACCAGGTTCGACACCGGCTGGGAGGACCACGATCTTTCCCGTAGGAACCCCGTCGTCTACGCGCCAGGCAATGAGAATCCGCTCGCCGCCTATAGTCAGTAACAAACAGACCTGACGCAGCCAATTCTGCACGTCACCGGCAACCTTCGATGATCCGCGCAAGCCCCATTTAATGATGTCGAGGGTCGAGCTCTTCCCGGCATCGTTCTTCCCATCGCTGACGAACGCTGTCACGGGGGTGGCGAACGCGCGGTGGAAGGAGAAAGGTACGAATCGACGACCTTCTGCGTCATCGTCGGCCGCGAGATTCTTGATGCCCGCGAAGTGGATCGCGTCGACCCGCAGCTGACGCCTGGTCGGAACTGCCTTGGGCCCGACGATCCTGTACCGCGTGAGCACTTCCGTCACGGCTTCGCGATCTGCCCCTGCGCGCTCCGCGACAATGTCCACCCAGTCCAGGACGGTCCCCTCCATTAGCCCTCCACCACTTTCAGCTTCACGGCGCGCTCACGTACACGCTCGAGAATCGAGGGGATGACATCTCCATGCGCCGTGTCCGCGTACTCGGTCTGCAGATACTGCCGGCGCTTGGCCGCCGCACCAACCGCAGCGTCGGCGATAAGTCCGATGGCCACCGCCTGCTGCGCATACCATTCGAGTTCCGGGATGTCCGCCCGCATCGCAGCAATGGTATCCCGTCCCTTCTGCAGCAGAAAATAGTCCCGACGCGAGAGAGCGCCTGAATCAGCGGCGCGTCGATGCTCGATCTGCTCGTAGAGCTTGAGCACTGCGAGAGCGTCGTCGATAAACTCGTAAGCCCCATATATGTAGCGCTCCATTGGATAGGTGTGCAGTCGGGGCGCATCACCATCCAGCATCCGAACGACGTGCAGCTGGATTTCCTCGAAGGACACTAGGCCTTGCTCGTAGTCCGTGAGCAGTTCGTCAGCGAGGTAGTCGGGATTCCGGAGCCAGAAATCGAGCTTCTGCAGGCGGATGAGCGATGAGACGACGGCCACCGCACTGTCTACGTCGCAAGATGCTGGGACCGGAGTGCCCAGAACGTCCAGCAGCACCAGGACTCGCGTCGCGGTCTGGCTCGTGGATCCGCCACGGCGGCGTGCATCAGTTGATGGCGCTAGGACAATAGGCATCGACTTTCCTCCCCAGTTGTAATCAGCGTCGCAGATGAGTGCTCGGTTAGATGCCCGACACGCTCAGGCCCCTCGCCCGGGCGAACCTCGACGATGACTTGGTGTATCACTTATAGATCACTAACGAACTGCAGTCAGGGCAATTCGTCTGGCCCGACGTTCCCGGTCGTCGGCCGGCCAACGCACATAATTACGACACGTGGTCAGCGAGGGCAGAAGATGCCCTCGCGACAACAACGGAATCCTTAGATTTGCGATTGCGAGCCAGCTCTGCATGTTTTGCTCGCCCAGGACTCGCCTGTGAACGGTTGCCGACGGCCCCGCCCATTTCCGGGTCAGGGGTTCCTGCCGTGCCGGCAACCCGTCATTCAGACTCCCCGACGTATGCGACAGAACGGGCCTTTTGCACGCCTCGAAGCAAGGGTTCGAATCCAATGAGGCCCGTTCGGCGCCGAGAAGTGGCTCTTCCACGGCGAGAACAACGAGCCGCCTCACCAGAACACCGTCTATTATTGCTGAAAGACAACGCTCGAGCACGCCAGCGTCGATGGCGTCCGACTGCACAGCCTCCGGCACATCTACGCCCCGGGCCTGATCGCCGCGGGGTGTGATGTGGTGACCGTTCAACGTGCTTTCGAACACGCGAAACCAGCTACCACGCTCAACACGTAAAGCTATCCTTGGCCGACCGCCGACGACCCCACGAGGGCCGCTGCCAAGACTCTCGGCGAAATCGTACTGCGGAATCTTGCGGACCCGTGCCGACTGGATGGTCGACTTCAGCGTGATGACGCTGCAATACAAGCCATCTAGTTGTTGAAGCGGAACTCCACCACGTCGCCGTCCTGCATGACGTACTCCTTGCCCTCGATGC
Organism: Frigoribacterium sp. Leaf172; assembly: GCF_001424285.1. Taxonomy (NCBI): domain Bacteria; kingdom Bacillati; phylum Actinomycetota; class Actinomycetes; order Micrococcales; family Microbacteriaceae; genus Frigoribacterium; species Frigoribacterium sp. Leaf172. The sequence goes on along the minus strand of NZ_LMPB01000001.1, from coordinate 1,106,794 downwards.
GGGCCTTGCCGGCCGAGCGCGCCTCCGCGATGGAGCCGGTCTCGACGAGGTCGTCGTACGAGATGACCTCGGCCTTGATGAAGCCCTTCTCGAAGTCCGTGTGGATCACTCCGGCGGCCTGCGGGGCCTTCCAGCCCTTGCCGATCGTCCAGGCGCGCGTCTCTTTCGGGCCGGCCGTGAGGTAGGTCTGCAGCCCCAGCGTCTCGAACCCGATGCGGGCGAGCTGGTCGAGGCCGGATTCGTCCTGCCCGAGCGACGCGAGCAGCTCGGCCGCGTCGTCGTCGTCGAGGCCGATCAGCTCGGACTCGACCTGCGCGTCGAGGAAGATCGCCTCGGCCGGCGACACGAGCGCCTGCAGCTCGGCCTTGCGGGCCTCGTCGGTCAGCACGGCCTCGTCGACGTTGAAGACGTAGATGAAGGGTTTCGCGGTGAGCAGCCCCAGCTCGCGGATCGGCTCGAGGTCGATGCTCGTCGACGAGAGCGCCTCGCCCCGCTGGAGGGCGTCGCGGGCGGCCACGGCGGTCTCGTGCACGACCGGCTCGACGCGCTTGAGCCGCAGCTCCTTCTCGTACCGCACGAGCGCCTTCTCGACCGTCTCGAGGTCGGCGAGGATCAGCTCGGTGTTGATCGTGCCCATGTCGCTCTCGGGGTCGACCTTGCCGTCGACGTGCACGACGTCGGGGTCGTCGAATCCGCGGACGACCTCGGCGATCGCGTCGGCCTCGCGGATGTTCGCCAGGAACTTGTTGCCGAGCCCCTCGCCCTCGCTCGCGCCCTTGACGATGCCGGCGATGTCGACGAACGACACCGGCGCGGGCAGGATCTTCTCGCTGCCGAAGATCCCGGCGAGCACGTGGAGGCGCGGGTCGGGCAGGTTGACGATGCCGACGTTCGGCTCGATGGTCGCGAACGGGTAGTTCGCCGCCAGCACCTGGTTCTTGGTCAGGGCGTTGAACAGGGTGGACTTGCCGACATTGGGCAGTCCGACGATCGCGATAGTGAGAGCCACGAGGGTCAAGCGTACCGGGCGTGCCGCGGCACCGGGGCGGAGCGGGACCCGAGGAGGCGCGGGTCGCCCTCCGCCCGGCCCTGTGGAGGGAGTGTCGGAGGCGCGTGAGACCATGAGTCAATGCCCATCGACTTCACCGCGATCGACTTCGAGACCGCGAACTCGAGCAGCGCCAGCGCCTGCTCCGTCGGCCTCGTCAAGGTCCGCGACGGCGTCGTCGTCGACAAGGTCGGGTGGCTGATCCAGCCGCCCGCGGGCCATGACGAGTTCTCGGAGTGGAACACGCGCATCCACGGGATCGTCGCCTCCGACGTCGTCGGCGCGTTCGGCTGGGCCGAGCAGTTCGACCTGATCGCCGACTTCGCCGGCGACGACGTCTTCGTCGCCCACAACGCCGGTTTCGACATGGGGGTCATCAAGTCGGCGTGCGCGGCGACGGGGCTCACTCCCCCGCCCTGGTCGTACCTCTGCAGTCTGCAGGTCGCCCGCAAGACGTACGCCCTCGACTCGTACCGACTCCCTCTGGCGGCCGCGGCCGCCGGTTTCACCGGCTTCTCGCACCACGACGCCCTGGCCGACGCCGAGGCCTGCGCCGCGATCGTCTCGCACGCCGCGCTCTTCCACGGCGCCGACGACCTCGCCGAGCTCGCGTCGATCGCGTCGGTCAAGGTCAAGGTGCTGAAGCCCGCTCCCCTGCCCGAGTCCCCCGAGGGCGCCGAGCCGGTCAAGCGCCGCCTCCGGGTCTTCTTCAGCTGACCCGGTCCGTCGCCGACGGGCGGTGTCGGTGGCCGCTGCCACACTGCTCGACATGGTCTCCTCGCTCGTCGCCTTCCTCCTCGCCCTGACCGCGCTCGTCGTCGGAGCCCTCGTGGGCGCCCTCGCCGGTCGTTCCCGCAGCGCCGCCGCGACGGGTCGTCTCGCCGCCGAGGCGGCGGCGGCCCGAGCGACCGCGGACTCCTACCAGGAGCGCCTCCACGAGCAGGATCAGCAGTACCGTCGGCAGATCGCGGGGCAGGAGGCGCGGCTCACCGAGTTCCAGGATCGCCTCCGTGACATCCGCATCACCGAGGCCGAGCGCACCCGCTCCGAGGGGCATGTGCTGACGGCCCTCAGCCCCGTCGCCCAGAGTCTCGCCGCCGTGCAGAAGAAGGTCGCCGAACTGGAAGAGCAGCGCACCCATCAGTACGGCGCCTTGAGCGAGCAGCTCCGCAGCGCCGCCGCGTCGGAGGAGCGCCTGCGCAGCACGGCCGAGAGTCTCGCCTCCGCCCTGAAGTCGAACAGCACCCGAGGCGTCTGGGGCGAGACGCAGCTGCGCAACGTGGTGCAGGCGGCCGGCCTCGTCGAGAGGGTCGACTTCGACGTGCAGACGAGCATCCACTCCGACGCGGGGTCCGGTCGCCCCGACATGGTGGTGCACCTCCCCGGCGGCAAGAACATCGCCGTCGACGCGAAGGTGCCCTTCACCGCCTACCTCGAGGCGAGCGCGATCCCGGCCACGGCCGGCGGCGAGGAGGGGGCGCGACGCGAGACCCTGCTGCTCCAGCACGTGAAGGCCCTGCGGGCGCACGTCGACGCGCTCGCGTCGAAGAGCTACTGGGCGGGGCTCGAGTCGTCACCTGAGCTGGTCATCGCCTTCATTCCGAGCGAGTCCCTCGTGGCCTCGGCCCTCGAGGCCGACCCGTCGATCATGGATTACGCCTTCCAGAAGCGGGTCGCCCTGGCATCCCCGGTGACACTCTGGTCCGTGCTCAAGACCATCGCGTTCAGCTGGCAGCAGGACGTCGTGACCGCCGAGGCGAAGTCGCTGTTCGATCTCAGCCGCGAGCTGTACGGCCGCTTGTCGACGATGGCCGGCCACGTCGACAAGCTCGGCCGGTCACTGCGGGGATCCGTGTCCGACTACAACCGCTTCGTGGGCTCGCTCGAGCGGACGGTGCTTCCGTCCGCCCGACGCCTGAGCATGCTCGACGAGACGAAGGTCCTGGCCGCGCCCGCGACCATCGAAGAGACGCCCCGCGACCTGACGGCCGCCGAACTGACAGCCGCCCTCGACGCCGATCGGGAACGACACGGCGCGAGGGCGGATACCGGGATGCAGCGAGAAGGCTAGGCGGTCTCTCCGTACCACTTCGACACGAGGTGGTCGGCCTCGACACGGCGGATCGTGCCCGAGTGCGATCGGAGCACGATGCTCGAGGTGCGGATCATGCCCTGCTTGCGCGTCACACCGGCGACGAGAGCGCCGTCGGTGACGCCGGTCGCGACGAAGTAGGCGTTGTCACCGGTGACCAGGTCGTCCTGGTCGAGAACGCGATCGAGGTCGTGCCCGGCGTCGAGGGCCTTCTGCCGCTCGGCGTCGTCCTTCGGAGCGAGTCGGGCGAGGATGAGACCGTCGAGCGCCTTGACCGCGCACGCGGTGATGATCCCCTCGGGGGTGCCGCCGACGCCGACGCACATGTCGATGCGCGAGTCGGGTCGAGCGGCGTTGATGCCGCCGGCGACATCCCCGTCGAGCAGCAGGCGGGTGGAGGCGCCGACGGCGCGGATCTCCGCGATCAGGTCGGCGTGACGGGGGCGGTCCAGGACGGCGATCTGCATGTCCTCGACGGCGATGCCCTTCGCGGCGGCGAGCGCCACGATGTTCTCGCCGATGGGCCGGTCGAGGTCGATGATGCCGCGACCCTCGGGGCCGGTCACGATCTTGTCCATGTAGAAGACGGCGCTCGGGTCGTACATGCTGCCGCGGTCGCTGACGGCGATGACCGACAGCGCGTTCATCCGGCCGGCCGCCGTGAGGCTCGTCCCGTCGATCGGGTCGACGGCGATGTCGCAGGCCGGCCCGAAGCCGTTGCCGACGTGCTCGCCGTTGAAGAGCATCGGCGCCTCGTCCTTCTCGCCCTCGCCGATGACGACGACGCCGTCGAAGGCGACCGTGCCGAGGAACTTGCGCATGGCGTCGACGGCGGCCTTGTCGGCCGCGTTCTTGTCGCCTTTGCCGATGAAGGGCGCCGAGCGGATGGCCGCCGCCTCCGTCGCCCGAACCAGCTCCATTCCGAGGTTGCGATCGGGGTGCGAGTACAGGGTTCCGGAGGGTGAGTCAGCCATCCCTGAAGCATAGTCCGGCGTCGCCGGGACGTGACGACGTGCGATATGTTCGTGGATCGTATGCAGAACACGTGTTCTACCGAAAGGCTCTCATGCAGCTCTCCCGTCGGCGACCCGCCGCGATCCTCGCCGCCGTCCTCAGCGCCGTCGCGGTCCTGGCCGGCGTTCCGTCGGCCTCCGCGTCCACGATCGCCCCGACCCTGAACGACGTCGAGATCGCGGTCCGGGTCACGAGCGACGGTCTCGGTCGCTTCACCGACCACGATCGTCCCGGCGGTGACAGCGGCCCCTCCAACGGGATCGTGCGGACGGGCGACGCCGTGGTCTACGGCGTCACGGTGGGCACGTCCCGCGGGACGGCGACCGGCGGCGAGTTCACCCTCACCGCGCCTCCCGGGCTCTCCTGGACGCGGCTGCCCTCGGAGTGCGCTCCCGACGGATCGACGATCACGGGCGATCAGCTGCGCTGCCACCTCGGCACGTTGACGAGCGGCGCCCGGACGATCAGCGTCGCCGCCTCGGTCGCCGTGGCGCTCCCCCACGAGGCGATGCTGGCGGTCTCGGCCCAGGCGCGGGCCGAGGGCAACGAGCCCGTCGAGGCGCTCTCGCCCGCAGTGCGGGTCTCGGCCGTCCCCCGCTACGACGTCTCGATGGATCGGGCCCTCCCCGTGCTCGGCGCCGCCACTGGCCCGGACGGCGTGACGCCGGGCTTCCGGCTCGTCTACCCGCTGCTGGTGCACTGGAACGGCCTCGTCGACGGAGGGGGCCTCCTCGGCGCCGAGCCGCTCGGTGACCGCATGACCCTGGTCGACGACGTCTCGGCGATGTACGGCGGCGATGCGAGCCCCGCCGTCCTGTCTCCCCTCGACGGAGCTCCGGCCTGCGGTCCGAACTCCGGGCAGATCGAGTCGATGCCCGGGGGCTCCGGTGGCGGCACGCACGCCGTGGTCGACTCGGGCACCGTGACCTGCACCCAGACGGCTCCTGGCGAGCCCGTGACGATCGAGATCACCGGCGCGGACACCTCGATGTCGTCCGTCCCGACCAAGAGCGTCACCGGAGGGGACATCCTCGGAGGCGCGCTGCCGTACGTCGTGTCGGCCTACGTCTCGCTGTGGGTGCCCGAGCAGGGCGAGGCGGGGGCGTTCCGGGCGACCAACACATACCGGGACTTCGTCGCAGAGTCGGTGAGCGGCCGGGACAACTACGACGGCGCGGGCGAACCGGTCGAGAACAACACGATCTCCCGCGATGTGGCGAGAGGCGCCGGGGCCGGGGGCTCGCTGCGCTACCTCGGCATCGACGCCGAGACGGGCGCGTCGTTCGATCTCTCGGGCAAGAACAACCTGCCGTACGTGACTCCCGCGCAGCCGGTGATGAGCATGCTCGGCGTCCGCAACTCGGGCACCGCGCCGTGGGATTCCGCGATCTCGTGCATCGTGTTCGACAACTCGATGCAGACGATCCGCGAGCACCCGTCCGGCGTGTGGGCCACCTCGACGAACACCGCGCTGACCGGTCGGCCGGAGTTCGCGGCGTTCGACGGATCGGATCCGTCGACGGCCCGCGACGCCCGGTGCGGCGACGACGACCTCGACTGGCAGGCTGACCCGCGATCGGTGACGGGCGGCGCGGACGCCGTGGGGGCCGTGCGGTGGACGTACGACCACCCGGCCACGTCGTCGATCACCTTCGGCGCGCATGTGCGCATCGCCCCCCGCCTCGAGAACGGCACGCGCCCCCGCACCTTCGCAGCGATCCGCACGTCGCCGACGGCCGCCTGGACGCTCGACGTCGGAGACGCCGACTCGGCCAACGGCGGATGGGCGGACTTCCTCACCGTGACGAGCAACATGGCCCGCATCCGCGCCGCCGTCGTCGACGCCGGACACGACGCCGACAGCACACCCGACGAGACGACCTACGTCACCTCCGGGGGCACGGCGACCTACGCCCTGCATCCGAGCCTGACCAACGCCTCCGACGACCGAGTCGACGAAGCGCTCACCATCGAGGCCCGGCTGCCCGCGGGGACCTCCTACGTGCCCGGAAGCGCCTCGCGAGAGCCCGAGGTCGACGACGTCGTGATCGGCGGCGTCGTCCGCCAGCGACTCGTCTGGCGCCTCGCACCCGTGTCCGTCAACGACGCCGTCGACCCCCTCACCTTCGACGTCCGCTTCGACACCGTGCCCCCAGGGGCCGAAGCACGACTCGAAGCGATCGTCGGATCGACCCGCGACGTCTCGGCCGAGTCGGCACGCGTCGCGCATCGCACCGTGACCGTCCTCGAGGGCGGCGGATTCGACGCCGAGGAGACCGTCGATCGGCCGGTCCGCGTGATCGGAGACGACGCGACCTACACCCTGACCTACCGCAACACCGGCAGCACGACGCTGCCGGGAAGCGCGCTCGTCACGGTCCTGCCGTACGACGGCGACGAGCGAGGCACCACGGGCGGCCGGGCCGTCGCCGTCCACGAGCTCACCGCCCACACGACGACGGACGACATCCGCTACACGTCCGCCGCCTCGGAGGACGTGTCCGACGACCCCGTCCACCCGTCGAACCTCGCAGGCGGAGAGACGGCCTGGTGCCCGGCCGGCGAGTTCGGCGTCGACGGCTGCCCCGACAGCCTGAGCGACGTCACGGCGATCCGGGTCGACCGCAGCGAACCGATCGCGCCCGGGGCGGAGGTCAGCCACGAGTTGACGATCGACGGCGCCGCCGCCGGTCTCGAGACCTGGGCGTCGACCTTCGGCCTCCGCGTGACCGGCATCGACTGGACGGCGACGTCCACCGTCGCCACGACCACGGGCGTGGCCGGTTCGATCGGCCGTCACGTCTGGCTCGACACCGACCGCGACGGCACGCGCGGCGACGACGAACCCGCCGCCGCCGCCGGGCATCGGGTGGCACTCCACGGCGTCGACGATCGGGGTGCGGACGTGACGCGGACGACCGAGACCGGAGTCGACGGCCAGTACCGGTTCGAGGGTCTGCGTCCGGGTGACTACGTCATCGACTTCGGCCGCGCGCCGCAGGGATGGACCCTCCGCGACGTCGGCGACGACGAGCGCGACTCCGACGTCGACGACGAGGGGGTCGCTCGGGCGGCACTCGAGACCGTGGTCGGATCCGGTGGACTGACGGGGGTGACGCGGCATGAGCACCTCGATGCCGGGATGCTGCCCGAGGCGGTCGTGGGCGGCCCGGGCGGAGACGACGGCCGTGACGACGGGGCCGATGCGGGCGACTCCACGGGCTCCGGCGGCTCCGACCGTCCGAGCGACGGAGCGGTCGGAGCCGGTGACGACTCGTCCGACGGCCGTCCCGCCTCGCCCGCCGCCGACCGGCTCGCATTCACCGGTGCACACCTCGTCGGCGCAGCGGTCGCCGGTCTGATGCTCACGACCGCGGGCCTCCTGCTCGTCGCACTCCGGCGCAGACGCTCCCGGGCCACGCCGTGACCAGACGGGCGCCCGTCCCGACGACGGAGACGTCGTCTCCCCCCGGGTCCGACCCGTCGAGCGTCGTCGGAGGCCCGCTGACTAGGGTGGTGGCTGCAGCCACCACCCGCAATCGAAGGAGATGCAATGCCCGTCGCAACCCCTGAGCAGTACGCCGAGATGCTCGACAAGGCCAAGACCAAGGGCTTCGCCTACCCGGCCGTGAACGTGTCGTCGTCGCAGACGATCAACTCCGTTCTGCAGGGTCTCACCGAGGCGGGCAGCGACGGCATCATCCAGGTGACCACGGGAGGCGCGGACTACTTCGCCGGTCACACCGTCAAGAACCGCGCGGCCGGCGCCATCGCCTTCGCCAGGTTCGCCACCGAGGTGGCCAAGAACTACCCGATCACGGTCGCCCTCCACACCGACCACTGCCCGAAGGACGCCCTCGACGGTTTCGTCCTGCCCCTCATCGCCGCCAGCGAGGAGGAGGTGCGCGCCGGTCGCAACCCGCTGTTCCAGTCCCACATGTGGGACGGCTCGGCCGTGCCGCTCGACGAGAACATCTCGATCGCAGAAGACATGCTGAAGCGCACCCGGGCGATCAACGCCATCCTCGAGGTCGAGATCGGCGTCGTCGGCGGCGAAGAGGACGGCGTCGAGCACGAGGGCACGAACGACGCCCTCTACACGACCGTCGGCGACGTCACCCGCGTGGTCGAGGCGCTCGGTCTCGGCGAGAACGGCCGCTACATCGCCGCGCTGACGTTCGGCAACGTCCACGGCGTCTACAAGCCCGGCAACGTCAAGCTGCGTCCCGAGCTCCTCGGCGAGATCCAGCAGGGCATCCGCGAGCGCTTCGACACGGCCGAGAAGCCGCTCGAACTCGTCTTCCACGGCGGCTCGGGCTCATCCGACGCCGAGATCCGCGAGGCCGTGGCCAACGGCGTCGTCAAGATGAACCTCGACACCGACACCCAGTACGCGTTCAGCCGGTCGATCGCCGACACCGTGCTGAAGAACTACGACGGCTTCATCAAGGCCGACGGCGAGGTCGGCAACAAGAAGCAGTACGACCCCCGCGCCTGGGGCAAGGTCGCCGAGTCCGCGATGGCGAAGCGGGTCGTCGAGGCGACCCGGCAGCTCGGCTCGTACGGTCAGTCGGGGAGCTGACCCGCGCCTCCTCGGCTCGGTCCGACCATGACGAAGGGCCCCGCAGCATCGGCTGCGGGGCCCTTCTCGTCGCTCAGAGCGAGGGACCCGACTCGATGATCGACTGAACGAAGCCCGCGTCGCCGAAGAGCACTCCGAGCACGAGGACCATCTGCACGATCGACATCACGACCCCGATCGACAGCGGGACCCAGAACGTCACCTTCCGGGCCGCCAGCCGGCGGAGGCTCCAGATCAACGTCACCGCGAACGCGGCGACCGTCGACACGGCGATGATGACGCCGACCCGCTGGAGGGCGTCCTGGCTCGTGAACGCGTCGGTCGAGTAGCCCGCGCCGCTCATGGCCGAGAGCAGCGCCGACGAGAACGACGACGCCATGACCACGTTGGACACCACGCTGTAGAGGCCGATGCCGAGAAGCACGAACGTCGCGACCCGGTCGAATCGGCGTCCGCCGGTCGAGTCGTTCACCGCAGGACGAGGAGGCGCGCCCCAGGTCCCCGCAGCGGGCGCGTCGGAACGGACTGCCGGCGAGGGACCCTGCTGTGCCGTGCTCGGGGCGGACGACTCCGTGCTCGACTCGACCGGGGCGACCGGGTTCACCCAGCCCTCCGGCGCGTACTCGCCGTAGCGGGGGCGCGGGCGCTCGTCGCGGGCGGCGGCGGGCGCGTCGTGGCGATCGTCGGTCATCGGGTCCGACCGCCGAGCCCGCGGGCGTCGACCTGGCCGCTGGAGTCCTTGCGCAGCTCCTTGGGGAGCGAGAACATGAGGTCCTCTTCGGCCGTCACGACCTCGGCGACGTCGAGGTAGCCCGCGTCGGCCAGATCGTCGAGGACCTCCTTCACGAGGACCTCGGGCACGGAGGCGCCGGAGGTCACGCCGACGGTCTCGACGCCGTCGAGCCACTCCTGCCGGATCTCGGACGAGAAGTCGACGCGATAGGCGGCCTTGGCCCCGTGCTCGAGGGCGACCTCGACCAGTCGGACGCTGTTCGAGCTGTTGGCGGAGCCGACCACGATGACCAGGTCGGCCTCGGGGGCGACCTTCTTGATGGCCACCTGACGGTTCTGCGTGGCGTAGCAGATGTCGTCGCTCGGGGGGTTCTGGATGCTCGGGAAGCGCTCGCGCAGACGCCGCACGGTCTCCATGGTCTCGTCGACGCTCAGGGTCGTCTGCGACAGCCAGACGAGGTTCTCGGGGTCGTCGATGACGAGATCGTCGACCTCGCCGGGGTTCTGCACGAGGGTCGTGCGGTCGAGCGCGTGACCCATGGTGCCCTCGACCTCCTCGTGACCCTCGTGGCCGATGAGGATGATGTGCCGCCCCTGGCTGCCGAAGCGGACCGCCTCGCGGTGCACCTTCGTCACTAGCGGACAGGTGGCGTCGATCGCCTGGAGCTGCCGATCGGCGGCTCCCTGCACGACGGCCGGCGAGACGCCGTGGGCGCTGAAGACGATGTGGGAGCCCTCGGGGACCTCGTCGACCTCGTCGACGAAGATCGCGCCCTGGCTCTCGAGGGTCGCGACGACGTGGACGTTGTGCACGATCTGCTTGCGCACGTAGACGGGCGCGCCGTAGTGCTCCAACGCCTTCTCGACGGCGATCACCGCTCGGTCGACGCCCGCGCAGTAGCCGCGGGGTGCCGCGAGCAGCACGCGCTTGTGTCCGGTGACAGGGGTATCCCTTAGCCTGTTACGCACCGCAGGAACACGCGGTGTCGGCAGGTCGATGGCAAGGGCGCCGTTGGTGATATGGCTCACCCGACGATTCTAGGTGCGGCGACTGGTCGCGTACTGAGAGCGGCTGGTCGAGTCCCGCCGACGCGGGCGCGAGCGCTCCCGCCCACCCTCACCGAGCATCCTCGACACCGGTCGACCACAGGAGACGAATGACGATCGTGCCCCCGCCGCCCACGGCCGACGCGCCCTGGCCCGTCGGCCTGCTGGCGAGCAAGGTGCGTGACTGGATCGACCGCCTCGGCACGGCCTGGGTCGAGGGCGAGATCACGCAGTGGAACGTCTCGGGGGGCAACGTCTACGGCAAGCTCCGCGATCTCGAACAGGACGCGACGGTCTCGTTCTCGATCTGGTCGAGCGTGAAGTCCCGGGTCCCCGCCGACCTCAAGCAGGGCGATCGCGTCATCGCCGCCGTCAAGCCCAACTACTGGGTCAAGGGCGGATCGCTCACCATGCAGGTGTTCGACATGCGTCACGTCGGGCTCGGCGACCTCCTCGAACGGCTCGAGCGACTGCGCGTGGCGCTCACCGCCGAAGGGCTGTTCGCGCCCGAGCGCAAGCGGCGCCTGCCGTTCCTGCCCCAGTGCATCGGGCTCGTGACGGGCAGAGACAGCGACGCCGAGAAAGACGTTCTCCGCAACGCGCAGCTGCGGTGGCCGTCGGTCGAGTTCCGCGTGGTGCACGCGGCCGTCCAGGGCGACCGCATGGTCTCCGAGGTGACGACCGCGGTGCAGCAGCTCGACGCCGACCCCGAGGTCGACGTCATCATCGTGGCGCGGGGCGGCGGCGACTTCCAGAACCTGCTCGGCTTCAGCGACGAATCGCTCATCCGCGCCGTGGCCGCGTGCACGACGCCCGTCGTCAGCGCCATCGGTCACGAGGCCGACCGCCCGCTGCTCGACGAGGTCGCCGATCTGCGGGCCTCGACGCCGACCGACGCCGCCAAACGGGTGGTGCCCGACGTCAGCGAAGAGCTGTCGCGCGTGCAGCAGGCCCGGGCCCGCATCGGGCAGCGTCTGACCGCCCTCGTCGCGACCGAGGTCGATCGGCTCGAGCAGATCCGCAGCCGGCCCGTGCTGGCGTCCCCCCAGACCCTCGTCGACGTGCGGGCAGACGAGATCGTCCGCGCGGTCGCCCGGGGCGAAGAGCTCGTCTTCCGGGCGATCGAACGCGCCGACACGCGCGTCGCCGAGCTCACCGCCGGGCTCAGGGCGCTGTCGCCCCAGGGCACCCTCCGTCGCGGATACGCCATCGTCCAGGTGCCGGGGGGCGGCGTCCTCCACGACCCCGCCGAGGCACCCTCCGACACCGAGCTGACGCTCACCGTCGCCGGGGGCAGCCTCACCGCGGTGTCCGGCGGCCCGCGCGGAGGCCCTCTCGACGACCGTCCCTCCCCAGGAGGCACGGGGTCGTCCCGCACGACGGCCGCCGGTCGCTCGCAGCCCACCTCGGCAACCCCTCGTTAGGATCGACATCGTGGACAACACCCCCTCAGACACCTCCCCGGTCGGCGACTCGTCGCCCTCCGACGGCGCGGCGTCCGCTGCGGCCCTGCCCGCCGACATCGCCTCGCTGAGCTACGAGCAGGCCCGCGACGAGCTGGTCTCCGTCGTCGCCGAGCTCGAGCAGGGGGCGTCGACCCTCGAGCGGTCCCTGTCGCTCTGGGAGCGCGGCGAGGCGCTCGCCCGCCGCTGCGAGGAATGGCTGATGGGCGCCCGCGAACGCCTCGAAGCCGCTCGTCGTCAGGCCCCCACGTCATGAGCACGCCGAGACGCGGGCGCGGTCGCGGCCCGCAGGGCCCCCGGGTCGTCGCCGAGCTCGGCCGTCCCGAGACACCCGCCGAGACCGCGGCGCGCAAGGCCGAGAACACCCGCAAGCACTACGCGAACCAGACGGCCATCAACCTGAGCCTGTCGATCGTCGCGTCGCTCGGCATCGTGCTGTTCCTCGTCCTGGTCGTCGTCCGCCCCAACGGCACCGTCAACCGCCAGGACATCGCCTACACGGCCGTCGCCCGACAGGCGCAGGCCAGCGTCGATGTCCCGCTCGCCGCTCCGACGCTGCCCGACACCTGGACCTCCAACCGAGCGGACATCGACACCTCGACGCCCGACGGGGTCGACGTCTGGTATGTCGGGCTCATCACCCCCGACGAGCAGTTCATCGCCCTCGAGCAGGGCATCGACGCCAACGACACCTGGCTCGCCGCAGCGGTCGACAACCGCGCCGCGACGACCGCGCGGCAGATCGCCGGCCTCGACTGGAGGGTCTACGACCGCCGAGACGACGACTCCGCCGGCAACTACGCTTATTCGCTGACGACGACGGTCGACCGCAGCTCGTACGTGCTGCACGGCACCGCCGACGACACCGATTTCGATGCTCTGGCGACGGCCCTGGCTGCCGACGTCGCCGACAGGACGGACGACTGACCATGACGACCCAGCCCCTCATCGAGACCGCGCCGCAGACCCCCGGGGACTCCTGGCGCCGGATGACGGACGGCAACGAGCGCTTCGTCGCCGGATCCCCCGATCATCCCCACCAGGACAGCGACCACCGCTCCAGCCTCGCCGGCGGACAGAAGCCCGTCGCGGCCCTGTTCGGCTGCGCGGACTCGCGGCTGGCCGCCGAGATCATCTTCGACGTCGGCCTCGGCGACCTCTTCGTCGTGCGGAACGCCGGGCAGGTCGTCGGCGACACCGTCATCGCCTCGCTCGAATACGCCGTCTCCGTGCTCAACGTCCCTCTCATCGTCGTCCTCGGGCACGACAGCTGCGGCGCCGTCGCGACGGCCATCGACTCGCTGACCTCCGAGGCGCCTCCCGGGTCGAGGTTCCTCGGCGGACTCATCGACATGATCGTCCCCTCCGTCCGGCGGGCGACGATCGATCTCGAACCGGGCGCCGTGCTCGACCCGCGCAGCGTCGGCAAGCTGCACATCGAGGCGTCCGTCCAGTCGCTCGTCGGCTCGTCCGCGCTCATCGCGACGGCCATCGCCGAGGGCCGTCTCGCGGTCGTGGGGGCCAACTACGCGCTCGCCAACGGGCGCGTCGACCCGTCCGTGGTCGTCGGCCGCCTCTGAGAACCACCCCGGGGCGGCCGCCCCGGGACGCCAGCGCCCCACGAGGGCAGAAGAAGGGACCACGACGTCGTGATCACATCCGAGTACCGCATCGAGCACGACACGATGGGCGAGGTGCGCGTGCCCGCATCGGCTCTGTACCGCGCTCAGACCCAACGTGCCGTCGAGAACTTCCCGATCTCGGGCACCGGCCTCGAGCCGGCGCAGATCGTCGCCCTGGCCCGCATCAAGCGCGCCGCCGCGATCGTCAACGGCGAGATGGGCATCGTCGCCCCCGCCGTGGCCGACGCCATCGTCGCCGCTGCCGACACCGTGATCGGCGGCCGGCACCACGACCAGTTCCCCGTCGACGTCTACCAGACGGGCAGCGGGACCTCGTCGAACATGAACATGAACGAGGTCCTGGCGACGCTCGCCGGCACCGTCGACGGCATCGCGGTTCACCCCAACGACCACGTGAACGCCTCGCAGTCCTCGAACGACGTCTTCCCGACCTCGGTGCACATCGCCGTCACCGGCGCGCTCCTCCACGATCTGGTTCCGGCGCTCACGCATCTCGCCGAGTCGCTCGAACGCAAGTCGGCCGACTGGGCCGACGTCGTCAAGGCGGGCCGCACGCACCTCATGGACGCCACCCCCGTCACCCTCGGGCAGGAGTTCGGCGGTTACGCGCGTCAGATCCGTCTCGCCGTCGAGCGCGTCGAGTCGACCCTCCCCCGCGTGGCCGAGGTCCCCCTCGGCGGGACGGCCACCGGAACCGGCATCAACACGCCCCTCGGCTTCCCGCAGCGCGTCATCGCCGCCCTCGCGGAAGACAGCGGTCTCCCCGTCACGGAGGCCCTCGATCACTTCGAGGCCCAGGGCGCCCGAGACGCCCTCGTCGAAGCATCCGGCGCTCTCCGCGTGCTCGCCGTCAGCCTCACCAAGATCAACAACGACATCCGCTGGATGGGATCCGGCCCGAACGCCGGTCTCGGCGAGCTGCACATCCCCGACCTGCAGCCCGGTTCGTCGATCATGCCCGGCAAGGTCAACCCCGTCATCCCCGAGGCCGTGCTCATGGTCTCCGCTCGGGTCATCGGCAACGACGCCACGATCGCGTGGGCCGGCGCCTCCGGAGCGTTCGAGCTCAACGTCGCGATCCCCGTCATGGGCACGGCGCTGCTCGAGTCCATCCGTCTTCTGACCAACGCGAGCACAGCCCTCGCAGACAAGACCATCGACGGCCTCGAGGCGAACGTCGAGCACGCTCGAGCCCTCGCCGAGTCCTCGCCGTCGATCGTCACCCCCCTGAACCGGGTCATCGGATACGAGGCTGCCGCCAAGGTCGCCAAGCACGCCGTCGCCCAGAAGATGACCGTGCGCGAGGCCGTCGTCGATCTGGGCTTCGTCTCCCGCGGCGAGGTCAGCGACGAGCAGCTCGACAAGGCGCTCGACGTCCTCAGCATGACCCACCCGGGCTGAGCCGGGCACCTCGAGGAGGCGCGGCGCGGCACCATCGCGCGCCGCACCTCCTCGACTCCCCACCCCGTTCGCAGCTCACACGGTCACTACCGTCCCCACCGTCACCGACCAGAAGGCCAGCAGCAGACACGGGCCGAAGGGGACGCCCCGGCCTCCTCTGTGTGGATCGGGGACCTCGGACGGCGCTGACTGCGACGCGAGGCGGCGATCCTGTCGTCGGTCGAGGGCCTCGTATGCCCTCGAGCCCACGGCTGCGACGAGACCGACGACGCCGGCCGCGGCCACGAGGGTGCCCACGGCGACGGCACCCGACGGGGCGGCGGTCCCGACGAGGACCGCGCCGAGCTTGACGTCGCCCATGCCGAGCAGACCTCCGACGGCGAGCGCGAATCCCACGACGAACCACAGCCCGGCCCACGCCCACGGCATCGCCGCCGCCACGGGCCCCTGCTCGGTCGCGACGACGACGCTCGTCGTGACGAGTCCGCCCGCGGCCAACCCGACCAGAACGTTCGGGAGCCGACGCGAGACGAGGTCGTGCCGGATGAGGGCGGGCGTGACCGCGGCCACGGCCAGGTAGGCGACGGCCCGCGGATCAGCGCCCACGGCCGTGACGGCCGTCATGCCGAGGATCACGACGACCCCGAGCTCGAGCACCTGATCGCCGCCCTGACGATCGGGGATCATCGAGGTCGATCCGTGCGCAGACGGATGATCGTCCCCACCGCGGAATTCCGACCCGGTGATGTGCTGCGATCGCCCCGGCCGCCCTGTGCCTGGCCGACGCGATCGTCCGAACGTCGGGGTGTCCGCGGAGGCGGCAACCGCCACCGTGCTCCGTCGAGGCACGCCGCGTGGCGCGTCTCACGACACCGTCTCGCAGCCGTGCTCGTCGCATCGGATCTGGCGACGATCGCGTGCACGGCGTCGATGATGCGCTCTCGCTCGTCTCTCACCATCCGATAGCCGCATCGGAGGGGGATCCGACCTGCGATGGCCACCGCGACGTCCTTCCGACGATCGGCGTCGAACGTGTCGGCGTGGAACGCGCGGCCGTCGACCTCGATGGCGACGGCCTCGTCCACCACGACGTCGATCCGCCGCGCATCTCCTGGTGCCACGGGCACCTGGACCGTGACACGGTGCCCGAGGGCGGCGAAGGTCGCCCTGACGAGACTCTCGATGAAGCTCTGACTGCCGGCGTCAGCCCAGTCGACGATCGCAGCTCGCGCTGCCGAGACGCCCGCGAAGGCGTCCGCGAGCCCCGCACGGGTCATGCCGCCGCCGACCAGGGCCCAGTCCAGCACCGCGACCGCCTCGTCGAACGGGAGCTCCGTGACGGCCAGGACCAGCGCCTCCTCGAGGGAGTCCGCCCAGGGAGGCCTCGCATCGTCGGCGGGATCGGGCCTGCCCGCAGAGCCACGACGCCAGACCACGGTGGCACCGTGTCGAGGGCGGAGCCGGGAGGCGTTCCGAGGGACGACCACCGTCAGCCGCGGTGTGTTCCAGAGCCACGCCCCCGACAGCGCCAGCAGGGACGCACCCGTCAGACGACCGCCGATTCGGACGGCTTCGTGACGGGGGTCGCCCGGCGGGAAGACGGTGTACCAGCCACGCCGGGCGCGATGCACGGCTCCGCTTCGAACCGCGGCCGTCAGGAGCCTGTCCGTGGCGCCGTGGGCCGCGAGCCGGCTCTTGGATGCGACACCGCCGAGGTCCGTGATCAGTGCTCTGAATTGCTCCATGCCGGCAGCCTGACGGCTCGCGGCGTTCTCGACCTCGCGACCCCGACCATCTGGGGACGGAACCCGCGACGCCTGTCTGTGCAGGACTCGTCGAGTGCCGCCGCGAGCGACACCGTGGAGTGCGCGCGTCGGCACGCCGTCCGTCTGTGCCGACCCGTCGATGTCACCGGCTGGTCGGCGACTCAGGTCGGACGGCCCGCCAGCGGGCGCCCCGCCCGCCAACGAGCCCCCGCACCTGAGTCGCCGACCACGAACCGCGCACGGCACCTGAGTCGCCGACCACGTGGCATGCGGCGTGCGGCATGCGGCATGCGGCGTGCGGCGCGCGGCGCGCGGCGTGCGGGACCCGGCCGCCAGGCGCCAGCAGGTCGGCGACTCAGGTCGAAGGGCCCGCCACCGGGCTCCGCACCCGCAAACGAGCCTCCGCACCTGAGTCGCCGACCACGAACGAGCCGCGCGGCACCTGAGTCGCCGACCACGAGCCACGCGCCGCACCTGAGCCACCAGCCACGAGCCGCGCGGCACCTGAGCCGACGGCGTGCCGCATCAGAGGGTGTCGGCGGACTCCAGCATCTGCGTCACGAGCGCGGCGATCGCCGACCGCTCGGACCTCATGAGGGTGACGTGTCCGAACAGGGGGTGCCCCTTGAGCGTCTCGATCACCGAGGCCACGCCGTCGTGCCGCCCCACCCGGAGGTTGTCGCGCTGCGCCACGTCGTGGGTCAGCACCACGCGCGAGTTCTGCCCGATGCGCGACAGCACCGTGAGCAGCACGTTGCGCTCCAGCGACTGGGCCTCGTCGACGATCACGAACGCGTCGTGCAGCGACCGCCCGCGGATGTGCGTCAGGGGCAGCACCTCGAGCAGTCCGCGTTCGACGACCTCGTCGAGCACGTTCTGCGACACGAGCGCGCCGAGGGTGTCGAAGACCGCCTGGCCCCAGGGGTTCATCTTCTCGCCGGCGTCGCCCGGCAGGTAGCCGAGGTCCTGCCCGCCGACCGCGTAGAGGGGCCGGAAGACCATGATCTTCCGGTGCTGCTGCTTTTCGAGCACGGCCTCGAGGCCGGCGCAGAGCGCGAGGGCCGACTTGCCGGTGCCGGCGCTCCCGCCGAGCGACACGATGCCGACCTCGGGGTCGAGCAGCAGATCGATGGCGAGGCGCTGTTCGGCCGAGCGGCCGTGCAGCCCGAAGACGTCGCGGTCGCCGCGGACGAGACGGGCCTCGCCCCGTGACACGACCCGAGCCAGGGCCGACCCCCGGTCGGAGTGCACGACGACGCCGGTGTTCACGGGTGCGTCCGCGAGGGCTCGCGAGCTCAGTCGCTCGGTCTCGTAGAACGCCGACATCTGCTCGCTCGACACGTCGACGTCGATCTGGCCGGTGTACCCGCTGTCGACGACCTGCTCGGCACGGTACTCCTCCGCGGCGAGGCCGATCGAGGCGGCCTTGACGCGCAGCGGCAGGTCCTTCGAGACCACGGTGACCGCGAGTCCGTCGCCCGCGAGGTTCGAGGCGACGGCGAGGATGCGCGAGTCGTTGTCGTTCAGCTGCAGACCCGAGGGCAGCACGGACATGTTCGAGTGGTTGAGCTCGACCCGGAACGATCCGCCGTCGCCCACCTCGACGGGGAAGTCGAGCCGTTCGTGCTGGACCCGCAGCCCGTCGAGCAGCCGCAGCGCCTGCCGCGCGAAGTAGCCGAGCTCGGGGTCGTGGCGCTTGCCCTCGAGTTCGCTGATGACGATGACGGGCAGCACCACGTCGTGCTCGGCGAAGCGGAATAGAGCCTGCGGGTCCGACAGCAGGACCGACGTGTCGAGCACGTAGGTGCGCTGCGCCACCGGGGCGGATCGCGCCTCCCGGGTCGCGTCGTCGGTGCGGGGCTTGCCGGTCTGGGGGGTGTCAAGCGCGGTCACGACCACTCCATCTCCGAGCGCGATGCGCTCGGTACCTTCGGCGAAGACGGCCGCGGAGCAGTTGCGAGGCGAACTTTCGTGGCCGTCTCGATCGGACCCTGTGCCCGATGCGTCGAACATACGTCGCGACGCGCGAGGTGGCGCGACCCGACGCCCCGTGTCGCGTGACGATCAGATGAACACGGACCGGGAGCCGGCCGAGAGCCGAGGAGGCGCGGCGCAGGAGCCGAGGAGGCGCGCCTCAGTAGTAGACGGTCGTCCCGAACGAGGTGAGCGCGCCGCGCAGCAGCTCGAACGAGTCGTCGCCGGTCGACAGGTGCGCGCTCAGGCGCACGGTCGTGTCGCGGACCGTGGCCGTGACGCCGTGGTTCCACAGCGCCGCCGTGAGCGTCGTCATCTGGTCGGGGGCCGGTTCGAGCACGACGATGCCCGCCCGCTCGGCCTCGTCACGCGGGGACACGACGGGGACGGCGTACTCGTCGGCGATGTCGATGAGTCGCGAGGCGCGGTGGGCGATCTCGCGTGACACGTCGGCTATGCCGGCCGACGCGATGCCCTCGAGGGCGGTCGAGAGTCGCGCCTGCGCGATCGGATCGGGGTTCGTGATCTGGAAGGCCGCGGCGCCGGGCAGCGCGGGGAGGGCCTGGTGATACGAGCCGCCGAGAGTGAGCTCGCTGCCCGCGACGCCGCTGAAGACGGGGGTGAGCATCGTGGCGGCCCGCTCGCTGAGGGCGAGGAACCCCGTGCCCCACCCGGCGCGGACCCACTTCTGACCGCCGGAGGCGACGACGTCCGCCACGCCGTACGGGGCGTCGACCACGCCGAACCCCTGGATCGCGTCCACGATCAGCAGCCGGTCGCCGATCACCTGGCGGATGCCCTCGAGGTCGACGAGGTAACCGGTCCGGTAGTCGACGAGACTCACGGCGACCGCCGTCACCCGGTCGGTGAGGTGACGCTGGACCACGGCGGGGGTGACCACGTCGTGGTCGAGGTCCATCCAGAGCGGTTCGAGCACGCGGAGGGCGGCCGAGGCCCGGGTCGCCGCGAGGGGCAGGCTGGGGTAGTCGCGCGGCGACAGGAGCACCTGCCCGGTGAGTCCGAACATCGCGTGGACGAGCCCGGCGCTCGTGTTCGGCTGGAAGACCACCTGATCCGCGGGGAACCCGATGAGGGCCGAGACGGCCCGCTGAACACGACCGGCCTGCTCGGTGAGCGCGACCTCCGACCCGAAGCGAGCCCGAGACTGGACGTCGACGAGAGCGCGCTCCTCTTCGACGACGGGTCGCGAGATCGGACCCCACTTGGCGAAGTCGAAGTACCCGGGTTCGTCGGTGTAACCCGAGATGAGGTCGGCGGTGCTGGTCACGGTGGTCTCCTCGACGGTGTCGCTGGCTGTCCACCTTAACGCGGACGACCCACGGCGGCCGCCCGCGTGGCCGGATGGCGCCGCCGGCGGCTCAGCTGCCGTAGCGGCGGTGGCGGAGCGCGAAGTCGCGGACGGCCCGGAGGAAGTCCACCTCGCGGAGGTCGGGGTAGAACGCCTCGACGAAGTAGAACTCGCTGTGCGCGCTCTGCCACAGCATGAAGTCGCTGAGCCTCTGCTCGCCCGACGTGCGGATCACCAGGTCGGGGTCGGGCTGCCCGCCCGTGTACAGGTGCTCGGCGATCAGCTCGGGGGTGAGGACCTCGGCCAGGGCGTCGAGGGTGCCCCCGTTCGCGTCGTGCTCGCGGACGATGCTGCGCATGGCGTCGGCGATCTCGCGTCGTCCGCCGTAGCCGACCGCCAGGTTGACGTGCAGGCCCTTCTTGTCGGCGGTGCGCTCGGCGGCCCCGCTCAGCGACCGGCAGAGCCCCTCGGGCAGGTCGTCGGTCGCCCCGACGTGCTGGACCCGCCAGTCCCGCTGATGCGAGAGCTCGTCGGCCACGTCGCCGATGATGCCGAACAGCTCGGTGAGCTCGTCGGAGGCGCGGTTGCCGAGGTTGTCGGCCGACAGGAGGTACAGCGTGACGACGCGGATGCCGAGGTCGTCGCACCAGGTCAGGAACTCGCTGATCTTGGCGGCACCGGCGCGGTGGCCGTGAGCGGCCGTCTCGAGCATCCGCTGCTTCGCCCAGCGCCGGTTGCCGTCGACGATCATGGCGACGTGGTGCGGCAGGTCGGCGCCCTCGAGCTCCCGACGGAGTCGGCTCTGGTACAGCTCGTAGAGCACACCGCGGGCCAGCGGCGACCTCCGACGACTTTTCACATCGCTACGGTAGCCCACCCTCGGCCGAGTGCCGCCCGGGCGGCGTCGGCGACGCTCCCCTACGCTCGGACCATGACCCGACCCGTGAGCGAGGACGCCGGCGGAGCCGACATCCCGAACCTGCCTCTGCTCGACGACTCGCTCGAATACGCCTCGATCGAGCGCAAGCCCACCTGGCGCGGCTGGATCCATGCGGCGACGTTCCCGGTGGCCATCGCGACGGGCGTCATCCTGGTCGTGCTCGCCGACGGGGCCGCCGCGACCTGGGCCTCCGCCGTCTTCATGACGACGTCGCTCCTGCTCTTCGGCATCTCGGCGACGTATCACCGGTTCCCGTGGAGCCCGGGTGCGAAGCGGTTCCTGAAGCGGCTGGATCACGCCAACATCTTCCTGCTGATCGCCGGCACGTACACGCCCATCGCGGTGATCGCGCTGCCGCCGGCGACGTCGACGCTGCTGCTGGCCCTCGTGTGGACCGGAGCCGGTCTCGGCATCCTGTTCCGCATCTTCTTCCTCGGCGCGCCGCGCTGGCTGTACGTGCCGCTGTACATCCTGCTGGGGGTGGGCGCGCTCGGCTTCACGGGCGACCTCCTGGCCGCGAGCGTCCCGATGACGGTGCTCGTGCTGACGGGCGGTGCGATGTACATCCTCGGCGCGGTCTTCTACGCGCTGAAGCGCCCGAATCCGGCCCCCGGGCGGTTCGGCTTCCACGAGCTCTTCCACGCGCTGACGGTCCTGGCGTACCTGTGCCACTGGACGGGGATCCTCGTGCTGGCGCTGAATCCGCCGAGCTTCTAGCCGCAGACGCACGCGACGCCCCCGCGCGAAGGCGGGGGCGTCGGGGACGACCGAGGAGGCGCGTGGCCGTCAGTCTCGCGGCACGGGCCCCCCGGACGCGTCGTCACCCGGTGCGCGGGGAGGCGCGTCGGTCGCCGATCCGGCCTCGTCGGCCCGTTCGGCCTCGATGCGCTCGCGCACCTCGCCGCGGTACCGCGTGCGACGGACCCGCCGCGTCATGTCGACGATGATCAGCACGGTCGCGACGGCGACGAAGGCGATCGCCACGAAGCCCCAGACTCCGGGCGTCACGTCGACGTCGGGCACGGTCGACGCCGGCAGCGTCGGATCGGGCGTGGACGGCTGGGCGAGGAGGCGCACCGCGACCGACAGGGTCGCGTCGCCGAGGGCGCTCATCGGAGCGCTCCGACCAGGCCGGTCTCGTCGTCGGTCACTCCGGCGAAGAGGTCGTTCTCGGGCATCGTCGTCTCGACTCTCGATTCGATGAGCTGGAAGTCCTCCGTCGGCCAGGCGGCGACCTGCAGCTCGTGGGGCCAGAAGAAGAAGGCGCTGTCGAGCGGCACCTGGCTGGCGTGGGCCCGGAGCGCGGCGTCGCGGTGGGGGAAGAACTCGGAGGCGGGCACGTGGGTGGTGGCGAGATCGGGTCGTGCGCCCATCCATTCGAGCATCTCGGTCAGGCGCTCGATCAGGGGCGACTCGGCGTCCGCCTGCTGCAGGTGGGTCAGCATGGACTTCAGGCGCGCGGTGTTCATGATCCGGTCGTAGTAGACCTTGTCGATCCGCCACGGCTCGCCGGCCGACGGGTAGCGGTCGGGATCGGAGGCGGCGCGGTACGCGGCCATCGAGATCTCGTGACTGCGGATGTGGTCGGGGTGCGGGTAGCCGCCGTTCTCGTCGTACGTGACGAGGACCTGCGGTCGGAACCGTCGGATGATCGCCACGAGGGGCTCCGCGCTCGTCTCGAGCGGGATCGTCGCGAAGCCGTTGACGGCCACGGGCTCGCCTTCGGGCGGCAGCCCCGAGTCGGCGTAGCCGAGCCACAGGTGGTCGACGCCGAGGGCCTCCTGGGCGCGCTTCATCTCGAGGACGCGCAGACCGGCGATGTCGCGCTCGGCGTGATGCCTGGCCTCGAGCTGCTCGTTGAGGATGGAGCCCTGCTCACCGCCCGTGCAGCTGACGACGAGCACCTCGACTCCGAGACTGCGGTAGAGGGCGTACGTCGCCGAGCCCTTGCTCGACTCGTCGTCCGGGTGGGCGTGGACCGCCAGCAGGCGCAGGGTCACATGTTCCTCGCAATTCGTGCAGGGCAGACGTTGCTACCCTGCCCTAAGGATAATCGGACGGAGATCCGCGTGGCGTCCATGCCCCCCGCACACCCGTCGACCGAGGCCCCGCAGGCCCCACCCGTCGACGACCATCTCGACGCGCGCTACGGGCGCAGCCCCCTCGTGACCCGACGTCGGCGCCTGATCGCGCTCGTCGTCGCCGCCGCGTTCGTCGTGGTCTTCGGCGCCTGGGTCGTGTTCGCGGCCTTCGACGGCGACGGCTCGAAGCTCGAGACCCGTGATCTCGGCTACACCGTGGGCAGCGACCGGCAGATCGACGTGCAGTACACGATCAGCGTCGAGGCCGGCACCCGGGTCAGCTGCGCGGTGCAGGCGCAGAGCGACAAGTTCGCGATCGTCGGATGGAAGGTCGTCGACCTGCCGCCCGCCGACCGCTTCACCTCGACCTACACGACGTCGCTCGCCACCTCGGAGCGGGCCGTGACGGGCTTGATCTACCAGTGCTGGCTTCCCTAGACTGCTCTGAATGACGAGACCGGCCAGTCGGCCGGTCTCCTTTTTTCGGTGGGCGCGCCTCCCGGTCGGCGTCGGCGTGACCCGCGGTCCGATCCCCAGCGCACCGGCAGGTCCGCCGCACGAACGGAGAACCCCATGACGAACGACAATCCCACCACCTGGCTCACCCCCGACGCCCGCGACCGGCTCGAGGCCGAGCTCGCGACGCTGAGCGGCGAGGGCCGGCGCGAGATCACCAGCCGCATCGAGGCCGCCCGCGAGGAGGGCGACCTGAAGGAGAACGGCGGCTACCACGCCGCGAAAGACGAGCAGGGCAAGATGGAGGCGCGCATCCGCACCCTCATCAACCTGCTGAAGAGCGCCACGGTCGGCGAGTCGACCGCCGCCGACGGCATCGTCGGACCGGGCACGGTGGTCACCGCCACGATCGCCGGAGACCCGAGCACGTTCCTCCTCGGCAACCGCGAGATCATCGCCGCCGACAGCGACCTCTCGGTCTACAGCGAGACCAGCCCGCTGGGTCAGGCCATCAACGGTCTCGCCGTCGGCACCGCGACGAGCTACACCGCTCCGAACGGCAAGGAGATCACGGTGGAGATCACCGCGGTCGAGGCCTACACGCCGTAGAGGCGGGGACCCCGGCGCCGACCTCGATCAGAAGTCGACGTCGGGGGTGAAGCCGGCGTCGCGCAGACGCTGCAGCACCTCCTCGACATGGTCGGGGCCCCGCGTCTCGACGCTCAGCTCGAGTTCGACCTCGCTGATCTGGAGACCCCGGCCGTGCCGGGTGTGCAGCACCTCGACGACGTTGGCGTTCGCGTCGGCCAGGATCTCGGACACCCGGGCGAGCTGACCCGGGCGATCGGGCAGACCGACGCGCATCTTCAGGTACCGCTCGGCCGCGGCGAGACCCCGTCCGATGACGCGTTCCATCATCAGCGGGTCGATGTTGCCGCCGCTCAGCACGATGACCGTCGTGCCCAGATCGCGGACCTGCTCGGTCATGACCGCGGCGACGCCAACGGCCCCCGCGGCCTCGACGACCAGCTTGGCCCGTTCGAGCATCACGAGGATCGCCCGGGCGGTGTCGTCGTCGCCGACCGTGACGACCTCGTCGACCGTCTCGCGGACGATCTCGAAGTTCAGCACGCCGGGACGGGCCACGGCGATGCCGTCGGCGATCGTCGGCTGCGTCTCGACGTCGGTGCGGACGCCTCGCTTCATCGAGACGGCGAAGGGCGCGGCGTTGACCGCCTGCACGCCGATGATCCGGACCTTCTTGCCGGTCTCGGCGCCCGACTGCGCCAGGGCGCTCGCGATGCCCGAGATCAGCCCGCCGCCGCCGATGGGCACGATCACCGTGTCGACATCGGGGACCTGCTCGAGGATCTCGAGACCGACGGTGCCCTGGCCGGCGATCACGTCGGGATGGTCGAACGGCGGGATGAACACCGCGCCGGTCGAATCGGAGAACTCCTGGGCGGCCCGCAGCGCCTGCTCGACCGAGTGACCGCTCAGGACGACGTCGGCGCCGTAGTCCCGCGTGGCCTGCAGCTTCGGGAGCGCGACCCCGACCGGCATGAAGATGGTCGCCCGGACGCCCATCTCTCGCGCCGCGAAGGCGACGCCCTGGGCGTGGTTGCCGGCGGACGCGGCGACGACGCCGCGCGATCGCTCGTCGTCGCTGAGCTGCGTGAGCCGGTTGTAGGCGCCGCGGATCTTGTACGAGCCCGTCCGCTGCAGGTTCTCGCACTTGAGGTAGACCGGGGAGCCCAGCAGCTCGGCGAGGAACCGCGAGCTCTCCATCGGGGTGACCCGGGCGACCTGCGCGACCCGGGCGCGCGCCTCCTGGATCTCGGCGAGCGTCGGTCCTGCGAGGGTGAGATCAGACATCGGTGGCGTGTCTTTCCGTGACGACGACGCCCGCGGCGGGCACCGGCTCGCGCCAGGCCCCCCGGGCGACGTAGGTGATCATGACGTTGAGGACGGCGACGACGGGCACCGCGAAGAGCGCGCCCGGGATGCCGGCGAGGAGCGTGCCCGCCGCGACGGCGAACACGACGGCGAGAGGGTGGACCTTGACGGCGCTGCCCATGACGAACGGCTGGAGGAGGTGCCCCTCGATCTGCTGAACGAGGATCACGACCGCGAGCATCAGCAGCGCCACGACCCAGCCGTTGTAGACGAGCGCGATCACGACGGCGACCGCACCCGTGGCCACGGCGCCGACGACCGGGACGAACGAGCCGAGGAAGACCGCGATGGCGATCGGGACGACGAGCGGCAGACCGAGGAACAGCGCCCCGAGACCGATGCCGACGGCGTCGACGAACGCGACGAAGATCTGCACCTTGACGAAGTTGGTGAGGGTGAGCCAGCCCGCGCTGCCCGCGCCGTCGATGGCGCGCCGGGCCTTCGACGGGAACAGCCCGACGACCCAGTGCCAGATGTCCGAGCCGCCGACGAGGATGAAGATCGTCGCGAAGAGCATGAGGACGAGGCCGGCGGCGATGTGACCCGCGGTCGACCCGATCGAGAGGGCTCCCTGCAGGAGCGGCTGGCTGTCCTGCTGCAGAGCGGCCAGAGCGTCGCGCAGGTAGCCGTTGATCTGCGCCTCGGTGAGCTGCAGCGGCGACGCGAGCAGGAGGTCGCGGAGCTGCGCGTAGGAGGCGATGGTCCGGTCGCGGAGCTCGGGCGCGCCGTCGATGATCTGGACGACGACGGCGTAGAACAGGCCGGCGACGATGACCAGGAACCCCACGAGACTGACGACGACGGCGACCCACTTCGGCCATCGATGGCGTTGGAGCCAGCTCGAGAACGGCACGAGCAGCGCCGAGATCAGCAGGGCCACCATGAACGGGATCACGATGATCCGGAGCTGGATGACGAGCCAGACGAAGACCGCCACCGCGCCGACCACCACGAGGATGCGCCACGACCAGGCACCCGCGATGACCATGCCTCGCGAGACGGACGGGTCGGGGACCGCGCCGAACGCGGACGCGACGGGAGGAGGGGTCTCGACCGGACTGCGCGGGGGCCTGCTTCGCCGCATCATGCGCTCAGTGTAGGACCACGGACCTGGTGCCTCGTGACGCCGGATATACCCCTCGCGGCATACGGCCCGGCGGCCCGGCCCGCCCCGGGTGTCGGAGGGCCTGGCTACAGTCGACGGCGTGGCTCACGATCAGCTCTCCCCCGCCCTCGCGCGTCGCGTCGCCCTGGCCGCGCAGGGCTTCGGCGCGTCGACGACGACCCCCGTGGGCACCCGGCGGCTCACCGGCATGATCGGTCGTCTGGGTCTGCTGCAGATCGACTCGGTCAACGTCTTCGAGCGCAGTCACTACCTGCCGCTGTTCGCCCGACTCGGCGAGTACGACCGCGCGCACCTGGACCGACTCACCCTCGACGGACCGGGGCGGTACATCGAGTACTGGGCCCACGAGGCCGCCCTCGTGCCGATCACGACCTGGCCGCTCTTCCGATGGCGGATGGCCGACCACCGACGCCGTGCGCTGGCCGACGACGACTCCTGGTCGTCGGCGAACCCCCGACTCGCCCGGTGGCTGCTCGACCTCGTGCGCGACGGGGGCCCGGTGCCCGCCAGCCTCGTCGAGCACGAGTCGAACGTCCGCACCGGTCCGTGGTGGGGATGGGGCTCGGTCAAGCAGGGGCTCGAGGCGCTCTTCCGCGTGGGCGATCTGGTCAGCGCCGGGAGGCGTCGCTTCGAGCGCGTCTACGCGCTGCCCGAGCAGGTGCTCCCCCGCGAACTGCTCGACCTCGACGTGTCGCGACACGAGGCGCACCGCCGCCTGCTGACCCAGGCGGCGGCGGCTCAGGGCGTCGCCACGACGAGCGATCTGGCCGACTACCACCGCCTCAAGACGGCCGACGTCGTGCCGGCGCTCCGCGAACTGCACGACGAGGGCGTGCTGGCGCCGGTCGAGGTCTCGGGGTGGGGCCGCCCGGCCTGGCTGCACCGGGATGCGCGCCGCCCCCGACGAGTCGGCGCCGATGCGCTGCTCTCGCCGTTCGATCCCGTGGTCTGGACCCGCCCCCGGGCCGAGCGCGTCTTCGGCTTCCGCTACCGCATCGAGATCTACACGCCCCTCGAGAAGCGCATCCACGGCTACTACGTCCTCCCCGTCCTCCAGGACGATCTGCTCGTCGCGCGAGTCGATCTGAAGAGCGACCGTCAAAGCAGCGTGCTGCGGGTGCAGGCCGCCTGGCGCGAACGGGATCTCGAGGTCGACTGCGATCGTCTCGCCGCCCTGCTCCGGCGAGCGGCCCGGTGGCAGGGCCTCGAGGCCGTCGAGGTCATGCACCGGGGCGACCTCGCCGCCGAGCTGCGACGCGCCGTCGGGTGACGGGAGATCCCCCCTCGGGCCCTCGCCGCGCCTCCTCGGCCGACGTCCGCCGCCGCGGCCGACACCCGTCCGTCTAGAAGCGACCGGCGCTCTCGCGGAGTCGGGAGACGCGATCGGCCAGAGGCGGGTGCGTGCTGAACAGGCGATCCATGACGCCCGGCTTCATGGGGTCGCTGATCCACAGATGCGACATGGACGTGTTCTGCGTCCGCATCGGCTGACCGTGCGAGCCCAGCTTCTCGAGCGCCCGGGCGAGACCCTCGGGGTACCGCGTGGTCAGAGCCCCCGTGGCGTCCGCGAGGTACTCGCGCTGCCTCGAGACCGCGGCCTGGACGCCCGCCGCGGCCAGCGGGGCCACGATCATCGCCACGAGGCCCAGGACGAGGAACACCGGGTTGGAACCGCCCCCGCCGTTGTTGCCGTTGGAGTTCCGGTTGCCGCCCGAGAGCGCGCTGAAGAACGACATGCGCAGGAGGATGTCGGCCAGGAACCCCACGGCGACGACCAGCCCGAACACCATCATCGACACGCGGATGTCGTAGTTCTTCACGTGACCGAGCTCGTGGGCCATGACCCCCTCGAGCTCCGAGTCGTCCATGATCTCGAGGAGTCCCGTGGTCGCGGCGACCACGGCGTGCTCCGGGTCCCGCCCGGTGGCGAACGCGTTCGGCGCCGGATCGACGACGACGTAGACCTCGGGCATCGGGAGGCCCATGGTGATGCTGAGATTCTCGACCGTGCGGTACAGCCTCGGCGCCGAGGTTCCGTCGACGCGCTGGGCGTGGCTGAGAGACAGCGCCTGACGACCGGCGGCGAAGTACTGGATCAGCGCGTAGACCGCGGCCACGACCAGCACGATGAAGCCCACCGAGGGGTTGCCGTACAACGCCCCGGCCCCGAAGCCCAGGGCGCCGACGATCACCAGGAAGATCAGGACGATGAGCACCGTGTTGCGCTTGTTGCGCGAGATGGCTGAGTACATGGGCCGGAGACCGATCTACAGGGCCGCGTCGGGCGGCGTCAGAACTGGACGCGAGGAGGCTCGGCGATCGCCGACGGCTCCGCGACCTCGAAGAAGTCGCGCTCGGTGAAGCCCAGGCGCTTCGCGAACATCGTGTTGGGGAACACCCGCGTCTTCGTGTTGAACTCGCGGACGCCGCCGTTGTAGAACCGCCGAGCGGCCTGGATCTTGTCTTCGGTGTCGACCAGCTCGGACTGCAGCTGCAGGAAGTTCTGGCTGGCCTGCAGCTGCGGGTAGGCCTCGGACACGGCGAAGATGCTCTTCAGGGCCGTCTGCATGTGACCCTCGGCGGCGGAGGCCTCGGCGGGCGTCTGCGCCCCCAGCGTCTCGGCCCGCGCCTCCGTGACGTTCTGGAACACCTTCGACTCGTGAGACGCGTAGCCCTTGACCGCCTCGATGATGTTCGGGATCAGATCGGCGCGACGTTTGAGCTGGACGGTGATGTCGCTCCAGGCCTCGTCGACCCGGACCTTGAGGGTCACGAGCGAGTTGTAGGTCGCCCAGAGGTAGATGCCCGCGATGACGGCGAGCAGGACGATGATGCCGACGGCTACCAGGATGCCGATCGTGGCCGGTTGCATGACGTGTCACTCCTTGGGGTACGACGCGAACGACCCAGGGGATGACGGTCGTCTCAGGCGGTGTTCGGGCCGCCACGGTCAGGCTTTCACTATAAATGCGCCTGCCGTCGCCTCGCCGCGGTGGGCGGGTCTTCGGAGCCAACTCACGACCAGGCGCACGGAGATCCCCCCTCGAGCGGATTGACTTGACGGGTCCGACCGTGCTGAATGGGAGGCAGTGCCCGTTCTCTCGACCCCGTCATCATCGCGTGCCCCGACCGCCGTCGTGCGCCGTGCGATGACCCGTGCCGTCGTCTGCACGATGGCGCTGCTCGTGGCCCTCGGGCTCACGCTCGGTGCGCTCGGCGCCCTGCTCCCCGCGTCGTCGGCGCAGGCGGCCGGCGCCCCCACGGCCGAGCCGAGCGCCGCACCGGACCCGGCGCCCGATCGCGAGAGCGCCCCCACTCCGCCGGCGGGCCCGACCCCCACCCCTACCCAGCCGGGCGTCCCGACCGGGCCCACGTTCGACGCCGTCGGCTCCCGGGGCGTCAACACGTTCGTCGTCGGCGGCAGCGCGAGCCCCGGGTCGTCGCTGCGGGTGCTCGACCCGGAGGTCCCCTCCCGGTCCCTCTGCGAGACGGCGACCGCGTCGGCCGCGGCGGCGACGGTGCGCTGGTCGTGCACGGTGACCGTCTCGAACGGGGCGGGGATCAGCCTGACCGTGCGGGACACGACGCACCCCGCTCTGCCCGACGCGAGCAGCGCCTCCTTCTCGGTGCTCGGCGCCCCGACGGTGCGCGGCGGGCTCCTCCTCGGGGCGAAGGCCTCGGGAACGGGCGAGCCGGGCGCCGTCGTCACCGTGTCGTCGAGCTCGGGCGCTTCCGCCTCCGGCACGGCCGACGCCTCGGGCGAGTGGAGCGCCGTCCTCGACTCCACGTCGTTCCCCTCGGGTCGCTACACCCTGACGGCCACCCAGCGGAGCTCCGCCATCCCCGACGTCGACCGCTCCGGGTCGTCCGCCCCCGTCCAGGCCACCGTCGACCGCACGGGACCGACGGCGCCCGTCATCACGGCACCCGCGTCGGGCGACGTCGTCACCCGTCAGCCGGTCGTCGTGGAGGGCACGGGCGAGGACGGCGCGACCGTCACCGTCTACGTCGACGGCTCTCCGATCTGCCAGGCCACGGTGGCGGACGGGTCGTGGCGCTGCGACTCGGCGGGGTCGTCCCTCCCCTCCGGCGCACGGGAGATCACCGCGGCGCAGGTCGACGCCGCCGGGAACTTCGGGCCCGTCTCGGCGCCCTCGACCATCCGGATCGGGCCCGGCGGGGCGACGTCCGCACCGACCGCCTCACCGAGCGCGCCGACGGCGCCGGGGTCCGCCGTCCCGTCCCCCTCCGCTCCGGAGCCGGGTGCGTCGCCCTCCCCCGGCGCCCCGACGGACGCCCCCACGATCCCCGCCCCCACCGTGCCCGGGAGCGACGGCGGTGCCGGGGCCGCAGGCGGCGCAGCGGGATCCGATGCGACCGGTGGAGGCCCCGGAGGCGCGGGCGAGGTGACCGGGGACGCCGCCGCCCCGCGGACGGGCACCTGGGCCACGGCCACCTCCTTCGGCCGGGACCTCCCTCGTCTGACCCAGACCCTCGGCGGCCCGACCTGGCCGCTCGCCGTCGCCCTCGGTCTGCTCTTCCTCGCGATCGCCGCCGGCCCGGTGCGTCTGGCCGTCGCCGCCGCCGGTGCCCGCCTCCGTCGTCGGCCCCCTCGGCTGACCGGCCGCAACCGGGCGCTCGAGCCGCCGACCTCGTTCAGCGGCGGGAGCATCGACCCCCGCCTGGCCCTGGCGGTCTCCGTCGCCGTCGGTTCGGTCGCGATCGCCTTCTCCGCCGGCGTCGACGACCAGGTGCAGTACGCACGACTGCTGATCGCCATCGTGATCGGCGTGGTGGCGCTGAACGGCCTGGCGATCGTCCTGCCCGCCGTGCTCCTGGCCCGTCGTCTCGGATCGTCGTTCTCGATGCGCCTGTCGCCCGCTCTCGTCGTCGCCGCCCTCGTGGCCGTCGCGCTCACCCGGGTGCTGTCCCTCGATCCGCCGCTCGTCCTCGGGGTCCTCGTGACGGCCACGCTCGCGGCGCGGGCCGCCGACACGGCGCCGGATGACGAGTCCGCACCCTCGGACGCTGCTCGCGGTGTCGTCGCGGTCGCTCAGCTCGGCGCGCTCGTCGTCGTCTCGCTGAGCGCGTGGGCCCTCCTCGGCGTCGTCGGAGACGCAGGAAGCGGGTTCCCGGCGCAGTTGACCCGGGAGGTGCTGGTCACCCTGTGCCTCGCGGGGCTGGGTTCGCTGGTGGTCTCGATGCTCCCCCTGGGATCCTCGCCCGGGCAGGCCCTGTGGTCGTGGTCACCCGTCGGCTACGGCGGGGTCGTGCTGATCGGCGCCACCGCCGCGGCGCTGGTCTTCGTCGGGGGGCCGGGCCCGGCCGGTGCCGGCACGACCGCGATCGGTGCGACGCTCGCGGCCCTGCTGCTCGCCGGGGCATCCGCGCTCTGGGCCCGCCGCGGAGACCGTCCTCGGCACGCTCAGGCGTACCGCCCACGGGGCTGACGCGAAGCGTCATGTGGTGCCCCCGCACGGGGACGACGCGCAGCGTCGTCGGGCCGCATCAGGGTTCGGATCCCCGCGCGGGCGACGCGAAGCGTCATGTGGTGCCCCCGCACGGGGACGACGCGCAGCGTCGTCGGGCCGCATCAGGGTTCGGATCCCTGCGGGGGCCGACGCGAAGCGTCATGTGGTGCCCCCGCACGGGGACGACGCGCAGCGTCGTCGGGCCGCGTCAGGGTTCGGATCCCTGCGGGGGCCGACGCGAAGCGTCATGTGGTGCCCCCGCACGGGGACGACGCGCAGCGTCGTCGGGCCGCGTCAGGGTTCGGATCCCTGCGGGGGCCNGGTGCCCCCGCACGGGGACGACGCGCAGCGTCGTCGGGCCGCGTCAGGGTTCGGATCCCTGCGGGGGCCGACGCGAAGCGTCATGTGGTGCCCCCGCAGGGATTCGAACCCTGACTGAAGCGATTTTAAGTCGCCTGCCTCTGCCGGTTGGGCTACGGGGGCCCGCGTCTCAGCCTACAAAGAGCGTGGACGCGACGACGCCCGCCTCGCGGTGATCCGCGGGCGGGCGTCGTCGTGCGTCGAACGGCCTCGAAGCGCTACTTGGCCGCGGGGGCGACGGTCTCCGTCTCGGCGGCCGCACCCTTCTCGTCGGCCGGGTTGGCGTACACGGGGCCGGGCTCGCCGGCCGGCGTGCCCACCTCGGGCGCGGCTGCGACGGGAGCGGCCTCGCCTGCGGGCTTCGGACGGGAGGCGAACTCCTCGAAGGCGGCGCGCGGACGCTCCCGGTTGTCGAGCGACACGATGTCGCGACCGAGCCAGAGGTTGTTCCACCAGCCGCCCACGACACGGAACTTGCGCTCGAACGACGGCATGGCCAGACCGTGGTACCCGCGGTGAGCGATCCAGGCGGGGAACCCCTTGACGGCGATCTTGCCGCTCTGGAACACGCCGACGTTCAGTCCCAGACCGGCGACGGCCCCGAGGTTCTCGTGTCGGTAGTCCGTGACCGCTTCGCCGCGCAGCGACGCGACGATGTTCTTCGCGAGCTGCTTGCCCATGCGGACGGCGTGCTGGGCGTTCGGGACGCAGAAGCCGCCGACGCCCTTGCCCGTGAGGTCGGGGGTCGCCGCGACGTCACCACAGGCCCAGGCATCGGGGACGACGGTCTCGCCGTCGACGATGCGGAGGTCGGGCTTGACGGTGATGCGTCCGCGCTGCTCGAGCGGGAAGTCGGTGTTGCGGACCATGGGGTTGGCCATGACGCCGGCCGTCCACACGATCAGGTCCGACTCGAACGAGTCGCCCGTGGAGAGCTCGATCTTCCCGCCGACGGCCGACTGGAGCTGGGTGTCGAGGTGGACGATGGCCTGCCGCTCGGCGAGGTTCTTCAGCACCCAGTGGCTCGTCTCGAGCGAGACCTCGGGCATGATGCGGCCCATGGCCTCGATGAGGTGGAAGTGCGTGTCGTCGACGGTCAGACCCGGGTAGTTCTTGAGCAGATCGCTGGCGAAGCTGCGGAGCTCCGCGAACACCTCGATGCCGGCGAAGCCGCCTCCGACCACGACGACGGTCAGGAGGCGGTCGCGCTCCGGACCGGCCGGCAGGTTCGAGGCCTTGGCGAAGTTCGTGAGGAGCTTGTCGCGGATCGCCGCCGCCTCCTCGATGGTCTTGAGGCCGATGGCCTCGTCCGCGACGCCCGGGATCGGGAACGTCCGCGAGACGGCGCCGGCCGTCATGACGACCTGGTCGTACTCCATCGTCCAGGCGTCGCCGACCTCGGGCGTGATGGTGGCGGTCTTCGTCGCGTGGTCGACGTTCGTGACCTTCGCGGTGACCACGTTCGTCTTCTTGAGGTGGCGCCGCAGAGCGACGACCGCGTGACGGGGCTCGATCGAGCCGGCCGCGACCTCGGGCAGGAACGGCTGATAGGTCATGTAGGGCAGCGGGTCGACGATCGTGACCTCGGCCTCACCCTTGCGCAGCCACTTCTCGAGCTTCCAGGCGGTGTAGAAACCGGCGTAGCCGCCGCCGACGATCAGGATTTTGGGCACGGGGAATGATCTCCTTGAGGTGGGTTGTCCGAGACGACCTTACTCCTGGTGGCGTCTTCTCCTGAATTGGCGCACGGCACCCCAGACGACCGCCGCGAGGGCCGAACCGAACAGGCCGTAGACGATCAGGGGGATGCCCGTCGATCGCATCGTCTCGACGGTCGGCACCAGCGCCTGCAGGCGATCGTCGCGGTCGACCCGCGGAGTGGGGACGGGCGCCGGCTCGGCGGAGGTCGAGGGCGTCGTCGCCGGGAGCTCCGCCCGCCGGTGCAGGCGGATCCACTCGGCGAGGTCTCCCATCGGATTGACGTCGACGCTCGGCACCGGGTCTCCGACCGCGGCCGCCGCATCGATGAGCCCGTGCCCGTAGAGCGGATCGGGCGTGACGGCCCCTCGCGGGGTCGCCGTCGAGACGACGCGGTTGATGACGTCGTCCGCATCGAGGTCGGGGTGCGCACCGCGGACGAGTGCGACGACCCCGGCCACGATCGGCGTGGCGCCGCTCGTCCCGCTCCAGCTGTAGTGGACGTCGCCCGGCCCGACCCCGACGAGCTTCTCGCTCGGGGCCGCGACCCCGATGGTGATGCCCTGACTCGAGGCGTCGAAGCTGGCCGTGCCCATCCGGTCGACGCCGGCCACGGTGAGGACCCCGGGCATGGTCGCCGGCGCTCCGACCTCGGTGGTTCCGCTGCCGCGGTTGCCAGCGGCGGCGACCACGACCACGTCGTTCTCCATCGCGTAGAGGAACGCGTCGTCCCAGCTCGTGGGCCAGTCGAGGGTGTTCCGGGTGAGGGACATGTTGATGACGTCCGCCCCGTGATCGACCGACCAGCGGACCGCCTCGGCGATCTGCGTGTCGGAGTCGACCGCGTCGGAGCCGAAGCCGACCGAGACGGAGAGGAGCTCGGCCTCGGGCGCCACGCCGATGACGCCGTCGCCCGGGGCCGTCCCCCGACCGGCGAGGATCGATCCGACCAGCGTGCCGTGGGTCGGGTCGTCGGCCCCCACGGGCGTCTGCCCGTCGGCGGACCCCTCGCCCGAGACGTCGGTGCCGCCCACCACCGCGCCGTCGAGCTCGGCCACCGACGAGTCGACGCCGGTGTCGATGACCGCCACGGTCACGCCGGCGCCGCGACTCGTCTGCCAGGCCTGCTCGATGCCGTAGTCCGCGAGCCAGTACTGGTCGTCGCGGATGGCGTCCGCTCGGGCGCCGGCGGCCGGGACGAGCACGACGCCCAGGACCAGCACGACGCCGACGGTCGCCGCACCCACGCCGCGGAGGGTGCGCACGTTCTCAGGCTCCCCCGCCGGAGGCGCGCTCGGCCTGGTCGCCCTCGGCCAGGTAGTCGGGGCATCGGCACACGTCGGGACTCCAGCCGGCACGCTCGAGCGCGAGGTCCCCGAAGGGGTTGAC
Organism: Frigoribacterium sp. Leaf172; assembly: GCF_001424285.1. Taxonomy (NCBI): domain Bacteria; kingdom Bacillati; phylum Actinomycetota; class Actinomycetes; order Micrococcales; family Microbacteriaceae; genus Frigoribacterium; species Frigoribacterium sp. Leaf172. The sequence continues at coordinate 1,071,246 of NZ_LMPB01000001.1, read as the reverse complement.
GCCGGGACCCGCTGCGAGCGTGTGCCCCACCAGGGCGTGGAGGCACTTGATGCGCTCGGGCATGCCGCCGGCGGTCACGTGCGCGATCTCGTCGACGTGCTCGATGCTCTCGCGGTCGGCGAGATACGCCTGATGGGCCGACCGGTACCGATCGGCCAGCTCGGGGTCCGTCGCCAGGGTCTCGGTGAACTCCGCCATGACGCCGTTCGCCTCGAGGGTCGACACGGCCGCCGTGGCGCCGGGGTGGCAGAGGTAGTAGAGCGTGGGGAACGGCGTGCCGTCGCCGAGTCGAGGCCTGGTCGCGACGACCGTCGGGTTGCCGCAGACGCAGCGAGCGGCGATGCCGATGACGTCGCGCGCCGGACGGCCGAGCTGCGCCGTCACGATGCGGACGTCGAGGTCGCTCACGGGATCGAACGGAGGAGTGCTCACGGGGTGCCGCCTGTCGGGGTGGTGGTCGGGAGTTCGCTGCCGTCGATGTCGGGCGCGATCAGCTCGGTCGCGGGGGCGTCGCTCAGCCCGGCGTCGACGACGGACGAGGTCATGGCGGCGATCCAGTCCACCTGGGGCGTCTGCAGCTCGTCGCTGATGGGAGCCTGCGTCCGCTCGGCGTCGGTGGTGGCGTCGCCCATCACGAGGTAGCTGTACTCGCCCGGGTAGACGTACAGCAGCCGGTCGCGGGCCTGCGCCTCGATGTACGCGGGGTCGCTCCATCGCGCGACGTCGCCCTGCAGATCGGTCACATCGTCCTGCTGACGTTCGACCTCGTCCTGGATCGCGGCGATCTGCTGCTGCTGCTGGACGAGCGTCCGCAGCGACGGCGCGAGCACCACGACGAACAGCACGAGGATCACGAGCATCAGCAGACTGAATCCGGAGAAGCGGATCGACCGGAGCCAGCCGCCGGCCGGGGAGTCCGTCTCGGGCAGGGCTACGGGCAGACGCCTGCTCTTCGACTCTCGGGGCATGCCTCCGAGGGTAGACGACGCCCCCGGCTCGTCGGTCACGGAACGCCGAGAGGCCCGCCCCGCTGATGCGGGACGGGCCTCTCGGACGACACGGCGACGAGGTCGCCGGAGTCGCTAGCCGCGGAAGCGCGGGAACGCCGAACGGCCGGCGTAGACCGCCGCGTCGCCGAGCTCCTCCTCGATGCGGAGCAGCTGGTTGTACTTCGCGACGCGCTCGGAGCGGGCCGGGGCGCCGGTCTTGATCTGACCGGCGTCGGTCGCGACCGCGAGGTCGGCGATCGTGGTGTCCTCGGTCTCACCCGACCGGTGCGACAGGACCGTGGTGTAGCCGCTGCGCTGAGCGAGGGCCACCGCGTCGAGGGATTCCGTCAGGGTGCCGATCTGGTTCACCTTGACGAGGATCGAGTTGGCGGCGCCGGCCTCGATGCCCTTGGCGAGTCGCTCGGGATTCGTGACGAAGAGGTCGTCGCCGACGATCTGGGTCTTCGAGCCGATCTCGCTCGTCAGGTGCGCCCAGCCCTCCCAGTCGTCCTCGTCGAGAGGGTCCTCGATGGTGACGAGCGGGTACGAGGCGACGAGGTCGGCGTAGTAGCCGGCGAGGAACGCCGAGTCGCGCTTCTCGCCCTCGAAGGTGTACGAGCCGTCCGTGAAGAACTCGCTCGAGGCGACGTCGAGGCCGAGGGCGATGTCCGTGCCGGGCGTGAAGCCGGCCTTGGTGATGGCCTCGACGAGCAGGTCGAGCGCGGCGCGGTTGCTGTCGAGGTTCGGCGCGAAGCCGCCCTCGTCGCCGAGGCCGGTCGACAGGCCCTTGCTCTTGAGCTCGCTCTTCAGCGCGTGGTACGTCTCGGCACCCCAGCGGAGGGCCTCGGCGAACGACGACGCGCCCACGGGGAGGATCATGAACTCCTGGATGTCGACGTTGCTGTCGGCGTGGGAGCCGCCGTTGATGACGTTGAGCATCGGGACGGGCAGCGTGTGAGCGTTCGGTCCGCCGAGGTAGCGGAACAGGGGCAGATCGGCCGAGTCGGCGGCCGCGCGGGCGACGGCGAGCGAAACGCCGAGGATGGCGTTGGCGCCCAGGCGCTTCTTGTTCTCGGTGCCGTCGAGCTCGATCATGGCGGCGTCGATGATGCGCTGATCGGTGGCGTCGAGGCCCTCGACCGCCGGTCCGATCTCGTCGATGACGGCGGAGACCGCCTTCAGCACGCCCTTGCCGAGGTAGCGGCTCGAGTCGCCGTCACGCAGTTCGTAGGCCTCGAAGGCCCCGGTCGATGCGCCCGAGGGGACGGCGGCCCGAGAGACCGTCCCGTCGTCGAGCAAGACCTCGACCTCGACCGTCGGGTTGCCCCGCGAGTCGAGGATTTCGCGGGCGCCTACGGCGTCGATTGCTGCCACGGAGAACTCCTTAGTAGTCGTTGTGTTCGCAGGACCGAGGTCCACGGCAATCCTAGCGACGCCCCGTGGCGTGACGGTCGGCCGGTGGTCAGCCCAGGGTCCGGACGTCGAGGTCGCCGACGCCCTCTCCGCCTCGGACCGACGCGAAGCGCGTGTAACCGGCCGCCGAGAGGGTGTCGAGCTGCCTCGTGAGGTTCTTGACGCGGCGCTCCAGACGGACCCGCGCCTCCCCCTGTTCGAGCAGTCCGGCCCTCAGCGCCACGAGCTCGGCCGCGGGCACGGACGCGTCGTGCACCAGCACGAGCCCCTCACCACCGGCGTCGGCGTCGTCGACCAGGTCGACGATGCGCTCGAAGCCCAGCGAGAAGCCCGCTGCGGGGACGTCGACCCCGAGGAACCGGCCGATCATGCCGTCGTAGCGACCGCCGCCGCCGAGCGAGTACCCGAAGTCCGGGTGCGCGACCTCGAAGATCGTGCCCGTGTAATAGCCCATTCCGCGAACGAGGGTCGGATCGAAGACGAGCCGCGCATCCGGCAGCGCGTCACGGAGAGCGACCAGATCGGCGGCCGCTTCGACATCGAGCCAGGCAGGAGGCGCGGTGCCGGTGATCGTCGACCACTCGGCCGTCGAGAGCTCGCCCAGGGCGTCGTCGAGACCATCGCGCTCGAGGCCGATCTCGACGAGCCGGTCGACGACCCCGGTCACGCCCAGCTTGTCGAGCTTGTCGAGCTCGATCAGCGCCTGATCCGTGAGCTCCGCCGGCGTGCCCCAGTGGGCGAGCACCCCGAGGAGGATGCGCCGGTCATTGATGCGGATCGACGTGCCGTGGAGACCCAGCGACGACAGGACGGCCGTGGTGGCGGAGATCAGCTCGACCTCCGCCAGGGGGCCGGCCTCGCCGAGGATGTCGATGTCGCACTGGACGAACTGGCGGTAGCGGCCCTTCTGCGGCCGCTCGGCGCGCCAGACGGGGGCCACCTGGACGGATCGGAAGACGCCCGGCAGTTCGGAGCGGTGGGATGCGTAGAACCGGGCCAGGGGCACGGTGAGATCGAAGCGGAGGCCGAGGTCGGCCAGCGCGAGCGCCGAGTCGGCGGCCCGGAGCGCCTCGACGTCGAGACCCCGCTTCAGGACGGCGAAGACCTGCTTCTCGTTGTCGCCGCCGAGACCCGAGTAGAGGTAGTCGGTGGACTCGACGACGGGCGTCTCGATCTCGTCGAAGCCGTACGAGCGGTAGACGTCGCGGATGGTGGCGAGCACCCGCTCGCGACGGCGCTTCTCGGCGGGGAGGAAGTCCCGCATCCCGCGGGGAGGGCTCACGTGTGACGGCATGACACCATCCTCCCAGAGGGGCGCGGGGTCGTGGCGGCGCGCGAGGTGGACTTGCGGATCATGTGAGATTCCACGTACGATATGACCACCAGACGGGGTGAATCGGGTTGCATGCCGTCGGGTCACGGTGCCCTACCTTCCCTGCGGTGAGGGCGCTTGAACGGGCCGGATGCCGAGTGCATCCGGCCCGTTCTCCGTCTCGCGCCGGACCGATGGTCGACGACCGAGGCCCGAGGTCCTACGACCGACGACCGACGTCCGACCTCCGACGACCTGGCGACCTACGCGCCGACCGATTCGACGACGGCATCCAGGCGGCGCGTGAAGACGGCGCCGGGCTCGTCGGCGTGGCCCCCGATGACGGCGTCGTACAGCAACCCCTCGAGCTCCGCGACGAAGGCGCGTGCTCGGACGACGGCGTCGTCGGACGAGACCCCCTGGGCGACGAGCCACGCCGCGACGGTCTCGCGCCACCGGTCCCCCGCGCGCCGTGCGACGCCGGGCTCGTCGCCGGCCACGACCTCGAGCAGCGCCGCCTCCATCTCGAGACGCTGGAGGTCGAGGCCCCGCTCGCTCGAGGCCTCGTCCCAGTACTGCTCGAGGTGACGCCGGAAGCCGGCGGCGTCGAGTCCGGAGGGATCCGCCGGGACCAGATGATCATGACGACCGACGACGGCGCGCACGATCTCGGCGATGAGCTCGGCGCGGTTCCCGAAGTGATAGACGAAGACGTAGGTGCTCACGCCGAGGGCCTCGGCGAGGGTCCGGAACGAGACGGTCGCGATGCTCCGCGACCGGAGGTGGTCGATGATCTGGCCCAGCAGTTCGGGCTTGCGTGTCGGATCGGGCTTACGAGGCATAGATGCCACTCCTTCGTGCGGACGGGTCGGGACGCCCTGCGCGGCCACGACCGTCGTCTCGCGACCATAACAGACGTCTGCCGACGCCGCTCGGGAGGCCACGCGGCGTCCGTGGATGCACCGGCAGGGTGCGATCCGAGCGATCACTTCGTGTTTCGTCGGATGACCCTTGACATTTTAGGTGCTGTAGCTCTACATTTGCCTGAGCGCGGCAAGGCCCGCCGGGCCTGATCCCTCGGTGGAGTGCCGGTCGCGCGAACGTGACCACACCGACTAGGCCGACTCCTTCTTGCGATCGGAGTCGGCTCGGGGGCGGTCACGAGGGGCGCCCCGCCTATTCGGGTTGGCGGGGCGCCCCGCTCTCGGGCGACCGTCCTGCGAGTTGATCCGCGCCTCCTGCGTGCCCCTCCCGCGCGGAGCCGCGTCCGAGCGACTCGACCTCGCGTAGAGCCGACTCGCGCTCCCGGACCGCTCGCCGAAGAGCCCGCTCGGCGTCCACCCCCCGCGCCGTCGCGGTATCGACCAACCGGGCCAGCTCCCGTCCGATCAGCAGCTCGTCGTCGACCGGGGACGCAGCATCCGCACCGGCACCGGTGCGCTCCCCCGTCGCGGCGTGCTCCACGGACGCCAACCCCGCCGCCCGCCGTCGCCCGTCTATCTTCTGCGCCCGTGCCAGAGCGGGCAGTCCCCGGGGGACGCCGTCGAAGGCGCTCGTCCGCTGCGACTTCTCGCGAGCCTTCGCGGCCGACCAGAGCCGGATGATGTCGTCGACGCCGTGCGCCTCGTCGGCGGCGAAGACATGAGGATGGCGACGCACCGTCTTGACCATCACATCGCGGACGACGTCGTCGAGGTCGAACGTCCCGGCCCTCTCGGCCAGAGCCGCGTGGAGGACCACCTGGTAGAGGACGTCGCCGAGCTCCTCGCGTCGGTCGGCGGAGGTCCCCTCCTCGATCGCCTCGACCAGCTCGGCGGTCTCCTCGACGAGGTAGGTCACGAGGCTCTCGTGCGTCTGCGCCCGGTTCCATTCGCACCCGCCCTCGTCGGCCAGGAGGGCGGCGACCACGCCGACCAGCTCGTCGATCGGGGCGCGGGGCTCGTCGCGATCGCTCACCCGCGCCTCCTCGTGTCGCATCGTCGGCGGATCAGCCCGCGGCAGCCGCGGAGTCCGCGGCCGGGCGCGGAGCCTCGGCGCCGAAGATCGCCGACATCAGCTGCTCGACCCACCGGATCAGCTCGCCGTCGGGCAGCGCCTCCCCGTGCGGGCGGGGCAGCGGCACGCTGACCGACTTCGTCTGGGCGAACCAGCGGGCACCCGGGTACATGCGCTGCAGACGGACCTGCATGCTGTCGGCCAGATCGAGACCGGCCACCCGGAGGTTGCTGCCCATGACGACGACCTCGCTGAGACCGGCCTTCTGCGCCGCCCGGCGGAGGCGCGACACCTCGATGAGGGCGAGCACGGACGCCGGAGGCGCGCCGTACCGGTCGGTGAGCTCGTCGAGCACCGAATCGATCTGCTCGTCGGTCGAGGTCGGCGAGCTCGCGGTCGACAACTTCTGATACGCCTCGAGTCGCAGTCGCTCGCTCTCGACGTACTCGTCGGGGATGTGCGCGTCGACGGGGAGCTCGAGACGCAGCTCGGTCTGCCCCTCGGCCACGTCGCCGCGGAACGCCCCGACGGCCTCGCCGATCATCCGCAGATACAGGTCGAAGCCGACTCCGGCGATGTGACCGGACTGCTCGCCGCCCAGCAGGTTGCCGGCACCGCGGATCTCGAGGTCCTTCAGCGCCACCTGCATGCCGGCGCCCAGCTCGTTGTTCGCGGCGATGGTCTCGAGCCGATCCTGAGCGGTCTCGCTCAGAGGACGCTCGGCGTCGTAGAGGAAGTACGCGTAGCCGCGTTCGCGACCACGACCCACCCGGCCGCGCAGCTGATGCAGCTGGCTGAGGCCGTACTTGTCGGCGCGATCGATGATCAGCGTGTTCGCGTTGGCGATGTCGAGACCGGTCTCGATGATCGTGGTCGAGACGAGCACGTCGAACTTGCGCTCCCAGAAGTCGACCATGACCTGCTCGAGCGACGACTCGGCCATCTGTCCGTGCGCGACCGCCACCCGCGCCTCCGGGACCAGCTCGGCGATCTGCGCCGCGACGCGGTTGATGCTCGAGACGCGGTTGTGCACGAAGAACACCTGCCCCTCGCGGAGCAGCTCGCGCCGGATCGCCGCCGCCTTCTGCCGGTCGCTCTCGGGCCCGACGAAGGTGAGGATCGGGTGGCGGTCCTCGGGCGGCGTGGTCAGGGTCGACATCTCGCGGATGCCCGTGACGGCCATCTCGAGGGAGCGCGGGATGGGCGTGGCCGACATCGCGAGGATGTCCACGTTGGTCTTGAGCTTCTTCAGGGCGTCCTTGTGCTCGACGCCGAACCGCTGCTCCTCGTCGATGATGACGAGGCCGACGTCCTTGTACGCGATGCCCTCGCTGAGGAGGCGGTGGGTGCCGATGACCATGTCGACGGTGCCGTCGCCGAGCCCCTTGATCGTCTCGCGGCTCTCCTTCGCGCTCTGGAACCTGCTGAGGCTCCGCAGGTGCACGGGGAACCCGGCGAACCGATCGGAGAAGGTGTCGAAGTGCTGCTTCACGAGCAGCGTCGTCGGGACGAGCATGACGACCTGCTTGCCGTCCTGGATCGCCTTGAAGGCCGCTCGGACGGCGACCTCGGTCTTGCCGTAGCCGACATCGCCCGAGAGGAGGCGATCCATCGGGATGGGGCGCTCCATGTCGGCCTTGATCTCGTCGATGGTCGTCAGCTGGTCCGCCGTCTCGGCGAAGGGGAAGGCCTCCTCCAGCTCGCGCTGCCACGGGGTGTCGGGCGGGAACGCATGACCCTTGCTCGCCATGCGCGCCGAGTAGAGCTTCACGAGCTCGACGGCGATGTCCCGCACCGCGCGACGCGCCTTGCTCTTCGCCGACGCCCAGTCGCTGCCGCCCATCTTGCTGAGCGACGGGGCCTCGCCGCCGACGTAGCGGCTGAGCAGGTCGAGCTGGTCGGTCGGGACGTAGAGCTTGTCACCCGGGTACCCGCGCTTCGAGGGCGCGTACTCGAGCACGAGGTACTCGCGGCTGTTCTTCACGGCGTTCTTGCCGCCCGTGCTCACCTCGCGGCTGGTGAGCTCGAGGAACTTGCCGATGCCGTGCGTCTGGTGCACCACGACATCGCCCGGCTTCAGCTGCAGGGGATCGACCACGTTCTTTCGACGACTGGCGAGCTTCGTGACCTGACGGGAGTCGTAGTTCGCGGAACGACCGTAGAAGTCGCTCTCGCCGAGCACCGCGAGCTTCGCCTCGGGGATCTCGAAGCCCGCCTCGACCCCGCCCGCCACGAGATGCGCCACCCCGGGCTCGAGGGTGTCGGGCAGCGACTCGTGCAGCCGGGCGGCGACGCCGCGTTCGGCCAGCACGTCGCGTGCCCTCTCGACGAGGCCGACCCCGCGGGAGGTCACGACGACGCTCCACCCGTCGCCGAGCCGCGACACGACGTGATCGAGAGCGCCCTCGGCATGACCACTGAAGCTCGGGACCGCGTCGGCCGCCAGACGGACGTAGTCGCCGGCCGACGCGATCGCCTCGTCGTCCGTGAGCACCTCGCCGCTGTCGAACGTGCTCATGCTGAACCAGGCGCGATCGCCCGCCGAGTCGCGGAGGTCGCGGAGGGAGATGAAGTCGCCCGCGTCGAGGTCGATCGGGGCCTCGGCGCCGGCCGTCGCGGCGCTCCAGGCGGCGGAGAGGAACTCGCGGTTCGTCTCCGCCAGGCTGCGGGCCCGCGAGACGACCCGCTCGGGCGACAGGACGGCGATCGAGGCGTCGGCGGGGAGGTAATGGGTGAGGGGCACCAGACCGTGCACGAGCGCGGGGGCCAGCGACTCCATGCCCTCGACGGGGATGCCCTCGCCGATCTTGGCGAGCATCTGCGCCAGGCTCGGGAACTCGTGCTGCATCTCGCGGGCACGCTGCCGCACCTGCTCGGTGAGCAGCATCTCTCGACTCGGCGGGAGGTCCACCGTCGTCACATCGCCGTCCAGGCTGCGCTGATCGGCCACCGAGAAGCGCCGCACCTGATCGACCTCGTCGCCGAAGAAGTCGACCCGCAGCGGGTGCTCCGCCGTCGGCGGGAAGACGTCGAGGATGCCGCCCCGCACCGCGAACTCGCCGCGGCGGGTCACCATGTCGACCCGGGCGTAAGCCAGATCGACGAGCCGGACCGCGATGGCCGAGAGGTCGTGACCCCGATCGCCGACCGTGAGCACCACCGGATCGATCGACGCGAGATTGTCGGCCAGCGGCTGCAGGGCCGCCCGGACGCCGGCCACGACGACGATCGGCCTGGTCGCCTGGGGCTCGGCCGCGGCCTGCGCCTGCCACGCGGCCAGACGGCGCAGCGCGTGGATCCGCTTCCCGACGGTCTCGGCGCTCGGGCTGAGACGCTCGTGGGGCAGGGTCTCCCACGCGGGGAACTCGATGATCTCGGCCTCGGGCAGGAAGCTCGACAGCGATCCCCGCACAGCCTCGGACTCGCGCCCCGTGGCCGTCACGACGAGGAGCGCCTGCGGCCCCTCCCGGCGGGACAGGAGCCCGGCGAGGAGCGGCACGCGCAGACCGTCGACGACGGAGAAGTCGGTGCTTCGGCCATGCCGGTCGAGGGCAGCCGAGAAGGTGGAGGCGCGCGAAAGCGCCGGAATCAAGCCCGCGAGTATCACCCGACAGATGGTACTCGTGCACGCTCCGAGCGGAGCGCCGCCCTCAGTCTCTGGCGGTGTGGAATCTGAGCTGCGCGGCGGTCAGCCCCTCGGACGCGATCATCTCGACCGCGTCGGCCGCATCGGCGAGGAGGATGGGCAGAATCTGCCGCTCGGCCGCCGCGAAGTCCTTCAGGACGAAGTCGGCGGCGGGCTGGCGCCCCGGAGGTCGCCCGATGCCGACCCTCACCCGGGTGAACTCGTTCGAGCCCGTCGCCGCGATGATGTCCCGCAGGCCGTTGTGGCCGCCGTGACCGCCGCCGTGCTTGAGCTTGATCGTGTCGAAGTCGATGTCGAGCTCGTCGTGGACCACGATCAGCCTCGACACGTCGAGGTCGTAGAACCGCAGGAGCGCCTGCACCGGCCCGCCCGACAGGTTCATGAACGTGTTCGGCTTCGCGAGAACGAATCGCGCCGCACCGGGCGCGAGGCGCCCCTCGGCCACGGTCGAGTCGGTGCGGTGCCTCGTGAAGCGGGCGGACAGACGGTGGGCCATCTCGGCCAGCACCATCTGCCCGACGTTGTGCCTGTTGCCGGCGTAGCCGGGCCCGGGGTTGCCGAGCCCGACCACGATCCACTGATCGTCGGATGCCATCGTTCGTCGGTCGTCTCTTCAGTGGGTCTGCGCCGGCAGGGGGTGTTACTCGGAGCGCTCTTCGTCTTCGATCGAGTCGACGTCGCCCTCGGCCGGAGCGGCCTCGCCGTCCTCGTCGGACACGGCGTCGGTCGTCAGGTCGAGCTGGGGAACCGAGATGGCGAGCACGAGGGTCTCGGGCTCGCTGACGAGGTTCGCGCCCTTCGGGAGGACGAGGTCGGCGGCGGTGATCTGCGCACCCTCCTCGAGGCCCTCGATCGACACGACGACGCTCTGCGGGATGTGGGTCGCCTCGACCTCGAGCTCGACGGCGTTGAGCTCGAGCACGTGGATGGTGCCGGGGTACGACTCGCCCTCGACGTGCACGGGCACCTCGACGCTGACCTTCTCGCCCTTGCGGACGACGATGAGGTCGATGTGCTCGATGGTCTGCTTGACCGGGTCGCGCTGGATGTCCTTCACCAGCGCGAGCTGGTCGGTGCCCTCGATGTCGAGCGTGATGACGGCGTTCGCACGACGCGTGATCAGCATGGTCTCGTGACCGGGGAGGGTCACGTGCTGGGGGTCGGTGCCGTGACCGTAGATGACCGCGGGGATCATGTCGTTGGCGCGGATCTTGCGGGCGGCGCCCTTGCCGAAGCTCGTGCGGACGAGCGCGGACAGCTTGTTGTCGTCGGACATGTGTGTCTCCTTCTGTGGCCGCCGCGAGGGCGGACCGGATGTGTGGTCGGTTTCAACTCGAACGCGTATCGCGTGAGGAAAGACCCCGCAGCCGTGAGGTGACGGATTCTGTCGAACCCGCCCGTACGAGACTGAGCGCCTGCCTACCGCGTCGATAACGGATGCCTTCGCATCCCTCGCCGAAGTTCAGCTTCCGAGGTTACACGGGCCCCGGGCGTGTCGCCAACCCGCGCCTCCTCGGCTCAGGCGTCTGCTCGGGCGCCGTGCTCGCTCTCGAGACGCACGACGACATCGGCCACGATCCGGTCGGGCGTCGCGTCGACGTCGATGCCGAACCCGGCCTCGTCGTCGGCGAGGGGCTCGAGGGTGGCGATCTGCGACCGCATCAGACCCGAGGGCATGAAGTGCCCCTTGCGCGCCTTCTGCCGCCGCTCGACGAGCTCGTGCACACCCGTCAGATGGACGAAGAGGAGGCGCGGGTCGCCCTGACGGAGCACGTCGCGATAGCGCCTCGTCAACGCGGAGCACGCCACGACGACCGACTCGTCGCCGGCGTCGCGGATGCGGTCGGCGACGATCGTCAGCCACGGTGCCCGGTCGTCGTCGTCGAGCGGCCGCCCTTCGGCCATCTTGCGACGGTTCGCCTCGGGGTGGAGGTCGTCGGCATCGACGAACGGCGCCCCCGTGACCGAGGCCAGCAATTCGCCCACGGTCGACTTGCCCGAGCCGGACACCCCCATCACGACGACGGGCGGGAACGGACGCGGGCTCAGGATGTCGGTCACGGGTGGCCTTCGGGCTCGGGGCGGTGGTCGCGACCAGCCTAGGCGCGGCCGCGTCACGGGGCCCTGACCGTACCCGTCGGGCACCCGGGCCGGAGGAATAGTCTGCGGACACCCACCCCCGAGAAGGAGTCGACATGACCGAACAGGGAACAGCAGAGACGTCCACCGCACAGGCGAACATCGGAGTCGTCGGACTCGCCGTCATGGGCTCGAACCTGGCGCGGAACCTCGCCAGCCGTGAGGGCAACACCGTCGCCGTCTACAACCGCTCGCCGGAGCGCACCGACACCCTCATGACCGAGCACGGCGACGCCGGATTCATCGCCTCGAAGACGATCGAGGACTTCGCCGCCTCGCTGCAGAAGCCCCGCACCGCCATCATCATGGTGCAGGCCGGGCGCGGCACCGACGCCGTCATCGACCAGCTCGCCGATCTCTTCGACGAAGGCGACATCATCGTCGACGGCGGCAACGCGAACTTCCAGGACACCCGCCGGCGGGAGGCAGCCCTGCGCGACCGCGGCCTCAACTTCGTCGGTGCCGGCATCTCGGGCGGTGAGGAAGGCGCCCTCAAGGGGCCCTCGATCATGCCCGGCGGCTCGAAGGAGGCGTACGAGACGCTCGGCCCCATCCTGTCGTCCATCGCCGCGGTCGCCGAGGGCGAGCCGTGCGTCACGCACGTCGGATCCGACGGCGCGGGGCACTTCGTCAAGATGATCCACAACGGCATCGAGTACGCCGACATGCAGCTCATCGCGGAGTCGTACGACCTGCTGCGGCGCGTCGGCGGCCACGAACCCGCCGCCATCGCCGCCGTCTTCGACGAATGGAACAAGGGCGAGCTCGAGTCGTACCTCATCGAGATCACCGCCGACGTGCTCCGTCAGGTCGACGCCAAGACGGGCGGCCCGCTCGTCGACTCGATCGTCGACGAGGCCGGCTCGAAGGGCACCGGCGTCTGGACCGTGCAGAACTCGGTCGGACTCGGCGTCCCGGTCGGCGGAATCGCCGAGGCCGTCTTCGCCCGCGCCGTCTCGTCGAAGCCCGACCAGCGCGCCGCCGTGCAGGCGACACTGCAGGGCCGGCCCGAGGTGCAGGAGGCCGGTGACGGGTTCGAGGACGATGTGCAGAAAGCGCTGTACGCATCGAAGATCGTCGCCTACGCCCAGGGCTTCGACGCCATCATCGCCGGCGCCCTCGAGTACGACTGGGACATCGACAAGGGGGCCATCGCCAAGATCTGGCGCGGCGGCTGCATCATCCGCGCGCAGTTCCTCAACCGCATCGTCGACGCCTACGAGAAGGACGCCACCATCGCGACCCTCCTCGAGGACGACTACTTCGCCGCGGCCGTCCGCGACGGTGAAGCGGCCTGGCGCCGCATCGTCGCCAAGGCCGCCCTCTCGGGCATCCCCGTGCCCGGGTTCGCCTCAGCGCTCAGCTACTACGACTCGCTCGCGTCCACGCGCCTCCCGGCTTCGCTGATCCAGGGGCAACGCGACTTCTTCGGCGCCCACACGTACGAGCGCGTCGGCGAGGACGGCGTGTTCCACACGCTCTGGTCGGGTGACCGGTCGGAGATCGAGACGGAGCCGTCGACCCACTGAGGGCGGGCGCGGGGCTGCGCCGCGCCTCCTGAGCTGCACCCAGGCGGGCGGGTCCCGCCGTCCTGACCCTGCGACCGCGGGGCGGACGGCGGGCCCGCCCGTCCGCACGCGTGGCCTGCGCTCGCCTCGGGCGTCGCGCGGCGCGCGTCGGCGACTCAGGCAGACCGGCGGCCGCGCGGGACAACGCCACGCGCAGGCGCCACATCACCTGAGTCGCCGACCGACGCCTGCCCCGCGTCGGCGACTCAGGCAGACCGGCGGCCGCGCGGGACAACGCCACGCGCACGCGCCACATCACCTGAGTCGCCGACCGACGCCTGCCCCGCGTCGGCAACTCAGGCTCGGGGGCGGTGTGGCGGGACAGGGCCACGGTCGGGTGCCGCATCGCCTGAGTTGCCGACGGGGGGGGGCTGCGCGCGTGGCCTGCAGCGTCGCTGCGCCGATGCCGGGCGGGGGGTCAGGGGGTGGCAGCGGCGAGGACGAGAGGGTCCTCGCAGCCGCGGGCGAAGCCCTGGATGCGGTGGTCGATGTCGCGTTGCAGCACGACGGCTCCGATGCGCTCGGCGAGAGGGGCGAGCCAGCGCGGCCGGCAGGTGAAGTTGTAGCGCCAGATCGCCAGGGTGCTCTGCGGGTCGCCGTCGACCGCACTGAACCGCCAGCCGCCGCCCATGCGCTCGAAGAACCAGGAGCCCTTGGTCATCTTCATGCCGACGTTCGTGGGCGGCGCGTACGAGACGTACTCGCTCTCCATCCGGAATCCGAACCGCTGCACCGTGAGGGTGCGGACGCCTCGGGCGGGCACGGTCGCTCCCCCGACGAGGTGCTGGTGGCGGATGAACGGGTCCCAGCGCTTGCGCGCCTCACCCTGCGTCTGCGACACCGCGAAGGCGACCTCCGGGCTCACCGGGACGACCACACGGGATTCGACGACGGGCATGGGCACATCGTGGCACGACGCGGGATCGACCGGGGGGGGGGGGAGATGCCGAGAGGGGGCGCCCCTCCGCCGGTTCGGGCGGTCGGGTGCCCCCTCAAGGCGGGTGCTCGAGGCCTAGGCCGCGCCGTCGAACATGCTCGTCACGGAGCCGTTGTCGAAGACCTCGTGGATCGCGCGCGCGATCAAGGGCGCGATCGGGAGGATCTCGAGCTTGTCGAACTTCTGGTGCTCGGTGAGCGGCAGGGTGTCGGTCACCACGACGGAGTCGATGAACTCGCTGTTGAGGATCTCGGGGGCCGGGTCGCTGAAGACGGCGTGGGTGGCGGCGACGACGACCCCGATGGCCCCTGCTGCCTTGAGGGCCTCGGCGGCCTTCACGATGGTGCGGCCCGTGTCGATGAGGTCGTCGACCAGGAGGCAGACACGACCGGCGACCTCGCCGACGATCTCGTGCACGGTGACCTGATTGGGCACGAGGGGGTCGCGGCGCTTGTGGATGATCGCCAGAGGGGCGTCGAGCTTCTCGCTCCAGATGTCGGCGACGCGGACGCGACCCATGTCGGGTGAGACGACGGTCAGCGTCGCGTTGTCGAGCTTGGCGCGGAAGTGCTCGAGCAGCACCGGCATGGCGAACAGGTGGTCGACGGGGCCGTCGAAGAAGCCCTGGATCTGCGGGGCGTGCAGGTCGACGCTCATGATGCGGTGGGCGCCGGCCGCCTTGAACAGGTCGGCGACCAGACGCGCCGAGATCGGCTCGCGGCCGCGGCCCTTCTTGTCTTGCCGGGCGTAGGGGTAGAAGGGCGCGACGACGGTGATGCGCTTGGCGGATGCGCGCTTGAGCGCGTCGACCATGATCAGCTGCTCCATCAACCACTCGTTGATGGGGGCCGAGTGCGACTGGATGACGAACGCGTCGGCGCCGCGCACGCTCTCGTCGAAGCGCGCGTACAGCTCGCCGTTGGCGAAGGTGCGAGCGTCGGTGGGGATGAGCTCCGACCCCAGCTCGGAGGCGATCTGATCGGCGAGCTCGGGGTGCGCACGCCCCGAGACCAGAACGAGTCGGTTCTCGCCGGTGATCTTGATTCCGGACACGTCACTCGCTCTCCGGCCCCGAGGGGCCAACCCGACCGGGGTTCAGTCGGTCGTTCGTTCGGCGCGAGCGGCGGCCTCGGCAGCCGCGGAGCCGGGGCGGTTCGCCTCGACCCATCCGCTCGCATTGCGCTGTGGAGCGATGCTCAGCGCCAGGGCACCTGCCGGCACGTCTTTGCGGACGACCGTTCCCGCACCTGAGTACGCTCCGTCGCCAATCCTAACGGGGGCGACGAAGACGTTGTGCGACCCGGTGCGCACGTTCGACCCGACCTGCGTCCGGTGCTTGTTCACCCCGTCGTAGTTGGCGGTGATCGTGCCCGCCCCGATGTTCGAGTCGCGGCCGACCTCGGTGTCTCCGATGTAGCTGAGGTGCGGCACCTTCGACCCCTCGCCGATCTCGACGTTCTTGGTCTCGACGAAGGTGCCGATCTTGCCCCCCGTGCCGAGAACGCTGCCGGGTCGCAGGTAGGCGAACGGACCGACGGAGGCGCGGGCCCCGATGACCGCGAGGGTCGCGTCGGTGCGCTTCACGACCGCGCCCTCGCCGACCTCGGTGTCGACCAGCGTGGTGTCCGGTCCGACCACGGCGCCCGCGGCGATGTACGTCGCTCCGCGCAGCTGGGTGCCGGGCAGCAGCTCGACGTCGGGGCTGAGCGAGACGTCGCGGTCGATCCAGGTGGTCTGCGGGTCGATGATCGAGACGCCCTCGCGCTGCCAGTGCTCGACGATGCGGTCGTTCAGCCGGCGAGCAGCGGCCGCGAGCTGCACGCGGTCGTTGATGCCCTCGAGCCGCCACGTCTCGTCGACGGCGCGAGCGGCGACGATCTCGCCGGCACCCGTCAGCAGGCCGACCATGTCGGTCACGTACTTCTCGTTCTGGGCGTTGGCCGAGCCGATCCGCGGCAGGTGGGTTCGCAGGGCCGACACGGTGAAGACGTAGGTGCCCGAGTTGATCTCGCGGACCTCGCGCTCATCCGCCGTCGCGTCTTTGTGCTCGACGATGCGGTCGACGTCGCCGGACGCCCGGCGGACCACGCGCCCGTAGCCGGTGGCGTCGGGCAGCACTGCCGACAGGAGCGTGGCCGACGCGGCGGCCTCGCGGTGCTGGTCGAGCAGCGCCGACAGGGTCTCGTGGTCGAGGAACGGCACGTCGGCGCTGACGACCACCACGTCGCCCTCGAACTCGGCCGGCAGCGCCTCGACGGCCTGCTCGACGGCCCGCCCGGTGCCGGGGATCTCGTCTTGATCGACGATGACGGCGGCCGGCGAGGTGTCGAGCACGCTCGCGACGACGAGGTCGCGCTCGTGCCGCACGACCGCGACGAGGTGCTCGGGGTCGAGGGCGCCGGCCGACTCGAGCACGTGCTGGATGAGCGGCATGCCGGCCAGGCGGTGCAGCACCTTGGGTGTCGACGACTTCATGCGCGTGCCCTGTCCTGCTGCGAGGACGACGACGGCGAGGCTGCGTTCAGACATGGTGCTCCTTGGTGAGGTGGTGCGCGATCTCCGGCGATCCTCCCACGGGCGGCGAAGGAGGCGCGAAAGGGCCGACGGGTTCCGGTGCGATCCAGCGGACGGCCGGCCCCTGTGGAGGATTCAGCGGGAGCGCACCAGCGCGAACGCGCTCGAGACGGTCAGCGCGTCTTCGGCGAGCGCCACGACGGCATCGGGAAGACCGGTCCCGTCGACGGCGGTCTTGCGAGCCCGATAGAAGAGCCAGCTGCCCGCCAACGCGCCGAGGGCGCCCGCGACGGCGCCTGACACGCGGAGCCCTCCACGACCCGTGTCCGAGATGGCCAGCCCGACCACGGCGCCGGCGAGCGCGCGGCCGAACAGCGGCCCGGCCGCGATGCGGCTCGGGGTCGTGGGGAGCTTGTCGCCGACCAGCTCGCCGGCCCCGGCCGCGACGAGCGCCGCACGGCCCAGGGGCGCACGGAACAGGGGCCAGCTCTGCCAGGCGCCCCGCGCCTCCTCGGCTCCCTGGTTCAGAGCGAGAACGGCGAGCGGGGTCGCCGAGCGGGAGCCGCTGAGGAGGCCGAGCAGGGCGGCACGGGCGAGGGGCGGGAGGGTGCTGGTGGTCGACATCGCGGGGTCCTCGTCGTCGGTGGCGGTGCCGGCACGACCGGCGGGTGAGACCGCAGGCTATCGACGAGCGCCCGACGATGCCCGATGCGCGTGTCTACTCGCCGTGGTTCTTGAGCTCGACCGGGTCGCCGTCCGCGCACGGGGACAGGGCGTCGACGCTCTAGCCGCGTTCGTCGGCGAGGAAGTCGATGGACGTCGTCGGACCCCCGGAACCCCGGACGCCGAGGATGGGCTCGTCGCCGCCGCTCTGATAGCGCTCGGTCGTGATGCCCTGGTCGTTCCAGAGCTTCTCGACGAACACCTGACCCGCCTGGAGTCGTCGGCGCTGTCGATCGCGTCGGGAAGCCCGGCAGACCCGATGCTCGTGAAGGTGTCGTCCCGCACTTCGTGCAGATCTGTCTGCCTGACGTGGATCCACGTGTCGACGGCATGCGAGCATCTCCTGGGGCGAGATCTATGAGACCGAGGCAGACGCGCGCGCCCATGAGCTGAGCGCTCGCCCGCGCCCTCAGATGCGTGATCGAGTCACTCGGCGATCGCCAGCAGCTGCGCGAGCCCGGCTACGAGGCCGAAGGAGGAAGAAGGCCGTCGGCGTGCCCCTGGCTCCGCCACCAGGATTCGAACCTGGACCTAACAGCTCCAAAGGCTGTCGTGCTGCCGTTACACCATGGCGGACCGCGCTCATGCGCCTTTCCAGTGTGCCAGACGGCGGTGGCGGCACCGGTCGCCATAATGGTCGGATGCCCGAGCAGGACGAGGTCGACAGGATCGTCGAGGCGTGGCGCCACGAGCGGCCCGACCTCGACTTCGCGCCGCTCCATGTGCTCTCGCGCGTCGCGCGGCTCGCCAAGCACCTCGACCGCGCCCGCCGTGAGGCGTTCCAGGCGAGCGACCTCGAGTCATGGGAGTTCGACGTGCTCTCGGCGCTCCGCCGTGCGGGCACCCCGTACCAGCTGAGTCCGAAGACCCTCCTGCAGCAGACTCTCGTCTCGAGCGGTGCGATGACGAACCGCATCGACCGGCTCGTCGACCGCGGTCTCGTCGAACGCCGCACCGACCCGGACGACGGCCGCGGCATCCTCGTCACGATGACGACCGCGGGCCGCCGGACGGTCGACGCCGCCATCGAACGCCTGCTCGCGGCCGAGGACGCCCTGCTGAGCGACATCGACGTCGCCGACCGCAGCCGCCTGGCGGAGTTGCTGCGCACCCTCAGCCTGACCCTGGGCGGCTGAGCGCACCACGACGCACGCCGCACGACCGAGCGGAGCCGAGGAGGCGCGGTGCGGCACGACCAGCCCTCACGACCTGCCGAACGGAGCCGAGGAAACGCGGTGCGGCTGCGGCGGGTCGCCCAGGCCCCTGGAGCGGCTAGGCCAGCAGCTCGCTCAGCTCGAGCCAGCGCACCTCGAGCTCGGCGGTCTTGTGGTCGAGCGCCGTGAGCTTCGCCTGCAGCGCGGCCAGGCCGTCGAAGTCGGACTGGTCGAAGGTCGAGAACTGCGCCAGCAGCGAATCGCGCTCGGTCGCGGCCTTCGCCATCTTGCGGTCGATCGACCCGAGCTCCTTCTCGGCGTTGCGCTTCTCGGCGCCGGAGAGACCCGAGGCGGCAGCGGAGGCCGCGACGGATGCCGACGCCCCCTGGACGGCCGTCGGTCGGTCGGTCGCGCCTCCTTGGCTGTCCGTCGCCTGCTTGCGCAGCTGCAGGTACTGGTCGACGCCGCCCGGCAGGTGCCGGAAGCGGCCGTCGAGCACCGCGTACTGCTGGTCGGTGACCCGCTCGAGCAGGTACCGGTCGTGCGAGACGACGAGCAGGGTGCCCGGCCAGCCGTCGAGGAGGTCCTCCATGGCGGCGAGCATGTCGGTGTCGAGGTCGTTGGTGGGCTCGTCGAGGATGAGCACGTTCGGCTCGTTGAGGAGGATCAGCAGGAACTGCAGGCGACGCTTCTGACCACCCGACAGGTCTTTGATCGGGGTCTGCAGCTGGGCGCTCGTGAACCCGAGGCGCTCGAGCAGCTGACCCGGCGTCATCTCCTTGCCGGCGGTGACGTACGAGGTGCGCTGGCGGCCGATCACGTCGTTGACGCGCTCGTGGGCGACCTCGTGGAGGTCGGCGAGCTGCTGGTCGAGGATCGCGAACTTGACCGTCTTGCCCTGCTTCACCCGACCCTCGGTCGGTGCGATGACCCCGGTGACGACCTTGAGCAGCGTCGACTTGCCGGCGCCGTTCACGCCGAGCACGCCGGTGCGCTCGCCGGGTGCGATGCGCCATTCGACGCCCTCGAGCACCCGCTTGTCGCCGAACGAGACGCCGACCTCGACGAGGTCGACCACGTCTTTGCCGAGTCGGGCGGTCGCCATCTGCGACAGCTGCACGGCGTCGCGGACGGGCGGCTCGTCGGCGATCAGCTCGTTGGCGGCGTCGATGCGGAACTTGGGCTTGGTCGACCGGGCGGGGGCGCCGCGACGCAGCCAGGCGAGCTCTTTGCGCATCAGGTTCTGACGCTTCGACTCGGAGGCCGACGCCATGCGGTCGCGCTCGACGCGCTGCAGCACGTACGCGGCGTAGCCGCCCTCGAAGGGCTCGACGATGCCGTCGTGGACCTCCCACGTGTCGGTCGAGACCTCGTCGAGGAACCACCGGTCGTGCGTCACGACGACGAGCGCGCCCGAGTTGGCCGACCAGCGGCGCTTGAGGTGCTGGGCCAGCCAGGCCACGCCCTCGACGTCGAGGTGGTTGGTGGGCTCGTCGAGGAACAGGACGTCCCAGTCGCCGACCAGCAGGGTCGCGAGGGCCACGCGGCGGCGCTGACCGCCGGAGAGGTCCTCGACCGCGGCCTCCCAGGGGATGTCGGTGGCGAGCCCGGAGATGACGTCGCGGATGCGCGCGTCGCCGGCCCATTCGTGCTCGTCGCGGTCGCCCACGATGAGGCTGCCGACGGTGGCGCCCGTGGGCAGCACGTCGCGCTGGTCGAGCATGCCGATGGTCAGACCGCGACGCGTCGTCACGCGACCGTCGTCGGGCTGGAGTCGACCCGCCAGCACCGACATGAGGGTCGACTTGCCGTCGCCGTTGCGGCCGACGACCCCGATGCGGGAGCCCTCGTCGATGCCGAGGGTCACCCCGTCGAGGACGACCTTGGTCGGGAATTCGAGACGGAGGTTTTCTGCGCCGAGTAGATGTGCCACCCGAGAAGCGTAGTCGGCCCCGCCTGACGCCTCGACGAGCACGTCGGACGGGAGCTCGGGCGAGCGCGTCAGACGGACGCGCACGGCGAGCGCGTCAGCCGAGCGCGTCAGCCGAGCGCGTCGCCGTGACGATCAGCCCAGCGACGCCGTCCACTCGTCGGAGCCGTCGGCGAACTCCTGCCGCTTCCAGATCGGCACGCGCGCCTTGACCTCGTCGACGAGGGCGGCGCAGGCCGCGAACGCCTCGGCGCGGTGGGCGGACGACACGGCGCAGGCCAGCGCGACGTCGCCGATCTCGAGGTCGCCGTAGCGGTGCTCGGCGGCGACCCGCACCTCGGGATGCGCGGCGGCGATCGACAGGGCCACCTCGCGGATCACGTCAGTCGCGTTCGGATGCGCCTCGTAGTGCAGGGCCGTGACCCCGCGCCCCTCGTCGTGATCGCGCACCACGCCCTCGAAGGTCACGACCGCCCCGGAGGCGCGGCTCGCCACGAGAGCCGAGCACTCGGTCACCGAGAGGGCCTCGTCGACGACCCGCGCCAGCAGCACGCGGTCGGCGGCGGGCGAGGCGGCCCGGCCGGCGGGCGAGGCGACGTCGTCAGTCATGCGATCCTCCGGCCAGCTGGTCGACCACGTGGTCGACGACGCCGCCGAGCACCTCGAGACCGTCGCGGACTCCCCCGCGCGAACCCGGCAGGTTGACGACGAACGTGCGACCGCTGACGCCGGCGACGCCGCGTGACAGGATCGCGGTCGGCGTGGCGGCGAGACCCCTGCGACGGAGCTCCTCGGCGACGCCGGGCAGCTCGCGCTCGAGCAGCGGGCGGGTCTGCTCGGGGGTCGCGTCGGTCGGCGAGACCCCGGTGCCGCCGGTCGTCACGATCACGTCGGGCGAGGTCGCGAGGGCCTCGGCGAGCGCGCGACCGACGGGCTCGCCGTCGGCGACGACGATCGGGGCGGGCACGTCGTAGCGTCGGGCCTCGAACCAGGCGCGGATGACCGGGCCGGTGAGGTCGTCGGCGCTCCCCGCGGCGGCGCGGGTCGAGGCGACGATGACGACGGCGCGGCGGACGGGCAGGGTCGTCATCGCGACCAGTCCCCCGACTTGCCGCCCTGCTTCGCGACCACCTTGACGTCGTGGATCTCGGCGAGCGGGTCGACGGCCTTGATCATGTCGTAGAGCGTCAGCGCGGCGATCGAGGCGGCGGTGAGCGCCTCCATCTCGACGCCCGTCTTGCCGTGGGTCTTGACGCGGGCGAGCACGACGATATCGGTCTCGCCGGGCTCGAAGTCGACGGTGACCGATCCGATCGGCAGCGGATGGCAGAGCGGGATCAGCGACGACGTCCGCTTGGCGGCCATGATGCCGGCGATGCGGGCGGTGCCGAGCGCCTCGCCCTTCGGCAGGGTGCCCTCGACCAGCCGGGCGAGCACGTCGGCCCGGGTCGTGAGGCGCGCCTGAGCGGTGGCGATGCGCGTGGTCTCGCTCTTGTCGGTGACGTCGACCATGTGCGCCGTCCCGTCGTCACGCACGTGGGTGAGCCGAGGAGGCGCGGTGTCGTCGGGCCGGTCGCGATCAGTCATCGAGCGCCCACACTACGACGTCGTCGCCCGCCTCGACCCGCTCGACGCCGACGGGCAGGTGCACCAGGAGGGTGGCCGCCGCGTGGTTCGACAGCAGGTGGGATCCGGCGCCGCCGACGAGGGCGACCCGGCCGTCGGCGTCGAGACGCCCTCGGCGGAGCTGGTGCTTTCCGACGGGCGACTCGGCGGGTTCTGCCATCGGGGCGACCGTGCGCGCGCGCGGGCGGCCGACGCCGGTGGCCGCCTGCAGGAGCGGACGGAGGAAGACCTCGAACGAGACGAGAGCGCTGACCGGGTTCCCGGGGAAGCACACGGCCGGCAGCCGGCGGTCGCCGACGGAGAGGGGACCATGCCCCTGGGGGCCCCCGGGCTGCATGGCGACCGACCCGAACACGACGCCCGCGGTCTCGAAGGCGTCGCGGACCACCTCGTACGCGCCGGCGCTGACCCCGCCGGTCGTGACGACGAGGTCGACGTCGGCGGCGTGCCGGGCGATCAGCGCGGTCAGCGTGGCCGCGTCGTCGGTGACGCGCTCGGCGACGACCTCGACGCCGACCTCGGCGAGGGCCGCGGCGAGCGCGACGCCGTTCGCATCGTGGATCTCGCCCGGGCCCAGCTCGGCGCCGGGTGCGGCGAGCTCCTCGCCGGTCGAGACGAGCAGGAGGCGCGGTCGGCGTCGGACGGCGACCTCGCCGAGTCCGGCTGCCGCCAGCACACCCCAGCGCGCCGGGGTCATGATCGTGCCGGCCGGCAGCAGCACGCTGCCCGCGACGACGTCGGAGCCGGCCTCGCGGACGAACGCACCGGCCGCCACGGGACCGGTGACCGCCACCCGGGCGTCGACGCCCTCGGCGGGGAACAGCGGAGGCTCGACCCGCTCGACCGGAACGACGGCGTCGGCGCCGTCGGGCACGGCGGCGCCCGTCATGATCGGCGCGGCCGTCCCGGGGAGCAGGGCCGGGCCCACGCGCCCGGCGGGGATGCGGTCGACCACGACGAGCGAGGCGTCGGCGACGACGTCGGACGACGACACGGCGAAGCCGTCCATCTGCGAGTTGGCGAACGGGGGGAGGTCGATGGGCGCGACGACGTCGGAGGCGAGCTCGCGCCTCCGGTAGCGGTCGGGGTCGGCCGCCACGGCGGCCGGATCGAGCGGGAGGCGCTCGCTCGGTCGCGACGCCAGGGCGGCCTCGACCAGCCCGGCCACGTCGTCCTGATGCTGATCGATGGTGCGCACGAGGCTCCTCCCGGCTGTCGTCGGTAGCGTAGCGGGGGTGACCGACACCACCCCCGCCTCCTCGTCCCCGCCCCGCGTCGACGTCGCCGTCATCGGCGGCTCCGGCCTCTACTCGCTCTTCGCCCCCGGCACGGCGACGAGCCACGTGGTCGCCACCCCCTACGGACCGACGTCGAGCGAGGTCTCGATCGGCGAGCTGGGCGGCAAGCGCGTCGCGTTCCTCACCCGTCACGGCAAGGGGCACTCCGTGCCGCCGCACCGCATCGACTTCCGGGCCAACGTCTGGGCGCTGGCGTCGCTCGGCGCCCGGGCCGTCGTGTCGTCGTCCGCCGTCGGCGGCGTCAGCCCCGAGTACCCGCCGGGGACGATGGTGGTCACCGACCAGTTCATCGACCGCACCTGGGGCCGGCCCGACACCTTCTACGACGTCGAGGGCTCGGTGCAGCACCTCGTGGCCGCCGACCCGTTCGACCCGGTGCTGCGCGCCGCCGCCGTCGCCGCCCTCGAGGCGCAGGGCGAGCCGTTCGCACCGACCGGCACGTGCGTGGTGATCCAGGGTCCGCGCTTCTCGACGCGAGCCGAGTCGCTGTGGTTCCGTGCCGCGGGGGCCCACACGATCAACATGACGATGTACCCCGAGGTGCCGCTGACCCTCGAGCTCGGCATGGGCGCCGTCAACATCTCGTTCGTCACCGACAGCGACGCCGGCATCTCCCCGGAGGAGGGCACCGATGACGACGCGGTCAGCCACCAGCTCGTCATGGACCGCCTCGCCGCCGCGCAGCCCCGCATCGTCGCCGCCATCGAGTCGATCGTCGCCGGCCTGCCGAGCGACTACGAGCCGCGCGAGCTCATCCCGGCCGACGCCGTCGCCGCGGTGCTCGCCCGCCCCGTGCTGTCGCGCCGGACCGCGCTGTGACCGCCGGCTCCGGCGGCGCGGCCGACCCGCGCCTCCTCGGCCGTCTGCTCGTCACGGGCGGAGCGGGGTTCATCGGCTCCGCGATCGTCGCGCAGGCCCTCGACCGCGGCTGGACCGTGCGCGTGCTCGACTCGCTGCGATCCGACGTGCACGGCGGCGAGCCCGAGCTCGACCCGCGCGTCGAGTTCATCCGAGGCGACGTCCGCGACGCCGACGTCGTCGACCGGGCGCTCGACGGCGTCGACGCGGTCTGCCATCAGGCGGCGAAGGTCGGTCTCGGCGTGGACTTCCAGGACGCCCCGGACTACGTCTCGTCGAACGAGCTCGGCACCGCCGTCGTGCTGGCCGCGCTCGACCGGGCCGGCATCGACCGCCTCGTCGTGGCCTCGTCGATGGTCGTCTACGGCGAGGGCAGCTACCGCACCTCGGCGGGCGCCACCGAGCGCCCCGCCCCGCGCCGCATCGTCGACCTCGACGCCGGCGTGTTCGACCCGCGCGACGAGACCGGCGCCCTGCTCGAGCCGCAGCTCATCGGGGAGGACGCCCCGCTCGACCCGCGGAACGTCTACGCCATCACGAAGCTCACCCAGGAGCACCTCGCCACCTCGTGGGCGCGCAGCACGGGTGGTCGCGCGGCCGCCCTGCGCTATCACAACGTCTACGGCCCCGGCATGCCCCAGAACACCCCCTATGCCGGTGTCGCGTCGCTGTTCCGCTCGGCGCTGCAGCGGGGCGAGGCGCCGCGGGTCTTCGAGGACGGAGCTCAGCGTCGCGACTTCGTGCACGTGCGCGACATCGCCGCCGCCAACCTCGCCGCCCTCGACTGGACGACCGAGCAGGCGCCCGAGACCTTCCGGGCGTTCAACGTCGGCAGCGGGGTCGTGCACACGATCGGCGAGATGGCGGCGGCCCTCGCCCGCGAGGCCGGCGGCCCCGAGCCCGTCGTCACCGGCCAGTACCGCGCCGGCGACGTGCGGCACGTCACCGCGTCGTCCGCACGGCTGCGCGACGAGCTGCGCTGGGAGCCCGCGGTCACCTTCGAGGAGGGCATGCGCGAGTTCGCGACGGCGCCGCTCCGCGCATCCGTCGCGCCCTAGACCGCCCCCTCCGAGGCCACCGGGGCGGCCGGGTCGGCTGTCCTCGATGCGCAGGCGGCGCGCCTCCCATCACCTTCATGGGATCGCATCCGTACAGTCGGGAGGATGACCACTCCTCCCGTCGGCGCCCCCCTCGTCGACGTCGTGCTGCCCTGCCTCGACGAGGAGGGCGCGCTCCCCTGGGTGCTGGGCCGCATGCCCGAGGGCTGGCACGGCATCGTGGTCGACAACGGCTCCACCGACGACTCGGCCCGCGTCGCCGCCGACCACGGCGCGACGGTGGTGCAGGAGGCGCGGCGCGGCTTCGGCAGCGCCGCCCACGCCGGTCTCCTCGCCGCCACCGCCCCCTACGTCGCCTTCTGCGACGCCGACGCCTCGATGGACCCCGCCGACCTCGTGGCACTCGCCGCGCCGGTCATCGCGGGCGACGCCGACCTGGTGCTCGGCCGCCGTCGGCCGACCACCCGCGGGGCCTGGCCCGTGCACGCCCGCATCGCCAACCTCGTGCTGGCGCGGCTGATGCGACGGGCCAGCGGCGTCGCGCTGCACGACCTCGGGCCCATGCGCGTCGCCCGACGCGACGCCCTGCTCGCCCTCGACCTGAAGGACCGCCGCAGCGGCTACCCCCTCGAGATGGTGCTGCGCGCCTCCGAAGCCGGCTGGCGCATCCGCGAGCAGGACGCCCCCTACTCGCCGCGCGTCGGGCGCAGCAAGGTGACGGGCACGATCCGGGGCACGAGCATCGCCGTGAAGGACATGTCGCGACTGCTGAGAGAGGTGGGCCGATGACCACCATCGTCGTGATCGCGAAGGAGACGATCGCCGGACGGGTCAAGACCCGCCTGCACCCGCCGCTCAGCCTCCAGCAGGCCGCGGACGTCGCGGCGGCGGCCATCCAGGACACCCTCGCCGTGGCGTCGGCGCTGCCCGCCACCCGGCGGGTGCTGCTCTTCGACGGCAACCGAACGCCCCCCGGCTCCGAAGAGTTCGATGTGATCCCTCAGATCGGTGGCGACCTCGACGCACGGCTCGGCGCCCTCTTCGACGAGGTCGACGGCCCCACCGTGCTGATCGGCATGGACACGCCCCAGGTCACCGTCGAGACGCTCTCGCCCGTCTTCACCGACTGGACCGACGACGTCGACGCGTGGTTCGGCCCCGCCAACGACGGCGGCTTCTGGGCCCTCGGACTCGCCCGCCCGACCGGCGATCTGCTCCGCGGCGTGCCGATGTCGCGTGACGACACCGGGGCGCATCAGCTCCGCCGCCTCGCCGAGGCCGGGCTGCGCGTGCGCATGCTGCCCGAGCTCGTCGACGTCGACACCATCGATGACGCCCGACTCGTGGCCGCCACCGCACCGGACAGCCGCTTCTCCGCGGCGCTCCGCCTCGCCCAGGCGAGCCCGGAGACCGACCCGGCCCGCGCCTCCTCGACCACCCTCGCTCCCCCCTCCGCCGCCGAGGCACCGTCGCCGGCCGACTCGACTCCGAAGGAGCCGCACTCGTGACGCTCACCGCCGACACCCGCCCTCAGCCCGTCGCCACCTTCGGATCGGGCGGGGCCGAGCCCTACGCCCGGGCGCTCCGCCGCGAGGGTCGACTGAGGCTCGTGCGGGCCGACGTCGCCCCCGAGACCGCCGGCGGGACGCCTCGCGCCGCCGCGACCGACGCCCCCGCCGACGAGCCCTTCGACGTCGCCCGCTGGAGCGCCGCGGCCGACGCCGCCGACCTCTCGACCCTCGCCGACGCGCGATCCGTCCTCGACATCGGCTGCGGCCCCGCCCGCATGGTGCGCGCCGCCGCCGCCCTCGGCATCGACGCGCTCGGCATCGACGTGTCGGAGACCGCGGTCGCCATGGCCCGCGACGCCGGTCTGCCGGTGGCCGCGGGTTCCGTCTTCGACCCGCTCGAGGCCGAGGGGCGGTGGCACGTCGCCCTGCTCCTCGACGGCAACATCGGCATCGGCGGCGACCCCACGGCCCTGCTGGCCCGATGCGCCGAGGTGATCGCGCCGAACGGCTCCGTCGTCGTCGAGACCGCCCCCGACGTCGACGCCGACGAGTTCTACGACGCCCGCGTCGTCGACGACCGCGATCTCGCGAGCGCGACGTTCCCCTGGGCCGAGGTGGGCCGCGCGGCCCTGCCGGCCCACGCGCGTCGCGCCGGCCTCCGCGTCGCTCAGACCTGGTCGGTCGACTCGCGCGACTTCTGCCGCCTCGTCCGCACGAGGTAGGCCACGACGGCGAGCGCCGTCAGCACGACGATGACCAGCCACATGACCGACAGGCGCCCGGCGTAGTCGAACGGCAGCACCGTGTCGTTCTTCGGCCCCTTCGCCTGAGCCACGATCTCGGGCACGACGATCATCGTCATCACGACGCCCACGACGACGGCGCTCTGCACGAGGGCGACGACGACCCCGGGGACCCTCCGCCCCGTCCGACGCACCGCGAGGGCGGCCACCACGACGAGGGGCGCGATGATCGCGTCGTGCACGATCACCGACCCGAGCAGCCAGACGAGCAGTCCGCCGTACCGGGTCGGACTGACCGTCTCGGTCAGCACGTAGCCGCCGAGGCCGATCAGGGCGATGCCGAAGACGACCAGCAGAGCCCGGGTCGCGCGGACGCCGCGACCGGCGGCGGGGGGCGTGGCGGTCATCACAGCACCTCGATCGTGGTCAGCCATTTGGTCTGCAGCACCCCGGGCCTCCCCGGCGCGATCACCCGCGCCGGATAGCCGTGGTCGATGCTCAGCCGCTCGCCGTTGAGCTCGAGGGCGATCAGCGTCGCCGGGTCGGTCGCGAACTCGGGACCCATCAGCATCACGCGGTAGCCCCCGCGCTCCTCGAGACTGGTGAAGCGCAGCCGTCGCTCGGGCGGGGCGCCGACGGACGCCATCAGATCGACGAGCCGGACACCGCGCCACAGCCCCGTCTGACTCCAGCCCTCGACGCACGAGATCGGCAGCGCGCCCTCGTTCTGCGTCATCGCCCTGAGGTCGTCCGCGCTGAACGAGCGGGAGCGGTCGCCGTTCGAGACGGTCAGGGCCCAGCCGGGCGCCATCGCGCTCTCGAGCACCCGCGCGGCGGCGGCGGTGCGGTTGATCGGCAGATCGTTCGGGCCGATGCCGCGCTGGCGCGGGGCGAAGGCGTTGAAGGGCTCGAACGCCGTGAACGACTGCCCCGCCGTCAGCACGACCGCGCCGCCCGTCGCGACCCCGATCGCCCCGAAGAACCCGCGCCGCGACACCCGGGCGTTCCGCGGCTCGTCATCGCCCTCGTGCGCGGTGTCGATCCACTGCACGATCCGGCCGACGATCCCGCGGGGCCGAGGAGGCGCGGTGCCGGTGGACTCGGCGACCCGCGCCTCCTCGGCCCTGCGCCTCGTGGCGAGCTCGCGGGTCGCCGCGAACTCGGCCCGTGCCGGGTCGAGCGCCCCGTGCGGCTCGACGAACACGCCGTCGGCGTCGTAGCTGTCGCGGGCCCGCCAGTAGCGGGTGATGAGGGGCAGCTTCACGGCGATGTGGATCGCCAGCGACCCGATGATGACGAACGACAGCGCGAAGTGCACCTGCCGGAACGGGAACGGCCACGGGTAGTACTGGAACGTGTTGAGCAGACCGGTGACGAGCTGCAGCACCGACGTGGCGATGAAGACGGCGATGGAGGCGCGCTCGAGCACCTGCACCGGGTGCCTCACCGGCGGGTACTGGAACAGCTGCGGGAACACCGCGTGGAGCTTGCCGAGCAGCAGCGGGATGCAGGCGATGCCCGCCGTGATGTGCACGCCCTGGCTCACCTGGTAGAGCCAGACGGGGCGGGTGGGGAACCGCATCCACTCGGCGGGCTCCTGCAGGAAGTGGCTGTAGAGACCGGTCAGCAGGCAGACGACGAAGGCGATGCCGAGCAGGCGACCGAGCACGGTGGCCGTCCGGGCGTTCCGCGTCGGCGACGACGCCGCGAGACGGAGTGTGAACAGCAGGCTTCTCATGGTGATGCGCCTCGGGGTCTGGCCCGACACATCGGACACCCGGGTGGGCGTCCGACAGACTGGCTCTCGTGCGTACTCTATTCGCGGCCGTGGCCGTCGGCGGTTTGGCCGTCGCCGTGGGTTGGGGGCTGCTGACCCTCGGATTCGTCGCGAAGGAGACCCGCGCCGACTTCGTCCACTGGACCGCCGTGTGCTGGGGGCTGTTCGTCGTCGCCCTGCTGCTGCTGCGCCGCGTGCCGGCGCGCGCGGTCACGGCCCTCGTGCTCGTCGGCGCCGCAGCCGTCGGCGGGGCGTCTCTGCTCAGCCCGCCGAACACCAGCACCGACCCCGCCCGCTACGCCTGGGACGGCATCGTCCAGACCGACGGCGTCTCGCCGTACGCGTACACGCCCGAGGCGGGCGAGCTGCGCGACCTGCGACCCGAGTGGATCTTCCCGCCCGCGGCCGAGTTCACCCGCGACGACGGCACCATCGGCCTGCGCTGCGGGCAGGAGACCCGGCAGATCCACCGCGGCTACGACACCGGGACCGGCGACGTGGTCTGCACGGCGATCAACCGGCCCGAGGTGCCCACGATCTACCCGCCGACCGCCGAGCTGTACTTCTGGGCCGTGCGCGCCGTCGTCGGACCCGACGCCGAGTTCGCACCGCTGCAGGTGCTCGGGCTCGTCATGGTCCTCGCCACCACCGCGGCGCTCCTCGTGGCGCTCCGCCGACGCGGACTCGACCCGCGCTGGGCGGCGCTCTGGGGATGGTGCCCCCTCGTCTACAGCGAGGGCGTGACGAACTCGCACGTCGACCTGCTCGGCGGCGTGCTCGTGCTCGCCGCGTCGCTGCTCGTCTCGACGCGGCGGCGGTGGCGCGGCGGGATCGCCCTGGGCGCGGCCATCGCGACCAAGCTCATCCCCGTGATCGCCGCACCCGCCCTGCTGCGCCGCCAGCCCCACAAGGTGATCGTCGGCGCGGTCGTGACCTTCGCGGTGCTCTACGTGCCCTACGTCGTCTCGACCGGGATCGCGGTGCTCGGCTACCTGCCCGGCTACCTCACGGAGGAGGGCTACGAGGACGGCAGCCGCTTCGCCCTCGTCTCGGCCTGGGTTCCCGACGCGTGGGCCACACCCGTCGTGGTGCTCGTCGTGGGCGTCACCGGTCTGCTCGTCTGGCTGAAGACCGACCCCGACGACCCCTGGCTCGGCCAGCTCGTCATGATCGGCGTGACCCTCGTCGCCGTCAGCCCGCGGTACCCCTGGTACGCCCTGCTGCTCGTGCCGTTCGTGGCCATGACGGGGCGGTGGGAGTGGCTGGCGATCCCCGTCGCGCTGCTCGTGCGGCAGTTCGAGCCCGGTCTCGCCCTGCAGCGGTCGTCACTCGCCACCGCCGTGCTGGTCATCCTGCTGGTGTCGCTCTGGCGCGCGCGGCCGGGCTTCGCCGACCGGCTGCTCGACGGGTTCGCGGACGACGCCCGACGGGTGCGCGCACTCGTCCCACGAGGCGGTCGGCCTTCCGGTGCGGCGACACGGAGCGCGGATGTCGGCCGCGGGGCTTAGCCTCGACAGATGACCGTCTCACTCGGACTGCCCACGATGCCCGGCCGGGCTCGTGACATCGCCGCGACCATCCCGCGGCCGTCGAGCGGGTCGGCACCCGGGCTGCTCGACCGGTTCGGTCGCACCGCCACCGACCTGCGTGTCTCGCTGACCGATAAGTGCAATCTGCGGTGCACGTACTGCATGCCCGCCGAGGGGCTGCCCGCCCTGCCCCGCGAACAGGCGCTCGACGCCGACGAGATCGTGCGGCTCGTCGAGATCGGGGTGCGCCTCCTCGGCATCCGCCAGGTGCGGTTCACCGGTGGCGAGCCGCTGCTGCGCGCCGACCTGATCGACATCGTCCGCCGGGTCTCGGCCCTGTCGCCCCGACCCGAGGTGTCGCTCACCACCAACGCGATCGGACTCGCGCACCGGGCGCAGGCGCTCGCCGACGCCGGTCTCGACCGCGTGAACGTCTCGCTCGACTCGCTGCACGCCGAGACCTTCATGAAGGTGTCGAGGCGTCCGTTCCTCGACAAGGTGCTGGCCGGGGTCGACGCCGCCGCCGCAGCCGGGCTCACCCCCGTCAAGATCAACGCCGTGCTGCTGCCCGGCGTGAACGACCACGAGGCGCCCGACCTGCTCGCCTGGGCGCTGCGGGGCGGGCACGAGCTGCGCTTCATCGAGCAGATGCCGCTCGACGCCGACCGGAGCTGGGACCGCGCCTCCTTCGTGACCTCGCGCGACATCCACTCGCTGATCGCCACGCGCTTCGATCTGCGTCCGACCGACATCGACCGCGACGGCGCCCCCGCCGAGCTGTTCGACGCCGTCGGACGAGGCGACGACGCCGGCCTCCACGGTCGCGTCGGCATCATCGCCTCGGTCAGCGAACCGTTCTGCGCCGACTGCCGCCGTACACGGATGACCGCCGAGGGGGGCATCCGCAGCTGCCTGTTCAGCGAGGGCGAGACGGGGCTGCGCGATCTGCTGCGCGCCGGTGCGTCCGACGACGAGCTGGCCGACGCGTGGCGCGGCGCCATGTGGGCCAAGCCTCAGGGACACGGCATCGACGACCCCGACTTCGTGCAACCCGCCCGCACCATGAGCGCCATCGGAGGCTGACATGTCGACACTCCTCGAACAGGCCGGAGAGCCTGCGCCCGACGTCCCCCGCACGCCGATCTCGGTCACGCTGAGGTTCTTCGCGGCGGCGCGCGCGGCCGTCGGCCGAGACGAGCAGCGCGTCGACGTCCCGACGGGCGAGCGACCCACCATCGGTCGCCTGCTGACCGAGGTGCGACCCGTCGAGGGGATGTCGGCGGCCGACTTCCGCGACGTGATGCTCCGCTGCTCGTTCCTGGTCGACGGGATCACCACCCGCGACCGCGAGCAGCTCGTCGACGACGGCGCCGTCATCGACGTCATGCCGCCCTTCGCCGGGGGCTGACGCGGTGCCGCGCTTCGCCCCGGGGGCTCTGACCCGTCGCTGCGGTTCGGCGCTCGCCGACACGGCGCGGCCACTCGCCCCGGCGCTCTGACCCGGCGCTGCGGTTCGCCGCTCGCCGACGCGGCGCCGCCCCTCACCCCGGGGGCTCTGACCCGGCGCTGCGGTTCGCCGCTGGCCGACACGGCGCGGCCCCTCGCCCGAGGCCGACAGGGCGTCGCTCTTCGCCGGCGCTGACACGGCGCGCCCTCGACCAGGGGCTGCCGCGGTGTCGCCCTTGGCCTGAGGCTATCGCGGCGTCGCGGTGCGGACTCAGCCGCCGGCGACCCGGTGGCCGGCGGTGCCCTGCGCCAGCTGCCATCCGATCATGCCGCCGTGCAGCACCGCTACGTCGAACCCGTCCCTGATGAGCAGCTCGGCGGCAGCGCGTGCCCGGGGCCCACGGGCGCAGTACACGACGACGGGCAGCGCCGGGTCCAGCTCGGGTCGTTGACGCGTGCGCGTGCCGAAACCCGCCGCGAGGACGTCGCCGGTGATGTGCGCGAAGACGTGCTCGTCGAGCTCGCGGACGTCGAGCAGCGTGAATCCCCGACCGCCGGCCCCGCGCGCCTCCAGCATCGTCGACAACTCAGGCGATCCGACGTCGGGTCGGGCCGAGCCCCGGTGCGAGGGCTCTGCGCCTGAGTCCCCGACCGCGGCGCCGGGCCCCACCGACGCACGCCCACCCGTCGACAACTCAGGCGATCCGACATCAGGTCGGGCCGAGCCCCGGTGCGAGGGCTCTGCGCCTGAGTTACCGACCGCGGCGCCGGGCCTCACCGACGCACGCCCACCCGTCGACAACTCAGGCGATCCGACGTCCAGTCGGGCCGAGCCCCGGTACGAGGGCTCTGCGCCTGAGTTACCGACCGCGGCGGCGGCGGGGGCGGCGGGGGCGGTGGAGGCGCGGCGCAGGGCGTTCGCGGCGGCCCGCTCCCCGGCTCGATGCGGCGCCCGGGCGACCCGGCTCTCACGCCAGGTCGCCTCGAGCGCGTCGACGGTGACCACGCGCCCCAGAAGCGGCTCGCCGATGCCGGCGAGGAGCTTGACGACCTCGGTCGCCATGGCCGTGCCGACCGTGCCGCACAGCGGTCCGAGCACCCCGACGTCGGCGCACGACTCGTCCCAGCCCGCGGCGGGAGGGGCCGGGTGCAGGTCGCGGTAGTCGACCGACCGGCCGTCGGGCGCATCGTCCCAGAACACGCTGAGCTGCCCGTCGAACCGGTTGACGCTGCCCCAGACGACGGGGAGCCCCCGGGCGGCGGCCTCGTCGGCCACGACGTAGCAGGTGTCGAACGAGTCGCTGCCGTCGACGATGAGGTCGTAGTCGTCGAGCAGCGCCGAGTTCTCGGCCGTGAGTCGCACAGGATGGACGACGACGCGGACGTCCGGCGCCGACGCTCGGACCCATTCCGCCGCCGCACGGGCCTTCGGCACCCCCACCTGGTCGGGGCGGAACAGGACCTGACGCTGTAGATTCGACAGGTCGACGACGTCGTCGTCGACGATCCCCAGCGTCCCGACACCGGATGCTGCGAGATACTCGATCACCGGTGCGCCGAGTCCCCCGGCTCCCACCACGAGCACCCGCGCGGCCAGCAGTCGGCTCTGCGCATCGAGGCCGAACCCCGGCAGTCGGACGCTCCGCGAGTAGCGGGCCGACACCTCGAGCGAGTCCGAGGCATCCGCACCGGTCGACGAATCCGGCACCGAGACGAGAGGGGGCAGAGACGACATGGCAGACCTCCAGACAACGCGTGCGGACCACGCGCCGTCCACTGTAACCGCGGGTCGGGCGCCCTCCTCGCGAGGTCTGCTCGGCCGACGGCACGCCGACGCCGTCCTCATCGGTCTTCTCGGCGCGCTCGTGTCGGGGGCCTTCCTCTGGGTTCCGTCGGTCTGGTACGACGAGGCCGCCACCGTCGTGTCGGCCACCCGCTCGTGGGGGCAGCTCTGGGCGATGATCCAGACCGTCGACCTGGTCCACGCGGCGTACTACGCGTTCATGCACCTGTGGTTCGACGTGTTCCCGTACTCCCCCGTGTCGCTCCGGGTGCCGAGCGCGATCGCGACGGGCGTCGCCGCGGGGCTGACCGTGGCTCTGACGCGCATCCTCGTCGACCGACGCACGTCGGTGGTCGCCGGCCTGCTGTTCTGCCTCCTGCCCCGCGTCACCTGGATGGGCGGCGAAGGCCGCTCGTACGCCCTGTCGGCCATGCTCGCGGTCGCGCTCACCCTCGTGCTCGTCGTCGCCGCGCGTCGCACGGCCGAGTCGGGTGCGGCGCGGACGCATCGCTCCGTCGTCGGCTGGTGGGTCGCCTACGCGGTGCTGGCGGTCGTGTCGGCCGCGTTCTTCCTGTACCTGGCGCTGCTCGTCGTGGGGCACGCGGTGACCATGCTGGTGCGGGTGCTGCGCGACCGGCACGACCAGCGCCTCCAGCGGGACCGGGTCGACGAGTGGGCGCGCACGGGTGCGGTCGCGGTCGTGCACGACCCGGAAGGAGGCGCCAGGCTGACGGTCCGCTCGTCACGTCGGGCGCTCGCCGGCTGGTTCGTCGGAGCCGCCGTCGCCGGACTCGCCAGCCTGCCGCTGGCCTGGTTCATCGCGTCGCAGAACGGCCAGATCAGCTGGATCGAACGCCCCACGTTCGGGACGCTGCGCTCGGTGCTCGTGACGCAGTGGTTCTACCAGAACGAGAGCTTCGCGATCTTCGGTCTGCTCTGCGCCGGGGCGAGCATCGTGGTGCTGTCGCTGCGTCTGGTGCCCGCCGCGCGCGGCTTCGCCGAGGTCGTGCTGCCGTGGATGGTCGTGCCGACCGCAGGGCTGATCATCGTGTCGCTCGTCGGCAGCCCGCTGTACTCGCCTCGCTATCTGACCTTCGGCACGCCCGCGATCGCGATGACGATGGCGGTCGCCGTCGCCGCGATCCCGTGGCGGCGCGTCATCGCCCTCGTGCTGCTCGTCGCCGTCGGGCTGACCTCGCCCACCTACGTCGATCAGCGCCAGCCCGAGGCGAAGGACCGCTCGGCCTGGAACCAGGTCGCCGCCCTCGTGGCACGCGAACGCGCGGACGAGCCCGCCGACCTCGAGGAGGGGCTCGTCTTCGGCCCCGTGCGACGTCACCCGAAGGCGACCTCGCGGATCATCCAGGACACCTACCCGGACGCGTTCGAGGGCATGTCCGACTTCACGCTCGAGACCCCGGGCGCCGAGACCGACGGCCTCTGGGAGGTCCAGCGCCCCCTCGGCGACGTGCTCGACCGCACGGACGACCTCGACGTCGTCTGGCTCATCACGAGCGACCGGCAGGACTGGCGCCCCCGGGTGACCGAGCAGCTCGCCTCGAAGGGCTTCCGACTCGACCGCGAGTGGAACCTGACCCGGACGAACGTCCTGCGCTACGAGCGCTGACCACGACCGGCCGACCGCGGCCTGCTGGTCGGTCGCCGCTCAGTCGGAGACGACGCGGGCGCCGTGCACCGGACCGGTCGCGCGCACGACCGACAGCTTCGCCGAGCCGAGCGCGAGCTGCAGCTCGAGGGCGCCGTCGAGGTCGGGCGCCAGGAACGCGACGGTCGGACCCGAGCCCGAGACGAGGCCCGCCAGCGCGCCGTTGCCCTCGCCGAGCTCGAGCACCGCGGCGAGCCCCGGCTCGAGGTGCAGCGCGGGGGCCTGCAGGTCGTTGTGCATCGAGTCGGCGAGCATCCCGGCATCACCCGCGCGGAGGGCCTGGAGCACACCGGCGTCGACGACCGGTCGACGGACGGGCGAGATGTCGCTCGAGTGGCGCCGGCGGTGCTCGTCGAGCTCGCGGTACACGGTGGGCGTCGAGAGTCCGAAGTCGGCGAGGGCGAGCACCCACTGGAACGTGCCCTTGGCGAGGGCAGGGCTGAGCTCGTCGCCGCGACCCGTGCCGATGGCCGTGCCGCCGGCGAAGGCGAAGGGGACGTCCGCACCGAGCTCGGCGGCGAGGTGGAGCAGGTCGTCCCGGCCGAGACCGGTGCCCCACAGCGTGTCGCAGGCGAGGAGGGTGGCCGCCGCGTCGGCGGAGCCGCCGCCCATGCCGCCGGCGACGGGGACGTTCTTGTCGATGCGCAGGGCGACGCCGCCGCGATAGCCGGTGGTGGAGGCGAGGAGGCGCGCAGCCCGGATGGCGAGGTTGCTCCCGTCGGTCGGCACACCGCTGACGTCGACCGCCGGACCGCCGGCGACCTGCACCGAGAAGTCGTCGGACCGGCGCGCCCGGACGTCCTCGTAGAGCGACACGGCCTGGTACGCCGTGGCGAGCTCGTGGTAGCCGTCGTCCTGCAGATCGCCGACGGCGAGGAACACGTTGATCTTGCCGGGGGCCCGCGTGTGGACCACGGTCGGGGCGGCCTCGGTCGTCATGACACCAACCTAGTCAGTTCTGGCGATCGACCATGACGTCGAGGGCCGCGGTGAGCGCCTCGCGGACGGGTTGCACGCGCTCGGGAAGACGGAGTCGCCCCTGCGTGAGCGCGACGGCGCACTTGCCCCCGGTCGAGGGCGTGACCGTGATCGTCAGCACGTCGCCGTTCGACAGCGTCCACTCGGCCGTCGGACGACCGCCCGGCCGACTCGTGACCGGTGCCGCACCTCCCGTGTACTCGGCCAGGCGCGACACGAGCAGCTCCAGCAGCTCGGCGGGCTCGCCGCGGAGACTGCGCCCGAGGGTCACCGCGTACGACCCGTCGGGTTGCAGGCCGGGCGACGGCAGCCCCCTGGCCTGCTCGTATCGCACGGTGATGACCTGCGCCCACCAGGGGGCGACCTCGTGATCGACCATCAGGAGGTGCGCGATCCGCTCGTGGGAGAGTCGCGTCGCCCGCGCCCCGTCGAGGAGAGCGAACCAGTCGGCGGCGCTCCGCCCCGTGCCCGAGCCGAGTCTCGCGTCGCTCACCGAGCGGGCGGGAGGATCCGTTCGACGCGGCATGCGCTCAGTCGGCGTCGGACACCCGCGACCCGGACAGCGCGTCGAGGTCGCTCGCCCGGGCGATGGCCAGGAAGTCGTCGACGGTCAGCTGCTCCCCGCGGACGGTCGGCGCGATGCCGGCGCGTTCGAGGGCCTCGGTCGCCGCGGCGGACGAGCCGTAGAGGGACGACAGCGACTGCCGCATCATCTTGCGGCGCTGCTGGAACGCCGCGTCGACGAGGGCGAACACGGCGAGACGCTCGGTCTCGGTGCCCCGGGGCGCACGCCGGTCGAACGCCACGAGGATGCTGTCGACGTTCGGCACCGGCCAGAACACCTGGCGGCTGACCTGCCCGGCTGCGCGGAACTCGCCGTACCAGGCGGCCTTGATGCTGGGCGATCCGTAGATCTTCGAGCCGGGCTCGGCCGCGAGCCGGAGACCCACCTCGGACTGCACCATGACGAGACCGTGCTGCAGGCTGTCGAAGTGCTCGAGGAAGTGGAGCAGCACCGGCACGCTGATGTTGTACGGCAGGTTGGCGACGAGATGAGTCGGCTCGACCGGCAGCGACGTGACCCGCATCGCGTCGTCGACGACGACCGTGAGCTCGGCGGCCGGCTGCAGCAGCGCGACCGTCTGCGGCAGCTGCTCGGCGAGGCGCTTGTCGATCTCGACGGCGACGACCGAGCAGCCCGCCTCGAGCAGACCGAGGGTGAGCGAGCCGAGCCCCGGACCGATCTCGACCACCGACGTCCCGGCCGAGACGCCCGACGCGGTGACGATGCGGCGCACCGTGTTGGCGTCGTGCACGAAGTTCTGCCCGAGCTTCTTGGTCGGCTGGATGCCGAGCATCTCGGCGAGATCGCGGATCTCGGCGGGGCCCAGGAGGGTCGCTCGGGCCATCAGGCGTCGACCGTGACGGGTTCGTCGTCCCAGCCGCCGTAGACCAGCTCGGTGTTCGACGAGATCTGCGCCGCGAGCATCGAGACGTCGGTGCCGATCGTCTCGGCCATCGACCGGAGGGTGAACGGCACGAGGTAGGGCGCGTTGGGGCGACCGCGGTACGGCACGGGGGTGAGATACGGCGCGTCCGTCTCGACGAGGAGCAGATGGCGCGGCAGCTGCACGAGGGCGTCGCGGAGCGGCTGGGCGTTCGAGAAGGTCACCGTGCCGGAGAACGACGCGTACCAGCCGTTCTCGGCGAGGATGCCCGCCAGCTCGGGCCCGCCGCTGAAGCAGTGGAACACCGTGCGCTCGGGTGCGCCCACCTCGAGCAGCAGGTCGACGACGTCGTCGTGGGCGTCGCGATCGTGGATCTGCAGGGCGAGACCGTGTCGCTTGGCGATCTCGATGTGCGCTGCGAACGACTCGATCTGCGCGGCGCGCCCTTCGGGGCCGGTGCGGAAGAAGTCGAGACCGGTCTCGCCGATCGCCCGCACGCGCGGTCGCGCGGCGAGCTCGTCGATCACGGCGAGGGCGGCGTCGAGCCGCCCCTCGTCGGCCAGCCGGGGGGCCTCGTTGGGGTGCAGCGCCACGGCGGCGAGCACGCGGGGCTCTCGCGCCGCGATCTCGGCCGACCACCGCGAGGTCTCGACGTCGGTGCCGACCTGCACGACGCCGCGGATGCCCACGGCGGACGCGCGGTCGAGGTGCTCCCGGTAGTCGAGCGGGCCGCCGTCGGTGCCGGGCTCGCCCTCGCCGTCGGCGATCTCGAGGTGCGTGTGGTTGTCGTAGACCGGGACGACGAGCGGATTCGGCGGGGCCGGGTAGCTGAGGTCGCGCTTCTTGCCGCCGGATTCGCTGGAGGTGCGGTGCCGGACGTGGGTCGGCGTCGCCTCGCCCGTCGGGTCGGCCCCCGACCGGGCCTCGTGCTCGCTCACGCCGCGGGCTCCGGCTGCTCGATCCGCGGGAAGAGACCGGCGGCCAGCGGGGCGACCGTCGGGGCGCTCGACCACTCGGGGGCGCGGTCGACGGGCTGACTGGTCAGCTCGCCCTGGCCGATGCTCTGCCAGAGGGTGGTCGTGGCGGTCGGGATGAACGGAGAGAGGAGCACGGTGAGCGTGCCGAGACCGCGCAGCGAGGTCGCCAGGACCGTCGCGAGACGCTCGCGCTTCGAGTCGTCTTTCGCGAGCGCCCAGGGCTCCTGCTCGGTGATGTAGCCGTTGAGGGTGTCGACGAGCTCCCACACGGACGAGAGCGCCTCGTTGATCGCGAAGCGGTCGATGGCGGCATCGGCCTCGGCGGTGACCCGCACCTCGGTCTCGCGCACGGCGAGGTCGGCGTCGGTCAGCTCGCCGGCGACCGGGACGGTGCCGTCGAAGTACCGGGTGATCATGGCGACGACCCGCGAGGCGAGGTTGCCGAAGCCGTTGGCGAGCTCGGCCTGGTACCGCGCCGAAATGTCCTCCCAGCTGAAGTTGCCGTCCTGACCGAAGGTGATGGCGCGCATGAAGTAGTACCGGAAGGCGTCCGAGCCGAAGACGTCGGTGATCTGCTGCGGCGCGATGCCGGTCAGCTTCGACTTCGACATCTTCTCGCCGCCGACCAGCAGCCAGCCGTGACCGAAGACGTTCTTCGGCACGGGCAGACCCGCGGCCATGAGCATGGCGGGCCAGATGACGGCGTGGAAGCGCGCGATGTCCTTTCCGACCAGCTGCACGGCGGGCCAGCGGCGGCGGAACTCGTCGTCGTCGACGCCGTAGCCGATGGCGGTGATGTAGTTCAGGAGGGCGTCGAACCAGACGTAGACGACGTGCTTCTCGTCCCATGGGACCTTGACGCCCCAGTCGAAGCTCTGCCGCGAGATCGACAGATCACGGAGACCCTGCTTGACGAACTGGACGATCTCGTTGCGCACCGTGTCGGGCTGGACGAAGTCGGGCTGCTGCTCGTACAGGTCGAGCAGGCGCTGCTCGAAGTCGCTCATGCGGAAGAAGTAGTTGCTCTCTTGCAGGAGCTCGACGGGCTTCGAGTGGATGGCGCAGACCTGCTGACCCTCGAACGGACCGGTGCCCTCGACGAGATCGCCCGGCTGCTTGTACTCCTCGCAGCCGACGCAGTAGAACCCCTCGAACTCGCCCTGGTAGATGAAGCCGTCGTCGTAGAGCTTCTGGAGGAACGTCTGGACGCCCTTCTCGTGCCGCTCGTCGGTCGTGCGGATGAAGTCGTCGTTGCGGATGTCGACCGTCTGCAGCAGGGGCTTCCAGGATTCGGTGACGAGCTTGTCGGCCCACTCCTGCGGGGTCACGCCGTTGCTCGTGGCCGTGCGGAGGATCTTCTGACCGTGCTCGTCCGTGCCGGTCAGCAGCCAGGCGTCGTCGCCCCGCTGCCGGTGCCACCGGGCGAGCACGTCGGCTGCGACCTCGGTGTAGGCGTGACCGATGTGCGGCACGTCGTTGACGTAGAAGATGGGCGTTGCGATGAAGAAGGAGTCGCCGGCGGGCATGGGGACCATCTTAGGTGCGGCCACCGACACGACGACGCGACCCGCGCCTCTTCGGCTCCGACCGCCGGGAGCCCAGGAGGCGCGGGTCGCGACGGCGACGCCGGGCGCGGCTCGACCGGTCGCTCAGGTCGCCTGCTCGGACCCCTCGTCGGTCCCGGCGCGCTCGCCCTCGTTCTCGCCCGGGTAGGCGACGACGTCGAGGCCCAGCACGTACTTGCCCCGGGCGTGGCCGTCCTCGAGGTCGCGGTAGGCGTCCCTCACCTCGTCGAGAGGGAAGACGCCGTCGATCGGCACCGTGATCTTCGCCTCGGCGATCAGCCCGAGCAGCTCGGTCAGCACCGCCTGGGTCGTGGCCTGCGCGCTGCCCTCGGCCTTGACGCCGTGCCGCTCGACGGCGTCGAAGTCGGTGATCGTGTTGATGCGGTGCGGCGCCACCCCGAGCTCGAGCCCGTACTCGACGTTGCCGTGCCCGTAGCAGTCGATGAAGGCGTCGACGCCGGTGGTCGCGACGTCGCGGATGCGGCCCACGACGCCCTCGCCGTACTCGACCGGGATGACGCCGAGACTGCGGAGGAAGTCGTGGTTCTGCTCGCTCGCGGTGCCGATCACGGTGAGTCCCCCGAGCACCGCCAGCTGCGACACCAGCACCCCGACTCCCCCGGCGGCGGCGGAGACGACGAGGGTGTCGCCCTCGGTCGCCTGCACGGCGCGGAGGGCGGCGAACGCGGTGGGCCCGGTCACGCTGATGCTGCCGGCGACCTCCCACGCGATGTTGCTGGGCTTCCGAACGAGCTGGTCGGCCGGCACGACGACGAACTCGGCGTGCGACGACCTCGTGGCCCAGCCGACCACCTCGTCGTCGCGCGACCAGCCGTCGACGCCGTCTCCGACCTCGTCGACGATGCCGGCGAAGTCCGTGCCCTGGCCCGACGGGAACGACGCGGGGAACGCGTCGTGCAGCAGACCGGCGCGGATGGCGGCCTCGCCGGGGTTCAGCCCCGCGGCCTTGACGGCGACGACGACCTGCCCCGGGCCCGCCTGCGGCTTCGCGATCTGCTCGACCCGCAGCTCGTCGATGTCGCCGTACTTCTCGAACCGGACCGCTTTCATGCCGTGCTCCTCACTCTGCCGAGCGCGCCCCGTGCAGACGCGTCGTCCTTCGAGCTTGCACCCCGGGGCCCGGGTCGGGTCCGGTCCGTCCGTCCGATCGTCCGCCCGCCCGCCGCGGATCGCATGACGGCGAGTATGCCGCGCAGGAGGGCGCTAGGGTCGCGGCGGGCGGGCCGCGAGGGCCGCCTGGTACAGGTCGCGCCGTGACAGACCGGTGGCCGCGGCCACGTCGGTGGTCGCCTCCTTCAGGCGGACCCCGTCGGCCACGAGCGACTGCACCTGCGCCAGCCCGGCCGCGAGATCGACGACGCGCTCCGGCGCACCCTCGACGACGAGGCAGATCTCGCCGCGCACGCCCTCGGCCGCCCACGACGCGAGCTCGGTCGCGGTGCCGCGCCGCACCTCCTCGTGCATCTTCGTCAGCTCGCGGCAGACGACGGCACGGCGATCGCCGCCCAGGGCGGTCACGAGATCGGCCAGCGAGTCGGCCAGACGATGCGGCGACTCGAAGAAGACCATCGTGCGGCGCTCGTCGACGAGCGCGCCGAGCACGCGCAGCCGGTCGCCCTGCTTGCGCGGCAGGAACCCCTCGAAGCTGAAGCGGTCGGTGGGCAGGCCCGACACGGCGAGCGCGGTGAGCACGGCCGACGGCCCGGGGATCGCGGTGACCGTGACGCCCGCCGCGGCCGCCGCCTCGACGAGGGGGAACCCGGGGTCGCTGATCGCGGGCATGCCGGCGTCGGTGAGCACCACCACGTCGGAGACCCGGGCCAGCTCGACGATCTCGGCCGCCTTCTCGCGTTCGTTGTGCTCGTGCAGCGCGATCAGGCGCGGACGGTTCTCGACCCCGAGGGCGCGCATGAGATGGATCGCGGTGCGGGTGTCCTCTGCGGCGACCACCTCGGCGTTCGAGAGCGTCTCGACGAGGCGTCGCGAGGCGTCGCCGAGGTTTCCGATGGGGGTGGCGACGAGCACGATCACCCGACCATTGTCCCCCGCCCGCTGCGCCGCTCATTACGATGGCCCGATGACGACCCCGCCCGAGCGCGACTCCGCCGTGCTCGCCGAGGTCGACGGCACGCCCGCCGAGCCGCACGACGGGACGCCCGCCGCACCGCACGACGGGCGGACGGCCGAGGAGGCGCGGGTCGACTCCTCGGCATCCGCGAGCGTCGCCGAGGGATCCGCCCCGAGCGAGCCCGCGCTGACCCGTCTCGACGCCTGGTGGGGGCGGCTGCTCTCGACGCCCGGCCGGCGCCGCGCCTGGGCGTTCGGCGGACCGATTGCGGTCACCCTGCTGGCGGCCGTGCTGCGCCTGTGGCATCTCGGCCACCCGGGCTCGCTGGTCTTCGACGAGACCTACTACGTCAAAGACGCGTGGACCCTGCACGAGCTCGGCTACGAGGCCGCATGGCCGGCCGACTACGACCCCACCTTCGCCGCAGGAGGCGCCGACGGCTTCTCGACGGCGGCGTCGTTCGTGGCTCAT
Source organism: Frigoribacterium sp. Leaf172 (assembly GCF_001424285.1). Taxonomy (NCBI): domain Bacteria; kingdom Bacillati; phylum Actinomycetota; class Actinomycetes; order Micrococcales; family Microbacteriaceae; genus Frigoribacterium; species Frigoribacterium sp. Leaf172. The sequence goes on along the minus strand of NZ_LMPB01000001.1, from coordinate 1,028,103 downwards.
CCGCCGCTCGGCAAATGGCTGATCAGCCTCGGCATGGCGGCGCTCGGCCCGGACGATCCGGCGGGCTGGCGGCTCAGCACGGCCGTCGTGGGCATCCTCGCGGTCGCCCTCGTGGCCGTGATCGGCACGGTGCTGCTCCGGTCGACGCTGGTCGGCACGCTCGCGGGGTTCCTGCTCGCCATCGACGGGCACGCCATCGTGATGTCCCGGGTGTCGCTGCTCGACAACTTCGTCATGCTCTTCGGCCTGCTGGCCTTCGCCGCCGTGCTGCTCGACCGTCGGTGGACGGCGCGGCGGCTCGACGCCTGGGTGTCGCGGAGGCGGAGCGCGGGGCGCGATCTCGCGTGGGGGCCGGCCCTCTGGTCGCGGCCGTGGCTGCTGACGGCGGGTCTGCTGTGCGGCCTCGCCACGGGCGTCAAGTGGAACGGGCTGTACTTCCTGGCCGTGTTCGCGGTCTACACGGTCGTCGTCGACGTGCTGGCTCGCCGCCGCGCCGGGGTCGAGTTCTGGCTGACGGGCACCCTGCTGAAGCAGGCGCCGGTGAGCTTCCTGCTCACCGTGCCCGTGGCGCTCGTCGCCTACCTCGTCACCTGGACCGGATGGTTCGTGACGGGCGGCGGCTACTACCGGAACTGGGTCGAGGAGGGCGGTCAGCGCTGGACGGGCGCGCTCGCGTGGGTCCCCGACGTGGTGCAGAACTTCTGGCACTACGAGGCCGGCGTCTACGCGTTCAACGTGGGTCTCGCGACGCCGCACTCGTATCAGGCGAACCCGTTCACGTGGCTGCTCATGCTGCGCCCGACGAGCATGTACTACCAGGGCTTCGACGAGGGTCAGGGCGGCTGCGAGGTGGCCCGCTGCGGCGAGGCGATCACCTCGGTCGCGAACCCGGTGATCTGGTACGCGGCAGTCGCGGCGTGCCTCTATCTGCTCTACCGGGTGGTCCGGCACCGCGAGTGGCGCCACGGCGCGATCCTCGTCGGCATCGCGGCCGGCTACCTGCCCTGGCTCGCCTTCTCGGATCGGACGGTCTTCCAGTTCTACACGATCGCCTTCGAGCCCTATCTCGTGCTCGGGCTCGCGGCGACCCTCGGCATCATCCTCGGCCGGCGCACCGATCACCTCGATCGCAGGCGGAGCGGGATCGCCGTCACCGCCATCGTCGTGGTGGCCGCCGTGGCGGTGACCGTCTTCTTCTACCCGCTGTGGACGGCGCAGCTCGCCGACTGGGAGTTCATCCGCATCCACTACTGGATCCCCAGCTGGAAGTGACACCGCTCCTCCTCAGCAGGGGAGGCGGGGGTCGTCATGTGTCGTCGGGTTACCTGCCGAGTCCCCCCGTGACGACCAGCGGCTAGCGTTGGCGCATGGCAGATCGTGAGTACGGCTTCCGCACGCGGGCTATCCACGCGGGCAACATCCCCGACGCGGTGACGGGCTCGCGGGCCCTCCCCATCTACCAGTCGAGCGCGTTCGTGTTCGACGACACGGAGGACGCCGCGGCGCGGTTCGCGCTGCAGAAGTACGGCAACATCTACAGCCGCCTGGCCAACCCGACCACGGCCTCGTTCGAAGAGCGCATCGCCAGCCTCGAGGGGGGTCTCGGCGCCGTCGCGACGTCGAGCGGGCTGAGCGCCCAGTTCATCACCTTCGCCTCGCTCGCCGGTGCGGGCGATCACATCGTCGCGAGCGCCAACCTGTACGGCGGCTCGATCACCCAGCTCGACGTCACCCTCCGCCGGTTCGGCGTCGAGACGACGTTCGTCCAGTCGAGCGACCCGGCCGACTACGCCGCGGCCATCACCCCGAAGACGAAGCTGGTCTTCGTCGAGACCGTCGCGAACCCGTCCGGCGAGATCGCCGATCTCGAGGGTCTCGCCGAGGTCGCCCACGCAGCCGGCGTGCCCCTCATCGTCGACTCGACCATCGCGACCCCGTACCTGAACCGCCCGATCGAGTGGGGCGCCGACGTCGTCATCCACTCGGCCACGAAGTTCCTCGGCGGCCACGGCACCACCCTCGGCGGTGTGGTCGTCGAGTCGGGCCGCTTCGCCTGGGACTCCGAGCGGTTCCCCCTCTTCGACCAGCCCGTCCCGAGCTACGGCGGGCTCAACTGGTCGGGCAACTTCGGCGAGTACGCCTTCCTGACCCGCCTCCGCGCCGAGCAGCTGCGCGACATCGGCCCCGCGCTGGCACCTCACTCGGCCTGGCTGCTCGCCCAGGGCGTCGAGACCCTGCCCTTCCGGATGCGCGCCCACGTCGAGAACGCCCGTCACGTCGCCGAGTGGCTCGACGCCGATCCTCGGATCGAGCGCGTCCGCTGGGCCGGGCTGCCCGGCCACCCTCACCACGACCGGGCGGCGAAGTACCTGCCCGAGGGGCCGGGCTCGGTGTTCACGTTCGAGCTCAAGGGCGGTCGCGCGGCCGGGAGGACGTTCATCGAGTCGGTCGAGCTGGCGAGTCACCTCGCGAACATCGGCGACGCGAAGACCCTCGTCATCCACCCCGGTTCGACCACCCACGCGCAGCTGAGCGAGCAGCAGCTCGTCGATGCGGGCGTGCTGCCCGGGTCGGTGCGGATCAGCGTCGGCATCGAGGACCCGGCCGACATCGTGCACGACCTCGACCAGGCGCTCCGCGCCGCGACGAAGGGCGAGTGACCCCGCCATGACCGACATCACCGAGACCGTCACCACGCAGCTGAGCAACGGGCTCACCTGCGAGCTCCCCTCGGGCTCGCCGCTCGCGAAGCTCCTGAAGTCGCAGCGGACCTGGGTCGGACCGAGTGCGAAGGAGCGTCAGGCGATCCTCCGCGGGGCGCAGTCCGTCGCCATCGTGGGCGCGTCGCCCAACCCGACCCGCTCCTCCTACTTCGTCGGCACCTACCTGCAGCAGTCGAGCGACCTGCGCGTGTACTTCGTGAACCCGAACGCCGAGACGATCCTCGGGCAGAAGGCCTACCCCGACCTCGCGTCGCTGCCCGAGGTACCCGACATCGTCGACGTCTTCCGCAAGGCGAGCGACATCCCCTCGGTCGTCGACGACGTGCTCGCCAGCGGCGCGAAGACGATCTGGGTGCAGCTCGGCATCTACAACGAGGAGGCGGCGAGGTACGCCGAGCAGAACGGGCTCACCGTGGTCATGGATCGCTGCATCAAGGTCGAGCACGCGAGGTTCCACGGCGGTCTCAACCTCATGGGCTTCGACACCGGGGTGATCTCGGCCAAGAAGACCGGTCGCTGACCCCGCCGGGGCGGCGGCTCGTGACGCCGTGTTGCCCGCCTGACGCCGGATGTCGGTCGTCGTGGCTACGGTGGGGCCCATGCCCCCTGTGCTGACCTCCCCTCTCGTCTCGACCCAGTGGCTCGCCGACCACCTGGGCGCCGACGACATGGTCGTGGTCGACACCACCGTGCGTCCCGTCGCGGGTGTCGACGGCACCCCGACCGGGCGCTTCACCACGGGTCGCGAAGGGCACCGGGCCGAGCACGTGCCCGGCGCCGTCTTCGCCGACCTCATCGGCGACTTCAGCGACTCGGACGCCCATCTGCCCTTCACGCGCCCGGGTCGGGCGCGCTTCGAAGACGCCGTCGGCGCGCTCGGCATCTCGAACGAGACCACCGTCGTCGTATACGACGACGCCCGCAGCGAATGGGCGTGCCGCCTGTGGTGGCTGTTCCGTGCATTCGGGTACGACGACGTCGCCGTGCTCGACGGCGGAGCGAGCGTGTGGCGCGACGAGCGCCGCCCGGTCGAGCGCGGTCACGTCGAGCCCGACCCGACCCTCTTCGAGGCCGTCGAGCGACCCGATCTGTGGGTCGACAAGACCTTCGTCGAACGCGTCGTGGCCGGCGACGAGTCGGCGGCCCTGGTCTGCGCCTCGCCGGCGCCCGAGTTCGCGGGGCTCGACGGTCGACGCCCACGGCTGGGGCACATCCCCTCGAGCGTGTCGGTGCCGGTCGAGCGGCTGGTCGACCCCGACCACCAGTTCCGGGCCGAGAGCTCGATCGAAGCCGCGTTCGCCCCCGTGGCCGGTGCCGGCCGCGTCGTCGTCTACTGCGGCGCCGGCATCGAGGCGAGCGCCGACGCCTTCGCCCTGACCCTCATCGGCGAGCGGAACGTCGCCCTGTACGACGGTTCGCTCGACGAGTGGTCATCTGACGCCGAAGCACCCCTTCGGACTCTGGCCGCCTGAGGGCTCCGGGCGGCCCCGGGCGGGCGATCCGTGCCGGGCCGGCCGGACGCACATGTCGCGCGCACCTCCACGGCGTACGGTGCCGCGCATGCACGATGACGAGCAGGACACCCAGCCCAGCGACACCCAGGCGAGCGACTCGAGCAGCGACTCGACCGGCAGCACCTCCCCCGCGGCCGACGGCACGACGGAGAACGACGACCCGACGGCCGACTTCCCGCGCAGCGAGAAGACGACGGCGGAGATGCAGCGATCGGACACCACCGACTCGCCCGCGGTCGACGACGACATCGACGCAGACGCCGTCAAGACGCTCCCCGGCGAGGGGGGACCGGACGACGTCGGAGACATCGAGGTCGATCCCGCCGATCTGAACCTCTCGGGCGACTCGATCCCCGGTCACCCCAAGCCCGGCCCGCCCAAGCCCCGGGCCTGAGAGCCCACTCGCCCACCACGGGGTGGACGGGTCCCGCACGATCCTGCGGGGTCCCGTCCACCCCGTCGTGCTTCAGGCCCCGTCCACCGCGCCGGCCACGGACGTGGCACCGACCACGGCCGCGGTCGCCAGTTCGCGCACGAGCGACCGCGAGTCGGTGACCGGCAGACGACAGACCGAGTCCCGGCAGACGTAGGCCGTCGGCGCCGGGCCGGCATCGGACCCCGCCGAGAAGGCACGACGCCCCTCGAAGAGCTCGAACCCGGCCTCCGCGAAGGCTCCCGCCTCGTCGTCGTCCACGACGACGACCACGAGTCCCGGTGCCACCTGACGCCGCGCCAGGTCGGCGAGGCCCACCTCGGCGTCGGCGCCACCGGCATCCGTCTCGGTGCCGGCGTCGGCAGCAGCACCGCCGTCGGCGGTGGCGGTGGCTCCCCTGCCGGCGTCGGCCGGACCCGCGCCCGCGCCGCCGTCCGCGCCTGCACCCGGCACCACGACGACGACCTGCGTCGCGCCCGCCGCGAGGTCGGCGAGGACCCCGAACGTCGTGCCGTACGCGGACGGCGAGCCGAGGGCGGCCGAGGCGGTCGGCGCGAGGGCGAGCTCGGCGGCGGTCCGGTAGCGCGCCTCCCCGGTGATCCGGTGGAGGGTCGCCGAGGCCGTCGCGATCGCGGCGGTGCCCGACGGGTAGGCGCCCTCCGACGGGTCGCTGACGAGGGCCGTGCCCTGGGCCGCGAGCACGGGGTCGACGCCGCCGGGGGCGACGAAGACGGGGTCGTCCGCACCCTCCCGACCCGCGCCTCCTCGGCTGCGGTCGCCGGCGTCGAGGCAGCGATCGACGAGTTTCCGCCCCTCGACGGCGTAGCGGGGCGTCCCGGACGCCAGGGCGAGCTGCAGCAGCCCCTCGGCGAGCATGCCGTGATCCTCGAGCGTCGCCACGGCGGTCGACACCCCGGAGGACGTGGAGGCGCGCAGCAACCGCCCCTCCGCCGTCACGTGCTCGCGCAGCAGCACATCCGCCGCCTCGCGTGCCGCGTCGATCCACTCGGGCCGACCGAGTCTCGATCCGGCCTCCGCCAGGGCGGCGATGGCGAGCCCGTTCCACCCGGTGAGGACCTTGTCGTCGACAGGGGGCGCCTCGTGCCGTGATCGGCCGGCGGCGTCGAGCAGGTAGTAGCCGCCCTCGACGCGGCGCCCGTCGATCGTGCTCTCGCTGTCCTGAGCCGAGCCGAAGGCGCCGCGAGCGGTGCGAAGCCGCTCGAGCAGGAACGTCGCGACCCCCGCGGCGATCCGACGGGCGGGGACCGCGTCGGCGTCACGACCGAAACCCGCGGCGGCACCGGCACCCGCACCCGCAGCACCGGCACCGGCACCCGCACCGGAGCCCTCCAGCACGGCCAGCCGCGAGTAGGCGGTCAGCAGCAGCGCGTTGTCGTAGAGCATGCGCTCGTAGTGCGGGTCGGCCCAGTCGTGCCGGGTCGAGTAGCGGAAGAAGCCGCCCTCGACCGCGTCGCGGAGGGGCGACGCCGCCATGGCCCGCAGCGTCCGCGACGCGAGCCCGGCCGCCGTCTCGTCGCCGCCGGCGCCGAGTCCGAGCAGCGCGAGCTGCAGCGGCGCGGTCGGGAACTTCGGGGCCCCGCCCAGCCCGCCGTGCTCGGTGTCCTCGAAGGGCGCGAGTCGGCCGGCCGCCGCCCTCAGGTCGTCGGTCGACGGCAGCACGACCGACGTCTCGGGCACGATCGGCGACACGGCCCCGTCGGCGACCGCAGGAGGCGCGGCTCGACCGGACAGCGCCTCCTGGACCGCTCGGGCGGTCGCCTCGACCTCGGCGCGCCGATCGCGCCACGCCTCGGTCACGGCGTCGAGCACCTGGCCGAAGGCGGGGTGCTCGCCGACCGGGGTCGGCGGGTAGTAGGTGCCCGCGTAGAAGACCCGACCCTCGGGCGTCGCGAAGGCCGTCAGGGGCCACCCGAGACTCGGGGTGAAGGCCGAGGCGGCGGCGAGGTAGCTGGAGTCGACGTCGGGGTGCTCCTCGCGGTCGACCTTGACGGCGACGAATCGCGCGTTCAGCCCCTCGGCCAGCACCGGGTCCGAGAAGCTCTCGCGCGCCATGACGTGACACCAGTGGCACGTCGAGTAGCCGATCGAGACGAGCACGGGCACGTCGCGACGGGCGGCCTCGGCGAACGCCTCGGCGCCCCACGGACGCCAGTCGACGGGGTTCTCGGCATGCGAGCGGAGGTACGGGCTGACGGCGTCGGCGAGGCGGTTGGTCATGCCCCCACGCTAGGCCGGGGCCGCACCCTCCGCGCGGGGCGGCACGTCGCGCAGCTCGGCGCCGTCGTAGTGGCTGAGCGGCCTGATCAGCGAGTTCGCCTCGCGCTGCTCGATCACGTGAGCGCTCCAGCCGAGCACGCGCGAGGCGACGAACAGCGGGGTGAACACGGCGGTGTCGAAGCCCATCAGGTGGTACGCCAGCCCCGAGGGGTAGTCGACGTTGGGCTTGAGGCCCTTCTTCTCGAGCACGCCCGCGGCCAGGACGTCGTAGGTGGCGGCGAGGTCCGCGATGCGGGCGTCTCCGGAGGCGCGGGCCCGGTCGACGAGACCGGCGAGCGCCTGCTCCATCGTCGGCACCCGGCTGTCGCCGTTCTTGTAGACGCGGTGCCCGAAGCCCATGATCTTCTCGCGACGGGCGAAGGCGCCGTCGAGCCATTCGCCCGCACCCTCGGCCCCGCCGGCGTCGGTGACTCGGGCCAGGAGCTCGAGGGCGGCCTCGTTCGCACCGCCGTGCAGCGGGCCCTTGAGCGCGCCGATCGCGCCGACGATCGACGAGTGGAGGTCGGACAGGGTCGACGCGATGACGCGCGCCGTGAACGTCGACGCGTTGAACGAGTGCTCGGCGTAGAGCACCATCGACGTGTCGAACGCCCGGACGTCGAGCGGGTCGGCCTCGCGTCCGAAGACCTGGTGCAGGAAGTCCGCGCTGTAGCCGAGGTCGTCGCGCGGCGGGACCGGCGGCAGGTCGTGGCGGCGACGCTGGTCGTAGGCGATGACGGCGGGCAGCACCGCGAACAGGCGCGTCGCGATCCGACGCGTGGCGTCGGCGTCGTATTCGCCGGGCGCGGTGCTCGGCTCGGGCTGAGCCGCGCCGAGCGCGCTGACGGCCGTGCGGACGACGTCCATCGGGTGCGCCGAGGTCGGGATCAGATCGATGACGTGCAGGAGGCCCGGTGCCAGCGGCCGGGCGGCCCGCAGCTCGGCGTCGAACGCGGCCCGCTGCTCGGCCGTCGGCAGCTCGCCGTGGATCAGCAGATGGGCGACGTCCTCGATGTCCCGCTCGGCCGCGAGCTGCTGCACGGGATACCCGCGGTAGAGCAGCGAGTTGCTGGCCGCGTCGACCTTCGACACCGCGGTGCGATCGACGACGACGCCGGCGAGTCCCTTGTGCAGCTCGACGGGCGGTGGGGAGGTGATGGTGTCGGTCATGGTCACTCCTTCGTGATCCTGTGGTCTCGGCGGGCCCGGCGCGGGTGCGTCGGGCCCCGCTGTCAGCGTTCGACGGTGAAGTCGAAGACGCTCGAGTCGAACGCCGTGTATCCGCGGTAGTCGATCAGGTCGTAGAGATCGCTGCGGTGCTGCATGGAGCCGAGCAGCGCCTCCTGGGTGCCCGCCGTCGCGATCTCGTCGAGGCCGCGCGAGGCGGCGCCCATCGCGAGTCGCAGCAGCGTCACCGGGTAGATGACGATCCGCACCCCGGCGTCGCGCAGCTCGTCGGCGGTGTGGAGGCGGCCCTTGCCGAACTCGGTCATGTTGGCGAGCACGGGCACGTCGACGGCCCGGGCGACGGCCTCGAACTCGTCGAGGCCGGTCATCGCCTCCGGGAACACCGCATCGGCCCCGGCATCGACGAGCGCCCTGGCCCGGTCGACCGCGGCGCCGAGGCCGTCGACGGCCCGGACGTCGGTGCGCGCCATGATCAGCAGATCGGGGTCGCGTCGACCGTCGGCGGCTGCGCGGATGCGCTTGAGGGCGGTGTCGAGATCGACGACCGCCTTGCCGTCGAGGTGACCGCAGCGCTTCGGGTTGACCTGGTCCTCGATGTGGAGGCCGGCGACGCCGGCGTCCTCCATCGTCTGCACGGTGCGGGCGACGTTCATGGGCTCGCCGAATCCCGTGTCGGCGTCCACGAGGGTCGGCAGGTCGGTCATCCGTGCGATCTGAGCGGCCCGCTGCGCGACCTCGGTCAGCGTGGTCAGGCCGATGTCGGGCAGACCGAGATCGGCGCTGACGACGGCGCCCGAGACGTAGACGCCCTCGAAGCCCTTCTGCTCGATGAGGCGCGCGCTCAGGGGGTTGAACGCCCCCGGCAGGCGCAGCAGCTCGTCGGAGTCGTCCAGTCGGGCACGGAGCCGACGACGCTTCTCGGCCGGGGTCAGGGTCGAGTACAGCATCAGAACAGCCCGTCGGGCAGGGCGTCGTCGGCCGCTCGGAGCGACCCGGGAGGCGCGGCGAGGCTCAGCCCCTGCAGCTCGCCGGCCCGGAGGTCGGGGAGGCGCGCGGCCGTGTCGAGGAACCTCTCGATCTCGTCGTCGGCCAGCACGCCGGCGGCCAGGGTGCGGAACTTCCGCACGTAGTCCTCTCGACCGAAGGGGCGGGCGCCGAGCGGGTGGGCGTCGGCGACCGAGATCTCGTCGACCAGACGGCGCCCGTCGGCGAACTCGACCTCGATGCGACCGCCGAACGCCTTCTCGGCCGGATCGATCGAGTGGTAGCGCCGCGTCCACTCCGGGTCCTCAGCCGTGGTGATGCGGCGCCAGAGCGCGACGGTGTCGGGGCGGGCGGCGCGCTCGGGGGCGTAGCTGCGCTCGTGGTGCCACTCGCCGTCCTGGAGGGCGACGGCCACGATGTAGGGGATCGAGTGGTCGAGGGTCTCGCGGCTGGCCGTCGGGTCGTACTTCTGCGGGTCTCCGGCGCCCGAGCCGATCACGACGTGCGTGTGGTGACTCGTGTGCAGCACGATCGATCCGATCGCGGCGGGGTCGCGGAGCTCGGGGTGCTCCCGTCCGAGCCGGCGGGCGAGGTCGATCCACGCCTGGGCCTGGTACTCGGCGCTGTGCTCTTTCGTGTAGCTGGCGAGGATGGCGCGCTTCGACTCGCCGGGGCCGGGCAGCGGCACCCGGTAGTGGGCGTCGGGGCCGTCCAGCAGCCAGGCGATGACGCCGTCCTCGCCCTCGTAGATCGGGCTGGGGCTCGTCTGACCGCGCAGAGCCCGGTCGACGGCCTCGACGGCCTGCTTGCCGGCGAACGCGGGGGCGTAGGCCTTCCAGGTCGAGATGAGGCCCTTGCGCGACTGCCGCGTCGCGGTCGTGGTGTGCAGCGCCTGCGCGATGGCCTGAGCCGTCGTCTCGGCGTCGAGTCCGAGCAGCGCGCCGATGCCGCCCGCCGCGCTCGGCCCGAGGTGCGCCACGTGGTCGATCTTGTGGGCGTGCAGGCTGATCGCCGAGACGAGGTCGATCTGCAGCTCGTAGCCGGCGGCGAGACCGCGCACCAGCTGCTCTCCGGTCGCGCCGACGTGCTGCGCGACGGCGAGCACGGGCGGGATGTTGTCGCCGGGGTGCGAGTACTCCGCCGCGAGGAACGTGTCGTGGAAATCGAGCTCGCGGACGGCCACGCCGTTCGCCCACGCCGCCCACTCGGGCTGCACGCGGATCGCGGGGTCGAGGCCCACGACGGTGGCGCCCTCGCGACCGCGACCGGCGGCGCCGGAGCGACCCGCGCCTCCTCGGGGATCGTCGGGAGCCTGCCGACGGGCGGCGGCCTGGGCCCGGGCGGCCGCGACGGGGGCCCGCCCGAGGCTGGCGGCGGACACGGCGGCGTTGTCGATCACCCGGTTCACGATCATGTCGACCACGTCGACGTCGACGGCCACGGGGTCGAGGGCGACGGCGGCCAGCTTGGCGGCCAGCTCGTCGGCCCGGGCGAGGGGGTCGTCGGAACGGTGGACGTGCACGTCGTTGAGCATCACGCCCTCGACTCTAGGCGCGACCGGCCGGGTCGCGCGACGGCCACGGCGACGACGCCCGCGAGCACCAGCGCGACGCCGAGCCAGCCGAGGGGCGACAGCCGCTCGCCCACGACCAGCACGGCCAGCAGCGTCGCGACGACGGGCTCGAGCAGCGTCACCGTCGTGGCCCGCGAGCCCGTCACCGTGCGGAGTCCCCGGCCGAAGGCGAGGTACGCGACGAACATCGGGCCGAGGGCGAGGTAGGCGGCGACCCCGACCGACGCCGTCGACTGCAGCAGGGGCGCGCCGGTCAGCAGCAGCACCGGAAGGAGCAGCAGGGCGCCGACGCCGAACTGGGCGGCCATCGAGCCCCGCGACGGATGCCCGTCGCGCATGAGGCGGCCGGCGGTGTCGGTGTAGACGGCGTAGGCCAGACCCGCGAGCAGACCGAGGGCGATCCCGGCGAGCAGGTCGGCGTCCGCGCCGGTCGTGGTGCCGAGCGGGCCGGCGACGGCCGCCCCGTGCCCCGCGCCCCCGCCGACGAGCAGCACGACGCCGAGCACGGCTGCCCCGGCCGACAGGGCCCAGCGTCGGTCGAGCGGGCGCCCGGTCCCCCGCGTCACGACGAAGCGCTCGAGGAGCGCCGCGAACACCGGCGCCGTCCCGAGCGCGACGACGTTGCCGACCGCGACCCCGGCGAGCGACATCGACGAGTAGAACGCGAGCGGGTACGCGGCGACGGCGAGCGCCCCCGGGAGGATCCTGCGCCAGGCGGACGCGCCTCCTCGGAGGACGGCGACGGTCGCCCGAGGCGCCGTCAGCGCCAGCAGCAGACCGCCGACGCCCATGGTCGCGGCGCCGGTCGCCAGGGGGCTCACATCGCCCGGCAGCAGGGTCGCGGCCGTGCCGGTCGTGCCCCAGAGGAGCGCGGCGAGCACGATGGCGGGCATGGCCGTCATCGTAGGGCGCAGCGGACCCGTGTGCGTCGAGGAGGTGCGGGGCGGGTCCGCCGGGCCGCGCGGGTCAGGGGCGGCCGGGTCAGGGGCGCTCGGGTCAGAGGGCGCTCGGCACGACCTCGGGCGCGGTGAAGCGGGCGACGAGCTCGCGCTTCAGGATCTTGCCGCTCGGCCCGAGGGGCAGCGACTCGACGATGTGCACGACGCGGGGGAACTTGTAGGCCGCGATCTCGTCCGAGACGAACGTCACCAGCTCGTCGGCGCCGACGGTCGCACCCTCGCGGAGCACCACGGCCGCCTCGATCTCCTGTCCGTGTCGCTCGTGCGGCACGCCGAAGACGGCCGCCATGGTCACGTCGGGGTGCGTCGCCAGCACCTCCTCCACCTGCCGCGGGTACACGTTGTAGCCGTTGCGGATGATCATGTCCTTCGTCCGGTCGACGATGGTGAGGTAGCCGTCGTCGTCCTTGGTGCCGAGGTCGCCGGTGCGGAACCAGCCGTCGACGATGGCCTCGGCCGTGTCGTCGGGGCGGTTGAGGTAGCCGTTCATCAGATTGTGGCCGCGGATGACGAGCTCGCCGATCTCGCCGTGGGGCAGCAGCGCGATGGAGTCGAGGACGCCGGGGTCGGCGATCTCGACGTCGACGCCCCAGATCGGGGTGCCGATGGTGCCCGGCCGCGGTGTGCGCCCGACGTGGTTGAAGGTCGCGACCGGCGAGGTCTCGGTCAGTCCGTACCCCTCGTGCAGCGGTGCACCGAAGACCTGCTCGAAGCGCTGCAGCACGGCGAGCGGCAGCGAGGCTCCGCCCGAGACGGCGTACCGGAGGGTCGGTCGGGCGTCGGAGCGCGTGGCCGCGTCGAGGAGCGCCATGTACATCGTCGGGACGCCCATGAAGATGGCGCACTCGTGCTCGACCATGGCCGCGAGGGCGGCGTCGCCGTCGAAGCGCGGCAGCATGACGATGGTCGCGCCGGCCCGCAGACCGGTGTTCATGGTGCAGGTCTGACCGAAGGTGTGGAACAGCGGGAGGGCGCCGAGCAGCACGTCGCCGCGTCGCATGTCGAAGGTGCTCATCAGGTTGGTGTTGACCTGCTCGATGAGCGCGAAGTGCGACCCCTCGGCCCCCTTCGGCTTGCCGGTCGTGCCGCTCGTGTAGAGGATCGTCGCGGTGTCGAACGGGTCGCGGGGCACGTAGGTGTCGAGCGGCTCGGCGGTCTCGGCGAGCGCCTCGAGCCGGTCGTGCCCGGTGCCGTGCGGGTCGACGGGGCTTCCCGGGGCGAGCACGGTGACGACGTCGACGCCGGCGAGCGAGGCGCCGGCGGCGCCCTCGGCGAGCAGCGGGGCGGCGCAGACGAGGATGGTCGAGCCGCTGTCGCGGAGCACGTACTCGATCTCGTGGCGCTTCAGCAGCGCGTGGACGGGCACGGCGACGGCGCCGAGGGCGAGCGTCGCGTAGTACACGCGGGGGAAGTCCGCGACGTTGGGCACGAGCATGGCGACGCGGTCGCCCTCGCGGACCCCCTTGGCGCGGAGGGCGCCGGCGTAGGCGAGGGTCTGCTGCCAGAGGTCGGCGTAGGAGGTGCGCTCGGCTCCCACGATCACCGCGATGTCGTCCGCGAAACGCGTCGCGGACTCGGCCAGGATCGCGGCGACCGATGCGGTCGCGCGAGAGGGGGTGCTCATGTTCGGGTGTTCTCCGTCTCCGTTGACGAGTGATCCTCGCAGGATAGTACGTCCCCCCACAGACCCCCACCCGGGAGGCACGGCCTCCGCCATCACTCGAATCCGCCACCCCCGTCGGCGTCCCGCGCCCACGGGCTGCGCCCGATTCCGCGCTCGCTGAGATTCAGTCGGCCCGCCCCGGGCCGAGCCGAGCGGAGAGGAGCGGACGTCGCGGAGGGCTCCGGTTCCGTCACCACGCCGCGGCGGACGCGGAGCCGGTGGACCGGGACGACCCAACCGAGTTCCCGGTCGGCTCCACCCTCCGACCAGACGTCGCGCCACTCGTCGACCGCCTGATCGACGAGGTCGAGCCAGGCGTCGGCCAGGAAGTGGTATCGGGTGGGACCATCCTCGAGGACCAGGGTGAAGCCGGACTCGCGGAGGACGCCGAGGTGGTGCGAGACGCTCGACCATCCCTTGCCGGTCGAGTCGTGGATCATCGTGGCGATGTCGCCTGACGACGCCGCACCCCGGCACAGCAGCTCGACGATCTCGTGGCGCACGGGGTCGGACAGGACGACGAACGGGCTCACGCGGCGTGAGCGCCCACCGCGCGGACTCACGGAGCCGCTCTCGCAGGGTCGCGCGGGGCGTCCGTCACGGCGCTGAGCACGGCGTCGCCCTCAGCATCGCTCGCGGCGGCGGAGGCCGCCCGGAGCAGCAGGAGGTCCGTCGTCGCGGAGACTATTACGCACACATGCGCAGCCCGCCTCTCCGAAGCCCGCCCGTGCTCCGCGGAGCCGCGCAGCGACGCGCACCTCGCGACACCCCGCCAGGCATGCCACGACCCCCGCTGCGCATCCACGCGTACTAGCGCCCCAGCGAACACACCACTCCACCTCCGAGCCACCCGCCCCCGCCCCGTCCCGTCCCTCGCTACGCATCCACGCGTAATAGCGCCCCAGCAGGCACACGAACCCGCCGCCGCCCTCGTCGCCGCCGACGACTCGTACGCCCGCAGCTCGCACGCCCGCGCATCACCGGCCAGACGCAGGCACTCCCCTGCGGAACTCATCGTCGGCAGGAGACGCGAGGCGAGCGGCTCGTCGCAGGAGGCAGGCATGACTCGAGACTGCGGGCAGGGCCGATCCGCGCCTCCTCGGCCCCGTTCCGCCTGGGGAGAACGCCCGCCCCCGCGCGCCGGGGGAGGGCGCACGACCGCTTAAGCTGGAACGCCCATGATCCCCACCATCACGTACCCGGCCGAGCTGCCGGTCAGCCAGCGGCGCGACGACATCTCCGCCGCGATCCGCGACAACCAGGTCATCATCGTCGCCGGCGCCACCGGCTCGGGGAAGACCACGCAGCTGCCGAAGATCTGCCTCGAGCTCGGCCGCACGAAGATCGGGCACACGCAGCCCCGCCGCATCGCCGCCCGCACCATCAGCGAGCGCATCGCGGAGGAGCTCGGCGACGAGGTCGGCGGCGTCGTCGGCTACCAGGTCCGCTTCGACGACCGGGTGGGCGCCGACACGCAGATCAAGCTGATGACCGACGGCATCCTGCTGAACGAGATCCACTTCGACCGCGACCTCGAGCGCTACGACACGATCATCATCGACGAGGCCCACGAGCGCAGCCTCACCATCGACTTCCTGCTCGGCTACCTCAAGCAGCTGCTGCCGCGTCGCCCCGACCTCAAGCTCATCATCACCAGCGCCACGATCGACCCGCAGTCGTTCTCGCGCCACTTCGGCGACGCCCCCATCGTCGAGGTCTCGGGCCGCACCTACCCCGTCGAGGTCCGCTACCGCCCCCTCGTCGCCGACGACGCGGCCGGCGACGACGACGACGACCTCGACGACGACGAGGACGACGACCGGCGGGAGGCGCGGCGCGGCCCGTCCTCCGGGTCCCGCTCCGGCCCCGGGCCCGGCTCCGGCTCCGGCTCCGGCGGACGGCAGCGCGCCGACGACAAGGACTACCTCCAGGGCATCAACGAGGCGCTCGACGAGCTCGCCGGCGAGAGCTCGGGCGACGTGCTCGTGTTCCTCAGCGGCGAGAACGAGATCCGCGACGCGGAGGAGAGCATCCGCGGTCGCAACCTCCCGCACACCGAGGTCCTGCCGCTCTACGGCCGCCTCAGCGCAGCCGATCAGCACCGGGTCTTCCGGCCCAGCACGACCGCGGGCACGCGGCGACGCATCGTCCTCGCGACCAACGTCGCCGAGACCAGCCTCACCGTGCCGGGCATCAAGTACGTGATCGACGCCGGCACCGCCCGCATCAGCCGCTACTCGACCCGTGCCAAGGTGCAGCGCCTCCCGATCGAGGCCATCTCGCAGGCCAGCGCGAATCAGCGCTCGGGCCGCTCGGGCCGCACGAGCAGCGGCATCGCGATCCGTCTCTACAGCGAGACCGACTTCGAGAAGCGCCCCGAGTACACCGAGCCCGAGATCCTCCGCACGAACCTCGCCGCGGTCATCCTGCAGATGATCTCGCTCGACCTCGGCGACATCGCGGCGTTCCCGTTCCTGCAGCCGCCGGACTCCCGCGGCATCAAGGACGGCCTCGACCTCCTCCGCGAGCTCGGTGCCGTGACCCAGGGCGGGCAGATCACCCGCGTCGGCAAGCAGCTGACCCGCCTGCCGATCGACCCCCGGCTGGCCCGCATGGTCGTCGAGTCGAAGACCCACGGCACGACCCGCGAGGTGCTCGCCATCGTCGCCGCCCTCAGCATCCAGGACCCTCGCGAGCGTCCGCTCGAGAGGCGCGCGCAGGCCGACGAGAAGCACGCGCGGTTCCGCGACCCGGCCGGCGACTTCATGACCCTGCTGAACCTCTGGAACCACCTCGAGGACAAGCAGAAGGAGCTCAGCGGCAACGCCTTCAAGCGCCTCTGCCGCGACGAGTTCCTGAACTACCTGCGGATCCGCGAATGGCAGGACGTCTACCGCCAGCTGTCGCGCGCCTCCCGCCCTCTCGGTCTGCACATCGGCGAGCGCAGCACGAACCCCGACGGCGTGCACCGCAGCCTGCTCGCCGGCCTGCTCAGCCAGATCGGCCTGTTCGACCCGCAGAAGAAGGACTACGTCGGCGCCCGTCAGTCGCGCTTCGTGGTGTTCCCGGGCAGCGCCCTCGCGAAGAAGCAGCCGGCGGCCATCATGAGCGCCGAACTCGTCGAGACGAGCCGCCTCTTCGCCCGCGTGAACGGCGCCATCGACCCCGCGTGGGCCGAGCCGCTCGCCCCCGACCTCGTCAAGCGCAGCTACGGCGAACCCCACTGGGAGAAGAAGCAGGGCGCGGTCGTCGCCTACGAGCGCGTCACGCTCTACGGCGTCCCGATCGTGCCGAGGAGGCGCATCCAGTTCTCGCGCATCGACCCGGCCTACGCGCGCGAGCTGTTCATCCGGCACGCCCTGGTCGAGGGCGACTGGGAGTCCCGCCAGGCCTTCGAGCAGCAGAACCAGCGGCTGATCCGCGAGCTGACCGAGGTCGAGGAGCGGACGCGCCGCCGCGACATCCTCGTCGACGGCGACGCGGCGTTCGAGTTCTTCCAGCGCCGCATCCCCGCCGACGTCGCCAGCACGCGCGACTTCGAGGGCTGGTGGCGCAAGGCGAGGACCGAGACGCCCGACCTGCTGACCATGACCGCCGCCGACCTGCTGGGCGACGACGAGCCCGACGTCGACGAGCAGGGGTTCCCGAGCACCTGGCAGCAGGGCGACCAGACGCTCACGCTGCGCTACAAGTTCGAACCCGGCGCCGACGACGACGGCGTGACGGTCGTCGTGCCCCTGCCTCTGCTGCCGCGCCTGCGGCCGGTCGGCTTCGACTGGCAGGTGCCGGGCCTCCGCGACGAGCTGGTCACCTCGCTCATCAAGTCGCTGCCGAAGCAGATCCGCAAGAACGTCGTCCCCGCCGCCGACTGGGCGAAGCGGATCACCGACGAGCTGCCCGACGCTCCGCCGACCGACGTGTCCGAGCCGTTCACGGCGACCCTCGCCGCGGTCATCAAGAAGCTCACCTACACGCCGGTCTCGGCCGACGACTTCGATCTCGCCCGGGTGCCCGCGCACCTCCGGGTGACGTACGCGGTCGTCGACGACCGCGGGCGGGCCGTCGGCGCCGACGAGGACCTCGAGGCGCTGCAGCACCGTCTCCGCGACGCCACGCGCGACAGCGTCGCGCGGGTCACGCAGGGCGGCGGACGCGACGCGCGCGGCCGCGGGAGCCGAGGAGGCCCGGGTCGGGTCGCCGAGGCCGACCAGCGCCCCGCGAACTCGCTCGAGCGCGCCGGCATCACGTCGTGGGACTTCGACGAGCTGCCCGCGGTCGTCGACACGCGGCACGGCGACACCGTCATCCGCGCCTACCCGGCCCTCGTCGACCACGGCGACTCCGTCTCGATCACGCTCATGGCCACCCCGGCCGATCAGGCCCTCGCGACGCCGAAGGGCGTCCGGCGGCTGCTCATGCTCGCGACACCCTCGCCGGTGGCGTACGTGCAGCAGCATCTGACGAGCCCCGAGAAGCTGATCCTCGCGACGAGCCCGTACCAGAACACGGCGGCGCTGTTCGCGGACTGCCTCGTCGCCGTCGTCGACGACGTCCTGTTCCGGGTGAAGCCCGACGGCATGGTGATGACGAAGAAGGAGTTCCTCTCGACCCGCGACCGGGTCTCGAGCGCGGTCATGGATCAGATGTTCCAGACCGTGTCGCTCGTCGCCCGCACCCTGACCGCCGCGCGCGACGCCGACAAGGCGCTGAAGGGCGCGACGTCGATGAATCTGCTCGCGGCCCTGACCGACATGCGCCAGCAGCGCGACCGGCTCGTCTACCCGGGCTTCGTGTCGGCGACCGGGCTGCAGCAGCTCCAGCGGGTGCCCGTGTACCTCGTGGGCATCGCCCGACGGACGACGAAGCTGCTCGAGAACCCGCAGCGCGACCGCGTCTGGTTGAGCGAGGTGCAGCAGGCGACCGAGCGGTACGAGTCGGCCGGCGGGACGTTCCCTCCGACCGGCACCGCGCCTCCTGCGCTCGTCCGGGCCCGGTGGATGCTCGAGGAGTTCCGGCTCAGCCTGTTCGCCCAGGACCTGCGGCCGAGCGAGAGCGTCTCGCTGCAGCGCATCGTCAAGGTGCTCGCCTCCGCCTGAGCGGCCAGTACGACGAGACCGTCCGAATCCGCCCGGACCCCGCCGCGCACGCCGGGGTCCGGGCGGGTTCCCGGGGTCTCGCGGCCGCCGCTAGCCTTGGCGCATGCGTGCGACGGTGAAGGACGTGGCGACCCTCGCCGGGGTCTCGCCGAAGACCGTGTCGAACGTGATCAACGGGGTCGTGTTCGTACGACCCGAGACCCGCGAGCGCGTCGAGCAGGCGCTGACGGAGCTCGACTACGTGCCGAATCTCAGCGCGCGGGGGCTCCGCAACGGACGCACCGGGTCGATCGCGCTGGCGTTCCCGGACCTCACCACCCCGTACAGCGCCGAGATGTCGCACTGGTTCGTCGAGGTCGCGCACGAGCGCGGCTGGTCGGTGCAGCTCGAGCAGACCGGCATGCGACCCGAACGCGAGGGCGAGCTGCTGCTGCGCGGCAAGGAGCACCTCGTCGACGGTCTCGTGCTGAACCCGACCAGCCTCGACGAGAGCGCCATCGTCGGCGCCGAGAGCCTGCCCCCGCTCGTCGTGATCGGCGAGGTCGAGCAGACCCTCGTCGACCAGGTGCGCGTCGACAGCGTCTCGGCCGCCCGCGACATGACCGAGCACCTGATCGGACTCGGTCATCGACGCATCGCCGTGCTCGGCAGCTCGGGCCGCGACTTCGACACGGCGACGGCGCGCGCCCGCACCCAGGGCTGGACCGAGGCCATGGCCGCCGCCGGCCTCGCGGTCGACGAGGGCCTTCGCTGGTCGTGCGACGCGTGGTCGCCCGCCGCCGCCTCCGCCGCCGTGACCGAGGCCCTCGCCCGGCACGACGCACCCGACGCGCTCTTCTGCTTCACCGACTCGCTGGCCATCGGCGCCGTGCACGCGCTCTGGTCGGCGGGCCTCCGCGTGCCGGACGACGTGTCGGTCGCCGGATTCGACGACATCACCGACGGCCGCTTCGTCCTGCCGCCGCTCACCACCGTGGCCCTCGACAAGAGACTGTTCGCCGTCCGCACCCTCGAGCTGCTCGCCGCCCGCATCGCCGACCGCGACCGGCCGCCGGAGCTCGCGATCATCCCGCACACGATCGTCGCGAGAGCGAGCACGGCTCCGCGACGCTGACCGGCGGGCCGAGCGCCCGGGTCGACCCGCGCCTCCGGCCGTTCCGTTCGTCGTCGGGATAGACGACGGCCGTTCTTCAGCGACCCCTGACGAGGAGGCGCGGCGAGGCCTACCGTCGGACCTCCCCTGCCGAGATCGAGAGGCTCCACCATGTCCGCAGACCAGTACGCATTCGAAGACCCCACCAAGAAGTTCGCCGACATCACCCCGAAGGCCCAGTACCTCGAGGGCGCCGGCACCGACGAGGAGCTCAGCTCGCCCGCCGACCACGGCGAGGAGACCTATCGCGGCTCGGGTCGCCTCGAGGGCCGCAAGGCGCTCGTCACCGGCGGCGACTCGGGGATCGGCGCGGCCGTCGCCATCGCCTACGCCCGCGAGGGCGCCGACGTCGCCATCAGCTACCTCGCCGAGGAGGAGGAGGACGCCCAGCGCATCGTCGGACTCATCGAGGCCGCCGGCCGCAAGGCCGTCGCCCTGCCGGGCGACATCAAGGACCGCCAGGTCTGCCTCGACCTCGTGCAGAAGGCCGTCGACGGTCTCGGCGGGCTCGACATCCTCGTGAACAACGCCGGCAAGCAGCAGCACGTCGAGGACTTCGCCGACCTCGACGACGAGAACTTCGACGACACCTACAAGACCAACGTCTACGCCATGTTCTGGATCACGAAGGCCGCCCTGCCGCACCTCGCCCCCGGGTCGACCATCATCAACACGACGTCGATCCAGGCGTACCAGCCCGCCCCGATGCTCGTGGACTACGCCTCGACGAAGGCCGCGATCAACACCTTCTCGAAGGGCCTCGCGATGCAGCTGGCCCCCAAGGGGATCCGCGTCAACGCGGTCGCGCCCGGCCCGATCTGGACTCCCCTGCAGCCCGCCGGCGGTCAGCCGTCGGATGCGCTCCCCGACGTCGGCAGCCAGACGGCCCTGGGCCGCTGGGGTCAGCCGGCCGAGCTCGCCCCCGCCTACGTGTTCCTCGCGTCGGGCGAGTCGAGCTACGTCGTCGGCGAGACGCTGCACGTCGACGGCGGCATGCCCACGCCGTAGGCCCCGCGCGCCCGGCGGCCGGCTCGGGCGGGAGACGCCGGGAGTCATCCGCCCGCTCCCACCCCTACGCTGGGAGCGTGTCGACGCCCGCAGCCCCTCTGCCGCTGCGCCGCTCCCCCGGTGTCCGGGTCGGCGTCTCGATCGCCGTCGCGACGGGACTCTACGGGGTCTCGTTCGGCGCCCTCGCCGTCGCCTCGGGCTTGACGACCGCGCAGGCCTGCGTGCTCAGCCTGCTGCTGTTCTCGGGCGGCTCGCAGTTCGCGTTCGTCGGGGTGATCGCCGGCGGGGGCGCAGGGTCCGCCGCCGCCGGGGCCGCCGCGCTGCTCGGCGTCCGCAACGCGATCTACGGCATGCAGTTGAATGCGCTGCTGCGCCCGCGCGGTCTGCTCCGCCCGCTGGCCGCCCAGGTGACCATCGACGAGTCGCTCGCGACGAGCACCGGTCAGTCCGACCCGGTCGAGCAGCGCCGCGGGTTCTGGGTCGCCGGCGTAGGCGTCTTCCTGCTCTGGAACCTCTTCACGCTGATCGGCGCCCTCGCCGGCGACGCGCTCGGCGATCCCCGTCGCTGGGGCCTCGACGGAGCGGCCGTCGCCGCGTTCCTGGCCCTGCTCTGGCCCCGCCTCCGCACGCGGGACGCGGGCGCGGTCGCCGTCGCCTGCGCGCTGGTGACCGTGATCGCCGTGCCCTTCGCGCCGCCGGGCGTGCCGATCGTGCTGGCCGCCGTCGTCGCCGCCGGTCTCGGCTGGTCCGGCGGCCGGGCCGGAAGCGGCCACGGCCGCGTGGTGGGCGCGGACGCGTCCGAGGGGCCGGCCGACGACGCCGGCGAGCACCGAGGAGGCGCGGTGTGAGCACCTGGATCTGGATCGGCGTCGCCTGCGTGGTCGCGTACCTCACGAAGCTCAGCGGCTACCTCGTGCCGCGGTCGCTGCTGTCGGACCCACGCGTCGCGCGGGTCGCCGGCACCCTCACGATCGGGCTCCTTGCCTCGCTGACGATCGCCAACACGGTGGCGACGGGCCAGCAGCTCGTGCTCGACGCCCGACTCGGGGCGCTGGTCGCCGCGGGGATCGCACTCGTGCTCCGTGCGCCCTTCCTCGTCGTGGTCGTCGCGGGGGCTGCGGCGGCGGCCGGGCTGCGCCTCCTCGGACTGCCCTGACCCGCGCCTCCTCGGCCCGCGCCATGGGGCGGACCGAACTCGCAGCCCGCTCTTGCGCATCGGTTACAACGATGTAATGCTGTCGGCAGTCGACGATTCACGAAGGAGTGACACCGATGACCCCACGTTCAGCGACGCCCGGCGCACCGAGCGAGACGCCCCCGGCCCACGGCCTCAGCCGCCGGAACCTGCTGGTGGGCGGGGCCGCCATCCTCGGCGGCGCGTTCGCCGTCGGCGGCCTCGCCGGCTGCTCGACCGGCGCCGTCTCCGGCTCCGGCGCAGTCGCCGACCTCAGCTTCTGGCACCTGCTGAGCGGGGGCGACGGCATCAAGATGTCCGCCCTGATCGATCAGGCCAACGCCCAGAACCCCGAGTTCCGGGCGACCCAGACGGTGCTCGCCTGGGGCACGCCGTACTACACCAAGCTCGCGATGGCCTCGGCCGGGGGCCGCGCCCCCGACGTCGCCATCATGCACGCGTCGCGGGTCCCGGGCTACGCCCCCGGCGGGCTGCTCGACCCGTGGGACGTCGACAAGCTCGCCTCGTACGGCGTGCGCGAGCAGGACTTCGCCCCCGCCGTCTGGAAGGCCGGCTTCAGCGGCGACAGGCTCTTCTCGGTCGCGCTCGACTCGCACCCGTTCATCCTGCTGTACAACACGGAGATCGCCGAGAAGGCCGGGGCCCTCGGCGGCGACGGACGCCTCGTCGACATCACGAGCCCCGAGCAGTTCCTCGAGGTCGCGAACGCCATGCAGGCGGTCACCGGCAAGCACGGCGCCTCGTGGGGCTACCTCAACGACGGCGCCCAGCTCTGGCGCATGTTCTACACGTTCTACAAGCAGCAGGGCGCCGACATGGTGCTCACCGAGGGCGGCACGGTCGAGTACGACGAGGCCGCGGCGGTCACCGCGCTCGAGTTCATGCAGAAGATGACCGACGGCACGGCCATGGCCACCGCGAGCGACATCCAGTCGGGCATCGCCGAGTTCGTCAGCGGCGAGAGCGGGATGCTCTTCACCGGGGTGTGGGAGGTCCCGAGCGCCCAGAACGCCGGGATCCCCTTCGACGCCGGCATCATCCCGACCCTCTTCGGCACGCCGGCCGTCTACGCGGACTCGCATTCGTTCGTGCTGCCGCGGCAGAGCGAGGTCGACGACGTCAAGCGCGAAGACGTCTACAAGATGGTGTCGACCATCCTGAAGGACTCCATCTCGTGGGCCGAGGCCGGGCACATCCCCGCCTACGGTCCCGTCGTCGACAGCTCCGCGTACGCCGAGCTGCAGCCCCAGGCGAACTACGCCGAGGCGGCGCAGTACCTCAACTACGACCCGCCCGCCTGGTTCACGGGCTCGGGGTCGGACTTCCAGACGTACTTCCTCGACAACGTCCAATCCGTCGTGCTGTCGAAGAACGACGCCGCGGCGGGCATGCGCGCGTTCGTGAACCGCGTCAACACGCAGCTCTCGCGGCCGGCGCCGGTGTGAGCGGGCCGACCCGCGCCTCCTCGGCTCCGGCCCTTCAGGAGGCGCGTCACCAGCGGACATCGCCCGTCGCGACACCGCACCACCCCATGACACACGACGACGAAGGAGTCGACCTGTGACCACCACGACGGTCAAGGCCCGCGGGGCCGGCGCCGGCACGACGACGCGATCGGCGGCGCCCGAGCGGGTGCGGACCGGTTCGCGCCTGAAGCCCGGCGCCCACAAAGACAACCGGATCGGCTGGGGGTTCGCCGCCCCGTTCGCCATCCTGTTTGGATTGTTCCTCGTCTGGCCCGTCATCCACGGGCTGTACCTCAGCTTCACCGGGCAGAGCCTCACCGGCTCGGGCGGCGAGCTGATCGGCGTCGCGAACTACGCCGAGGCCTTCGCCGACGGCGACATGTGGCGTTCGATGGCCAACACGCTGTGGTTCACGGTGCTGAGCACGATCCCGCTGGTCGTCATCGCCCTGCTGCTCGCCCTGCTGGTCAACACGGGGCTGCCGGGTCAGTGGCTCTGGCGGCTGAGCTTCTTCCTGCCGTACCTGCTCGCGTCGACCGTCGTCTCGCTGTTCTGGATCCAGCTCTACAGCCCGACGCTCGGGCCGATCAACAACGTCCTCGCCACCGTCGGCCTGCCGCAGCCGGCCTGGCTGCAGGATCCGAACACGGCCATGATCGCCGTCGTCGCGACCACCGTCTGGTGGACCGTCGGCTTCAACTTCCTGCTGTACCTGGCGGCGCTGCAGAACATCCCCGACCAGCAGTACGAGGCGGCGTCGCTCGACGGCGCCGGACGCTGGCGGTCGCTGCTGTCGATCACCATCCCGCAGCTCGGCCCGACCACCGGCCTGATCGTCATCCTGCAGGTGCTGGCCTCGCTCAAGGTCTTCGACCAGATCTACCAGATGACCACCGGCGGACCGGCGGGCAGCACCCGCTCGGCGGTGCAGTACATCTTCGACACCGGCTTCACCGGCTACCGCTTCGGCTACTCGTCGGCCATCTCGTACATCTTCTTCGCCCTGATCATCGTCATCTCGGTCGCGCAGTTCGCCATCGCCGCGCAGCGCCGGAAAGGAGCCCAGCGATGACCGCCCCCGCCGTCGCCCCGGGCAGCGGACTCCGCGCCCCCACCGCCGAGCGCGCCCGGCGCCCGCACAAGCCGGGCCAGCGCCGCTTCGGCCCGCTCGCCGTCGTCAGCGTGGTGGTCCTGATCGTGCTGGCCGCGCTCTGGCTGCTGCCGTTCCTCTGGTCGCTGTCGACCTCGTTCAAGAGCGAGGCCGACGCCGCGGCGACACCGCAGACCTGGCTCCCCGCCGGAGGCTTCACGCTCGACGCCTACCGCGCCGTGCTGGCCCAGGGGAACATCCCCACGTGGCTCTTCAACAGCCTGTTCACGTCGATCGTCATCACGCTGATCGTCGTCGCGACGTCTGCGCTGGTGGCCTACGCCTTCTCACGCCTCGACTTCGCCGGCAAGAAGTGGCTCTACGTCGCCACCATCGCGTCGATCATCATCCCGCCGCAGGTGCTGATCGTGCCGCTGTTCTACCAGATGCTCGCCTTCAACATGGTCGACACGTACTGGGGCGTGATCCTGCCGCAGGCCATCGCGCCGGCCATGGTCTTCGTGCTCAAGAAGTTCTTCGACCAGGTGCCCATCGAGCTCGAGGACGCCGCGCGGGTCGACGGCGCCGGCCGCATCCGGGTGTTCTTCACGATCCTGCTGCCGCTGTCGCGCCCCATCCTCGGGGCCGTCTCGATCTTCGTGTTCATCGGCGCCTGGAACAACTTCCTCTGGCCCTTCATCGTCACGAACGACGCCGCCCTGCTGACCCTGCCGGTCGGCCTGCAGACGATCGAGAGCGCCTACGGCATCCAGTACGCGCAGAACATGGCATCGGCGATCCTCGCGGCGCTGCCCCTCATCCTGGTGTTCCTGTTCTTCCAGCGGCAGATCATCAAGGGCATCTCGACCACCGGCTTCGGGGGGCAGTGACCGACCCGCGCCTCCCCGTCCCCTCCCGACAGACCGCACCACCGACACCGCACGCCACGACCTCCTGAGGAGCACCATGTCCACCGCCCGCATCACCGTCGACCGCGAGTTCACGATCGGCGAGGTCCCCCGCCGCATCTTCGGCTCGTTCGTCGAGCACATGGGCCGCTGCGTCTACACCGGCATCTACGAGCCCGGTCACGCGACCGCCGACGAGAACGGCTTCCGCCACGACGTGCTCGAGCTCACCAAGGAGCTCGGCGCCACCGTCATCCGCTACCCCGGCGGCAACTTCGTCTCGGGCTACAACTGGGAGGACGGCGTCGGCCCCGTCGACCAGCGGCCTCGCCGCCTCGACGGCGCCTGGCACACGGTCGAGTCGAACGCGTTCGGCCTGCACGAGTTCGTCGAATGGTCGAAGCTGGCCGGCACCGAGGTCATGGAGGCCGTGAACCTCGGCACCCGCGGCGTCGACGCGGCCCGCGAGCTCGTCGAGTACTCCAACCACGCCGGCGGCACCGCGCTGAGCGACCGCCGCATCGCCAACGGCGCGAAGGACCCCTTCGACATCAAGCTCTGGTGCCTCGGCAACGAGCTCGACGGCCCCTGGCAGATCGGCCACAAGACCGCCACCGAGTACGGCCGCCTGGCTCAGGAGGCCGCGAAGGCGATGAAGTTCGTCGACCCGACCATCGAGCTCGTCGCGGTCGGCAGCTCGGGTCGCGGCATGCCCACCTTCGGGGCCTGGGAGCACGAGGTCCTGACGCACGCCTACGACGAGGTCGAGTACGTCTCGATGCACGCCTACTACCAGGAGCACGACGGCGACGCGAAGAGCTTCCTGGCGACGGCCGTCGACATGGACGCCTTCATCGACGAGGTCGTCTCGACCATCGACGGCGTCAAGGCGGCGGGCAAGCACACGAAGCAGGTCGACATCTCGTTCGACGAGTGGAACGTCTGGTACCAGACCGGCCTCGACACCGACGACCAGCCGCACAACGTCTCGAAGGGCTGGGTCGAGCACCCGCGTCTGATCGAGGACCAGTACAACGTCACGGACGCCGTCGTCGTCGGGACGTTCCTGAACTCGCTGCTGCGCCACGGCGACCGGGTCAAGATCGCGAACCAGGCGCAGCTGGTCAACGTGATCGCCCCCATCCGCAGCGAGCAGGGCGGGCCGGCGTGGCGTCAGACGATCTTCTGGCCGTTCGCGCGGATGGCCGCGCTGGCGTCGGGGCAGATCCTCCGCACGCTCGTGACGAGCGACAAGGTCGACACGGCCAAGTACGGCGACGCCGATCTCGTCGACGTGAGCTCGACCTACGACGAGGAGACGGGGCGGGTCGCGTTCTTCCTCGCGAACCGCGGGCTGGACGAGGCGGCCGACGTCGAGATCGCGCTGCGCGGGTTCTCGGGCGCACGCGTCACGCGCGCCGAGCTGCTCACCGTGCCCGAGGGCGGGGACCGCTTCACCTCGAACACCGAGCAGGCGCAGGACGCCGTCGGCCTCGTGCCCCTCGAGGGCGTCACCGTCGACGAGGGCTCGGCGCGCCTGACGCTGCCGGCCCTGTCGTGGGCGGTCGTCGAGCTCGAGGTCGGCAAGGCGTAGCGCGCGCCGCGCGCCGCGAGACCCCGGTCGGTCGCCGAGACCCCTGTGCGCGCACGGGGGTCTCGGCGACTTCGCGGCGTCTCGGCGGACGCGGTGGCTGGGCCGCTCAGCCGCGGGGCCGGAACAGGCGCGAGATGCTGTCCCGCACCGACTCCTCGATGGTGTCCGTGAAGCTGTTGGAGTAGCCGAGGGCGTCCGACGATGCGGAGGCGGCCGTCATCGACGCGACGATCCGCTCGCCGTGATACGCCCGCGCCGCCTTGACCGACGCGAAACCGAGTCCGAACGACTCGGCCGCCTCGGCGAGCAGCGCAGCCCGTCGCTCGTCGGTGCTGGTCAGCGCACCCGCCAACACGGTGAGCGAGGGATGCTCGAGCCCGTCGGTCATCCACTGCTGCGCACGGGCGGGCAGCGTGCCCGCCGACAGCATGCCGAGCAGCCGCCGGGCCTCGTCGTCGCGGAGCTCGGCGCGGGCGACCGCCTCGTCGCGGGGAGTCGTCGGATCGGTCATGACAAGACGATACCGTCCGGTACAGACGGTTCCTCCCGCGCGCGGTCCACCACCAGCGCAGTCCTCAGCTGAACAGGCGGGTCGGCCCCGCCGCGGCCCCCTCGAGCTCGGGCGCGACCTCGTCGACCCGTTCGCCGAGCAGCTCGCGTTCGATGCGCTCCTTCTCGGCGATGCTCGAGCGGATGAGCGGCAGACCGCGGGCGATGGCGTTGCGGATGCGCTCCTGCAGCAGAGGCGCCGTCACCCGCCGATCCGTGAAGTCGCTGGCGTGCGCGTAGACCCCGAGCGGCAGGGTCAGCGCCTGGAAGAACCCGAAGAGCGGTCGCATCGAGTGCTCGAGGATCAGCGCGTGCCGCTCGCTGCCGCCGGTCGCGGCCAGCAGCACGGGCGTGTCGACGAGGGCGTACTGCTCGACGAAGTCGAACAGGTGCTTGAACAGCCCGGTGAAGGAGGCGCGGTAGACGGGCGAGGCGGCGATCAGCAGGTCGGCGGACTCGATGGCTCGCAGCTCGCGCTCGACCCGTTCGTCGAGCTGGTCGCGGGTGAGCGCCCCGGCGAAGAGCGGGCCCAGCTCGCTCACGCGGATGACGTGCCGCTCGATCGGCAGCACCTCGGCCAGCTCGTCCAGGATGGCGTCGACGAGGGCGTCGGTCTTGGACGGCGTGCTCAGGGTTCCCGACACGGCGACCACGCGGAGCGGTTGTGGAGAGGTCAGTGGTGGGGTCATTCGATACATGCTCCCCTCCACGCGACGTAACAGTCGCACTGTGACGCAATGAGTCGTGCGACAGTATGCCGGTGACGCATCAACCAGTTCAGCACGGGTTCGACCCGGCTCACCCCGACTCCGATCTCGCCTCGTCGTTCGGCCTCGCGGCCGACGTGTACGAGCGCGGCCGACCGTCGTATCCGACGGCAGCCGTCGAGTGGCTCCTCCCGAGCGGCGCCTGTCACGTCGTCGACCTCGGTGCGGGCACGGGCAAGCTGACCCGGGTGCTGCTCGACACGGTGCCCTCGGTGACGGCCGTCGAGCCCTCGGAGGGGATGCGCGAACAGCTCGAGCGGGTCGTGCCGGCGGCGACGTCGGTCGCGGGCTCGGCCGAGTCGATCCCGCTCGACGATGCGTCGGTCGACGCCGTCTTCGTCGCGCAGGCCTGGCACTGGGTCGACCCCGTGCGGGCCGTCCCCGAGGTCGCGCGCGTGCTCCGCCCGGGCGGCACCCTCGCGCTGATCTGGAACATCCGCGACGAGAGCGTGCCCTGGGTGGCCGAGCTCAGCCGGGTCATGCGTCAGCCGCGCGAACGCGACCTGCAGTCGGACGCCCCTCCCGTCGGGGCGCCGTTCGGCCCGATCGAGCGGCACGACGTCGAGTGGGTGCACGAGATGACGCGCGAGGAGTTCCTCGACATGATCGCCTCGCGCAGCTACGTCATCACGCTGTCGCCGGCCGAACGCACCGAGCTCCTGGCCCGGGTCGAGCACCTGCTCGACACGCACCCCGACACCCGCGGCCTCGACGTCGTCCGCGTGCCGTACGTGGCGCGGTGCAGCCGCGCCGTGCTGCCCGGCTGAGTCGCGACCGGCGCGGGGCCACGCGACCCGCGCCTCCTCCCCTGCCCGCCTGATCCGCCCGCTCCTGTGAATGGGGGCGGGCGGATCGCCGTTCGCGCACCCGGGCGGCATAGGGTCGACGCAT
This sequence comes from Frigoribacterium sp. Leaf172, assembly GCF_001424285.1. NCBI lineage: Bacteria > Bacillati > Actinomycetota > Actinomycetes > Micrococcales > Microbacteriaceae > Frigoribacterium > Frigoribacterium sp. Leaf172. Next base: position 999,072 of record NZ_LMPB01000001.1, on the reverse strand, counting down.
GACTCGGGAGGCGCGGTTCGTCACGGTCGATCACGCCTGGTCGGGCGGGTGGTCGGGTCGCTCGCTCGTGCGTGTGACCGACGATATCGACCTGCTCGGCCCTCCCCGGGCGGTGCACGCGGGGCTGCCGCATCTGCCCGGAACGCTGCTCGCGCCGTTCACCGACTCGCACGTGCATCTCGGGCTGATCGACCCGACCGCTCTCGCCTCCGGCGGCATCGCGCGCGTCGACGATCTCGGCTGGGATCCCGACGAGGCCTCGCTCTGGCCCGAGCACGGGCGCCTGGACCAGCGGTGGCCCGAGGTGCGCGTGGCGGGCGGCCTGCTGTGCCCGCCGGGCGGTTATCCCAGCCGGTCCGAGTGGGCACCCGACACGGCGGCCGTCGTCGTCTCGAACCCGGCGGGCGCTCGGCGGGAGGTCGAGCGGATGCACGACCTGGGCGCGTCGTTCGTCAAGATCAGCCTCAACTCCGATGCCGGTCCGGTGTTCACCGACGTCACGCTGCGGACGATCGTCGACGCGGCGACCGATCGGCTGCTCGTGCCGGTCGCCCACGTGCAGGGCGCCGGGCAGGCGCGCCGCGCCCTCGACGCCGGCGTCGCCCGCCTCGCGCACACGCCCTTCAGCGAACGACTCGACGACGACCTCGTCGAGCGTCTGGCGGCACGCACCAGCTGGATCAGCACCCTCGACATCCACGGTCACGGCCGAGGAGGCGCCGTGCACGACGTCGCCGTCGCCAACCTCGCGAGGTTCCGGGCCGCGGGCGGGCACGTGCTCTACGGCACCGACCTCGGCAACGGCGACCTCCCCGTCGGCGTGAACGCGCGCGAGCTGCGGGCCCTGCAGCGGGCGGGCCTCGATCTCGAGCAGCTGCTGCACGCCCTCACGGCCGGCGCCGAACTCGGCGGCACGGGCGAGACCGGCCGCGCTCCGAGTCGCGCCACGTGGATCGCGACGCCGCCCCCGACCTCCGACCCCTCCGCGGTCGCCTCCGACTGGCTGGCCACCGCCACCGTCATCACCCCCGACACCCTGCTGGAGAAGACCACGTGACCCGCACCTCCTCGGCCTCCGCCGACTCGATCACTCCCCCGCCGGCCGAGCTGCCGTCCGAGCCGCTCGACGCCGCCGACCCGCTCGCGTCGTTCGTCGACCGGTTCACACCGGCCGGCGACGTCGTGTCGTACCTCGACGGCAACTCGCTCGGGCGGCCGCTGCGGGTGACGCCCGAGCGGCTCACCGCCTTCGTGACGCACGACTGGGGCAGCCGCCTGATCCGCTCGTGGGACGAGCAGTGGATGGATCGCCCGGTGGCTCTCGGCGACCGGATCGGCGCTGCGGCGCTCGGAGCCGCCGCCGGCCAGACCGTGGTGGGCGACTCGACGACGGTCCTGCTCTACAAGGCGATCCGCGCCCTGCTCGCAGCACGGCCCGACCGGCACGAGATCGTCATCGACGACGACCAGTTCCCGACCGACCGCTTCGTGGTCGAGGGCATCGCCCGCGAGCGGGGCGCCACGGTCCGGTGGGTGCACGTCGACCCGGCCCTCGGGGTGACCGTCGATCTGCTCGCCGACGTGGTCGGCCCCGACACGGCCGTCGTGCTCGTGAACCACGTGTCGTACCGGTCGGGGCATCTGGCCGACATGCCCGCGATCATGCGGCTCGTGCACGACGCCGGCGCCCTGGTGCTGTTCGATCTCTGCCACTCGGTCGGCGTCGTGCCGATGCGGCTCGACGAGTGGGGCGTCGACGTGGCCGTCGGCTGCACGTACAAGTACCTGAACGGCGGGCCGGGGGCGCCCGCGTTCGTCTATGCGCGGCGCGATCTGCTGCCGTCGCTCGATCAGCCGATCCAGGGGTGGATGGGTGCGGCCGACGTCTTCGCGATGGCCGACGGGTACACGCCGGCCGACGGCATCCGGCGCTTCATCAGCGGCACCCCTCCGATCGTCGGCATGCTGCCGCTGGGCGACATGCTCGACGTGGTCGACGAGGCCGGGATCGACGCGATCCGCGCCAAGTCGCTGGCCCTCACCGACTACGCCTTCGCCCTGGTCGACGCCTGGCTCGTGCCGCTCGGGGTCGAGGTCGCGACGCCGCGTTCAGCCGAGTCGCGGGGCAGTCACGTCACCGTGCGGCACCCCGCCTTCGAGAAGGTCGTGGCCGCTCTGTGGCGTGAGGGAGTCGTGCCCGACTTCCGCAACCCCGACGGGCTGCGCATCGGCCTGTCGCCGCTCTCGACCACGTTCGCCGAGGTGCGGGTCGGCATCGCCGCGATCCGTGCGGCGCTGCTCGCCGACTGACGCCGACAGCCGCCCTCCTCCCTCGCGGTCGGAAGCCCCGGGCGCGATGAGGAATCCGTCAGCTCGCTCTACGTCGAGAGGATCGGGGTTCACGAGGGATAGGGCGCGACCCGCTCAGCACGACGACGACGCCACTCCTGCACCGGGCGACGCAGTGCGAGACCGATGCCCGCGAGCACAGCCGCGACGAGCACCGCGCGCCAGGTGGCCGGCGACGCGAGGGCGGACGTGAAGATGCCCCCCGCGATCTCGACCATCTCGAACGGGTAGCTCGCGTAGACCCGGCTCCCGGCGACGTTCGAGACGGCGGTGATCGCGGCGGGGCCGACCGACAGGGCGATCAGCGCCACCGCCGCGCCCACCGCTCGTCCGATCGTCGACACCCCGGCCCAGACGATGGCGGCGGCGACGAGCACGGCGGGCAGCCACCGCAGCACGGAGTCGGCGACGGGGACGTTCTCGGTCACGAGCGAGAACGGCGGGTAGACCAGCGCGTAGCCCCACTGAGCCAGGGCGATCGCCCCCACGGCGAGACCGACGACGGCCGCCCCCCGGCGCGCTCGGGCGATGAGCAGCAGCACGACGACTCCGAAGGCGATGCCGGCCACCGCGGCCCCGACCACGGCGCCGAGGTAGACGACCGACTCGACGCGGTCGGCGAGCCCACCGGTCACGGTAACGGAGCTCTGGACGAGCGCGACCGACTGCGCGCCAACCGTCCCGGCGAGGACCGCGATGACGGCGCCTCGGCTCCGCCGCGCGCCGGCTGCCCGGGCGACCAGGCCCGCGACGGCCGACCCTGTGATGAGCAGCGACGCCTGCAGAGTGAGCGCGTACTGGCTGAAGGGGAGCAGCGAGACGGGCATCGACTCGGGGGCAGCCGTGACTCCGTCGGCCTCGACGACGGGTGCGGCCCAGAGGTTCTGCAGCGGGAGGCGGGCGCCGGTCAGCAGCCACGGCGCCAGTCCGACGATGACCGCGACCACCCCCAGCCCGACGAAGAGCAGGATGGCGCGTGCGTCTGTCGGTGTGCGTTCCCCCGTGGTCATCCTCCGACCCTAGCGGCGGCGTCGAACCCGCCCCGGCACCGCACGACGGTCGCCGGCACGCGGGGACGACGCGGGTCCGCGGTCTCGATGCCCCGCACATGACGAGAACCCCGAAGGCGAAGAGGTATCCCGTTCGACGGGGGTTCTCTTTCGCGTTCGGGGTTCTCGGCGACGGTGGCTTCGGGGGTTAGAAGTCCCAGTCCTCGTCTTCGGTGGTGACGGCCTTGCCGATGACGTACGACGAGCCGGACCCCGAGAAGAAGTCGTGGTTCTCGTCGGCGTTGGGCGAGAGCGCCGACAGGATCGCCGGGTTCACGTCGGTCGTCTCTTTCGGGAACATGGCCTCGTAGCCGAGGTTCATCAGCGCCTTGTTGGCGTTGTAGTGCAGGAACTTCTTGACGTCCTCGGTCAGACCGACGCTGTCGTAGAGGTCCTGCGTGTACTGGATCTCGTTCTCGTAGAGCTCGAAGAGGAGGTTGAACGTGTAGTCCTTGATCTCCTGCTTGCGCTCCTCGGAGGCTCCCTCGAGGCCCTTCTGGAACTTGTAGCCGATGTAGTACCCGTGCACGGCCTCGTCGCGGATGATGAGGCGGATCAGGTCGGCCGTGTTGGTGAGCTTCGCTCGCGACGACCAGTACATCGGCAGGTAGAAGCCGCTGTAGAACAGGAACGACTCGAGCAGCGTCGAGGCGACCTTGCGCTTCAGGGGATCGTCACCCGTGTAGTAGTCGAGGACGATCTGAGCCTTCTTCTGCAGGTTCGGGTTCTCGACCGACCAGCGGAAGGCGTCGTCGATCTCGGGGGTCGACGCGAGGGTCGAGAAGATCGACGAGTAGCTCTTGGCGTGGACCGACTCCATGAACGCGATGTTCGTGTAGACGGCCTCCTCGTGCGGGGTGATCGCGTCGGGGATGAGGCTGATGGCGCCGACGGTGCCCTGGATGGTGTCGAGCAGGGTCAGACCGGTGAAGACGCGCATGGTGAGCTGCTGCTCTTCGGGCGTCAGGGTGTTCCACGACTGGACGTCGTTCGACAGCGGGATCTTCTCGGGCAGCCAGAAGTTGTTGACCAGGCGGTTCCAGACGTCGACGTCTTTCTCGTCGTGGATGCGGTTCCAGTTGATCGCGCTGACCGATTTGATCAGCGGGATCGACTTGCCGGTCGCGTGGACCGGGTCGGTGATGGTCATGACATGCCTTTCGAAGACAGGATCGGGAGTTCAGGAGGCGCGGGCCGGTGTTCGAGACCGGCCCGCGCCGGGTGCCGCGAGGGGTGCGTCGCCGAGGCGGCGCACGATCGGGGCACTAGAGCATGCAGCTGACGCAGCCGTCGACCTCGGTGCCCTCGAGCGCGAGCTGGCGGAGACGGATGTAGTAGATCGTCTTGATGCCCTTGCGCCATGCGTAGATCTGCGCCTTGTTGATGTCGCGCGTCGTGGCGGTGTCCTTGAAGAACAGCGTGAGCGAGAGACCCTGGTCGACGTGCTGCGTGGCCGCGGCGTAGGTGTCGATGATCTTCTCGGGCCCGATCTCGTAAGCGTCGGTGTAGTACTCGAGGTTGTCGTTCGTCATGAACGGCGCCGGGTAGTAGACGCGACCGAGCTTGCCCTCTTTGCGGATCTCGATCTTCGAGGCGATCGGGTGGATCGACGACGTCGAGTGGTTGATGTACGAGATCGACCCGGTCGGGGGCACGGCCTGCAGGTTCTGGTTGTAGAGACCGTGCGCCATGACGCTGGCCTTGAGCTCGCGCCAGTCGTCTTGCGTGGGGATGGCTACCTGGGCGTCGGCGAACAGCGAGGCGCCGCGAGCGGTCGAGGGGGCCCACACCTGCTCGGTGTACTTGTCGAAGAACTCCCCCGACGCGTAGGTGCTGTCGGCGAAACCGCCGAAGGTGACCCCGCGCTCGATCGCGATGGTGTTCGAGGCGCGCAGGGCGTGGAACAGCACCGTGTAGAAGTAGATGTTCGTGAAGTCGATGGCCTCTTCGCTGCCGTAGTGCACGTGCTCACGCGCGAGGTAGCCGTGCAGGTTCATCTGGCCGAGGCCGATGGCGTGCGACTGGTCGTTGCCGACCTCGATGGAGCGGACCGACGTGATGTGGCTCATGTCGCTGACCGCGCTGAGGCCGCGGATGGCGGTCTCGACGGTCTTGCCGAGGTCGGGGGCGTCCATCGACAGCGCGATGTTCATCGAGCCGAGGTTGCACGAGATGTCTTTCCCGATCTCGTTGTACGAGAGGTCCTCGTTGAACGTGGTCGGGGTGTTGACCTGGAGGATCTCCGAGCAGAGGTTCGACATGTTGATGCGGCCCTTGATCGGGTTCGCCTTGTTCACCGTGTCTTCGAACACGATGTAGGGGTAGCCCGACTCGAACTGGATCTCGGCGATCGTCTGGAAGAAGTCGCGCGCCTTGATCTTGGTCTTCTTGATGCGCGATTCGGCGACCATCTCGCGGTACTTCTCGCTGATGGCCACGTCGCCGAAGGGGACCCCGTAGACCTTCTCGACGTCGTACGGCGAGAAGAGGTACATGTCCTCGTTGTTCTTGGCGAGCTCGAACGTGATGTCGGGCACGACGACGCCGAGCGACAGCGTCTTGATGCGGATCTTCTCGTCGGCGTTCTCGCGCTTGGTGTCGAGGAACCGCATGATGTCGGGGTGGTGGGCGCTGAGGTACACGGCGCCGGCACCCTGACGGGCGCCGAGCTGGTTCGCGTAGCTGAAGCTGTCTTCGAGCAGCTTCATGACGGGGATGATGCCCGACGACTGGTTCTCGATCTGCTTGATCGGGGCGCCGGCCTCACGGATGTTCGACAGCGACAGGGCGACGCCGCCACCGCGCTTCGAGAGCTGGAGCGACGAGTTGATGCCGCGCGAGATCGACTCCATGTTGTCTTCGATGCGCAGCAGGAAGCAGCTGACGAGCTCGCCGCGCTGAGCCTTCGCGGTGTTGAGGAACGTCGGCGTCGCGGGCTGGAAGCGACCGGCGATGATCTCCTCGACCAGGTCGACGGCGAGCTTCTCGTCGCCCTGCGCGAGACCGAGGGCCGTCATGACGACGCGGTCCTCGAAGCGCTCGAGGTAGCGCTTCCCGTCGAAGGTCTTGAGCGTGTACGACGTGTAGTACTTGAACGCGCCGAGGAACGTCTGGAAGCGGAACTTCTTCGAGTACGCGAGGTCGTTCAGCTTCTCGACGAACGAGAAGTCGTACTGCTCGATGGTCGCGGCCTCGTAGTACTCGTTCTCGACCAGGTAGTCGAGACGCTCGCGCAGGTTGTGGAAGAAGACGGTGTTCTGGTTCACGTGCTGCAGGAAGTACTGCTTCGCAGCCTCACGGTCTTTGTCGAACTGGATCTCGCCCGACGGCCCGTAGAGGTTGAGCATCGCGTTGAGCGCGTGGTAGTCCATCCCGGTGGTGCCGGCGAGACCCTGTCCGGGTGCGGCGATCACTTCGAGATCATCGACTGCTGAAGCCAAAATTCTTCCAATCCTGTGTGTACTGCTTGTACGTCGTCCGGCGTTCCGAAGACCTCGAAACGGTAGAGAAGGGGAACCTCGCACTTGGCCGAGACGATGTCGCCGGCCAGGCAGTAGCCCTCTCCGAAGTTGGTGTTGCCCGCAGCGATCACGCCTCGGATGAGACGTCGGTTGCCCTCGTCGTTGAGGAACCGGATGACCTGCTTCGGGACGGCGCCCCGCCCTTCGCCGCCACCGTAGGTGGGGAGGACGAGGACGTAGGGGTCACTGACGTGGAGCGCTTGCTCTGACGGGAACAGCGGGATCCGCTCGGCCGGCACGCCCAGCTTCTCGACGAATCGCCGGGTGTTGCCCGAGACGCTGGAGAAGTAGACGAGGTTCGTCATGACCCGGGGTCCTCCTGCGTTGTCGGTGGATTCGCCGGGCTCCGTCGTGACGACGTCGACCCGGCGGACCCGGGTGGGTCAGGAGATGCGGGCGGCGAGGCCGGCGATCTTGTCGGGGCGGAATCCGCTCCAGTGGTCGTCGTCGGCGATGACCACGGGGGCCTGCAGGTAGCCGAGGGCCTTGACGGTCTCGAGCGCGGCGTCGTCGGCCGTGACGTCGAGGATGTCGTACTCGATGCCCTTGTTGTCGAGGGCGCGGTACGTGGCCGTGCACTGGACGCAGGACGGCTTGGTGTAGACGGTGATGGCCATGGGATCCCCTGTGTTCTGGCCGGCTTTCGAGGCCGGGTCTGGTGGTTCGCGGGCCACGGGGCGTAGTGCCCGTGGCGACTCTTCGATACTACATCTAGTGGCCGACGACGGCACCCATAACTACATGCGGTGTTACACCGGTGTAACTCTGACCGGTCCGACTTTCCACAGGGCAGCCCACAAGTTGCCAACAGTTATCGGGGTGTTCTCCCCGATTCCGGGTGGTTCTCCACATGCTTCTCCCCACCTCCGACATTCGAATCGGGTTGGCCCCATTTCGGGTCGTCGGCGTGTCGCGGGCGACGGGGCCGCTCCGTAGACTTGACCCCTCGTGAGCACCTATTCGACCCTGCTGAAGACGCCCGGCGTCTCGCGCATCATCGCGGCGCAGCTGACCGCGCGATTCCCCTTCGGCATGCTGTCGCTCGCGTTCCTGCTGCACGTCGAGCACGTGCACCACTCGTACGCCGCCGCCGGCCTGGTGCTCGCGGCCACGAGCATCGGTCAGGCCATCTCGGGTCCGCTCACGAGCCGGTGGATGGGCCGCTGGGCCATGCGCCCCGTGCTGACCCTCACGCTCATCGTCTGCTTCGCCTCGATGATGACCTTCACCCTGGTCGACTTCTCGGTGCCGGCGTTCATGGCCCTCGGCTTCGTGACGGGGCTCAGCGTCCCGCCCGTCCAGCCCGCGGTCCGCACCATCTACCCGAAGATGGTCACCTCGAACCAGCTGACCCCGCTGTTCTCCCTCGACGCCTCCGCCCAGGAGATCATCTGGGTCGCCGGCCCCGTGATCACGACCTTCGTCGGCACCCAGATCGGCACCCAGGAGGCGATCTGGCTCGCTGCGGCGTTCCTCGTCGGCGGCGGCGTCTGGTTCATCGCCTCGCCCGAGGTCGGCCGCGTCCGGATCCCCCGCAGCAAGCGGGCCTTCGGCAAGGTGCTCGCCCGCCCCACCGTGCTGCTCGCCACGGTCGCCGGATTCCTCCTCATCGGCGCGTGCGCCGCCGTCGAGGCCGGTGTCGTCGCTCTCTTCGGCGAGGGCAGCGCGGACTCCGGCATCGCGCTCGCGATCTTCGCCGCCGGCTCGCTCGTCGGCGGTCTCGCGCTCGGTCACGTGCCGGTCGGCCCGTGGGCCCTCGCCCGACGCCTCTCGATCGTCTTCGTCGGCATGACGCTGGCGGTCTTCATGACCGGCCTCTGGCCCCTCAGCGTCACGCTGCTCATCGCCGGCGTCGGGATCGCCCCCGCGCTGGCCGTCATGTTCGCGATCGTCTCGTCGAGCGTCAAGTTCAGCGACACCGCCGAGGCCTACGGCTGGGCGGGCACCGGGCAGCTGATCGGCTCGGCCCTCGGCTCCGCCATCGCGGGCTTCTACATCGACCGCATCGGCGGGCAGGGCGGCCTCATCGTCGCCGCCGCCTTCGCCCTCGTCGGCATGATCGTCGGGGTCCTGTTCCACCGCTCGCTGCCCGATCTGCGCGGTCGCGACGCCAGCCCGCTGCCGGACACCGAGCCGGTGGCGATCCAGCCCAGCTGACCCGCGCCTCCTCGGCCTGGCAGGATCTCAGCATGTCCGACATCGAAGTCCCCCGGATCGCGCTCACCGACGGGACGACCATCCCGCAGCTCGGCCTCGGCGTCTACAAGGTCGCCGACGACGAGGCCGAACGGGTCGTCCGCATCGCCCTCGACGAGGGCTACCGCCACGTCGACACCGCGACCCTCTACGGCAACGAGGCCGGCGTCGGGCGGGCGATCCGCGCCTCCGGGCTCGATCGCGACGACGTCTACCTGACGACCAAGGTGTGGAACACGGCGCACGGCTACGACGAGACCCTGCGCGCGTTCGACGAGAGCCTCGCCCGGCTGGGCACCGACCATGTCGACCTGTACCTGATCCACTGGCCCGCACCGGCGCGCGACCGCTACGTCGAGACCTACCGCGCCCTCGAGACGATCCGGGCGGAGGGGCGGGCCCGGTCGATCGGCGTCAGCAACTTCTCGATCGCGCACCTCGAGCGACTGCTCGGCGAGACCGACGTCGTGCCGGTCGTCGACCAGGTCGAGGCGCACCCGTGGCTGCCGCAGCGGGAGCTGCGCGCGTTCGGCGACGCTCACGGCATCGTCACCGAGGCGTGGTCGCCGCTCGCCCGCGGGCGCATCCTCGACGACTCCGTGCTGCTCGGCATCGCCGAGCGGCACGGGGTGAGCACGGCGCAGGTCGTCATCCGCTGGCATCTGCAGCAGGGGATGGTGGTGATCCCGAAGTCGGCGACGGCGTCCCGGATCCGCTCGAACCTCGACGTGTTCGGCTTCGAGCTCGACGACGCCGACCTCGCGGCGATCGCCCGGCTCGAGTCGGGCCGCCGCACCGGGTCGCACCCCGACGACGTCGAGTGACCGCGGGCTGCGGCGGGTCACCGTCATCGGTGGCGGGTCAGCGCTGACCCGCCACCGATGACGCGAGCCCGCCGCGGGGCCCCGACAGGAGGCGCGGGCCGGGTCCGTTACCGTGGTCAGGCACGCCGTCGACGCAAGGAGCACCCCCGCATGACCATCACCGCCGCAGCAGACGGATCCGCCCTCGGCAACCCCGGACCGGCCGGCTGGGCCTGGTACGTCGACGACGAGCGCTGGGCGGCCGGCGGCTGGCCGCGGGCCACCAACAACCAGGGCGAGCTGACGGCCGTGCTCGAGCTGCTGCGGGCGACCGCCGGCACCGACGACGATCTGCACATCCTCTGCGACAGCCAGTACACGATCAAGGCCTGCACCGAGTGGATGCCGGGCTGGAAGCGCAAGGGCTGGCGGAAGGCCGACGGCAAGCCGGTGCTGAACGTCGAGATCCTCAAGGAGCTCGACGCCGCCCTGGCCGGCCGACGGGTCCGCTTCGAGTGGGTGCGCGGTCATGTGGGCCACGAGATGAACGAGGCGGCCGACGTGCGGGCGCGCGGTGCGGCGACGGCGTTCCAGAACCGCACGACGGTGCCGAGCGGGCCCGGCTGGCCGGGGGCTCCCGTGTCGACGACCGACCCGATCGCGGCCCCGGCGACCCCGCCCGCGCCTCCCGCGACGCTCTTCTGACGCGATCCGCGCCTCCCCCGCGGTCGACGCTCTGACGCGACCCGCGACCCGCGACCCGCGCCTCCGTTTCCGTTTCCGTTTCCGTTTCGACGGCAGCGGCGTCGAGTGGTCGGATGGTGCCCTTCGATCGAGGATGAAGAACATCTTCCGACCACTCGATCTACGGCCCGGGGCTCGAGGGCGGGGCGGGCAGGCTCGCGGTGCTGTCACGCACCTCCGCGTGATGGCCGTGGAGCGCGCGCTCCACCCAGGAGGCGCGGGTCGGCTCGATCGACGCCTGCGCTACATCGAGGGGTGCGTGCTCGACAGGCCGCCGTCGACGACGAACTGCCCGCCGGTCGAGAACGCCGAGTCGTCGGACGCGAGGTGCAGGGCGAGCCCGGCGACCTCCTCCGGTCGAGCCAGCCGACCGCGCGGGCTCATCGTCTTGAACGCGTCGAGCAGGCCCGGCTGCGCCTCGACCTGGCGACGGAACATCGCGGTGTCCGTCGGGCCGGGGTGCAGCGAGTTGATGCGGATGTCCCAGCCCTCCTGCGCGGCGTGGGCGGCGCTCGAGCGGGTGAGACCGACGAGCGCGTGCTTGCTCGCCGTGTACGCCGCATCGTCACCGAAGCCGAGGAACGACGTCGCCGGCGCCAGGTTGATGATCGAGCCGCCTTGACCGTCGGGGTTGGCGCGCATCTGCTCGATGGCGAATCGCGTGCCGAGCATGACGCCGGTGACGTTGACGGCGAAGACCCGGTTCCAGCTCTCGAGCTGGGTCACGTCGATCGACTGACCGGAGACGATGCCGGCGTTGTTGACGAGCACGTCGAGGCGGCCGTGCTGTTCGGCGACGTGGTCCATGACGCGCTTCCAGTCGCCGCCGTTGGCGACGTCGTGGCGGAGGAACTCGGCGCCGGCCTCGGCCGCGACGGCCGTCCCGTCGACGATGTCGGTGGCGATGACGTGCGCCCCCTCGTCGGCGAATCGACGGACGATGGCCTCGCCGATGCCCGAGGCCGCCCCGGTGACGATCGCGACTTTTCCGGACAGGCGAGACATGGGTCCTCCTCGTGGAACGGAGCACGGTGGTGCTGCGGTCATCGGCGGCTCCCGGGTCGGGGAGCACGGGATCGAGGTTACTCCTCGACGCGCATGCCCCCGGTGCGCTCGGAGGCGGGTCCGACGTGGGTGACGGTCACCACGGCCTCACCCCGCTCGTCGCTCGACGCGAGGTCGACGACGGCCGAGATGCCGAAGTCGTGGTCGCCCTCGGGGTCGGCGAGGATCTGCCGGACCCGCCACACCGTCGGCAGCTGCTCGACGACGAGCATGTGCGGCCCGCGAGCGGCCGCATCGGTGCCCATCGAGTCGTACTCGTCGTAGTAGCGGTCGAGCGCCTCGCCCCAGCGGTCGGTGTCCCACCCCGAGGCGGCGTCGATCCGACCGAGCTCCTCGGCGTCGTCGCGCGCGGCGAGCTGGACGCGCCGGAACATCTCGTTGCGGACGGCGATGCGGAAGGCCCGCTCGTTCGCGCTGAAGCGACGCAGCACGGGAGGGACGATGTCGTCGTGAGCGTCGACCTCCCGGGGGTTGAGCATCTCCTCCCACTCGTCGAGGAGGCTCGAGTCGACCTGTCGCACCAGCTCGCCCAGCCATTCGATCAGGTCGGCGAGCTCGTCGGTCTTGGCCTCGTCGGGGACGGTCTGCCGCAGGGCCCGGAACGCGTCGGACAGGTAGCGCAGCACGAGACCCTCGGATCGGGCGAGTCCGTAGAAGTTCACGAAGTCGCCGAAGGTCATCGCCCGTTCGTAGAGATCGCGGACGACCGACTTCGGGCTCAGCTCGAAGTCGCCGATCCACGGCTGGGACGCCTTGTACGTCTCGAAGAGCGCCGTCAGCAGCTCGTCGAGGGGCTTGGGGTGGGTGACCTGCTCGAGCAGCTCCATCCGCTGGTCGTACTCGATGCCCTCGGACTTCATGGCGGCGACGGCCTCGCCGCGGGCCTTGAACTGCTGCTGCGAGAGGATCGGGCGCGGGTCGTCGAGCGTCGACTCGACGACGGAGACGACATCGAGCGCGTAGCTGGGCGACTCGCGGTCGAGCACGTCGAAGGTCGCGAGCGCGAAGGGCGAGAGCGGCTGGTTCAGCGCGAAGTTCGCCTGCAGGTCGACCGTCAGCCGGATGACCGGATCGCCCCCGTCGACGGACGGCTCCTGGACGACGACCTCGGCGGTCCGCAGCGTGCGGTAGATCGAGATGGCCTGCCGCGCCATCGCGTACTGCCGGGCTCGCGGCTCGTGGTTGTCGAAGACGAGCGACCGGACGGCGCCGAAGACGTCTCCGCCGCGCCCGATGACGTTCAGCAGCATGGCGTGGGTGATCTGCATGTGCGAGGTCAGGGCCTCGGGCTCGGCGGCGATGAGCTTCTGGAAGCTCGGCTCGCCCCACGAGACGAACCCCTCGGGCGCCTTCTTGCGGACGATCTTCCGCTTCTTCTTCGGATCGTCGCCGGCCTTCTCGATGGCCTTGAGGTTGTCGATCTCGTGCTCGGGCGCCTGCAGCACGACCGAGCCCGACGTGTCGTAGCCCGCCCGACCGGCACGACCGGCGATCTGATGGAACTCCCGTGCCGAGAGCTGTCGCATGCGCGTGCCGTCGAACTTGGTCAACGCCGTCAGCAGCACCGTGCGGATGGGCACGTTGATGCCGACGCCGAGGGTGTCGGTGCCGCAGATGACCCGCAGCAGCCCCCTCTGGGCGAGCTGCTCGACGAGACGGCGGTACTTCGGCAGCATGCCGGCGTGGTGCACGCCGATGCCCGATCGCACGAGTCGGCCGAGGGTCTTGCCGAAGCCCGTGCTGAAGCGGAATCCGCCGATGAGCTCGGCGATCTCGTCGCGCTGCTCACGGCTGGCGATCTTGATGCTCGACAGCGCCTGGGCCCGCTCGAGGGCCGCCGCCTGCGAGAAGTGCACGACGTAGACGGGCGCCTCCCCGGTGCCCAGCAGGTCCTCGACGGTCTCCTGAACCGGCGTCTGCGCGTACGTGTAGTGCAGCGGCACGGGGCGCTCGACGCCGGTGACCCGGGCGACGGGCCGCCCCGTCCGTCGCGAGAGGTCGTCGGTGATGCGGGTGACGTCGCCGAGCGTGGCGGACATCAGCAGGAACTGCGCCCGCGGCAGCAGCAGGAGCGGCACCTGCCAGGCCCAGCCGCGGGACTGGTCGCCGTAGAAGTGGAACTCGTCCATGACGACCTGGTCGACCTCGGCGTCGTCGCCGTGCCGGAGAGCCAGGTTCGCCAGGATCTCGGCGGTGCAGCAGATGATGGGCGCGTCGGAGTTGACCGACGAGTCGCCGGTGACCATGCCGACGTTCTCGGGCCCGAAGAGCTCGACGAGGGCGAAGAACTTCTCGCTCACCAGGGCCTTGATCGGGGCCGTGTAGTACGTGCGCTGCCCCTTGCTCAGCGCCACGAAGTGGGCGCCGGCGGCCACGAGCGACTTTCCCGTGCCGGTGGGCGTGCTGAGGATGACGGAGGCGCCCGAGACGAGCTCGATCATCGCTTCGTCCTGCGCGGGGTACAGGGGCAGCCCGCGGCCTTCGGCCCAGTCGGCGAAGTCCGCGTACGCCGCGTCCGCATCGTAGGAGGCGGCGCCCGGCCGGGCGGGCAGCAGGGCGGCGAGAGGAGCGGTGGCAGCGGAGGGCATGATGACTCGATCTTGCCCCATCGCGCCGGAGAGACGGCACGCCCCCGTCGACGAGTCGAGACTCGGACGGAGGCGTGCGGTCCGCGCCCTGGACCGGGGCCGTGCGCGATCGGATCAGGAGACCGGGCACGGGACCGCCGATCGATCGGCGGGCGCGGGCGCCTCGGTAACCAGCCGAGAGCGCACTACAAGATAGCGGCTCAACCGGCCTGCGCGGCGGGATGAGCGGGTGATCGTCGCCGGGTGGTCCGCATCACCCGTCCGGTCGACCCTCCCGGTGTCGGTGCCTCCTGGTAGAACGGAGTCTCCCCGACAGGCAGGAAGAACAGACGATGACGTCCACTCCCCCCAGCACCACCGACCGCAGCACGTCGAAGCTCGGCCCCCACGAGCGGGTGGCCGTGACGGGCGGCAGCGGCAAGCTCGGCCGGGCCGTCGTCCGCGACCTCGTCGAGCACGGCTACGAGGTCGTGCTCCTCGACCGGGCCCCCAGCCCCGACCCCGTCGAGGGCGTGACGTTCGTGCGCGTGGACCTCGCCGACTACGGCGAGGTCGTCCAGGCGCTCACCCACATCGACGACCGGTACGACAACATCGACGCCGTCGTGCATCTCGGGGCGATCCCCGCGCCCGGTCTCGTGCCGAACGCGTCGCTGTTCACGAACAACGTGACCGCCAGCTACAACGTCTTCGCGGCCGCCCGCGCCGCGCGCATCCGCAACGTCGTGTGGGCCTCGAGCGAGACGCTGCTCGGCATCCCGTTCGACCTCGACCCGCCCTACCTGCCCGTCGACGAGGAGTACGCGGTCCGCCCCGAGTCGTCGTACTCGCTCGGCAAGGCCCTCGACGAGGAGATGGCGCGCCACTTCACCCGCTGGGACCGCCAGCTGAAGATGTTCGGGCTGCGCTTCTCGAACGTGATGGACGACGGCGACTACGAGGCGTTCCCCTTCGACGAGACCCCGGAGCAGCGCACGTTCAACCTGTTCTCGTACATCGACGCCCGCGACGGCGCTCAGGCCGTCCGCAAGGCGCTCGAGTCCGACATGGTCGGCTTCGAGGCGTTCATCATCGCGAACGCCGACACGGTCATGAACACGCCGACGTCCGTGCTCGCCGACCGCTACTACCCGCAGGTCGAGCGCCGGGCGGCGATCGAGGGCAACGAGCCCCTGCTCAGCTCCGACAAGGCGCGCGACCTGCTCGGCTTCGTGCCCGAGTACTCGTGGCGCACCTGGGGCGACCGCAACGGGCGGTAGCCGCATCACGGCCGGCGGTCCCGCGGAGGCCGCCGGTCGCCGCGCCGGGCGACTCAGAGTCGGAGCATGCCCACGGCGACCAGCTCGCGGAGGCGCGGTGCCAGCTCGACACGGAGCTGCGCCTCCTCGACTCCCAGCAGCTGCGCCAGCGCCCCCACGACGGCCGCAGCCGACAGCTCGCCGTCGGAGGCTCCGACGAGGGCCGACAGGGCCGTGCCGGACTCGACGCTGCGGGCGAACCCGCCGCCCTGCCGGAGGGTGAGCACCGTCGGGTCGTCGTTGCCCGGCCAGTAGTGCCGCTCCTCGGTGACGTCGCCGGCCACGCGCAGGTGGGTCGCGAGCAGCGCGTCGTCGTCGAGATCCCGCAGGGCGTCGATGGCGTCCATCGTCGCGAGCAGATGCGAGCCGAGGCCGACCTCGTTCGCCCCCATGGCCCCGAGGAGGCGCTCGATCCGCACCACGGGCGGACGCGCCTCGTCGACGGGGCGGCGGAGGGTCACGTAGCCGAACCCGACCTGCTCGACGCCCCGGGCCTCGAAGTCGCCGAGCCAGGCCTCGTACAGGCGCTCGAACTCGTCGCTGCCGGGGCGGGTGCCGCCGTCGCGGATCCACGTCTCCGCATAGGCGGCCGGGTCCTGCAGCTCGCGCTCGACCACCCAGACGTCGAGCGGGACGCCTCCGCGTGACGCCCAGTCGGCGACCGAGTAGGCGCCCTTCTTGGCGGGCGCGCCTCCGGGGCCCGCGGACTCCCAGTTGCCGAGCAGCTGGGCGACGCCGCCGGGGGTCAGGTGCCACCCCACCTGGGCGACGACCGAGGCGACGAGGTCGTCGCCCTCCATGCCGCCGTCGCGGTACTCGTACTCGGGCACCCCCTCGAGACGCGGTGTGATGACGAACGGCGGGTTCGAGACGACGTGATCGAACATCTCGCCGGCCACCGGCTCGAACAGGCTCCCGAGGCGGAACTCGATGCCGTCGATGAGGTTGAGCGCCGCGTTGAACCGGGCGAAGGCGAGAGCGCGGGTCGAGATGTCGGTCGCGACGACGTGACGGGCGTGCCGGGCGACGTGCATCGCCTGGATGCCGCAGCCCGTGCCGAGATCGAGCGCCCGGTCGACGTCGCGCGGGACGATCAGCCCCGCGAGGGTCGCGGACGCCCCGCCGACGCCGAGCACGTGATCCTCGCGGAGCGCGCCGCCGAGGGCCAGCTCGCCGAGATCGGAGGCGATCCACCAGGCGGCCTCGCCGACGCCGTCGACGAACGAGTACGGGCGGAGATCGACCCGGGCCCGGACGACGCCGGCCGTCCCCTCGGCAGCGGGGCCGTCGACGTCGGGCCCCGCGACGTCCGACGGAGTCGATGCGGCGTCGTCCGTCTCGATCAACCCGAGGGTCTCGGCGCCGTCGACGCCGAGGGTGGGCAGGGCGCGCTCGACGTCGGCCCGGGGCTGCGGGTACCCGAGGATGAACAGCAGGGCGAGCGTCGCCGCCGTGCGGATCCCCTCGTTCGCCCGGGCGCTGCGGCGCAGAGCGCGACGGGCGGCGACCCGCTCGCCGCGGAAGAGCGCCGCACCGGCCGTCGGACCCCAGGCGTCGGGGCCGCTCAGGCGGTCGACGGTGAACCCCGACGACGACAGGTCGGAGCGGAGTCGGGCGAGCAGGGCGTGATCGGTGGAGACGAGAGGCACTCCCCCATCTTTCCGCACCGATGCCGAGGTACGCGGCATCGCGACCGGGCAAGCGAAAGGCCCCCGTCGCCGGGGGCCTCTCTGCATTCCGTGGAGCTAAGGGGATTCGAACCCCTGACCTTCTCATTGCGAACGAGACGCGCTACCAACTGCGCCATAGCCCCGGAAGCCGCTCTGCAACGATAGCACCCCCGCAGGGGCGCTCCAACCTCGCCGGGTCAGACGGCGCGGCGCCGGGCGAGGGCCTCGTCGAGCCGGATCGACGGCTGACCCAGGTCGTCGATGATGCCCATGCGGGCGAAGCGGCTGTCGGGTGCAGGAGGCGCGGGCTCCGCGGCCGCAGCGGCCGACGCCGCCGAGGTGGTCGCCTCGGCCGCCGGCGTGGCGGGCCGTTCGCGGACGGTGCGCGTCGTCGGCGCGATGAGGGCCGCCTCGGCCCGAGCCGCCTGACGGAGCGCGTCGAGCTGCGCCTCGCGGAGCGCCTGCACCGATCGCGCCGCCTCGGCGCGGAGGTCCGGCTCGATGTCGGTCCGTGCCGACGGCGCCGGTCGCGGCGCCATGCCGGCCCCGGCGACGGCACGCTGACGGCCACGACGGAGGTACAGCGGCCTCGGCACGGGGACGGGGGTCCACTGACGGGAGGCGGTCTGCTCGCCCTCGCGCGCCTCCTCGGTGCCGGTCGACTGCGGCGACCCGTCGGCGAAGTCGCGGAAGGGCTGAGCCACCCGGGGCTCGGCGACGACCTGGCGCCTCGACCGGGCACGCGACACGGCGGCGAGCTGAGACAGCATCGCCACCGCGCCGGCTCCGAAGACCAGACCGGCGACGCCGAGCAGCCAGGCGGCCTGCAGGTTCGCGACGGCGACGACGATCGCGATCAGGCTGACGATGAGGATCGCGGTCGACACGAGACGCGACCGGCGCAGTCGGCGCGCGGCCAGGGCCGGGTCGCGGTCGGCGGCCGACAGCTTCGGACCGGCGGCGGCGAGCTCGCGGGTGATCGCACGCTGGCGCGCGGCCTCGTGCGCCCTCCTCAGGGCCTCGCGCCGCGCCTCCTCGTCTCGGAGGATCCGCTGCGCCTGCGCGACGGATCGCGCGTTGGCCTCGACGCGGACCTCCTCGGGCAGCTCGGCGGTCTGCGCGAGGATGCGGAGCGTCTGTTGGAGACGGATGGCGTTGCGCTCGGTGGCCAGGTACTCCTGACGTTTGTGCCAGGTGGGCACGAGATACGCGACCCAGAGCACGGCGACCAGCGCCAGCACGGCGCCACCACCCCAGGACTCGATGTTCATGGTGACAAAGGTATGAGTGCGGAGGGGGCCGCGAGGCCTAGGCGACAGGTGTGTCTGCCCGATTCGCGGACGGATGTGCGCCGCGCGGCTCGGAGGAGGCGGTGACGCTCAGATCGGGAGCGCGCGCCCGGCCTCGGCGAGGGCCGCGGGCGGGACGCCGCCCTGGCCGACCGGCACGGTGCCGCTCCTCCAGCGGGCGAGGACCCCCTCGGGCACCTCTTCGGCGACGAGCGCGAAGCAGAAGTGATCGCGCCACATGCCGTTGATGTGGATGTAGCGCCGACGGAGACCCTCGTAGCGGAAGCCGAGCTTCTCGACGACCCGCAGCGAGGGGGCGTTCTCGGGTCGGATGCAGATCTCCATCCGGTGCAGCCCCAGCACCCGGAAGCAGTGGTCGGTCGCGAGCGCCACGGCCGTCGGCGTCGCGTCGTGACCGGCGGCCGACTGCGTCACCCAGTAGCCGATCGTGGCCGAGCCGAGGGACCCGTAGGTGATGCCGCTGACGTTCAGCTGACCGACGAAGCGGCCGTCGAGCTCGATCGCGAAGGGCAGGCCGAGCCCGGCGCGCGCGTTCGTCTGCAGAGCGCGGATGCTGCCGCGGACGTCGTGGTTCGTGAAGCCGTTCGGGTTCGTGGCCTCCCATTGGCGAAGCCACGAGCGGTTCTCGGACAGGGCCGCGTCGAGGTCGCGGGTGTCACGCAGACGGAGGGGCCGGATGCCGATCCGCCCCTCCGCCAGCGTGGGAATGGTCGCCACAGGTGCGCTCGCCTACTCCAGTCCGGCCGTGAACTCTTTGAGCCACGGACGCAGCTCGGCGCCGAGGTCGTCACGGTCGCTGGCGAGCTGCACGATCGCCTTGATGTAGTCGAGCTTGTCGCCGGTGTCGTAGCGACGACCGCGGAAGACGACGCCGTAGACGCCGCCCGTCCACTCCTCGGCGCTGGCCATCTTCATCAGCGCGTCGGTCAGCTGGATCTCGCCGCCCTTGCCCGGCTCCTGCTTCTCGAGGACGTCGAAGACCTCGGGGCGGATGACGTAGCGACCGATGATGGCGAGATTCGAGGGCGCCTCGCCCTGAGCCGGCTTCTCGACCAGGCCGGTGATCTTGACGACGTCGTCGACGTCGGTCTCCTCGACGGTCGCGATGCCGTAGAGGTGGGTCATCGACGGGTCGACCTCGAGCAGCGCGACGATGGTCGCGTTCTTCTGGCCCTGGACCTCGATCATGCGGTTCAGGAGGGGGTCACGCGCGTCGATGATGTCATCGCCCAGCAGCACGGCGAAGGGCTCGCGACCGACGTGCATCTTCGCGCGGAGCACCGCGTGGCCGAGACCGAGCGGGTCGCCCTGACGGACGTAGTGCATGTCGGCGAGGTCGGTCGACTGGTTGACCTTGGCGAGCTTGTCGTGGTCGCCCTTCTTGCGCAGGGTCTCCTCCAGCTCGCTCACGTGGTCGAAGTGGTTCTCGAGCGCGTTCTTGTTCCGGCCGGTGATCATCAGCACGTCGGTCAGGCCGGCGTTGACGGCCTCCTCCACGACGTACTGGATCGCCGGCTTGTCGACGACCGGCAGCATCTCCTTCGGCATGGCTTTGGTCGCGGGGAGGAACCGAGTCCCGAGACCCGCTGCGGGAATGACTGCTTTGGTTATAGAGAAGCCCATGCGGGTCAGCGTACCGATCGGAGGGGCCTCGCGGGCGCGCCGATTCTTCCCCTTACGATTGGGCGCATGACGGACGAGGTCGGCAACGAGAAACGCGCCCTGCGAGCCGAGCTCCGCCAGCGGCGCCGCAACCGCACCGGACGGGATCGGGCCGAGGCGAGCGTCGGCATCACCCGGCACCTCATCGACCTCGCGACGAGCCTCGAGGTGCGTTCGATCTCGGCCTACCTCTCGACGGCCGACGAGCCCGACACCCGCCCCTTCGTCAACTGGGCCTTCGAGAACGGCATCCGCGTGCTGTTCCCGATCTCGCGCGAGGACGGCCTGCTCGACTGGGCCGTCGGCGACGGCGAGAGCGAGACCCGCGGGCTCTTCGACCTGCCCGAGCCGGTCGGCGAGGTGCTGAGCCCCATGGCCATCAACGACGTCGACCTGATCGTCGTGCCCGCGGCGCTCATCGACCACGGCGGCATGCGCATGGGCTGGGGCCGCGGCTACTTCGACAAGACCCTCGGCTCGATGGAGAAACGGCCCCCGGTCTATGCTGTGGTGTTCGATCCCGAGTACGTCGACACCGTGCCCCGCGAACGCCACGACCAGCCCGTCGACGGGGTCGTGACGCCCTCCGGCGTCCACGAGTTCTGACGCGGCCCGCTCTCCGACGAGGATCCCTGTGCCCACGTATTCCTACCGCTGCACCGAGTGCGACAACGCCTTCGACATCGTCCAGTCGTTCACCGACGACACCCTCACGGTCTGCCCCGTGTGCCAGGGGAAGCTGCGCAAGGTGTTCAGCCCCGTGGGCGTCACCTTCAACGGATCGGGCTTCTACCGCACCGACTCGCGCGGCGCCAAGGGCTCCGGCGGCGGCGCCGGGTCGAAGACCGGGTCGGGCGACAAGGCCTCCGGCTCCGGCTCCGGCTCCGGAGACAAGCCCTCGACGGGCGGCTCCTCCGAGGCGAAGACCTCAGGAGGCGCGTCGTCGTCGTCGACGCCGTCCTCCGGCTCCAGCGGATCCGGCTCCTCCTCCGGTGGCGGGGCCGCAGCGAAGTGACTGGCGGGCCGAGCCGCCCCGTGGTTAGGTCGTCTCCGACAGGCTCTGTCATCAATCGACCCGAAGGAGCACGCCCGTGAAGGGTTTCAAAGAGTTCATCCTGCGCGGCAACGTGATCGACCTGGCCGTCGCCGTGGTCATCGGCGCCGCGTTCACCGCCATCGTCACCTCGCTCGTGACGAACATCTTCAACCCGCTGATCGGCGCGGCGTTCAGTGCCTCCTCGCTCGACGACAGCCTGATCGTCAGCATCCCGACCCTCGGCGACGGTGGCGACGCCCAGCTGCTCTTCGGAGCCGTGCTCGGATCCGTGATCCAGTTCGTGATCGTGGCCGCGGTGGTCTACTTCTGCCTCGTGCTGCCGGTCAACCACCTCCTGAAGCGGACCTTCGCGCGCCAGGCGGCGGAGGAGACGCCGACCGACGTGCCGCCGACCGACGTCGAGCTGCTCAGCGAGATCCGCGACCTGCTGCGCGCTCAGAGCGCGCCGGCCGCCGGGTCGGGCTCGCACGCGGCGCCGCTCGCCGAAGGCACCGACCGCACCGGCGCCAACGGACCCCTCGGCAGCCGCTGAACCGCAGCTCCCCCGCTTCCGCGACGGCCCGCCACGCTCCCGTGGCGGGCCGTCGTGCGTCCGGCGGACGCCGTGCGTCGGCCGACGCCGCCAGCCCACGCCTCAAGCCCACGCCGCGGTGCGGGTCAGCCCCAGTGAGGCGGCACGTCGGCGCGCAGCTGCGCGTCGTTCTCGGCCGAGGCGTGCCGAGGAGGCTCGGGTGCGGGAGTCGGATCGCTGCCGGGCACCGGGTCGGTCGAGACCCGACGCCCGCCGCGACGCCGCACCACGAGGGGGTGCTGCGCGACCGCCTCGACGACGTCGGGGGCGTCGTCGTCGGACGCCGCGCCTCCTCGACTCACCCGCGGTTGACGTGCTGGCTGGCCGGCACGCTCGGGATCTCGCTGGTGCGCGATCCCTCGATGCCGAGGACCTCGGCCACGCGCGACGCCACCGCATCGGGGTCGGTGAACAGCTGGAACGCGTGCACCCTGACGTAGTGCCACCCGAGTCGGCGGAGCGTCTCGGGACGCGCCCGCAGCGATTCGCGGAGGCTCGTGCGCGAGAGGGTCGTGTCGGTCTCGATCGTCACGCAGACGCCGTCGTGCGCCGCCACCAGGCCGAGCTTGCCGCGGTGACCCAGCGCCACGGGGATGCCCTTGGCCTCGAGTCGTCGGGCGAGGTCGACCAGCATCGGGTCGCTGTCGTCGGGGACGTGCTCCGCGGTCGTGCGGACCTGCACCTCGGTGAGGATCTCGGAGAGCGCGACCGTCCCGTGGCCCATGCGGCCGCCGTCGATGTCGCTCGGCTGGAAGCACGTGACGATCACCATCGAGCGACGGGCCCGCGTCATCGCGACCGCGAGGAGACGCTCGCCGCCCGGCTGCCCGAGCGGACCGAAGTCGCTCAGCACCCGACCGTGCGGCGTGCGGCCGTAGCCGATCGAGAAGACGACGTGGTCGCGGCTCTGCGCGACGCTCTGCTCGAGGGTCGCCACCATGAACGGCTCGGCGCGGTCGCCGACCACGAACTCGGTGAGGTCCTTGTGACCCGAGACCGCGGTGAGCACCGCCTGCTGCACGCGTACGGCGTGCTTCGCGCTGGCCGTGATGACCATGAGCGACTCGCGGGGCCGCGTGCGGGCGTGCTCGACCACGAGCGAGACGACCCGGTCGACCTCGGCGTCGACGCTCTCGACGGCGCCGGACTCGGGGTCGGGCACGGCCGTTCCGCCCGAGACGTAGTCGAGCGCGATGCTGCCGTGACCGAGGAAGCTCCCCGCCCAGGGCAGCGACTCGATACGCCCGCCGTAGAAGCGGCGGTTGACCAGCTCGGCGAGGTCCTCGCCGCCGGCCCGGTAGCTGCGGGTCAGCGAGAGCGTCGGCAGCAGGGTCGACAGACGCGCCAGGGCGCTGTCGGCGTGCAGGGCCTCGAGGGTCGCGTCGTCGTGCGACGGCGGGCGCTTGCCGGGCGTGACCGCGATGTCGAACTCCGAGGGCGTCTGCGTGACCGGGTCTCCGAAGGCCACGGTCTGCTTGCCGCGACGGATCGCGCCGACGTTCTCGGCGATGGTCGTGGCGCCCGCGTCGACGAGGATGACCGTGTCGAACGGCACCGTGTCGGCGATGGTGTGCACCTCGTAGGGCGAGGCCAGCCAGACCGGGGCGATGGACCGCGAGAGGTGCGGGGCGGCGTCGTGCAGGAGGCGCGCGGTCACGTGCTCCTGGCGCAGGAGGCGCTTGAGGGCGGCGGCCTCGTCGGGCCAGTCGACCAGACCGATCGTCCAGTTCTCGGCGAGCAGCCAGCCGAGCAGCTGGGCGCTGCCGGCGGCGTGCGCCTCGTCGACGAGCCGGAAGTCGGCCTCGAGACGGTCGAGCATGGCGGTGTTCGCCCCGAGCAGGGCGCGGTCGGCCTCGAGCAGCGACTCGAGCGCGGATCGCCACCAGGCGAGCTCGAGCTCGGCGGCGACCTGCTGCTCGGGCACGTGCCGGTTCGCGAGATCGGTCAGGAGAGGGGTCAGCTCGAGGTCGCGGAGGGTCGTCATCAGCTCGGTGCGCTCCTGCAGGTTCTGCAGGACGTCGCTCTCGGCCGCCAGGGCGTCGAGCCGCTGCTGCAGCTCGACGACGCCGATCTCGGTGAGCCCCTCGTCGCCGGTGAGACCGAGCGGGCGGTCGAGGCGTTCGAGGTCGTGGGAGACCTGCTGGTGCAGCACGTGGGTGTCGGCGATGCCGGTGGGCACCTCGGGGGGCGTGCCCGCGGCGACGAAACGCTGCCACTCGTACCGCTGCTGCTGGATGCGCTGCAGAGCGCCGTGCAGGTCGGCGATGTGGACCCCGGGGCGGACGTACTCGCGAGCGAGCTTCTTCAGCCGACGCCGGTTCGCGCTCGACATGTCGGGGGCCTCGCGCTTCGGCGCCGTCGCCGCCACGAGCTCGGCGACCGACCGGTCGAAGACCACCGGCAGGAACTTGTCGAGCGTGTCGCGGATCTCGGTCAGGAGGCGCAGGTAGACGCCCAGCTCGGCGATCGATTCGAACGGTCGCATCCGGGTCTTGCCGATGACGTCGCCGGCGCGCTCGAGCAGGCGGGGCAGATCGCGGTGGTGCAGGTTCTTGGCGAGCTGATGAGCGTCACCGGCGCCGAACGAGTCCGTGAACTGCGAGCCGTACCAGGGCGAGTCGCCCGGGCCGTAGCGGAACTCGCCGAGGTTCGCCGCGTTGACCATCGTCTCGGCGACCCGTGAGCGGCCGTCGACCATCGCCTCGATGCTGCGGCGGCTGAGTCGCGCGGTCGTGGCCGGAGGCGCGGGCAGCAGGGCGAGACGCGAGAGCTCGGTCAGGCAGTCGAGCACGGAGACCTCGAGGCGCGGGTCCCGCTTGCTGAGGGCGCCCCGGTAGTCGACGAGCACCTTGCGCAGACGCACCAGGGCGTCGTCGACCTCGCCCATCTGAGGACGGGTCGCCTTCTCGTTGCGGCCGATGGCCCGCACGACGTCGCGTCGCAGCGTCTTCGGCGCCACGGCGACGCCGGGCAGACCGACCTCGGTGAGGCGGTCGCCGATGCCGCTCAGGGTCGCGCGTCGGGCGCTGACCACGAGCACGCGCTTGTTCTGCGACACGAGACGACCGATCGCGTTGACGATGGTCTGCGTGCCGCCCGTGCCGGGCAGGGTCTTGACGACCACCGAGTTGCCGGCGGCGATCTGCGCGACCACGTTCTCCTGCTCGGGGTCGGCGTCGAGCAGCAGGGTGTCGGTCTCGGGGCTCCGCTCGTCCTGCGGGGTCGCCGAGGCGGAGCGATGCCCCTCGGCCACCTGGCGGAGCGCCATGGCGTTCCCGGTCAGGGCGTCGAGGACCGGGTGCCCGAGCTCGCGGGTGTCGAGCGCCATCTCGGTGCCGACCTCGGCGAAGGTCGAGACGATCAGTCGGGGCTGGACGGTGAACCACTCGAGGTGCGCCGTCAGACCGCGCAGCCGGTCGATGACCGGGTTCGGCGTGAATGACCCCTCGCGGCTGGCCAGGGCGACGAACGACTCGGCGTCGAGCGCGATGTCGAACTGCTCGTGGAGCGCGTCGACGAGAGCCGGGTTGAGGAACGGCCTGCCGAGCAGCTTCACCTCGAAGTCGCGCCCGTGCCGGCGGATAGCGAGCGGACGGAGCAGCACCGGGGCGCGGTAGTCGTGGCCCGCGTGCGACCAGGCGGCGACGCCGATCGCCAGGTGCACGGCGTCGATGCCGCGGACGGTGGCCAGCTCGAGACCCTTGGCCGCGATCTCGCCGGCCGCCAGCCGCGCGGTGCGCAGCGCGAGGTCGTCGCGGATCAGGCTCGACAGGAGGGTCGTTTTGCCGGTGATGAACTGCGCGAGACCGCCCGGGTGGGTCGTGCTCAGCTCGATGCGGGCGCGCTGCTCGTCGCCGAAGTGCAGCAGGGTCGATCGTCCGCCGATCTCGCCCAGCTGCTGACGCCAGACCGCCCAGACGGGCTCGGCCGCGTTGCCGACCGAGAGCCCTGGATCACCGAGGCTCACGGTGTGCGGGGAGTGCGCGCCACCGGGCGCGCTCGTCGGGACGACCTCGGAACGGGTTCCGTCGTCGTCGTCGTCATGCTGTCTGTCGGCGCGCCACACACCAGCCACCTTAAGGCGTCGAGCCCGAGATAGTGGGGAGGACGGGCGGACGTCCGGGCAGCAGTACGACCATCTGCGATCCTGTCATGTGACATGACGATGATGGCATGTCGGCCCACCCGACTGCGTTATGGTCATCACGGTCGATTGCCAAAGGGCACGTCGGCCGCATCGATCACGGGAGACCACCTTGCCTTTCGAGCAGAAGTACAGCACCGCCGTCCGAGAGCAGTCGCTCGCTCGGGTCCTGCAACGACGCGAGTCCGAGCCGGGCAACCGCGCCGTCATCCGCGAGACCGCGGTGGAGTTCGCCGTCGGCGAGCAGTCGCTGCGGGCCTGGCTCCGCGCCCACGAGCGCGCCCAGAACCCCGAGGCCGTCGCGACGCCGGAATCGAACTCGGGCTCGGGCTCGTCGGCCGACGAGACGGGCCCGTCGACGACCCTGGCCGGACCCCCACCGGCACGGCGCCCCGGCTCGCTCGACGCCTCGACCGCGGACCGCATCACCGAACTCGAGGCCGAGGTCACGCGGCTGCGTCGCGATCGCGAGGCCCTGAAGTCCGCCATGGCCGTCGTCCTGGTCGACTGACCGGGGGGGGGGAGCAGGAGGCGCGGGTCGAACCCCGAGACGCCCTCGGAACCGACGACGCGGCCACCGGCTCGACGGGGGGATCGGAGCCGATGGCCGCATCGCGGCCGGCTCAGTCTGCAATGTGACATGCCAGATGTCAAGGCGGCGCGACGGGCCCGGTCGCAGCCGAGGGGCGCGTCGTAGGGTGTGACCACCGACAGCGCGTCGCGCACTCTCATTCAGGAGCTCCCATGGCTGGAAGATTCATCGTCACGCACGACGCCGACGGCATGTTCCGTTTCGCGTTGACCACGGCCGCCGGCGAGGTCGTCGCGACGTCCGAGGCCTACGGCCAGAAGGGGGCGGCGATGAACGGCATCGACTCCCTCCGCGAACTCGCGACCGACGCCATCGTCGACGATCGCACGACGTCGCCTGCTCCGACCCACGCCGACTAGGCGTCCGGTGACTCAGCACGTCGTCCTCGCCGGCGCCTCGGGCTTCATCGGTCGCCATCTCGCCGACGCCTTCCGCGCCGAGGGCGCCCGGGTCAGCCTGATCGGCCGCCACGGCCCCGACGCCCGCTGGGGCGACACCGCCGCGATCACCGCTCTGCTCGACGGCGCCGACCTGGTGGTGAACCTCGCCGGCAAGAGCGTCAACTGCCGGTACTCGCCGGCGAACCGCGCCGAGATCGTGCGGTCGCGGGTGGCCACCACGCGCGAACTGGGCGAGGCCATCGCCGCCTGCGCCGCGCCTCCTCGGCTCTGGCTCAACTCGTCGACCTCGACGATCTACCGTCACGCCGACGACCGACCCCAGTCGGAGGCCGACGGCGAGATCGGCTCGGGCTTCTCCGTCGACGTCGCCACCGCCTGGGAGGACGCGCTGTTCGCCCCCGACCTGCCGCACACGCGCCGGGTCGCCCTGCGCATCGCGATCGTGCTCGGCGACGCCGGCGCCCTCGCGCCGCTGCTCAACCTCGCCCGCGCCGGCCTCGGCGGCCCCCAGCTCGACGGGCGGTGGCCCGCCACCCGCGCGCGCCTGTGGGCGGGCACCTACCACCGCCGCGCCACCCCCGGCGGCCGCCAGAAGTTCAGCTGGATCCACATCGACGACATGATCGGCTCGCTGATGTGGCTGCGCGATCACGACGAGGTCGAGGGTGTCGTCAACATCGCGTCGCCGAACCCCGTCGACAACCGGACGATGATGGGCGTCGCACGACGCGCGGTCGGCATGCCGTTCGGTCTGCCCGCGTTCCGCTGGATGCTCGAGATCGGCATGGCGGTCTTCCGCACCGAGAGCGAGCTCGTGCTCAAGAGCCGCTGGATCGAACCGCGGCGCCTGGTCGACGGCGGCTACGCCTTCGAGCATCCCCACATCGAGGAGGCGGTCGGCACGATCGTCGCGGAGGGTCGCCGCCGCGCCTGATCGCCCCCCCCGGGCGGGGCGGGCGGGGTCAGCGGAGGTCGAGGGCGGCGAGCGCCGGGCTGTGACGGGCGAGCCCGGCGTCGACGGCGTCGGGGTGCTCGGCGTACCAGGCCAGGTGGGCGGCGCGCACCTCGTCGGTCGGCACGACGGCTCCGTCGACGATCCAGTGCTCGGTCGGCTCGTCGGCGAGGCCGAAGGTCTCGATGACGGCAGCCAGCCGGGGCGCGTGCACCCGGTCGAGCAGCGGACGACCCGGGTCCACGACGTGATCGGGCAGGCCCAGCGCCTCACGCACCCGTGACGCGGCGGTGCTCCAGACGGGATTGCCGGGGTGGTTCAGCGTCCGCATCTGCTCGAACGACGGCTGCTCGAAGAGGTCGGACAGCACGATGGTCGCGTTCGCGGCCTCGCGGGCGCGCAGCTGAGCCAGCGACTCGGAGGCGACGGTGCGGACGGCGAGGGCGTCGAGTCGGCCGGCGACGCCGGTGACGGGCACCGCGCCTCCTTCGCGACGGATGGCGGCCTCGACCAGCACGCGCAGGTCGTGGTACTCGACGAGAGGCGGCACGAGCGAGGTGTCGCTCGGCGGACGCACGATCGCATGCGTCGGGTACAGCCCGGCGACGCGCACCACGGGCACCCGCAGCAGTCGGGCCCCGGCCGGCAGCACCGCCGCGAGCTGAGCCGTGCCGAGGGGCAGACCGTGGTAGTCGTCGCGCACGGGCTGCGACACGAGGACCGACGCCCGGGACACCCAGTGCTGCAGGTACGGGAGGTCGGCGGCGGTCAGCTCGTGCACCGCGGGGATGCGCACCGTCGCGAGCCCCGGCCCCTCGAGCATCTGACGCAGGCTCTCGGCCTGGCAGTTGCCGACGACGATCGCGACGTCGTCGGACGGCCCCTCGGCCAGGGAGTAGAAGACCCCGTAGTGATGGGCGCGGGCGTCCGCATCGATCGGAGGCGCAGGAGGCGCGGCGGAGGGTGAGGAGGAGTCGGTCACGACCCCAGCATGGCCCACCCGGCCCTCGGCCACCCGGCGCTCAGCGGCCGTAGCTCAGGCGGCGGAGGAGGCGCTCGGCCGGCCCCGGCGTCGCCGTGCGCTCGAGGACGACCGCGACGAGCACCGTGACCAGCCACACGCCGACGGCGATCAGCGCCACCCGCAGCGTGCCCGCCCCGACGCCGAGACCCAGCGCCCACGGCTTCAGGAGCACGACGAAGAGCACCGACTGCAGCAGGTAGCAGGTCAGCGACCGGCGGCCGACCGCCAGGAGCGCCGACAGCACGGCACCGGGCCGGGCGCCCGCCGAGACGCGCTCGGCCCGGCCGGCGGCCCACCAGCCGACGAGGCCGACGAGCGCCAGGGCCCCCGCGACGCCGGTCGTCCCGTGCAGGACGCCGAGGGCGTAGAGGGCGACCGGGCCGGGCTCCCCGACGCCGGTCGAGGCGAGCACGAGGGGCAACGCGCCGAGGATGCTGATCGGGAACCCGATGAGGGCGAGGCGGCGGAGCAGGACGACGTGCTGCTCGGGGTGCTCGAGCACCCGGCGACGCCCGAGGAGCGTGCCGAGCGCGGCGATCGGCAGCAGCATGGCGACCGTCAGCGGCGCGCTGAAGACGAGGGCGACGAGCGCCAGCACCCGCCAGAGGAGATCGCCGAGCAGCGTCGTCTGATCGAAGGGGAGCCACGAGAGATCGCCCGCTCCCCCGCCGACGCCGTCGGCGCCCGAGGCGAGCGCGAAGATCGCGAGCGTCGACCAGCCGACGACCCGGAACACCCTGTCGCTCGCCGCGAACATCGCCGCGAGCACGAGACCGAGGGCCCCGTAGCTGAACAGGATGTCGCCCTCGAAGAGCAGCACGACGTGGAGGGCGCCGAAGACGAGCAGCCAGAGGCTGCGTCGCAGCAGGAGCGAGCGGGCCCGACGGCGATCGACGCCGCGTTCGGCCTGACGCCGGACGAGCACGGTGAAGCCGTAGGCGAAGAGCAGCGTGAAGAGCGGGAAGGCCCGGTTGTCGACGAAGGTGCCGACGATGACGTCGGCCACGTGGTCGCCGGTCGAGCCGTCGACCGGGCGACCCAGGGGCCCGATCACCCGACCGCCGATGTAGTAGACCGCGTTGGCCAGGGCGATGCCGAGCAGAGCGACGCCCCGCAGCAGGTCGGGGGCGATGAAGCGCTCGGACGCCGCGATCGGGCCGCTGTAGGCGGTGGGCGTCGGGGCCGCCTCGGTCGGGTGCGGCGCGACGGGGAGGGGCGGGAGACCGGCCGGGCTCGCGGCACCGGAGACAGGCGGTGGAGGAGGATTCGTGCTCACGCGATCAGCCTGGCGGACGGCGCGGACCGGGACCACCGCCGTCAGACGGAGATGGGGGCGCCGCACGAGGTCGCGCGGCCTCGGGAGGACCGGTCAGAGCCGCGCCGCGAGCTCCGGATCGGTCGGCTCGACGAGATGCGTGCCGTCGGGGAACACGACGACGGGGATGTTCGTGCGACCGCTGACCGCGTAGGCGCGGTCGGCGCCGTCGGCGACGGCCTCGAGGTCGACGTAGTCGTACTCGACCCCGCGGGAGTCGAGCAGCGCCTTCGACCGACGGCAGTCCCGGCACCATTCGGCGCCGAACATGAGGATGCGGTCGGGAGCGCTGTCAGACATGTCCGCGAGTGTAAACCTCGGTTCCGAGGGCCGGCTGGGATCCCCGTCCGCAGCCGACGACCTCCGTGACGAGCCGAGGAGGCGCCGGTAACGTCCGCGACACACGGCGCTGCTAGACACGCCCCATGCTCGAGATCACCGGCGCCACCCGCATCGTCGTCGACGAGGCGACCGAGACCACCGGCAGCCTCTTCGTCGAGGGCGGGGTGATCGTCGACGGGTCGTCGGGCGAGGTCACCGAGACCCTCGACGCCGGCGGCTGCGTCATCACCCCCGGTCTCGTCAACGCGCATCACCACCTGCTGCAGAGCGGGTTCCGCACGCTGCCCGGCACCCGCGGGGTCCCCATGGCCGACTGGCTGCCGACGATGGCGGGGGCCTACGGCGCGGCGGGCATCGACCCGTCGCTCGTCGCCGCGACGGCAGCGGTCGGCGTGGCCGAGGGGCTGCTGAGCGGAGTGACGACCGTCGCCGACCACCACCTCAACTGGCCGGTGCCCGCCGTGTCGGCGGCCGACACCGCGGCGATCGCGCGCGCCGTCGCCGACGCCGCAGCCCTGCTCGGAGGGCGACTCGTGTTCGTGCGCGGCTCGGCGCGCGACGATCCGCAGACGGCGGCGGCCTCCGCGGACGCGATCGTGCGGGGTCTGCTGACCCGCGCCTCCGGGGCCCTCCCGCCCGGCGGCGTGTCCGACGACGGCATGCTGCAGATCGCCGTCGGCCCGGCCGGCGTGCACAGCGACGGCCGCGAGACCTTCGAGCTGCTGGGCGAGGTCGCCGCCCGACACGGACTCCGGAGGCGCACCCAGGCGAACGAGCAGGTCGACGTCGTCATCGCCCTCGAGCGCTACGGGCGGCGACCGCTCGATCTGCTCGACGAGTGGGGCTGGCTCGCCCCCGACGTCACGATCGCGCACCTCTGCGCCGTCGAGACCGACGAGATCGCCCGCCTCGCGGCCGCCGGGGTGACGGCGACGCACGCCCCCGGCTGCGACCTGCCGATGGGCTGGGGCATCGCCCCCGTCGCGGCGCTCCTGGCCGCCGGCGTGCCCGTCGGACTCGGCACGAGCGGCGGCGGGAGCAACGACGCCGGGCATCTGCTCGCGGACGCCCGGCTGGCTCTGCAGGTCGCACCCCTCGTGGGGCCTCCCGTCCCCGCGCGGACGATGCTGGGCATGGCGACGGCCGGCTCGGCCGCGGGGCTCGGACGACCCGAGCTCGGGCACCTGCGCCCGGGAGCCGCCGCCGACCTCTGCCTCTGGGACGTCTCGGGCGTGGCGGACGCGGGCGTCGCCGACCCGGTCGCCGGGCTGTTGTGGGCGTCGCCCGGGCGACGACCGCGGGACGTCTACGTGGCGGGGAGGCGCGTCGTCGACGGCGGACGCCTGGTCGGGGCGGACGAGCACGACCTGGTCGACGCGCTCACCGCCCGCCTCGCCCGCTGAGGCGCGGCCCTACAGGTCGAGCACGAGGCGAGGGCAGGCCGCCCGCGAGACGCAGAGGAACATCCGGTCGCCCGCCGCCTGCTCGTCAGGGGTCAGGATCGAGTCGCGGTGATCGACCTCGCCCTCGAGCACGGTCGTCTCGCAGGTGCCGCAGGTGCCCTCGCGGCAGCTCGAGAGCACGAGCACGCCGGCCTCCTCGACCACGTCGAGCACTGAGCGGTCGGGCGGCACCGTGACCGTCAGGCCCGACCCGGCCAGCTCGACCTCGAACGACTCGTGCCGCACGGGCTCGCCGACGGCCTTCGCCTCGAAGCGCTCGACGACGACCTGACGCCCGGCGCCGGCGGCCTCGACCGCCGCGACCAGTCGCTCGGGTCCGCAGCAGTACGTCGTCGTGAAGGGGGCCAGGGCCGCGAAGAGCGCCTCGACGTCGAGGCGTCCGCCCTCGTCGGCGACGTGCAGCACGAGTCTCTCGCCGTGCAGGGCGGCGAGCTCGTCGATGAGCGCCATGGTCGAGCGCGACCGGCCGGCGTAGTGCAGCACGTAGTCGAGGCCCGCCGCGGCGGCCGCGCGGGCCATGGCCGAGATCGGGGTGATGCCGACGCCGCCGGCGACGAAGACGTACGACGTGCCGCGCCGCGGCTCGAACTCGAAGTGGTTGCGGGGACCGGCGAGCCGGACCGTGTCGCCGACGGCCAGGTTCTCGTGCAGCCAGGCCGAGCCTCCTCGTCCGTCGGTCTCGCGCAGCACGCCGATGCGCCACCCGTCGGCGGCCGGGTCGCCGCAGAGCGAGTACTGCCGCACCTCGCCGGTGGGCAGGGCGACGTCGACGTGGGCGCCGGGCTGCCAGCGCGGCAGCGGCGATCCGTCGGCGGCGGCGAGCTCGAAGAGGTCGACGGCCTCGGCCGCACGCGTGCGGGCGGTGACGACGGCGTCGAGGGCGGTCTCGGGGAGGCGGGTCGGGGCGGTCACACGGGCTCCGGTCTCTGCTTGACGACGAACAGGCGGTAGCCGTCGTCACCGACGGCGCTCCAGCGGTGACGGGTGCCGCCGCCGTAGTACAGGGAGTCGCCCGCGGCCAGAACGCGGGCGCCCTCGTCGTCGAGGTCGACGCGCAGCCGGCCGGACACGACGTGCACGAACTCGTCTTCGGCGTGCACGAAGAAGTCGCCGGGGTCGAGGTTCGCGCCCGACATCTCCATGACGCGGAACGGCCGGTCGGGCGGGGTGAGGAGGCGCGCGGCGGCCTGCCCGTAGCGTCCGGTCGATCCGTCGGCGACCCCGACGAAGCCGACGACCGGCCCGTCGGCCGTGCGCTGATCGTCGACCACCTCGAGGATCTCGACCTGACTCGACCCGAGGGCCCGGGCGATCCGCTCGAGCGACACCATGCTCGGTCGGGCGAGTCCGCGCTCGAGCTGGCTGAGGAACGGATGCGACAGCTGCGCCTCGGCGGCGAGCTGGACGAGGGTGAGCCCGCGAGCGCGACGCAGAGCGCGGATCCGACCGCCGACGGCCAGGGCCTGCGGGTCGACGGGGGCGTCGAGGGACGTGACGGGGGGCCTCCTCGGTCGGGTGGTCAGACGAGGTCTACCACGGGGTCCGGTGTGCTCGGCGAGCAATTAACACGGCGAAACGGTCGCGTCATCTGTCGGAAACGAGCACTCCTTAGATTGACACATGTTGACGCCATCAACATTCTGACCGACCGACGGCCCGTACGCCAGCCCGACCCGAGAGGCCCCCGTGACCCGACTGCCCCGACAGCTCTCCCTGCTGCGGAACGCCACCCTGCCGAGCGGCGAGGTGGTCGACGTGCGCATCGCGGGCGACGTCGTGGAGGCGGTGCTCCCGGCGGGCACGGCACCCGCGGCCCCCGGGATCGAGACCCTCGACCTGGCCGGGCACGTGCTCCTCTCGGCACCCGCCGAGCCGCACGCGCACCTCGACAAGGCCCTCTCGTGGGACGCCATCCGCCCGCCGATGGGCGACCTGGAGCTCGCGATCGCCTCGTGGCGCGTCTACGCCGCCACGATGACGGTCGACGACATCGCGGACCGCGCCCGGCGTCAGCTGCTGGCCATGCTCGCCCAGGGCACGACCGCCGTCCGCACCCACGTCGACGTGCTGCTCGGCGACCGGCCGACCCGCGGCGCCGAGGCCCTGGTGCGGGTGCGCGACGAGCTGCGCGGGCTGATCGACGTCGAGATCGTCGCCCTCGCCTCGCAGGACAGCCCCGACTCCGACATCGAGGCCGTCCTCGACCTGGGGGTCGACCTCGTGGGAGGCGCACCCCACCTGTCGAGGGATCCGCACGGCGATCTGCACCGCCTCCTCGACCTCGCCGAGCGCCGCGGCGTCGGCGTCGACCTGCACACCGACGAGAGCCTCGACGGGGCCGTGACCCTCGACGAGTACGCCCGCCGTGTCGCCGACTGGACGACGACCGTCTCGGCCGGGCACTGCACGCGGCTCGGCTCGATGCCCGCCGAGCGTCGCGACGACATCGTCGCGGCCGTGCTCGCCGCCGACATGGGCGTCATCGCGAACCCCATCACGAACCTGTACCTGCAGGGCTGGGGCCACCCGGTCTCGACGCCACGCGGCCTCACCGCACTGCGGCCGCTGCTCGACGCGGGCGTGCGTCTCGCCGCCGGCGCCGACAACGTCCGCGACCCCTTCAACCCCCTCGGCCGCAGCGACGCGCTCGAGACCGCCATGCTGCTCGTCACCGCCGGACATCTCACGATCGACGAGGCCTACGCCGCGGTCAGCGACTCGGCGCGATCGGTCATGGGGCTGCCCGTCGCGGGCGTCGCCGCCGGGGCCCGTGCCGAGCTGCTGGCCGTCCGGGCCGGCTCGCTGGCCGACGTCGTCGCCGACGCGTCGGCCGACCGCTTCGTCGTCCACGCCGGCCGACTCGTCGCCGAGAGCCGGGTCACCCGCTCGATCGCCGATCCCGCGGAGTCCCTCGCGGAGTCGTCCTCCACGGCGACGCCCGCCTCCCCCCGCCCGACCCTCGCAGAGACCCGGTGACCCGATCATGACCATCGCCAGCCCTCCCGTCGCCCCGCCGGCCTCGACGCGGGTCGACACCCTGCTCGACTTCCGCGACGTCGCCATGCGGTTCGCCAACGGCACCGTCGCCCTGCAGGACGTCGACCTCACCGTCGACCGGGGCGAGTTCGTCACCGTCGTCGGCCCGTCCGGCTGCGGCAAGTCCACGCTGCTGCGCATCGCATCGGGGCTCGAGAACGCGTCGCACGGCAGCGCCGAGGTCGACACCGACCGCATCGGCTACGTCTTCCAGGACGCCACGCTGCTGCCCTGGCGCACCGTGCGCGACAACGTCGAGCTGCTCGCCGAGCTGAACGGGGCGCCGAAGACCGCCCGCCGTGCCGCGGCGCAGGAGTCGATCGATCTGGTCGGCCTGTCGGGCTTCGAGTCGAACCTGCCGAAGGAGCTGTCGGGCGGCATGCGGATGCGCGCCTCCCTCGCCCGCTCCCTCACCCTCGACCCCGAGCTGTTCCTCTTCGACGAGCCGTTCGGCGCACTCGACGAGATCACCCGCGAACGACTGAACGACGAGCTGCTGCGCCTGTTCGTCGAGAAGCGCTTCGCCGGACTGTTCATCACCCACTCCGTGTCGGAGGCCGTCTACCTCTCGACCCGCGTGGTCGTCATGTCCGGTCGCCCCGGGCGCATCGTCGGCGAGTTCGACGTGCCGTTCGACATGCCCCGCGACCCCGAGATCCGCTTCACCGCCGAGTTCGCCGAACTCGTCGGCGAGGTCAGCCACGCACTCCGAGAAGGGCACAACTGATGGCCGTCGACACCCGCGTCTCGCGCACCGAGCCCGCCACGACGGCCACCCGCCTCTCGGGGCCGAAGCCGCCCCGGCGGACGGCCTCTCCGCGGGCCACCCGCATCACGAACATCGTGCTGCCGATCGCCGTCTTCTTCGTGCTGATCGGCGTCGGCTACGCCATCGCCGCCTACTACGACCAGGTGCGCGGCCTGCCGTTCCTGGTGCCGTACCCGCACCTCGTCGTCCAGGCCCTGCTCTTCGACGGCGACTTCCGCCCCGACCTGCTCGAGGCCCTCGGCAACACGACCCTGATCGCCGTGATCGGCCTCGCGATCGCCATCGTCATCGGCATGGCCTGGGCCGTGCTCATGGTGCAGGCCAGCTGGATCGAGAGCGCGCTGTTCCCCTACGCCGTGGTGCTGCAGTGCATCCCGATCCTCGCGCTCGTGCCGCTGATCGGCTCGCTGTTCGGGTACGAGATGCCGTCGCGCATCATCGTGACGGTCATGTTCGCGCTGTTCCCGATGGTCTCGAACACGCTGTTCGGCCTCCAGTCCGTCGACAAGGGCCAGCGCGAGCTCTTCCAGCTGCAGGGCGCCTCGCGCCTCACCCTGCTGACGAAGCTGCGGTTCCCCGCGGCGCTGCCCTCGATCTTCATCGGCCTCCGCAACTCGGCCGGCCTCTCGGTCATCGGCGCCATCGTCGCCGACCAGTTCTTCCAGCGCGGCGACGGCGGACTGGGCGTCCTGATCTCGGTGATGAACCAGCGCCTCAACGGCGCCGAGATG
This sequence comes from Frigoribacterium sp. Leaf172, assembly GCF_001424285.1. Classification (NCBI taxonomy): domain Bacteria; kingdom Bacillati; phylum Actinomycetota; class Actinomycetes; order Micrococcales; family Microbacteriaceae; genus Frigoribacterium; species Frigoribacterium sp. Leaf172. The sequence goes on along the minus strand of NZ_LMPB01000001.1, from coordinate 962,420 downwards.
TTCGCCGCCATCGTCGTCGCCAGCGTGCTCGGCGTCGTCGTCTTCGTCGCGTTCGGCTGGCTCCGCCGCCTCGCGATCGGCCGCTGGTACAGCGCGAACTGAGCCGCCCCTCCCCCGCAGCGCGCATCGCCCAGTCGACCCGCGCCTCCTCGACCACCCCTCCGCACCTCCCGACAGCACCTCCCCGCACCATCCACAGCACACGCTCCACGGCACCCCGCCCCGCACCATCCCCTGCTCCACCCCCGACAGGAGACCCCATGCCCCGCACCTCCCGCGCCTCCCGCACCCTCACCGCCCTCGGACTCGTCGTCGTCACGGCCGCCGCCCTCTCGGCCTGCTCGGGCGGATCGAGCGACGACGCCGCCCCGCAGGCCGCCGCGAGCGGGTCGGCCGTCGACCTCTCGGGCGTCTGCCCCGCCACCGTGGTGATCCAGACCGACTGGAACCCCGAGGCCGAGCACGGGCACGCCTATCAGCTGCTCGGCGACGACTACACCGTCGACGCCGACCAGAAGTCGGTCTCGAGCGACCTCGTCATCGGCGGCGAGCCCACCGGGGTGAAGGTCGAGATCCGCGCCGGCGGACCCGCCATCGGCTTCAACACCGTCCCCTCGCAGATGTACCAGGACGACGAGATCACGATGGGCTACGTCACCACCGACGTGGCCGTGCAGAACTCGGCCGACCTGCCCACCACGGCCGTCTTCGCCGAGAACGACATCTCGCCGCAGATGATCATGTGGGACCCGGCGACCTACCCCGACGTGTCGACCATCGAGGAGCTGGGCGCCGAGCTCGAGGCCGAGGGCGGGGTCGTCCGCTACTTCGGCGGCGCCGCCTACATGGACTACCTCGTCGGCAACGGGATCGTGCCCGAGTCGGTCACCGACGGCAGCTACGACGGCACCCCCGCGAAGTTCGTCGTCGCCCAGGGCAAGGACGCGCAGCAGGGCTTCGCCACCGCCGAGCCGTTCGTCTACGAGAACCAGGTCTCGGCCTGGGGCGAGCCGCTCGACTACCAGCTGATCAACGACACCGGCTACCCGATCTACCCCGAGGCCATGTCGGTCCGCACCGGCGACCTCGAGGAGCTCAGCCCCTGCCTCGAGAAGCTCGTGCCCGTGCTGCAGCAGGCCGACGTCGACTACTTCGCCTCGCCCGAGGCCACCAACGAGAAGATCGTCGACCTCGTCGACCAGTACGACACCGGCTGGGTCTACGACGAGGACGTCGCCGCGTACGCCGTCGACAAGATGAAGGAGCTGAAGATCGCGACCGACGGCGACAACGGCTACGTCGGCGACATGGACGAGGAGCGCATGCAGACGATCATCGACCTCGACACGGAGATCTTCGAGAAGCAGGGCTCGACGCTGAAGGAGGGCCTCGCGCCGTCCGACCTGTACACGAACGAGTTCCTCGACGACACGATCAGCCTCGGCTTCTGATCACCCGGGGGCCCGGTGCGAGCCGGGCCCCCTCCCTCCTCTCCAGACAGGACGCACCATGAACGACATCCGTCCCCCCGCAGCCCCGGAGGCGCTGGCCGCCCTCGAGGGCGAGCTCCGCACCCTGCTCGGCGAGCGCGGCGTCTCGGTCGAGCTCGCCGCCCGCGAGAAGGCGTCGGTCGACGGCTCGCGGCTCTCGCCCGTGATCAGCGAGCAGCTGCCCCTCGGTCTCGCCGACCTGGTGGCCTACCCGGCGAGCGCCGAGCAGATCGCCGAGGTCGTCGCCGCGGCGGTCCGCCACGGCGTGCCGGTCACCCCGCGCGGCAAGGGCACCGGCAACTACGGCCAGGCGATCCCGATGTCGGGCGGGCTGGTGCTCGACATGACGCGCGCCAAGGCGATCGTCGAGGTCGGCGACGGCTTCATCACCGCCGAGGCCGGTGCGACGATGGTCGCGCTCGAGCAGGCCGCGAACAAGGCGGGGCAGCAGATCCTCATGTACCCGTCGACGGCCCAGTCGTCGCTCGGCGGGTTCCTGTCGGGCGGCTCGGGCGGCACCGGATCGATCAAGCACGGGTCGAACAGCTCGGGCTTCGTCACGGCGCTCGACGTCGTGCACGCCGCGCCCGACGCCACCCTCGTGCACGTCGAGGGCGACGACGCGCAGCCGTACGTGCACAACTACGGCACGGCCGGCGTCATCGCCCGGGCGACCGTGCAGCTCGAGCCCCTGCAGGACTGGCGCGGCTTCTTCGCCAGCTTCGACACGTTCGAGCAGGCCCTCGGCCTCATCAGGCCGTTCGCCGACCTCGAGCCGACGCCGCGGCTCGTCAGCGCCGATCTGCCGACCCTGGCCGACGCGCTGCCGGCCGACCCCGGCATCCCCGCCGGCCGGGTGAGCCTCCGGGCCATCCTCGACGTCGCGACCGTCGCCGAGGCGAGCCGGATGGTCGAGGAGGCGGGAGGCCGTGTCGAGGACGTCCGCGAGGGCGCGCAGACGTCGATGAAGATCAGCATGATGTCGTACAACCACCCGATCGAGTGGCTGCAGAAGGCCTACCCCGACACGTACTTCCATGTTGAGGTCTCGGGCGACGCCCTCGTCGACCGCATCGACGAGGTGCACGCCGTCTACCCCGGCGGCATGCTGCACATCGAGTCGCAGCACGGTCGGCCGATCGGCATGCTCGCCGGCGTCTACACGAGCGCCGCCGACGTCTACGCGGGCTTCGAGAAGCTCAAGGGCCTGGGCGTCGGCTACCACAACCCGCACCAGTGGTACGTGGACTTCGAGCCCGCGCGCACGCGGGCGCTGGCGGAGACGACCGACCCCGACGGGCTGCTGAACCCCGGCAAGCTCGTCGACCCGCTGACGGTCGGCGGCCCCGACACCGGGGTCAAGGGCGGGCATCCCGTGCCCACCGGACGCATCGGCGTCGACACCGGGGTGAAGGTCTCGTGAGCGGCGTCGACGGGTCGACCCGCGCCTCCTCGGGTCGCCCGCCCGGCCGCCGCTCGCGCGACCTCGTCGAGCTGAGCGGGCCCGCCGCGGCCTCGGCCCTGACCGAGGACAGCATCCTCGTGCTGCCGACGGGCGCCATCGAGCACCACGGACCGCACCTGCCGCTCGCGACCGACTGGCTGATGGCCGATCTGATCGGCCGGGCCGTCGTCGAGGAGGCGGCTGCGGCCGGGCAGGACGTCTGGCTGCTGCCGTCGCTCGCCTACACCAAGTCGGACGAGCACCACTGGGCGCCCGGCACGATGTGGCTGACGGCCGAGACGCTGCTGCAGACCGTCGTCGACATCGGACGCTCGGTCGCGGCGACCCCGGCCCGCACGCTGGTGTTCTACAACGGGCACGGCGGCAACATCGCCCTGCTGCAGGTCGCCCTGCGCGAGCTCCGCCGACGGTTCGGTCTGCGCACCTTCCTGATGGGCAGCGGGATGGCGCCCGGCGACGGCGTGAACGGACCCGACGAGCACGGCTTCGGCGTGCACGGCGGGCACAGCGAGACGTCGATGATCCTGCACCTGCGCCCCGACCTCGTCGACATGACGCAGGCCGACCGGTGGATCCCCGATCACATGATCGATCTCGAGTACGTCCGGTTCAACGGCGGACCCGTGCACTTCGGCTGGCTGAGCGACGACTTCGGCCCGGCGGGCGTCGTGGGCGACGCGAGCGGGGCGAACGCCGAGTGGGGCGCGACGCTCTACGAGACGGCGCTGCGCCGGGGCGTCGAGTCGCTGGCCGAGATCGCACGGTTCCGGCACCGTCCGGCGCCGGGGCCGGTGGGGTTCGGGGCGTGAGCTCCGTCGACGTCGGCTCCGCGGGCGCGAGCTCCGCGGGTGCCGGCCCGGAGGGGGCGAGCCCCCGGGGCGCGAACTCCGTGGGTGCGGGTCCGGTGCGCGTGCCGGACGACGCCTGGGCCCTGCTCGCCGACTGGCTGCCCGGGGACGACGACCCCCACCGACCGCAGATCACCCTCTCGACGGTCGACGCCGACGGCGGGCCCGACGCCCGCACCGTGCTGCTGAGCTCGTTCGACCGCGACGGCTTCGTGTTCCACACCGACGCCGCCAGCCGCAAGGTCGCGCAGCTCGAGGCGCGCCCGCAGGCGGCGATCACGGTGCTCTGGCCGGGGTTCACCCGGCAGATCGTCGTGCGGGGCGTCGCGTCGCGTGCCGACGCCCCCGCGATCGCCCGGGCCTACCGCGCACGATCGCCGTACCTGCAGCAGCTCGCCTGGCTCAACTCGCACGACTTCGCCGGGCTGCCGCTCGAGGAGCGCCGTTCCCGCTGGGCCGCCTTCGAACGCGAGCACGCCCACGGCTTCGAGCAACCGGCGGGCTGGACCGGCTTCGTCGTCCGGCCCACCCGCCTCACCTTCTGGACCAGCGCGCCCGACACCGCGAGCCGCCGCCGGGAGTGGTCGCTCGGGCCGGACGGCTGGACGCACTCGTACCGCGCGGGCTGATCCCCGCACAGGGTTCGAGCCCGGCGTCCGATCCACGCGACGGGCGGACCGTGCCGACCCGAGCCTCCTCGGCTGGAAGAATCGGACCACCGTGCCGTGACGAAAGGACCCCCGTGAAGAAGTTCCGTGCCGACCAGGCGCGCATGCACCTGATCATGATGCTCGCCCTGACCTTCACGACCGGCATCATCGACGCCGTCGGCTACCTCGGCCTCGACCGCGTGTTCACGGCGAACATGACGGGCAACGTGGTGATCCTCGGCATGGCGATCGCGCAGGCCGACGGGCTGCCCATCGTGGGCCCGATCGTCGCGCTGGTCGCGTTCATGATCGGCGCCGCGCTCGGCGGGGCCCTGCTCCGCTCGGCTCGCGCGGGCTGGTCGGGTCGCAGCACGATCGCGTTCTCGGTCACCGGCACGGTGCTGCTCGGCCTCGGGGTGTCGTGCTTCGTCGTGCTGCCGGTCGAGGGGTCGCCGTGGGCGTTCACCATCACCGGGCTGCTCGGCGCGGCCATGGGTCTGCAGGCCGCCGCGGCGCGGAAGCTCGCGGTGGCCGACGTGACCACCGTCGTCGTCACCTCGACGATCGTGGGGCTCGCCTCCGAGTCGAAGCTCGCCGGCGGCACGGGCAAGAACTTCCCGCGACGGGTGCTCGCGGTGCTGATGATCCTGGTCGGCGCCGGGGTCGGCGCGCTGCTGCTGCAGGTGCACATCGGCATCGGCATGGGGACCGCGGGCGGGCTGACGCTGCTCGTCGCCCTCGCGGGTCACCTGCTGCGGAAGCGCCGCAAGGAGCTCGAGGCGGAGGCGGCCGAGGCAGCCGCCGCCGAGGAGGCGCGGGTCGCGTCGACCCCGGAGGGCACCCGTGCCTGAGCCGGTCGTCTCCATCCCCGTCGACCTCGTGCTGCGCGCCGAGCGGGTGCTCGTCGACGGCGAGTGGCGGGCGGCCGCCGTGGCCGTGCGCGACGGCGTCGTCGCCGAGATCGGACCCGTCGACGCGCCGTTCACGACGGTCCGCGTCGACGACGACCGTCTGCTGCCGCCCGACCAGGTGCTGCTGCCCGGCATCGTCGACACCCACGTGCACGTGAACGAGCCGGGTCGCACCGAGTGGGAGGGCTTCGCCTCGGCCACCCGCGCCGCGGCCGCCGGCGGCGTGACGACGATCGTCGACATGCCGCTGAACAGCATCCCCCCGACGGTGACGGTCGAGGCGCTCGACCTGAAACGGGCCGCCGCCGCGGCGCAGTCCGTCGTCGACGTCGGCTTCTGGGGCGGGGTGATCCCGTCGAACCTCGGCACGGGCGACCTGCGAGCGCTGCACGACGCCGGCGTCTTCGGCTTCAAGGCGTTCCTCTCGCCCTCGGGCGTCGACGAGTTCCCGCACCTGTCGACCGAGCAGCTGTTCGCGGCCCTCCGCGAGCTGACCGCCTTCGACGGCCTGCTGATCGTCCACGCCGAGGACCCGGACCAGCTCGACGCCGCCGCGGCCTCGCTCGAGGTCACGGCAGGAGGCGCGGTGTACGACGACTTCGTGCGGTCGCGCCCCGAGGCGGTCGAGCAGACCGCGATCGAGCACGTGATCGACGCGCTGCGCGAGACCGGCGGGCGGGCGCACGTTCTGCATCTGTCGTCGGCGTCGGCGCTGGCGGCGATCCGGGCGGCCAAGGCCGAGGGCCTGCGACTGACGGTCGAGACCTGCCCGCACTACCTGACCTTCGACGCCGAGTCGATCGGCGACGGCGAGACGCAGTACAAGTGCTGCCCGCCGATCCGCGACGAGCACAACCGCGAGCTGCTCTGGGAGGCTCTCGTCGACGGCACGATCGACGTCGTGGCCTCCGACCACTCGCCGTCGACCGCGGCGCTGAAGTTCGCCGGCGACGGCTCGTTCGACCTCGCCTGGGGCGGCATCGCCGGGCTCGAGGTGAGCTTCCGCGCGGTATGGACGGGGGCGCGTGCTCGCGGAATCCCCCTCGAGAGGGTCGTGGGCTGGATGTCGTCGGGCACGGCGGGGCTCGTCGACCTCGGGGCCGGCTCGACCGCCGGACGACCGCCGAAGGGGTCGATCACGGTGGGCGGCGCGGCGGACCTCGTCGCCTTCGCGCCCGAGACGCCGTTCACGGTCGACGCGACGGCGCTCCGGCACCGCAACCCGGTCTCGGCGTTCGACGGCGCGACCCTGATGGGCGCCGTCGCCGGGACCTGGGTGGCGGGCGTCCGGGTGGACTCGGACGCGCCTCCCGCCCGTCTGCTCAGCCGGGGCTGACCTCGAGGGCGGGGAGGGCGGCTAGCCCGCCGCCTCCCCCGCCGCCGTCGGCAGCTCGCAGCGGAACTCGTGCCGGCCGTGCCGGACCTCGACGGTCGTGCCGTCGGGCAGCCAGACCGATCCGCTGGTACCGACCGGGAGCGCGACCGTCAGGAGGAACGCTCCCCGGTCGATCCGCCACTCGGACGAGATCTCCCCGTACGGCGACAGGTGCCGGCCCGACGCGTGCGTGAGACCGCCGCCGGGACGCGGCGCGAACCGCACCCGGCGCCATCCCGGCGCCGCCGGCGCGAGTCCGGCGACCGTCGAGTGCAGCCAGTCGGCCACGGCGCCGAGGGCGTAGTGGTTGAAGCTCGTCATCTCGCCGGGGTTGACGGTGCCGTCGGGCAGCATGCTGTCCCAGCGCTCCCAGATCGTCGTGCCGCCCATGTCGACGGTGTACAGCCACGACGGGCACGACCGTTCGAGCACCAGGTCGTAAGCGCGGTCGACGTGTCCGGTGCGGGTGAGCGCGGGTGCCACGACGGGCGTTCCCGCGAAGCCCGTGGCGATGCGGTTGCCGGCCTCGGCCACCAGCTGGGCGAGACGGTCTCCGCCGGCCCGCGCCTCCTCGCCCTCGATCAGACCGAACTCCACGGCGAGACCGTAGGCCGTCTGGGCGTCGCTCGTCGTCCGGCCCCGGCCGTCGGTGTACCGGCCCACGAAGGCCGCGCGCACCTCGTCGGCGATCGCGCCGTACCGGGTGGCGTCGTCGTCGCGCCCGAGCACCTCCGCGGTCAACGCCAGGTGCCGGGTCGACCAGTGGAGGTAGGCCGTGGCGACGAGGTGACGATCGGTGAGCGCGTCGGCCGGATCGTCGGGCGGGGCCGCCGGATCGAGCCAGTCGCCCAGCTGGAAGCCCTCGTCCCAGACGCGGTCCTCCCCCGCCCGCTCGAGGATCAGGTCGACCCAGGCCTTCGCCGAGTCCCACTGCCGGGCCAGCACGCCCGCGTCGCCGAACCGCTCGTACAGCGTCCACGGCGTCAGCACGGCGGCGTCGCCCCAGACCGCTCCCGGCTCGATCGGCTCCCACGACGGACCGCCGGGGATCCGCGGCACGAACCACGGCACGGTGCCGTCGGGCAGCTGGTCGATGGCGAGGTCCTGCAGCCACGAGCCGAGCATCCCCGAGCAGTCGAACAGGAAGGAGGCGGTGGGCGCGAACACCTGGATGTCACCCGTCCAGCCCAGACGCTCGTCGCGCTGCGGGCAGTCGGTGGGGATGTCGACGAAGTTGCCTCGGGTGCTCCAGAGGACGTTCTCGTGGAGGCGGTTCAGGCCCGTGTCGGAGCTCTCGAACCAGCCGGTCCGCTCCATGTCGGTGTGGAGCACACGGGCGACGACGGCCGCGGGGTCGAAGTCGCCCGGCCAGCCGGTGATCTCGGCGTAGCGGAAGCCGTGCACGGTGAACCGCGGCTCCCACGTGACCGGGCCGTCGCCGCGGAGGGTCACGACGTCCTCCGCCGCGGCCAGGCGCAGGGTGCGTCGGTAGAGCTCGCCGTCCTGGACCACCTCGGCGTGATGCAGGGTGATCTCGCGTCCGGCCTCGCCGTCGACCGTGATGCGGAGGCGCCCGACGAGGTTCTGCCCGAAGTCGAGCACGACGGTGCCGCGCGGGGTCCTCCAGTGCTCGACCGGCCGGACCTCCTCGGTGCACCGCACCGGCGGCTGCTCCGGCGCGACGAGCGTGGCGGGGTCGCGTCCGGCCACCGTGACCGGCGTCCAGCCGTCGAGGTCGGCGCCCGCGATCGACCAGGCGTCGTCGTCGAGCCGGAGGTCATGACGCTCGCCGTCGTAGAGCCCGCTGAACGAGATCGGGCTGACCCGCGCCTCCCACCGGTCGTCCGTGGCGACGACCACGCGCCTCCCGTCGACGAGGTCGACCTCGAGTTGCGCGATGAACGAGAGATCGGTGCCGTAGAGGTCGTGGTAGCCGCCGTTGAAGCCGAGGCGACCGCGGTACCAGCCGTCGCCGAGCCAGGCGCCGATGACGTTGTCGCCCTCGACGAGCAGTTCGGTGACGTCGTGGGTGCGGTAGCGGAGTCGGGACCCGTACGAGGTCCAGCCCGGCGAGAGCTCGTCATCGCCGACCCGTGCGCCGTTGATCTCGGCCTCGAAGACGCCGTGGGCCGACGCGTAGAGGCGGGCGGCGGCGACGGGGGCGTCGAGCCGGAACCCTCGGCGCACACGGGACGGACGGCGATCGGTGCCGGGCGCCTCGCCCCAGGCGCCGCCCACGGGACGGGCCTGCCAGTCGGTCGGCAGCAGCAGCCCCGTCTCGACGGGCGTCGGGTCGCTCCAGGGCGAGACGGAGCCGTCGACGCCGGTGACCCGCACCCGCACCAGGACGCGCTCGCGCGAGCCGAGGTCGGCGAAGGGCCAGGCGACCAGCACCTGCTCGTCGGTCTCGAGGACGGACGTCCGGGTCGCGCCCGAGCGGGTCTCGAGGGCGATCTCGACCGAGGACTGCCGCCAGCCCGAGGGCCCGTCGAGACGCCACGAGAGGCGGGGCCGCGGCGTGCCGAGGCCGAGGGCCGGCCCGCCGTGCTCGATCCGGAGGTCGATGACCGTCGCGCTCATCATCAGCCCTTCACCGCGCCGGCCGTCAGGCCCTTCTGGACCTGCTTGTTGAGGAACAGATAGATGACGAGGATCGCCACGACGTTGAGGCAGATGGCGGCGAAGAGCGGCCCGTACTGCACCGAGCCGAACTGTCCGGTGAAGTTCAGCAGTCCGACCTGCAGCGTGCGGAGCGAGCCGGAGTTCGTGAAGGTGAGGGCGATGAGCAGGTCGTTCCAGAGCATGAAGAACTGCACGAGACCGACCGTGAAGAGCGCGTTGCGCACCATCGGGAGCCCGACGAGGAAGAACGAGCGGATGAGTCCGGCGCCGTCGAGGGTGGCTGCCTCGAAGATCTCGCGCGGGACGGCCCGGAAGAACGTCGCCATGAGGAAGACCGCCAACGGCAGGCTCGTCGCCGTGTAGGTGATCAGCAGGGGCCAGAGCGTGCCCGTCAGGCCGAGTCGGAAGTAGGCGGCGAACAGCGGCAGCAGGATCATCTGCGTCGGCACCATGATGCCGGCCAGGAACGTGATGAGGATCGCGCCCCGACCCTTCCAGACCAGCACCTCGAGTGCGAAGCCCGCCATCGAGCCGAACAGCAGCACGAGCAGCAGCGACGGGAAGACCGTCAGCACCGAGTTCGACGCGTACTGGGCGAAGTTCCCCTGCGTCCAGGCGAAGACGTAGTTGTCGAGGTTCCACTGCTGCGGCAGCGCCCAGACGGGCTGCTCGAGGAACTCGGTCTGCGTCTTGAACGAACCGAGCACCATCCAGACGAGCGGTCCGACCACGATGACCAGGAGGAGCGCGACGAGCACGCCGCTGACGATCTGCCCGAGGCGGCGCCGGGGCGCGAGACGGCGACGCGGTCTCGGAGCGGAGGCGACGGCGGACGGGACGGGGACGGTGGTGTCGACGGAGGTCATCGGTCAGTCCTTCGTGAGGTCGCGGCGGTTCGCGCGGAAGATGAAGACGGTCACGAGCAGGGACACGATCGTGAGGAGGAACGCGACCGTGCTGCCGTAGCCGTACTGCCCGAAGCGGAACGACGTGTCGAACATGTAGATCGTCAGCGGACTCGTCGACGTCCCCGGGCCGCCGTTGGTGAGGGCGAGGATGCTGTCGAAGACCTTCAGCGTGCCGTTGACCGAGAAGATCAGCGACGAGATCAGCACGGGCAGCGACAGGGGCAGGACGATCCATCGGACCAGGCCGAAGCCCGACGCGCCGTCGATGCGGGCCGACTCGAAGACCTCTTCGGGGATGTCGAGCAGGCCCGCGTAGAGGAGGACGCCGTAGAAGCCCATCGACCGCCAGACGTCCATCACGATGATCACGAGGAACGCCGTGCCTCCGTCGCCGAACCAGTCGACGGACGACAGGCCGATCGCCTCGAGGGCGGTGTTGACGAGGCCGTTCTGGGGCGCGATGGCGAACATCTGCTGGAACAGCAGCGCCACCGCGACGGTCGGCAGCACGACCGGGAAGAAGACCAGGGTGCGGACGGCGCTCGACCACCTGCGGAGCACGAAGACGTAGAGGAGCGACAGCAGGTAGCCGAAGCCGACCTGCAGGACGGTCATGAGGACGGCGTAGCGGACGGTGAGCAGCAGCGCGTCGCGCACCCGGGTGTCGGTCACGAGGCGCTGGTAGTTCTCGAGCCCGGAGAAGGTGAACCCGGTGATCGCGTTGCCGCTGGTGAGGGTGTAGCCGAACGACACGATGATCGGGACGAGCATCACGACGGAGTAGATGAGCAGCGCGGGCCCGATGAGGATCAGGGTCGCGCGCCGGTCGCCGAGCAGGGGGTTCATGAGGGGCCTTCGGTGCGAACGGACGGTCGGGGCGAGGGGGTCGCGAGTACGGGTCGCGAGGGGCGGATGGCGCGGGGGCGGGGCGGAGGGGCGGGGTCGCGTTCGTCGCCGCCCCGCCCCCTCGCGGGAGGCTCTAGCCCAGATCGCCCTGGACGAGCGTCATGAACTCCTCCGCCGTGATGGCGCCCGTGACGAGCTGCGCGGCGTTCTGCTGCGAGGTGGTCGTCGCCTGCGTGCTGAAGTACGCCTCGAACCACGGGATGGTCGTGTCGGTCTCGGAGATGCGGTCACGCACCTCCGTCGTCAGGGCGTTCCCCGCCGCGTCGCCCGACACCGTGAAGCCCGAGATGCGGCTGCTGTCTTCGAGGGCGACCTGTCCGTAGTTCTCGGCGATGCAGGCGACCCACGCCTTGCTGTCGTCGTTCAGCGCACTCGGGTTGATCGTGAAGGGCAGTCCGACGTTCGCGACGAGCTCGCTGCTGTCGCCCTGGCCGCCCTCGACGTCGGGGAACGGCAGATAGCCGATGGCGTCCTCGCCGATCTGGTTGGCCGTGTCGTCGGCGAAGTTGCTCAGCACCCAGCTGCCCATGTAGAGCATGGGCGAGCTGCCGTTGAGGAACTCGTTGATCGAGGTGTCGTAGTCGATCGAGCCGACGCCCTCGCCGAAGTAGCCCTCGGCGCCGAGGTCGACGATCTGCTGGGCCGCGGCCACGTACTCGGGATCGGTCAGCGAGGCGTCGCCGTCGGCGACGGCCTGCAGGGCGTCGGGGCCGAGCTCGCGCTCGATGAGATTGCCGACGAGGCGCGTCAGAGGCCAGCCCTGCTCGCCGCTGGCGGCGAACGGCGTGAGCCCGGCGTCCTGGAAGGTGGCGGCCGCGGCGACCACGTCGTCCCAGCTCTCGGGCACCTCGACGTCGTTCTCGGCGAACTGGTCCTTGTTGTACCAGATGCCCTCGATGTTGTATTCGGTCGGCAGCACGAGGAACTCGCCGTCGTAGAGCGACTCGACGGTCGACCGGGCGGCGGGCTCGATCGAGTCGGCCACCCCCAGCTCGTCGAAGAGCTCGTCGAAGTGCGCGACGAAGCCGGCGTCGTCGAGCTGCTGCACGAGCTCGTTCGTGTCGACGGCGTACATGACGGGCAGACCGCCCTGACCGGCGAGGAGCTGGACCTGCTGGTTGAGGTTGGTCTGGGGAACGGTCTCGATCTTCAGCGGCATGGCCTCGTCCTCGGTCGCGCAGGCGCCGTCGGCCAGGGTCTGAAGCGTTGCAGGGACGACCTCGTTCTCGACGTTGCCGAGGACGGTGAACTCGGTGGCGGCCTGACCCGCTCCCCCACCGGAGCACGCGGTGAGGGCGGCGATCGAAAGGCCGGCGACGGTGAGAGCGGCGACACGGCGAGCGGTGCGGGGCATCATTCCTCCTTGAATGGTGGTGCCTCAGAAAAGTTGAAGCGCTTCATAATCAACTCATCGGATGGGGCTTGTCAATACCCGATCGAGAGCGGTCGCGAGCTAAGCTCGGCGCCACGATGACCACCTCGACGCCCTCCTCACCTCGACGACCGCCCGTCATGGCCGACGTGGCACGGCTCGCGGGCGTCTCGCTGGGGACGGTCTCGAACGTCGTCAACACCCCGGCGAGGGTGAAGCCGGCGACGAGGCTCCGGGTCGAGGACGCCATCGCCTCGCTCGGCTTCACGCCGAACACCTCGGCCCGGACGCTCGCCGCGGGTCGCGGCACCCTCGTCGGTTTCGTCGCGGTCGACCTCGGGAACTCGTACTTCCTGGACATCGCTCGCGGCGTCGAGCGCGAGGCCGACCTCAGCCGGCAGTCGGTGCTGCTCGGCAACTCCGACGTCGATCTCGACAAGCAGACCGGCTATCTGAAGCTGTTCGAGCAGGCGCAGGCGGCCGGCATCGTCCTCGCCCCGTTCGACGGTCCGCTCGACGAGGCACGACGTCTGCGCCGGCGCGGTCTGCGTGTGGTGCACGTCAACTGGCCGGGTGAGCCCGACGAGAGCTGCGGCGTGGTCGTCGACGAGGTGCTCGGCGGTCGCCTGGCCGCGCAGCACCTCCTCGACCAGGGACGCCGACGGATCGTCTTCGTCGGAGGTCCTCTGGATCTGACAGCCGTCCGTCACCGGTTCGAAGGCGCCTCCGCGGCGACCCGAGAGGCCGGGGCGCCGCTGGGGCTGATCACCACCGCGGCGCTCACCGTCCGGGCCGGGCTGGCCGTCGGGCGCGACCTGGTCGCGCACGAGCCCTCGGCGCGACCCGACGGCATCGTCGCCGCCTCCGACGCCCTCGCCTCGGGCATCGTCCAGTCGCTGCTGCTCGGCGGTGTCGGCATCCCCGACGACCTGTCGATCACCGGCTACGACGACAACCACTTCGCGCAGGGCACGACCCTGCCCCTGACGACGGTGGGGCAACCGGGCGTCGAGATGGGCGGCCAGGCGATGCGCCTGCTGCGCGACGAGCTGGAGAACCCGGAGACCCACCGCCACGAGACGGTCGTGCTGCCACCCCGCCTGATCGTGCGGGGCAGCTCGCTGCAGGTGCCGGTCGACGGGGTCTGAGCCGGGCAGGAGGCGCGGCCGTCGTCCGGCTCGTCGCCGACGCCTCAGACGCCGCCCGCGGTCGGCACGGGCCAGACGTACTCGAGATCGGCGGGGTCGCCTCCGAAGACCTCGGCGTAGAACTCGGGCGCCTTGGCGAGGAGCTTGGAGCGGTGCGACCGGTGCACGTCCTCGCGGCCGAGCCACGACGGCGGCACGATGTCGCCGCGGCGGTAGGCGTCGGCATCCTCGGGCACCGCGTCGAGGGCGAGCAGCGTCTTCTCCAGGCAGGTGTCCGCGAAGCCGCGCGCGACCCACACCGCGCAGGTCTCCGCCTGATACGCCATGAGGGCGGGCCGATGGCCGCGCCACATGGCCGTCACGGGATGCCGCTGCCAGCCGTAGCCCGGAACCGTCAGGGCGCGCATGACCTGCAGCGTCTCGACCCGCTGCTTGCCGAGGCGGCGGTCGTCGAGCACCTCGGCGCTGAGGCGGAAGTCGGAGTACGGCAGGAACGTCTGCATCGCCCCAGCCAACACGGCGATCGCCGCCGAGGTCGCACGCGCAGGCGGCGGCCCGGTCGATGGCGTGGGGCCTCAGTGGTCCTGGCCGGAGGTGCTGAGACCCGGCAGGAACCCGGAGGGGAGCCCGGCTGTCGGCACGATCACCATGTCCTGCACCTTCCAGTCCATGTCGACGCACTCGGAGCGGGCCGCCTCCAGATCCTCGAGGGACGGCGTCATGCCCTCTCGCGGGACGACGAACGACTCGACATGGAACACGTGCCCGAGCTCGCGCACCCGGGACCTCGCCTCCTCGACCCAGGGCAGCGCGGTCAGATGCTCGTCGATGCGATCGGTCAGAGGGTGGGGGGCCTCGTCGTCGTAGGTCCTCGCCCGTCGGTCCATCAGACCCGCGACGGCGCCCCTCAGGTTCCGCAGGCCGTCGTGCAGGATGCTCACCGAGATCAGCAGCGCCGCGACGGAGTCCGCCCACCACCACCCCACGCCGATCCCGACGATCCCCGCGATCGCGGCGGCTCCGGTCATCCAGTCGGCCTTGTTCATGTCGGCGTCGGCGTACAGCACCTTGTCGTGCAGCGTCTCGGACAGCGTCAGCTTGGCGCGGCCCAGGATCACCGGGGCGACGGAGGTCACCGCGAGCGTCGCGACCATCAGCCAGCCGAGCCACACCGTCCGTCCGAGCACCTCGATCCCGCCGATGGTCGGATGCTCCGCGATGACGAGCTTGAATCCCGAATCGACGATCAGGTAGGCGCCCATCACCAGCAGTGCGACCGCCGCGACGAGATGGGCGATCCCCGTGGCTCGATGAAGACCATAGGGATGATCGCGTGTGGGCGGACGCCGGATCACTCGAGTGGCCATCAGGAACGCGATCGGCGGCAGGAACGAGAGCAGGTCCTCGATCCAGGCCACCCGCATCGCCTGCGAGCTGCCGAGCACCAGGAACATCAGCGTCGCGGTCACGGTGAGCACCCCGATCGTGACCCACTCCAGCCTGACGGCTCGTCTCAACGCGTCCCGTTGCTCGTCGGGCAGCTGCGGATGGCCGAACTTCGCCGTCCGGGTCGCGTCCCTCATCGCGGGTCGCCCGAACCGAGCAGGAAGGAGTCGAGCTCGAACAGCAGGGCGTTCTCCCCCAGCGGGACCAGCATCACGTGCTTCACCGTCCCGCCTCGTCCGTCGATGCTCTCGGTGTACGGACGGGTCATCCCCGCTTCCTCGGACCACGGGGTGTCCTCCGAGAGCCCGCCGATGACGAGATCGAGGTCGCCGTCCTCCAGCCCGGCGACCAGCGCCTCCTCGCTTCCGGAGGACCAGGCCACGTCCGCATCGAGGGTCGACGCGAACGATCTCACGAGATCCGGCTCCCGGCCGGCGGGATCCTCCCCCTCGCGGAGATCGACCCACGAGCCGTTCGCCGTGGCGCCCACCCTCAACGTGCCTCCTCTCGCCCTGTCGAGCGTGCCGTCCGGATCGGTGGGGATCGTCGCCCCGCAACCGGCTGTGAGGAGCACGGACAGCCCGCAGACGACCATCGCCCTCACGATCGGACCTCTCGACACGTCCCCACCCCGCTCAGTCGGGGAGTCCACGAACGGACTCCGCGTCGCCATCCTCCGGGCCCGTCGGAGCACCGTGTCAAGGGGTGGCGTCCCCCGGCGTCGACGGAGTACAACGACCTCACGACCGACACCGCGGCATGAGGAGACATCGATGACGATTCCCACGCGCAGCTGCCCACGCTGCCAGTGCACCGGCTCGATGATCGCGGGCAGGACGCCCGGGAGCGCGACGCCCTCGGTCCGGTGGACGTGCCGGCACTGTCGTCACCACTACGACACCACCAGGGACTACTGGGCCTTCGCCGCCCTCGTCGGACACCGGCCCGCGTCGCCGTCGCCGTCCCGGAGGACGGCCACCGGCGACCTCACCCGCGCCTCCGGCCCCGACCCGAGCGGGCTCGGATGGTAGCGGCCCCGGCAGCCCCCGGCAAGTCCCCTCGGCGCCTTCGCCCCACCCGAGGGAGGGCGACGTTGACTGGACGGATGGCGCGAGTGCGGCGCCGCCCGACCCCGCGGGGTCGGCCCGCGAGACAGGGAGACGACGGATGAGAGCCATGACCTACCGGGGCCCGTACAAGGTGCGCGTCGAGGAGAAGGACGTGCCGCGCATCGAGCATCCGAACGACGCGATCGTCCGGGTGACGCTCGCGGCGATCTGCGGCTCCGACCTGCACCTCTACCACGGCCTCATGCCCGACACCCGGATCGGTCACACGTTCGGCCATGAGTTCATCGGCGTCGTGGAGGAGGTCGGCTCGTCGGTGGAGACCCTGAAGAAGGGCGACCGCGTCATGGTGCCCTTCAACATCTACTGCGGCTCGTGCTGGTTCTGCGCCCGCGGCCTGTACTCGAACTGCCACAACGTCAACCCGAACGCCACCGCGGTCGGCGGCATCTACGGCTACTCGCACACCACGGGCGGCTACGACGGCGGCCAGGCCGAGTACGTCCGCGTGCCGTTCGCGGACGTCGGCCCGAGCATCATCCCCGACGACATCGCCGACGAGGACGCCCTGCTGATGACCGACGCGCTCAGCACCGGCTACTTCGGCGCGCAGCTCGGCGAGATCGCCCAGGGCGACACGGTCGTCGTGCTCGGAGCCGGCCCCGTCGGCCTGTTCGCCGCACGGTCGGCGTGGTTCATGGGCGCCGCCCGCGTCATCGTCGTCGATCACCTCGAGTACCGCCTCGAGAAGGCCCGCACCTTCGCGCACGCCGAGACGCTGAACTTCGCCGAGCACGACGACATCGTCGTCGAGCTGAAGAAGCAGACCGACCATCTCGGCGCGGACGTCGTCATCGACGCGGTGGGCGCGGAGGCCGACGGCGACCTCGTCCAGCACGTCACGAGCGCGAAGTTCAAGCTCCAGGGCGGCTCGCCGATCGCCCTCAACTGGGCCATCGACGGCGTCCGCAAGGGCGGCACCGTCTCGGTCATGGGCGCCTACGGCCCGATCTTCAGCGCCGTCAAGTTCGGCGACGCCATGAACAAGGGCCTGACCCTCCGCATGAACCAGGCCCCGGTCAAGCGCCAGTGGCCGCGCCTGTTCGAGCACATCCGCGCCGGCCACTTCTCGCCGAGCGACATCGTCACCCACCGGGTGCCGCTCGAGCACATCGCCGAGGGCTACCACCTCTTCTCGGCGAAGCTCGACGGCAACATCAAGACCCTCGTGGTGCCGGGCTCCTGACCCCGCCCGCGCAGGCGACCGCCTCGACACCAGCAGTCATGACACCAGCAGCACCCACGAGCAGCAGAGGAAGACCATGAGCGACCACGACGACATCCCCCTCGCCTACCTCCCCTCCAAGCCCCGCGACAACCCCTCGGCCGAGGAGCTGCGAGCCCGGATCCCCGGCTGGGGCGCCGATCTCGACCCGGCCGACCGCCCGGCGCACCCCAAGCTGCAGTACGCGCCCGGCGCCTCCGGAGCCCACTGGGAGTTCCCCGAGCGCCAGCCCGGCAGCGAGGGGCGCGAGCGGTCGATCGAGCACGCCTTCGTGACGCCGGTCTTCGGCACGGCCCAGCCGCTGCGCGGCCTGTCGGGCGTCATCCGCCGCTTCGCCTACGACCGTTACAGCGAAGGCCGCCTGGCGCACTGGCTGCTGCTCGTCGCCGGCGACCGCGTCGACTCGACGGGGGCGCACCTGCGGTCGTTCGTCACCGGGCGGCCCGACGACCTGCTGACCGAGACCGGCATCACGGCCGAGGCGAGGAAGGAGGTGCGGGCCGCGTCGCGCGACCGCACCCGCGTCGACCGTCACCACCGCTGGATGGACCCGCTGCTCGTGGCCGGCCCGTGGGTCGTCACGAGCGTCGTCGCCGTGCGCCTCGCCGCGAAGCTCGTCCGCGCCCTGCGCTGACCCCCGGCGCGGGATCGGATGCCGAGATCGGGACGATCGACGGGCGCTGACGCGGTCCGTACGGGCGTCAGCTGTGCGTCGTGTTCGCCCGCATCTCGTCGAGGGACATCTCCGGCGCCCCGCCGGCCGCCGCCTCCGGGTCCATCCAGACGAAGTCCCAGTGGTGGCCGTCGAGGTCGTCGAAGCTCTTCGAGTACATGAAGCCGTGGTCCTGCTCGCCGGCGGGGGTGGCGCCGGCCGCGAGGGCCTTGTCGTGGATCGCGTCGACCTCCTCCTTGCTCTCGGCGCTGAGGGCGAGCTGGACCTCCGTCGACGTGGTGGCGTCGATGATGGCCTTGCTCGTGAACTCCGCGAAGAACCCGCGGGTGAGCAGCATCGCGGTGATCGTGTCGCTGATGACGACGCTCACGGCGTTCTCGTCGCTGAACCCCTCGTTGATCGAGTAGCCGAGCGCCTCGAAGAAGGCCCGCGACCGGGGCAGGTCGGCGACGGCCAGGTTGACGAAGATCGTGGTGGGCATCGGGGCCGCCTCTCGGAGGGTGCCGGCGGCCGGTCGCCGTCGATCGCTTCTGCATGATGGCGACGACCAGCGCCTGCGTCAAGGACTCGTGACCGGCCGGGCGACGGGCCCGGGATTCGCTGATGCGCCCTCGAGCCCGGGGTTGAACCCGAGTGATGCTCGACGTACGGTGAAAGGGCCGATGACAGCGAGGGAGCGATCATGGACGAGAACGCGGACCAGCAGAAGGGCCGGCTGCGGCTGCACCGCCCGACGTTCCGGGGGTCGTCGGTCGGCTGGGGCATAGCCGCGGTGTTCTGGCTCTCGTTCGCGGTCCAGGATCTCGTCGGGATCGTGCAGGGCGGAGGCGCATCCGTCGGCGGCGGTCTGCTGCTGGCCGCCACGGCGGCCCTGGGTGTGGTCTGCGTCATCGGAACGGTCGCGACGATCCGGCATCCCCGGAAGGGACCGCCCGCCACGGACCACTGAGACCGGGAGGCGCTTCGGCAGGTCAGGCCGACGGGCCCGCCGCGTTCCGCGTCAGCGCCGCGATCACCTCGCCCATGACCTGGCCCGGCGAGACCTCGCCCGTCGCGGGCGAGTCGAACGCCGAGCCGAGGGCGACATCGATCAGGAGGCGCGCGAGGGTGTCCGACGACAGCCCCGTCACCGGCACCGTGCCTCCGGCGAAGACCTGGTCGATCAGCCCGCGCAGCTTCTCGAGCACCGCGCGGCGCTGCTCGACGAAGACCGCCATGACGCGCTCGTCGGCGAGCGCCTGCGATCGGAACTCCGACATGAGGGCGAAGTCCTCGGCGGTGCCCGGGCCGTACGGCTCGAACGCGCGGCGGACCGCGTCGGGCAGCGAGGTCAGCTCGGTGCCGGGCAGCATCATGTCGTCGAGGGCCCGGAGCGCCCCCTCGGTCTCGCGGCGCAGCAGCTCGACGACGAGGTCGCCCTTCGACGAGAAGTTCGAGTAGACGGCGCCCTTGCTGAAGCCGGCCTCGCGGGCCACCTGGTCGAGCGTGGTGGTGTGCACTCCGCCGGTGGAGAACAGCCGCGCGGCGGCGACGAGCAGCCGTTCGCGGACTTCGGCCTTGGGCGGCCGGGTGCCCGGGGCGTCGTCGTTGCTCACCATGCCTCCGACCCTAGGGGAAACGACCGGGCGAGGCAGCCCACTCGCACCGGCACATCCGTCCGTCTACTCGAGCTCGTCGAGGGCGGCGTAGAGCGACGTGATCTCGCCGATGCGGGTGCGCCCGGCGCGCGGGTGCTCGGCGAGGACGGCCGAGGCCAGCAGCGCCGCGAGACTCATCGCCGCGGCGTAGCTGTCGAACGGCGACTCGCTGTCGACGGGGCACTCGAGCCGCAGCACCCCGGTCGCCCGGGCCGTCACGTCGCCGATCAGCACGACGGGGACGCCCTGCTCGACCAGCGCGCCGAGCAGGCCCGCGAACCCCGCCGGGCGGCGGCGGAATCCGACGAGCACCACCACGTCGCGCTCGCTCAGCCCGGCGAGCTCTTCGCCGACGGACTGCCCGGGCTGCGGCGCCAGTCGCACGTCGTCGCGCGCCTGCACGAGCTGCTGCCGCAGGTGCGACGCGACCGGATAGCTGTTGCGGAACCCCGCGACGACGACGCGCCGCGCACCGGCGATCAGGCTCGCGGCCTGCTCGAGTCGGCCGTCGGCGAGTCCGTCGAGCATGCGCTGCAGGTTGCGGTGCTCGGCGGCCGCGTGGCGGACGAGATCCGAGGAGGCGCCGGCCGGCCCGACGGGGACGCCGCGGCTCCGCGACGCCCTCGCCTGGTCGCGGACCTCCTGCGCGTCGGTGAACCCGAGGCGCCGGAACAGCCGCGAGACGGTCGCCTTCGACACCCCGCTGTGCTCGGCGATCTCGGTCGCGGTGTAGACCGCGAGATCGTCGAGGTGATCGAGGATGAAGTCCGCCGCCCGCTGCTCGCGCGGACTGAGAGCGCCGTAGCCGGAGTCGATGCGGTCGCGGATGCCCTCGGGAGCGGGCGCGGCGGGGTCGACGCGACCCGCGCCTCCGTCGTCGCTCACGTGGCGCCGACGGAGGACGGTGCGGGCCCGGCCAGCTCGCGGACGGTCGCCTCGAACGCGTCGAGCGCGACGGCGACGTCGGCCGCATCGACGATCTCGTCGGGGTGGTGGCTGATGCCGCCGTTGCCGCAGCGGACGAAGAGCATGGCCCAGTCGGTCAGGGCGTCGATCGCCATGGCGTCGTGCCCCGCCTTCGAGAAGAGGGTGAGCGGTTCGACGTCACCCGTCGAGACGATGCCCCCGCGGACGGCCTCGGCGAGCCGGGGGGAGGCCACGACGGCGGGCGCCGAGTGGGTCTCGTGGGCGGTGAAGACGAGCCCCCGCTCGGCGCAGGTCGTGGCCGCGGCGGCTTCGATGGCGGCCCAGACCTCGTCGCGCCGGTCGTCGTGCTCGGCCCGCAGGTCGAGGCTGAACTCGACCAGCCCGGGGATCACGTTGACCCCACCGGGGAACGCCTCGAGACGCCCGACGGTGGCGATGCACCCGGCCTCGCGGGCGATCCGCTCGACGGCGAGCACCACCTCGGCGGCGCCGGCGAGCGCGTCGTGCCGTCGGTGGAACGGCACCCCTCCGGCGTGACCGGCGACGCCCTCCATCGTCAGCTCGAAGCGGCGCGCCCCCGCGATCGACGACACGACGGCGAGCGCCCGGTCGGCCTCCTCGAGGTAGGGCCCCTGCTCGATGTGCGTCTCGAGGTACCCGATGACGGAGTCCCGAGGAGGCGCGGCGTCGCCCACGGCCTCGGGGTCGAGCCCGAAGGCGACGAACGCGTCGCGCAGACTCACGCCCTCCGCGTCGAGCAGGCCCCACCAGTCGGCGTCCCACGTGCCGGCGACCGCCCGGGATCCGAGCAGGGCCGTGCCGAAGCGCGTGCCCTCCTCGTCGCCGAACGCGATGACCTCGACGGCGAACGGCAGGCGCACCCCCTCGACGTTCAGACGCTCGACGACCGCGATCGCCAGCAGCACGCCGAGCATGCCGTCGTAGCGGCCCGCGTCGGGCACCGTGTCGAGGTGCGAGCCGAGGAGCAGCGCGGGCGCCCCGGGCTCCGCGCCCTCGTAGCGGCCCCGCTGGTTGCCGGCGGCGTCGAGCCACGTCGTCATGCCGGCCTGCTGCATCCAGCCCGCGGCGAGCTCGTTGACCCGGGCGTGCTCGGGGCTGAGGTAGACGCGGGTGAGGCCGGTGCCGCTCGACGAGACGGCGGCGAGCACGTCGCAGCGCTCGAGCACGGTCAGCGCGTCGGGGCTCACGCCGCGCCTCCTGCGCCGCCTGTCGTCGCGGCCGCCGCGCGGTCGGCGTCGATGTAGACGTCGTAGGCGGCGCCCACCCCGCCGCCCGTCGTGACGGGGGCGCCGGCGCGCCGCAGCACGGCCTCGAGGGCGGACAGCGTCGTGAGCACGGTGTCGCGGCGGGCGTTGTAGCCCATCGTGCCGATGCGCCACACCTTGCCATGCAGCGGACCGAACGAGGTGCCGATCTCGATGCCGAAGTCGGTCAGCATCGCGCCGCGCACGGCGTCGCCGTCGACCCCGTCGGGGATCACGACGGCGACGACGTTGTTCATCTTGTGCGCGAGGTCGCCGAAGACCTCGAGCCCGAGGCCCTGCACCCCGGCGAGCATGGCCGAGCCGTGCAGCGCGTGCCGGGCGATCGTGCGGTCGAGACCCTCGTCGACCACCAGCCGGGCGCACTCCCGGGCGCCGTAGAGCATGGTCGTCGCCTCGGTGTGGTGGTTCAATCGCTGCGGGCCCCAGTAGTCGAAGATCATCGCGAGGTCGAAGTAGTTCGACGCGATGCGACGGCTGCTCGTGACGTCGCCCTCGCCGCGGATGCCGGCCTCGACCGACGTCCGGGCGCGGATCGCCTCGACCGCTCGCGGCGAGAACGTGGCGGGGGCCGACCCGGAGGGGCCGCCGAGGCACTTCTGCAGCCCGGCGGTGACGGCGTCGAGGCCGAGCTCGTCGGTGGCGAACGCGTTGCCGGTGATCGACGCGGTGACGTCGGTGTAGAACAGCACGCCGTGCTCGGCGCAGACCTCGCCGAGACCCTCGAGCGGCTGGGCGACGGTGGTCGAGGTGTCGCCGTGCACGACGGCGAGCAGCGAGGGCCTGACCCGCTCGATCGCGGCGGTGATCTGCTCGAGCGTGAAGACCTGGCCCCACGGCGCCTCGATCGTGTGCACCTCGGCTCCGCACCGCTCGGCGATCTCGCGCAGGAGGTGCCCGAAGCGCCCGAAGACCGGCACCAGCACGCGGTCGCCCGGCTCGATCAGCGACACCAGCGCGGCCTCGATGCCGGCGCGCGACGTGCCGTCGACGAGGACCGTCTGCTCGTTGGCCGTCTGGAAGACCTCGCGGTAGAGGGCCTGGGTCTCGTCCATGTAGGCGGTCATCGCCGGGTCGTACTGACCGACGAGCTGCGCGGACATGGCGCGCAGCACGCGCGGGTCGGCGTTGATCGGGCCGGGGCCCATCAACAGACGAGCGGGGGGATCGATCTGCTGGAAGACGCGTTTCACCCTGGAGATGATACGCAACCCGTGTTTCAGGCACGTGAACTGCCCGGGCCGTGCAGTGCGGCACTGGGCGGCGGGTGCGGCTCGGCGGGCCGGACGCCCGGTCGGCGCGCCGGACGCCCGGCTCGGGTCGGGGGCGGTGCCAGTAGACTCCGGTGTGCCTTTTCGTGCGGAGTGGACAGCCCGAGGTGTCGCCTACGCGGCCGAGACCCATGAGGGGTATCTGCTGTGGGGCTCCGCGCCCGCCCGATCGACCGGGCCGCTGTCGATGACCCGGGTCGAACCCGCGGGATTCGAGGTGCTGTCGCGGGTCACGGATCGCCAGGAGACCACCATCACGGCGCTGGTGCGGGGCAAGAGGGTCACGGTCGTCATCCCGCGCGCGGTCGTCGCCCAGCTCGAGCTGGCCTGGGCGCAGGTGAACGGCGTCCCGGCCGAGCGTCGCGACGGCGCTCTGTCGTAGCCGTCGACCTCGGGACGCCGTGATGTCGGGCGGTCGGCGTCCGGCCGGTCCGTTCCTAGAATGACTCATGCCCACGATCCGCATCGAGAGCCCGCAGTCCGACGACGTCATCGCCCTGCTGCGCCAGGGCGACGAGTTCGCCCTCTCGCTCTACCCGGCCGAGAGCTACTACGGACTCGATCTCGCAGCCCTCGAGGCCGACGACGTCTCGCTCTTCGTCGCTCGCGAGGACGGCGCCGCGAGGGGGACGGCGGCCCTCGTCGACCGCGGCGACGGTTCGGCCGAGATCAAGAGGATGTTCGTCACCGACGCCGCCCGGGGGCTCGGCATCGGGCGGCGCCTCCTGGAGGCGCTCGAGGCGCACGCACGGGCCTCCGACATCACCACGGTGCAGCTCGAGACCGGGCTGCCTCAGGTCGCGGCGATCGCGCTGTACGAGAAGCTCGGCTACGAGCAGATCCCCCGCTTCGGGACGTATGCGGACGACCCGACGAGCTACTGCATGGAGAAGCACCTCTGAGACCCGGAGCAGAGCAGCCCGTGGTCGCCTGCTGAACAGGTCGACGACGACGTCGCCGCCGGTCGGGCGCGACGGCGAGCACCTCGGGGATGGAACTCACGCCGCCCCCCGGCGCCGGCGCCTTGACAAAGTTCTTGAGTGAACTCAGTATTGAGCTCAGTCGGATACAACGCGCCCGCGGCGTCCTCGGCACCACCCGCCTCAGTTCATCAGGAGATCCCCTCATGCGAGCCTTCGCCTTCGACGCCTACAAGCAGCCCCTGCACGAGGTCGACGTCCCTGAGCCGACCTTCGGCGACCACGACGTCCTGATCGAGGTCGCCGCAGCCGGCCTGAACCACCTCGACGCGAAGATCCGCGAGGGCGAGTTCACGCTGATCCTCCCCTACAAGGCGCCCCTCGTCCTCGGCCACGACGTCGCCGGGACGGTCATCGAGGTCGGCGGCTCCGTCCGCAGCCTGAAGCCCGGCGACGAGGTCTTCGCCCGACCCCGTGATCCCCGCATCGGCACCTTCGCCGAGCGGATCGCCGTCGACGAAGCCGACGTCTCCCTCGCCCCGACCACGATCAGCACCGTCGAGGCGGCGTCCCTCCCCCTCGTCGCCCTGACCGCCTGGCAGGCCCTCGTCGAGCGCGGGAACGTCGGGCCCGGCCAGAAGGTGCTGATCCACGCGGGCGCCGGCGGCGTCGGCACGATCGCGATCCAGCTCGCGAAGCACCTCGGAGCGCACGTCGCGACCACCGCCTCCTCGGCGAACTCCGACTTCGTGCGCGATCTCGGCGCCGACGTCGTCATCGACTACCGGACCCAGGACTTCGAGGAGGAGCTCACCGGCTACGACCTCGTCCTCGACAGCCTCGGCGGCGAGAACGTCGCGAAATCGCTGCGGGTGCTCCGTCCCGGCGGTCTCGCGATCGGCATCCAGGGCCCACCCACCCCCGCCTTCGCGAAGGCCGCCGGGCTGAACCCGGTCCTGCGCCTGGCGATCGCCGGTCTCAGCCGCACGGTGCGGGCCCGGGCGAAGAAGCTCGGCGTCTCGTACGAGTTCCTCTTCATGCGCGCCGACGGCGGTCAGCTGGCCGAGATCGCAGCACTCGTCGACGCCGGAGTCATCCGACCGGTCGTCGGCGCCACCCACCCGTTCGCCGAGACCGCGACAGCACTCGACGCTCTCGGAAAGTCCCCACTCCGCGGCAAGGCCGTCGTCACCCTCCCGTAGCACGCACCACCACGGACGCGCGTCACCGGCAGGAGGAGCCGAGCTGACACCCGGTGCAGATCAGCTGTCGAGCCCGGTGAGCGTCATGTCCGGCTCCCCAGGACATCGTTCAGTGCGGCCCACTGCAGCAGCAGGATCGTCTTGCCGTCGACGATCCGGCCGTCCTCGAGCATCAGAAGCGCGTCGCCCAGGGGCATCTCGAGCACCTCGATCTCCTCGCCCTCGTCGGCGACACCGCCGCCTGCGTCGATCAGGTCGGCGGGGCCGTACGGTGCTGCGTAGCAGTGCACCCGCTCGGTCACGGAACCCGGGCTCATGTAGGCGTCGACCACGTGGGTGAGCGGTCCGAGGCGCACACCGAGCTCCTCGTGCGCCTCTCGTCGGACGGCGGTCTCCGGGTCGTCGGCGTCGAGCAGACCGGCGGCGACCTCGATGAGCATCCCGTCGGGATGGTCGTTGACGTAGGCGGGCCAGCGGAACTGCCGGGTGAGCAGGACGGTCCCCCGATCCGGGTCGTACGGGAGGACGGCGGCGCCGTTGCCCCGGTCGTACGTCTCACGCTGCTGCGTCGTCCACGAGCCGGCCCGGCCTCGGATGTCGAACGTCGTCCGCCGTAGCACGTGCCAGCCGTCCGAGGTGACCTCGACGTCACGGACGACCACGTCGGGGTTCCGATCGAGGTCGCGGCCGACCAGGTCGAGACCGGTCCGACCCCGGCTGTCCGGTCGGGTGGTCCCTGGAGTCGTCGTCACACCGCGAGGCTAGCGGAGCGCCGGTCCGGCTGTCGGCAGGAGTGGAGGCTCGAGGAGACGTCACCTGTGGTCTACTGATCTCGACATGGGGGGCAGGCGATGAGCAGCATGGTCCAACGGTCGGGGTGGACGCGCTTCTGGGACCACGGGCGGTGGTGGAGAGCACTGATCCTCGCCCTCGGCTACCTCGCGATCTACGAGCCGGCCTCGTTGCTCATGGCCCCGTTCGTGCCTCTCATCGGAGACGCGGGCTCTGCGAGCTACGTCCTCGTGCTCATCGTCGTGCCGATCCTCATCGGCGGCCTCATCCTGATCGGCTTCGGGTCGAGCGTCGGTTGGCTGCGGAGCACATTCGACCGGCAGCCCATCCGCGGAGGCGGCTGGATGTGGATCGCGATCACGGTCGTGCTGCTGTTCAACGTGATGCGCTTCGCGAGCATCGACTACTCCGCGGCCGGGTTGGAATGGGTGGCCGCCTGGCTGCTGGGCGGGCTCGTCATCGGCTTCGCCGAGGAACTCCTCACCCGCGGATACGTCGTCCGGATCATGCGCTCCTCGGGTCGCTCCGAGATCGCCGTCGGTCTGGTCTCGGCAGCTCTCTTCGCCTTGCTGCATGCGACGAACCTCTTCATCGGCCAGCCGCTCCTGCCCACGCTGCTGCAGATGCTCTACACGTTCTTCTTCGGATTCTGCATGTATCTCGCACTGCGCGTGACTCGTACGATCCTCGCGCCGATCCTGCTGCACGCCAGCACGGACCCCAGCATCTTCATGCAGAGCACCTACCCAGCCGGCGGCACCCTCAGCTCCGTCGCCCAGCTCGGCAACATCGCCATGATCCTGGTCGGGCTCGTCCTCCTCGTCGCCTTCATCGTCTCCGAGCGCCGCGCTCGACGCCGTGCCGGCGCCGGCCCGCACGAGGCATCCCACATCTCCTGACGACCGCACACCCGGGACCGACCCCTCAGCGGTCGGTCACCACCAGAAGGGGGCCTGGGGCACGTAGCGCTCCTCGAGGCGGCGGACGTCGTCGTCGGTGAGCTCGACCTCGAGGGCGGCGACCGCGTCGCCGAGGTGCGGCGGCTTGGTCGCTCCGACGATCGGGGCCGAGACGACGGGGTTGCGGAGCACCCAGGCGACGGCGATCTGCGCCATCGACACCTCGTGCTCGGCGGCGATCTGCTCGACGGCGTCGATGATCGGTCCGTCGGCGTCGGTGTCGAAGGCCTTGGCGACCTCGTCGACGGCCGAGCGGCCGGTGGTCACGTCGCGCGGGCGCGTCAGTCGCCCCTTGCCCTGCGGCGAGTAGGGCACGAGCCCGACGCCGAGGTCGGCGCAGAGCGGGATCATCTCGCGCTCCTCCTCGCGCTTGAGGAGGTTGTACTGGTCCTGCATCGACGCGAAGGGCGTCCAGCCGTTCACGGCGGCGGCGGTCTGCATCTTGGCGAACTGCCACGCGAACATGCTCGACGCGCCCGTGTAGCGGACCTTCCCGGCCCGGACGAGGTCGTGGAGCGCCTCCATCGTCTCCTCGACCGGGGTCTCGGGGTCGTAGCGGTGGACCTGGTAGAGGTCGATGTGGTCGGTGCCGAGGCGGGTCAGCGACGCGTCGACCTGCTCGAGGACGGCCTTGCGCGAGAGCCCGGACCCGCCGGGCCCGTCGTGCATCCGGCCGCCGACCTTCGTGGCCAGCACGATGTCCTCCCGGCGGGAGTACTCGCGGATGGCACGGCCGACGTACTCTTCGCCGGTGCCCTGCTGGTACACGTCGGCGGTGTCCCAGAAGGTGACGCCGAGCTCGACGGCCTGCCGGAAGAAGGGCGCCGCCTCCTCCTCGGTCAGCGTCCAGGAATGCAGACCGCGCGTCGGGTCCCCGTAGCTCATGCAGCCCAGGCCGATGCGGCTGATCCGCAGGCCGGTCGTCCCGAGTCGTCCGTACTTCATCGTGGGCTCTCTTCTCGTCGTGCGTCTCGATCGGCGCGGTGCCGGTCGGCGGGGAGCCCCGGCGCTCGCTCGCCGGCGTCGACAGGGGCGGCGGCCCAGCTGGCGAGGAGGCGGAGGCGCTCCTCGGTCGGGGTGCCCGGCTCGGCGCTGTAGATGAGGAAGTTCAGCCCCGGCTCGCCCATCGGCTCCATGGCCGCGTAGACGAGGTCGAGATCGCCGACGACGGGATGCCGGAACGACTTGCTCCCCGACGCGTGGTGCCGCACCTCGTGCGCGCCCCACCGGGTGCGGAACTCGGCGCTCCGGGTCGACAGCTCGCCGACCAGGTCGTGCAGGGCCTTGTCGTGCGGATCGCGCCCGGCCTCGGTCCTCAGGATCGCGACGTTGATGTCGGCCGCGATCGACCACGACGGGTAGAACGCCTCTGCCGGCTCCCGATGCAGGAACACGAAGCGGGCGAGATTGACGGGCCGGTCCGGGAGCGCGTACAGGTCCGAGTAGAGAGCCCGGAAGAGGGCATTCTCGCCCAGCACGTCCATCCGCCCGTTCCGGACGAACGCCGGCCCCGACGCCACCGAGTCGAGGGCGAGCTGCAGCGGGCGCGAGACGCCGGCGGGACGCGCCCGCGACCTCGACCGGGCACGCACGGGCGACTCGTTCGTGACTCGTGCGAGGTCGGCCAGGTGCGATCGCTCGGCCTCGTCGAACAGAAGCGCTCCACCGATCGCCTCGAGCACGGCGTCGGAGACCCCCTTGAGATCGCCTCGCTCGAGGCGCGAGTAGTACTCGACGCTGACACCCGCGAGCATCGCCACCTCGGCCCGTCGCAGGCCGGGCACGCGACGCCCCGGGCCGCCGGGCAGCTCGACCTGCTCCGGAGTCACACGGGCGCGCCTCGTCGTGAGGAAGTCCCGCACCTCGCTCCTGTTGTCCATGACGACGACCGTACGACCCGCGGGCCGTCTTCGGGATGCACGGTCAGTGCACCCCTCTCCATCCCACCTCGCCGACACCCGGTCCGGCGGCCGGCGATCAGCTGATCGACCGGACCGGGTCGAGCACCTCCGCCCGCAGTCAGGCCGAGTCTCGGACGACCAGTCGCACCGGACCGGCGACGACGCCCGGTGACGGTGCGCCGCCGATGGCGTCGACGAGGTGCTGAGCGGCGGCGCGGCCGAGCTCCTCGAGCGACATGTCGATGCTCGTCAGGGGCGGTCGCGACTCGCGGACCAGCAGATCCCAGTTGTCGAAGCCGACCACGGAGATGTCCTCGGGAACCCGCACGCCCTCGTCGCGGAGGGCGTCGATGGCGCCCCGGGCGATGTGGTCGCTGCCTCCGATGATCGCGTCGACCGGCTCGCCGCCCCGGACCAGGAGGCGCGCGCAGTCGCGACCCCAGCCCTCGCCCCACTGCCCGAAGAGAGCGGTGCCGCCGACCATCTCCAGCCCCGCCGCCGTCAGAGCCTGCTGGACACCCGCCGCGCGATCACGAGCGGCGGCGTACGAGGCCTCGCCGTTGATCAGGGCGATGCGGGTCCGACCCTTCTCGATCAGATGCTCCGCCGCCAGTCGTCCGGCCTGCACGTTGTCCGGAGTGAACGACGCGTCCTTCGGGTCGCTCGAGGGGGCGTAGACGTAGACGACGGGGACGTCCGCGAGCAGAGGGACGGGCGGGCGCGGATTCGTCGTCCGACCGACGATGAGCAGCCCGTCGACTCGGCGCGTGAGGAGCGTCTGCAGGTGCAGCTGCTCGCGGAGCGCGTCGTCCCGGGCGTCGGCGAGCAGCACAGAGAGCGAACCCGAGCCGAAGGCGTCCTCGGCGCCGAGCAGCACCGGGAGCACGAAGCGGTTGTCGAGGTCGCTCGTGACCATCCCGATCGTGCCCGTCCGCGCCGAGTTCAGCGCCTGGGCGAAGAAGTTGGGGGTGAACGAGAGAGCCGCAGCAGCCTCCTGCACCCTGACGCGGGTCGATTCGCGCACCTGGGCCCGGCCGTTCAGCGCCTTGGACGCCGTAGCGACCGAGACTCCGGCAGCTCGTGCCACATCAGCCAGCGTGACGGGCGACGCCATCGCCTTGCCCTCTCCTGCAGTGGTCATGTACCGAAATTAGTTCACTTGGGCATTGACGGGCAACTGCCTGCCGTGTAACTTCACTCCCGAAACCAGTTTCGGTCTCTTTGCTCTCGACGATGAGCGCCCTGTGCTGCACCTGCCGGGCCCTCTGACGGAGCACCCGCAGCAGTTCAGAGAGGAACCTCCTGTGATCTCGTTCATCCGCAGCAAGCGCACCGCCGTGGCGATGGTCGGCCTGGCCGCCGCCACCCTGGCCCTGACCGGCTGCGCCGGCGGGGCAGGCGGCGGCTCGTCCGACGCCGCCTCCGGCACCTACACGTTCTGGGACCCGTACCCCCAGTTCGACGACACGAGCGACTGGGCGAAGCTCATCGAGAAGTGCGGCACGGAAGCGGGCGTGACGATCGAGCGCACCGGCTACGACACCTCCGACCTCACCAGCAAGGCCCTGCTCGCGGGCCAGCAGGGCAACTCGCCCGATCTGCTCCTCGTCGACAACCCGGTCGTCTCGACCCTCGCCGAAGCGGGCCTGCTCACCGACACCGACGAGACGGGCGCCGACACCTCGGCGATCGAGGCGAACATCCTGGCCGCAGGCCAGCTCGACGGGAAGACCTACGGCGTCCCCATCGGCGCCAACACGCTCGCGCTGTACTACAACAAGACCGTCCTCGACGCCGCCGGGGTCGACCCCGCGTCGATCACCGACTGGGACAGCCTCACCTCCGCCCTCGAGGCGGTCTCCGCCTCCGGAGGCAAGGGGATCACGTTCTCGGGCATCGGAACCGAGGAGGGCAGCTTCCAGTTCCTGCCCTGGTACTGGGGCTCCGGCGCCGATCTCACCGAACTCGACTCGGACGACGCCGTCTCGGCTCTGACCCTCTGGACCGACTGGGTCGAGAAGGGCTACGCCCCGAACTCGGTGATCAACAACACGCAGACCACGAGCTGGCAGGAGTTCCTCACCGGCGAGTACGCGTTCAGCGAGAACGGCACCTGGCAGCTCGCGGGCGTGAAGGAGTCCGGCATCGACTACGGCATCATCTCGATCCCGTCGAAGGGCGGCGGCGCGGCCCCCGCCCCCACCGGTGGCGAGTTCCTGACCGTCCCCGTGCAGAGCGACGACGCCCGGTACGAGGTGAGCGAGAAGATCCAGTCGTGCCTCACGAGCACCGACAACCTCGTCGCCACGGACACGACCCTGTCGTACGTCGCCCCCACGAAGGACGCTCAGACCGAGCAGGTCGCGACCGACCCCGATCTCGAGCCGTGGGTCACCGCTGTCGCCGATGCCAAGGGCCGCACGAGCGACGACCTGGGCACGGACTACCCGAAGATCTCGGAGCAGCTCTGGAAGGCCGTGCAGAACAGCCTCAGCGGGTCGTCCGACCCCGCGGACGCCCTGAAGGAGGCGCAGCAGGCCGCCGCGTCCGCCACCGAGTGACCGCACCGACACCCACGTGACCACCCACCGCACCGGACGACGCCCGACGACGAGGAGCAGCACCATGAGCATCGACACGATGGAACGTCGCGAGGCACCGCCCGGGGGGAGGCCGGACCCGGACCCCGGCCTCCCCGGCGCCGGGCCCCGGCGCGGACCAGGCGCCTCCCAGCTCACCGCCTGGGCGTTCCTCGCCCCCGTCGTCACCTACCTCGCCGTCTTCTACGTCTGGCCGCTCGTCCGCAACGTCGACCTCTCGACGCACGACTACACGGTCCGGTCGTTCATCGACGGCACGGCCCCCTTCATCGGCCTCGAGAACTTCGCCGACGTGTTCGCCAGCCCGACCTTCGGCCCGGCCCTGATGAACACCCTCCTCTTCACGGGCGTCTCGATCGCGTTCCAGTTCACGATCGGCATGGCCCTCGCCGTGTTCTTCTTCCAGAGGTTCCCGCTCTCCTCGACTCTCAGGGCGCTGTTCCTCGTCCCGTGGCTGCTGCCGCTGATCGTCAGCGCATCGACCTGGTCGTGGATGCTCAACAGCGAGAGCGGCGTCGTCAACTCGGTCATCCGCACCCTCGGAGGCGACCAGGTCAACTGGCTGACCTCTCCGCAGTGGGCGCTGACGAGCGTCATCATCGCCAACATCTGGATCGGGATCCCGTTCAACCTGGTCATCCTCTACAGCGGCCTGCAGAACATCCCCGGCGACATCTACGAGGCGGCCGCGCTCGACGGGGCGAACGCCTGGCAGGTCTTCCGGCGCATCACGTTCCCGCTGCTGCGCCCGGTCTCCGCCATCACCATCCTGCTCGGACTCGTCTACACGCTGAAGGTGTTCGACATCATCTGGATCATGACCCGCGGCGGGCCCGGGGACGCCTCGACCACCTTCGCCATCTGGTCGTACCAGCTGGGCTTCGGCTCCACCCTCCCCTCCTTCGGCCCCGCCGCCGCGGTCGGCAACCTGCTGATCGTCATGGCCCTGGTCTGCGGGTTCGTCTACCTGCGCGTGCAGAGGAAGCAGGACCGGTCATGAGCGCCACCATCCGGCCGGCCGCCGCCCCGACCTCCGCCGCCCGCCGCGCCTCCTCGGGTCGTGCCGGACGCCGCAGCCTCGCCACCACCCTGATCGGCGTCGTGCTGACCGCGATCATGCTGTTCCCGATCTACTGGATGATCAACGTCTCGCTGACGCCCGCCGCGCAGATGCGGCAGAGTCCGCCGTCGTGGTTCCCCTCCGCGCCGACCCTCGACGGCTACCGGGCCGTCGTCGCCGAGCAGCTGCCCTACCTCGGCACCAGCCTGCTGGTGGGCCTCGGCACCGTCGTCGTGACGGTGGCCCTCTCGGCACCGGCCGCGTACTCGCTCGCGAAGCTCCGACCGGTCGGAGGAGGCGCGCTGAGCTTCGTGATGATCGTCGCGCAGATGATCCCCCAGGTGATCATGGCCATGGGCTTCTACGCGATCTACCTCAACCTGGGGATCCTCAACCAGTGGTGGGGACTCGTCATCGCCGACTCGACCCTGGCGGTGCCCTTCGGCGTGCTCATCTTCACGGCCTTCATGCGGGGCATCCCCGACGAGCTGATGAGCGCCGCGAAGCTCGACGGCGCCGGGGCGTGGCGCACCTTCCGGTCCATCGTCCTGCCCGTGAGCCGCAACTCGGCCGTGACCGTCGGGCTCTTCGCGTTCCTGTGGGCCTGGTCGGACTTCGTGTTCTCGTCGACCCTGAACAGCGGCGGCGACGCGCAGACGATCACCCTCGGCATCTACCGGTACATCGGCAACAACAACCAGGAGTGGAACTCGATCATGGCGACCGCCGTCGTCGCGTCGATCCCCGCCACCGTCCTGCTCGTCGTCGCCCAGCGCTACGTCGCCGCCGGCGTCACCGCCGGAGCCGTCAAGGACTGACACCGGCGCCGCGAGCGCCAGCACCTCCTCCCCCGCTCGTCTCCCCTCCCTCACCACTCGGAGAACTCACGTGACCACCACTGCTCCCGCCACCCGCACCTCCTCGTCAGCCGTCGCCGGCGCCCGCCGGTTCGCGGGAACCGTCTCGCCGTCCTCCTCGACGCTGACCCCGCTCGACGCGA
Source organism: Frigoribacterium sp. Leaf172 (assembly GCF_001424285.1). NCBI lineage: Bacteria > Bacillati > Actinomycetota > Actinomycetes > Micrococcales > Microbacteriaceae > Frigoribacterium > Frigoribacterium sp. Leaf172. The sequence continues at coordinate 928,702 of NZ_LMPB01000001.1, read as the reverse complement.
CCGAGATCCACCTCACCGACGGCTTCTGGGCCGAGAAGCAGGCCCTGAACGCCGACGTCGTGCTGCGCCACTGCGAGGACTGGATGGAGCGCATCGGCTGGACGGGCAACTTCGACCGTGCCGCGGCCGGCCTCGGCGATCCCGGCACCCCCTGGGAGCACTCCGGGATCGAGTTCGTCGATTCGGAGGTCTACAAGCTCCTCGAGGGCATGGCCTGGGAGCTCGGACGCGAGCGCGAACCGGCCCTGCAGGCCCGCTACGACGCCCTCGTCGACCGGGTGGCCGCAGCGCAGGAGGACGACGGCTACCTGCACACGAGCTTCGGCCGTGCCTGGCAGCGCCCACGGTGGAGCGACCTCGAGTGGGGCCACGAGCTGTACTCGATGGGCCACCTGCTGCAGGCGGTGGTCGCCGCCGAGCGCACCGGCGCCTCGCCCCGCCTGGTCGAGGTCGGTCGCCGTCTCGCCGAGCACCTGTGGTCCGTCTTCGGCCCCGAGGGCAGGGTCGCGATCTGCGGGCACCCGGAGGTGGAGGTCGCCCTGGCCGAGCTCGGCCGCGCCCTCGACGAACCGCGCTGGGTCGAGCTCGCCCGCCTCTTCGTCGAGCGGCGAGGGCACGGGTTGCTCGGCCAGATCGAGTACGGCTCCGAGTACTTCCAGGACGACGTGCCGGTGCGCGACGCCGACGTGCTGCGCGGGCACGCCGTCCGGGCCCTCTACCTCGCGGCGGGCGCTCTCGACGTCGCGGTCGAGACCCGGGACGACGAGCTCGCCGATGCGGTCCGTCGACAGTGGGAGGCGACCGTCGCGGCCCGCACGTACGTCACGGGCGGCATGGGCTCCCACCACCAGGACGAGGCCTTCGGCGCCGACCACGAGCTGCCGCCCGACCGCGCCTACTCCGAGACCTGCGCGGGCATCGCCTCGACGATGCTCTCTTGGCGGCTGCTGCTCGCCGACGGCGACGCCCGGTACGCCGACCTGATCGAGCGGACCCTGCTGAACGTGGTTCTCGCCTCGCCGCGCGAGGACGGGCGGGCGTTCTTCTACACGAACACGCTCCACCAGAGGACCGAGGGCGTCGAGCCCGACGAGGACGAGCTGAACGCCCGCGCCCTGTCCAGCCTGCGCGCGCCCTGGTTCGAGGTGTCGTGCTGCCCCACGAACGTGGCCCGCACGCTGGCCAGCGTCGAGCAGTACTTCGCCACTCGCACGGCCGACGGGGTGCAGCTGCACCAGTACGGCAGCTACGACGTCGACACCGTGCTCGACGACGGCACGCCCGTGGCGCTGTCGGTCACGAGCGGATACCCCCTCGACGGGCGCGTCGCGGTGACGTGGCGCGGCGACGTCGACCGCGAGGTGGAGCTCGCTCTCCGTGTCCCCTCCTGGGCCGACGGTTCCGCGGTGACGGTGGCACTGCCCGGCGAGGAGGCCGGAGAGGCCCAGGGGCCGACGATCGTCGTCCGCCGCCGCTTCTCGGCGGGCGACGTCGTCGTGCTCGATCTGCCGACCACTGCCGAGTGGGTCCGACCGGATGCTCGCATCGACGCCGTGCGCGGCCAGGTCGCCGTTCAGAGAGGACCCCTCGTGCTCGCGCTCGAGTCGACCGACCTGCCCTCCGGCACCGTGAACGATGTGCTCGTCGACACGACCGTCGACCCGGTCACGACGCCGGCCGGTGCCCGGGTCGAGCTCTCGCGCAGCCGCACGCCTGCCGGCGGATGGCCCTACGGCCGCTCCACCGCGACCGCCGATCCTCTGGGCAGCGTGGAGCTCGTGCCCTACGCCACGTGGGGCAACCGCGGCCCGTCGACGATGCGGGTCTGGCTCCCGGTGGACGACCTCGAGGCCTAGACCGAGAGGGGACGACGGTCACGCACCCCAGGCGGCAGCCGCTGCCAGCAGGGCCAGGTCCGATCCGCGCGGCCCGACGAAGCACAGCCCCACCGGCGCCGGTCGAGACGTCACGACAGGCCGCCCGTCGGCGGCGAGCGCGGCATGTCGCGACCCGTCGCCGGGCACCTGCAGCCGCGGCGCCGACACGGCCGGCGCCCCCAGCACCCCCGCCACGCACGTCAGCCCCAGCGTCGCCGACCGCACCGCGTCGACCTCGGCCGACGTGGCGCTCAGCGAGGGCGCGGCCGACGAGGCGCTCGGCAGCAGCAGCACCCGGTCGGCGAGCACCGCCTCGAGGCGGTGACGCTCGTCGGCGAGGGCGACCCGCGCCTCCTCGGCCCTCTGCGGCGAGACGCTCGATCCGAAGGCGAAGCGCGCGGCGACGTCGTCGGCGAGCTGCCCGGGGTGCGCTTCGATCCAGTCGCCGTTCGAGCGCCAGGCCTCGTACGCCTGCCGCACCCGGAACAGCTCGAACAGCTCGGCCACGTCGCCGAGCGCGACCGGTTCGGGGCGGGCGATGCGCCCCTCCGCGACGGCCTCGTCGATCGATCGGGTGAACGCGTCGCGGACCTCGGGCGCGACGGCGGCGAGCAGAGTCGGATCGATGGCGAACACCGGATCGACCCCGCGCTGCTCGTCGGCGGGCAGCGACGTCGCGGCGGCCCTGAGCAGGGTGCCGGCATCGCGGGTCAGCCAGCCGACGGTGTCGAAGCTCGGGGCGAGAGGCAGCAGACCCGTGCGGTCGACGGCGCCGTGGGTCGTGCGGATGCCCCACAGCCCCTGATACGACGCGGGCACCCTCAGCGACCCGCCGGTGTCGGTGCCGAGGCCGATGCTCACCTGACCGAGGGCGACCGCTGCGGCGGGGCCGCTGGTCGAGCCGCCGGAGATCGCTCCGGGCCGGGCGGGGTTCGGCGGGGTGCCGTAGGCGGAGTTGCGCCCGGCGATGCTGTACGCGAACTCGTCGGTCTGGGCGATGCCCGTGATCGAGGCGCCCGCGTCGAGCAGTCGGCGCACCGCGGCGGCGTGCTCGGTCTGCACGGCGGCGCCCTCGAGGTAGGCGGGCACCCCCGCCCCGACGGCGTGCCCGGCGACGGCGAAGAGGTCCTTGACGGCGACGGTCTCGCCGACGAGGGTCGGCTCGAAGCCGTCGGCAGCCCCCTCAGGAGGCGCGGTGCCGGTCGACCCGTCACCCCGCCGCCCCGGCACGAGCGGCTCCCCCACCACACGCCACACGCGCCGGTCGACGGCGGGCGCCGGCGCCTGGACGTGCGCCGACGCGATGCGCCACGGGCCCTGCGCCGGGCCGCCCGATTCCGCGCCTGCGTCTGCGTCTGCGTCTGCGGTGGCTCCGGCGCTCGTGCTCGTGCTCGCGCTCGCGCTCGCGCTCGCGCTCGTGCCCGCGCTCGCATCGGATCCGCCGCGGCGCCAGAGCTGCGTCACCACGCCCCGTCCGCCGCCCGCCGGCGCGTTCACCGACACGATCAGCGCGGCGTCGTCGCCGAGCACCCGCACGTGCGCCTCGACGACCCGACGGACGGGCCCGCCGCCGCGTCGACCGCGGAACGCCGTGATCGCGTCGTGCCCCACCAGCAGACCGCCGGCGTCGGCCCGCATCACGGTCGCCGTCGGTTCGAAGGCGGCCGCCAGAGCCTCCTGGTCGTCGGCTGCCAGCGCGTGCTCGTACGCGTCGAACGCCTCGAGCAGCCCGGCGGGCAGCGCATCGGCAGCGGCCCCCTCGATCGTCGTGGGCGGCGTGGTCGGCGCGACCCGCGCCTCCTCGGAGCCGCCGGCCCGACCCGCGTCGTCGAGTGCGCGCTCAGCCACGGGAGACCCCTCCGCGGGCGACGCCGTCGAAGTCGGCGACGCGGATGCGCGCGTGCACGCCGGTCACGAGATCGACGACCTGCGAGATGTCGAAGTCGGTGGCGGCGCTGAGATAGGCGTAGGCGAGGGTCTCGTCCATGCCCCAGCGGGCGCGCAGCAGAGCGATCGCGGCGCGGACGCAGGCGCGGACGGCCTCGTCGAGATCGGGGTCCATGCCGGTGGGGACGAGGTGCTCGCGCGTCTCGACGAGCGGCCCGGCGAGCTCGCCGAACTCGGCGACGGCGACGTCGTGCGGCACGACGTCGAAGCGTAGGGTCACACGCAGCGACGCCTCCATGGCCGTCAACGCCACCTCGCCGTCTCCCTGGGCGAAGTGCGGGTCGCCGACGTAGGCGAGGGCGCCGTCGGCCTGCACCGGCAGGTAGAGCGACGATCCCTCCGTCAGCAGGTTGATGTCGATGTTGCCGCCGTGCGGACCGGGCGGAACCGAGTGCGGCCGCTCGTCGCCGGCCACGGCGACGCCCATGATGCCGAGGAACGGCCGCAACGGGAACCTCACCACCGGCGGCCCGCCCGGCACCACGGGCATCGTGCCGACGAGACCGTCGGGGCCCTGGTCGACGCCGGCGAACACGCTGACCGGGTCGGCGCCGAGCGGGTACTCGCCGGGCAGCGCGCCGCGGCCGTGCCGGTTCGAGACGACGCCGTAGGGCACCCGCGGCGTGGCCGTCACGACCGTGAGCTTGAGCAGGTCGCCGGGGCGGGCGCCGCGCACCTCGGCGGGGCCGGTGACGACGTGCGGCCCGTCGGCGGCGGCGTCGCGACCCGAGGCGTCGGAGGCGGCGATGGCCACGGCGTCGCGCAGCACCCCCTCGGCGGGCACCCCGTGGGAGGCGAAGTAGGCGAGCGGATCGCGCCCCTGGTCGTCGAGCACCCCCTCGTGACTGACCGTGTCGATGGTGACGGTCGCGCCCGACTCGATGGAGAGAACCGGGGCGTCGGAGGCGCACGGCAGTCGACCCCACAGGGTCGTCTCGGGGGTGGCCGGCAGATACGCGTCGCCGGGCAGGTCGCCCTCGCCGGGCTGCAGGACGGGGACGACGGGGCGGGGGTCGGTCATGCGGTGCCTCTCGATCTCGCGCATCGGGGCTGTCCGCCCCGGGGCCCTCTCGACCCTACCCAGCAGGCCGTCCCTCCCGAGGGCGCCTCTGAAACAATCAGTTCACAAACCGCCGATCGTGAAACACGCCGTTCACACGGCCGTGTGAGGATCACCGCATGGCGATCATCCTCGGCGACAATCAGTACGGCAAGGCGGAGTCCCGGCTCGTGCGCATCGTGCGCGACAGCCCCCGGCACGAGATCCGCGACCTCAACGTGACCACCGCGCTGCGGGGTCCGTTCGAGGCGGCGTACCTCGAGGGCGACCAGTCGGCGGTGCTCCCCACCGACACCCAGAAGAACACGGCCTTCGCGTTCGCCAAGTCGCACGGCGTGACCTCCATCGAGCGGTTCGGCCTCGACCTGGCGCGCCACTTCGTCACCGACGTCGGCCCCGTCGAAGGGGCTCGCATCGAGATCGAGGAGTACGCGTGGCAGCGTGCGGTGGTCGACGGCGTCGAGCACGACCACACCTGGCTGCGTTCCGGGCAGGAGATCCGCACGGCCGCGGTCACCGTCGACGCGAGCGGCGAGCACGTGATCGGCGGCCTGAAGGACCTCGTGCTGCTGAAGTCGACGGGTTCGGAGTTCGCGGGGTTCCTCAGCGACGAGTTCACCACCCTGCCCGAGACCCACGACCGCGTCATGGCCACGGCGCTCGACGCGAAGTGGCGCTTCACCTCGACCGACGTCGACTGGGAGGGCGTCTACGCCGAGGTGAAGAGACTGCTCGTCGCCCACTTCGCGACCCTGCAGTCGCTCGCCCTGCAGCAGACCCTCTGGCACATGGGCCGCGCCGTGCTCGAGGCGGTGCCCGCGATCGCCGAGATCCGTCTCGTCGCCCCGAACCGGCACCACTTCGCCTACGATCTCGACCGGTTCGGTCTCGAGAACCAGAACGAGGTCTTCTGGGCCGCCGACCGGCCCTACGGTCTGATCGAGGCCACGCTGCTCCGCGACGACGCGCCCCCCGCGGGCGACGCCTGGCGCGCCTCCGCGGGTCTCGCATGACCGCCGCCTCCCCCACCCGACCCGCACCCGACACCCCCGCAGGAGGCGCCATGCCCGGCACCGACGACGCCCAGTGGCTCGCCCGCTCCATCGATCTCGCCGTGGCGAACGTCGCCGACGGCGGCGGCCCGTTCGGGGCCCTCATCGTGCGCGACGGGGTCGTGCTCGCCGAGGGGCAGAACCGGGTCACCCGCGACCTCGACCCGACGGCGCACGCCGAGGTCGTCGCGATCCGCGCGGCCTGCGCCGCGGTCGGCGACTTCTCGCTGGCCGGGGCGACCCTGTACACCTCGTGCGAGCCCTGCCCGCTGTGCCTCTCGGCGGCGCTGTGGGCCCGTGTCGACCGCGTGGTCTACGCCGCCGACCGGCACGACGCCGCACGAGGCGGCTTCGACGACCTCGAGTTCTACGAGCTGTTCGGCCGCGACCGCGCCACGTGGGACCTCCCCGTCGACGCCGTCCGACCCGAGAACGCCCCGGCGCCCTTCGACGCCTGGCTCGCTCACGACCACCGGACGGACTACTAGGCCGGTGTCGGCGGACGGACTCAGGAGGCGCGGGTCAGCTGCCCCGGTACGTCGAGTACGCGAACGGGCTGAGCAGCAGGGGCACGTGGTGGTGAGCGCCCTCGTCGACGAGGTCGAAGTCGATCGTCACCCGCGGGTAGAAGGTGCGGCGATCGGCGGCCGCGAAGTAGACGGCGGTGTCGAAGACCAGGCGGTACACGCCCGCCGGCAGAGAGTCGGGGCCGAGGTCGCCGACGCGGCCGTCGTCGTCGGTGACGGCCGAGGCGATGACCTCGCCCGACTCGTCGGTCAGCACGACCGGCACGCCGGCGGCCGGTCGGCCGAGCGCGGCGTCGAGCACGTGCGTCGTGACGTGGCTCATGCGCCGAGCGGTTCGGGCTCGCGGGGCGACGCGGTCTCGGCCGAGCGGCCGGTCTCGGCGCTGGTGCGCCCGAAGGTCTGCCGCAGTCGCAGCACGGCGATCTCGACCAGCTGGGCGCCGGCCTCCTGCTTCTCGGACTCGTCGTCGAGCTTCAGACGACGGTCGAGCTCGGCGATGATCTCGGCCTTGCTGCGCCCGGCGGCCCGCACGACGAACACCCGGTCGAAGCGCTCCTCGTACGTGGCGTTGCCCTCGGCGAGCGCCTTGACCTCGGCGGGGTCGTCGGTCAGCTGCGACGCCTGCTGCTCGCGGCGGCTGAAGTCCTGCGACGCACCCTCGCCGTCGGGAGCCTCGCCGATGCGCGGGTGGTGCGCGAGCGCCTCGTCGATCTCGGCGTCGGTCAGACGCTCCCCGGCGCGCTCCGCGGCGGCCACGAGGTCGGACACGTCGGCGAAGGGCGCCTCGGCGGCGACGTCGTCGACCCAGCGCTGCACGGACAGGGCGGTCGCGAGGTGCTCGCGCAGCTGGCTCTCGGAGACGTCGATCATGGACGACACTGTATCCACGACTGGCTGCACGCCGACGACCACAGGCGGGAGCATCGGATGGACCTGGTGACGGTGGCGGACGTCCGCACCCCCTCGACCCGCGACGAGCTCGTCTTCGCTCCGGGCGAGCGGCCGCTCGGCGGCGGCACGTGGCTGTACTCCGAGGCGCAGCCCGGGTTGACGGGGCTCGTCGACCTCACCTCGCTCGGCTGGTCGCCGTTCGGCGAGACCGACGACGGGCTGACCGTCGGCGCGACGTGCACGATCGCCGAGCTGGCCGGGCTGGCGCCCCGCCCCGGGTGGTCGGCCCTGCCGCTCGTCCGTCAGTGCGCCGAGAGCCTGCTGGCCTCGTTCAAGATCTGGAACGTCGCCACGGTCGGGGGCAACGTCGCCCTGGGCCTGCCCGCCGGCGCGATGACCTCGCTCATGGCGACCCTCGACGCGACGGCCGTCGTCTGGACGACCGACGGCGGCGAACGCCGCACGCCGGTCGCCGAGTTCGTCACGGGCGTCCGCGAGTCGGCGCTCGCTCCCGGCGAGGTGCTCCGGGCGCTCGAGGTCCCCGCGGCGTCGCTCGAGTCGCGGACGGCCTTCCGCCGCATCGCCCTCAGCCCGCTGGGCCGGTCGGGCACGCTCGTCACCGGGCGGCTCGCCGCGTCGGGCGAGTTCGTCGTGACCGTCACGGCCGGCACGGTCCGCCCCGTGCAGCTGCGCTTCGACGAGGTGCCGGGCGCGAGGGCGCTGTCCGACGCGATGAGCCGCGTCGACGAGTGGTACGACGACCCGCACGGCGCCCCCGACTGGCGGCGCGCGACGAGCGGCGGGTTCGCCGAGGAGATCCGACGAGAACTGGGGGGCTCCTGGTGAGCACGCACGACGAGGGCGCACGGCGCCGCCACGGCTCGACGGGGGCGCAGGGCATCACGAACAACGGTCGACGCGTCGTGTTCGAGGTCGACGGCGAGTCGATCGACGCCCCGGTCGCCGCGGGGCAGGTGCTGCGCACCGTCCTCCGCGACGCCGGAGTGCACAGCGTCAAGAAGGGCTGCGACGCGGGAGACTGCGGCGCCTGCTCGGTCCTCGTCGACGACGATCCGGTGCACTCGTGCGTCTACCCCGCCCATCGACTCGACGGCCGCCGCGTCACCACGGCCGCCGGGCTCGGCACCCCCGAGGCCCCGCATCCGATGCAGCAGGCCTTCGTCGACGCGGCCGGGTTCCAGTGCGGCTTCTGCACGGCCGGCATGGTCGTGACGGCCTCGACGTTCACGGAGGCCGATCGGGACGACCTCCCGCGCCTCCTCAAGGGGAACATCTGCCGGTGCACCGGGTACCGGGCGATCCGCGACGCCGTCTGCGGCGTGGACAACACGGTGTCGCCGGCCGTCGGACAGGCGGCGGGGCGCTCGGTCAAGGCGCCGGCCGGCCTGAGGGTCGTGACCGGGCGCGAGGAGTTCACGCTCGACTCCCCCGCCCCGACGACGCTGCTGCACATCGCGGTGCTCGGCAGCCCGCACCCGCACGCGCGCATCGTGCGCATCGACACGACCGCGGCCCTGGCCCTGCCCGGCGTGCATGCGGTGCTCACCCACCACGACTCCCCCTCCACCCTGTTCTCGACCGGCCGCCACGAGGACCGCGAGGACGACCCCGACGACGGCCTCGTGATCGACCCCGTGCTGCGGTTCCGCGGCCAGCGGGTGGCCGCGGTCGTCGCCGAGTCGCGGCGGCAGGCCGAGCTCGCCCGCGACGCGATCGTCGTCGAGTACGAGCTGCTGCCCGCGGTCTTCGACCCCGAGGAGGCGCGGCGCCCCGGAGCCCCGCTGCTGCACGGCGAGAAGACCAGCGAGGTCTCGCGCATCGCGTTCCCCGAGCGCAACACCGTCGCGGCCATGCACGGCGAGACCGGCGACGTCGAGGCGGCCCTGGCCGCGGCCGCCGCCACGGTCGAGGGCACCTGGACGACGCAGCGCGTCAGTCACGGCTCGCTCGAGACTCACGCCACCCGCGGCTGGCTCGACGACGACGGGCGGCTGGTCCTCCGCACCTCGAGTCAGGTCCCGTTCCTCGTGCGCGACGAGATCGCCCACGTCTTCGGACTGCCCGAAGACCGGGTCCGGGTCTTCACGAAACGCGTCGGCGGCGGCTTCGGCGGCAAGCAGGAGCTCCTCACCGAAGACCTCGTCACGCTCGCCGTGCTGGCCACCGGCCGCCCCGTGCAGTACGAGTTCACCCGCGACGACGAGTTCACCATCGCCCCGACCCGGCACCCGATGCGCGTGCGCGTCCGACTCGGCGCCGACGCGGACGGCACGCTCACCGCCCTGCATGTCGACCAGCTGATGGACACCGGCGCCTACGGCAACCACGGCGTCGGCGTCATGTACCACTCGGTGCACGAGTCGATCGCGGTCTACCGCTGCGCGTCGAAGCGGGTCGACGCCGAATCGGTCTACACGAACAACCTGCCGTCGGGTGCGTTCCGCGGGTACGGCCTCGGGCAGGTGATCTTCGCCATCGAGTCGGCGATGGACGAGCTGTCGATCCGGCTCGGCATCGACCCCTTCGAGCTGCGCCGGAAGAACGTCGTCGTGCCCGGCGATGCGATGGTCGTCACCGACCCCGACGAGGAGACCGACCTCATCTGGGGCAGCTACGGCCTCGACCAGTGCCTCGATCTCGTCGAGGAGGCGCTGGCCGGCCCGGACCCGGAGCCCGCCCCCGTGGGCCCCACCTGGTCGACCGGCACCGGCATGGCCCTCGCGATGATCGCCACGATGCCGCCGCGCGGGCACTTCGCCGACACCACGGTCGAGCTGCGACCCGACGGCGGCTACGACATCGGCGTCGGCACCGCCGAATTCGGAAACGGCACGACGACCGTGCACGCTCAGCTCGTCGCCACCGCCCTCGGCACGACTCCCGACCGGGTCTCGATCCGCCAGTCGGACACCGACGTGGCCCGCTACGACTCCGGAGCCTTCGGCTCGGCCGGCGTCGTGGTCGCGGGCAAGGCCCTCTGGGCCGCGGCGCACAAGCTGCGAGCCGCTCTCGTCGATCGGGCGCTGGCCCTCTCAGGAGGCGCGGCGGACGTCGTCGACGGGGGCGCCGCACCCGAGGTGGTGCCGGGCGGGGTCGTCGTGACCCGCGCCTCCTCGGCGGGTCCGCCCTCGTCCCGGCTGGTGACGGTCGACGAGCTGCTCGCCGACGGGCCCCTCGTGGCCGACGGCAGTCACGACGGCACCCCGCGCTCGGTCGCGTTCAACGTGCACGCGTTCCGGGTGGCCGTCGACCGGTCCACCGGCGAGGTGCGCATGCTGCGCTCGATCCAGGCGGCCGACGCCGGCACCGTGCTGAACCCCGAGCAGCTGCGCGGGCAGATCGAGGGCGGCACGGCCCAGGCGATCGGCACCGCCCTCTACGAGGAGATGCTGCTCGACGGCGAGGGCCGCGTGCTCACGACGGCGCTGCGCAACTACCGGCTGCCGAAGTTCTCGGACGTCCCCGAGACGGAGGTCCTGTTCGCGGAGACCCACGACGAGCTGGGGCCGCTCGGCGCGAAGAGCATGAGCGAGGCGCCGTACAACCCCGTCGCCCCGGCGCTGGCGAACGCGATCCGCGACGCCCTGGGCGTGCGTCCGCACGAGCTGCCGATGTCGCGCGACCGCCTCTGGCGCCTCGCCCGCTGACGGGCGGCACGAGCCCGGGCCCGCTGACGACCGCACCCGGCCCGGGGTCTGGGCCCGGGCACCGGGCCGGGGTCGACGGGCCGGGCACCGGGCCGAGGAGGCGCGGGTCGGCTCAGCCGATCGGCGCGGGCATCGGGACGACGCGGTACGCCGCCTCGAGGGTGTCGCCGGTGGCCGGGTCGTGCATCTCGACGGACCACGAGTCGGCGAACTGGTCGACGCCCGGGAGCATGGCGACGGTGCCCGAGATGAGCACGGTGCCGGGCGTGGCGAGGTCGCGCTCGGCGAGCACGTCGAGCCAGTAGTCGGGGGTCAGCAGCGCGCCGAGGGTCGAGTCCTGGATGAGCCGGCGGGCGTCGCCCTCGCCGACGTACCCGCGCAGGGTGATGTCGTCGAGGTGGTCGCGGACGTCGTCGAGGCGCCAGGCGCGGGTGCCGAGCACGTTGGGGCTGGCGTTCTTGCTCCACGCGACGCCGTGCACCTCGAGCGCGCGATCGGTGTGGTCGCACGCGACGGTGAGCAGCACGCCCGAGCCGGTGATGACGAGAGCCCACTCGGCCTCGCCGCTGGTGCGCTCGTGCTGCACGTCGACGGCGGTCGCCTGCGAGGCGAGGTAGGGCGAGACCGGGTACAGCGCCGGCGTGGTCGTCGGTCCGGGCACGCCCAGCTCGGCGAGCTCGGCGATGTGCGCCTGCACCTCGTCCTGCTCGCGACCGGCGTATCCGGCGTTCAGGAGGCGCGTGACCTCGACGGTCTCGGTCGAGCCGTCGGGCAGGGTGAAGTGGAGCGTGCTCATGGGTCTCCCTCAGAAGGCGGTCGTGTGTTTCGGTCCGGTAAAAGATGTCCCGGGTCGACGCTCGGCCCTGTCGTCCGGCTTGTCGTACACCTACTGTATACACACGGTATCGCCGTGGCACCACCCTCCGACCGATCCCCACCGAACTCGATAGGACAGCCCATGACCACCGATCCACAGACGCCGGACCCCCTGGTCGACGACGCTCCGGCCAGTCGCCGATCGCTCGCGAAGGCGTTCACGGCCTCGCTCACCGGCACCTCGCTCGAGTGGTACGACTTCGCCGTGTACTCGGCGGCGTCGGCCGTCGTGTTCCCCGTCGTGTTCTTCCCGGCGAGCGACCCCTACACGGCGACGATCCTCGCCTTCTCGACGTACGCCGTCGGCTACGTCTCGCGGCCCGTCGGCGGGTTCGTGTTCGGGCGCCTCGGCGACAAGATCGGTCGGAAGCCCGTGCTCGTCACGACGCTGCTGATCATCGGCCTCGCGACGTTGCTCATCGGACTGCTGCCGAGCTACGCGACCATCGGCCTCGCGGCACCCATCCTCCTCGTGCTGCTGCGCTTCGCGCAGGGCGTCGGCGTGGGCGGCGAGTGGGGCGGCGCGGTGCTGCTGTCGAGCGAGTTCGGAGACCCGAGGAGGCGCGGCTTCTGGTCGTCCGCCGCCCAGGTCGGTCCCCCGGCCGGCAACCTGCTCGCCAACGGCGCTCTCGCGGTGCTCACGGCCGTGCTCACCGAGGAGGCCTTCCTGGACTGGGGCTGGCGCGTGGCGTTCCTCGCCTCGGCCGTGCTGGTCGGCTTCGGCCTCTGGATCCGCCTGAAGCTCGAGGACACCCCCGTCTTCCAGGCTCTCGAGGCGCGCGGCGATGCTCCGGCGGCGCCCGTCCGCGAGGTCTTCACCACGCAGCTGCGGCCGCTGATCGCGGCCATCCTCAGCCGCATCGGACCCGACGTCACCTACGCCCTCTTCACCGTCTTCACGCTGACCTACGGCACCGTCACCCTCGGACTCGAGCGCAGTCAGGTCCTGGTCGCCGTGCTCATCGGCTCGGCCTTCCAGCTCGCGTGCATCCCGCTCGCGGGCGCGCTGTCCGACCGCATCAACCGTCGACTGCTCTACGCGGTCGCCGCCGTGGGAGCCGCGGTCTGGGCCTACGTGTTCTTCGCGATCACCGACGGCTCGTCGACCGTCGTCCTGACGATCGGCATCGTGCTGGCCCTCGTCTTCCACTCGTTCATGTACGGGCCGCAGGCCGCGTTCATCGTCGAGCAGTTCTCGCCGCGGCTCCGCTCGACGGGCAGCTCGCTCGCCTACACGATCGCCGGCGTCTTCGGCGGAGCCATCGCCCCGCTGATGTTCACCATCATCTTCGAGGAGACGGGGAGCGGGCTCGGGGTCGCCGTCTACCTGACCGTGGCCGTCGTGCTGACCCTCGTGGGGCTGGCGCTCGGGCGCGACTCGAACGTCCAGGAGGACGCCGACTACCTGGCCGAGGCTCCGGCGACGGACGGGGTCGACGCGACCCGCGCCTCCTCGGGGCCGTCCGCGGCGGGCCGGGACTGACCCGCGCCGATCGGGCGACGCCGTGACGTCAGCTGCGCAGGAGGAGGTCGAGCGTCACCCCGAGGTGACGATCGATCGCATCACGCGCGGCCTCGGCGTCGCCCGACGCGAGGGCCTCGACGATCTCGTCGTGCTCGGCGCAGACCCGCTCCTGCCGATCGGTGCGACGGAACAGCGCCTCGACGCCGACCATCACCTGACGCGCGCGCAGCTTCTCGTAGCTGCGCGACATGAGGTCGTTGCCGGCCGCGTCGACCAGCAGCTGGTGGAATTCGCGGTCGTGCTCGATGAAGCGCTGGCCGCTCTCGCGCGGATCGAGGTCCTTCAACCCGTGCTGGGCGGCGAGCACGACCCGCATCGCCTCGAGCGGCACACGACCCGAGGCGAGGGTCGTCGTGGCGGCGTGGCGTTCGAGCACCCCGCGGAGCTCCATCAGCTCGGCGATCTCGCGACCGCTGATGACCGGCACGCGCACCCCCCGCTTCGGGATCATCTGCACCAGCCCGTCGGACGCGAGCAGCAGCAGCGCCTCGCGGACCGGGGTGCGCGAGACGCCCACGCGCTCGGCGATGTCCTGCTCGCTGAGGAACGCCCCCTGCATGGCGGGGTCGACGAGCACCTGAGAGTAGAGGTACTCGTAGGCCCGGTCGCGCCCCGAGGCCGCGGGGACGGGCGATTCGGGGCTCATCTGCATACCATACGTATACACCACCGATCGGAGAAACCATGCGCATCGCGCTCGCTCAGATGATCAGCTCGGCCGACCCCCGGGCGAACCTCGCCGAGATCGGGAGGACGACGGAGGCGGCGGTCGCCCAGGGAGCCGAGCTGGTCGTGTTCCCCGAGGCCGCCCTGTGCGCCTTCGGCAACGACCTCGGCGCCGTCGCCGAGCCGCTCGACGGGCCCTGGGCCACGGAGGTGCGTGCGCTCGCCCGACGCCTCGGCACCACGATCGTCGTGGGCGCCTTCACGCCGGGTTCGGGCGGGCGGGTGCGCAACACCCTGATCGTCGCCGGGCCGACGGCCGAGACCGATGACTCGTACGACAAGATGCACCTGTTCGACGCCTTCGGCTACGCCGAGTCGGACTCGGTCGAGGGCGGCGAGCGCGCCGTGACCGTCACGGTCGGCGAGACCCTGGTCGGCCTGGCGACCTGCTACGACATCCGCTTCCCGTCGCTGTTCGTGGCGAACGCGGCGGCGGGGGCGCGGCTGAGCGTCGTGTGCGCGTCGTGGGGTGCGGGGCCGGGCAAGATCGAGCAGTGGCAGCTGCTCGCGCGCGCCCGGGCGGTCGACACGACGACGGTCGTCGTCGCGGTCGGGCAGGGCGACCCCGCGTCGCAGGGCGTCGAGACGCCCGGCACGGCGCCGACCGGCGTGGGGCACAGCATGGTCGTGTCGCCGTTCGGCGTGGTGCTGCACGAGCTCGGGGCCGAGCCCGAGCTGCTCGTCGTCGACGTCGACCTCTCGACCGTCGATGCGGCGCGCGGGTCGCTGCCGGTGCTGGCGAACCAGCGGTTCGCGGTGGGCGCGCTGCGCGACTGAGGGGCGCCGCGCCTCCTCGGCTCTCAGAGGCGGAGCGCCTCGTGGGGCTCGATGCGGCTCGCCCGCCAGGCCGCGATGAGCCCGCCGGCCGCCCCGACGACGACTCCGCCCACGAGTGCGGCGGGTGCGAGACGCAGATCGAAGACGGGGATCCACTGCCGGGCGATGGTCATCACCAGCACCGCCCCGAGTCCGAGCGCCAGCCCGAGCAGTCCGCCGAGGGCGCCGATCACCACGGACTCGGCGAGCACGAGCCCGGCGATGTGACCGGGGCGGGCGCCGAGCGCTCGGCGCAGACCGAGCTCCTTGCGCCGTTCGAGGACGGCGAGCACCATCGAGTTGCCGAGACCCGCCACGGCCGCGAGGAGCGCCACCCCGGTGAAGGCCAGCAGGGTGGAGGCGACGTCCGACTCGATCTCGGCGCGGAGGGTGGTCGGGTCGATCGGGGCGTCGATCCGGAACGTCTCGGCGGCCACGGGGTCGATGGCGACCGGCGCCTGCCGGGCGACCTGCTGAGCCGCGCCCGCACCGGTCCGGATCAGCACGGACGTCTGAGAGGGGTTCTCGACTCCCGCCAGGGAGTGCGCCCCGGTCGTCACGGCTCCGACGAGGCTCGGCACGCGCGGCGAGTCGTCCACGATGCCGACGACGGCGACCTCGGTGTCGCCCAGGGTGACGACGGGCACCGCGGCGAGCGGACCGAGGGGCAGCTGAGCGGCGAGACCGCGGCCGATCAGCACCTCCCTTTCGCCGAGCGTCGGGCCGTGGCGGGCGAGCCACTCGACGTCGACGCGGGCGGCCGCGAGCAGGTTCCCCTCGATGCTCACGACCGGCGCCTGCAGGGCGTCGCGCACGGTGGTCGCCCGGACGACGGCCGAGCCCCGCTCGTGCAGGGCGCCGACCGACTCGACGCCGCTGAGCGCCGCGACCCGGTCGATCCTGCCGCCGATGTCGGCCGCGGCCTCGGGACTGCCGAACGGAGCGACAACAGGGCCCCCGCCGATCGCCCCCGGAGCCTCCCCTTCGGCGGTCGGGTCCACCGGGGAGTCCCACGAGACCCCGACGTCGCGGTTGGTGTGCAGATCGAAGGTTTCGCCGACCTGGGCGCGCGCCGACACCGACAGCCCGAGACTGGCGACGGCGAGCGCCACCGCCACGGCGACGGCGGCCGCGAGGCCCGCGGTCTTGCCCAGCCGCGACGTGACCGAGCGCAGGGCGTCGACGGCGAGGTCGCGGAACCGGAGGCGCGACGGGCGGCCCGGTCTCTCGGGTCGACGACCCGCGCCTCCTGAGCCCGTCGGCGAGGGAGCCGAGGAGGCGCGGGTCGTCCGCGTCACGCCGGTCGCGACCGCGAGACCCCCTGCGGGGACCGCGCCGGCACCGGCCGGGGCCGACTCGACCCGTTCGACCGGCTCGACCGGCTCGACCGGCTCGACCGGGACAGGTTCGACCGACTCGACCTGTCCGGCCTGTCCGACCGGTCCGGCCGGTTCGACCGACTCGATGCGCCCGTCGCGGAGGTGCGCGACACGATCGGCCGCGCGGGCGACGGTCGGGTCGTGGGTGACGAGGACGACCGTCGTGCCCGCGTCGCGGAGGGCGAGGAGGGTCTCGACGACGAGCGCGCCGTTCTCGGAGTCGAGATTGCCGGTCGGCTCGTCGGCGACGATGACGGGGGTGCCTGCGGCCAGCGCCCGGGCGATGGCGACCCGCTGACGTTGGCCGCCGGAGAGCTTCGCGGCGAGCTGGTCGCCGAGCCCGTCGAGCCCCACGCGGGCGAGCGCGTCGTCGACGAGGACGCGACGCTCGGCGGCCGGCACGGCGCGGTAGAGGAGGCCGAGCTCGACGCTGTCGCGGACGGGTCGCTGGTCGAGCAGATGGAAGCCCTGGAAGACGAAGCCGAAGGTCTCGGATCGTGTCTCCGCGAGGTGACGCGAGGTCGATCCATCGATGTCGTGACCGGCGATCGTGTACGTGCCGGTGGTGGGGTGGTCGAGCAGACCGACGGTGTTGAGCAGTGTGGACTTGCCGCCGCCGGAGGGGCCCATGATGGCGAAGAACTCGCCCGCCTCGATGTCGAGGGTGACGTCGTCGAGGGCGGCGACCTCGACCGCGCCCGAGAACGTGCGTCCGACCCCGCGGAGCTGCAGCAGGGCCATCAGTCGACCCGCACGCGGTCGCCCTCGGCGAGGTCGTCGGGGTCCGTCGGCTCGACGGCGCTCTCGCCGTCGAGCTGGCCGGTCTCGATGACGGGGATGCGACGGAAGGTCCCGTCGTCCTGTTCGACGAGGAGGTGCGCCTCACCTGATCCACCACCGGCGACCGCGACCGTGGGGACGATGAGGCTCCCGGTCTGCACGGTCTCGATGTCGAGGGCGACGAGGCCCTCCGCTCCGAGCAGGTCGGCCGCGAGCTCACCGTCAGCCGCGTCGAGGATCACACGGGACTCGGCGTCGTCGTCGCCCCCGGGCACGACGGTCTCGAGCGTGAGCGGCGTGGTCGCGCCGTCGGGCGCAGTGAAGGTGCCGGTGGAGCCCTCGCTCAGGGTCTCGGCGATGAGCACGGGAACATCGGCGGTCACGCGCAGGCGGCCGGACTCCAGGCGGAGCTGGACCTCGGAGCTGGCGGCGGTTCCGACGGCCGGCGTCTCGGCCGCGACGGCCGGGAGGGTCGGAACGACGACGAACTCGGACGGCGAGGCGACCACTCGACGCCTGATGGGGCGGTCGGAGGTCGCCTCGGTGTCGCTCGTGTCCGCTGCGGAGGGAGCGGAGCCGGCGCTCGATGAGGGTGCAGGGGTGCCCACCGGTGCGGGTTGAGCGCCGGTCGCGTCGACGGCCGCGCCCGTGCCGGGGGTGGCGTCTGTACCGGGGACGCCCCGGTCTTCCTCGATGGCGACCTCGGTGGGAGGCGCGTGTCCGGCCCGAGAGTAGAGCGCCGCCAGCGATCGCTCGGTACCGGCGCCGAACACACCGTCGACGGTCGTGGGGATGCCGGCATCGCGCAGGGCCGTCTGCAGTTGTCGCACGTCGGGGCCCGTGTGGTCTCGGCGGAGTTCGCGGTAGAAGGGGAAGGCGCCGGTGACGGCGAACACCGGGCGGCCGTTGACCTCGGTGACGACCTGGCCTGCGGTGACGGGGGCACCGGCCGACGTGGGCTTCCCGGTCACGTAGGCAGGCTCGGCCGCCGGGGCGGGCAGCGCGACGGACATGAGGCCGGTGCGACCCACCGTCGCCTGGAAGGTGATGCGGCGTGTGAGGTCGCCGACTCGGACCTCGCTCGTCACCGGGAGCGGCGACGGGGCGGTCGCGGCCGCCTCGCGCTGGGCGGGCGACTCGAACGCGTGGGCCAGCCCCCAGCCGCCGGCGAGGAGCGCGACGATCGCCGCACTTCCGCCGACGGCGAGGGTCTTGCGGGAACGGATGAGGGTCAAGTTCGCACCCGTGCTGCCGCTCGATGGGCTGTCATCGCGCATCGGCGGCGTGTTCAGCGAGGTACGCCTCGGCTCGCGCCCGTTCGTCGTCGATCTGTCGCTTGTAGCGGCTCAGATCATCGGCCCGTGCCGCCACAGCCTCCGCCTGCGCCTGCCATTCAGCCTCGTAGAGGGCGCTGGCGTACGCGACCGACTCGCGACAGGCGGCATCGGCGACGGCGAGGCGTATCTCCTCCGCAGGGACGGGTTCATCCTCGCCGGAAGCGTCCGCGCCATCGACATTGGACCCCCTCAGCCCCGCGATCGAGTCAGGGGGCATCTGATCGGGTGATCGTGGGAGATCCGGCACACCGGCTTCACGGAGACATCCGCGCCATCGAGACGCCGCCGCCTCGACATCGTCATCAGCCTTCGCGTCACCGTAGGCCACTCCCGCGAGCTGCTCCGCCAATTCGTATGAGCCGCGCCCCGAAGCCTCATTCGTCATGTCCCGAGAGTCCGCGAGGCACCGATCGAAGACCGCATGGGCGCTCTCGGGCAAGCTCCTGTTCGCTGACTCGGCTTCGTACATCGCTCGTTGCGCGGCGACAGATCGTGCGATCTCCGATGAGTTCCCGTAGCCGTATTCGCTCGCGAGTTCGATGGAGAAGAGCTTTCGTCCGACCGGGTTCCACGATTCACCGACAGCCGCCTCGCGCTCGGTCGGTGCGACCTTCCACAGAACCCCCGAGTCCCTCATGCAGTCTTGGATGAACGCATCCTGCGCGGAGGCGACGACATCGACGAGAGGCCTCTGGTACGGGTCGAGCGGGAGACTCCACGATGCGCGATCCTTCTCGGTGAGAACGACGGAGTCGTCGACCGGGTCTTCGGTGCATGCGACGAGGCTCAGGGATGTCCCGATGACGACCACGACGCTCGACCACCTGATCGAGGGGCGCTTCACTTGCAGTAGCCCTCGAAGCACGCCGAGGAGATCTTGTCGTTGGACGTACCGAAATTGAGCCCTCGTTGCGGGGCCGCGGTCTTACGAGGGCCCTGATAGTTCGCGTCATCGAACCACTTGACGACGCGATTCGTGGTCCCGTTGTTGAAGCCAGAGGAGGCCGAGTCGTTGGTCAGGAAATGGTTCGTTCCGCCCCATTGCCAGACGTCCTTGAAGTTTCGTACGTACTCATAGAAGTTGATACGGCCGCCGCGGTAGCCGGAATCCTCGTACGTGCATCCGTGCCCCCGCGTGGAGCATCCACTGGGCGCCGCCGAGGCTGGTGCGGCCATGATGACGGAGGAGGAGAGAATCCCAAGCGCGATTAGGGCGCTGAGAATCGGTCGGCTTGATCTAGCCATGAAGTAGGACCTCTAAACGAACCGCCAGTACCGCAAGAGGACCGTTGCGGTTCGTTCGACGGTGCCCAAGACCACCCTTCAAGGTGGCAGATGAAACACTAACAACCGATATGCATAACTGTCAACGACACGTTGGGTCGGATGCTGCACCTCCCGTGGCACGTCGGGCTCGACCCCGGAGCGGCCACTGGTACTGGTCGAGCGGCAACAGCCACCGATGCCGATTCTTCTCGGGCAGCGGCAGATCGGCCTCGTGCACCGATGAATTCGTACAGGCGGACAGACCGACCAGACAGACACCGACGGCTACGCCGAGGACCGCCCTCGACATCGTTCGGCGTGGCAGGATCATGAACAACACCTCGAATGAACCGCGAGCGCAGCGAGAGCCGATGCGGTTCGTCAGTCGGATTCCCAGGCCGCACCCTGAGTGCGACACGCGAAACGCTACCGACCGTTATGTCTTGCGGTCAAGACTCTGCTGCGCCGCTCCTCCTGAAGGCTGAGAACGAGTCCTTGAGGCGGCCTACGGCGCGCTCGGCGACTCCACCGTCACGGCGCCGCTGACGATGTCGGCGCGCAGGGCGTCGAGCTCGCCGCTCAGCTCGCCCGGCACCGACGACTCGAGGTCGTGGAACGGTGCGAGGCCGACACCGTCGTTGTCGAGCGTGCCGACGTACGGCTCGTTCGTGAACGACCCGTCGGCCGACGAGATCGCGATGTCCTGGACGGCCTGCTCGGTGTCCTTGATGACCGAGGTCAACAGGATGGGGCGGTACTCGGCGGGCAGCGTGTCGTACCCGTCGTTGTCGACCCAGACCACCGAGACGTCGCCCGCGTCGAGCGCGGCCGAGGCGGCGCCCTCGCCGACCTGACCGGCCACCGGCATGATCACGTCGGCACCCTGGTCGATGAGCGCCTGCGCCAGCTGCTTGCCCTTGTTGACGTCTTCGAAGTCACCGGTGAACGAGCCGTCCTGCGCCTCCTTGTCCCACCCGAGCAGCGCGACGGTCGTGCCGTGCGCCTCGTTGTACGCGTCGACGCCGTCGGAGAAGCCGTCCATGAACAGGGTCACCGGGGGCTGGTTGCCGCCGCCGAAGGTCGCCACCGTGCCGGTCTTCGAGACCCCCGCCGCGAGGTAGCCCGCGAGGTACGACGCCTGGGCGGTGTCGAACACGATCGGCTTGACGTTGTCGCCCTCGACGGTCTCGTCGACGATCGCGAAGTCGATGTCGGGGTTCGCCGCGGCCTGCTCCTCGGTGGCCGGCGCGAGCTCGTAGCCCACGGTCAGCACGAAGCCGCACCCCGACGACACCGCCTGCGCGACGTTCGGGGCGAGGTCGGTCTCGTTGGTCGAGACGAGCACCTCGGCCGCGATGCCGTCCTCCTTCTCGGCCTTCTGCAGCCCGGCCCAGCTCGACTGGTTGAACGAGCGGTCGTCGAGGCCACCCGAGTTCGTGACCATGCGCGAGCAGTGCGTCGAGTCGGTCGAGGCGGGGTCCGCCTCGGACGTGGGCGCCGAGGCGCAGGCGGCGAGCGCCATCAGCGCGACGGCGGAGAGAGCCACCGAGCCGAGGAGGCGCGGGTGGCGGAGACGGGACGACGAGCGATTCGTGCGGGCAGACACGGGGCGACCTCCTGGTCGGGCGAGACGAGCTCTCGAGACGAGGCGCCCGGACGGCGGGCGGCCCTCCGATGATCATGGCAGCCGTGCTCGCCGGGGTCGACCTCCGGGCCGCGCTGTTACGCGATCGTCGCCGGACCCCGACCGGCCGCATGCACGAGCAGCGCCACCTGCACCCGGTTGTCGACCTCGAGCTTCTCGTAGACGTGCCCGACGTGCGTCTTCACGGTGGCGACGCTGACGTACAGCTCCGACGCGATCTCGGCGTTCGTCGCCCCGCGGGCCACGGCCAGCGCCACGTCGGTCTCGCGCCCGGTGAGCCGGTCGAGGCGCTCGCGTTCGTCGCGACCGAGCGCGGGGTCGATCGGGGGCGCGCCGGCCGCGCCGGGCCCGCCGATCCTCCCGGCGGCCACGCCGATCACCCGGTCGAGCACCGACGGCGACAGGATCGAGCGGCCCGCCGCGACGGTGCGGACGGCCTGGACCAGCTCGTGCGGCGGAGTGTCCTTGACGAGGAACCCCCGGGCCCCGTGGCGCAGCGCGGCGAGCACGAGATCGTCGGCGTCGAAGGTGGTGAGCACGAGCACGGAGAGGTCGGGGCGCCGGGCCAGCTCGCGCTCGGTCGCCACGAGACCGTCGCAACGGGGCATCCGGATGTCCATCAGCACGACGTCGGGCTCCGTGCGGTCGATGACACCCTCGGCCTCGAGACCGTCGCCGGCCTCGCCCACCACCTCGATGCCCGGGTCGCCGCCGAGCAGCAGCCGCAACCCGGTGCGGACGAGCATCTCGTCGTCGACGATCACGACCCGGATCGGCGCGGCAGCGGGTGTCGCGGCGGCGGCGGTCGCGGCGGCGGCGGTCGCGGCGACGGGTGTCGCGGCGGCGGGCGTCAGCTCCACGGGAGCACCGCCTCGACGACGTGCGAGCCCTGCCCGTCGGGTCCGGCCCGGAACGTCCCGCCGACGAGTCGGACCCGCTCGGCCAGCCCGGTCAGACCGTGGCCCGGCGTGGTCGCCACTCCGCCGGCCATCGGGTTCCGCACGACGATCCGCAGCCCCTCCCCCGCCGCGTCCGACAGGGCGACCTCGACCGGTCGACCCGGGGCGTGCCTCCTCGCGTTCGTCAGCCCCTCCTGCACGATGCGGTAGGCGTGGCGTCCGAGCGACGTCGGCAGCTCGACGAGGCGGGCCGCGGTGCGGTCGTCGACGTCGACCGAGACCTCGGTCCCGGCGGCGCGGGCGTCGTCGAGCAGGACGGGCAGGTCGGCCAGCGAGGGCTGAGGAGGCGCGACCTCCGTGACCTCGGAGGCCCCCGACGCCGACGGGTCGCGCAGCACCCCGAGCACGTCGCGCAGCTCGCTGAGCGCCGACTGCGCGTTGTCGCGGACCACGCCCGCCGTCTCGACGACCTCGTCGGGGGTGAGCTCGCGACCGCGGTACTCGAGGGCGCCGGCGTGCAGGGCGACGAGCGACAGGCGGTGCCCCAGGACGTCGTGCATCTCGCGGGCGATGCGGCCGCGTTCGTGGTCGCGGGCGCGCTCCTCGCGGAGGGACTGCTCGTGCTCGGCGAGCACCGCCCGGTCGCGCAGCGAGGCGATCAGGTCGCGGCGGCTGCCGATCGCGGCGCCGACGGCGACGACGAGGGCGTAGAGGACGACGCCGCTGAGCAGCAGCTGCCAGGCGGGCAGCGAGTCGCCCATGGCGGGGAACATCACCGACTCCGAGAACCAGCCCGCGGCGAGGTACACGAGCCCGACGGCCGCCAGCTCGCGGGCGCGGCGACGGGTCGCGAGCGAGACGAGGCCGAGGACGGCGGCGCCGGTCGCGAGGGTCGAGACGCCGCCGCAGGCCGCCAGGATCAGCGCGATGACGAAGGGTGCGCGATGCCGGAATGCGACGAGCACGAGCGCGGAGACCCCGGCGGCCAGATCGCCCAGGATACTCAGGCCGAGTCGGGCGTCGCTCCAGCCGGCCGTCGACGTCTCGGGCCAGACGAGCCCGAAGGCCAGCAGGCCCACCAGCGTCGCGAGGCCGAGCCGCCAGGTCTCGGCCCAGACGCGCCGTACCCGGGACAGGTGCGCGCGGCCGGGCCCCGCACCGGTCGCGGGACGCCGCGGCGGGGCCGGCGGGACGGGCGCCGGGAGCGACGGCGCGACCGGCGCCGCGTGGGGTGTCGATGCCGAGGAGGTCATGCCCCGAGCCTAAGGAGGGCGCCCGGCCCGCCGGATCGACCGAAGGTCGGAGTTCGCGCGCGGACGGCTCGACGGCACCGGCCCCTGCGTGGCACCGCGGACCGACCGCGGAACCACGGGATCGCGCGTGCGCGGGATCCGGCGGGGCGACGGCCGCCTCGCGGCGTCCGACCGGACGACGGGCCGTGCGCGACGGGCCGTGCGCGACACTGGACGGATGGACACCCTCGCGCTGCTGCTCGGCCGCTGGCGCGTCGAGCGCCGCGTCGTCGATCGGCTCGTCGGCGACGAGACCGTCTTCACGGGGACCGCGGTCGTCGAGGCGGCGGGCGACGACCCCGAAGGACCCGCCTCGTACGTCGAGGAGGGGGAGGTCGTGCGGGGCTCGCACCGCGCCTCCGCGGGTCGACGGCTCACGTATCACCCGCGGGCGGACGGGTCGCTCGACGTCCGGTTCGCCGACGGACGGCACTTCGTCGACCTCGACCTGCGAGCGGGAGCCTGGGAGGCGCGGCATCCGTGCGCTCCCGACGACTACCTCGTCGAGACGCGCGTCCTGTCGCCCACGTCGTTCGTCGAGCGGTGGACGGTGCGCGGCCCGGCGAAGTCGTACGACGCCGAGACGACGTACACGCGCGAGGACTGACGGGCGCGAGCGCGTCGCGTCGCGTCGCCCGCTAGCCCCACCCACCCCACCTCGTGCTTCGAGTGGTCCGAAGATGCTCGTCTCGCGACCGCGGAGAGCATCTTCGGACCACTCGATCGAGGCGCGGGCGCCCAGCGCTCGCGAGCCCGGCGCCCGCGCCCGGTGCTCGCGAGCCCGCTCGTCGGATCAGCCCGTGTTCTGCAGCCCGGCGGCGATCCCGTTCACGGTGAGGAGGAGGAGGCGGTGGTCGGCATCGGCCGGGTCGCCTCCGCCGTTCACGCGGATCGACCGGAGCGCCCGCAGCTGCAGCAGCGACAGCGCGTCGACGTACGGGCTGCGCAGACGCACCGACCGGCTGAGCACGGGGCGACCGTCGAGCACCTCGGCGTGCTCGCTGACCTTCAGCACCCACTCGCGGGTGAG
Source organism: Frigoribacterium sp. Leaf172 (assembly GCF_001424285.1). Lineage (NCBI taxonomy): Bacteria > Bacillati > Actinomycetota > Actinomycetes > Micrococcales > Microbacteriaceae > Frigoribacterium > Frigoribacterium sp. Leaf172. The sequence goes on along the minus strand of NZ_LMPB01000001.1, from coordinate 904,109 downwards.
CGCCATCTCGTCGAGCACGGCGCCGGCGAGGTCGTCGCGCTCGGCGAGGCCGAGGTACTCGCGCGCGATGTGGCCGTCGGTCTTCGCCAGCGACAGCTCGACGTTCTTCACCATCGTGCGGAACAGCGGCCACGTCTTGTACGCATCGCGCAGCAGGTCGACGTCGCCGACGGCCGCGAGGGCCGAGCCGAGCCCGTACCAGCCGGCGAGGTTGATTCGGGCCTGGGTCCAGGCGAACACCCACGGGATCGCCCGCAGGTCTTCGAGCGACTCGACCGAGAGACCGCGACGGGCCGGGCGTGAGCCGAGGGCGAGCAGGCCGACCTCCTCCATCGGGGTGACGGCGGCGAACCACGACGCGAAGCCCTCGGCCTTGACCAGTCCGAAGAACGCAGCGCGGGACGCCTCGTCCATGGTGGTGACGACGTCGGCGAATCGGGCGGCGGCCTCGGCGTTCTCGGACTCGTTCGACGGGCTCGACGCGAGCAGCGTCGCCGCGGCCATCTGCTCGAGGTGCCGGGCGCCGATCGCCTGGTTGCCGTACTGGGCGACGATGACCTCGCCCTGCTCGGTGATCTTGAAGCGGCCGTCGACCGAGTGCGGCGGCTGAGCCAGCACGGCCTCGTTCGCCGGACCGCCCCCGCGGCCCAGGGCGCCGCCCCGTCCGTGGAACAGCGTCAGGGTGATGTCGTTCGCGGCCGCCCAGTCGGCGATGCGCGCCTGCGCGTCGTACAGGGCGAACGTCGCCGACACCGGCCCGACGTCCTTCGACGAGTCCGAGTAGCCGAGCATGACCTCGAGTCGGCGGCCCGTCTCCGCAAGGCGACGCTGCACGACCTCGGTGGCCAGCGCCTCCTCGAGGATGCGCGTGCTCGCCTCGAGGTCGGCGAACGTCTCGAACAGGGGCACGACGTCGAGCACGGGTGCGGCCTCGGCCGACCCGAGCGCGTACGCGGCCAGCTCGTGCACGTTCGCGAGGTCTGCGGACGACTGCGTGAACGACACGATGTACCGGGAGGCGGCACGCACCCCGTACCGCACCTGGAGGTCCTTGATGGTGCGGAAGACGGCGAGGACCTCGTCGGTCATCGGGCTCGTCTCACCGCCGGCGCGCAGCTCGTTGAGCGCCGTGCGGTGCACCTGCGAGTGCTGACGGACCTCGAGCTCGGCGAGGTGGAACCCGAAGGTCTCGACCTGCCAGACGAGTCCCTGCAGCTCGCCGTTCGCGGCGCGATGCGCCCCGGCCGCCCGCAGCGAGTGCTGCACGACGCGGAGGTCGGCGAGCAGCTGCTCGGGCGCGTCGTAGCCGAGCGGGTCGCCGTCGCGGCGGGTCGCCTCGATGCGGGCCGCCACGAAGAGCAGCACCCGACGGTGCGTCTCGTTCGGCGAGCGGACGCCGATGCTCGACGCGAGCTCGGGGTCGAGCGCCCGCTGGGCCTCGGCGAGGGCGAGCAGAGTCGCATCGGCGGGGGTGTCGGCCTCGTCGAGCGTGAGGGTCGCACCCACCCGCGACGCGGCCCGGTGCAGGCCGAGCAGCACGTGCTCGGCGGCGATGTCGGCGGCCTGCCGGGTGACCTCGGCCGTGACGTGCGGGTTGCCGTCGCGGTCGCCGCCGATCCAGCTGCCGAGTCGGAGGAACGCCGGGGCGACGGCCGGCTCGCGGCCGGCCCGGTCGCCGAGGAGGCGGTCGTCGAGCAGTCGGTACACCTGCGGCACGATCTCGAAGAGGGTCTGGTCGAAGACGCTCATCGCCGTTCGGACCTCGTCGAGCGGGGTGGGGCGCGTGGTGCGCAGCGGCGAGGTGCGCCAGAGCGTGTCGACCTCCTCGAGGAGGCGGCGCTCGGCCTCGGCGACGGCGATGTCGTTCTGCAGCCGGTCTCGCTCGTCCATCAGGTCGCTGATGCGGCGGATCGTCGACGCGACGGCTCGACGCCGGGCCTCGGTCGGGTGTGCGGTGAGCACGGGGTGGAAGCGGAGGTCGCTCAGGCGCTTCGAGGCCTCGTCGGCGCCCACCTCGGCGACGAGCTGCTGCAGCGTGTCGGCGACCGAGTCGGAGGCCGTGCGCTGCGCGCTGCCGCGCCGACGCAGCACGCGGACGCGGTGGTGCTCTTCGGCGAGGTTGCTGAGGTGGAAGTAGCAGGTGAAGGCCCGGGCGACCTGCTCGGCGCGTTCCTGGTCGAGGCCGTCGACGATGGCCTGCGCGTCGTCCAGCGAGGCGCCGCCGGCCCCCTCGTACGCGGCGATGACGGCGGCCCGCACCGCCTCGACGTCGCGGAACAGGTCGTCGGAGCCGGACTCGCGCAGCACGCGCCCGAGCAGGCTGCCGAGGAAGCTCACGTCGCCGCGCAGGTCGCCGTCGACGGCCCCGCGGATGTCATCACGGCTGCTGCCGTCGGCACGTCTCGATGTCTCGATGTCGGTCACGGCCCCATTGTGGACGATGCGGGGGCGTGTGACGCACACCGCGCCTCCTCGGCTCGCCTCGGGTTCGCTGGGCGTCCTGCGATGCGGCGGGTCCGTGTCGTCCGTGGCCGGTCGGCGCCGACCCGCCACGGATGACGGGAACCCGTCGCAGACCGAGGCACGAGCACGAGCAAGGGCACGGGTCAGCCGCGGGCTCGGGGCACGAGGCGCTCGAGCTGGGTGACGTGCCTCGGCTCGAGCTCGTCGAGGGAGTTCACGCCCAGGAGGCGCATCGTGCGCGCGATCTCGACCGACAGGATCTCGATGGCCCGGTCCACCCCCTCGCGCCCGCCCGCCATGAGCCCGTAGAGGTAGGCCCGTCCGATCAGCGTGAACCGCGCGCCGAGGGCGACCGCGGCGACGATGTCGGCGCCCGACATGATGCCCGTGTCGAGGTGCACCTCGGTGTCGCCGCCGACCTCGCGGACGACGTCGGGCAGCAGGTGGAACGGGATGGGCGCCCGGTCGAGCTGACGGCCGCCGTGGTTGGAGAGGATCAGGGCGTCGACGCCGAGGTCGGTCACCCGGCGCGCGTCGTCGACGGTCTGCACGCCCTTCACGACGAGCTTGCCGGGCCACTGCGACTTGATCCACGCCAGATCGTCGTAGGTCACCGTGGGGTCGAACATGGTGTTCAGCAGCTCGGCCACGGTGCCCGACCAGCGGTCGAGCGACGCGAAGGCGAGCGGCTCGGTCGTGAGGAAGTCGACCCACCACCACGGGCGCGGCAGGGCGTCGATGATCGTCTTCGGCGTCAGCGACGGCGGGATGGTCATGCCGTTGCGCGAATCGCGGAGGCGCGCTCCGGCCACCGGCACGTCGACCGTGACGAGCAGGGTGTCGAAGCCCGAGGCCGCCGCGCGGTCGACGAGGGCCATCGAGCGGTCGCGGTCCTTCCACATGTAGAGCTGGAACCAGTTGCGGCCCCCGGGTGCCGCCTCCGCGACGTCCTCGACGCTGGCCGTGCCCATCGTCGACAGGCTGAACGGGATCCCGGCGGCGGCGGCCGCCGCGGCGCCTGCCTTCTCGCCCTCGGTCTGCATCATCCGGGTGAACCCGGTCGGGGCGATGCCGAACGGCTGCTCGACCCGCTTGCCGAGCACGTCCCAGCCCGTGTCGACGGTGGCGACGTCGTGGAGGATCGCCGGGTTGAACTGGACGTCGCGGAACGCCTGCCGGGCCCGGCGCAGCGAGATCTCGGCCTCGGCCGACCCGTCGGTGTAGTCGAACGCGGCGGTCGGCGTGCGGCGCTTCGCGATCCTCCGCAGGTCCTCGATGGTCAACGCCTCGCGGAGCCGTTTGGCCTTCAGGTCGAAGGTGGGCTTCTTGAACTGCATCAGCGGCGCGAGGTCGTGGAACTTGGGGATGCGACGGTCGACCATGGGTGGTCCTTTCGAGAGGGGCGGAGGGAGCTCAGGAGGCGCGCGACGGCACCCGGGGCAGGTAGCGGACGGGTGCCGACGACGCCGACACCAGCGCCCGCAGCGCCTCGAGCGACGACGACGGGTCGATCAGGCCGACGGCCCGCGCCTGCACGAGGACGTTGCCGAGGGCCGTGGCCTCGACCGGCCCGGCGAGCACGGTGCAGCCCGTCCGATCGGCGGTCAGCTGGCAGAGCAGGGCGTTCTGCGAGCCGCCGCCGACGACGTGCACGGTGCGGATCGTGCGACCCGAGAGCCGTTCGGCGTCGCGCAGGGTCGACGCGTACGCCGCGGCGAGCGACTCGAGGATGCTGCGGACCGTCTCGGCCCGCCCCCGGGGCGGCTCGACGTCGTGCTCGACGCACCACGACGCGATGCGGGCCGGCATGTCGCCGGGCGGCGAGAAGCGCTCGTCGGTGGCGTCGAAGACGGGCACGGGGCGGACGACGTCGGCCGCCTCGGCGAGCAGTGCGGCCAGATCGCTGCTGCGCTCGGCCGCCGTCGCCGCGGAGCCGTCCCAGGTGCGCATCGACTCGCTGAGCAGCCAGAGGCCCGACACGTTCTTCAGGAACCGCGTGCGGCCGTCGACCCCGCCCTCGTTCGTGAATCCGGCGAGGCGCGCCTCCTCGGTGATCAGGGGCGCGGACAGCTCGAGGCCGACGAGCGACCAGGTGCCGCTCGAGACGTAGGCGGCGTCGTCGCCGCCGAGCGGCACGCCGACGACGGCCGACGCCGTGTCGTGCGATCCGACGACGGTGACGCCGAGCGACGACGGTGCACCGATCAGCTCGGCGATCGACGGCAGCAGCGGCCCGAGACGGGCGCCGGGCTCGACGAGCGGCGCGAAGAGGTCTGCGGGCACGCCGACGCGGTTCATCAGATCCACGTCGAACACGCGCTCGACGGGCGACAGCAGACCGGTGGTCGACGCGTTCGTCGACTCCGTCGCCGCCACCCCCGTCAGCCACCATGAGAACAGGTCGGGCATCAGCAGCGCGCGATCGGCCAGGGCGAGGACTCCGGAGGCGCGATCGGCCGCCAGCTGGAACACCGTGTTGAACGGCAGATGCTGCAGCCCGGCCCGCGTGAACAGCTCACGAGGCGACACCGCGGCGTGCACCGCCTCCACCCCCGCCGCCGTCCGCGCATCGCGGTAGTGGTACGGCGCGCCGAGCAGCCGCCCGTCGCGGAGGAGGGCGTAGTCGACGGCCCACGAGTCGACCCCGATCGAGCGGAGGTCGGGTTCGTCGCGCAGGGCGGCGGCCAGGCCGCCGGTGACGGAGCGCCAGAGGCCGAGGACGTCCCAGTGCAGACCGACACCGTGGGGACCGGGACGACCCGCGCCTCCTTCGGGGACGGTCACGGGCTCGTTCGCGAACCGGGCGACCGGTCGGAGCCGGACCCCGTCGCGGTCGACCCGGCCGAGCATGACGCGCCCGCTCGTGGCGCCGAGGTCGACCGCCGCGACCGCGCCGCCGCCTGCCGCGGTCACGAGACGCCGGTCATCGGAGGAAGGCCGCGGCGACGCCCGCGTCGACCGGCACGTGCAGCCCGGTCGTGTGCGAGAAGTCGCTCGTGCAGATGGCGAAGACGGCGGCGGCGACGTTCTCGGGCACGACCTCGCGCTTCAGGATGGTGCGCTGGGCGTAGAAGGCGCCGAGATCCTGCTCGTCGATGCCGTAGGTCGCGGCCCGGTTGGCGCCCCAGCCGCTGGCGAAGATGCCCGAGCCCCGCACGACCCCGTCGGGGTTGATGCCGTTGACCCGGATGCCGTGCTCGCCCAGCTCGGCGGCGAGCAGTCGCACCTGATGCGCCTGATCGGCCTTCGTGGCGCTGTACGCGATGTTGTTCGGGCCCGCGAAGACCGAGTTCTTCGACGAGATGTAGACGATGTCGCCGCCGAGCCCCTGGTCGACGAGCACCCGCGCGGCGTTCTTCGCGACGAGGAACGAGCCCTTCGCCATGACGTCGTGCTGGAGATCCCAGTCGGCCTCGGTGGTGTCGAACAGCGACTTCGACAGACTGAGCCCGGCGTTGTTGACGACCAGGTCGAGGCCGCCGAACGCGAGCAGCACCTCGTCGATCGAGGCCTTGACGGCCGCCTCGTCGCTCACGTCTGCCGCGACGCCGCGTGCCACGTCGGGCCCGCCGATCTCGGCCGCCGCGGCCTGCGCCTTCGCGAGATCGAGGTCGGCGACGACCACGCAGGCCCCCTCGGCGGCGAGACGCGTCGCGATCGCCTTCCCGATGCCCGACGCGGCGCCGGTGACCAGCGCGATGCGGGTGGCGAGGCGCCGGGGCGCCGGCAGACGCTTGAGCTTGGCCTCCTCGAGGGCCCAGTACTCGATGCGGAACTTCTCGGCCTCGTCGATCGGCGCGTACGTCGAGAGCCCCTCGGCACCGCGCATGACGTTGATCGCGTTGACGTAGAACTCGCCCGCGACCCGCGCGGTCTGCGCGTCCTTGCCGAACGAGAACATGCCGACGCCGGGCACGAGCACGATGAGCGGGTCGGCCCCGCGGATGGCCGGGCTGTCGGGCGTCGCGTGGCGGTCGTAGTAGGCCTGGTAGTCGAGCCGGTACTGCGCGTGCAGCTCGCGGAGGCGCCCGATGGACTCGTCGACGGAGGCGGTCGCCGGCAGATCGAGCAGCAGCGGCGTCACCTTCGTGCGGAGGAAGTGATCGGGGCAGCTCGTGCCGAGCGCGGCGAGCCGGGGGTGCTCGGCGCTCGCGAGGAACTCGAGCACGGCGGGGTCGTCGCTGAATCGGCCGACCTGCGGAGCGTCGTGCGAGGCGAGTCCGCGGATCGTGGCGGCGAGGGCGGCGGCGCGGGCGCGGCGCTCGGACTCGGGCAGCGCGGCGTACCCGTCGAGCGCGGGGCCGAACGGGTCGACGCGCGAGTGCTCGGCGATGTGGGCCTCGGCCGTCTCGATGATCCAGCGCGAGTTCGCCTCGGCCTCGTCGCTCGTGTCGCCCCAGGCCGTGATGCCGTGACCGCCGAGGATCGTGCCGATCGCCTCCGGGTTCTCGGCCTTGATCGCGGCGATGTCGAGCCCGAGCTGCCAGCCGGGGCGGCGCCACGGGACCCAGACGACGCGCGCGCCGAAGATCTCGGCCGTCAGTCGCTCGCCGTCGGCGGCCGTCGCGATGGCGATCCCGCTGTCGGGGTGCAGGTGGTCGACGTGCGCGGCGTCGACGAGACCGTGCATGGCCGTGTCGATCGAGGGGGCGGCCCCGCCCTTGCCGTGCAGCGCGTAGTCGAACGCGGCGACCATCTCGTCTTCGTGCTCGGGCCCGTGGTAGACCCCCGCGAGCCCGCGGAGCCGGTCGAGGCGGAGCACTGCGAGGCCCGACCCGGTCAGCGTGCCGAGGTCGCCGCCCGAGCCCTTGACCCAGAGCAGCTCGACCGGCTCGCCGGTGGCGGGGTCGACGGCGGTGCCCTTGGCCGACGTGTTGCCGCCCGCGTAGTTCGTCACCCGGGGGTCGGCCCCGAGTCGGTTGCTGCGGGCGATGAGGTCGGCCGCGGCGGTGGAGGTGGTCGTGGTCATGGGTCCGTCTTCTGTCTGGGCCCCCGAGGAGGCGCGGGTCGTGTCGAGCGGGTCGGCTGCGGATCGGCTGCTGCCGGGGCGGCGGCTCAGGTCCAGCTGAGCTGCCTGCCGCCGACGCGCTCCTCGGCGAGGCGCTTTGGGGTGCCGCTGGCGAGGTAGGCCGCCATCGGGTCGCGGGGCAGACCCCGGCCCTCGCGCCAGTCGGCCAGGGCGGGGCGGACGTCGGTGTAGAAGGCGTCCATCAGCACGGCGTTGGCGCCGAGCACGTCGTGGGAGGCTCGGGCGGCGTCGAGCGCGGGCCGGTCGACGAGCAGGGCGCGCGCCGTCATCTCCTGCACGTTCAGCACGCTGCGGATCTGGCCGGGGATCTTGTCCTCGACGTTGTGGCACTGGTCGAGCATGAACTGGACGGGAGAGCCCTCGTCGAGTCCGCCGCCGTCGACGACCTCGAACAGGATGCGGAACAGCTGGAACGGGTCGGCCGCGCCGACGATGAGGTCGTCGTCGGCGTAGAAGCGCGAGTTGAAGTCGAACGAGCCGAGCTTGCCGAGGCGCAGCAACTGCATGACGATGAACTCGATGTTCGTGCCGGGCGCGTGGTGCCCGGTGTCGAGGCAGGTCAGCGCCTGGTCGCCGAGCGCCGAGACCTGGGCGTAGCTGGTCCCCCAGTCGGGGACGTCGGTGTGATAGAACGCCGGCTCGAAGAACTTGTACTCGAGCACGAGGCGCTGCTCGGGGTCGAGCCCGGCGTAGATCTCGGCGAGCGACTCGGCGAGGTGGTCCTGACGCTGGCGGAGGCTGTCCTGGCCGGGGTAGTTGGTGCCGTCGGCGAGCCAGATCTTGAGGTCGCGCGACCCGGTCTCGCGCATGATCTCGAGGCAGCGGAGGTGGTGGTCGATCGCCTTGCGTCGCACCGACGCGTCGCTGTGGGCGAGGCTGCCGAACTTGTACGCGTCGTCCTGGAAGGTGTTCGAGTTCACTGTGCCGAGCGCGACGCCGTGATCGGAGGCGAACGAGCGGAGGGCCGTGAAGTCGTCGACCTCGTCCCACGGGATGTGCAGGGCGACGCTCGGGGCGAGGCCCGTGTGCTCGTGGACGGTCGCGGCGTCGGCGATCTTCTCTTCGGCGGTGCGGGGCGTGCCCGGGGTGCCGAAGACCTTGAATCGCGTGCCCGAGTTGCCGAACGCCCAGCTGGGCAGCTCGATGGCCTGACGCTCGAGCGTGGGGGCGATGGACTCGAAGGTGGTCATGAGGTCTCTTCCGTGATCGTGGTCGTGGTGTCGCCGGGCGTCGTCGATGACGCCGGGGTCGGTGGTGTCGCAGCGGTCGGTGGTGTCGCGGTGGGCTTCGGGGCTGCGTAGCGACCGCCGCCCGGCAGGCCGAGCTGCGCCTCGAGGTTGAAGACCTGCGTGAGCGGCTCGAAGCCCTCATCGGGCGGGGTGCCGTCGAGCGAGGTGAAGAACTCGGCCATCGAGGCCTGCCAGCGGGCGTTGACCTCGGTCTCGGACATGGCGACCTGCGCGGCCTCGAGGGATTCGGCCTCGACGTAGCCGATCAGCAGCCCGTCGGGGGCGGCGAAGAGCGAGTACGAGCGCCACCCGCTGTCGTGCAGCGCCTGGAGCATCTCGGGCCAGACCTCGGCGTGCCGGCGGGTGTACTCGGTCAGCCGCTCGGGTGCGACCTGGAGGCGGAACGCGTAGCGCTCGTGCTCGTCGGCGGTCATCTCTGGGTCTCCGGTTCGTCATTGAATCGTTTCAATACAGCGAGCGTAGCAAGTGCCGCCACACCCGGCAAGCGGTCTCAGGGGAGCGTCGACCCGAGACTCCGCTCGAACCCGTCGGCGTCGTCGAAGGGGGCCGACACGTGCCGGTGGTCGATGCCGAGCAGCGACGCCGCCGCCGCGACGTCCCGGGCGACGTGCCCGACGCAGAGCCCCCAGTGGTGCCCGATGCCGGTGCGCGACCACTCGTCGACCCACTCGCCCGGGTCCCCGCCGAAGTCGACGCGCGACGTCGTGTTGCCGATCCGGAGCAGCGGACCGGGCACGACCTCGCCCTCGCTCGTGACGAACGACAGCGCGCCGTCGCGGTCCTGCCCGAGGCCGAAGGTCGTGACGGGCCCGGGCTGCACGTCGAACTCGACGCTCACGCCGTAGCCGCGCTTGCCGTGGAAGACCCCCAGGCCGCGGAGGATCGGCCGCGACGACGAGATCGCCAGGTGCGCCGGCCCGTCGTGCCCCATCTCGACCACGCCGTCGTCGAAGTGGATCGCCTGGATCTCGGTGAACGAGCCGCCGACGCCGAGCGCCTGCGCGGCCAGCATCGCGACCGACGTCCGGAGCTCGTACTCCCCCACCGCCGGCAGACCGCGGGCGTTCAGCAGAGAGGCGCCGAGGATCATGCCGGCACCGAGCCTCTCGTGCTGCTCGCCCTCGAGACCCCGGTGGTAGTAGGCCAGCGAGTCGAGGTCGAAGTCGGCCACGAGCCGGTCGAGCCCGACAGAGACGCGGGCGCCCCAGTCGAAGTCCTCCTGGTCGACCGACGCGTCGACCTCGAACACCTCGCGGGCCAGAGCCACGCGGTCGCGCACCTGGGCGTCGGTGACGGCGTCGACGCGCACCCGCAGGTCGTCGAACTCGAGCACCTCGACATGCGAGCCGAAGTACGTCGACAGCAGCGTCAGGTCGGTCGAGACGTCGAGCATGCCCGGGTAGAGGTGGCCCATGAGGCCGTGCCGCGCCTCCCTCAGTCTCGCCCTGACTCCGGCGGCGTGCACCCAGCGCTCGATGCGCCGCCAGGCGCGCTCGCTTCGCAGGTGCCCCGTGACCGACCGGAACTCGATGCCGGCCCGGCGGAACACGTTGGCGACCTCGGGCACCGGGCACTGGCCGCAGTACGCCAGCCAGAGTCCGGTGTCGAAGCGTTCGTGGTCCATCCTCTCGGTCGGCTGCAGGTCGATCACGAGCACCGGCACCCCCGCGCGCTGCGCGATCGGGAGCACCATCGACGAGGTGAGGTACGTGGTCAGGAAGACGACGATGAGGTCGCAGTCGGCGGTGCGGAGCGTGTCGGCGGCGACCCGCGCCTCCTGGGCGTCCGAGATGAAGCCGGTGTCGATCACCTCGGCGTCGAGACTCCCGAAGCGGTCGGCGACGTAGCGGGTGGACTCCTGCAGCTGGGGCAGCAGCCCGGGGAACTGCGGCCAGTAGGTGCCGAGACCGCCGGCGACGAGACCGACGCGGGTGCGACGGCGGCGCATCGGGGGCAGCTGATCGGACACGGCGGTGCTGATGCTCATGGGGTGACGACTCCGGTGTCGACGGGGCGCTGGCGCGCCGGATGAGACGAGGAGGCGCGAGGCGCGCTCCGAGGGAGGGCGGGGCCGCCGGGGTGGTCGCCCGGCGGCCCCGCGACGGCGACTAGAAGTCGTAGTCGTCGATGTTGTCGGCGTCGAACTCGGTCGGCGGGCCGACGATCACGATGCCGTCGGCGCCCACGGTGCGCTCACCGAGGTCGCCGGCCTCGAAGGTGTCGCCCTCGGCACCCGTGATGGTGCCGTCGACGAGCGCCTGACCCGCGTAGGCGGCGACGTAGCCGAGCTGCGCCGGGTCCCAGAGGGCGAACGCGGTGACGGTGCCGTCCTTCACGAACTCGCGCATCTCGTTCGGCAGACCGAGCCCCGTCAGGGCGACCTTGCCCTTGTACTCGGAGGTCGAGAGGTAGCGGGCCGTCGCGGCGATACCGACCGTGGTGGGCGAGATGATGCCCTTGAGGTCGGGGTTCGCCTGGAGCAGGCCCTGAGCCTCCTGGAACGACTTCGCGTCGTCGTCGTCGCCGTAGACCTTCGAGACGATGTTAATCCCGGCGTAGTCGGGGTTCGTGTCGACCTCCTCCTCGATGTACTTGATCCACTCGTTCTGGTTCGTCGCGTTCGCCGTCGCCGAGAGGATCGCGATGTCGCCCTCGCCGCCGATCTGCTCGCTCATCTGGCGGATCTGGATGAGCGCGACGTCCTTCGCCTCGACCTGGCTGATGAACACGTCGCGGTAGTCGGGGTTCGTGTCGGAGTCGAAGGCGACGATCTTCGCGCCGCCGTCGCGCGCCTCCTGCAGGGCCGGCCCGACCGCGTCGGGGTCGTTCGCGGCGATGACGATGACGTCGGCGCCCTGCTGCGTGAGCGTGTTGATGAAGGTGACCTGCGACGACGCGCTGGCCTCGAGCGGACCCACGACGCTGTAGTCGTAGCCGATCGCCGTCGAGGCGTCCTCTCCGCCGCCGAGGACGACGTCGGTGTAGGGGTTGTTGAGCTGCTTGGGCACGAACGCGATCGACTGCGCGCCGTCGGACCCGGAGCCCGACGACGAGTCGTCGTCGCCCGAGCCGGCCGTCAGGGCGCAGCCGGAGGCGACGAGCGCGACGCCCGCGAGGGCCGCCGCGGTGGCGAGGGCGCGGCGCGCTCCGCGCTTCGTGGAGGTGGTGAACATCATCGTTCCGTCCTTTGCTGGGTGGGGTGGTGCGGGGCGGTGCTGGGTGGGTAGGGGGGGGGTGGCGGGGGCGGTGCCGTCAGGCCGCGGCGGTCTCGGAGGCGGCGAGGACCTCGCGCGCCGAGCGTCTCGCCCTCCGCTTCGCGCCGATGACGGCGATGAGACTCGGCGTGACGACGCTGCCGACCAGCAACAGGCCGGTGACGACGTTGAGCACGACGTCGCTGATGCCGCCGAGGCGGAGCGCGTAGCTGACGCTCGAGATGACCAGCACGCCGGCGACGACGCCGGGGATGCTGCCGCGTCCGCCGAAGATCGAGACGCCGCCGAGCAGCACGGCCGCGATCACCGCGAGCTCGATGCCGGTCGCGTTGTCGCTGCGGGCGCTGGAGTAGCGGAGGGTCCAGTAGATGCCGACGAGGGCCGACACGACGCCGGTCGAGACGAACATCCAGAACTTGGCCCGGCCGACGTGCACGCCGACGAAGCTCGCCGCCTCTCTGCTGAACCCGATCGCCGGCAGGGTGCGGCCGAACGAGCTGAGGTGCAGCAGCACGCCGAAGAACACGACGATGACGGCCACGCCGATCATGGCGGTCGGGATCCCGGTGGCGCCGATCTTCGAGGTGAAGAACGAGGTCAGGGCGGGCGGGAAGTCCGCGACGGCGTTGTCGCCGATCACCACGAGGGCGAGCCCCCGGTAGAGCGCCAGCGTGCCGATGGTGACCGCGAGCGACGGCAGCCCCACGGTCGTGACGAGCATCCCGTTGAGCGCCCCGCAGGCGACGCCGATCAGAACGCAGACCACGAAGATCTCGGGGATCCCCCAGCCCGCCGCCCAGAGCACGCCCATCGCGGCGCTGGTGAGGCCGGCCGTGCTGGCGACCGAGAGGTCGATCTCGCCGGTGATGATGACGAGGGCCATCGGCATGGCGATCATGAGGATGGGGATGGCGTCGAGCAGCAGGAACCCGGTCGTCTGCACGCTCGCGAAGCGCGGCACCGTCAGCGAGCAGACGATCAGCGTGCCGAGCAGGGCGTAGACCATGATCGCCCCGCGTCCGGTCAGGCGGCGTCGACGACGCAGGCGCCTCTCGGACGCGGACTCGGGGTCGACGCGACCGGCGTCGCGGTGATCGGCGTCGACGGCGCCGGTGGCCGAGGAGGCACGGCGCGGGCCGACCCCGGAGGTCGCGGCCGACGGGGTGGTGGTCTGCTCAGGCATTGGTGGCCTCGCTCGTACGGAGTCTCCGGGCCTTGCGGATCGAGGCGATCCGTTCGACGAGGATGGCGGTCAGGATGAGGACGCCGACGATGGCCTGCTGCCAGAACTTGTCGACGTTGAGGGCGGTCAGGCTGCTCGTGATGGTGGTCAGCAGCACGGCGCCGATCGCGGCGCCGACGACGCTGCCCGAGCCGCCGAAGATCGCGATGCCGCCGACGACGGCCGCGGCCACGATGTCGAGCTCGAGGCCGGTGCCCGTGGTGGCCCCGACCGAGTTGAAGCGCGACGCGTAGAGGACGCCGGCGAGACCGGTGAGCGTGCCGTTCAGCACGAACGCGGTGAGCACGCGGCGGCTGACGGGGATGCCGAACAGGCGCGCGGCCTCGTCGTCGGAGCCGATCGCGTAGAGGTCGCGGCCGGGCCGGGTGCGAGCCAGGAAGACCGCGACGAGCACCACGACGACGATCGCGATGACCGTGATGACGGGGACGCCGAGCACGGTGTCGACCGACAGCCGGCCGAACGCGGCCGGCCGGTCGCCGGCGAAGTACTGCTGGCCGCCGGCCCAGGCGTTGTTGACGCCCCGGTAGATGTAGAGCATGCCGAGGGTGATGACCAGCGACGGCACCCGGGCGACCGTCACCAGGAACCCGTTGATCGCGCCGAGCAGGGCGCCGAGCGCGAGCCCGATCAGGAAGACGAGCACGATGGGGATGTCGGGTGCCGCGGCGAAGACCGACCCCGTGCCGAAGGCCACGAGACCGAGGATCGACCCCACCGAGAGATCGATGTTGTTCGTGATGATGACCGTGCCGAGTCCGACGGCCATGATCACCGTGATCGTCGCGTTGAGCATGAGGTCCTTCACGCCCTGCGACGACACGAAGAGCGGATTGGCGATCGTCGTCACGACGACGAGCACCACGAGCGCCGAGGCGACGGGCACCTCGCGCTGACGGACCAGGGACGCGATCGGGCTCCGCCCGGTGCCGGTGCTCGGAGCGAGGGCGTGCGAGGTGGTCATCGGCTGGTCTCCGTCGTCGTGGTGGTGAGCGCCGGCTCGGCGCCCGTGGCGGCGTTCATGACCGTCTCGGGGTCCGCGGCGGAGCGGTCGAGGGAGGCCGTGAGGCGCCCCTCGCGCATGACGAGCACGCGGTCGGCCATGCCCAGCACCTCCGGCAGCTCGGAGGAGATCATCAGCACCGCGATGCCCCGACCCGCGAGATCGCTGATCAGCCGATGCACCTCGCTCTTCGTGCCGACGTCGATGCCGCGCGTCGGCTCGTCGACGATGAGGAACGTCGGGTCGGTCGCCAGCCACTTCGCCAGCACGACCTTCTGCTGGTTGCCGCCCGAGAGGGTCGAGACGGGGAGCTCCTGGCTGCCGGTCTTGACCTGCAGCCGACGCGACCAGTCGGCGGCGGCCTCGCGCTCACGTCGCGCGCTGACGAGACCGAGGCGGCTGAGCGCAGTCCGGAGGGTGAGCGTCGTGTTGCGGCTCACCGACATGTCCATCACGAGGCCCTGCTTGCGGCGGTCCTCCGGGACGAAGCCGATGCCCGCCTTGATCGACGCCATCGGATCGCGGGGCGCGAGTCGGCGACCGCCGATCGTGACGGAGCCGGCGTCGTAGCGGTCGATGCCGAACAGCGCCCGCGCCACCTCGGTGCGACCGGCGCCGACGAGACCCGCGAGACCGACGATCTCGCCGGCCCGCACCTCGAACGACACGTCGTGGAAGACGCCCGCCCGCGTCAGACCGTCGACGCTGACGACGGTGTCGCCGATCCGCGCCTCCTGCTTGGGGAACAGCTGGTCGACGTCGCGGCCGACCATCGCCCGCACGATCTCGGGGGTGGTGACCTCGCTCGTGGTGTGCTCCGAGATGAACGCGCCGTCGCGCATGACGGTGATGCGATCGCTGAGACCGAAGACCTCGTCGAAGCGGTGCGAGATGAACATGATGGCGCTGCCGCGGTCGCGCAGAGCCCGGGCGACGCCGAAGAGGCGCTCGACCTCGACTCCGCTGAGCGCGGCCGTCGGCTCGTCCATGATCAGCACCTTGGCGTCGAGCGAGATGGCCTTCGCGATCTCGATGATCTGCTGGTCGGCGATCGAGAGGCCCTCGGCGACGCGGTCGGGATCGATCGGCACGCCGAGGCGCTCGAACAGCGCGCGGGCGGCGGCCCGCATGGCCGCGCGGTCGATGAAGCCGAAGCGCGTGGTCGGCTGGCGACCGATGAAGATGTTCTCGGCGACGGTCAGGTCGGGGAAGAGCGTGGGCTCCTGGTAGATCACGCTCACGCCCGCCGCCTTGCTCTCGGCCGGGCTGCGGAACACGATCGGGTGGCCGTCGAAGAGGAAGTCGCCACTGTCGGGCTGGTGCACCCCGGCGAGGATCTTGACCATCGTCGACTTGCCGGCGCCGTTCTCGCCGACGAGCGCGTTGATCTCGCCGGCACGCAGCCGGACGCTGCCGCTCGAGAGGGCCACGACGGCCCCGAACGTCTTGCGCGCACCGCGCAGTTCGAGCACGGTCGCCGTCGGGGAGGGCCCGCCCGGTGTGGGGTCGATCGTCACTGATCGTTCTCCTAGTCGTCTCGTCGTCGAGAAAGTGAATCGTTTCAAATTCGATTCGTGCCGACTGTAGAGGCAGACTCGACTCGACGTCAAGAGGCGCCCGCGGTCGGTGGATCACAGCTCGATCACGGGCATGGCACACTCGTCGGAGGCCACGAGAGCACCGGGGAGGCGCGATGAGGCAGGCCAGCATCCGCGACGTCGCCGAGACGGCCGGGGTCTCCGTCGGCACCGTCTCGAACGTGCTGAACAACCCGGGCAAGGTCAGCGAGTCGACCATCGCCCGCGTCAGCGACGCCATCGCCGCCCTCGGCTTCGTGCGCAACGACGCCGCCCGCCAGCTGCGCGGCGGCGACAGCCGCGTGATCGGGCTGATCATCCTCGACGGCGGCAACCCGTTCTTCACCGACGTCGCCCGCGGCGCCGAGGCCGCCGCCGAGGAGTCGGGGCGCATCATCCTGCTCGGCAACAGCGATCAGCTCGTCGAACGCGAGGCGCACTACCTCGATCTCTTCGACGAGCAGCGGGTGATGGGCATCCTCATCTCGCCCGTCGGCGACGTCTCCGACCGCCTGCGGCGCCTGCGCCTCCGCGGAGTGCCGGCCGTGCTGGTCGACCGACGGGCCGACCTGACCGAGTTCTCGTCCGTCAGCGTCGACGACGTGCGCGGCGGGTACCTCGCCACCGAGCACCTCCTCGGCCTCGGACGACGCCGCATCGCCTTCGTCGGCGGCCCCGCCGATCTGCAGCAGGTGGCCGACCGCCTCGCCGGCGCGCGCGACGCCGTCGCGGCCACCCCGGGCGCCACGCTCGAGGTCGTCGAGATCCCCGCGCTCACCGTGCAGAACGGTCGCGAGGCCGCCGGCGCCATCGCCCGGCGCGACGCCGCCGACCGCCCCGACGCCATCTTCGCCGCGAACGACCTCGCCGCCATGGGCGTGCTCCAGGCCCTCGTCATGCAGGGCGACCTGCGCGTGCCCGACGACGTCGCGCTCATCGGCTACGACGACATCGACTTCGCCCGAGCGGCCGTCGTGCCGCTCACCTCGGTCCGTCAGCCGAGCGCGCTGATCGGGCAGACCGCCGTGGAGATCCTGCGCGACGAGGCCGACGACCCCGAGCGCCCACCCCGCCGGATCGTCTTCGAGCCGGAGCTCGTCGTGCGCGAGAGCACGGCCGCCGGGACGACCCCCGCGGGCTGAGGCGCGCCTCCTCGGCGCTCCCGGGGGTCCGGCGGGTTCGTGTCACCCGTGGCGGGTCAGCGCTGAACCGCCACCGAGGACGGGAACCCGCCGCACCGGCAGCGCGGGCCGGGTCAGCCCTCGAGCAGGAGGCGGCAGTCGCCTTCGCCGTAGACGTCGCGCGGGTCGGGGCAGAGGGTCCCCGACCACGAGCCGACGGCTCCCCCGCCGTACGAGTCGAACGCGGTCGTCGTGTACGTCTCGACGCCCTCGACGCCCGGACGCACGAAGGCGAACGAGACGATCGGGTCGCCCTCGGTCGTCGGGTACGCCCAGGCCAGCTCGGCCGACGCCCCCGCGACGGATGCGTCGGCGAGGCAGTCGAGCGCCGCAGGGTCGAGCTCGACGCCCTGCGGCAGGACGAACTCGCCGCAGGTGGCGGTGGCGTCGCCGGACTTCACGACGCCTCCGGCGTCCACGAGCTCTCGCGCGGCGGCGATCGGGTCGTCGGGGTCAGGCGCCGGCGCGGGGCCCGACGCGCAGCCGGCCAGAGCGAGCACCAGCAGGAGGGCGGCGGTGCCGGCGGCGGCGGGGCGGCAGGGGTCGGCGCGGCGGGGGTCGGCGCGGCGTCGGCGGTCGGCGCGGCCGGACCCGCTCACTGTCTCGCTCGACGGCATCTCGCCCCCCTCTCGGCTCAGGGAACCAAGTCGCGGCCGCTGCGGGCAAGACCCGCGGGCCACTCGTGACCCGTTCGTGACGCGGAGCGCCGGGGCGTCAGCTCAGAGAGTGGATGCTGCCCGACCGCTCGCGCAACGACGCACGCGAGGCGCCCGATCGCACGGCGAGCACCTCGGCGAGGATCGACACCGCGGTCTCCTCGGGGGTGCTCGCACCGAGATCGAGGCCGATCGGGGAATGCAGGCCGGCCAGCGCCTCCTCGGGGACTCCCCGCTCGCGCAGCGCGGCGAGCCGCCGGTCGTGCGTCGTCCGCGACCCCATCGCGCCGACGTAGACGGCCGGCGACGCCAGAGCCGCCGCGACGAGATCGGCGTCGAACCGCTCGTCGTGCGAGAGCACCGCGATCACCGTGCGCTCGTCGACCTCGGTGCGGGCGAGGTAGTTCGGCGGCCACTCGACGACGACCTGCTCGGCCGCCGGGAAGCGCTCACGGGTGAGGAACACCGGCCGCGGGTCGCACACGGTCACCCGGTAGCCGAGCACGGCCCCGGCGCCGCAGAGGGCCACGGCGAACTCGACGGCCCCGAAGACGAGGAGGCGCGGCGGCGGAACGGAGCGCTCGCTGAAGACCCGCAGACCCGCGCAGTCGTCGATCGACGCCGCCACCTCGCCGACGCGGACGGGTCCGACCACGACGTGCGCCGTCGCCTCGCGCCCCGCCGCGGCCTCCCGCAGCGCGGCGATCGTGACGGCGTCGGCGGGGGTGACCAGGCGGGCGAGGATCTCGATCCGTCCGCCGCAGCTGAGCCCGACCTCGAACGCCGTCTCGTCGCTGAAGCCGTACACGTCGAGCTGCGCCACCCCGTCGTCGAGCACCTGCCGGCACGTCTCGTACACGGCTCCCTCGACGCAGCCGCCGGAGATGCTGCCGATCACCGCACCGTCGGCGGTCACGGCCATCGACGTGCCCACGGTGCGCGGCGCGCTGCCGTCGATCGAGACGGCCGTCGCGACGGCGAGCCGTTCGCCCGCGTCGAGCAGGGCGAGCAGGCGATCGGCGATCTCGAACACACGGCTCCTCGGGGTGGACGGGTGGCGTCAATCGTAGGGCGTGAGCGCCCTCGTCGACGGCTAGCCTGTGGCCATGGCGCTCGCACGACCCGGCCCGATCGTGGGGCTCCTGCTCGCGGCGGGCGCGGGGTCGCGCCGGGGCGGACCGAAGGCGCTGGCCGCCGACGAGCACGGGCCCTGGCTGACCCGGGGCGTGGCGAACCTGATGGCCGGCGGGTGCGACCGGGTCGTCGTCGTGCTGGGCGCGGAGGCGGACGATGCCGCGGCGGTGCTGGCGGCCGACCCGCGCCTCCTCGGCTCCGCGGTCGGCGTGGTCGTGGCCGACGACTGGGCGACGGGGCTCTCGGCATCGCTTCGGGCCGGACTCGGGGCGATCGACTCGGACCCCGACCTGCAGGAGGCGCGGGTCGCCGTCGTCTCGCTGGTCGACTACCCGACGCTGCCGGCGTCCGCCGTCGCGCGGTCGCTGTCGGGCGGTCCGGCGGCGCTCGGGGTGGACGCGCTGCGGCAGTCGGTGTTCGGCGGGCGTCCGGGCCATCCCGTGGTCGTGGGGCGGGCGCATTGGCGCGATCTGGCCTCGACGCTCGAGGGCGACCGCGGAGCCGGGCGGTACCTGCGCGAGCACGGCGCCGAGCGCATCGACTGCCTCGACCTCTGGGACGGCCGCGACGTCGACGGGCCCATCGGCTGACGCGAGGGCGGCGGTGGCGGCTGCGGCTGCGGTGGTGGCGGTGGCGGCGCGGTGGCGGCGTCGAGTCTGGCACCGGGGGCACGGCGAACGGCAGGATGTCGATGGCGACCGCCGACGGCTGGCCCTAGCGTCATCTCATGCCGATCACGCCCGACACGAAGAACTGGACCTGGGTGCTCGAGCGCCCGTGCGCGGAGTGCGGCTTCGACGCCGCGACCATCGGGTACCGCGACGTGCCCGAGCTCGTCAGGCGCAACGCCGCCGCCTGGCCCGCCGAGCTCGCCCGACCGGGTGCGCGCGACCGCCCCGACGACGCGACCTGGTCGACGCTCGAGTACGCGGCTCACGTGCGAGACGTGTTCCGGGTCTTCGCGGGGCGGCTGGCGCTGATGCGTGCCGACGACTCCCCCGCCTTCGCCGACTGGGATCAGGACGCCACGGCCCTCGCCGACGACTACGCCGCGCAGCGACCCGAGGCCGTGGCCGCCGAGCTGGTGTCCGCCGCCGAGACCGTGGCGAGCGCCTTCGAGGCGGTGCCCGACGACGAGCTCGGCCGGACGGGCCTGCGCAGCGACGGTTCGGCGTTCACGATCGACTCGCTCGCCCGGTACTTCGTGCACGACCCCCTGCATCACCTGCACGACGTGCGCCGCTGACAGCCCACCGCTCCGACGACCCGGACGCCCCGCCCCCGGCGAGCGCGCTCACGACGGTTCGCACCGGGCGCGGAGCGAGGGGGCTCGACGCGGCGGGGCTGGGCGAGGAGACTGACCGTCATGACCCGCGCCTCCGTCGTCTCCGTCGGCCTCGACTCCGCGCACCGCTTCAGCAAGCGGCCGGTCGACTCGATCACCCTTCTTGAGGGCCTCGGCATCGAGGGGGATGCGCACTTCGGCCGGACGGTCCAGCACCGCTCACGGGTGGCTCGCGACCCCGGCCAGCCGAACCTGCGGCAGGTGCATCTGATGCACGCCGAGCTGTTCGACGACCTCGCGGCCCTCGGGTTCGAGGTCGCCCCGTCGGCGCTCGGCGAGAACGTCACGACGCGCGGAGTCGACCTCCTCGGACTCCCGACCGGCACCGTCCTCGCGCTGGGGCAGGAGGCGCGGGTCGAGATCACCGGCCTCCGCAACCCGTGCCTGCAGATCGACCGGTTCGAATCGGGGCTGCTCAAGGCCGTGGTCGGACGGGACGACGCCGGTGAGCTGGTGCGGAAGGCCGGAGTCATGGGCGTGGTGGTGCAGGGAGGGCGGGTCGCGTCGGGCGACGTGGTCGCGGTCGAACGCCCGCCACGGCCGTGGGCCCCGCTCGAACCCGTGTGAGCGCGGTGGCGCGGACCGTCAGGGGCGGTGGCGGCGGATGCGGATCGGGCCCTTGGCGGTCGACGGGTCGACGACCGAGCCGCCCTGCGTGATGTCGACCTCGCCAGCGGCGACGAGGCGTCGGGCCGCCCGACGGACGGGCTCCATCAGGCCGCGCCAGGCGTCTTCGTCGTCGGGGTGAAGCGAGCGCGCCACGTCGGAGGGGCAGATGCTCGACGACGCCGCCCGAGCGGCGAGCAGGTCGCGGATGCGCTGCTCGAGCTCGCGATCCCGAGCGGTCACCTTGTGCTTGCGGCACGCGTCGCTGCAGTAGGCCACGTCGTCCCAGTTCGACGCCCACTTCTTGCGCCATTCGATGCGTCGACCGCACGAGCGGCAGGTCTTCGATTCGGGTGTCGCAGGGCTCATGCTGACAGTCAACGCGGCGGAGGCTGCGAGCGTTCCCGCTCGGCGCCTCCGCCGCGTCGACGAGGTCGTGCCGGTCGTGCCGGTCAGGCGTCGAGGCCGACGGGCTGAGCGGAGCCGTCGTACTCGCAGATCGCCTGCACCTTCTCGGCCGAGGCGCTCGAGGTGTCGAACTCGTAACCCAGCCACTCGCGCGCCATGCGCCGCGCGACCTCGAGTCCGACGACGCGCTGGCCCATGCAGAGCACCTGCGCGTCGTTCGAGAGCACGCTGCGCTCGACCGAGAACGAGTCGTGCGCCGTGACCGCGCGGATGCCGGGCACCTTGTTCGCCGCGATCGCGACGCCGAGACCGGTGCCGCAGATCAGGATCGCCCGGTCGGCCTTCCCGTCGGCGACCATGCGCGCCGCGTCGACCGCGACATGCGGGTAAGCGGTGTGGCCAACGCGGCCGACGCCGGGAACTGCACGACGGCNCGCCGCGATCGCGACGCCGAGACCGGTGCCGCAGATCAGGATCGCCCGGTCGGCCTTCCCGTCGGCGACCATGCGCGCCGCGTCGACCGCGACATGCGGGTAAGCGGTGTGGCCGTCGGCGTCGACCCCGACGTCGGTGACGATCGACACGCGAGGGTCTTTCATCAGGTCGGCCTTGATGGCCTCCTTGTAGTCGAACCCGGCGTCGTCGGATCCGACGACGAGACGGTAGGTGCGGTCGGTGCTCATGATGATGCTCCTTCTCTCGAGACCGACGACGAGGTGAGGACCTCGCCGACCGTCGTGACGATCATTCCCATCGAGGTGGCCCCGGCGTCGGGGGTGCCGACGCTCTTCTCGGCCAGGGGACGGGCCCGGCCGACCTTCGGTCGCAGCCCGGCGGTCGCGGCGGCGGCGGAGACGGCGACCTCGGCCGCCGACCTCCAGGCCTCGTCGAGCTGGGCTCCTGCGTCGACCCTCTCGCGCAGCGACCGAGCGAACGGCAGGAGGGCGTCGAGCATGGTCTTGTCGCCCTCGCTCGCCCGACCGAGGTCGACGATCGACTCGGCGAACGCATCGACCCCGTCGACGATCAGCGCGGCGGGGTACGCGTCGCGCTCGTCGGTCAGCGACGCCGCGAGCGCCTCGAGGGCCGAACCCCAGAGGACGCCGGAGGTGCCGCCCGCGTGCTCCGCCCAGGCCAGACCGGCGCGACCGAGCAGCCACGCGCCTCCGGCACGACCGTCGACGCCTTCGACGCGCTTGACGGCCGCGCCGATGCCCTTGAGCATGCCGCGCCCGTGGTCGCCGTCGCCGGCC
This sequence comes from Frigoribacterium sp. Leaf172, assembly GCF_001424285.1. Lineage (NCBI taxonomy): Bacteria > Bacillati > Actinomycetota > Actinomycetes > Micrococcales > Microbacteriaceae > Frigoribacterium > Frigoribacterium sp. Leaf172. The sequence goes on along the minus strand of NZ_LMPB01000001.1, from coordinate 881,746 downwards.
ACCGCGTCGATGCGCCCGAGGGTCTCTTCTTCACGGCGGAGCAGATCGTGGATCGCGCCGAGGGCCGTGCGGACCGTGTCGCCGAGACGGACGGCTGCGTCGGTCGCGTCGGGCGCGGTGTCGTCGGCGCCGGCAGCGATCTCGTCGGGAGACGGGACGACCAGCGCGTCGAGCGGCGCCCGCAGCTTGCGGTACGCGGGTGTGTAGGCATCAGCGCGCCACAGACGCTCGAGCTCGTCGTCGAGCCACTGCAGCGTGAGCGAGACCCCGCCCATGTCGAGGCTGGTGACCAGCTCGCCCACCTCGGGCTCGACGACCTCGACCCCGGCGTCGGCCAGACGCCGGGCGATGTGCCCCCACAGCAGGAAGAGCTCTTCGTACTTCGTCGTGCCGAGTCCGTTGAGGATCGGAGCGACCCTCGAGGAGGCGCGGGCCGGCCGGTCGACCAGCAGACGGTCGACGAACAGGTCGGCCAGGTCGGTCGCCCGCATCAGCTCGACGTCGCGGATGCCGGGTTCGCCGTGGATGCCGAGACCGAGTCCGAGATGCCCCTCGGGGACCTCGAAGAGCGGCTCGGTCGCACCCGGCATCGTGCAGCCCGAGAACGCGACGCCGAGGGTGCGGGTCGCCTCGTTCGACGCGACGCCGATGCGCTCGACCTCGTCGAGCGACGCCCCCTCGGCTGCTGCGGCACCCATGGCCTTGAACACCGAGAAGTCGCCGGCGATGCCGCGGCGCTTCGAGACCTCGTCGGCCGACGCGATGTCGTCGGTGACGACGACGATGCGCGTGTCGATGCCCTCTTTGCGGAGGCGCTCGGCGGCGATGCCGAAGTTCATCGTGTCTCCGGCGTAGTTGCCGAAGCTGAAGACGACGCCGCGCCCCTGATCGGCGGCCTTCGCCACCGAGTAGGCCTGGGCGGCCGACGGCGAGGTGAAGATGTTGCCGACGACGGCGCCCGTGGCGAGACCGGGGCCGACGGTGCCGCTGAAGGCGGGGTAGTGACCCGAGCCGCCGCCGATGACGACGGCGACCTGCGGTTCAGCCTGACCGCGATGGGAGACGACGCCGCCCGGGACCCCCCGGAGGCGGTCGGCGTAGAGCGCGAGGAACCCGGTCAGCTGATCGTCGGCGAACTCGTCGGGGTCGTCGTAGATCGTGGTCATGCGGTGACGGCGCTCGAGGTGGTGGCCTCGGTCAGACCGGGGACGATGCTGACCTTGACCGAGCCGCCCTGGCTGTCGGCGACGAGGTCGAGCGCGGCCTGGAACTGGTCGAGGGGGAACTGGTGCGTGCAGATCTCGTCCATCGGGAGCTTGTCGGCTTCGAGCAGCTTGATGGCCGCGGGCCAGCAGTGGGGGCCGAGGTGGGCGCCGAGCACGTTGAGCTCTTTGTCGTCGCTGATGATCGACCAGTCGACCGAGGCGTTCGAACCGAAGACGGAGTACTCGACGTACGTGCCGAGCTTGCGGAGGATGTTGAGACCCTGCGACACGGCCGACGGGTGCCCCGTGGCCTCGATGTAGACGTCGGCGCCGTAGCCGTCGGTGAGGCTCTTGACCGTCGCGACGGCGTCCTCCTCGGTGATGTTGATCGTGAGGTCGGCGCCGGCCTTCTTCGCGAGCGCCAGCTTCTCGTCGGACATGTCGAGGGCGATGACCATCTTCGGGTTCTTCTGGCGGGTGCCGGCGATCGCGCCGAGGCCGATGGGGCCCGCGCCGGCGATGACGACGACGTCGTCGAACTGGATGCTGCCGCGCTCGACCGCGTGCATCGCGCACGAGAGCGGCTCGGCGAACGCGGCGACGTGCGGCGCGAGGTCGCGGCTGACCGGGTGGGTCAGAGCGCGGGTGGGGACGAGGACGTACTCGGCCATGGCCCCGTCGAAGCCCTTGAAGCCGAACATGTCGTGGGGGCCGCACATCCAGTACGCACCCATGAGGCAGTAGCGGCACTCCCAGCAGGGGACGATCTGCTCGCACGCGATGCGGTCGCCGAGGGCGACGCCGCGCTTGGCGAGGGCGCCGTCGTCGCCCTGGACGACCGTGCCGACGAACTCGTGACCGGCGACGCGATCGCGCTCGGCCCAGGCCGGGCGGTTCTCGTCGCCCCAGAACTTGGCGGCGCCGTGGTAGCACTTCAGGTCGGAGGCGCAGACGCCGACGGCGTCGACCTTGAGCAGCAGCTCGCCGGGGCCGGGGGTGGGGACGGGGACCGTGTCGAGCCGGTAGTCCTCAGGCCCGTGGACCACGACCGCCTTCATGGTCGTCGGGATGCCGCCCGTGTCGGGAGCGGACGGGGTCGTGGTCTCAGTGGTCGTCGTCGACATGGGGTCCTCCTGAAGGTGATGGGGCCGTGGCGAGACGACCCGGCCGCGTCGATGCGGCCACGGATCGAGATTACAACGTCCAGAACAGAAGTCAAGAACACAATTTCCGCTACCGGTCGGGAGGATAGGATCGATCATCGTCGAGCAGGCGCCGTCGGGCGCGAGGAGGCCCCGTGAGCGACAGCCCCACCACCGACGTCGAGTCGGACGCCGCCGCGTCGGCGAGCGCCGCCGGTCAGCGCTCGGGCCGTTTCTCGATCGACAGCGTCTACCAGGCCGCCCGCATGTACTACGTCGAGGAGGCCACGCAGGTCGAGATCGCCTCGCGCCTGGGCGTCTCGCGACCGACGGTCAGCCGCCTCGTCGCCGAGGCCCGGCGACTGGGTCTCGTCCGCATCGAGGTCACCGACCCGTACCACGACGAGAACATCGAGCTCGGAGCGCAGCTCAAGTCGGCCCTCGGGCTGCAGGACGTCTGGCTGTCGGCGACGACGCATGCCACCACGCTCGGCGACAACCTCTCGGAGGCCGTCGCCGCGGCTCTCGAGAACATGTCGCTGAAGGCCGGCGACGTGCTGCTCGTCTCGTCGGGTCGCACGATGCACGAGGTCGCGCAGGGGGTGCTGCCGCCGCTGCCGGGCGTGCAGCTCGCCCCGACCGTCGGCGGTCTGACGGAGCCCTCGCCCTGGTTCCAGACGAACGAGATCACGCTCCGCGCGGCCGAGCGCAGCGGCGGGTTCCCGTCGTTCCTGTTCGCTCAGGCCCTGCCGAGCGTCGACATGCGGCGCTCGCTCGACGACGACCCGGCCTTCCAGCACGTCGTCGGCCTGTGGGAGACCGCGAAGGGCGCCCTGCTCGGCATCGGCGCCCCGACCGTGACCCGCGACACCATCTCGCGCTTCATCCCCGTCGCCGAGGGCAGCTTCGACGACGCCGTGGGCGACGTCTGCCTCAACTTCTTCGACGCCGCGGGCGAGGCGCTCGAGTTCCCCGGCAGCGATCGCGTCGTCCGCACCTCCCGCGCGGTGCTGCAGCACATCCCGCACGCCGTCGGGGTCGCGGTCGGTCCCGAGAAGGTGCCGAGCATCCTCGGCGCCGTGCGGGCCCGCCTCGTCAACGAGCTCGTCACCGACACCGTGACGGCCCGCGCCCTCCTGGCCGAGTCGACCCGCGCCTCCTGAGTCGGACGCACCCCTCGAGCCGGGCCGCGCCTCCTGAGCCGGGCCGCGCCTCCTGAGCCTGCCCGCGCCTCCTCAGCCCGTCGCCCCCGACGTCAACGCCGCCCGAGCAGGCGGAAGCGCTCGGGCCCCTCGCCGTCCTCGACCAGATCGACGAGGATCTCGCCGACGAGAGGCGTGAACTTGAACCCGTGCCCCGAGAAGCCGGCGCCGATCACGAGCGGGCCGACGCGGTCGAGCACGAAGTCCTCGCTGTCGGTCGACGTCTACGTGCAGCTGATCGGATCGGCCGTCTCGGCGTCGACCCCGGGCAGCCACTCGCGGGCGTACCGGCGGAGGGCCTCGAACTGCTCGGGCTCGGGCGAGTGGCTGCGGGCGTCGGGGTCGGTGACCGGCCCGGTGCCGTGCCAGCCCGCCTTGACCCCCTCGCCCGGCGTGAGCATGCCGTAGACCGGCCCGTACCACCAGCCGTCGGCGCCGCCGTCGGGATCGGGGCGGTGGTTGAAGCCGGGCCAGACCGCGTCGTCGTCGGTCACGCGGAAGTGCGCGGGCTGCTCCTGCGTGACCACGAGACGAGGGAGGCGCGCGAGACCCCCGACGAGACGCTCCGTCCACGCACCGGCCGTGACGACGACCCGGGGTGCGAGGTACTCCTCGTCGGCGGTGACGACGCGGGCGCGGTCGTCGCCTTCGATCTCGATGCGCTCGGCCGGTGTCGACCAGCGGATCTCGGCTCCCACGCCGGTCGCGACCCGTTCGAAGGCGGCGAGGGCGTCGGCGGCGCGGATGCGACCGCTGTCGGGCACCCAGAGCACGTCGGTCTCGAACCGGAGACCCGTCCATCGCCGACCCGCGTCACCGGGCGTGACGAACTCGCTGTCGACGCCCCGCTCGGCGTGCAGCTCGCGCATGCGGCGCAGCATGTCGGGGCGACCGTGGTTGACGACCCCGACGAGGTCGAGCAGCGGGGTGTCCGACACGAGCGCGAGCTCGTCCCACAGGGTTCGGGCGCGCGCGACGAGGTCGACGTACTCGCCGTCGTCGTAGGCGATGTTGAGATTGCGGGTGGAGCCGTGCGAGGCGCCGTGGTGGTGACCGCGCTCGAAGCGCTCGAGCAGGACGACGTCGTGCCCGCGGATCGCGGCCTGCCAGGCGGTCGCGAGCCCCATCGCGCCTCCTCCGACGACGACGAGATCGACGGTGCGTGCCATGGTGCGCCTCCTGGGGGTGGGTGCTGCGGGTGCGGGTGAGCGTGAGCGTGCGGCTGCGGGGTTCGGTGAGGATGCGGGGGTCGAGTGCGGCGGGTCGGCGTCCTCGACGGCGGGTCGGCGCTGACCCACCCCGGATGACGGGGACCCGCCGCAGCCCGGCCGGGCGCTCGGCCGGGTGCTCAGGCGGATCGGGCGCGGGCGGGTCCGGGAGCCGAGGAGGCGCGGGTCGCCTCGGTCAGTCGAGCGCGTCGACCTCGGCCCGGGTCGGGACGGAGCGCGCGGCCCCCTCGCGCCCGACGGCGACGGCCGCCGCCCGGGACGCCGTCTCGAGTGCGTCGACCCAGAGCTCGTCGTCGGCGAGCGACGCGACGACGTAGCCGATGAACGTGTCGCCGGCCGCGGTGGTGTCGACGGCCTCGATGCGGTGGGCCTCCTGCTCGATGGGGGTGCCCTCGCCGATCAGGACGGAGCCGTCGCCGCCGAAGGTGCAGAGCAGTCGGACTCCGAGCCGGTCGGCGAGCTTGGTCGCTGCGACGCGGAGGTCGTCGGCGGCCGTGCCGGCCTGCCCGTCGGCGGCGGCTGCGGTGGCGTCGGCGGTGGCGGTGTCGGCATCGGCATCGGCGGCGATGAGGTCGGCGAGCTCGCTGCGGTTGACGACGAGCAGGTCGAGGTCGTCGACGAGCGACAGCACGCGCGGGTCGGACGGCGCGGAGTTGAGCACGACCAGCGCACCCCGCTCGTGCCCGGCGCGGGCGGCGGCGGCGTTGACCTCGAACGGCACCTCGAGCTGCAGCACGACGATGTCGCCCTGCTGCACCGCGGCGAGGGAGGCGCGCACGGCGTCGACCTCGATCGCCCCGTTCGCGCCGGGGACGACGGTGATGAGGTTCTCGCCCGACGCGTCGACCGAGACGATCGCGCGGCCGGTCAGCTCGTGCTCGATCCGGGCCACACCCGAGGTGTCGATGCCCTCGGCCTCGAGTGCGGCGACGAGCTCGTCTCCGGCGGGGTCGCTGCCGACGGCCCCGACGAAGCGCACGATCGCGCCGGCACGACGGGCCGCGACCGCCTGGTTGGCGCCCTTGCCACCGAGCTCGCGGCGAGCGCTGGTGGCGGTGATGGTCTCGCCGGGAACGGCGTGCTTGACGACGGTGAGCCGGAGATCGTCGTTGACGCTGCCGACGACGTGGACGGTGTGCGGGGCCATGGTTCCTCCTGGTCGCGGCGCGGTGCGGGCGATCGACGTGGGACCCGTCGAGCCCGCGGGCGCCTCGGTGATGCTATCGCCGCCCGCTGCGCCATGACGCCAGGAGGTGGACACGACGCCACGTTCGACACCGGCGTCGTGTCCCTCTCCTGGCGCCGTGGGGCGGGCCTCCCTCGTCGTCGGCCCGACTCCCCGAAGAGGGCACAAACCGTCCGACCCCGCTGTGGCGAACTCGTGTCGGGTAAGCAATGCAACGGGACAGCCGCGTCGGATTCGGGTTCGGCGGGGTCTCCGGGCCGGTCCGCACGAAGTGATTCGCGCCTCCGGCCCGGCCAAGCCCCCACCGCCGACTCACTCTGCAGTCGCGCCGGAGACGACTCGCGAGGGATTCGCCACCGCCCGCCGGGCGTGAGTCTGGATCGATGAGCACCGTCGATCTGACCCTCCGCAGTCAGCTCCTCTGGTTCGGGGCGCTCCTGCTCGTCTCCGCCTCGATCATCGCCGCGATCGTCGTCGTCCCGATCGTGGCCGTGCAGGCGACGATCGAGGAGCCCGGCGAATACGGCGTCTGCAACGGCCTGGTCCCGAGGTGCCACGACGTGCCCCTCGAGACCATCGCCGACGCGAGCGGCATCGACTTCCCGTCGGGATCGGCGGTCGTGTCGTCCAGCGCGGTGCCGAGCTCGTTCATGGGGGTCGACCACCTCCAGGCGGTGGTCTCGGTGCCCGACGGCTCGATGCCCCTCGAGGCGGTCGTCGACCTGCCGCTGTCCCCGCGCACCGACGATTCGATCGTCGGATCGTCGCTCGAGGAGTGGGGTGCCGAGTCGATCGTGGTGCTCACCGACAGCACCGGATACCTGTCCGTCGGCCTCGGCACCACGCCGGGGGCCCGCCCGGACCTCGTCTCGGTCTGGAAGCGCCTCAGCAGTCGAAGCTGACCCGTCGTCCTCGGGCGCTCTGCCGGGCGACGGCGCCGAGTGGTCAGAAGACGCTCTTCGTCCGAGGATGAAGGGCATCTTCAGACCACTTGCTCTGCGGCCCGGGGCTCGAGGGCGGGGCGGGCAGGCTCGCGGTGCTGTCACGCACCTCCGCGTGATAGCCGGGGAGCGCGCACTCCCCCGAGCGACGGACCGGGCAGCGGCGTCGAGTGGTCAGAAGATGCCCTTCGATCGAGGATGACGGGCATCTTCTGACCACTCGATCTCCGGCCCGGGACTCGAGGGCGGAGCCACGCTCTGGCGGCGCTATTACGCACCTATGCGTAATAGCCGGAGAGCGCGCACTCCGCCTAGGAGGCGCGGGTCGGCTCGATCACGGCCAGCGCGATGACCGCGGCTCGTCCGGTCACCGGCACCGCGCCTCCTGGAGGGATGACGAGTGCGTCGTGCACGATGAGCAGGCCGTGGGCGGCTGACGAGACCTCGCCCTCCACGACGACAGCGACCGTCCAGGCCGAGGCCGAGCCGAGCGAGCCGGATGAGCCGAGCGAGCCGGTCGAGACGGTCGAGCCGGTCGAGCCCGTCGAGCCGGTCGAGCCGGTCGAGCCGGTCGAGCCGGTCGAGCCGAGCGTCAGCTCGCCGTCGAGGCGGTGCGCGGCGAGCGTGCCGACGGCCGCACCTCGGACCGTCATCAGGTTGAGGTCGAGCCCGCGGGTCGTCACGTCGACCGCCTCGACGGCCGACTCCCCGGCGAAGGGGAGCACGTCGAACGCCTCACCCCGCACCCGCCGGCCGTCGATCACGAGATCGAGACCGGCGGGCGAGAGGGGCATGAGGAGGCGGTCGACTCCCGCGAACTGGGAGAACGGAGCCGCGCGGTCGATCGTCGCGATGCTCACGCGCCAGGCCGGCTCAGTCGCCCGACGCGCCCCGACCCTGACGTCGGGCGACGCCTCGGCTACGACGGTCGTCGTGCCCGCACCGTTCCGCCACGGCACGACCTGTCGCTCCAGGGCTCGCAGCACCCGCGGCTCGGCACCCGCAGCACCAGCCCCAGCACCCGCCCCCGCACTCATCAGAACGCGCGCCCCGCCACGCGCTCCCCGCCGCGCCAGACGGCCTCCACCAGCGGCACCCCCGGCCGGTACGCCAGGTGCACGTACGACGGCGCGTCGAGCACGACGAGGTCCGCCGCCGCACCCACCGCCAGGTGCCCGACGTCGGTGCGGCGCAGCGCGGCCGCTCCCCCGGCGGTCGCCGACCAGAGAGCCTCCGCCGGGGTCATCCGCATGTCGCGCACCGCCACCGCGATGCAGAACGGCAGGCTCGTCGTGTAGCTCGATCCCGGGTTGCAGTCGGCCGCCAGGGCCACCGTCGCCCCGGCCGCCAGCAGCCGTCGGGCGTCGGGGTAGACGGCCCGCGTCGAGAACTCGGCCCCGGGCAGGAGGGTCGCGACCGTCGTGGACCCGGCCAGCGCCTCCACGTCGTCGTCGCTCGCGTACGTCACGTGATCCGCCGAGGCCGCGCCGAGCTCGACGGCCAGCTGGATCCCTCCGCCCGGCGCGAGCTGACCGGCGTGGAGGCGCGGTGTCAGCCCCGCCGCCCTCCCCGCCGTGAGGATGGCGCGCGTCTGGTCGACGTCGAACGCCCCGACGTCGCAGAACACGTCGATCCACCTCGCCAGGGGCGCGCAGGCGTCGAGCATCTCGCCGACCACCAGCGCGACGTAGTCGTCGGCCCGCCCGGCGAACTCGGCGGGCACGACGTGCGCCCCGAGGAAGGTCGACTCGGTCGTCACCGTGCGGACGGCCTCGAGACTCCGTCGCTCGTCGTCGACGCTGAGCCCGTAGCCCGACTTGCTCTCGATCGTCGTGGTGCCCTGCCGCAGCGCCTCGTCGGCGAGACGCCGCACCGAGCCGGCCAGGTCGGCGTCGCTCGCCGCCCGCGTGTGCGCGACCGTGCTGCGGATCCCGCCGGCCGAGTACGACTCCCCCGCCATCCGCGCCGCGAACTCGTCCGAGCGGTCGCCCGCGAAGGCGAGGTGGTTGTGACTGTCGACGAACCCGGGGACGACCGCACGACCACCGAGGTCGATCACGTCGTCGGCCGTCGACGAAGGCAGGTCGGCCGCGGGCCCCGACCAGAGCACGCGGTCGCCGTCGAGCAGGATCGCCGCATCGAGCACGACGCCGAGCGGCCCGCTCGACTCCTCGGCGTGGTCGTGCGCGGGGTCGTTCGTGACCAGCTGCGAGATGCCGGTCAGGGCGGTGACGGTCATGCGGAGGGGTCCTCTCAGCGGGGTTCGGAAGCCGTGGAGACGGCGGCGGGCGCAGCATCGCCCCGCGGCGCCTCAGGCGGCAGGACGGCGGCGATCGCGGTGCGCAGGGCCGCGCCCGGAGAGGCCACCCGGGCATGCGCCCCGTCGCGCACGACGACCTCGCCGCCGACGACGACGGTCGCCACGTCGGCCGCGGTCGCGCCGAACACGATCGACTCGAGCAGCGAGCCGCGCCGGGCGTCGGCCAGGCGCACCGAGTCGAGCGACACCGTGACGAAGTCCGCGAGCGCGCCGGGCTCGAGCAGCCCGGCGTCGTCCCAGCCGAGCGACCGGGCGCCCTCGACGGTCGCGGCCGACAGCAGCGCGTCGGCGCCGAACCAGCCGCGCCGGTTGCTGACGAGACGCTGTCCGGTCTCGATGCCCCGCGCCTCCTCGAACAGATCGATCACGGCGTGGCTGTCGCTGCCGACCGTGAGCGGCACGCCGGCCTCGACCAGCGCACCGGCCGGACCGATGCCGTCGGCGAGATCGCGCTCGGTCGTGACGCAGAAGCAGGCCCAGGCGTCGCCGGCCGCGAGGTCGGCCACGTCGTCGGCGGTCAGATGGGTGGCGTGCACGGCGGTGGCCCGGTGGTCGAGCACGCCGTGTCGGCGCAGCACCGCGACGGGGGTGGAGCCGAGGAGGCGCGCGCAGTCCGCGTTCTCAGCCGGCTGCTCCGAGACGTGCACGTGCAGCGGGGCGTCGTGCGCATGAGCCCACGCGGCGATCGTGGCCAGGTCGCGTTCCGGCACCGCCCGCACGGAGTGCACCGCCGCGCCGACCACGACGGCCGGACCGCTGAGCGCCTCGCGGACGGCGGTCGCCCGCTCGGCCCAGGCCGCGCCGGTGCCGTCGCCGAAGCGGATCTGCGCCGGCGAGAGCGGCACGTGCGCCGGCTCGGCGGAGGGATCGGCAGCAGGCTCGGCGGAGGCGTCGGCGGACGCCTCGGCATCGACCTCGGCAGCGGACCCGGTCGCCGGCGCGAACCCGCCGACGAGGTAGCACGTGTCGAGCAGCGTCAGGCGGATCCCCGCGGTCGCCGCCGCCCGGGCGAGGGCCCGCGACATGGCGATCGGGTCGTCGTGGGGGCTGCCGTCGGCGGTGTGGTGGACGTAGTGGAACTCGCCCACGGTCGTCACCCCGGCGAGGACCATCTCGGTGAAGGCGGCGGTCGCGAGGGTCTCGTAGTTCGCGGGGGTCAGGCGCCCGGCGACCGAGTACATCACGTCGCGCCAGGTCCAGAAGCTGCCGCTGCCGACCTGGGTCCGTCCCCGCAGCGCCCGGTGGAACGCGTGCGAATGGGCGTTGACGAGACCCGGGAGCGTCACGCCGCGCAGCTCGATCGAGCCCGCCGGAGGCGCGACCCCGTCGACGCCCGCCGCGACGATGCGGTCGGCGGCGACCTCGATGACGACGCCGTGCCGCACGTCGCCGACCCCGGTCCACAGGTGCTCCGCCCAGAACGTCGCCGTGCCCGCCGCGCTCATGACCCGGACCCGCCCGCTCCCGTGCCCGCGCCCGCGCCGCCGTGGTGCGTCGTCGTCCCGGTCGCCCCGGCCGGCACGACCTCGAGGGGGGCGACGAGCAGGTCGCGCAGCACGATCGTGAGGGCCTCGACGCCGTCGACGCAGTCCTCCGCCTCGGCGTGCTCGACCGGGCTGTGACTGATGCCGGTGGGGTTCCGGACGAAGAGCATCGCCGTGGGCACCCGCGACGCGAGGATCCCGGCGTCGTGCCCGGCCGCCGTCGGCAGGGTGGGCGCCCCGATCGACGCGGCGCCGAGCGACGCCCGCAGCCGATCGCTCAGCGAGGCGTCGAAGTCGACCACGGGGGTGAAGCTGTCGTTCTCGACGGTGAGGCGGACGCCGTGGCCGGCCGCCGCCTCCTCGGCGAACCTCTGCAGGTCGTCGACGAGACGGGTCACCCCGCTCTGCTCGGGCCCGCGGGCGTCGAGCCAGGCGTCGACCCGCGACGGGATCGCGTTCGTGCCGTTCGGGTCGACGCGGACCCGGCCGAAGGTCGTGACCGCCTGAGCCTCGGCCGCGAGGCGGCGGGCGGCGCCGACGACCTCGGCGAACGGCAGCATCGGGTCGTGACGGTCGACGAGTCGCGTGGTGCCGGCGTGGTTGCCCTCGCCCTCGAAGCAGAAGTGCCACCGGCCGTGCGGCAGGATCGAGCTGGCCACCCCGACCGACTCGTCGCCGAGCGCCAGGTGGCGGCCCTGCTCGACGTGCAGCTCGACGAAGACCCCGATGCGGGCGAGCGCCGCCTCGTCGAGACCGACGTGCTCGGGGGCGTGCCCGGCCGCCGACATCGCGTCGGCGAGGGTGGTGCCGTCGTCGTCGGTCAGCGAGAGCGCGTGCCCGGCGTCGACCGCGCCGGTCATCAACCGCGAGCCGAGGCAGGCGAGGCCGAACCGGGCGCCCTCCTCCTCGACGAAGTTGACGACGGCGAGCGGTCGCGCGGGCACCACGCCCGCAGCCCGCAGCGCGTCGACGGCGAGCAGGGCGCTGACGACGCCGAGCGGCCCGTCGAACGCCCCGCCGCCGGGCACGCTGTCGAGGTGGCTGCCGGTGACGACGGCGCCGTCGGCCGGCGCGCCCCACCAGGCCCACTGGTTGCCGTTGCGGTCGACCTCCACCTCGAGCCCCCGCCGGGTCGCCTCGGCGGCGAACCACTCGCGGAGCCCGAGGTCGACGCCGGTCCACGAGAACCGGTCGTAGCCGCCCGAACGCGGATCGCGACCCACGCCCTCGAGGTCGCCCCAGACGCCGTCGAAGGAGGTGCGCAGCCGGGTCCGCTCGACGGTCGCCCCGCTACGGGCGAGGGCCATCGACGGTGCCCTCGGTCGCGTCGGCCGCGAAGCTCTCGGTCGCAGCGCTCTCGGTCGCAGCGCTCTCGGAGACGGCGCCCGCGCCTCCTCGGTCCTGCTCGCGCATCGGGATGCGCACGCCGCGCTCGGCCGCGACGTCGACGGCCCGCTCGTACCCGGCGTCGGCGTGGCGGATGACGCCCATGCCCGGGTCGGCGACGAGCACGCGCCCGAGCTTCTCGGCGGCGAGGTCGGTGCCGTCGGCGACGATGACCTGACCGGCGTGGATCGAGCGGCCCATGCCGACGCCGCCGCCCTGGTGGATCGACACCCAGGTGGCGCCCGATGCGACGTTCACCATGGCGTTCAGCAGCGGCCAGTCGGCGATCGCGTCGGAGCCGTCGAGCATGGCCTCGGTCTCGCGGTAGGGCGACGCGACCGAGCCCGAGTCGAGGTGGTCGCGACCGATCACGATCGGCGCCGACAGCTCGCCCGAGGCGACCATCTCGTTGAACTTGAGACCGGCCAGGTGGCGTTCGCCGTAGCCGAGCCAGCAGATGCGGGCGGGCAGACCCTGGAACGCCACGCGCTCCCCCGCCATCGTGATCCACTTCCGGAGGGACTCGTTCTCGGGGAACAGCTCGAGGATCGCCTTGTCGGTCGCCGCGATGTCGGCCGGGTCGCCCGAGAGCGCCGCCCAGCGGAACGGTCCCTTGCCCTCGGCGAAGAGCGGGCGGATGTAGGCCGGCACGAAGCCGGGGAACGCGAAGGCGCGATCGTAGCCGGCGGTCTGCGCCTCGCCGCGGATGCTGTTGCCGTAGTCGAAGACGACGGCGCCGGCGTCCTGGAACCCGACCATCGCCTCGACGTGGGCCCGCATGGCGGCCCGCGAGCGCAGGGTGAAGTCGGCGGGGTCGGCGGCGGCCTCGGCGGCCATGTCCTCGAAGCGGGTGCCGATCGGCAGGTACGAGAGCGGGTCGTGCGCCGACGTCTGGTCGGTGACGATGTCGATGGGCGCCTTGCGGGCCAGCAGCTCGGGCACCATCTCGGCGGCGTTGCCGACGACGCCGATCGAGAGGGGCCGCTTCTCGTCGCGGGCGGCGATGGCCAGCTCGAGGGCCTCGTCGAGGCTCGACGCGGCGACGTCGAGGTAGCGGTGCTCGACGCGGCGGTCGATGCGGGTGCGGTCGACGTCGATGCAGAGGGCGACGCCGTCGTTCATGGTCACGGCCAGCGGCTGCGCGCCTCCCATGCCCCCCACTCCGGCGGTGAGCGTGATCGTCCCGGCGAGGGTGCCGCCGAAGCTGGCGTCCGCGACGGCCGAGAAGGTCTCGTAGGTGCCCTGCAGGATCCCCTGCGTGCCGATGTAGATCCACGAGCCGGCCGTCATCTGGCCGTACATCATGAGGCCCATGGCGTCGAGCTTGCGGAAGTCCTCCCAGTTGGCCCAGTCGCCGACCAGGTTCGAGTTGGCGATCAGCACGCGCGGCGACCACTCGTTGGTGCGGAAAACGCCGACCGGCTTGCCCGACTGGACGAGCATCGTCTCGTCGTCCTTCAGCGTCTTGAGCGTCGCGACCATCGCGTCGAACGCCTCCCAGCTGCGGGCGGCCTTGCCGGTGCCGCCGTAGACGACGAGGTCGTCGGGATGCTCGGCGACCTCGGGGTCGAGGTTGTTCATCAGCATGCGCAGGGCCGCCTCCTGCTGCCAGCCGAGGCAGCTGAGCTCGGTGCCGCGCGGAGCCCGCACGGGGCGCGGACCCGAGGAGGCGCGGGTCGCGTCGGTCGCCCCGGCGGGAGCCCCGGAGGCCGGGGTCGAGGAGGCGGTGGTGCCGGTGGATGCGGTGTCGATGGTCACGAGTGGTGCTTCCGTTCGGGGTCGATCTGCGGTTCAGGAGGAGGCGACGGGGTCGTCGGGGCGCGACGAGGCGCCGCGTGCCCGCTCAGGGGCACCGGTCGGGCTGTTCGGTTGTGGGTCTCGCGGTGGTGCGGTGGTGCCGGCGACCGGGCGGGAGGCCCGGTCGCCGGCGAGACGACCTAGAGCAGGTCGTACTCGGTCAGGAACTCCTTGGCGACGCTCGCCGAGTCCTGCTTGTCGACCTGGACCTTGGCGAGGTACTCGGTGAGGTTCTCGGTCGTGAGCGCCTCGGAGACCGAGTTGAGGGCGTCCTCGACGGTGCCGTCGCTCTTGTCCTCGCGGACGATGGGGAGGATGTTCTCCGAGAGGAACAGCTGCTTGGTGTCCTCGAGGGTGACGAGGTCGTTCGTCTCGATGGCCGAGTCGGTCGAGAAGATGTTCGCGACCTCGACGTCGCCGTCGGTCAGGGCGGCGAGGGTGAGGGGGCCGCCGGCGTCGAGGGGCACGAACTCCTTGAAGGTGAGGCCGTACTCGGACTCGAGGCCCTTGATGCCCTGGATGCGCTCGGCGAACTCGGGACCGGCGGCGATGCGGAGCTGGTCGGCGACCGGCTCGAGGTCCTCGATGGTCTCGAGGTCGTACTCGTCGGCGGTCTCGCTGGTGACGCTCAGGGTGTCCTTGTCCTCCGCCTCGGACTGCGGCAGCGAGACGATGCCCTCGGGGAGGACGTCCTGCAGCGCGTCGTAGACGTCGTCGGGCGAGGTGACGCCCTCGGGCGCCCCGTCGTCGGACAGCGCGGCGAGCAGCGCTCCGTTGTACTCGGGCAGGAGGTCGATCGAGCCGTCTTCGAGAGCCTGGAGGTAGACCTCGCGGGCGCCGATGTTGAAGCTGCGCTTCACGTCGACGCCGTTGGCCTCGAGCACCTGCGCGTACATCTCGGCGAGCAGCTCGCTCTCGGGGAAGTTCGCCGAGCCGACGGTGATCGTCTCGCTGTCGCCGCCGGAGGCCGAGCCGCCGGTCGACTCGGTGGGGTCGGAGCAGCCGGCGAGCACGAGCATGCCGACGCCGATGACGCCGACGGCGCCGAGGAGGTTCTTCTTCTTCATGATGTGGGGGCTTTCGTTCGGGTGCCGGGACCGGGCTGTCCGGTCGGGGCGGGTGAGGTGGAGGGTGCGGGGACTGTCTTGGTGGGACGGCGGGTGACGCGTCGGCCGGTGAGGCCGGGCGAGATGACGGAGCGCTGGACGACCGCGGCGATCAGGTCGACGAGGATGGCGAGCGCGGCCACGACGACGGCGCCGGCGACGACGCGCTCGTAGGCGTTCAGGGCGATGCCGTCGACGAGCAGACGGCCGAGGCCGCCGATGCCGACGTAGGCGGCGACGGTCGACGTGGCGATGACCTGGAGGAGCGCGTTGCGCAGACCGCTCGAGATGAGCGGCAGCGCCATCGGCACCTCGAGCTTGAAGAGCACCTGCATCGGGCGCATGCCCATGCCCTTGGCCGCGTCGATCGCGGCCGGGTCGACGGCGCGGATGCCGGCGTAGGTCGTCGTGAGGATGGGCGGGATGGCCAGGATGACCAGGGCGATCAGCACGGGCAGGAACCCGCGCCCCATCAG
This sequence comes from Frigoribacterium sp. Leaf172, assembly GCF_001424285.1. Lineage (NCBI taxonomy): Bacteria > Bacillati > Actinomycetota > Actinomycetes > Micrococcales > Microbacteriaceae > Frigoribacterium > Frigoribacterium sp. Leaf172. The sequence continues at coordinate 866,272 of NZ_LMPB01000001.1, read as the reverse complement.
CACGACCAGCAGGATGATCAGACCCAGGGTCGGCAGCGAGCGGCCGGCGTTCGCCGCGTTGATCGCGATGAACGAGAGCTTGCCCGTGTGACCGATGTAGAGACCGAGCGGAAGGGCGATGGCGGCGGCCACGACGACCGCCTGGATCGTGTACCAGAGGTGCGTGAGGATCAGCGACGGGATGGAGCCGGTCGCGCCGAACTGCCAGTTGGACCCGTCGAGCAGGTACGAGAGGAGACCGTCGTTCACGAGGCGATCCTCCCCGCCGCGCGGACCCAGGGCGTCGTCCGACGCTGGATCAGCACGATGATGCCGTCGAGGATCGCGGCGAGCACGACCGAGAGCACGATGCCGACGATGATCGGCGGAGCGTAGTTGAGCTGCTGCCCGCGGGTGAAGAGCGTGCCGAGACCGCCGACGCCGATCAGGGCGCCGACGCTGACGAGGCTGACGTTGGCTACGGTCGCGACCCGGAGGCCCGCCAGCATGACCGGCAGAGCGATCGGGAGCTCGACGCTGACGAGACGACGCAGGCGCCGGTACCCCATCGCCGAGGCCGCCTCGGCGACCAGCGGGTCGACCGACTTGAGACCGTCGGCGACGACCCTGACGAGCAGGGCGACCGTGTAGACGGTCAGCGCGACGATGATGTTCAGCGGATCGAGGATGCGGATCCCGAGCACCGACGGCACCAGCACGATGAGCGCCAGCGACGGGACCGCGTAGAGGATCCCGCTGAGGTTGAGCAGCGGGTGGTACAGGAAGTTGAACCGGACGGCGAGGTAGCCGATCGGCAGCGACACGACGATGCCGAGCAGCACGGGCACCAGCGCGAGGTACACGTGCTGCGACAGGGCGGCCTGGATGACCGGCCCGTTGTTCTGGAGGTACTGGATCACGCGACGTCCACCTCGCGACGGCGGCGCGCCTCCAGCTGCTTCATCAGGCTGGTGTGCCGGATGACGCCGTCGGCCACGCCGTCGGCGTCGACCCGGATGACGATGCCGACGGGCGACGTGATCGCGAGGTCCGTGACGAGACGGAGCGAGTCGCTCGTCGTGTACCAGCCGCCGGGGTGCGTCGGCGCGGCGTCCGAGCCGAGACCGGGGCCCGACCAGCCGAGGGGGCGACCGGCGTCGTCGAGGACCAGGTGCTCGGGCCCGGCCTGGGCCACGGCGACCGGCTCGACCTCGAGACCGGCGGCGGAGTCGAACGACAGGCTGCGGAAACCGCGGTCGCGGCCGACGAAGCCGGCCACGAAGTCGTCGGCGGGGTTCGAGAGCAGTTCGCGCGGAGTGGCGAACTGGGCGAGGTGACCGCCCTCGCGGAACACGGCGACGCGGTCGCCCATCTTGATGGCCTCGTCGATGTCGTGCGTGACCATCGCGATGGTCTTGCCGAGATCACGCTGCAGGCGGAGGAACTCGGCCTGCAGCCCCTCGCGGACGATGGGGTCGACGGCACTGAACGGCTCGTCCATGATCATGACGGGCGGATCGGCGGCGAGCGCCCGGGCGACGCCGACGCGCTGCTGCTGACCGCCGGAGAGCTGGACGGGGTAGCGGTCGGCCATCGACTCGGAGAGCCCGACGCGCTCCATGAGCTCCACGGCCGTGGAGCGCGCCTTCTTCTTGCTCGTGCCGACGAGGCCGGGCACGGTCATGATGTTCTCGACGATGGTGCGGTGCGGGAACAGGCCGGCGGCCTGGATGACGTAGCCGATCCCGCGGCGGAGCGACGCCGCGTCGCCGGTCGCGACGTCCTTCCCGTCGATGAGGACCCGCCCCTTCGTGGGCTCCACCATGCGGTTGATCATCCGCAGCGACGTGGTCTTGCCGCAGCCCGATGGACCCACGAACACGGTCAGCTCGCCGGTGGGCAGTTCGAGGTCGAGACCGTCGACGGCCACCGTCCCGTCGGGGTAGACCTTGCTGACGCCGTCGAAGGTGATCATGGGGCGTTCTCCTGTCGCGATGCCGGGTCTCGGAGGAGGGCGCTCCCGGCGATTCGTGAATAAGTTGATTCATCATGCGGAAGCGATGAATACTTCGTCAATACGCGTCTCAGCCTGTTTACGAGACCGAAACACGAGGGAGGCACAGTGACCGACATGCACGCCAGCGACGACCTTCCCCCGGTCACCCTAGACGGCACTCCCCTGCGAGTGGCCGATCTGGTGGCCCTGGCCGACCGGCGCGCCCGCGTGTCGGTGCCCTCTCACGCGCTCGAGACGGTCGAGCGCTCGCACCGCACGCTGCTGGCCGCGCGCGACTCCGGCATCGTCTACGGGGCCAACACCGGCGTCGGCGCCAACCGCGGCATCTCGGTCGTCGACGACGCGGTCGAGCTCACCCCCGAGGAGGAGCACCGCGAGCAGGCGGCCCACGGTCGACGTCTGCTGCGCAGCCACGCCTCGGGCATCGGCGAGATCGAGGACGACCGCGTCACGAGGGCCGCGCTGGTCGTCCGCCTGAACCAGCTGCTCGCCGGAGGGTCCGGCATCAGCCCGGGCGTCGTGCACGGCCTGCTGGCCGCGGTGCGGAGCGACTCGCTGCCCACGCTGCACCGGACGGGATCCATCGGGACGGGCGACCTGACCGCGCTGGCCGAGGTCGCCCTGACCCTCATCGGCGAGTTCCCGTGGCGCAGCGGAGGCGTCGCCCCGGTCGACTTCGCCGAGACCGACTCGCTGCCCTTCATGAGCTCGAGCGCCGTGACGCTCGCGACGACGGCGCTCGCGGCCGACGTCGCCGCGCGGCAGCTCGACGCGGCGACGGTCGTCGCGGCGCTCAGCTTCCGGGCCCTCCGAGGATCGTCCGAGGCCTTCGACGCCCAGGTGCACGCCGCTCGACCGCATCCCGGCCAGGTCCGCGAGGCGGCGCGGCTGCGGTGGCTGACCGAGTCGGTCACGGGCGATCCTCTTCCGGTGGCGCGCCTCCAGGACCCGTTCGGATTGAGGGCCTCACCCCAGGTGCACGCGCCCGCCCGCACCGCCCTCGGCGTGCTGCTCGACGCGCTCGACCGCGAGCTCGGCGGGCCGGCCGAGAACCCCCTGGTGGTGGTCGACGGCGTCCGGCACCACGGGCAGTTCCACCTGGCGACGCTGGCCTGGTCGCTCGACGCGGCGCGCACCGGCCTGCTGCCCGTGTTCAGCCTGTCGACGAGTCGCCTCGGGCTGCTGATGCGGGCCGACATGACCGGACTGCCGCCGTTCCTGGCCGACGCCCGGCGGAACGCGACGAGCTCGGGGCTGATGATCGTCGAGTACGTCGCGCAGGACGCCCTCGCCCACATGCGCATCGACGCCACGCCGGTGACCAGCGCCAGCATCAGCGTCTCGCTCGGGCTCGAGGAGCACGCGAGCTTCGCCATCCAGAGCACGCGGCTGCTGACGAGCCTGGTGCGATCGTCGGGCGCGGTGCTCGCGGTCGAGCTGTTCGCGGCCGTCCGTGCGCTGCAGATGGCGCCCGACCGCGTGGCCGGGACGCGCCTCCTGCCGGTGTTCGAGCGCCTGGTCGAGCTGATCGACCCGTCGACCGACGACCGGCCGCTCGGAGCGGACATCGCCCGGATGGAAGCCGAGCTGCCGATGCTCGGCGCCGCGCTGCGGGACTGCCCCGCCTAGGGGGTCGGGGGCGCCGGCGTGCATGCCGGGCCCCCGACCGGCGAACGGTCCGACATCGTCCTCCCGCGCGACGGAGGGCGCTCGGATGCCGCTCGCGCCCGAGTGCTCGGGCCCGATCACGGGGCCCGACGCCTCAGGAGTCGATGTCGGACGAGTCGCGGGCGGCCAGCGCGTCGGCGGCGGCCTGCTCGTCGCGGTACTGCTCGATGACGCTGACGTCGTCCATCGGGCGGAGCTCGTCCGCGTAGCTGACCGACTGCCGGCGCATGACGCCGTTCGAGCCGATCGAGTACTGCCCCATCCGCCACAGCGGCGGCGAATAGGCGTGGATCGACACCGAGCCGTCGACGTGTCCGCCCATGCGGTGGATGTGGTCGGGCCCGAAGTGGAACGACCGGCCGGCCTCGACGACGCGGCTGACCGCCTCGCCGCCCATCCGCGGGTTGGCCTCGTTCACGGCGCCCGCGACGACGGCGACCGCGCCCGACGAGATGTCGTGGTCGTGCCAGCCGGTGTCGTCGGTGGTGTCCCAGCAGAGCAGCCAGACGTCGATGTCGCTGTCGCGGTACAGCGACGCGAAGTGGCGCTGCCCGCCGCCGTGCTTGACGAGGTGGCGCCAGAGCTCGGGGCGGGTCGCCATCTCGTCGACCCAGGCCTTCAGCTCGGAGCGCGTGAGGTCGCGGCCGGGCAGCGCGGGCACGTCGGCGGCGGTCAGCGGGGCCGAGGAGGCGCCGGTCGTCGATCCGGGGGCGGTGAGGGTCATCGGGGTTCTCCTGTCAGCAGGGCGCGGGGGTTCGCGGAGACGTGGGCGTGGGTGAAGGCGTGACCGAGACCGGGATCGCGCGGCTGCGCGTACGGGCGGTCGGAGCCGTGGACGACGGGGTCGACGCCGACGACGCGGACGATCGCGTCGATCGCCCTCGTGTCGTACGACGACGTCTCGTAGAAGACGTTCGGGTCGACCGCGCCGAACGTCCCGCCACGGGCGACCAGCCGCTCGTGGTGCAGCGGGGCGAGCCCGGCGAGGGCGACGAAGACGATGCGGAGGGCCGGGTGCGCGTCGCGGCCGACCTGATGCCAGGCGAACCAGGCCGACTGGAGCTGGTTGACGTAGGGCACGACGGCCGGCCACCACGGGGGCGTGTCGGCCACCGCGGGCGCCGGCCCGGGGTGCACCATCACGGGCTTGCCCGAGACCGAGACGACGTCGAGCACGGGGGCCATCCGCTGCACGGCGGCCGGATCGAGGAGGCACGTGGCCGGCAGCTGCAGCCCGACCACCCGGTCGTCGCGCAGGATCTCCGAGAGCCCCGCGAGGTCGTGCTCGACCACGGGGGTGGCCGCCCAGACGCGGAACGGGTCGCCCAGCTCGAGCGCGGAGCGGTGCCACACGTCGATCAGCTCGCGGGCCTCGGCCCCCGGCAGGTGCTCGATGCCGAGCGGGCTCGACAGCGAGACGAGCACGGAGTCCTTGCCCTCGGCGATCTCGCGGGCGCGACGGCGCTCGACGTCGTGGGCGGCCGGATCGACCGCGTACGGGGCCTCGCCCGCGGTGAGCAGGGTCCAGTCGTCGACGAGGCGGGGCGGGGCGACGCGGTCGCGGAGCGCGGCGACGAACGCGGGGGGCCAGACGTGCTGATGGGTGTCGATGCGGCCGGCGGCGATGCGACGGGCGGCGGCGACGCGCGGGGTGGCGGCCGGGGCGGCGGACGCCGGGACGGGCGCGGAGTCGTCGACCCGCGCCTCCTCGGCGATCGTGTCACTGTGAACCGGTTCACTCATGGAACCAGTGAACCGGTTCACACCCGCGGTGTCAAGGGGGTGGACCTCTGGCCGCTGCGCGCTGCATCATGCCGACCGCCGCGCACCGCGACGTATGCTGAGCGCGTGAAGGAGCCCCGCCGTCGCACGCTCCAGGACGTCGCCGACGCGGCCGGCCTGTCGAAGGCGGCGACGTCGTACGCCCTCCGGGGTCTGCGGGGCTCGTCCGAGACGCAGGCGCGCGTCGCCCGCGTGGCCGCCGAGCTCGGGTACACCGTCGACCCCGTCGCCCGTGCCCTGGCCGGCGGGCGGAGCAGCAACGTCGTGATCGTCGGCACGCTCCGGGACCTCTGGCAGCAGGACCTCGCCGTGATGCTCAGCCGCGCGCTCGGAGGCCTGTCGCTCAACGCGTCGATCGCCGACGTCGACGCGTCGCCCTCCCGCGAGGAGGCGGTGCTCGCGGGCCTCAACAGCCGACAGGTCGAGGCCGTGGTCGCCCTGCCCGTCGACCCGTCGGCGGCGTACTGGGCCGACGTCCCCGACGAGATCCGCGTCGTCTCGATCGGCGACGCGCTGACGCACCGGCCCGAGTCGCCGGTCGTGCTCTTCGACAACACCACCGGAGTCGGCACGGGGCTGCGGCACCTCGCCGACCTCGGACACCGGTCGGTCGGCGTCCTCGCCCCCGCGATGCCCGCCACGCCCGGCCGCCCCGCCGAGATGCTGGCCACCTCGCTCGGGGCCGAGCTCGGACTCGACGTCACGGTGACGGCGACCCCCGCCGCCGTCGAGGAGGCGGCCGAGGCCACCGAGCGGCTGCTGCGCTCGCCGGCGCGCCCGACGGCGCTGCTCTGCCTCAGCGACTCCATCGCCTTCGGCGCCTACGCGGCCGCCCGCCGGGTCGGCCTCGAGGTGCCGCGGGAGCTCTCGGTGCTCGGCTACGACGACAGCGCGATGGCGCCGCTCGTCGAGCCGCAGCTGAGCACGTTCGCCTGGGACGAGGCAGCCATCGTCGCCGCCGCGGTCGACGCCCTGCACACCCCCGCCGACGAGCTCGACGACGCCTCGCGCCGGCGCATCTTCCGACCCGGGTTCGTCAGCCGCGCGTCGACGGCGGCTCCCGGGCGCTGACGGGCCCCGCGACGCGACGGCGCATCACGTCGGGAATAGCCGACGGAAATGCACCCGTGGCGATTATCGGGCCGGCGCTCTATCACCGGGGAATCTCGCGGATGCACCTGCGCAATCGGTCGGCGGATTTCACTCGTCGCCTATACCGGGAAGGTAATTGAGCATGCCTCCGGATGTATTCTCGGGCGGATTCCGACATAGTGAGTGCGGATAGCAATCCACCGCACCGACCAGCACCGAACGGATCACGTCATCATGGCCCAGAAGACATTCATCCAACTCGTCGACGACATCGACGGAACCCCCATCGCCGACGGCGAGGGCCGCACGGTCACCTTCGCGATCGACGGGGCGTCGTACGAGATCGACCTCACCGACGCGCACGTCGCCGAACTCGTCTACGCCCTCGAGCCCTTCACCTCGGGTGGCCGCCGCACCGGCCGCAGGACGAGCGCCCCGGCCGCACGCGCCGGCTCGCCCCGCCCGAAGTCCGACCCCGCCGAGCTGCAGCGGATCCGCGAGTGGGCGCGCGAGAACGGGCACGACGTGTCCGACCGCGGTCGCGTCTCGGGCGCGATCCGCGAGGCGTACGACGCGGCTCACTGAGACGGGCCCTGCCGGCTCCGATCCCTCTGCCGGGTTCGCGTTCGCGGGCCTGAGGAGAATGCGGGGATAAGCATCCCGAGGTGATTCCCGCGCATTCTCCTCCATTGCCCGCAGATGCCGAGATGATCGACGGGTGCCGCCCAACAGGAATCCGTCGCGGGCGGCGGAACCGCATTGAGCGGATCGAACCGCAAAAGAATCCGCGGAGGCGACGGAACGCGGTTTCACACCGGTTCGACGCACCGGGCCTAGGCTCGACCCGATGAGAGACGATGACGTCCCGGCGGACCCGAGCCGCCCCTCCTGGTCGTCCCGGCGCGGCACCATCCTGACGGTCGCGTTGATCGTCGGCATCTCGCCCTTCGCCACGGACATGTACATCCCGGCCCTGCCGGCGATCGCCCGCGACCTCGGAGCCTCGACCGCGCAGGTGCAGCTCAGCCTCACCGCGTTCCTCGTCTCGTTCGCCGTCGGTCAGATCGTCATCGGACCGATCAGCGACGGGACCGGCCGGAGGCGCATCCTCCTGGGCGGGACGGCCGTCTTCGCCCTCGCCTCCCTCGCCTGCGCCATCGCCCCCGACGCGACCACGCTCGTCGTCGCCCGCGTCGCGCAGGGACTCGGCGGCGCGGCCGGCTCCGTGGCGGCCCGCGCCATGGTCGGCGACACCACGACCGGGGTCGTCCGCAGCCGGCTGTTCGCGACGCTCGCCGCCATCAACGCCGTCGGCCCGGTCGTCGCCCCGCTCGTCGGCGGCGTCGTACTGTCGGTGTCGAGCTGGCGGGCGACGTTCGTGGTCCTGGCCGTGCTGGGAGTCGCACTCACCGCGGCGGCCGCGGCGCGCCTCCCCGAGACCCTCGTCGACCCCGAGCCGGGAGCCGGCTCGCTGTCGGCCTCGCTCCGGCGGATGGGCGCGCTGCTCGCCATGCCGCGGTTCCGCTGGTACCTCGTCACGGGGTGCGCGGCGACGATCGGCTTCTTCTCGTACATCGCGACGTCGTCGTTCGTGTTCCAAGAGCAGTACGGGTTCGGCGAAGGGCTCTACACGCTCGTCTTCGCCTCGAACGCGTCGTGCATGATCGCGTCGACCCTCGTGTTCCGCCGGCTCGTGGGGCGCATCGCCGAGAACCGGCTCTTCACGATCGGGCTCGTCACGTGCACGACGGGCTCGGCCCTGGTGCTCGTCGGGGCCGTGAGCGGGATCGGACCCGCACTGATCTGGCCCGCGCTCGCTCTCGTCACGGCGGGATGGGGCTGGGTGATCCCCGGATCGATCACGCTGACGCAGGCGCTCGGACACCGGTCCCCCGGCACCGCCGCCGCCCTCGCGGGCGGGCTGCAGTTCGGGCTCGGCGGAGCCGCCACCCCTCTCGCCGGGGCGCTCGGCGGAACGGCCACGGTGATGGGCGGGCTGATGCTCGGCTTCATCGCGGCGGGCCTTGTGGTGCAGCTGCTCGCGTCGTCGCGACGCGGGGCCGGAGCGGGTGCGCGCACGGGCACGGGCGGCGGCACGGGCACGGGCGGTGCGTAGCGAGGTTCAGCCCGCCCACGGTGGTCGGAAGACGCCCCTCACGACCCCACGAAGGGCCGCTTCCGCCCACCGTGCGCCGCGCACACCGCCCGAAGCGCTGAGCACTCAGCACTCAGCACTCAGCGCTGAGGGCTCAGCGCGGCTCCGCGAGCGCCCCGGCGTCGAGCGCCCGCACGAGTGCCGCCACGTCGCGACCGAACGGCCGGTCGACGACGCCGTCGGGCACGACCGCGTCCAGCGTCGCGAGCTCGTCGTCGAGCGGCGTCGGCGCTCCCGCCCCGCCGAGCACGACGCGCAGCCGCCGGGCGTGCAGCACGGCGAGCAGCTCGCAGGCGACGACGTCGGTCAGCCCGTCGAGGGCGCGGGCGAGCAGTTCGGCCGCCTCGAGCGAGAACGACTGGGCGTCCTCCTGCCCGAGCGAGGTCTCGATGAGGCCGAGCGACGCCGGCCGGGCGGACGTCAGCAGGCCGTGCACGGTCCCCACCGCGCGCTTGTGCACCGTCACCATGCCGGCCTCGGCTCCGGGCGACGACGAGAGCTGACGCGGCAGCCCCGTGATCGCGCCGTCGAGCAGCCGGTGCAGCCGCGCGGTGCCGAGCTCGGCCAGATGCAGCGCGGCGAAGCGGACCGCGTCGAGCGACGCCGCCAGGTCGAAGCCGTCGAACCCGGCCGTGCCGACGAAGGCCCCCTCGAGTCGGGCGGGCGAGTCGGTGACGCCGTCGAGCGCCCGTGCCACGGCGGCGTCGAGGGCTCCGAGCACGCGCTCGAGATGCGCGAGCGCCGGCCCGCTGACCCGGAACGACACGGGCGACTGCAGCGCCGCCGACCTCCGTTCGGCGCCGAGCAGCCCGTCGAGCCGCTCGAGCACCCCGGCGAAGGACTCGTCGGCACGAGCGACCACCGGTCGGAACGGGTCGCGGTTCGCCCCCACCAGCTCGAGCTCGGCGGCCAGGGTCGCGAGCGCCTGCCGTGCCACACGGCGGGCGTGGTCGGCCAGCACGATCGCCCGAGCCGTCGTGACGGGCACGCCCTCGATGAGGGCCACGCCCTCCTTCGCGGCGAGGAGGTGCGGGTCGAGTCCCGACGCGGCCAGCGCCTCCTGGGCGGGCACCACCGCGCCGTCGGGCGTCAGCAGCTCCCCCGAGGCGGCTCCGGTCGCCGCGGCCCCGAGGTGGGCCAGCGGCACGATCTCGCCCGCCGTGCCCAGTCGGGTGGTCGGCACGGCCGGCACGAGGTCGAGGCGCAGCAGGTCGACCAGCCGGAGGCAGAGGGCCGACGAGACGCCGGCGTCGCCCGAGAGGAAGGTCCGGAGGCGCACCGCGAGCGCCGCCCGCACCTCGCGTCGACCCAGCCACGGCTCGGATCCGGTGGCGCGCGCGATCAGGAGGCGCGCCTGGTGCCCGGCCCGCGCCTCCTCGTCGAGCACGATCGTGCTGGCGGCGCCCATGCCGGTCGTGACGCCGTAGACCGGGTCGCCCGAGTCGAGGGCGGCGAGGGTCTCGACCCGGGCGGCGTCGAGCTCGGCGATCAGGCGGTCGGTGAGCCGCAGCCCGCGACCGTCGGCGATCTCGAGGCACGAGTCGGCGTCGAGATCGGTCGCGCGGTCGACGACGAGCGGTGGACGAGCGCGCGACGGGCGACCGGAGGAGGCGCCGGGCGGGGCGGCGTGCAGACCGGCCATCTCAGCGGTACCGGAGCATCGTGCCGACCTCGGCCTCCTCGGCCGTCGTCAGCACGAGGTGGGCGAGGGCCACGTCGAGGATCGACAGCCCGCGGTGCCAGAACAGGATGCGCTCGTCGGCGTTCTCACGACCCGCCTTCGCCCCGCTGGCGATCTCGCCGAGCTGCGCCCAGAGCGTCTCGGGGCTGAGCAGACCGGTGTCGACGTGGTGCCGCAGGGCGCCGAACCGACCCGATCGCGACTCGGCCCAGTCGTCGACCACGACCTTGTCGATCACGTCGAGCAGCTCGGGCTCGACGGCGCTCACGGTGCCGTAGGGCACGACGAAGGCGCCGGGCCGGATGTGCTCGCGTCGGAGGAGCGGCGTCGGCTCCGTCAGCCGCGTCGCCTCGACGATGACGTCGGCCCCGTCGAAGGCCTCGTCGGCGGTGTCGACGACCACCACCGGGGTGTCCGTCACGGCCCGCAGCCGCTCGCCGAACGCCTCCCGCGACTCGACCCGGCGGCTCGTGACCCGGATCTCGTCGAGGTCGAGCATCGCGTCGAGCATCGTCACGTTCGAGAACGCCGTGCCGCGCGCGCCGGCGTGGGCCAGCACCTTCGAGTCGGGGCGGGCGAGGTGGCGCGCGCCGACGGCGGTCATCGCGCCGGTGCGGGCCTCGGTGACGAACGTGGCGTCCATGACGGCGAGGGGCGTGCCGTTGTACGGGTCGAAGAGGGTCGCCATCGCCATCTCGCTCGGCAGACCCTCGAGGTAGTTGGGCACGAAGTCGCCGACGACCTTGATCCCGCTGACCCCGCGCTCGCCGAGGGTCGAGACGTGCCCGCGCAGGACGTTGAAGTGCCCGACGCCCCCGTTGTCGGGCACGAGGTGCATGCGGGGCTCGAAGACGGTCTCGCCACGGCCGTGGGCGGCGACGACCGAGTCGATCGCGTCGACGATGGCGCCGGAGGGGATCTCGAGCGAGTCGATGTCGGGGCCCGAGAGGAAGCGCAGCCAGATGGGTCGTTCGGTGGTGGTCACGGTTCTCCTCGGGTCGCCGGCGTGGCATCGCCCTGTCGGACGTCCTGCCGTGAATTGAACCATGCGGCGTGTGACGGTCGTGTTTAATGATGTTCAGGAGGCGCGGTGCCGGTCTCGTCGGCCGCTACCGTGAGCAGCACACCACCGAGAGGCCCGACCGTGAGCATGCCCCACCTCGACGACGATCAGCTCGAGGGCGTGCGCGGCTGGCTCATCGACCGGGTCCACGAGCACCGGCTCTCGCCCACGCAGCGCCGGGTCGTGCAGCACATGCTCGACTCGATGCCTCAGGTCGCCTTCGCGTCGACGATCGACATGGCCGAGGCGGCCGGTGTGAGCCAGCCGACGGTCACCCGCATCGCGACCGCACTGGGCTTCACGGGCTACGCGGAGTTCCGCAACGCGGCCCGCGACGCGGTGCTGTCGGCGACTCCCCCGGCGGCGGCGGGCGCGGGCAGCACCTCGGCGACCACTCCGGGCGCCGCGCTGGCGCACGAGCGGCAGAACCTCCGCACCCTCGAGGCGACGATCTCGTCGGACGCGATGCGGCGCGCGGTCGGCCTCCTCGCCGACAGCAGGCCGCTCGGCGTCGTCGGGCTGCGGGTGTCGGCGGCGCTGGCGAACTACCTGGGCTATCTGGCGCAGCGGATCATGCCCGACGTCCACGTGCTCGACGACGCCTCGGCCCTCGATGACGGCCTCACCCAGCTGCATCTCGACGGGGCCACGACGCTGCTCGTCTTCGCGATGCCCCGCTATCCGGCCGCGACCGTGCGGGCGCTCGTCCGCGCCCGCGAGCTCGGCATGACGACCATCGGGGTCGTGGACACGCCCCTCGTGCCCTTCGCCGACCTCATCGACGTCCGACTCGTCGCCCCGGTCGGGCAGGATCTCGTCTTCGACTCGCACGCCGCCGCGGTCACGCTGTCGATCGCGCTGCTCGAGGGGGTCGCCGCGCAGGACGCCCGCCGCACCCGGACGCGCCTCGAGGCCCACGAGGAGCGCGTGGGCGAGTGGGAGCACCGCACCCCCTGACGCGGACGAGGAGGCGCGGGTCAGCTCGCCGGGGCCGGGCCCGACGCGGTGATGCGGGCGACGGCCTCCTCCGTGAAGGCCCGCGAGGGCGGCTCCGGATCGAGCACGCGGTGGATCGACAGCCCCTCGATGAGCGCGTCGACGCGGCGGGCTGTGTCGGGGTCGAAGTGCCGTTCGAGCTCGACGCGGCTGCGGCGCATCCACTCGCGGGTGATGGCGCGGTAGCGCGGCTGGCGTGCGGCGAGCGTGTACAGCTCGTACGACAGCACCTGGTCGCGGAGGCTCCCCTCGGAGGCGAGATCGTCGTGGATGAGCGAGACGACCGCGGCCCGCGCCTCGTCGGGCGTCGTCGCGGCGCCGAGGCTCCGCTCGAACCGCTCCACGATCGTGCCCGCGAAGCGCGTGAACGCCTCGTGCAGCAGGTCGTCCATGCCGTCGAAGTGATAGGTCATCGAGCCGAGGGGCACGTCGGCGCGCGTGGCGATCCTGCGGTGGGAGATCCCGGCGACGCCGTTCTCGGCGATGAGGTCGAGGGCGACGTCGATCAGACGGTCGCGTCGTCCGGGGTCGCTGCGCCGGGCTGTCATGGCGACCACCCTAGTCAGCGTGCGTACGGACGTACGCTGGGCGCCCGGCGACGGGCGCCCGATCTCAGCGCAGCACCGAGCTGAGCAGCAGACTCGTCTCGGAGTTGATGACGCCCTCGACGCTGCGGATGCGCGCGAGCACGCGGTCGAACTCGCCGAGCGATGCGGTGCGGTACTCGGCGACCAGATCCCATCCGCCGTTCGTCGTGTGCAGCGAGACCACCTCGGGGAACCCGCGCAGCTGCCGGATGACGTGGTCGGTCGACCGCCCCTCGATCTCGATGAAGCCGATCGCGCGGATCAGGTCGGGATCGTGATCCTCGCGCACCCGCACGGTGTAGCCGAGCACGGTGCCCGACGCCTCGAGCCGATCGAGGCGGGACGTGACGGTGGCCCGTGTCACCCCGAGTCGACGGGCCAGAGCGGCGGCGGACTCGCGGGCGTCGACCCGGAGGGCGGCGAGGAGGCGCCGGTCGAGTTCGTCGAGATCGGCCATGCATCGGAATGTACAGCACGAGCATGCGATCAGCGCACTCAGCCGTGCGGATTCACGCTGGCTGATGATTGCCGGTGCACATCGCCCAGTCCTAGCGTGGAGCCGTCACGGGCGCTCGTCGCCCGCGACGACGACGACGGCGGCCGATCCGGCCGCGGAACGAGCAGAGGGGAGGCGCCCGTGGTGCGCTTCGTGGACGTCCGGAACATGATCCGCTGGGTGACCGACCGCGGAGTCGGCCCGATCACCACCGGCATGGTGGCCGCCCTCGAACGGGACTTCGCGCGCTGGCCCGCGTTCGACAAGTCGCCGCGCGTGGCCTCGCACTCGCCCATCGGCGTGATCGAGCTCATGCCCGCGAGCGACAGCGAGACCTACGGCTTCAAGTACGTCAACGGCCACCCGTCCAACCCGGGTCGCGGGTTCCAGACGGTGACCGCGTTCGGCGTGCTCTCCGACGTCGACACCGGGTATCCGACCTTCCTCGCCGAGATGACGATCCTGACGGCGCTGCGCACGGCCGCCACCAGCGCGATGGCCGCGAAGCGCCTCGCGCGGAGCGACGCCCGCGTGCTCGCCCTGATCGGGTCGGGCTCGCAGGCGGAGTTCCAGGCCCTGGCGATGCGCGCCTCCCTGGGGATCGGCACCCTGCGCGTCTACGACGTCGACCCGCGGGCGACCGGGAAGCTCGTCCGCAACCTGGGCCCCCTCGGCTTCGACATCACCGTCTGCGCGAGCCCGCTCGAGGCGGCCGACGGCGCCGACGTCATCACCACGTGCACCGCCGACAAGCAGAACGCGATCGTGCTGCCCGACGAGGCCGTGCGACCCGGCGTGCACGTCAACGCGATCGGCGGGGACTGCCCCGGCAAGACCGAGCTCGACCCCGCGACGCTCCGCCGGGCCGACGTGTTCGTCGAGTACCCCGAGCAGACGCGCGTCGAGGGCGAGATCCAGCATCAGGCGGCGGACTTCGCCGTGACCGAGCTGTGGGAGGTCGTCGCCGGCCGGCTGCCCGGCCGCACGAGCGACGAGCAGATCACGATCTTCGACTCCGTCGGCTTCGCCATCGAGGACGTCTGCGCCCTCAAGTACCTCCGGGACGACGTCGTCGGCACCGACTACGCGGTCGGGATCGACCTCGTCGCCGACCCGGACGACCCGAAGGATCTGTTCGGCCTCGTCGCCCGTCAGCCCGTCGGGGTCTGAGGCCGACGTGACGAGCGTCGCCCCATCGCGCCGCGCCTCCTCGTCCGGGGACCCGGCGGACGCCGCATCGCCCGTCGCGATCCGACGACGGGACGGCGACCCCGAGGAGGCGCGGCTCGCCCTCCAGTCGCCGGCCGCGGTCGTGATGGTCCGCCCGCGGTTCTTCGCGCCCAACCCCGAGACGGCCGCCGACAACGCGTTCCAGACCGACCCGGCCGAGGTCGACGCGTCGCGCGCCGAGATCGCCGCCCGGGCACGGGCCGAGGTCGAGGGCGTCGCGGAGGCGCTGGCGGGCGCGGGCGTGCGGGTGCACCTCGTCGAGGACGAGCGCGCCGACCGCCCCGACGCGGTGTTCCCGAACAACTGGTTCTCGACCCACGCCGACGGTCGTCTGCTGCTCTACCCGATGCACTCCCCCAGCCGGCGGGCCGAGCGGCGGGGCGACGTGGTCGAGCTGCTCCGCGCCTCCTACGGGGTCTCGTCGGTGATCGACCACTCGGGGCTCGAGTCGCACGGTCTGCACGTCGAGGGCACGGGCGCGCTGGTGTTCGACCACGTCGACCGGGTCGCCTACGTCGCCCTCTCGCAGCGCGCCGACCGGGCGGCCGTCGAGCTCGTCTGCCGCGGACTCGGCTACGACGTCGAGGCGTTCACCGCGACCGACGCCGACGGCGTGCCGATCTATCACACGAACGTCATGATGAGCGTGGCGTCTCGACTCGCGCTGGTCGGTCTCGAGGCCGTCGCATCTCAGAGCGAGAGGAGGCGCGTGGCCGAGCGCCTCGCCGCCTCCGGGCGCGAGGTGGTCGCCCTCGACCGGGCCCAGCTCGCCGAGTTCGCCGGGAACGCCCTCGAGCTGCGTGGCGCCGACGGGCCCGTGCTGGCGGTGTCGTCGCGCGGCTGGGCCGCTCTCACCCGCCGTCAGCGCGCCACCGTCGAGCGGCATGCGCGGCCGCTGCCGCTCGATGTGCCGACGATCGAGCTGGCCGGCGGATCGGTGCGCTGCATGCTCGCCGGCGTGCATCTGCCGGGGCGCGGCGCCGTCGCCGGCGGCTGAGCCGTCAGCGGCAGCGGAGCCCGTTGAGGAGCGACACGGTGACACCCGTCGTCGCGTCCGACGTCGAGGTCCAGAGGGTGCCCGTCGCCCCGAGCACGGCCTTGACCTTGACCGTCGAGGCGAGATTGAGGCTGAGGCCCGCGGTCGGGGTGAACGTGACCGACTTCGTCGAGTTCGGATTCGACGTCGCCGACGACGCGGCGGTGCTCCCGTAGGTCACCGTGCCGCCGAGCAGGCCGGGCCCCTGGAGCTCGAACGAGTCCGCGTCGGCACCCGCCGGGTAGGCGAACGTGATGGTGACGCCGTTGCTCCCCGCGTTGACGCATCCGAGGGTCGTCGTGCTCGGCACGGCCGCCGGCTGACCGACCATGCCGGCCGTCCACGACGACTTCGGGTTGACGGTCGTCGCGAGGAACGGCGCCGCGATCGCCGTCGCGGGCAGCACGAACCCGATGCCCGCGGTCGCGATGACGAGCGCGCTGAGACCCGAGCCCCAGAGCAGGCGTCGGCGCCGGCGCACCGCGCGACGCTCGACCAGCACGAGCCGGCGGGCGCCGACGCCGTCGCGACCGGGGATCCGAGGAGGTGCGGTGCGGGAGAGCCCGCCGCGCGCCTCCTCGACGTGGGCGGCCGGAGCGACGACCCGCAGCATCCGGCCAACGGCGACCCCGGCGCGGTGCAGACCCGCGCGGGGCGTTCGGACGCGCTCCCGGTCCGCTCCCGTCGAGCCGCCGCCGCCGTGACGGCCGTGACGGCGGTCGGTCCGGTCGGCGGGATCGGGGTCGGGGCGGCGTCGCAGCGGACCGTCGAGGAGCGTGATCGACAGCAGCACCAGGAAGGCGAGCCCCGCGAGCACGAGGTGCGCCGTGTCGCCGTCGTGCATCCAGACGATCGGCATCCCGATGTAGGGCACGCGCAGCACGCCGATGCCGTGGACGTCGTCGGGCGGGACCTCGGACGAGTCGGCCGAGGCGTTCGCGTCGCCCTTCGTGACGAGCATGCCGTCCGGGGCGGTCGAGTCGACCCGGTGCAGTCGCAGCGCGCCCTCGCGGTCGGGGTCGTCGAAGAGCAGCACCTGCCCGGGGGCCAGCCGCTCTTGCTCGATGGGACGCGCGATCACGATGTCGCCGACGGCGACGCGCGGCATCATCGACCCGGTCATCACGGTCGTGGGCTGCCACCCGACGACGGCCGGGGCCGCCGCCCAGAAGGCGAGGCCCAGCAGCAGCGCGACCAGCCCGCGGGCGAGCGTCGCGGCCACGATGCGCGACCAGTCGGCCACGGTGGCGGCGTCGACGCTCGACGCCCGGGGTGCCGCGGCGACGGTGGCATGCGACGTGTTCACGACGACGGCCTCTCGCTCGGAGCGCCCGGAGGCCCGGCTCAGCTGTTCTGGGCCTCCCAGGTGAAGCCGAGGGCCGCGGTGCCGCCCTGGACGGTGGTGGGGGCGTTGGAGGGCAGCGTGTAGGTGAAGCGGAAGACCTTCGACTCGGAGGCCGTGCCGGTGGGCGACCAGGTCGCGAGGCCGTTGGCGAACGTCGAGTACGTCGACCCGAAGGCGGCCACGGTGCCGTTGTAGAGCTGGCCGCCCGTGCCCTGCGCCACGAAGCCGGTGCAGTCGGAGAACGTGCCGCCGGTGCCCTGCTCGACCTGGAGGTTGAGGCTGCCCGCGAGCGCGTTCGTCGTGGCCGGGGCGGTGCCGTACAGCTTGACGGACGACGCCAGCGAACCGGTCGACGTGACGACGATGCACTTCGTGCCGGTCGAGCCCGGCTTCAGCCCCGTGGCGGTGAACATCGCCGTGTTCGCGTCGTCGTCGGACAGGGCGACGTTGCCGGCCGTCCAGTTGTTCGTCGGGTTCGACGTCGTCGCCGTGAAGGCCGAGTAGGAGGCCGTCGAGACGACGATCCCCGAGGCGACGAGGGCGAGGGGGACTCCGACGAAGGCGGCGATGCGAGCGGCGCGGGTGGCGGCGATGGACATGACGGGACTCCTGATCCGAACGAGAGACGGAGCGCCACGATCGACGAGGGCGGCGGCGCGAGTGGTGAGGTCGCGGGGCCGGGTCGTTCGGAGCTGGTGAGGATCCGATGACGCTCCGTTGGTACGAACATGAAGATACGTCAGACTCGGCGACCGCACAAGACGGTCCGGTGGCCCCCGTTGACGGGTGGCCTACGCCCCCACGCCGGGCACGTCGGCCACGGCGATGTCGGCGCCGTCCGCCCCGCGGATCTCGACGGCCGCGACGTCCTCGCGCAGCACGGCGGCGTTCAGGCTGCAGTCGATCTCGACGTCCGTTCCGAGGAACGTCCCCGACTCGTACTCGCGCCCGTCGTCGCCCACGACGACGACCGTGAACGCGTCGCCGGCGGGCAGACCCGTGACCGTCAGCAGCGTCTCGGTGCCCCAGGTGTGGGCCACGACGTCGCCGTCGACCGCGACGCCCGAGGGCGCCCCGGCGAAGGCCACCGGCTCGACGGCGCCGAGGGTGCCGGGCGGGCCGTCGACGTGCGGGTCGCGGGGCGCGGCGACGAGCGCACCGGCACCGGCGCCGACCGCGAGGCAGGCGGCGGCGCCCAGGGCGGTGACGAGGGCGCGCCGACCCGGGCCGCGGCGTCCCCGAGCAGCGCGGCCGGGGCTCGCCGACAGGGGCGTGACGGGGGCGACGGCGGGAGACGAGGAGGCGCGGGTCGGCCCGGGCGCAGCACCCCGGACGGACTCGGACTCGGGCTCGGACGCGGCGATGCCCGCGATGCGGCGGCGCAGGTCGTCGCTCGGTTCGAGATCGACCCAGCCCGCGCCTCCTCGGCCGTCGGACGGGTCGCCGAGGTCGCCGAGGCGGGTCGTGAGGGCGGCGAGCTCCGCCAGCTCGACGTCGACCGTCGGGTCGGCGGCGCGGAGGGCGTCGAGCTCCGCCTGCTCCGCCGACGAGAGGTCGTCGGCGAGCGCCGCCGCGATCAGCTCGTCGCGGCGCGAGGGCGTCGGATCAGTCATCGGTGGTGCCGCCTTCGTCGAGGTGGGTTCTGAGGGCGCGCAGGGCGTAGTGCACGCGGGTGCGGAGGGTGGCGACGGGCACCCCGGTGGTCTCGCTGACGTCGCGGTAGGTCCGGCCGCGCAGATGCACGGCGACCACGGCGGCGCGGTGCTCGTGGCTGAGCCGCGCGAGCCCCTCGACGAGGCCGAGGCGGTCGAGGGGGTCGGGGTCGTGGCTGGCGGCGTCGGGCGCGTCGTCAGGGGTGACGAGGTGCGGGGTGCGCTGCCGGGCGCGAAGCACGTCGATGACGACCCGGCGCTCGATCGCGAACAGCCAGGTGCGGGTGGAGGCGCGGGCCGGGTCGAAGCGGTCGCGGGCCCGCCAGGCCCGCAGGAACGTCTCCTGGACGCAGTCCTCCGCCTGACCGCGGTCGCCCAGAGCGTTGACGGCGAAGCCGAGCAGCGCGGAGCCGTGCTCGGCGAAGGCCGCGTCGACGTCGAAGCGCGACGGGGGTGCGGTCATCGGGCTCCGCTCGGCGGTCGGGGTGCGGTGCGGCGTCAGGAGGGCCGTCACGGGCGTTCCTCTCAGACTAGGCGGGACTGCGGTCTCCAGGGGATACGTCGGGAGGCGCGGTTCCGTTCATCGACGACCCGCGCCTCCTCGGCGGGGTCGCGACGGTCCTGCCCCGCGGCCGACGGGGACGGTGGGAGCCCTCTGCGGACGACGGACGCCCCGCCCGGAGCGGATCCGGGCGGGGCGTCGGCGGGGTGACGGGTCGGCGGGTCAGGCCGCCGGACCGCGCGAGGCGCGACGGCGACGCGAGACGACCAGCGACCCGAGACCCAGGGCGACGAGCAGGGCCGCGAGCAGCCCGGCGGTCGCGGTGCCCTCGGAGCCGGTGAAGGCGAGCGAGTCGTCGGCGACGGGGGCTGCGGCGGCCGGGGCTGCGGCCGGGAGCGTCGTGCCGCCCGACCCTCCGACGGTGGACCCCGGACGGGGAGCCGTCCCGTCGACGCCCGCCGGAGCGGTGCCGGGACGCTCGCCGGGGAGGACGACCGACACGCGGGTGATCACCGAGGCGGAGCCCGCGTTCACACCGCGGACGCCGTCGGGGCTGGTGGTCGGCACGTCGATCTGACGCGACGACAGGACGTACTCGCCGGGCTCCAGGAAGGGGACGACCCGCCAGGTGCCGTCGGCGGCGACCACGGCGATCAGCTCGCCGCGGAAGTCCACGTCGTCGCTCGTCACCATGATCAACACGGTGGCGCCGGGGGTGCCGGTGCCGACGAGCTCCTCGGTGACCGCGGGGCGGGGTCCGAAGACGGCGTCCTGCGGGTACTGGCCCGCGGCGACGAGCACGCCGCCGTCGGCGACGGAGGTGACCGCGGGGGCGGGCAGCGTGACCGGGCGCACCGTGAAGTCGCGCCCGCCCGAGACAGCGGAGCGCGAGCTGATGCGGCGGCCGGTGTCGTCGACGAGGTACTGGCGTGCGCTGAAACGCCACTCGCCGGTGGGGATCGTCGCGACGTGGGTCAGAACGCCCGACGCCGGGACGGTGATGTCGCCCGACGGCCCGCGCTGCGAACCCGAGGCGTCCCGCCACGACATCTCGACCTTCGCACCGGGGGTGGCGCGGACGACGATCGTCACGGGGCCGCCGAGACGGGTGGCCCCGGAGGCGCGGGTCGGCTCGTACAGGGCGCCGACCGTCGGCGAGACGACGGACACGGGGCCCGGCGCCGCCAGGTAGGCCACGACGTGCTGGAAGCGGATGCGCGACTCGGGCGAGGGGGTGCCGCTCGGCCGCCCGTCGGCGCCGGGGGCGGACTGACGGACGGTGGTGATCCACTCGATCGAGCCCAGCTCGAGCGTCGCCGTCCACCGACCGTCGGAGCCGACGGGCGCGAGGGCGTACTTCGTGGGGCTGTACCAGCCGCGGATCGGGTCGGCGCGGACCGTGACGACGGCGCCGGGCTGCCCGGTGCCGGTGAAGGTGACGGGGGCCGCGGTGTCGCTCTCGCCTCGAGCGGCGGAGCGGACGACCGAGCCCGCGGTGGGGCTCGTGAGGATCGGCGCCGTGGCGATGGGGGCGGCCTCGGCAGCGGCGTCGGCGGCGGTCTCGTCGGCCACGGGCTCGGCGGTCTCGTCGGCCACGGGCTCGGCGGCGGCGTCGGGCACGGGCTCGGCGGCGGCAGGCTCGGCGGCCACGGGCTCGTCGAGCGCGGGCGTCTCGGCGACGGGGGCCTCGGCCGCAGGCACGGCGGCGGGCGTCTCGTCGACCGGGACCTCGACGGCCGGGGTCTCAGCGGCCGGGGTCTCAGCGGCCGGCGCCTCGACCGGAGGGGCCGGGGTGGCCGGGGTGTCGGCGGCGGGTGTCTCGACGACCGCGGCGGACGTCGGGTCGGCGACCAGCGCCTCCTCGGTGACGGTCGACTCGGCGGGCGTGGCGGCGGTGGCGGTCGGGACGACCAGCAGCACCCCTCCGACGGCCAGTGCGAGCGTCGTCGGGATCGCCGCCGCCTTCTTCCAGGTGGTGTTCGTGTGCGCGTGCACGGTGGTGCCTCTCTGCGTGGGTCGAACACGCCGGTCCGCTCTGACCCACCCCGAGCGCCGGACGTCCGGCGTGGTGATCTCCCTGCCGACATCGCTCAATCTAGGAGGCCGCAGGGCGCCGTGACCGCGGCGAGATGCTTCCGTGATGCAACATCGTCCTGCAGGATGACGAGCCCTCATCTATGCGGGTGAGGGCGTCCACCGGAGGGTGTCGTCGTCCTTCGCCCAGGCGGTCGGAGCGGCATCGGACCCGGGCATTTCGGTGAGCCAGTAGGTCTGGTCGGGACTCCATCCCGCCATGACCGAGGCGGTGCGATCGGCGACGGCGATGGCGCGGCCGGCGGTGAGCAGATAGCCCGCGACGGAGACGTGCACGGCGTCGGCGACCTCGGCGACGGATGCCCAGTCGGGCGACACCCAGTCGCCGTCACGGCCCGTGGTGCGATACCAGTCGCCTCGGTGGACGCCGCTCACCTCGAGAGGGTGCTCGCGGCAGAGTCGAGCCCAGTCGTCGGGGCCGGCGACCTCGATGACGCGGGCGTCGGGCGGGACGACGAGCGGCACGACCCGCGCGCCGTCCTCGCCGAATCCGTCTTCGACGAGGCGCAGCCCGAGGGGGACGCCGTCGGGGCCGGCGTGCGTCGAGACCGGCCCGACCCGGTTCGGCGTCGACCACCACTCGCCGCTCGTGGCGCGAGCGGGGTGCCCCGACCGTCGCCCCCGTCGTGGCCGTGATCGGATCTCGTCGGCGACGACCCCGTCGCGCCACTGCTGCAGGGCCGCCCGCGTGCCGATGATGCTCCAGCTCGGCGGTTCGCGGCTCTCGGCCCAGGGGGTGTCGAACGCGACCAGATGCTGTCGGGCTGCGAGGCCGTCGCCCCACCAGGCTGTGGCCGGGGTCGAGACGACGTGCTCGGCGATGCGGCGGAGGGAGGCCGTGACGGCGGGCTCGAAGAGCAGCAGGTCGTCTCCGTCGGGCTCCTGCCAGTAGGCGGCGGCGTCGACGGTCGCCTCGAGGGCGGCCATCAGCGTGTCGTCGTCGAGGTGCGGCAGCTCGACCTCGTCGAGTGCTGCGCCGAGTTCGGCGGGTGTCGGATCGGGCAGGGGCTCGTCGGCGCCCGGACCGAACAGGACGATGGAGGTGCCCGCCCCACTCGCCTTCGCCGCCCGGTACGACGCGGCGAACAGCAGATGCCCGAAACGCAGCCCCGCCTCGGTGATCGGCTCCGCCTGCTTCACGAGCTCGAGACAGAACCGGCGCCCGCGCGGTCCGGCGAGCAGGGAGTCGGGATCGAGGCGCACGGCGCTCAGCCTAGGGACGACCTAGGCCCACGCGATCACGGCCGTCTCTCTCGACGGCGCGCAACCCGAGCCGGGCCGGACGCCCGAGCGTCGCGCCCGAGGACGATCCACGCGACGATCGCCACCGGGGCGATGACCACGAGCAGGACGATCCACAGGGCCTTGGCCGCGTCGCTGAGTGAGGAGCGGACGACGCTCACGACGAACCACGTGGCCGCGGCGACCAACGCCACGACGATCACCGTCCAGCCGAGGTCGTACGACGCCGGGAAGACGACCGCGGCTCCTTCGGGGCCGGCGAGACTGAGCGGTGCGAGCATGCGCTGAGGCTATCGGTGACACGCGATCCACCGCACCGGCGGCGCCTGCGGCACAGTGTCCTGGTGACCGATGCGACTCCCCCGCCCCGCCCCGCTCCCGACCGCGACGTCGAGGTCCTGCGCCTCACGGCGTTCTCGTCCGACCCCGCGGGTGGCAACCCGGCCGGTGTCGTGCTCGACGCCTCGCCTCTCGGTGACGACGACATGCAGCGCATCGCAGCCGAGGTCGGCTACGCCGAGACCGCGTTCGTCGTCGACCCGGGCACGGACTCCCGCTCCCGCCGAGTGCGCATCCGCTACTTCTCGCCCGGTGCCGAGGTCCCCTTCTGCGGCCACGCGACCATCGCGACGGCCGTGGCGCTCGCCGAGCGACGCGGCGTCGGCCCGTTCACGATCGACACCGCCGTCGGTCCCGTCGTGATCGACACCGCCCGAGGAGGCGCGGCGGACGCCCCCGAGACCGCGCTCACCGCCTCCTTCACCAGCGTCGAACCCCGCGTGCGGAGTCTCGACGCCGACGTCGCCGCGCGTCTGCTCGCACTGCTCGGACTCTCCCCCGACGACCTCGACGAGCGCTGGCCGGCACGGGAGGCCTACGCCGGCAACCGGCACCCGATCGTCGCGGTGCGCGATCAGGCCGTCTTCGACGGGTTCGGCTTCGATCCGGTCGCGGTCCGCGGGCTGATGGACGAGCAGGGCTGGGCCGGAACGGTGACCGTCGTCCACCGCCGGAGCGGCGCCGACGAGCCGCTCGTCGTCGAGGCGCGCAACCTGTTCCCCGTCGGCGACCTCACCGAGGATCCGGCCACGGGGTCGGCGGCCGCCGCACTCGGGGCGTATCTCCGCGCGCTCGATCTGATCGCGCCTCCTGCCCGCTTCGTGGTCCACCAGGGTCGGCACATCGGCCGCCCGGGGGTGCTGCTCGTCGACGTCCCGTCGCATGGCGGCATCACCGTCACCGGCACGGCGGTCGCGATCAGCTGACCGCTGACCCCGAGGCTCCGCCCTGCTTGTCAAGCCCCCGGGGATGAACATCGAGTGGAATTTGCATGAACTGCAACCTTGTGGTCGTCTATGAGTTCCCACAGCGTTGTGAAAGAGAGAATCCGTGACGAGCAAGACCTCACCCGCCGACGCGCCCGCACGACGCGGGCTGACCGCGTTCCTCGCGGCCCCGCCACCCGCGCCCCGCCTCGACGAAGCGACCGTCGCACGCCGGTACCCGCGCCTCCGGCTGCAGGTGTTCGTCGGCATCTTCATCGGCTACGCCGCGTACTACCTGATCCGCAACAACGTGCCGCTGGTGTCGACGATCCTCAAGGACGAGAACGGCTTCAGCACCGTCGGCCTCGGAGTCATCACGAACGGCGTGCTGCTCGCCTACGGGTTCAGCAAGTTCCTCAGCGCGATCGTCAGCGATCGCAGCAGCGCGAGGTTCTTCCTGCCCATCGGACTGGCGCTGTCCGCATTGGCGAACCTGTTCATCGCATTCGTCCCCGCCGTCGGGGCGAGCGTCGCCTTCTTCGCGGTCGTGATGATATTCAACGGGTTCTTCCAGGGGATGGGCTGGCCGCCGAGCGGGCGCACGCTCGTCCACTGGTTCTCGACCTCCGAGCGAGGCGGCAAGACCGCCATCTGGAACGTCGCCCACAACGTCGGAGGCGCGGGTGCCGGTGGTCTCGCCGGTCTCGCCCTCGCCTGGTTCGGCGGGTGGCAGAGCGTGTTCTGGTTCCCCGCGATCGTCTGTCTCGTCATCGCCGTCGTCGCCCTGGTCCTGCTGCGTGACACCCCCGAGTCCGAGGGTCTGCCGCCCATCGAGGAGTACCGCGACGACCCGGCTCCGGTCGAGACCGACGCCTCGGACGAGGGTGCGTCCACGTGGACGACGATCCGCCGCTACGTCCTGACGAACCGCACGATGGTGAACCTGGCGCTGGCGAACGTGTTCGTCTACACCCTCCGGTACGGAGTGCTGGTCTGGGCGCCGGTGTACCTCGCCGAGGTGCGCGGGGCGAGCCTCGGTGAGGGGATCGCCGGGTTCTCGCTGTTCGAGCTCGCCGGGATCCCGGGCACCCTGCTCTGCGGCTACATCAGCGACCGGGTGTTCACGGGCCGCCGCTCGCCCACGGGCATCCTCTTCATGGCTGCCGTCGGCGTCGCCGTGGCCGTGTACTGGCTCTCGCCCGTCGACGGCCCGCTCTGGGTCTCGCTGGCGATGCTCGTCGCCATCGGCGGCCTGATCTACGGACCGGTCATGCTGATCGGGCTGCAGGCCCTCGATCTCAGCCCGCGCAGCGTCGCCGGCACGGCCGCCGGCTTCACCGGACTGTTCGGCTACGTGCTCGGGGCGACTCTCGCCTCGACGGGCATCGGCCTGTCGGTCCACGCCTTCGGCTGGGACACCACCTTCGTCCTGATCCTCGTCTGCGTCGTCCTCGCGATCGTGCTCCTCGCCATCGTCGGACGCGACGAGAAGGCGCTCAAGGCCCGCCACGAGACACGTGACGAGGCCCGCCGGGCGTCGAGCTGACCGCATCGCCGGCCGGCCCATCCGTCGCTCGAGGGAGGCGCGGGGCCGGTCGGCGACGTAGCGTCGCCTCATGGACGAGTCCACGGAACGCCCCGTGCCCGACCCCGAGAGCGGCGCCGGCGCCGCCGACGACGCGGAGGAGTCGGACTCGAACGACGTCGCGATGGCGATCGTGTTCGGCGTCGTCGGCGTGACCCTGGTGCTGACCCTCGACACGCCCTGGGCGGGGCTGCCCATGCTGGTGCTCGGCCTGTTCTTCGGCGGCAGGGCCGTCCGTCGGAGCCTGCGCCCGGGCGGCGATCCCGCGAGCACGCCGACCACCAGGGCGTCGGAGGCCGACGACTAGCGGCGCATCCGATCCGTCGAGAATCGCGCCGTGGCGAAGTCCCCGCCCTGCGGGGTGCGCTGGTCGATCGGCTCGACCTCGCCTCGTTCTGCGGAGTCGTCTTCGGGCACGTAGCCGAGGGCGGCGCCGGAGTCGAGATCCCACCAGCGGGTGGTGTTCGCCGACACCGCGTAGAACACGGCCGTCTTCTCGGTCGTCGTCATCGCCGCCACGAAGGCACGGACGGCGTCGGCGGGGCTGAGCCAGGTCCGTTGCGCGCGGGCGGACTCCGGGGCGTCGGCGTAGGTGCCGATGCGGACGGAGATCGTGCTGAGGTCGAACTTGTCGGCGTAGAGCCGGCAGAGCGCCTCGGCGGCCGCCTTCGAGACGCCGTAGAAGCCGTCGGGGCGGACGGGCATCTCGGGTGTCACGTGATCGCCAGCCGTGTACGAACCCGTCAGACGGTTGCTGCTGGCGAAGACGACCCGGGGCACGCCGGCTCGCCGGGCGGCCTCGAGCACGTGGTACGTGCCGACGATGTTCACCTCGGCCAGATCGTGGAAGTCCGCTTCGTCGGGGATGCCCCCGAGATGGACGACCCCGTGAGCCCCCGCGAACAGCTCGGTCAGCCCCTCGAGGTCGGCCAGGTCGGTCGTCGCGGAGGTCTCGCCCTGGTCGGCGGGGACGACCGGCCTGATGTCGGTCGAGACGAGCTCGACGCCCCGCTCGAGGAGTGCTGCTCGGAGGGCGGTTCCGATGGTGCCGGCCGCGCCGGTGATGACCCAGCGGCGGCCTGTGATCGTCGTCATGAACGGATCGTACGACGAGCCTCCGACACCGGGGCGGGTCCGCCGCTCAGTGACCGAGCTCGATGAGGAACACCCCCGCGATGATGCAGACGATGCCGGCGCCCATCAGCCAGGTGAGCGGGTCGCCGAAGAGCACGCGGCCCAGCACGGCCGTCAACGCGACGCCGGTCGCGGCCCAGACGCCGTAGGCGACGCCGATCGGCAGACCGAGCGAGAGGGCGGCGCCGAGCAGCGAGAAGGCGACGACGTACCCGATGCCGACGGCGATGTACCAGCGCCGACGCCCGTCGGTGGCGAGCTTCAGGCTGATGGTCGCCGCGACCTCGCAGAGGATCGCGATCGAGAGCAGCACCCAGGCCATCAGAGACCTCCGTCCGTCTGCGGGGCGGGCGGGACGTCGCCCGGGTGACCCGCGCCTCCTGAGGATCCCGTCGCCGCACGGGCCCGGGCGGCGTGCGCCCGCTGCGAGCCCAGCTCGACGAGCAGCACCCCGACGACGATCAGCACGAGACCGACGATCATCACCCCGGTCAGCGCCTGGCCGAACAGCACGGCCGCCATGACCGCGGTCAGCGCGACGCCCGACGCACCCCAGATGCCGTAGGCGACGCCGATGGCCATGCCGCCCTTCAGCACGCGGGTCAGGCAGAGGAAGGCCGAGAGGTAGCCGGCGACGACGAGGGCGTACCAGCCGGGTGCGGTCACGGCGGCCTGCAGCGCCAGCGACGCGGTGACCTCGACCGCGATCGCGCCGCCGAGCCAGAGCCAGGTCATGCTGTCCTCTCGTCGATGGCGCCCCCGGATGAGCCGGGAGAGGTCCGAGCGGACCACGACCCCGGACGGTCTCCGCGGGGCCTCCTCATGCTGTCAGAGTCTCCCGACGAAGGCCGTCAGGGGGCCTCGCCCGAGCGTCGATGCGCCGTGAGCTGCGCGGCGTCGGCCCCGCCGGGTCGGAAGGCGGCAGGATCTCCCCATGAGTGACGGAGCGCTGCGCGCCGGATGGCGTCTCGTCCGGGAGCGACGAGGGGAGTTCCTCGATCCGGCCCGGCTCCGTCGACGGACCGTCGTCGCGGGTCTCGTCGCCGTCGTCGTCGGCGCGGCGCTCGTCGTGTCCGAGATCGCCTGGGGCTTCGATCTCGGGCCCGTCCGGGGTGGCATCGCGCTGGTCCTGCTCGCCGCGGCGGCGGGCTGTCTGGCCGCGACGCTGGTGGGCACCGCGGCTCCCGGCGTCGTGCCGCCGGCGGGGAGCGCTCGAGGCGACTGGCGCCGCTCCCTCCGCATCGAGCAGCACTTCGAGGCCCGACCGCCGATGATGACGTCCGACGACCGCGACGACGTCATCGCCTGGGCGGACGCGACGCTCGGCCCGTCGGTCGTCGCCGCCGATCGCTCGGTCTGGAACCCGGCGGGGTTCCTCATCGCCTGGATCGCGTTCCTGGTGGGCGGCGCCTCCCTCTCGGTCGCTCCGACGCTGGCGTTCTTCCCGGCCGCGTTCGGTGCGCTGCAGTGCGTGCCCGTCATCGGCGCCGTGCTCGCCGCGGGTCGCGGCGAGGCGGCCCGTCGGCGCGCCCTCGCGGTTCCCCCTCTCACGCCCGCGGAGCCCGCCCCCGAGCGGCGTCCTCGACCGGAGCCTCGTGCCGTCAGGCCGCCGGGCTCGCAGCTCGCCCTGCCGGACGAATGACCTGCCGGAGCCCGGGCCGGCGACCCGACGCGCACGCCGGCGAGGCTGGAGCGAGGGGCGGACGCCGACCCGTCCCCGCCTCCTCGTCGTACGCTGACGGCAGACCGGAGGTCGTCGTCCCTTCTGGAGGCGCGGCGCGGGGATCCGGACGGCACGAGATCAGGGGGCGTCATGGAACCACGGACCGACGACGGACTGGCTGACGCGCGGGCGCTCTTCCGGTCGTCCGACGGATCCGAGCCGGAGACCGTGACCCGGGCCGATGCGACTTCGCGCGACACGCTCGCCGGGGCCGCCGCGCTCGGACTAGGGTCGGCCGTCGTGGCGACCCTCGGCACGGTCGTCGTCATCGTCGCCGCGGTGGGGCTGCCGATCCTCGCGATCGCGCTCAGCGCGGCGGCGGCCTCCCTCCTGCTCTGACCGGAGGAGGCGCGGGCCGGCGGCGGACCGCCACCGTCCGGCCTCGACGGCACCGCACCTCCTCGGCACCCGGTCGTGCGCTCAGGGGTGGAAGACCGCCCGGACGCAGCCGTCGGCCTTCTTCTTGAACATGTCGTAGCCCTGCGGTGCATCGCTCAGCGGCATGACGTGGGTGGCGAGGTGGTCGGTCGAGATCTCGCCCGCGGCGATGCGCTCGAGCAGCATCGGGATGTACCGGTGACCGAACTGCTGCCCCGAACGCAACGTCAGCGCCTTGTTCATGAAGGCGCCGAGCGGGAACTTGTCGACGTAGCCGCCGAACACGCCGAGCGAGAAGACGCTGCCGCCCTTGCGAGCCGAGAGGACCGCCTCGCGCAGCGCCGTCGGCCGGTCCGTCTCGAGCTTGAGCAGCGACTTCGCCTTGTCGTAGACGCCGTCGGCGCGGTGGCTGTGCGCCTCCATGCCGACCGCCTCGATCGCGACGTCCGGGCCGCGTCCGCCGGTGCGCTCACGCAGCTCCGCCATCACCTCGGTGCTCGAGTAGTCGAGGGTCTCCGCCCCGATGCGCCGGGTCACCTGGTCGAGCCGCTCGGGCAGGCGGTCGATGACGATGACCTTCTCGGCGCCGAGCAGCATGCTCGCGCGCGCGGCCATCTGCCCGACGCCTCCGGCACCCCAGACGGCGACCGTGTCGCCCGGCTGCACTCCCCCGAGGGCGGCGCCCATCCATCCGGTGGGGACGGCGTCCGATGCGAAGACCGCCTGCTCGTCGGTGACGCCGTCGGGCACGGGGAAGGCGCCCGTGTCGACGAACGGCACGCGGACGTAGTCGGCGTGACTCCCGGCGAAGCCGCCCGTGATCTGGCTGTACCCGAAGCAGCCGCCCGTGGCCGCGCCCCACAGCCCCTCGCCCATGCCCTGGTGCGGGTTCGAGTTGTCGCAGAGCGAGGTCTTGCCCGCCTTGCAGTAGACGCACTGCCCGCAGCTCATGAACGAGCAGACGACGACCCTGTCGCCGACCTTGCGCTTCGTCACGGCCGAGCCGACCTCGACGATCTCGCCCATGAACTCGTGGCCGAGGATGTCGCCCGCCCGCATCCCGGGGACGTAACCGCCCAGCAGGTGCAGATCCGAACCGCAGGTCACCGTCGTGGTGACCTTGACGATCGCGTCGTGCGCGTTGAGGATCCGCGGGTCGTCCACCGTCTCGACGGCGAGCTCGTTGATCCCTGTCCAGACGAGAGCCTTCACAGCACTCCCTCCCCACCGGAGCGGTGAGCGACGAGATCCGTCAGCCGACCGGCCGGCGTCGACCGCCGATGACCTTCGGGCTGCGGCTCCTGCCTCGTGATCTCGCCGACCTCGAGCAGCTGCTTCGTCTCGCGCAGCGCGCGGCGGACGTCCTGTCGCGGGTCGGCGCCGGTGGCCCGTCGGGCCAGCGATCCGACGGCGGTCGCAGGAGGCGCGGCGAGGGGACGCGCTGACAGCTCGGTCCCGCGACCCCCCGGCGCCTCCTTCGTGCGCACCTCGACCGAGTCGCCCAGGTCGCCGAGCGGGCCCGTGGCCGCAGCCGCGGCGACCTCGTCGCGAGGCCGGTCGACGGTGACGACGTGCCAGCGGTCCGCCGAGGCCCGTCGGCCGAGTCGTCGGCGACGGACGACGACGACGGCTGCGGCCGTGACGGCGGGGAGGACGAGTGCTGGGGCGAGGCGCATGGGACTCCGATCCGCGAGGGGCTGCTCTGTCGGCCCGACGGTACGAGCCGGTCCGCCTCGAGGACCGGATCGGGGCGCCCCCCTTGACAACGGCCTGAGGCCTCGTCTCGGGAGCGTGATGGATGCACAACGACTCTTGCGCAACATCCCTTGCGGAGTCTATCGTCGTCTCCATGACCCCCCGCGAGACCTCTCGGACGACGCTCACCTCGGCCGCCTCGATGCGCGTGATGGCGCATCCGACGAGGCTGCGCCTCCTCGGCCTGCTCCGCGAACGCGGCCCGCAGACCGCCGCCCTCCTCGGCGACCTGGTCGACGAGGCGCCGGGGACGATCAGCTACCACCTCGGTCGGCTGGCGTCGATCGATCTCATCGAACCCGCGACGGCGCAGAGCACGGATCAGCGCGAGCGCTGGTGGCAGGCGACCACGATGCTCACCTCGTGGGAGCCCGCCGAGCTGCTCGACGACCCCGACGACCTCGCCGCCTCGTCGGCCCTGCAGAAGTCGATCGCGCACGCCTACGCGAACCGGTACACGGACTACATCGACGCGGCACCGGCCCTGCCCCGCGAGTGGGTCGCGGCCGCGGCGAGCGGCGATCGCAGCCTGCGCCTCACGGTCGACGAGCTGGCCACCCTGCGGGGCGAGCTCGAGGCGCTCGTCGAGCGCTGGGTCGCGGCGAGCGCGAGCCGTGACCGCGACGACGACGGCGCGGAATCGGTCGCGCTCGTCTACCAGGCCTACCGGCGGCCGTGAGGCGCGCCCGATGCGCCGCGCATCAGCCGGGGGGTCGGTGACGACCACCCCGCGTGACCGTCGAGCCGTCGGCTCGCTGACCGCACTGCTGGCGGCTCACGCCGTCTCGCAGACGGGCAACGTCGTGACGGCCTTCGCCGTGCCCTTCTACGTCCTCGGGCTCGGCGGCTCGGGAGTCGAGGTCGGGGTCGCCGCGTTCTTCGCGACCGTCCCCGTCGTCGTCGGCGGCGCGTTCGGCGGAGTCGTCGTCGACCGCGTCGGCCACCGTCGCGCCTCCGTCGTGGCCGATCTCGTCAGCGGGGCGGCGGTGCTGGCGATCCCCACCCTGGCGTTGACCGTGGGGCTGCCCTTCTGGGCCCTGCTGGCGCTGGTC
The DNA here is from genome assembly GCF_001424285.1 of Frigoribacterium sp. Leaf172. NCBI lineage: Bacteria > Bacillati > Actinomycetota > Actinomycetes > Micrococcales > Microbacteriaceae > Frigoribacterium > Frigoribacterium sp. Leaf172. The sequence continues at coordinate 834,763 of NZ_LMPB01000001.1, read as the reverse complement.
TTCGCCGGCGGCCTGCTCGACACCCCGGGGCAGACGGCCCGCCGCGTCATGCTGCCGCGCCTCACCGAGCGGGCCGGCGTCCCCCTCGAGCAGAGCGTGGGCCTCCTCGACGGCTCGGAGCGCTTCGCGAAGCTCGTCGGCGCGTCGGTCGCGGGCCTGCTCGTCGCCGCGCTCGGGCCGCTCCCCGCCCTCTTCGTCACCGCCGCGACGTTCGCCGTGTCGGCGGGGCTCACGGTGGCGTTCGTCCCCGCGGCCACCCGGGAGCCCCCGGTGACCGGCGGCGACGGCAGCGTCACGACGGCCCGCACCTCGTACTGGTCCGATCTCGGCGACGGGCTGCGCTTCGTCGTCCGGGATCCCCTCCTGCGACTGGTCGTCGCGCTCGTCCTCGTCACGAACCTGCTCGACGCCGCCCGCGGGTCGACCCTGCTGCCCCTCTATGCAGACGACCGACTGGGCGGAGCGGCCGCGTTGGGCCTGCTCGTCGCGACCATGGGCGGTTGCGCACTCGTGGGCAACATCGCGTTCGGCTTCGTCGCCCATCGGCTCTCCCGCCGCGTGACGCTCGCCGTGTGCTTCACCCTGGCCGGCGGCCCCTCGAGCGCCGCGTTCGCCCTGGGCGCCCCGCTGCCCGTGCTCATCGCGGCGACCGCCGTCGCCGGCCTCGCAGCGGGGTCGATCAACCCGATCCTCGGCGCCGTCCAGCTCGAACGGGTGCCCGAGCGCATGCGCGGTCGCGTCTTCGGACTCACGAACGCGGGGGCCTGGGCCGGAGTGCCGTTCGGCGCCCTGCTCGGAGGCATCGCCGCCGACACGATCGGCCTCGCCGTGGCCTTCGGGGTCGTCGCCGTCGCCTACACGATCGCCACGCTGACCCCCTTGCTCGGCGGCTCGTGGCGGTTGATGGAGCGAGAGCGGATCGCGCTCGGCCGGTCGGCGACCACCGGCGACCGCCCGCCCGCACAGCGGAACGGCCCCGCCGAGGGCGGGGCCGTTCCGATCGATGATCGTCAGGAGGGGCGAGGAGCGTGACGGGTCAGACCATCCGGCCCCGGTCCGCCCCGTCGTCGGCGGACGAAGCCTTCGCCGTGGCCGAGCTCGAGCCGCCCGGGAGCTCGACGTGCTCGACGTCGGCGTCGCTCTCGGTCTCGTCGGGGATGACCAGCAGCTCCGAGATGCGGCGGCGGTCCATGACCGTCACCTGCAGACGCGCCCCGTCGATCTCGACGATGTCGCCCACCCGGGCCAGTCGGCCGAGGCTCTCGATCACGAAGCCGGCGACCGTGTCGGACGCGCTGTCGGGCAGGTGGATGCCCGTCGCCTCCTCGAAGTCCTGGAAGTTCAGGCGACCGTCGACCGTCCCGCCCCCGGCGCCGAGGTCCTCCGCGGCCGACTCGGTGTCGTACTCGTCGAAGATCTCGCCCACGACCTCCTCCACGAGGTCCTCGAGCGTGACGATGCCGTCGGTCCCGCCGTACTCGTCGATGATGACCGCGATGTGGTGCCCGCCGGCGCGCATGGACGTGAGCGTCGGCAGCACGCGGGCCGTGGCGGGCAGATACGAGATGGTGCGGACGATGTCGCGGACGGGGGTCGCCGGGTCCTTCGAGATGGCCTCGAACAGGTCGCGGACGTGCACGAAGCCGATGATGTCGTCGATGGACCGGTCGATGACCGGGTACCTCGAGTACGGGCGGTCCTGCACCTCGCTCGCGGCGTCGCTCACGGTGCCGGTGCCGTCGACGGCCGTGACCTCGGGGCGAGGGCGCATGACCTGGCTGAGCTGCCGATGACGCAACGAGAGCACGTCGTCGAGGATGCGGCGCTCGTCGTCGGGCAGACCCTCGTGGCTCGAGACGATGTCGCGGAGCTCCTCCTCGGTCATCTCCTCGCCCGTCTTGTGCGGGTCGCCGCCGAGCATCCGGACGACGAGGTTCGTCGAGATCGACAGCAGCCAGATGACGGGCCGCATGAGCACCGCGAAGACGGCAAGGACGGGTGCGACGGCGTAGGCGAACGAGGCGTTCCGCTGAATGGCCAGCCGCTTGGGCGCGAGCTCGCCGAGCACGAGCGAGAGGTAGGCGATGATCAGGGTCAGGGCGATGGTCGCGACCGTGCCCGCGGCCTGCTCGCCGAGTCCCCACGAGACGAGGAGGGGCGAGACCGACGGGGCGATCGACGACGCACCGTAGGCGGCCGACGCGAATCCGGCGACGGTGACGCCGATCTGCACGGCGGCGAGGAACATGTTGGGGTCGCGGGCGAGACCGGCGACCTTCTCACCCCGCTTGCCCCGGGCGGCGATGGCGTTGACCTGGCTCTCGCGCAGGGTGACCAGGGCCATCTCGGTGGCCGCGAACACACCCCCGACGAGGACGAAGACGACGACCAGGACGATGTTGAGGACGAGATCGCCGTTCATCGGGTCGTGGTGGCGATGGGCCGGGTGGTGCCCGGGGTCTTCCGGGCGCCCGGACTATGGCAGTCGGACGACGAGGACGATGAGTCTGCTGTGCGCTTCATGGGTGGAGAGTACCGGTAGAAGGGTGAGAGACACCGGCCTCGTCGTCGGCCGGACAGCCGCCTGCGGCTCAGCACCTCGGCCCTCCCACGATCGCGGCGTAGCGTCAGAGCATGACTGACGAGAAGCAGACCGAACCGATCATGGACGGCGCGACCGAGGCGACCAACGACGAGAAGCTCAGCGGGCTGATCGAGCAGGTCGAGCACGACCACGGCGACGAGGGAGCCGGCGCGATGGCCGACCACCTCCGAGACCGCATGGACGAGACGAGGACCGAGCCCGAGAACGGCGGCGACACCGAGGACTGACCCGCAGGGCGGCACCCCGGACCGCTGACCCCTGACCTGGGGGTGCTGCCCGCGCCTCCTCGACCGCGCCGCGGCGACGGTCCGTCGATACTGTGCAGACAGGGGGTTCTACCGGCGACGCGTCGGGGGCTCGTGCAGCCGGACGGTCCGGCGCCGATCGGTCCGACGACACGGGCCACGGCGAAGACGTCGCGCAGCGGCGTGATCAGGGGGAAGACATGGCGACACAGGCGACGACACGGAATCGGATCATCGGGGCGGTGGTGGCGATCGTCGTCGCCGTGCTCGTCTCGTTCGGGGTGCGGGCGGCGTTCCAGGCGTTCGGGGGCGACTCGAAGGAGGACGCCATCGCCGAGAACGTCGAACAGGCGAAGGAGCAGTACGACCTGCCGCAGCAGATCGACGAGGTCACCGTCCTCGAGGACATCACGGCCGAGTCCGACGCGATCCACTACCGCTACACGCTGTCGGGCGAAGGCGTCGAGAGCGTCACCGAGGAGCTGCTCGCGGCGTCGGTGCTCCCGCAGCTGTGCAGCACGGCGGCGACGCGCGACATCCTCGACCGCGACATCGGGATGAAGTACTCGTACGACGTCGAGGGAACGGGCGACCAGCTCGAGCTGGCCTTCTCGAAGTCCGACTGCGCGTAATCCGCTCGCGGTCTCCCGGACCCGTCGACCCCGCTCCGGCGGCGGCTCGGCGGGTCCTTCTCATCCGGCCTTCCCGAGCTGCGATCGACCTGGCAGAGTGAGGCGATGACCGATCGTGCTCACGACGACCTCAATCGCTCGCCCGTCGACGACGACGCGGTCGACGATCTCTTCTCCCGCGCCGAACGCCGCGACCGGGTCGTGCAGCTCGGCGTCGTGCTCGGGTACGTCGGTCTCTCGTTCGTGCGCCCAGCCTCCCTGGCTCCCGTCGCGCGGGTCGCGTATCACGTGACCCTCGCCGGACTGGCGGCGGCAGGCACGGCCAGCGGACTCACGCGCGAGCCCTTCACCGATCCGAAGGTCACGGCAGGAGGCGCGGCGGGGGCCGCCGGGGTCGTCATCGGCTTCGCGCGCACCACCGAGGCCCTCGACGAGCGTCTGCACCGGTCGATCGAACGCCTCGGCGTCGACCGACCACGGTGGATCATCGCCGCGCTCAGCCTGACCGTCGGCGTCAGCTCGCTCGTGCTCGAGCGGGTCGTCACCGAGCGGAGGCGCGCCCTGGTCGAGGCCGAGGCGGCCGCGGCGACGGCGCCGGCGCAGTCGGCCTCCCGCTCGCACTGACTCCGCCCTGCCCCTAGCAGGCCCGGCCCCCGCCGCACCCGACCGGCCCGCTCGACCCGCTCGGCTTCCGGAGGGTGTTCTCTCGCGCAGGCTATTACGAATACACGCGTAGCACCCCCCACCCGACTCCCCGCTGCGCATGCATGCGTGATTGAGAGGACACGCCGCCCCGGTCAGCTCCGCACACGCACACGCACGCACAGACAGGCACCTACCCCCTCGCGCTACGCGGTCAGCGGACACCGCGCCTCCTCGACCTCCGGCGCTGGCAGGGTGTCGTCATGAAGACACTCGTCCTCGGCGGCACGGCCTGGCTCAGCCATCGCATCGCATCGACGGCCGTCGCCGCTGGGCATGACGTCACCTGCCTAGCCCGCGGCATCGCCGTCCCCGACGGGGTGACGCTCGTCCGGGCCGATCGCGATCACGACGATGCGCTCGCCCCCGTCATCGGGCATCGCTGGGACGCGGTCATCGACGTCGCCCGCGAACCCGGTCACGTGCGGCGGGCCGTCCGCGACCTCGAACCCGTCGCCGACCGCTACCTCTTCATCTCGACGACGAGCGTCTACGCCGCGCCCGGACCCGTCGGAGCCGACGAGTCCGCCGAGCGCGTACCGCCCCTCGCCGCCGACCGCGTGCCCGGCCCCGACGACTACGGCCCCGCGAAGGCCGCCTGCGAGGACGCGGTGCTCGACGCCTTCGGAGAGGACCGGGCTCTCATCGCGCGGGCGGGGCTCATCGGCGGCCCCGGCGACCCGACCGGCCGCACCGACTACTGGCCGTGGCGGTTCGCCCACCCCACCCGCGCCTCCTCGGCCGACACCAGCACCAGCACCAGCACCAGCACCAGCACCAGCAACAGCACTGACGGTCGATTCGTCCTCGTCCCCGACGCCCCCGACCTCCCGACGTCGGTGATCGACGTGCGCGACCTCGCCGAGTGGCTCGTCCGCTGCGCCGAGCAGAGCACGAGCGGCGTGATGGACGCCGTCGGCCCGTCGGCGCTCTTCCCCGCCCACCTCGAGGCCGCGCGAGAGGCCGCAGAGGCGGCACCCACGACGGTGACCGCGACGGCGTCGGCCGACTGGCTGCTCGCCCGCGAGGTGGGTCAGTGGGCGGGCCCGCGCTCACTCCCGCTCTGGATCGCCGACGCCGACTGGTATGGAATGAACGCGCGCACGGGCGACCGAGCGCGGTCCGCGGGACTCACGCACCGCCTCCTCGTCGACACGCTGCGCGACGCCCTCGACGACCGCGAGCGCCGGAGCGACCCCGGCACGCGTCCGAGCGGACTCGACGACGACGACCACGCCGCCCTGCTCGCCGACCTGCTCGCCGGTGCCGGCGCGGGGGAAGGCTCACCCGACTGAGCATCCCCCGCCGCCGTGCCTGCCGCGGGCACGGCGGCGGGCACGCGACAGCCGAGGAGGCGCGGCTCGCTCAGAGCAGGTCGCGCACCGTCTCGTACGTCCGGTCGGGTGCCTCGAGGTGCATGTCATGGTGCACGCCGGGCAGTCGGCGCACCTCCCACCCCACTGACTCGAGCCTCGTCGCGAGGGCGTCGGGCAGCACCGACGGGGAGTCGTCCGACAGCACGATCGTCGATGGGACCTCGGGCGGAGCCACGACGACCGGGTGGAACGCGACGTCGCGGAACACCCCGACGGCCATCCGCCGGTCGAACAGCCCGTTCGCCCGATCGAGCGAGGCCCGGATCTCGGCGGTGTAGCCGGCACGCGTCCGGGCTCCGCGTCGCGCCTGCAGCGCCCCGGCGACGCCCATCGTCACCAGGGGCACCGCCCAGAACAGCCGACCGGCGATGCCCGTCGTGGGCAGCGCACCTCCGACCGCGCCGGGAGCGGGCGTCCTGCCGGGCCGACCCGCGCCTCCTACGGCCTCGGCACCCCGCCCCGCTCCGCCTCAGACGACCCGCGCGCGCAGCACCTCGGCCGCCGCCGCCCGTGCGACGACGAACGGCTCGGCGAACGTCCGCATGCCGAGGGTGACGAGTCCCCCCTCGTGCAGCAGCATCAGCAGTCGCGCCGTGCCGTCGGGGTCGTCCACGCCCGCCTCGCGGCACAGGGCGCCGAAGAGCTCGAACATCCAGGCCTTCTGGCGGACGACCTCGGGCAGAGCGGGGTTGCCGTCGCTCCCGTCGCCCATCTCGGCCCGGGCGTTGATCGCGCTGCAGCCCTTCCGGTCGTTGTCGGGCACCCAGAGGATCGTGGCGTCGAAGACGGCCAGCACCCGGTCGGGGCCCGGCTCGGGCACGAGAGCGAGGTGGGCGGCGATGTGCTCGCGCCATCTCTGGTCGCGGTGCTGCAGGTACGAGACGACCAGCGCCTCCTTCGATCCGAACCGGTCGTAGAGGGTCTTCTTCGTGACCCCGGCTTCGGCCGCGATGGTGTCGACGCCGACGGCGTGGATGCCCTGCTCGTAGAACAGCCGCGACGCCGCGTCGAGCACGCGACGGGCGCCGGGCGTGAGCGGAGGCAGGGGCGGCAACGACGCCGGCAGCGGATCGGTCGAGGAGTCGGGGAGGCGCGAGGTCGTCTCGGATTCGGTCACCCCGAGAGTCTACCGATCTGTATAGTCGATCGCATGAGTAAACAGATCGGTGTACTCGGTGCCGTCGTCACCGTCGTGGCCTCGGCCGCCTTCGTCACGTCGTGGAGCTCCGGCTTCGTCATCGCCAAGATCGCCACGGTCGACGTGCCGGCCACGACCCTGCTGGTCTGGCGCTTCGCCCCGCTCGCGGTCGTGCTGCTCGTCGTGCTGCTCGCCCGGCCGGACGGGCTCGCGGCGCTCCGCACGGTGCCGCGGGCCGACCTCCGACGGCATGTCGCGATCGGGCTCTCGGCCCAGTTCGGCTACTGCTTCTTCGTCTACGCCGCGGTCGGGGCGGGCATCGCGACCGGCACGACCGCTCTGATCGACGCCGTGCAGCCGCTCGTCGTCGCCACCCTCGTCGGGCCGCTGCTGGGGCTGCACGTCCGCGGCGGCCAGTGGGTGGGCCTCACCCTCGGCGCCGTCGGGGTGGCGCTGGTCGTCGGATCGCAGCTCGGCGGCTCCGACGCGTCGGCGGCGGCCTACCTGCTGCCCGCGGCGGCCATGGCCTGCCTCATCGTCGGGACGTTCGTCGAGCGGCGATCGGAGGCGCGCCTCCCCGTCGTCACGACCCTCACGATCCACATCGTCGTGACCGCCGCCGCGCTCATCGTGCTGGCACTCGCCACCGGCACGCTGGCGCCGCCCGCCGATGCGGCCTTCTGGCTGGCCGCCCTGCTGTCGGCGGCGCTGCCGACCCTGATCGCCTACGGCCTTTACTGGTGGCTGCTGCGGCGGGTCGGCATCACGGCCCTCAACGCCCTGCTCTTCCTCGTGGCGCCGACGACCGCCCTCGCGGGAGCCGCCCTGTTCGACGAGCCGCTGACCGTCGTGACCGTCGCCGGGTTCGTGCTGTGCGCCTCCGGGGTCGCGCTGGTCCTGATCTTCGAGGGAAGAAAAGATCCTGTCGTGTTGAACGTTCCGCGCAGCGCCGTCGTAGGCCCCTCCACAAGCGTCGTCCGACCGGATCACGCCCCGCGAGAGGCAGAGGAAGCATGTCGAAGATGAACCGTTCCGTCCGCACCCTGACCATCGGAGGCGCCGCCGCGGCCGCCCTCACCCTGTTCGCCGCCGCTCCGGCGAGCGCCGAGACCGAGGTCCCCGAGCCCTCGAGCTTCACGAGCGCCTTCACCGTCATGGCGACGCCCGACCAGGTCATCAACACCGAAGGCGCCGTCACCCCGGGCCAGGAGGGCGCCACCGGCACCTTCGACTTCCGCATCAACAGCGACCAGAACATCATCTGCTACGACATCACCCTCTCGGGCGTCTCGGGCGACTACAAGAGCCCGGCCAAGACGGCCACGCACATCCACGAGGCGGCAGCCGGCAAGTCGGGCCCGCCGCGCATCGCGTTCCCCAACCCCGTCGACGACGGCACGGGCGAGCGCACCAGCAGCGGCTGCCTCCAGGGCCCCTTCACCACGGGCGTCATGAGCGACGCGGGCGCCGACACCGGCGAGGGCTTCACGCTCGCGCAGATCGAGGCGAACCCCGAGGGCTTCACCGGCGACTCGCACACCGCCGACTTCGCCGCCGGCGTGGTGCGCGGCCAGCTGACGCAGGTGCCGGTCGGCGGGGTCGACACCGGTGCCGGAGGCGCGGCGAACGCCTCGTCCGGTGACCAGAGCCTGATCGGCGCCGGCGCGATCGGCGCCCTCGGACTGCTCGGCGCGGCCGGCGTGCTCGTCGCCCGTCGCCACCGCCGCCAGGAGTCCTGATCTCCGGCGGTCGCCCCGAGGCGGGTGCGTCGCGTGAGCGTCGCACCCGCCGGGCGGCCGCGCCCCTGATCGTCTCGGCCGCCGCGGTGGTCGCCCTCGTGCTGACCGGCTGCGCGCCGGACTCAGGAGGCGCACCCGCCGCACCGACGGAGGTCGCCGCCCCGACGGGGTCGGGTCCGACGGCGGAGTCGAGCGCGCCTCCTGCCGGGTCCACCGCGCCGTCGGCGGCACCGACCCCGGTGGCGTCGCCGGCGATCGCCGACGGGGTCGCCCCGATCAGGGTGTCGGTTCCGTCGATCGAGCTCGACGAGCCCCTCATCGACCTCGGCATCGCCGCCGACGGACGCATGGAGGTCCCGACGGACTTCGACGACGTGGGCTGGTTCACCGGAGGCGGTCGACCCGGTGGGAGGGGACCGACCGTCATCGCGGCGCACGTCGACTCGACCACGGGGCCGGCCGTGTTCGCGCGACTCTCGGAGGTCGCGGTGGGCGACGAGGTCGAGGTGCTCGACGCCGACGGCACGCCCGCCCGCTACGCCGTGACCGAGGTCGAGGACTTCGCCAAAGCGGACTTCCCCACGGCCAGGGTCTTCGGCGCCACGGCCGACGACTCGCTGCGCCTCATCACCTGCGGCGGGTTCTTCGACCGGAGCGTCGGGCACTACGACGACAACCGCGTCGTCTTCGCCGAGCGCGTCCGGTAGGCCGGGGCCGGGCGGAGCGGGCCGGGCGCCTCCGTCTCCCCCACCTCCCCCCCCTCCATCGCCGCCGCCGCCGCCGCCCGAGTGGTCAGAAGATGCTCTCCCCCCGCTCACGGACGACATCTTCCGACCACTCGACTCCTGGCCAAACCGCACTGCGGGGCACGGTGGTCGCTTCCCGCCCTTCGCGCCGCCCTCGAGGGCCTCTTCCGACCACCGAATCGAGGCGCCTCCGGCGCCCTTCCGCGGGTCGGTGAGCTCCTTCGCAGCGCAGATGCGGACTTATACTGGCTCCCATGGCTCAGATACGGATCCGCGACGCAGCGTCCTTCCTCGGCGTCAGCGACGACACCGTCCGCCGGTGGGTCGCCGACGGCACCCTCGTCGGCGAGCGCGACGCCTCGTCGCGCACCGTCGTCGACGGGCTCGCCCTGGCTCGACTGGCTCGCGAGAACGCCGTGCTGCCCGACGACCCGTCGGGCATCGGCCGTTCGGCTCGCAACCGGTTCGTCGGGCTCGTCACCGACATCGTGATGGACACCGTCATGGCGCAGGTCGAGATCCAGTGCGGGCCGCATCGCGTCGTGTCGCTGATGAGCAGCGAGGCCGTCCGCGAGCTCGGGCTCGAGCTCGGCTCCGTCGCGGTGGCCGTGGTGAAGGCCACGACCGTGATCGTCGAGACGCCTCAGCGACCGGTGGGCGCATGAGACTCCCCGCGGCCCACGCGAGCGGCGATATCGCTCCCTCGGGGCGCACCCGCCGCACCCGCCGCACCCACCGCCCCCTCCGCACCCGCCGCGCCGCAGTGCTCGGCATCGTCGGGCTGACGGTCGTCGCGCTGACCGGGTGCGGGGCATCCGACGACGGCGCCACCTCGGCGTCGGGCTCACCGGGCGGTGACGACCTGTCGGGCAGCATCACGGTCTTCGCCGCCGCGTCGCTCACCGGCTCGTTCGCCGACCTGGCCGCCGACTTCGAGGCGGCGCATCCGGGGGTGTCGGTCGACCTCAACCTCGCGGGCTCGTCCGATCTCGCCACGCAGATCGTCGAGGGGGCGCCCGCCGACGTCTTCGCCTCGGCCGACGCGAAGAACATGAGCACGGTGGTCGACGCGGGCCTCACGGACGGCGACCCGGTCGACTTCGCGACGAACGTGCTCGAGATCGCCGTGCCTCCGGGCGATCCCGCCGGCGTGCGCGACCTCGCCGATCTCGCCGACCCCGATCTCGACGTCGTCGTCTGCGCCCCCGCCGTGCCCTGCGGCGCGGCGACGGTCGCCGTCGCCGAGGCGGCGGGGGTGGAGCTGACGCCGGTCAGCGAGGAGTCCTCCGTCACCGACGTGCTCGGCAAGGTCACCTCGGGCCAGGCCGACGCGGGGCTCGTCTACGTGACCGACATCGCCGCCGCCGGTGACGCCGTCGAGGGCGTCCCGTTCGACGAGTCCGCCGAGGCCGTCAACACGTACCCGATCGTGGCGCTCACCGACTCCCGAGACTCGGATGCGGCACAGGCGTTCGTCGACTACGTGGCCGGCCCCGACGGCCAGGCGGTGCTCTCGGCCGCCGGCTTCGGGTCGCCGTGACGAGGCGCCAGGCGGCGACAGCCGCTCGTCGCCTCCCCCGGTCTCCTGCCGCCGCTGGGTGGGAGCCGATCCGGTGAGCCGTGGTCGTGTCCGCCGCGCGCCCATGAGCCGCGTACCCGCCACCGGGATCCCGGCGGGCGTGCTGATCGTGGCCGCCGTGGGCGCCGCGTTCGTGGTGCTGCCCCTGGCCGCGATGGTGCTGCGGGTGGACTGGCACCGCTTCATCCCCCTCGTCACGTCGGAGTCGTCGCTCTCGGCCCTCCTCCTCAGCCTCCGCACATCCGTCGCCGCGACCGTCCTCTGCGTCGTCTTCGGCGTCCCGATGGCCGTCGTGCTGGCACGAGCGCGATTCCGCGGGCAGCAGCTGCTGCGGGCACTCGTCCTGCTGCCGCTCGTCCTCCCACCCGTCGTCGGGGGCATCGCACTGCTCTACACGTTCGGCCGGCGGGGTCTGCTCGGCGGGGTGCTCGACGTGCTCGGCGTCGAGATCGCGTTCTCGACGACGGCGGTCGTCCTGGCGCAGACCTTCGTCGCCCTGCCGTTCCTCGTGCTCAGCCTCGAGGGCGCCCTGCGCACCGTCGGCACGCGGTACGAGGTCGTGGCCGCCACCCTGGGCGCTCGACCGACGACCGCGCTGCGCCGCGTCACGCTGCCCCTCGTGCTGCCCGCGGTCATCTCGGGCGCCGTGCTGTCGTTCGCCCGGGCCCTCGGCGAGTTCGGAGCGACGCTGACCTTCGCCGGCAGCCTGCAGGGCACGACCCGCACGCTCCCCCTCGAGATCTACCTGCAGCGCGAGACCGACCCCGACACCGCCGTGGTCCTCTCGCTCGTGCTGGTCGTCGTCGCCGTCGTGATCGTCGCGGTCGCGCATCGGGTCGGCGGGTTCGCGCCCACCCGCGGGGCGGCGCCCACGGACCGCCCGTCGGCGGAGGCGCCCGGCCGCGCCGACGACGGCCCGCGAGCGGATGACGCTCCGGCGGGCACCGCCCCGCCCGCCGCGCCTGCGCGTCGTCTCGAGGTGACCCTCCGGGTCGACGAGCGCGACGTCGACCTCCGCCTCGTCGTCGAGCCGGGCGAGACGGTGGCCGTGCTCGGCCCGAACGGCGCGGGCAAGTCGACGCTGCTCGGCGCCGTCGCCGGGCTCGTCCGACCCGACGCGGGTCGGATCGCCCTCGACGGCACCGTGCTCTCCGAGGCGGGTCGCGACCGGGGCGACGCGTCGTCGTGGCTCGCACCGCACCTCCGCGGCGTCTCGCTCCTGGCGCAGGAGCCGCTGCTCTTCCCGCACCTGACCGTGCTCGAGAACGTGGCGTTCGGCCCCCGCAGCGCAGGCCGCCCCGCCGACGAGGCGCGCCGGACGGCCCGGCGCCGGCTCGACGAGGTGGGGGTCCTCGATCTCGCGGGCAGGCACCCGGGCGAGCTCTCGGGCGGCCAGGCTCAGCGGGTCGCCGTCGCGCGGGCGCTCGCATCGGAGCCGGGGGTCCTGCTGCTCGACGAGCCCCTGGCGGCGCTCGACGTGGTCGTGACGCCCGCTCTGCGGCGGACCCTGCGGCGCGTGCTCGCCGACCGCACCGTGATGATCGTCACGCACGACGCGCTCGACGCGTACACGCTCGCGGATCGCGTCGTCCTCGTCGAAGGCGGTCGCGTCGTCGACGAGGGGACGCCGACCGAGGTCTTCGACCGTCCGCGCACGCGCTTCGCCGCGCGTCTCGCCGGCGTCAACCTCGTCACCGGGGTCGTCGACCGGGGCGCGGTGCGCGTCGACGCCGACACCCGCCTCGGCGTCGGCACCGGCCCGGGAGCCGACCTCCTCATGACGGAAGGAGGCGCCGTGTCGTTCGCCGTGCCTCCTGCGCTGGTCACCGTGTCGTTCGATCGGCCCGACGACCCCTCGCGAGAATGCGTCCGCGGCGAGCTGCTCGACCTCGAACCGCGCGGCGACGTCGTCCGGGTGCGGGGCGCGCTGCTGTCGGCCGACCTCGGTCCGAGGCGAGCCGCGGAGCTCGACGACCACGTCGGGCGCCCCGTCTGGTTCTCGTTCGACCGCGCCGCCGCCGAGGTCTACCCCGCCGAGCGCCGCTGAGCGCCCGCCCCGCACGGGCTCAGCCGCCGAGCGCCACCCCGAGCACGGCGGCCCCGACCGACAGCACCAGCACGCCGACGACGTTCAGCACGCCGGCGCCGCGGCGCCCCTCCGCGAGCAGTCGGGCGGTCTCGACGCTCGCCGTGCTGAACGTCGTGTATCCGCCGATCAGTCCTCCGCCCGCGACGAGCAGCACCTCGTGCGAGACCCCGCTCGTCGACGCCAGCCCGGCCAGCAGCCCGAGGGCGAACGACCCCGTCACGTTGATGAGCGCGGTGCCGAGCGGCAGGCGTCGCGCCGTCGAGTCGGCCCGCGTCCGCGCCGCGATCGCCGACCGCACCATCCCGTCGACGACGAGGCGCAGCGCCGCGCCCACCCCGCCCGCGAGCGCGATGGCGACGAAGACGAGCGGGCCGGTCATGCCGCGCCTCCCCGCCCGTGTCGAGGCGGGCGGGGGTCGACGCGTCGGCGCATGCGTCCGGCCAGGGCGATGCCGGCCCCGGCGGCGAGGGTCCCGAGCACCACCGACGACACGGCGTAGGCGAATGCGATCACGAGGCCGCCGCCCGATCCGAGCAGCCCCACGTCGACCGCGAAGGCGCTGTACGTGGTGAAACCGCCGATCAGCCCCGTGCCGACGAGCAGCCGCGCCATCCGCCGCCGCCCCTCGTCCGAGCCCCGGCGCACCAGCGACTCGAGCAGCAGACCCAACGCGAACGACCCGACGAGGTTGATGACCAGGATCGCGACGGGGAACCCCCCGGGAGGCGCGGCGAACGTCAGCGCCAGCCCCTCGCGCAGCGCGGTCCCCACCATGCCGCCGAGCGCGACGAGCCCGAGCGAGCTCCACCGCAGGTGGAGGGGCCGGGTGGCGGAGGGCCGTGAGCGGTGGCCTTCGCGAGGGTGGGATGCCGGGTCGTCGGTCACCGCGCCTCCTCGTCCTCCGTCGATCGCGCGCCGATACGCGCCTCGCCGAGGGTACCCGCGTCCGGCCCGGGCTCCGCCTCCGGCTCCGGCTCCGGCCCAGGCTCCGGCTCCGGCTCCGGCTCCGGCTCCGGCTCCGGCTCCGTGCCGACCGCCGACCAGAAGCGCACCCCCGTTGTCAACCCCTTGCGGCCTCAGGGAGCGGACCCGCGCCTCCGCGGCCGTTTCCGCATTGACTGACCGATGCACCAGACCTCGAGGAGACCCATGAGCACGCCCGCCCCCACCAGCGCCCCCGCGCCGTCCGACAGCTCGCCGTCGAAGCTGAAGCAGGCGATCACCGGGCCGCTGCTGTACCTGTTCATCCTCGGCGACGTGCTCGGTGCGGGGATCTACGCGCTGATGGGCACGCTGTCGGCCGAGGTCGGCGGGGCGCTCTGGGCGCCGTTGCTGCTCGCGCTGCTGCTGGCGCTGCTGACGGCCGGTTCGTACGCCGAGCTGGTCACGAAGTACCCGAAGGCAGGAGGCGCGGCGATCTTCGCCGAGCGCGCCTTCCGTCAGCCGATCATCTCGTTCCTGGTCGGGTTCAGCATGCTCGCCGCCGGGGTGACGAGCGCAGCCGGTCTCTCGCTGGCCTTCGCGGGCGACTACCTCGGCACGTTCATCGACCTGCCGCCGGTGCCGACGGCGATCGCGTTCCTCGCCCTGGTGGCCTGCCTGAACGCGCGGGGCATCAGCGAGTCGCTCAAGGGCAACGTCGTCATGACGGTGATCGAGGTCTCGGGCCTCGTCGTCGTGATCGCCGTCGTGGCGATGATGCTCGGCGGCGGGGGCGGCGACGTCAGCCGGATCGGCGAGTTCCCCGTCGACGCGAACCCCGCGATCGCGACGCTGGGTGCAGCGATCATCGCGTACTACTCGTTCGTCGGCTTCGAGACGAGCGCCAACATCGCCGAGGAGGTGCGTGATCCGTCGCGCGTCTACCCTCGCGCCCTCTTCGCCTCGCTGATCACGGCCGGTGTCGTCTACGTGCTGGTGGGGCTCGCCAGCTCCATCGCCCTGCCCGCGTCGGAGCTGTCCGACTCGACCGGACCGCTGCTCGACGTCGTGTCGGCCTCGGGTGCCGGGATCCCCGAGTGGGTCTTCAGCCTGATCGCCCTGGTCGCGGTCGCGAACGGCGCCCTGCTGACGATGATCATGGCGAGCCGCGTGACCTTCGGCATGGCGGAGCAGGGGCTGCTGCCCCGCGCGCTCGGCGCCGTGCTGCCGCGGCGTAAGACTCCCTGGGCGGCGATCCTCGTGACGACGGCCGTCGCGATGGGGCTGACGCTGATCGGCGACATCGGCACGCTCGCCGAGACCGTCGTGCTGCTGCTGCTGTTCGTCTTCATCAGCACGAACGTGGCGGTGCTCGTGCTGCGTCGCGACGAGGTCGAGCACGAGCACTTCCGGGTGTGGACGGCCGTGCCGGTGCTCGGCGTGGCCTCGTGCGTGCTGCTGCTCACGCAGCAGAGCGGCCAGGTCTGGCTCTTCGGAGGCATCCTGCTCGCCGCGGGCGCCGTGCTGTTCTTCGTGGCGCGCCTCCGCTCGAAGGCACCCGCCGCCCGCTGACCCGCCGCCCCACGCCCGAGTCGAGCGCGCGAAGCGCGTGGCCGCGGGGGTTCGGGTCCCTTCAGGGGCAGGTCGACGCGAAGCGTCGTCGGGGTGCCCCTGGAGGGACTCGAACCCCCAACCCTTTCCTTAGGACGGAACTGCTCTTCCATTGAGCTACAGAGGCTGACCCGCCGAGTCTACCGAACCCGCGCCTCCCCCCGTCCGGTGCGATCGAGGTGCCCGTGGCCGCACCCTAGGCGGCGGCCAGGAACTCGTCCCATTCCGCCTGCGGCCGCTCGACCCCGCGGACGACCCAGCCGACCCCGTGCGGCGCCTTGGGCGTCCACCGCAGCGACCATCCCATCTCGGCGGGCGTCCGGTCGCTCTTGAGGTTGTTGCACTTGAGGCAGCAGGCGACGAGGTTCTCCCAGCTGTCGGCGCCGCCGCGCGACCGCGGCTGCACGTGGTCGATCGTGGTCGCGCCGCGTCCGCAGTAGGCGCAGTGGTGGGCGTCGCGCCGCAGCACCCCTCGGCGCGAGACGGGGATCGTCCGCCCGTGCGGGATCCTCACGTACCGGGTCAGCACGATCACCGACGGCCGGTCGTACGAGGCGCGGGCCGCGAGCACCGGATGCCGGGCGTCGGCCGACACGATGGTCGCCTTCTGGGTCATGACGAGCACGAGGGCCCGCCGATCGGACACCACGGCCAGCGGTTCGAAGCCGGCGTTGAGAACGAGAGTGCGCATGCTGTCCCTTTCGAAGCACCCTGGACGGCTTCCAGGGATTCGATGCGTCTCGCAGCCACCGGCGCGGGCCGGGAGGAGGGACTCGCCGCACGAAAAAAGCACCGCCCCTCAGGGCAGTGCTCTATCGGTCGGCGGGGTGTCGTATGTGCTCGTGCGTCCGCGCACCCATGGTGCGAGCGGCGGTCGTGCGAGGCATGTGACTCTCCTGGTCTCAGCGGTACTCCGAGATCGCCAGGTTAACCCCGAAGAGCCGCCGTGCCAAGACCCACGGCGGCTCTTCACAGCCTGTTCAGACGACGGCCCGCCCCAAGACGTCAGCCGAGGAGGCGCGGGTCGTCAGACCCCGAACCGCACGTAGTGCACGGCGTCCGTCCACAGCGGCCGCACGCTGACGACGCCGCCGGGCTTCGGCGCGTCGAGGATCATCCCGTTCCCCGCGTAGAAGCCGTCGTGCGAGCCGTCGTTGAAGATGATGACGTCGCCGGGCTGGGCCTCGGCGGCCGAGATCGGCGTGCCGAGCGCCCCCTGGGCGGGCACCGAGTGCGGCAGCGAGATGCCGTACTGGGCGTAGACGAACATGATGAAGCCCGAGCAGTCGAACCCGGCGGGCGTGGCGCCGCCGTAGACGTAGGGGGTGCCGAGGTACTGCAGGGCCGTCTGGTAGACGGCGTCGAGGCTGAAGGCCCCGGGGGTCGCGGCACCGGCGGCCGGAGCGGCGGCTGCCGCGGCCGACGTCGACGACGTGGCCTCGGTCGCGGTCGCGACGTACTCGGAGGCGGTGGGCCCGGTGTAGCTCGCGGCCTGCTCGGCGAGCTCGGCACGCTCCTGCTCGCGCTGCACGGCCTCGGCGGCCGCTGCGGCCGCCTGATCGAGCGTCGCCTGCGAGGTCGCCGTGTAGCCGTCGCGGCCGGCGTCGGCTGCGGTGACGTCGTCGGCGACGGAGATGGTCTGCGCGTCGGCGGTCCGCGAGGTGGCGAGGGCGGCCGTCGCGGCGGACTCCGACGAGACGCCGGCGGCCTCGTTCGCTCCGGGCGTCTGGGCGAAGGCGGGGAGGGCCAACGTGCCGAACAGGCCTGCCGTGAGCGTCATCACCGTCACCGAGACGGCGGTCCGGCGAGCGCTCGTGCGGCGGCGCGGAGCCGGTGCCGCGGCGGCCCGGCGCAGGGAGGAGCGCGTGGGGAGGTCGGCGGGGGTGCGGAGGGCAGCGGTCTTCGGCTGCTCGTTCTCGTGTCGGGCGGGAACAGGCTGGGTCAAGAGGGTGGTTCTCCGGCGTCTCGGCAGCGCTAGGGTCACTGCCCCCGTCCATTCGTCAGGATCAACGACTCAGGGCACGAGACGGGAGTGGAGAGACGTCGTGCCGGGGATCCCGCCACCGGCTTCCTGGCCGCGGGACTCTGCGACCTTACGCGAAACAGGGCCCCGAATCATCCTCGAGACGGATATTTGTAACGAATTGATAACCAGCTGACCGCAGGCTGGGGATCAGCTCGACACGTAGATGTGCTGCGCGACCTCGTTGGGCAGCTCGAGCCCCTCGTCATGACCCTCCACCTGCACGAAGACGTACGAGCCCGCGGAGGTGACGGTGGCCACGCCACCGGGGGTGACGCCGGCGTTCTGCAGCTGCTGGAGCAGCTCGGGCTCGAACTGCACGGGCTCCGCCAGGCGGCGGATCGGCCGGGTGACGCCCTCGGCGTTCTCGGCGACGACCTGCACGAGGTTGACGACGCCGTCGAGGAACCGCCCGGCGGGCGAGTCGCCGAGCTCGTCGAGCCCGGGGATGGGGTTGCCGTAGGGCGACTCGGTCGGGTGGTCGAGCATCTCGAGCAGGCGACGCTCGACCTGCTCGCTCATCACGTGCTCCCACCGGCAGGCCTCGTCGTGGACGTACGCCCAGTCGAGGCCGATGACGTCGGCGAGGAGGCGCTCGGCGAGACGGTGCTTGCGCATCACGTGCGTCGCCTTGCTGCGACCGTCGTGCGTCAGCTCGAGGTGGCGGTCACCGGAGACGACGACGAGACCGTCGCGCTCCATGCGGGCGATCGTCTGCGAGACGGTCGGACCGGAGTGGCCGAGTCGCTCGGAGATGCGCGCACGCAGCGGCACGATGTTCTCTTCTTCGAGGTCGAGGATCGTGCGCAGGTACATCTCTGTCGTGTCGACGAGATCGGTCAACAGGGGCCTCCCGGTGGAACGCGTGGACTACCCCGTCAGCCTAGTCGCTGCACGATGCGGCCTCCGCCGCCTCACTAGGATCGACCCATGGCGGACATCTCGATTCCCACTGACCTCCTGCCCACCGACGGTCGATTCGGCTGCGGGCCGTCGAAGATCCGCGGCGCGCAGCTCGAGCACCTCGTCACGTCGGGGGCGTCCCTCCTCGGCACCTCGCACCGCCAGGCCCCGGTCAAAGACCTGGTCGGCCGGGTCCGCGCCGATCTCGGCGAGCTCTTCCGCATCCCCGACGGCTACGAGGTCGTGCTCGGCAACGGCGGCTCGACCGCCTTCTGGGACGCCGCGGCCTTCGGTCTCGTCGAGAAGCGCGCCGAGAACCTCTCGTTCGGCGAGTTCGGCTCGAAGTTCGCCAAGGCGAACGCGGCCCCGTGGCTCGAGTCCCCCCACGTGATCACCGCAGAGGGCGGCGCCCTGGCCGAGGTCGAGGTGCTCGAGGGCGTCGACGTCTACGCCTGGCCGCACAACGAGACCTCCACCGGCGTGATGGCCCCCGTCACCCGTGTCGTCGGCGACCCGGGCGCCCTGACCGTCGTCGACGCCACGAGCGCCGCGGGCGGCATCGACTTCGACGCCGCGCAGGCCGACGTCTACTACTTCGCCCCGCAGAAGAACTTCGCGAGCGACGGCGGCCTCTGGCTCGCCCTCCTCTCCCCCGCGGCGATCGAGCGCGTCGAGCGCATCGCCGCGAGCGGCCGGTACATCCCCGAGTTCCTCAGCCTCAAGAACGCGGTCGACAACTCGCGCCTGAACCAGACGCTGAACACCCCGGCCCTCACCACCCTGCTGCTCCTCGAAGACCAGACCCGCTGGATGCTCGACAACGGCGGCCTCGCCGGCATGGACGCCCGCACGCGCGAGTCGTCGTCGGCCCTCTACGACTGGGCGACCGCGTCGGAGTACGCGACGCCGTTCGTCGTCGACCCGTCGCACCGCTCGCAGGTCGTCGCCACCATCGACTTCGCCCAGTCGATCGACGCCGCGGCCGTCGCGAAGATCCTGCGCCAGAACGGCATCGTCGACACCGAGCCCTACCGCAAGCTGGGTCGCAACCAGCTGCGCGTCGCCACCTTCGCGGCCATCGAGCCCGACGACGTGCGTCAGCTGATCCGCTCCATCGACCACGTGGTGGGTGCCCTGTCCGCCTGACGCCCCTCGACGACGAAGACCCCCGTGTTCCGCACGGGGGTCTTCGTCGTCCGGCACCGGTCTGATGCCGAGGAGGCGCGGTGAACGCCCCCGGGACCGTTTACCGTCGCCGGCGCCTCCGCGGCCTGCCGGAGCTCTCGCCGCGCGATGCGCCGCCCTGGGGCTCCTCGTCGTCCGAGCCGTCCTCGTCGTCGGACTCGTCGTCGCCCGACTCGTCGTCGTCGGACTCGTCGTCGTCCGACTCGTCGTCGTCCGACTCGTCGTCGTCCGACTCGTCGTCGTCCGAGACGTCCAGGTCGTCGATGTCGACCCCGTCGACGTCGCCCCCGTGGACGATGCTGCCGTGAGGCGCCTCGTCGTCCGAGCCGTCCGACTCGTCGTCGTCGGACTCGTCATCGTCGTCCGACTCGTCGTCGTCATCGTCATCGTCGGAGTCGTCGTCATCGTCCGAGTCGTCGTCACCCTCGGCACCCTCGCGCGCCTCCTGGGCCTGCATCTCGGCGAGGCGATCGGCCCACGGCACCCAGTCGGGTGCGATGAGCGCGCTGTCGCCGGGAAGCAGCTCGGCCTCGAGCACCGAGGGCTCCTCGCCCTCGAGGTGCGCGACGCTGACCGTCCAGAACCAGCCGGGGTATCCGGGCAGCAGGGTGGCGAAGCGCACGGAGGTGACGCCGGGCTCGTCCTCGACCGCGGGAGCCTCGGCGCCGATGGTCTCGTCGGGGGTGATCTCGAGCAGGGCGCGACGGGCGAGGTCGGACCAGGGGGTGGTCACGGCGTCAGGCATCGAACGAGTCGGCGACGGTCCGGAGGAGGACGGCGATGCGAGCGCCGTTCTGCGGGTAGCGACCATGACGGAGGTCTCCGCCGGCCTTGTCGAGCACCTTCACGAGGTCCTCGACGATGACGGCCATGTCGTCGGCGGACCGGCGGCTCATCTTCGCGAGGCTCGGGGCGGCCTCGAGCACGCGCACCGAGAGCGCCTGGGCGCCGCGCTTGCCGTCGGCGATGCCGAACTCGAGACGGGTCCCCGCCTTGACACCCACGGTGCCGGCGGGCAGGGCCGACGCGTGGAGGAAGACCTCGTGGCCGTCATCGCTGGTGATGAAGCCGAAGCCCTTCTCATCGTCGTAGAACTTGACCTTGCCGGTGGGCATGACTTGACTCCTAGAAGAGGTGGGGTGAGAGCGACCTCAGCTTAGAGCGAGAGGTCGAGGCGCGCCCCCGCTATCCTGTGCAGGTGGCTGAGAAGACCGACAAGAGCGCGCCGACGAGCGTCCATCGTACTGAACGCGTGCTGATCTTCATGATCGCGGCGATCGTCGTGCTGTCGATCGTCGCCTTCGTCGTGCGGTTGATGGGCTCCGTCGCCGGGGTCTCCGACTACACGACGGGGATCTGGCCGGCGGTCAGCGTCCTGCCGCTCATCGGCCTCCCGCTGGCCATGCTGCTGATCATCGCGTACGTCGTCGCCAGTGGCGCTCGACGGGTGCGAGAGAACCGGGGCACCACACGGTAGACGCAGCACCCGGCTGCGCAATCTT
The DNA here is from genome assembly GCF_001424285.1 of Frigoribacterium sp. Leaf172. Taxonomy (NCBI): domain Bacteria; kingdom Bacillati; phylum Actinomycetota; class Actinomycetes; order Micrococcales; family Microbacteriaceae; genus Frigoribacterium; species Frigoribacterium sp. Leaf172. The sequence goes on along the minus strand of NZ_LMPB01000001.1, from coordinate 813,767 downwards.
CGGAGGTCGACCCCAATGACCAGTGCACTCGATCTCGCGGGCGTGCTCCGCGGCGCCCCGGCGGACGATCTGCTCCGTCGCCTCGCGGCGCGGCAGCTCCGCCCCGCGTCGGTCCACGACGCGTTCGACCTGGCCGACGTCCTGCTCGAGCCGGCGTCCGTCCGAGACGTCCTGTCGCGGCTCGACCGCACCGAGCTGCGGGTCCTCCAGTCCGCCCGCGTCCCCGCCGACGCGACGACCCTCGCCGATCGACTCGCCGACTCCGACGACGACGCCCTGTCTCCCGTCGACGCGGCGATCGACCACCTGGTCGATCTCTTCCTGCTCGTCCCGTCGGGCGACGGCTCCGACCGCGTCGTCGCCACCCCCGACGCCGTCGGCGAGCGTCTCGACGACGATCCCCTGCTCTCGGCCGACCGTCTGGCCGACGAGCGCCCGCCGGTGGTGCTCGAGGCGGTCGCCGAGATCGACCGCGAGGCCGTCGACGCCCGCTCCGCCGAGCGTCTCTACGCCGTCGTGATCGAGGTCGCCGAGATCCTCCGGGCGCTCGAGCTGTCACCGGCCCGCGAGCTGGCCAAGGGCGGCCTGGCGCTGCCCGAGGCACGCCGTCTCGCCGAGGCCGCGCGGGTCGACGCCGACGACGTCGCCACCCTGCTCGGCATCACGACCCGCGCCGGGCTCGCGCGGACGAGCCCGGACGGGTGGGTCGTCACCGACGATTCGTCCGACTGGCTGGCGTCGTCGTGGCCCGATCGCTGGGAGGCCCTGACCCGCTCGTGGGTGGACTCGCTCCCGCCCGAGATCGTCGCCGTGCTGCGGCAGCGGGTCGAGACGTCGTGGGGCGAGCCGCTCCGCGAGTACACGCTCTGGGCCTACCCGGCGGGGGCGGCCTGGGTGCCCGAGCGCCTCGCCGCCTTCTCGCGGTCGGCCGAGCTGCTCGGGCTGAGCTCCGGCGGGGTCCCCACCTCGGCGGCGCTCGCGCTGTTCCACGAGGGCCCGGCCGCGGCGCGGGCCCGCGTGGCCGATCTGCTGCCCGACGCCGTCGAGCAGGTCTACCTCCAGCACGACCTCACCGTGGTGTCGCCCGGCCCGCTCGCTCCGGCGCTCGATGCGCGCCTCCGGGTGATCGCCGACGTCGAGAGCGCCGGGCTCGCGGCGACGTACCGCATCACCGAGGGGGGCGTGCAGCGGGCGCTGAGCGCCGGCGAGACGGCGGACAGCCTCCGCGAGTTCCTGTCGGGCATCTCGGCGACCGGCATCCCCCAGCCGCTCGACTACCTCGTGCAGCAGTCCGCCGAGCGCCACGGGAGGTTCCGCGTCTCGAGCATCGAACCGGGCGCCCCGGGCTTCCCCGGCGACGCCCTCACCCTCGTCGAGGCCGACGATCACACGAGCATCGACACGCTCGAGGTCGACCACGCCCTGGCTCCGCTGGCGCTCCGACGGATCGACGGCCTCCGCATCGCCAGCCGCTTCGAGCGCGACACCGTGTTCTGGGCGCTGGGCGACGAGCGGTACCCCGTCGTCGTCCTCGACGACTCGGGTTCGTCGGTGACGCCGCCGCTGCGGCGTCGCCCCCGTCGCCCCGTCCCGGTCCCGGCGCGCGATCAGCTCCGCGAGATGGTCGAGCGTCTGACCTCCGACAGCGAGGGCAGCGACGAGTCCACCGACCGGGCGTGGATCGCCCGTCAGCTGGACGCCGCGGTCAAGGGCCGCTTGACGGTCACCCTGACGATCGCGCAGCCCGACGGCTCCACTTCGACCCTCGACATGGAGCCCACGGGCGTCGGCGGCGGGCGTCTGCGCGGTCGCGACAAGAAGTCCGACGTCGAGCGCACGCTGCCGCTGTCGCACGTCGTCGCGGTGTCCAGCTCGCGCTGACCCGGGCGCCGCGGTGTCCGGCTCGCGCCGACCCGGGCGTCGCGGGGCGGCACCGGCCCACCTGACAACGACCGCAGGAGGCGCGCCTAGACTCGACCCTCATGACCGGCCCCCTGATCGTCCAGAGCGATCGCACCGTCCTGCTCGAGGTCGCGCACCCCCAGGCCGAAGACGCGCGTCACGATCTCTCGGTCTTCGCCGAGCTCGAGCGGGCGCCCGAGCACGTGCACACCTACCGCATCACCCGGCTCGGCCTGTGGAACGCCCGTGCCGCGGGTCACACCGCCGACGACATGCTGGGCACCCTCGAGACGTACTCGAAGTTCCCCGTGCCGCAGAGCGTCACCGTCGACATCGCCGAGACGGTCGCGCGCTATGGCCGCATCGTCATCGAGCGCGACGGCGACACCCTCGTGCTGCGCGGCACCGACGACACCGTGCTGCGCGAGGTCACGCGCGTGAAGAAGATCGGCGAGCTGCTCGGCGTCCGTCGCAGCGACACGGTCTGGGAGCTCCTGCCGTGGGCGCGCGGCGAGGTCAAGCAGCAGCTCGTGAAGCTCGGCTGGCCGGCGGAGGACCACGCGGGCTACACCCCGGGCACGCCGCACGAGATCGGACTCGACGAGAGCGACTGGCACCTCCGCGACTACCAGCAGAAGGCCATCGACAACTTCTTCGACGGCGGCTCGGGCGTCGTCGTGCTCCCCTGCGGCGCCGGCAAGACACTGGTCGGCGCGGGCGCGATGGCGGCGGCCGGGACGACCACCCTCATCCTCGTGACGAACACCGTCTCGGCGAGGCAGTGGCGCGACGAGCTCCTCAAGCGGACGACGCTGACGGAGGACGAGATCGGCGAGTACTCCGGCTCGGTGAAGGAGGTCAAGCCCGTCACCATCGCGACGTACCAGATCCTGACCGCCCGGCGCGGGGGCAAGTACACGCACCTGTCGCTGCTCGACGCGCTCGACTGGGGCCTGGTGGTCTACGACGAGGTGCACCTCCTCCCCGCTCCGGTCTTCAAGCTGACGGCCGAGCTGCAGGCCCGCCGCCGACTCGGCCTCACGGCGACGCTCGTCCGCGAGGACGGCCGCGAGAGCGACGTCTTCAGTCTCATCGGGCCCAAGCGGTTCGACGCTCCGTGGAAGGAGATCGAGGCGCAGGGCTACATCTCGCCGGCCTCCTGCTACGAGGTGCGGGTCGATCTGCCCCAGGAGGCGCGGCTCGAGTACGCCGCCGCCCCCGACGACGAGCGGTACCGTCTCGCGGCGACAGCCCCGGCCAAGCTCGGGGTCGTGCGCGACCTCGTCGCACGGCACTCCGGCGAGCAGATCCTGGTGATCGGCCAGTACCTCGATCAGCTCGAGCAGCTGGCCGAGACGCTCGACGCGCCGACCCTCACGGGCGCGACCCCCATCGACGAGCGCGAGCGCCTCTACCAGGCGTTCCGCGACGGCGAGGTGAAGGTGCTCGTCGTCTCGAAGGTGGCGAACTTCTCCGTCGACCTGCCCGAGGCGACCGTGGCCATCCAGGTCAGCGGCTCGTTCGGCTCGCGGCAAGAAGAGGCCCAGCGTCTCGGTCGCCTCCTCCGGCCCAAGAAGTCGGGGCTCCCGGCGTCGTTCTACACGCTCGTCAGCCGCGACACGGTCGATCAGGACTTCGCGCAGAACCGGCAGCGGTTCCTGGCCGAGCAGGGCTACAGCTACACGATCCTCGACTCCCCCGCCCTCGCCGCATGAGCGGCCCTCTCGAGCCGGGCGACCCCGGTGCCGACGAGCACGCCTCCGACGAGGGCGGCCGTCAGGGCGACCTCCCCCTCGGCGACGACGACCTCTGGCGCGACGGGCTCCGCCGGGTCTTCGCGGCCGACCAGGCGCCGTTCGCGACGTTCGGGCCGCTGGTCGCCTCCCTCGACCACGACGCGATCGAGTTCCGCGGGCAGAACGCCCGCCTGGCCCCCTGGGACGATTCGGTCGTCGTCTCCGTCGAGCGGACCTACGAGGTGCAGGGCGGTCTGCACGCCGGCTCCATGCTCAGCATCGTGACGTGGAGTCCCGACCCCGAGGTGCTCGATCGCAGCGACCTCCTCGCCGGCTCGCCCGTGAAGGACCACCTCTTCGCCGGTCTCACCGCGATCGGTGCCACCGACGACGCCGAGGAGGCGCGGGTCGTCGCCGCGCCCGTCGAGGAGTTCCCGGGATGGCAGATCACCCGCGCCTCCGGCTACACGGCCGTGCTGGAGCACCGCGAGGGCGTCGACTTCTCCCTGGCCGTGCCCGACGAGCTGCTCGAGCTGACGACCCGCATCGCCCTCGTGCCGAACATCGAATGGGACGACTCGGCTTCCTGACTGCCGACACCGTGTCCGCATACGGCGGACGTGCCTCCTGCTCACAGGCAACGCCGAGGAGGCGCGCAGATACTTGCACCATGAGTGACGGCCCCAAGATCCTTATCGTCGACGACGAACCGAACATCCGCGACCTCCTGACCACGAGCCTCCGCTTCGCCGGCTTCGCCGTCCGGGCCGTCGGCAACGGGGCGCAGGCCATCTCGGCCGTCCTCGAGGAGGAGCCCGATCTGATCATCCTCGACGTGATGCTCCCCGACATGAACGGCTTCGGCGTCACCAAGCGCCTCCGCTCGTCGGGCTACACGTCGCCGATCCTGTTCCTGACGGCGAAGGACGACACCGAAGACAAGATCACCGGCCTCACCGTCGGAGGCGACGACTACGTCACGAAGCCCTTCAGCCTCGACGAGATCGTCGCCCGCATCAAGGCGATCCTCCGCCGCACCATGAACGAGGACGAAGACGCCATCATCCGCGCCGGCGAGCTCACGATGGATCAGGACACCCACGAGGTCACCATCGGCGAGACCGCCATCGAGCTCAGCCCCACCGAGTTCAAGCTGCTGCGCTACCTCATGCTGAACCCCAACCGCGTGCTGTCGAAGGCTCAGATCCTCGACCACGTCTGGGAGTACGACTTCAACGGAGACGCCGGCATCGTCGAGAGCTACATCTCGTACCTGCGTCGCAAGCTTGACCAGTTCTCGGCCGAGCCGATCATCCAGACCAAGCGCGGCTTCGGCTACATGCTGAAGGCCTCGAAGGGCTAGCCGCCCGCGAGATCGAGGCGGACGCCCGGGGGCCTCGGCTCCCAGGCGTCCTCGGTATCGTTCGCCCTTATGCACGCACGCCTCTCGCAGTGGTGGAACGAGATCTCCATCCGCACGAAGATCACCGGGATCACGGTGACCCTGGTGACCCTCGGGCTCCTGGTCGCCGGGCTCGGCACCATGACCGTGCTGAGCACGTACCTCTACGGCCAGGTCGACACCCAGCTGAAGACGTCGGCCGACAGCTTCACGGGGGCGTCGCGCAACGGCACGTCGTGCACCATCAACTTCGGCGACAAGTCGAGCTACCTCGCGATCCTCAACCCCGACGGCAGCATGATCTGCGACACGAGCGATCTGCTCGAGGACGGCGTCGGCCCGGTGCTCGCCGGCGTGACCGTCGCCGAGTCCGCGGGCGGCGAGGCGCAGAGCGTCGACAACCGCACGCACGACCAGGAGTGGCGCGTCTACGCGACCGTCAAGCCGCTGACCCTCACCTCGACGAGCGGTGCGACGCAGACCATCGACGCCACCATCGTCACGGGCACCAACCTCGCGGCGACCAATGCGACCATCAACCGCTTCGGCGGGATCTTCCTCGGCTTCGGCGTCTCCGTCGTCGTGCTCGGCGCCGCCCTCACCCGGCTGCTCGTCACGTCGACCTTCTCCCCCCTCCGCGACGTCGAGGCCACGGCGGCGCGCTTCGCCGACGGCGACTACAGCCAGCGGCTCGACTCGACGACGCCGAACACCGAGGTCGGTCGGCTCAACCGGTCGCTCAACACGATGCTGAACCGCATCGACGACGCCTTCGACGACCGGGCGAAGACCATCGACCAGATGCGCCGGTTCGTCGGCGACGCGAGCCACGAACTCCGGACCCCGCTCGTCAGCCTCCGCGGCTACGCCGAGCTGTACCGGATGGGCGCCCTGACCAAGCCGGAGGACGTCGCCCAGGCCATGGAGCGCATCGAGAAGGAGGCCATCCGGATGGGCGTGCTCGTCCAGGACCTCCTCCAGCTCGCACGCCTCGACGAGTCGAAGCCGCTCGAGCTCGGCCCGGTCGATCTCGTGCAGCTCGCCCGCGACTCCGCCCTCGACACGATGGCCTCGAACCCCGACCGCGACATCGAGGTGCTCGTGCTCGACCCGGTCGTCCCCTCGGCCACCCCGGCGGATGACGGCGAGGCGGCCGAGCCCGCGATCGACGCGGCGCCCGGCCTCCCGGTCGAGAGCCGGACCACCGGCCCGGTGACGCCCGCCGCGTCGGGGTCAGCGACGGCGGGCGGCGCACCGGCTACGTTCGCCGGAGCCACCCTCGCGCGCCTCCGGAGCCTCCGCGCCCGCGGCGTCCGCAACGCGGACGGCAGCACGGCGGCCGTGCCCGTCGAGCAGACCCCCCTCGACGAGGCGCACGCCATCGTCGTCGGCGAGGAGAACAAGATCCGTCAGGTGATCACCAACCTGATGGGCAACGCGATGCGCTTCACGGAGCACGACAGTCCGATCGAGATCGTCGTGCAGTCGGACCCGGGTCGCGGCGTCGCCACGTTCGCGATCGTCGACCACGGCGAGGGCATCCCGCCGCAGATCCGCGAGAAGATCTTCCAGCGGTTCTGGCGCGCCGACTCGTCGCGCACCCGCGACACCGGGGGCAGCGGGCTGGGGCTCGCCATCGTCTCGGGCATCGTGGCAGCCCACGGCGGCAGCGTCGACGTGCGCGACACCCCCGGCGGCGGCGCCACGTTCCAGGTGGCCCTGCCCCTGATGCCCGCCGACGCCGCCGTCACCACCGCCCCCGCGGCCGGCCCGCAGCCCGCCTAGCCGCCCGCGGCCCGCGGCGCCCGCCGCTCGCACCCCACACCCCGAAACCCGCGCAACACCCCCATCTCTCGGGGTGCTGCGCGGGTTCCGGGGTGCTGCGCGGCTTTCGGGGTGCCGCGCGGGTTCCGGGGTGCCGCGGCGGGGACGCCGAAGGGCGGCTCCCCCGGAGGAGAGCCGCCCTTGTGGTGGTGCGGTGGAGCGGTGCGGACTAGAAGTCCATGCCACCCGTGGGGTCGCCGGCCGGGGCCGGGTTCTTCTCGGGCTTCTCGGCGACGACGGCCTCGGTCGTGAGGAACAGACCGGCGATCGAGGCGGCGTTCTGCAGAGCCGAACGCGTGACCTTGGCGGGGTCGATGATGCCGGCGGCGATCATGTCGACGTACTCGCCGGTCGCGGCGTTGAGGCCGTGTCCGATGGGCAGGCCGCGGACCTTGTCGGCGACGACGCCGGGCTCCATGCCCGCGTTGAAGGCGATCTGCTTCAGGGGAGCGTCGATGGCGACACGGACGATGTTCGCACCCGTGGCCTCGTCACCCTCGAGCTGCAGCTCGGCGAGAGCGGTCTTGCCGGCCTGGATGAGCGCGACGCCACCACCGGCGACGATGCCCTCTTCGACGGCGGCCTTCGCGTTGCGGACGGCGTCCTCGATGCGGTGCTTGCGCTCCTTCAGCTCGACCTCGGTCGCGGCACCGGCCTTGATGACGGCCACGCCGCCGGCCAGCTTCGCGAGGCGCTCCTGGAGCTTCTCACGGTCGTAGTCGCTGTCGGTCGCCTCGATCTCGCTGCGGATCTGACGGACGCGGCCCGCGATCTGCTCGGGGTCGCCGGCGCCCTCGACGATGGTCGTCTCGTCCTTGGTGATGACGACCTTGCGGGCACGACCGAGCAGGTCGAGCGTCGCGTTCTCGAGCTTGAGGCCGACCTCTTCGGCGATGACCTGACCGCCGGTGAGGATCGCGATGTCCTGCAGCTGCGCCTTGCGACGGTCGCCGAAGCCGGGGGCCTTGACGGCGACCGACTTGAAGATGCCGCGGATCTTGTTGACGACGAGGGTCGCGAGGGCTTCGCCGTCGACGTCCTCGGCGATGATGAGCAGCTGCTTGCCGCTCTGGATCACCTTGTCGACGATGGGGAGGAGATCCTTGATGTTCGAGATCTTCGAGTTGACGATGAGCACGTAGGCGTCTTCGAAGACGGCCTCCTGGCGCTCGGGGTCGGTGACGAAGTACTGCGACAGGTAGCCCTTGTCGAAGCGCATGCCCTCGGTGAGCTCGAGCTCGGTGCCGAAGGTGTTGCTCTCCTCGACGGTGACGACGCCCTCCTTGCCGACCTTGTCGATCGCCTCGGCGATGAGCGCGCCGATGGTGGGGTCGGCGGCGGAGATCGAGGCCGTGGCAGCGATCTGCTCCTTGGTCTCGATGTCCTTCGCGTCGGCGAGCAGCTGGGCCGAGACGGCCGCAGCGGCCTTCTCGATGCCGCGCTTCAGCGAGATGGGGTCGGCGCCGGCGGCGACGTTGCGGAGTCCTTCGCGGACCAGGGCCTGCGCGAGGACGGTGGCGGTGGTCGTTCCGTCGCCGGCGACGTCGTCGGTCTTCTTCGCGACCTCCTTGACGAGCTCCGCGCCGATCTTCTCGAAGGGGTCGTCGAGCTCGATCTCCTTGGCGATGGACACGCCGTCGTTCGTGATGGTGGGGGCGCCCCACTTCTTCTCGAGGACGACGTTGCGACCACGCGGGCCGAGGGTGACCTTAACCGCGTCGGCCAGGATGTTCAGGCCACGCTCGAGGCCACGACGGGCCTCTTCGTCAAAAGCAATGATCTTAGCCATGTGTGTTTTTCGTCCCTCCCGGACGTCATGAAGCAGAAGCATTGGCACTCACGTGTCGCGAGTGCCAGCAACGATTCTGGCACTCGCCAGGTGAGAGTGCAAGTGACGGGGAGGGCCGACGGCGGCACCGGGGACACGACGACGCCGCCGCGGTTTCCCGGGGCGGCGTCGTGATGGGCGAGGGTCGTCGGCGACCCCGCTCGGAGGCTCAGGCGAGTCGGACGGACTCCGCCTGGGGGCCCTTGCTGCCGGTGCCGACGTCGAAGACGACCGCCTGGCCCTCCTCGAGCACCTTGTAGCCGCTCATGTCGATGGCGGAGTAGTGCACGAAGACGTCCTGTCCGCCTCCCTCGACCGTGATGAAGCCGAAGCCCTTCTCGGCGTTGAACCACTTGACGGTTCCGTTGGCCATTTCTCGTTCCCCTTTGTTGCTGTGATGGTGCGGCGCATGAGTCGGCCGGTTCTCGCATGCTAATGCTGAGACGGACTCGAATAGAAGACCGGGGAGCCCCCGCCGAGCGGGAATCACCCGACTTTAAACACGGCCGTAACATGCGGCGAGCCGGGGAGGCGCGGTGCGGGACGAGCGCGCACCGCGCCTCCTCGGCTCGTCGGCCCTCAGGGGGTGAAGTCGGTGCCGAGCACGACGGTCACCGACGCGTTCGGGAAGGCCGAGCTCGCGGCCGTCGCCGAGATGCCGAGCGTCTGGGCGAGGCCGAGGGCCACGCCCTCGTCGGCCGGGTCGGCGTAGTAGACGGTCGAGGTCGAGGCCGACGTGTCGCCGGCGTTGCCCTGCGTCGCCACGGTGTAGCCGGCGGCCGTCAGATCGGCGCTGGCCGCGGTCGCGAGACCCGCGGTCGCCGTGCCGTTGAGCACGGCGATGGTGACCGACGGGTCGACGTCGGCGGCGGCGGTGCCGGCGGGGGCCGTCGGGCTGGGCGACGGCTCGTCCGTGGCGCCGGCCGTCGGCTCCGCCTCGGAGGTCGCCGCGGGCGACGGGTTCGTGAACTGGAAGCTGTCGTTCAGCACCCCGAGGGCGATCACGCCGCCGCCGACCAGCAGACCGGTCGCGAGCGCGGCCCAGGCGAAGACGAACCAGCCGCGGCCCTTGACCGGGCGAGCACGGTGCGCCCCGACCCTCTCGAGGTCGTGGGGCAGATCGTCGAAGCGGTCGCGGGGGAGGTTCGGCATGAGGGGCGGGTCTTCTCTGGTTCGGCGGGCGTCGTGTCGTCGGCGTCGTGTCGGCGGGCGGCGGTCAGCGGGTCGGCGGTCCGAAGGACCGCGTCGTCCGCGCGAGGGTTCGAGCGTCGCGGAGTCGGATCAGGCGCCCGACGAGCATTGGAGCGTAGGCCAGCGCGGCGGGACGCTCGATGAGCGCGTTGAGCAGCTGCTGGTAGCGAGCGGTCGAGAGTCCCAGCTCGCGGCGGATCACGGCCTCCTTGTGACGCGTCGATCCGGTGGCGGACTGCTCGAGGTCGAGGATCGCGCGGTCGCGTTCGGAGAGCCCGATGACCGTGCCGTCGTCGTCCGTCGTGCCGCTGTCGCCCATCCACCTGCCCTCTCGATCGTCGTCATCCTACGGGCGGGCGCTTGCGGGGCGGCTCAAGAGGGCAGCAGCCGCACCCGCGTGCCGTGGGCGTCGCCGACCGCGAGCGCGTGCCCGTCGAGGGCCAGCGCCGCGAAGTCGCCGCCCGGTGCGAGCCCCGCGTGCGGGGGGACGACGACGTCGTGGAGGAGGTCGCGTCGCTCGTACGAGATCCAGCTCGCGTCGAGTCGGCGGACGGCGTCGACGAAGGCCTGACGCCTCGCGCCCGGCAGGTAGACGAGCGTCCCCGTGGAGACGACGACGAGGCGGGCGTCGGTCGGGGCGTCCGCCGCCGCCGCCGCGAGACCGTCGACCGCGTCTGCGCGGAGGATCCGAGGAGGCGCGCTCCGGGCGACCGCGACCGCCCGTCTCAGGAGGTCCACCCGGTCCGACGGGCCCGGCGGAAGGGAGGTCTCGAGCCACGACACGGCCGAGGGGTCGGTGACGTCGACGGGATCGAGGTCGAGACCGGCGCGCCAGACGATCTCGGGCAGCTCGACCCGGCCGGCCGAGACGGCGCCGGCGAGGGCGCTCGGCGGGGCGTCGGCTCCCGACCCGAGGTCGATGTCGAGTCCGACGACGACGTCGCCGACCGGGTCGCCCCAGCGCAGGTCGACGTCGACGCCGTCGCCCCGGGCGGTGGCGTGGAACGCGTAGCGGTCGGGGAACAGGCACAGCCCCGCCGACGCGCCCACCTCGAGCAGCGCGACGGGACCGTCGACCCGCGACAGCGCCAGCGACACCGGGCCGAGTCGGCGCACGTCGTTGACCTGCGTCGTCCGCCGCCCGAGCTCGGCGACGAGCGCGTCGGGGTGGGCGAGCATCCACTCCCGGAGGCTCGGCCACGGCTCGAGGGGCGCGCCGAGCCAGCGTGCGACGGCGAGTACGAGGGCCGGCTGGCGCCGCGCCTCCGGGGCCCTCCCGATCAGAGCGAGCACGTCGGGATCGTCGGCGATGCCGCGCGACCACTCGTCGTAGAGGGGCGACCGCTCGCGCACGGCCGCCTCGGCATGGGCGCGGAACCGGTCGGCGAGGAGCATCCGTGGATTCTAGGCGGACGCCCCGGGGCGGCTGGGCGTCGCGTCCGCTCCCCCGAGGAATGACTGTCGGGGGGACCGTGTTGAATGGGGAGTCCCGAACATCAAGGAGTCAACCGTGTCGTACAAGGTCGAGAAGTCCGAAGAGCAGTGGCGAGCCGAGCTCGGTCCCGAGCAGTACGCCGTGCTGCGTGAGGCCGCCACCGAGCGCCCGTGGACGGGCGAGCTGCTCGACGAGAGCCGCGCCGGCGTCTACGCCTGCGCCGCCTGCGGGGCCGAGCTGTTCAAGAGCGGCACCAAGTTCGACAGCAACTGCGGCTGGCCGAGCTTCTACGAGTCCGTGAACCCCGACGCCGTGCAGCTGATCGACGACGACAGCCTCGGCATGGTCCGCACCGAGGTGCGCTGCGCCACCTGCGGCTCGCACCTCGGGCACGTCTTCCCCGACGGGTTCGGCACGCCGACCGGCGACCGGTACTGCATGAACTCGGTCTCGCTCAGCTTCCGCGAGGGCGACGAGCCCGCGTCGGCCGCCGAGTGACCTCGTGACGACCGTCGCCGCGGCGGCCGGGCGCCGACGCTCGCGGTCGAAGGTCACCGACGAGGCCCCCTCGCACGAGCAGCTCGTGGCGGCGGTCGAGGCCGCGGCCACGGTCGCCGACCACTCGTCGATGCGTCCGTGGCGTCTGATCGAGCTCCGGGGCGACGACCGTCGGATCATCGGCCGGTCGCTCGCCGCCGCCGACGGGGCCGAGGGCAAGGACGCCGAGAAGCTCGAGCAGAAGTCGCTCCGGGCGCCCCTGGTCATCGCGGTGGTCTCGTCGCCGAAGCCGAGTCGCAAGGTCCCCGAGTGGGAGCAGGAGAGCGTCGCCTCGGGCGTGGCCCATCTGCTGTCGCTGGTGCTCGACGACGAGGGCTGGGGCGTCTTCTGGCGGTCCGGCACGCACACGCGCGCCCCCGAGGTCCACGCCGCTCACGGGCTGACCGGCGACGAGAAGCTGCTGGGCTGGCTCTACGTGGGCGGCCGCGACCGTCCGCGTGCCGACGAGAAGCCGCGCAAGCGCGTCGACGTCGCCCGCCATCTGGGCGGTCTCGACCGGGCCTGATCCCCGCGGCCGTCAGACGACGACGACCCCGGCTCTCGAGCGCCGGGGTCGTCGTCGTTCACGGGTGCCGCGTCACCAGGTCTCGTGGCTGTTGCCGATGACCGTGATCGGCAGCCAGAACGACCCCGTCATGGCGACGATGCCGGCGAAGAAGATGATGGCGTTGGGCTCGCCCGAGCCGAACGAGTACGCGAAGAGGGCGCAGCCGACGAGCAGCAGGGCGATCGAACCGATGGCGGTCAGGATGTTGGTCATGGGGGCTCCTCGTGATCCGGGCCGGGACACGGCCGGCGCCGTGTGCGTCTACTTCACCACTGAACACCGCCCGCGCGCCAATCGCGGCCCCTCTCGTACCCCGAGGTCGGCGCCTCGGGGCAGGACCACGGGGTCTCGCCGGGCTTGTAGGGTGGTCGTGTCAGCCGCCTTGGCGCAGTCCGGTAGCGCAGTGCTCTTGTAAAGCGAAGGTCGTCGGTTCGAATCCGACAGGCGGCTCCCTCCGAAGGCCCCGATCGATCCCGATCGGGGCCTTCGCACGTCGCCGGACCGCGATGGGGTACAGCGAGGAGGACAGACGCTCCAGCGCTCCCCCCAACGAGGGCGACCCGTGCTGGGGGATGACGGGTTTCGTCCCCCGAGCGCAGACTTGTGGAGCACCGAGGAACCCGAAGCTCCGCGGCGCGCTGTACCCCGACGAGCGATCGTCGGGTCTGCCGGACCTCTCCCCCGAAGCACCCGCTTGCCCTTCCGATATTCCTGGGAAGGGACACCGCGACATGGTCACACGGACATCCTCACGATCGCTGTCGATCAGCGCCACGATCGTGGCGGGCGCACTGCTCGCGTCGGCACTGGTGGCGACGAGCGCGACGAGCGCCGACGCCGCGACCGGTTCGGTCATCGCCGGCAAGACCGCGACCGACCCCGCAGCCGCTTCGACGTCCCTCCTGCACGGGAACCTCTCGGGCTGGACCCAGACCTTCAAGGACGACTTCTCGACCCCTGTGGCCAAGGGCGGGTTCCCCGGCCCCTACGCCAAGCAGTGGATGACCTACGACGGCTTCGGCGACACCTGGAAGATCGGCCGCTACGAGGCCGACATCCTGTCGGTCCACGACGGCGTCCTCGACATGCACCTGCACACCGGCTCCGACGGCGTGCCCCGCGCCGCGGCCCCCATCCCGCTGGTGAACGGCCAGTGGGGCGGTCAGACCTACGGCCGCTACAGCGTGCGCATGAAGGCCGACGCCCTGCCCGGCTACGGCACCGCCTTCCTGCTCTGGGACGACGACAACGTGTGGGAGAACGGCGAGATCAACTTCCCCGAGGGCAGCCTCGACGGCACGACCCAGGCCTTCAACCACCAGCTCGGCACGCCGTGGAACAACGACATGTGGGCCGACACCAGGACGTCGTACACCGGGTGGCACACCTACACGATCGACTGGACCCCCACGAAGATCAGCTACCTGCTCGACGGGGTCGTCGTGGCCTCGACCACGACGAACATCCCGAAGACGCCGATGCACTGGGTGCTCCAGACGGCGACGAACGGCACGAAGCCCGCCGCGAACGTCGACGGGCACCTCCTCGTCGACTGGGTCAGCCAGTACGCGTACACCCCGGGGAGCGCCTCCACCGTGGCCCTGCCGTCGGCCCCGGCCCCGACCCCGGCCCCGACCCCCGCCAAGCCCCCCGTGGCCCCCAAGCCCCTCACGCTGACGGCGCCCACGCCGGCCATCCGCGGCACCCTGACCGTCGGCTCCACCCTCACCGCGCAGACCGGCACCTGGACCTCGGGGACGGCGCTGAGCTACAAGTGGCTGCGCGAGGGCGCCGCGATCGCCGGGGCGACCGGGTCGAGCTACAAGACGACCGCGGCCGACGCCTCGAAGAGGATCAGCCTCGTCGTGACGGGTTCGAAGTCCGGCTACACCACCGCCTCGAAGACGTCGGCAGCGGTCGTCGTCAAGCCGGCCCCGCTCGCCAGCGCCGCACCCACCGTCACCGGCAAGGCGACCGTCGGCGGCAAGGTCGGCGCGAAGACCGGCACCTGGACCGCCGGCACCACCTTCACGTACCAGTGGAAGCGCAACGGCCAGGCCATCTCGCGGGCGACGGCGGCCACCTACGCGCCCACCGCCTCCGACGCGAACCGCGCGATCACCGTCGTCGTCACGGGCACGAAGCCCGGGCACACCGCGGTGGCCCGCGCGTCGAACGCCGCGACCGTCAAGCCGCTGACCCTCACCGCCGGCACCCCGGGCGTGAAGGGCTCGACCAAGGCCGGGAGCACGCTGACCGCCCAGCGCGGCACCTGGACCACGGGCACGAAGTGGACGTTCCAGTGGACCCGCGACGGGTCGTGGATCAAGGGCGCGACGGGCACCACGTACCGCACGAAGGCCTCCGACGCCGGTCACCGCATCGGCGTCAAGGTCACCGGCTCGAAGCCCGGCTACACGTCGGCGTCGCGCTGGTCCAAGCCGGTCACCATGCGTCGCTGACCCGACTCGAGATCCACCAGGAGGGCCCGGAGCCCGTCGCCCAGCAGGGCGCGGGCCTCGGGCCCGAGGTCTGCCAGCAGGGCCCTCTCGGCGGCGAGCTGCGGTCCGAGCGCGGCGTCGAGCACGCTCCGCCCGGCCGCCGTCGGGATGACGAAGTAGCCGCGCTGATCGTCGGGATTGTCGAGGCGGCCGACGAGACCCGCGGTCGTCAGCACCCGGATGCGCTTCGTGATCGCCGGCGGCGAGAGCAGGGTCTCGTCGGCGAGCTGCGTCGGGGAGGACGGGACGTCGCGGCGGACGAGGGCCGCGAGCAGGTCGAAGTCGGCCCGGCTGATGCCGTGCGCCCGGAGGAGCTCGTCGCTCTGCCGCTGGACGATCCGCGCGATGCGGGTGATCCGCCCCACCACGAGGATCGCCTCGACGTCGAGATCGGGGCGGAGCCCTCTCCACTGGTCGTGGACGTGGTCCATGGCGTCGCGCATCCCGCGATCATAGCGATCGTTCACAGGTAAACTGCTTCTCGACCGATGATTCACCCGTGAAGCACCTCGACGACGAGCGCACGACGGACGCCCTCGAGAGGACCCCATGACCGACACCGCCCCGAGCCGCATCCTCCCCCGCCCGGGCGACCTGTTCCGCCTCGGTCCGCACGACTCGGCGCACCTGCCGGCGGCCCGCGTGGCCGTCTCGGTCGTGGCGCCCCTCGTCGTGCTCGCGCTGCTCGGGCACCTCGAGTGGGCTCCCTACGCCACCTTCGGGGCCTTCGCCTCGGCGTTCGGGCGCGGTCTGCCCCTCCTCCAGCGCCTGGGGATGCAGCTCGAGGCCGGCGCCGGGCTGGTGGCCTGCGTCGTCCTCGGAGCCGCCCTCTCGTCGCTGTCCACCCCCGACCCCGGTCTCGTCGTCGTCGTGGCGATCGTCGCCGGGCTCGCCTCCCTCGTGTCCGACCTCCGCCGCTGGAGCCCGCCGGGGCCGCTCTTCTTCGTCTTCGGCCTCGGCGTCTGCGCCTTCCTGCCCGCCGACGGCGCCGCGGTCGCAGCGGCGTCCGTCGTCGCGCCGGCGAGCCTCGCGCTCGCGCTGCTCGCCTCCGGCGCCGCGGCCCTCACGCCGAGCGGTCGTCGAGCCCTCGCATCGGAGACGGGACGGATCAGGAGGCGCGCCCCGCGCCTCCTCGATCGTCGCCGCACCCTCGTCCACGCCGGCATCTGCCTGCTCGCGTCGCTCGTCGCGGGTCTGATCAGCGTGGCCGCCGGCTTCGAGAACCCCTACTGGGCGATGGTCTCGGCCGTCGTGCCGGTCGTGGGCAGCGCGACGGCGACGCAGCTCGTCCGGGCCGGCCACCGCCTCCTGGGGACCCTCGCCGGCGTCGTCGTGGCCGCGGGCCTCCTCGCGCTGCAGCCGAGCACCCCCTGGCTGATCGTCGCGTTCGGGGTGCTCCAGTTCGCGGCCGAGCTCGCGGTCATGCGCAACTACGGCCTGACGCTGCTCTTCGTGACGCCGATGGCGCTCGGCATGTCGGCCCTGGCAGGGCCCGTCGACATCGGCGAGCTGGTCGTGTGGCGGGGCGTCGACACCCTGGTCGGCGTGGGCGTCGTCGTCGTGCTGCTGCTCGCGACGCACCGCCTGCGGACGCGGGTCAGCCCTGGCGCGCCTTCGCCCGCCGGTCGTCGCGCGACCACCAGACGAGGTCGGCGACACCCTGCGCGATGAGCAGCAGCGCGACGACCAGCACGACGTACGCGACCGGCTCGACCGGACGACCCGAGGTCATCGTGCCGATCTGCACCACGAGGCCGAAGACGCCGAGCGCCGCCTCGAGCACGGCCGGGAGCACGCTGCCGGTCTTGGTCAGGATCCAGAAGGGCCGGCGCGGGGTGCTCATGCGACGAGCGTACCCGGGCGACGGGGCCGGACCGGGCTCGCCGGGATAGCCTGGCGGGATGCGTGAGAAGAGCGTCCGGGTCGACCCCGACGTGCCGAACTGGCTGCTGACGAAGCGCGGCGGACGCGTGCTGCCCGTGCTCACCATCGGCTGCGCACTGGTCGTCGTCGCCAGCATCGTCGCGGCCCTGCTCGTCGGCGGCGGCTCGGTGACCGTCGTGACGGTCGTCGTCGTGCTCGCCGCGGTGGGCGCGGTCGTCTGGGCCGTGGCCGATCTCGTCTGGTGGACGCGGGGCGACCGACGGTCGGTCGTCCGGCTGCCTCGAGACCCCCGCGCGTGAGGCGCGAACATGCCCCGATCGGCATGTCTGTGCCCCGGCAACCTGGCAACCGCTCAGAGGCGGTGGCCGTAAACTCGTCAGGATGCATCGATTCGATGCCACGATCTCCCGGCCCTGATCGGCACCCCTCGCTCAGCCGCGCCGGCGCCAGCCCACCCAGACAATTCGACAGGGAGTTCCGGTGAACGGAAACGCCACGACCCGGCACAGCAACGCGGCGTTGCTGTCGGTCGCCAGCACGATGGCCGAACGGGTCACCACCTCCGAGAGCATCGACGAGAAGCTCCGTCCCGTGCTCAAGCGCCTGAGGATGCCCACGGGCCTGCTGCAGAGGGTGGCGGGCGTCCACGAGCGCCGCAACTGGGGGCCCGACCAGAGCTTCGACCTGGCCGCCATCGATGCCGGGAAGCGCGCCCTCGCCGAGGCCGGGGTCCGCCCCGATCAGGTCGGGCTGCTGATCAACACGTCCGTCACGCGCCCCCACCTCGAACCCTCGGTGGCCGTGCGCCTGCACCACGGCCTTGGCCTGCCGTCGTCGGCGACCAACTTCGACATCGCGAACGCCTGCCTGGGCTTCGTCAACGGCATGACCCTCGCCGCCCAGCTGATCGACGCCGGCCAGATCGACTACGCCGTCATCATCGACGGCGAGGACGCCGACGACGTGCAGGTCAACACGATCGACCGCCTGCTCACCGAGGGCTTCGACCGCGACGACTTCATGAGCGAGTTCGCCAGTCTCACCCTCGGCTCGGGCGCGGCCGCCGCCGTCATCGGGCGCGCCGATCTGCACCCCGAGGGCCACAGGATCCTCGGCGGGGTCACGCGCGCGGCGACCGAGAACTACGACCTCTGCGTCGGCAGCGTCGACGGCATGTTCACCGATGCCAAGGCGCTGCTCAAACGCGGCATGGAGCTCGTCGTCTCGGCCTGGCGCGAGGCCAAGCCCGACTGGAACTGGCAGGGCATGGACCGCTACGTCATGCACCAGGTGAGCGACGTCCACACCAACGCGTTCGTCAAGGCGGCCGGCATCGACCGCAAGCGGGTGCCCCTCACCTACCCGACCCTCGGCAACGTCGGACCGGCATCGATCCCCATCACCCTGGTGGAGGAGTCGAAGACCCTCTCGCGGGGCGACCGGGTCCTGCTGATGGGAGTGGGCTCGGGCATCAACACCGCGATGATGGAGCTCGCCTGGTGAGTCGCCTCCCCCGCGCCGCCCGTTCGACGGCGCCCGCCCAGCTGCCCCCCGACGACCTCCCCGGTCTCGACCCGGCCTGGTCGCGCCTCGTCGACGTGCCGTACGGGCTCGGCTCGCACCGCGCCTCCCGACGCTGGCACGTGCTCGACAACGGCGACGCCCTCGCAGAGCTGGGGGCCGAGCCGGTCGGCACGATCCTCTGCGTGCACGGCAACCCGACCTGGTCGTACCTCTGGCGTGAGCTCGTCGCCTCGACGGTCGCCTCCGCGGCCGCGGGCGGGGCCGCCTGGCGCGTCGTCGCCGTCGACCAGCTCGACATGGGCTGGTCCGAGCGCACCGGGTCGCCGCACGCGCTGGCCCGCCGCGTCGCCGATCTCGGCGACCTGACCGACGCCCTCGAGCTCGACGGCCCCGTGGTCACCCTCGGTCACGACTGGGGCGGCGTCGTCTCGATGGGCTGGGCCGTCGACCACCCCGAGCGGCTCGCCGGCCTCATGCTGCTCAACACGGCGATCCACCAGCCCGAGGGCACGCCGATCCCCGCTCCCCTCCGTCTGGCGCTGGCCCGCGGGGTCCTCGGCGGCGCGACCGTCGGCACGACCGCGTTCGTCGACGTCACCCTCGCGCTCGGGCACCCCGCGCTGCCCGCCGACGTGCGCGCGGCCTACCGCGCCCCCTACCGCACGGCGGCGCGACGGGGCGGGATCGGCGGCTTCGTCGCCGACATCCCCGTCGACGACGATCACGAGAGCGCACCCGAGCTCGACCGGATCGCCGAGGCCGTGCGCGAGCTCGACGTGCCCGCCCTGATGCTCTGGGGCCCCCGCGATCCGATCTTCGGCGACCGGTACCTCGACGACCTCGTCGACCGCCTGCCGCACGCCGACGTGCACCGCTTCGAGGGCGCCGGCCACCTCGTGGCCGAAGACGTCGACTACGCGTCGGCCGTCCTCACCTGGCTGGGCGACCGGCTGCCCGACGGCTCGACGGACGGCGCCTCGAGCATCGGCGACTCCCCCGCGAGCCCGTCGAGCCCGTCGCGGCCTTCGCGTCTCGACGGCGCGGGCGCCGCGGGCGCCGCAGCCGCCGACAAGGCCCTCGGGGCGGGTGCCGACGAGGCGACCGCCGCAGCGGCGGCCGCTTCGGCCGAACGCATGGCCGAGGAGGCGCGGCTCGTCTCCGCCGCCTCCCAGGACCGTCCGCTCTGGTCGTACCTCGACGCCCTCTCGGAGAGCACCGACACCGCCCTGATCGAGATGGTGCCGACCGGAGCGGACGGCCCGCGCTCGGTCAGCTGGCGCCTCCTGTCGCGACGCGTCCACGAGATCGCGCTGGGTCTGCGCAAGCACGGGGTCCGCCCGGGAGACCGCGTCTCGCTGCTGGTGCAGCCCGGGGCCGACCTCACCGCCGTGCTCTACGCCTGCCTGCGGATCGGCGCCGTCGTGGTCGTGGCCGACGCCGGTCTCGGCGTGCGGGGCCTCACCCGGGCCGTCCGCGGCGCCTGGCCCGACCACGTGATCGGGCAGCTGCCCGGACTCACCGCGGCCCGCGCCCTGGGCTGGCCCGGTCGGGTGATCTCGACCACGCGCCTCCCCGAGGTGACGAGACGCGCCCTCGGCGTCGAGGCGTCGCTGCCGGAGATCGCGGCGCTGGGTCGACGGGCGCACGAGGCCCTCGCCGAGCTGCCCGAGTCGCCCGCCGGCGACGCCGAGGCCGCGATCCTCTTCACCTCGGGCTCGACCGGGCCCGCGAAGGGCGTCGTCTACCGCCACGGCCAGCTGACGGCCCTCCGCGACGCCCTCGCCGCGCAGTACGGCGTCGGCCCCGGCACCGGTCTCGTCGCCGGTTTCGCGCCGTTCGCCCTGCTCGGCCCGGCCCTCGGGGCGACCAGCGTCACCCCCGACATGGACGTCACGAAGCCCCGCACCCTCACCGCCCGCGCCGTCGCCGCGGCCACCGCCGCGGTCGACGCGACCGTGGTGTTCCTCTCGCCCGCCGCTCTGACGAACGTCGTGGCCACGTCCGGGGCTCTCGACGCCGCCGACCGGGCGGCGCTGTCGGGCGTCGAGACCTTCCTGTCGGCCGGGGCGCCCGTGTCCGAGTCGCTGCTGGCCGCGGCCGGACGGCTGATGCCGAACGCGACCCCGCACACCCCGTACGGCATGACCGAGGGGCTGCTGCTCACCGACGTGACGCTCGAGGGCGTCCGCGCCGCCGCGGCCGATCGCGCCGACCGGCTCTCCGCCGGCGCCCACGACGCGGGCGGAGTCTGCGTCGGGCTGCCCGGGGCGACCACCTCGGTGCGGATCGCCGGCCTCGACGAGGCGGGGCGCGCCTCCGGCGAGCCGGCCGCCGCGCCCGGCGTGACGGGCGAGATCGTGGTCTCGGCGTCGCACGTCGAAGACCACTACGACCGTCTCTGGCTGACGCACCGCGCCAGTCGGCTCGGCTCGACGCCCGACACCCGCTGGCACCGCACCGGCGACGTCGGGCACCTCGACGAGCAGGGTCGGCTCTGGGTCGAGGGGCGTCTGCCCCACGTGATCACCACGGCCGCGGGCGTGCTGACGCCGGTCGCGTCCGAGCAGGCGGTCGAACGGGTCGAGGGCGTCGGTCGCGCCGCCGTCGTCGGCATCGGCCCGGCGGGCACGCAGCAGGTGGTCGTGGTGGCCGAGACGACGCCGGCCGCTCGCCGACCCGGTCTCGCCCCGACGCCGCTCGCCGCGGCCGTGCGCGAGGCCGTCGAGGCCGCCTCGGGTCACCCCGTCGCCGCCGTGCTCGTCGTGCCCGGCCTGCCCACCGACGTGCGGCACAACAGCAAGATCGACCGCTCGGGCCTCGCCGCCTGGGCCGCCTCCGTGCTCTCGGGCGGACGGATGCGCCGCCCGTGAAGGTGCTCGTCACCGGGGCGAGCGGCCTGCTCGGCGGCGCCGTCGCCCGGGCGATCGCCGACGCCGGGCACGACGTCACGACCTTCCAGCGCCGCCCCTCCGGTGTCGCGGGGGTGCGCGACGCGCTCGGCTCGATGACGGACGACGCCGCCGTGGCGTCCGCCGTCGACGGGCACGAGGCGGTCGTCCACCTCGCCGCGAAGGTCTCGCTGGCCGGCGCGCCCGCCGACTTCGAGGCCGTGAACGTCGGCGGCACGCGGTCGCTGATCGAGGCGATGCGCGCCTCCTCGGTCCCCCGGCTCGTCTTCGTCTCGTCACCGTCGGTCGCGCACGCCGGCTCGTCGATCGTCGGAGGCGACGCCGACCCCGCCTCGCCCGTCGACGCCCGGGGCCACTACGCCCGCACGAAGGCCGCCGCCGAGCGGCTCGCGCTGCAGTCGGCCGACGCCGATCTGCGCGTCGTGGCGGTGCGGCCGCACCTCGTCTGGGGCCCGGGCGACACGCAGCTCGTGGCCCGCATCGTCGATCGGGCCCGCTCGGGGCGCCTGCCGCTGCTCGACCACGGGGCGGCCCTGATCGACTCGACCTACGTCGACAACGCGGCGTCCGGCATCGCGGCCGCGCTCGAACGCGTCGACGCCGTCAGCGGTCGGGCCTACGTGCTGACCAACGGCGAGCCGCGGACGGTCGCCGACCTCATGGCGGGGATCTGTCTGGCGGCCGGGGTGCCGGCACCGCGGCTCCGGGTGCCTGCCGGCGTCGCCCGAACGGCGGGCTCGCTCGTCGAGAGGCTGTGGGCCGTGCGCCCGGGCGCAGACGAACCGCCCATGACGCGGTTCCTGGCCGAGCAGCTCTCGACCGCGCACTGGTTCGACCAGCGCCGCACCCGGCACGACCTCCAGTGGACGCCGGCCGTCGGCCTCGACGAGGGCCTCAGCCGACTCGCCGCCTGGTACGCGGCCGGCCGGCCCCCGGTCTGAATCCCCGCTCGCCCGGGCGCTCGCCCGCCCGAGCCCTCGCACGCGTGAACCCGCGCGGGGGCATCAGGAGGTGCGGCGGGCTCCCGTCATCGGCGGCGGACCAGCGCCGCCCGCCCTCGACGACGCCGACCCGCCGCACCCCGCTCAGATGACGGACTCGCTCCACGGGTCGGGGTTGCCGAACCGGTGCGCCGTGATCGCGATCGCCTGCTCGCGGAGGAACGGCAGCAGCTCGAGCCGCCCCGTCGGGGTCACGGCCGAGTCGAACACGGCCACCGAGGGGTCGCCGCCGAGCGCCGACGACAGAGCCGAGGAGGCGCGGTCCGCGTCACCCGCGCCCGTCACCAGCCGCACGCGCTCCGTCCGCAGCCCACCCGCGCGCACGCGGTCGTGCCACGCCTCGTCGCTCTCGTGCGCCACCACCGGCACCGGCCGGCCCAGCGCCGCGACGAACGCCGACGGCAGGTCGATCGAGGTCGACACGGTCAGCGGAGCGCCGGACCGGAGACCCGCGAGCAGCACCCGGACGGCGTCGACGGGGTCGGCCCCGTCGGCGATGCGCACCGTCACGGGCAGCGGGCGGTAGCGCAGCAGGTCGCGCTCGAGCCCGAGGGCGCTGACGTCGCGGGCGACGCCGAACTCCGTCGACCAGAAGTGCTCGTCGGTCGCCGCCGCGGCACGTAGATCGTCGGCGGCCGCGGCCCCCGACGCCCCGAGCAGCGGGGTCGCGGCCTCGACGGCGGCGAGGACGGCCGAGCCGGGGCGCGCCTCCCGGGTTCCGACCACGGCGGCGGGCTGCCACGATCCGAGGTGCACGAGGTAGTTCGGCCCGCCGGCCTTGGCGCCGGCGCCGACCGACGACTTCTTCCAGCCGCCGAACGGCTGACGGCGGACGATCGCGCCGGTGATGCCGCGGTTGACGTAGAGGTTGCCGGCCTCGACGGCGTCGAGCCAGACCGAGAGCTCCGCCGGGTCGAGGGTGTGCAGACCGGCCGTCAGCCCGTAGTCGGTGGCGTTCTGCAGCGCGATGGCCTCGTCGAGCGTCGCCGCGGTCATGATGCCGAGCACGGGACCGAAGTACTCGGTGAGGTGGAACTCGCTGCCGGCCGCGACGCCGGTGCGGACGCCGGGCGACCAGAGCCGACCCGTCTCATCGAGCCGCCTCGGCTCGACCAGCCACGACTCGCCCGCCCCGAGCGTCGTCAGCGCCCGCTCGAGCTTGCCGTGCGCGGGCTCGACGATCGGGCCCATCTGCGTCGTCGGGTCGGAGGGCAGGCCGACGCGCATCGTCGATGCGGCGTCGACCAGCTGGCGGCGGAACCGCTCGGAGGTCGCGACCGACCCGACCAGGATCACGAGGCTCGCCGCCGAGCACTTCTGGCCGGCGTGACCGAACGCCGACTTGATCACGTCGGAGGCCGCCAGGTCGAGATCGGCGCTCGGGGTGACGATGATCGAGTTCTTGCCGCTGGTCTCGGCGAGCAGGGGCAGGTCGTTACGCCAGCTCGTGAAGAGCTGAGCCGTCTCGAAGGCGCCGGTCAGGACGACCCGATCGACCGACGGGTGCGAGACCAGGTGGCGCCCGAGGTCGCCCTCGTCGACGTCGACGAGGGTCAGGACGTCGCGCGGCACACCGGCGTCCCACAGGGCCTGCACCATCACCGCGCCGCAGCGGCGGGCCTGCCCGGCGGGCTTGATGACGACGCTGCTGCCCGCGGCGAGCGCCGCCAGGGTCGAGCCCGCGGGGATCGCGATCGGGAAGTTCCAGGGAGGGGTGACGAGCGTCAGCCGCTCGGGCACGAAGCGGGCGCCGTCGACGGAGTCGAGCTCCTCCGCGAGGTGGGCGTACCAGTTGGCGAAGTCGATGGCCTCGCTGACCTCGACGTCGCCCTCGGCGACGGTCTTGCCCGTCTCGCTGGCGGCGACCTCCATCAGGTCGGCGCGTCGGGCCGACAGCATCGCCGCGGCGTCGCGGAGGACGGCCGCTCGACCCGCGCCTCCTCGGGCCGCCCACGCGGCGGACGCGGTGACGGCCCGGTCGAGCAGGGTGTCGAGGGTGGCCTCGTCGGTGACGCGTGCCGACTCGATCAGGTCGACCCCGAGCGTCGAGTGGGCCGACCGGGCGGCGATGTCGCGGCCCCAGGCGCGGTTGGCGGCGAGCGCCGGGTCGGTGTCGGGCTCGTTCTCGAACCCGCTGCCGGGCTCGCGCGCCGCCAGGGCCTGGGCGGGGTCGAGACGGCTCTGCACGCGGTGCGGCGCGGGGGTGTCGCCGTCGACCGCGGCGAGCGATGCCAGGAACCGTCCCTTCTCGCGCTCGAACATCGTCTCGTTCGAGGCCAGCTCGAAGACGGCCGACATGAAGTTCTCGCTCGACGCGTTCTCTTCGAGGCGGCGGATGAGATAGCTGATGGCGACGTCGAACTCGCGAGGGTGCACGACCGGCGTGTAGAGCAGCAGACCCCCGACGTCGTTCTTGACGAGCTCGGCCTGCCCCTCGGCCATGCCGAGAAGCATCTCGAACTCGATGCGGTCGCTCACGCCGCGGGCCTCGGCCAGCAGGTGGGCGAACGCGATGTCGAAGAGGTTGTGACCGGCGACGCCGATGCGCACGGCACGGGTGCGCTCGGGGGTGAGGGCCCAGGTGAGGACCCTCTTGTAGTTCGTGTCGCTGTCCTGCTTCGTGCCGTAGGTCGCGAGCGGCCACTCGTGGACGGTCGCGTCGACGGTCTCCATCGCGAGATTCGCGCCCTTGACCACGCGCACCTTGATCGGGGCTCCGCCCGCGTCGACCCGGGCCGTCGCCCAGTCGGTGAGCCCCTGCAGGGCGCCGAGCGCGTCGGGTAGGTAGGTCTGCAGCACGATGCCGGCCTCGAGGCCGTGCAGCTGCGGCTGACCGAGGAGGCGCGTGAAGACCGCGATCGTCAGGTCGAGGTCGCGGTACTCCTCCATGTCGAGGTTGATGAACTTCGGCTCGGGCGAGCGGGCGGCCAGCTCGTAGAGCGGGGTGAGCTTCTCGATGACGCGCTCGACCGTCTCGTCGAAGGCCCACATCGAGAGCTGGCTGACGATCGAGGAGACCTTGATGGAGACGTAGTCGACGTCGTCGCGGGCGAGCAGCGCCCGGGTGCCGGCGAGCCGGTGCTCGGCCTCGGCGTCGCCGAGGACGGCCTCGCCGAGGAGGTTCAGATTCAGGCGCGTCCGGTCTCGTCTGATCGAGGCGATCGCGGCGCCGAGCTCGGCCGGGCGGGCGTCGGCGATCAGGTGGCCCACCATGCCGCGGAGGACGCGACGGGCGATCGGGACGACCACGCCCGGCAGCACGGGCGCCATGACGCCGCCGAGACGCACCGCGGAGCGCAAGTGCCACGGCAGGAAGGCCGGTGCCTGCTTCGCGAGGGTCGAGAGGTTGCGCGCGGCGACGCCGAGGTCTTCGGGGCGGACGACGCGGTCGACGAACCCGATGGTGAAGGCGAGACCCGACTCGTCTTTCAGCACCTGGGCGAGCAGATGCGCCGAGCCGGTGCTCGGGGCGCTCGAGGCCTCGTGGGCCCAGCGGCGGGCGAGGGCGACGGCGTCGTCGCCGATGCCGACGGGAAGGAGCTGTTCAGCGGTGGACGGCCCCGCCGTCTCGTCGAAGGTGGTCATGGGTTGAATGTAGGGCGGAACTTGCCACGTGGCAAGGTTTGACATCAGCTCGTAACACGGCGGCGGACCCGGCATCCGGAACTGATGAAATATCACTGGCGCGCAGGCCGGTACCGCGCTACCTTGAGCGCGTCCGGGACCGCTCCCCGGAACCGACGGCAGCGGAGGACGGATCACTCATGGCCATGATCGAAGCACGGGGCCTCACCAAGACCTACCGGTCGAAGTCCGGGCCGGTGCACGCTCTGAACGGGCTCGACCTGACGGTGCCCGAAGGCACGGTCAAGGCCCTGCTCGGCCCCAACGGCGCCGGCAAGACCACGGTCGTGAAGATGCTGACCACCCTCGAACGACCGGACACCGGCACGGCGACCATCGCCGGTCTCGACGTCGTCGCCGACGCCCAGGCCGTCCGGCGATCGATCGGCGTCTCGGGTCAGTACGCCGCCGTCGACGAGAACCTCACGGGCTTCGAGAACCTCGACATGATCGGGCGGCTCTACCACCTCGGCGCGAAGGTCTCCCGCGAGCGTGCTCGCGAGCTCATCGACGTGTTCGACCTGTCCGCCGCGGGCGATCGACCGGTCAAGGGCTTCTCGGGCGGCATGCGCCGCCGCATCGACCTCGCCGGCGCCCTCGTCACGAACCCGCGCGTGCTGTTCCTCGACGAGCCCACCACGGGTCTCGACCCGCGCAGCCGGCTGGCCCTCTGGGACATCATCACCAGCCTGGTCGACGGCGGCACGACGGTGCTGCTCACCACGCAGTACCTGGAAGAGGCCGACCGCCTCGCCGACGACATCTCCGTGATCGACGGCGGCGCGGTCATCGCCGAGGGGACGGCCGATCAGCTCAAGGCGCAGGTGGGCGGTCATCGACTGGTCGTGGCGCTGGTCGACGAGACCCGATCGGCCCAGGCCGTCGAGGTCCTCCGGCGGCACGGCGACAACGAGCCCGCGATCGACGCCGACGGCCGGCAGCTCGAGGTCGCCGTCACCGACGGCCCGACCGCGCTGCAGCGGACGCTGGCCGACCTCGGCGCGGCGGGCATCGAGCTGCACGACGCCGGCATGCGGCGCCCCACCCTCGACGACGTCTTCCTCCAGCTGACCGGCCACCGCACCGGCGCGGACGACGACGCCTCCGCCACCGACGCCCCGAGCGAGAAGAAGGCCCGCGCATGACCACCACGACCGCGCTCGCGCAGACCCTCGAGCCCGCCACCGACACGGGTCTCTCGACCTGGGCCTCCGACGGCTGGACCGTCACGAAGCGGAACCTCATCAAGGTGCGCCGCTCACCCGACATGCTGATCTTCGCCGTCCTGCAGCCCATCATGTTCGTGCTGCTCTTCAGCCAGGTCTACGGCGGGGCCATCGCGGTCGAGGGCACCGACTACACGCAGTTCCTGATGGCGGGGATCTTCGCGCAGACGGTCGTCTTCGGCTCGACGTTCTCGGGTGCCGCCATGGCTCAAGACCTGAAAGAGGGCATCATCGACCGGTTCCGCACCCTGCCGATGAGCCCGTCGGCGGTGCTGATCGGCCGCACGAACAGCGACCTCGTCCTCAACACGATCTCGATGGTCATCATGATGCTGACCGGTCTCGCCGTCGGGTGGCGGGTGAACGCCTCGCCGGCGTCGTTCCTCGGCGGCGTCGCCCTGCTGCTCCTGTTCAGCTACTCGTTCAGCTGGGTCATGGCGCTGCTCGGCATGAGCGTCAAGACCCCCGAGACGATCAACAACGCCTCGTTCATGATCCTGTTCCCGCTGACCTTCGTCTCGAACGCGTTCGTGCCGAGCGACACCCTGCCGACGGCCCTGCGCGTCTTCGCCGAATGGAACCCGGTCTCGTCGCTCGTCCAGGCCGCCCGCACGTCGTTCGGCAACCTCGGGAACACCCCGGTGCCCGACATCTGGACCATGCAGCACCCCTACGCGACCGTGCTCATCGGCATCACCGTCATGCTCGTCGTGTTCGTGCCCCTCTGCATCCGCAAGTTCCAGCGGATCAGCGCGAAGTGACCGAGGAGGCGCGGGTCGGCTACGGCCGTCGCCGCGCCTCCTCGCGGACCGCCTCGTCGAGCTCGCTCGTCGGCACGGTCAGCACGCTGCCGATCACGAGCCGCATGAGCTCGGCGACGTTCACCGCGTCGCGTTCGTACAGCCACTGCAGCTGCAGGCCGTCCTGGACGGCGAGCACGACGCGCGCCGCGGCGGCGGCGGAGTACCCCGGCCGCAGCCAGCCCCGGTCCGCCGCGACCGAGAGGTACGCCGTCGTCGAGCGGACGATCCGGTCGTAGTAGTCGCGGTAGTACTCGTGCGCCGGGTGCTCGCTCGAGACGGCCTCGGCCGACGCCGTGATGAAGAGCGAGATGACGACGGGCACGTCGACGTTGTACTCGGCCAGTTCGACGAGCTCGTCGACGCGCATGCCGCCCTCGTCGTCGAAGTGCCGCCGCAGGCGCTCGTCGCGGCGGCGCAGAACGGCCATGAGCAGTTCGTCCTTCGTCGGGAAGTAGTGCATCAGCGACTGATGCGACACCCCGCACTGCCGAGCGATCTCGCGGAGCGACGCCCCGTGGAAGCCCACCTGTCCGAAGACCGGCAGCGCGGCGTCGAGGATCGCCTCGCGCTTGGCGATGCCCTTGCGATAGCGGCCCGGCTCGCGCAGGCTCCCGGCGGCGGCGTCCACGGCCGGGGCGGGTGCGGGGGCGGAGTCATCCATCGGGGTCAGCCTAGGTCGTGGTCACCCCCCATGACGGCGATCGGGTGGTGACGCCCGGTGCGGCATAGAGTCGAGCGATGCCCTGGTCGCTGCTGCGGATCCCCGCCTTCCGGGCCCTGTGGCTCGGGCGCCTGGTGTCGTGGATCGGCAGCGGGTTCGCCCCGATCGCGATCGTGTTCGCCGCGATCGACCTCGGCGCCGACGCCGTCGATCTCGGTCTCGTCGTCGTGGCCCGGTCGCTGCCGAACATCCTGCTGCTGATCTTCGGCGGGGTGCTCGCCGACCGCCATCCGCGACGCCTCGTGGCCGTCGTGTCGTCGTTCGTCTCGGCGGGCTCGCTGATCGTCGCCGCAGTGCTCATGCTGACCGAGACCGAGACGCTCGTCACCCTCGCGGTGATCAGCGCGGTCAACGGCGCCGCCGCCGCGTTCTTCGGGCCCGCCACGAACGCGCTCGTCCGCGACACGGTGAGCGACCGCTCGATCGGCGACGCCACGGTGCTCGTGCGGGTCGGGGCGAACGTCGGCCTGATCGTCGGCCTCGCCGCCGGCGGGGCGGTCGTCGGCACGGTCGGTTCGGGTCTCGCCCTGGCTCTCGGCGGAGCGGTGTTCGCGGTGGCGGCCGTCGTGTTCGTGGGCCTCCCCGGCGACGCGGCCCGCGCCTCCGGGGGGACGTCGCTGCTGGCCGACCTCGGCAGCGGTCTCGGCTTCGTCGTGCGGACCCCCTGGCTGACGGCCGCGGCCGCGCTGGCGTTCGTCTTCCAGTTCGCCTTCGCGGGCGGCGTCCACGTGCTCGGGCCCCTGATCGCCGACCAGACGTTCGGTCGCCTGCTCTGGGGCTACGCCGGCGCCGTGCAGACCCTCGGGCTGATCGTCGGCGCCTTCTGGGCCGGATCGCTGCGCGGGCGGGTGCGGCTGTGGGTCGCCTGCCTCGGCGCCGGGGCCCTGGCGGCACCCCTGCTCCTGCTGTCGTTCGCGCTCGAGACCGACCCCGTCGTGTTCGATCCGCTGCACTGGTTCTTCTGGATCAGCGTCGGCCTCTTCGTCGCCAGCGTCGGTCTCGAGGTCTTCACGGTGCCGCTCGACGTCGCCGTGCAGCAGCTCGTGCCCGGGGCGTACCGGGGCCGCGTGTTCTCGGTCCTGGCCGTGGGCTCGCTCGCGGGAATCCCCCTCGGCGAGGTACTGATCGGACCGCTCACCGAGCTCGTCGGCACGCCCGTCGCCCTGGTCGCCCTGGCCGGGCTCGTGCTCGTCGTCGCGACCGGTGTCGCCCTCAGCCCGCGCGTGCGCCGGGTGGACGCCCCGGAGGCGCGGGTCGGCTGACCCCGCACCCCCGGGAGGCGCCGGTCAGCTGTACTCGCCGCGCTCGATGGCCTCGGCGTACTTGCGGACGTCCGGGCCGGGCTCGTAGTCGATGAAGCGGTCCTTGACGGCGTCGTTGATCGCCTTGTAGGCCTCTTCCCACGACTCGCCGGAGTGGGCGGCGGCCGCATCGCGCACGGCCTCCTGCAGCACGCGGTCGGAGTCGGTCAGGATCTTGTCGCGCGCCTCGTCGTTCCAGCGCACATCGGTCAGGTCGGCCATGGTGTCTCCTCGGTTCGTGGTGTGGTGGGGCGGTGCGTGCGCGGCCGGACGGCCGTCACTCGCTCGTGCTCAGGGCGGATTCCTTGTGAGCCGCCGTCGAGCCGCTCTTGTCGCTCTCGACGATGAAGTAGGGCTCGTCGTGCGAGGCCTTGAACTTCTGGCCGTCGTGCTCGAACTCCGAGACGCGCTTCTCCTTGACGGTGCCGTGGGTCTCGCCCTGCGGGGTGTTCCAGGTGACGTGGTCTCCCTTGCTGAACGTCATCGCGCCTCCTTCGTCTGCGCCGACCGCCATCGGCCGGTCGTCGATGCGATCGTGGCGTGGACGGTACGCCCGCGAGCCGCCGGGCGACTCAGCCCCGAGGGGTAGGGGCGAGGGAGCCTCGGGTGTACCCCTCGACGTACCCCGCGGTCGCGCCGAGGCCTCGGGTCGAGCAGGTCGCCCGGGTCAGCGTCCGCGGCGGGGGCGGCTGCGGCCGGTGCCGCGCTGCGGGCCGCGGCCCTGCGGCGGCGTGCGCTTCGGCTTCGCACCGCGGGGGTCGGGGGCCGACCCCTTCTTCGCCGGGGCGGTCTGCTCGGGTTCGTCGCGCCTCCTGGTCCGACTGCTGCGGGCGGTGCGGCCCCGGACGACGCCGACGAAGTCGTCGGTGTCGTCGTCGGTGCGGTCGACCAGCCAGACGAGCGCGACGACGGTCGGCTCGAGATCGGACACGAAGCGGTAGGTGAGCCCGCTGCGCGAGTGGAGCCGGGCGATCGACTGCGGCACGACGGCGACGCCCGAGCCGGTGGCCGCGACGTCGACGGCCTGGGCGTCGGTCAGGGTCGGGTCGAGGTCGTGACGCGTCTGACCCTCGAGATCGGCGGCGGTCAGCTCGTGCTCGATGCCGAGCGCCGCGAGCGGGTGGTCCTTCGAGACGACGACGACGGCGCGCTCGTCATAGAGGCGGATGACCGAATGGTCATCGTCGGTCGCGAGCGGCAGACGGGCGAGCAGCATGTCGACGGGGTCGTCGCCGGTCAGGGAGTCCAGGGCGCGGGCGGGGTCCGCCTCGACGACGGTCAGGGGCAGATCGGTGCGGCGCTCCTGCCAGAGGCGCGACCACTTCGACAGCGTGACGCCGGGGACGAACCCGATGCGGAAGGAGGCGCGGGTCGGCTCGGTCGTCATCGCCCCAGGGTACCGGGGCCGGGCGCCCGGTCGGCCCCGGTCGCGTCGGTGCGCGGCGGCCTACCGGTACCCTTGCGGTCATGACCCAGAAGACCCCGCAGACGCTCAAGCCCTTCACTGCCGCGAAGAAGCTCGGGGTGCACCTGCCGGCGACGCCCGAGTCGTTCCAGAACACGCCCGTCACGCGCGAGGAGTTCGCCGAGCTCACGGCCAACCCGCCCGAGTGGCTCGCCGAGCTGCGCCGCACGGGGCCGCACCCCCGACCGGTCGTGGCGCAGAAGCTCGGCGTCACCATCTCGGGCCTCGCCCGGGCCGGCGTCGACGACGCCCTCACCACCGACGAGATCCACGACCTGCTGAAGGAGATGCCCGCCTGGCTGGTCACCGAGCGCGCGAACCTGGCCGAGGTCCGCGACGAGGAGCAGCGCGTGAAGGACCGCGACGCCGGTCGCGCCCTGCTCCGCGCCGAGCGCGAGCGCGCCGAGGGCGGCGACCCGGCCTGATCTCGACGGGCCGCGGCTCCCGCGACCCGCGTACCTTCTGACGCATGTCATTCAACGACGATGCGCGCATCGACAGCAGCAAGGTCCGACGGCGCGGCCGGGGTCGCACCACCGGCATCGCGGCCGGCGGGACGGGCATCGTGGCGATCATCGTCGTCGCCCTGGTCAACCAGTTCACCGGGGTCGACCTCAGCGGACTGGTCGGCGGGTCGACGGGCGGCAGCCCCGAGCAGATCGCCGCCGCCCCGCTCGAGGGCTGCACCACCGGCGCCGACGCGAACGCGAGCATCGACTGTCGCATGGCGGGGGCCGCCGACTCGCTCGACACCTACTGGACAGCCGAGGCCCCGACCCTCGGCCTCGGCGACTACGCCACCCCCGACTTCTTCCTCTTCACGTCGTCGGTCGACACCGGTTGCGGCGGCGCGACGAGCGCCACCGGGCCGTTCTACTGCCCGCCCGACCGGGCGCTCTACGTCGACACCGACTTCTTCGACCAGCTGCGCGAGCAGTACGGGGCCAGCGCCGGACCGCTCGCTCAGATGTACGTCGTCGGCCACGAGTGGGGCCACCACATCCAGCAGCTGACCGGCGCCTTCGACCGCGCCGACCGCACGGCCACCGGGCCGGGCTCCGACACGATCCGGCTCGAGGTCCAGGCCGACTGCTACGCGGGCGCCTGGGTCGGGGCCGCGTCGACGGTCGAGGACGACGCGGGGACGACGTTCCTCGAGCCGGTGACCGATGCGCAGATCGCCGACGCGCTCGACGCCGCCGCCGCCGTCGGCGACGACCGGATCCAGGAGGCGTCGGGTGGCCGGGTCGACTCCGACAGCTGGACCCACGGCTCGGCCGAGCAGCGTCAGCGGTGGTTCGACACCGGGCGCGCCGGTGGTCCCGCCGCCTGCGACACCTTCTCGGTGCCGACCGACCGGCTGTAGACCGCGAGCACCTGACGGCCGCTCTGCGCGTGTCGGGCCCCGCCTCTGGACGTCCGCGCCGCCGCGGGCGCAGAATCAGGCAACGCCACGAGGAGGTCGCACATGAGTCGCACCGGAAGAGCCGTCGAGTTCGATCGCTACGGAGACGTCGACGAGCTGCACTTCGTCACCCAGGAGCTGCCCGTCCCCGATGACGACGAGGTCGTCGTCGAGGTCGTCTGCGCGGGCCTGAACCACATCGAGAACTTCATCCGGAAGGGCGACTTCACCGACCGCCTGCCGCTGGAGTTCCCCGCACGTCAGGGGTCGTGCTTCGCCGGCATCATCAAGAAGCGCGGCTCGGCCGTGCGCGACTTCGCGGTCGGCGCCGAGGTGATCGGGCACGCGATCGGAGGCGGAGCGCATGCGACGTACGTCACCGTCCCCGCCTCGGCGATCGTGAAGAAGCCGTCGAACGTGCCGTGGGAGGTCGCCGGCGGGCTCTATCTCGCCGGGGCGACCGCCTACGACGTCGTCCGGTCGCTGCACCTCGGGCCGGGCGACATCGTCGTCATCACCGCGGCGGCCGGCGGCGTCGGTCACATCGAGTGCCAGCTCGCCCTCGCGGCCGGCGCCAAGGTCATCGGCACGTGCAGCCCGCCGAACCACGACTACCTGCGCTCGATCGGCATCACGCCGATCACGTACGGCGACGGCCTGCAGGAACGCATCGAGAAGGCCGCCGGCCGGCCGGTCACGGCGTTCATCGACAACTTCGGCGGCGACAACCCGGCGCTGGCCACGGCGCTGGGGGTGTCGGAGGCGCGGTTCAGCTCGAGCGAGCAGCGTCTCGACATCGAGATGCGCTACATCCGGCCCGAGCGCGACGACGCCGAGCCCGCCATGGTGCTGGCCGCCGTCGCCAAGCTGATCGCCGAGAACAAGGTGCGCGTGCTGATCTCGGGCTTCTACCCGTTCGACTACATCGCGCAGGCGTTCGACGACCTGGCCGAGCACCACTCGCGCGGCAAGGTCGTCGTCGGCATGCAGCCGGTCGAGACCGGTGCGCGCTCGCACTGGTACCTGTCGGGCAAGGCGCGCAGCACCCACGAGGCGACCGCCTGATCCCTGCGTGTCGCGCACCGCGCCTCCTCGGATCCGCTCCGAGGAGGCGCGGCACCGTTCAGAGCGTCGGCGAGCGCAGCAGCGCGCCCGGCGAGCGCACGGTCGCCGCGGCGACGTCCATCGCCCGACCCAGCGCGTCGGCCCAGTCGACCGAGCCGGGGTCGCGGCGGTCGGCGAGCAGCGACGAGACGATCGAGGCGAAGGTCGCGTCGCCGGCCCCCATGGTGTCCACGACGTCGCCCTCAGCGGCCGAGATGCCGCGTCGCAGCTCGTCGCGACCGGACAGCAGCAGACCGGCACCGTCGGAGCCGCGTGTGGCCAGCACTCCCCCGGCCCCGGCGGCGAGCAGCGCGTCCTGCCACTCCTCAAGCGACCGGCCCGTGACGAGGGCGGCGTCGTCGTCGCCGATCTTGACCAGGAGGCACGCGGCGGCCACGCGGGCGAACCCGGCTCCGAACGCGGTCACCTGGGCGTCGCCGCCCGGCAGGAACCCCGGGCGCGGGTTGGGGTCGACGACGAGTCGTCGCGGCTCGTCGCCGACGACGGCGAGCAGCCGGTCGGTCAGGGCGGCGTCGTCGAAGGGGTACGAGCTGACGGCGACGAGCGGCGCGGCCGCGAGCACGTCGAGCTGCTCGGGCGAGAAGTCGAGCCCGCGGTCGACGGCCGCGTCGGTGAACACGTACGAGGGCTCGCCGTCGACCCGCAGCGAGACGGCGCGGCCGGTGCCGAGCGGGTTGACGGTCGCCACGAGCTCGACCCCGTGCTCGTCGAGGAAGTCGCGGATCGAGCGGCCGTCGGCGTCGTCGCCGACGCTCGCCAGCAGCGTGGTCGGCACGCCCAGGCGGCTGAGCCCGACGGCGACGTTGAGCCCGGCGCCCCCGACGTGATCGCTCGAGCCCTCGTCGGTGCGCAGCTCGTCGATCAGCGCGTCGCCGATGACGACGACCCGCCCGTCGGCTCCGCCGTCGCTCCGGCCGTCGATGCTGCCCTCGGTGGTGGTCATGCGCGCCTCTCGTCGACGGGAGCCGCCCGGTCGGACACGCGAGGCGACACGTCACCCTAGACCGCGCCCGGTCGGCGTCGCACCCCGCCGCTACGCTGACGACGTGACCCACTACGCACTGGCCGTCGACGTCGGCGGAACCAAGGTCGAGGCCGCGCTCGTCGCCGCCGACGGCACCCTCCTGACCGGCAGCCGCGACCGCCGCCCCACGGGCGCGACGGCGACGTCCGACGAGCTGGCCGAGTCGGTGCGGGCCGTCGTCGTCCACGCGCTGGGCGCCCTGCCCGAGGGCGATGCGCTCGTGGGCGCGGGCATCGGCAGCGCCGGCCCCGTCGACCTCGTCGCGGGCACCGTGTCGCCGATCAACCTCCCGGCCTGGCGCGGGTACCCCCTGCGCGAGCTGGTGACCTCCCTCGCGGCCTCGACGCTGCCCGACGCGGCGCCCGTCACCCTCCGGCTCGACGGCGTGAGCCTCGCCCTCGCCGAGCACTGGGTCGGCGCCACCCAGGGCGTCGACGACGCCCTCGCGATCACCGTCTCGACCGGCGTGGGCGGCGGGCTGATCGTCAATGGGCGCCTGCTGTCGGGCGGCACGGGCAACGCCGGTCACATCGGCCAGATCCAGATCGCCGACCGCCCCGCGGGCGAGAGCGCCTGGGCCGCCACGCTCGAGGTCATCGCCTCGGGGCCGAACGTCGTCGCGTGGGCCAGGGCCCAGGGCTGGCAGGGCGAGCGCGGCGAGGACCTCGCCGCGGGATACCGCGACGGCGACCCGATCGCCGTCGCCGCGGTCCGCCGCTCGGCCACCGCCGTCGGCGAGGCCATCTCGTCGGTCACGACCCTGCTCGACCTCGACGTCGCCGCGATCGGCGGCGGCTTCTCGCGGGTCAGCGACGACTACCTCGATCTGGTCCGGCAGGCCGTCGACGAGGCGCCGGTCAACGACTACGCCCGCCGGGTGCGCGTCGTCCGCTCGGGCCTCAGCGACGAGAGCCCGCTCGTGGGGGCGGCCGCCCTCGTCTGGCAGGCCGATCTGCTCGGCTGAGCCGCACCTCCTCGGTGCTCGAGCTGAGAACGGTTCCCGTCACGAGCGAGGCCCAGCCGGGCGCGCCTAGGCTCATGGAGTCCCCCACAGCGTCGTCGGAGATCAGCGCGCCCACAGACGCGCGAGTCACTCGCAACCCCCGGAGGTAACCCCATGACAACCACCGTCCCCGTCCTGCTGACGCCGTCCGCCGGCGCCCCCTTCGAGCACTCCACCGTCGAGCTGCGCGACGTCGGTCCGAACGACGTCCGGATCGACATCGCCTTCGCCGGCATCTGCCACAGCGACATCCACCAGGCCCGTGAAGAGTGGGGCAAGGCGATCTTCCCGATGGTGCCCGGCCACGAGATCGCTGGCATCGTCACCGAGGTCGGCAGCGAAGTCACCAAGCACGAGGTCGGCGATCGCGTCGGCATCGGCTGCTTCGTCGACAGCTGCCGCGAGTGCGAGAACTGCCTCGCCGGCGAGCAGCAGTTCTGCGTCAAGGGCAACGTCGCGACCTACAACGGCCGCCAGTACTCGGGCGAGCCCACCTACGGCGGCTACGCCAAGCAGATCGTCGCCGACGAGAACTACGTGCTCTCGATCCCCGAGGGCATCGCGCTCGACGAGGCGGCCCCGCTGCTCTGCGCCGGGATCACCACCTATTCGCCGCTGAAGCACTGGGGCGCCGGCCCCGGCAAGAAGGTCGCCGTCGTCGGCATGGGCGGCCTCGGTCACATGGCCGTCAAGATCGCGCACGCCATGGGCGCCGAGGTCACCGTCATCAGCCAGACGCTGTCGAAGCAGGAGGACGGCCTGAAGCTCGGCGCCGACCACTACTACGCCTCGAGCGACCCGTCGACGTTCTCGGACCTGAAGAACTCGTTCGACCTGATCATCAACACGATCTCGGCCGACATGGACATCGACGCCTACGCGCGCACCCTGCGCCTCAACGGCACCATGGTGTTCGTCGGCCTGCCCGAGAACCCGCAGTCGTTCCGGGCCGGCTCGCTCATCGGCGGCCGTCGCAGCCTCGCCGGCTCGAACATCGGCGGCATCCCCGAGACCCAGGAGATGCTCGACTTCTGCGCCGAGCACCGCATCGGGGCCGAGATCGAGACGATCGGCGCCGACGAGGTCGACGAGGCCTACGAGCGCGTCGTCGCCAGCAAGGTCCGCTACCGCTTCGTGATCGACACCGCGACGATCTAGCGCCGCCTCCTCGCGAGAAAGGGACGTTCTGCCGCCGGACCACGGCGCAGAACGTCCCTCTCCGTGCAAGACGCGCGCCGGACGCTAGCGAGCGGCGGCCGCCGGAGGGGTGTTGAAGCGGCGGAGCCAGCCGGCGAACTCGGCGAGCTCGTCGTCCGTCCATCCCTCGACGTGGCTGCGGAACACGGCGCGGTTCTCGTGCCGCACCTCGAGCATCCTCGCGTCGGCCCGCTCGGTGCTGCGGAGCATCGACACGCGCCCATCGCTCGCATCCGCCACGACGTCGACGAACCCGGCCTCGCGCAGCAGCGTCACCTGACGGCTGACGGCGCTCTTGTCCATCGCCATCGCCTTGACGATGTCGCCCGCGGTGCACGGCTGGTGCTTCATCACGTACCGCAGCACGTAGAACGCGGTCGGCGGCACGTCGGGGTCGAACCGCGAGGCCGCGGCCGCGATGGTTCGCTTGGCCTCGACCATCATCGAGCCGATCTCGTCGACCACTCCGGCCATCAGGCCCTCGCGACCCCCGTCGTCCGGGCCCGGGAGGCGCGGTGCGCCTGGCACCGCGCCCGTCCGCGTCGCGTCATCGGTCCGCTGCGACATCCTTCTCCTCGACCAGGGACGAGAACACCGGGCTCTCGGCCAGCTCGTCGTCCGTCACCGGGTGACCCGCCACCTCGGCGGCACCCGTCGCGATGATCGTATCGATCGTCCCGGTGCGGGCGGCCGTGTGGGAGTGGTGGCGACGCTCGCCCGGGAGCGCGCCGGCGTCGGCATCGGAGCCGGAGGCAGAGCCGGAGCCGACGGTCGGCGACACCGGGGCGTCGCCGTCGCGGTCGCTCGGACCGTCGTCGGTCGTCACCGGGGCGCTCGAGACCGCGGGGGCCAGGGCGGCGGTGGCCGCGGCCCCCTTGGTCGCCGGCGACGCGACGTTCCCGTCGACCGGCGCCGCGCCTCCTGCGCTGCGGTCGTCGCCGTCGGTGGTCGGCGCGGCTGCGGCGGCACGCTGGATGCCGCTCTTCGTGCCGAGCTCGACGTTCGGGAGCAGGCAGACGAACACGATGGTGATGATCGCGAGCGGCGCGGCGATGAGGAACACGTCGGCGACGCCCTGGCCGTAGGCCGACTCGATGATCGTGCGGATCGGGGCGGGGACGGTGCTGAGGTCGGGGATGCTCGTGGTCGACTCGCCGCTGCCCAGGGCGCTGGGGTCGACCCCGGCGTCGGTCAGACCGTCGGTGATGTAGCCCGAGACCTTGGTGCCGAGCACGGCGCCCATGACCGAGACGCCGATGGTGCCGCCGAGGCTGCGGAAGAACGCGACGCTCGACGAGGCCGCCCCGACGACGCTCACGTCGACCGAGTTCTGGACGACGAGCACGAGGTTCTGCATGACCATGCCGATGCCGAGTCCCATCATCGCCATGTAGACGGAGACGATGACGAAGTTCGTGTCGTACTCGATGGTCGACATGAGGAACAGACCGGCCGCGAGCAGCACCGAGCCGACGATCATGTAGGGCTTCCACTTGCCGTACTTCGAGATGAGCGCACCGGCGACCATCGACGAGATGAGGAGGCCGAGCACCATCGGCAGGGTCAGGATGCCCGCCATGGTGGGCGACTGGCCGCGGGCCAGCTGCATGTACTGACCGAGGAACACGCTGGTGCCGAACATCGCGACGCCGACGCTGAGCGAGGCGACGACGGCGAAGGTGAAGGTGCGGTTGCGGAAGAGCGTCAGGGGGATGATCGGCTCCTCGGTGCGGAACTCGACGACCACGGCGAGCACGAGCAGCACGGCGGCGCCGACGCCCATCAGCCAGCTGGTGAGCGAGTTCCACTCGAACTGCTTGCCGCCGAGGGACACCCAGACGAGCAGCAGCGAGACGCCGCCGGCGATCAGGCCGGCGCCCCAGTAGTCGACGACGACCTTGCGCTTCGGCTTGGCGGGCAGGTGCAGCGTGCGCTGGATGACGATCAGGGCGGCGATGCCGACGGGCACGCCGACGAAGAAGTTCCAACGCCAGCCGATGGTGTCGGTGAGCACGCCGCCGAGCAGCGGGCCGCCGATGGTGCCGACGCTCATCACGGCGCCGAGGTAGCCCATGTAGCGGCCTCGCTCGCGCGGGCTGATGATGTCGCTCATGACGACCTGGACGAGGGCGGTCAGACCGCCGGCGCCGAGGCCCTGGAAGACGCGGAACGTGATGAGCGTCGCGGTGTTCTGCGAGAACCCGGCCGCGACCGAGGCCAGCACGAACAGCACGAGGGCCACCTGCAGCAGCACCTTGCGGTTCGTGAGGTCGGAGAACTTGCCCCAGAGCGGCGTGCTGACCGTGGTCGCGAGCAGCGTGGCGGTGATGACCCACGTGTACGAGGTCTGGCTGCCGTTCAGGTCGCTGACGATGCGCGGCAGCGAGGTCGACACGACGGTCGACGACAGGATCGCCACGAGCATGCCCATCAGCAGCCCCGACAGGGCGGTGAGGACTTCGCGGTGGCTCATGCCGGGCGCTTCGCCCGGTTCGTGCGGTGCGGCGGGCCTGGTGCCCGCGGCGGTCGTGGTCTGCGACAAGGTTCGCTCCGGTGATTCGAGATGGTGGGGACCCGACGCCGATGGCTGGTCCTGTGGTTGCAGAATGTCAACCATACTCGGTGGTTGACGATTCGCAACCATTTATCTGCAGAATCTGCACAATTCTTCGGAGGTGGGGCGGGGCGCACGAAGGAGGCGCGGTGCGAGTCGAACTCGCACCGCGCCTCCTCGGATGCAGGGCCCCTAGCGGACCTCTTCGCGTCTCTTCTGCCGGAACATCTCCGCGGGCTCGTGCTCGCCGTTCCAGACCTGGGTGATGCCCCAGGCGACGGCCATCACCGGCACCGCGATGACCGCGCCGACGACGCCGCCGAGGATCGTGCCGGCGGTCAGGGCGACCAGGATGACGAGGCCGTGCAGCTGCAGCGTGCGGCCCATCAGCACCGGCTGGAGGAAGTTGCCCTCGAGCTGGTTGACGACGACGACGACCACGACGACCCAGATCGCGGCCGGCACGCCGTTGGCCACCAGCGCGACGAGCGCGGCGAGGATGCCCGCCGCCGTCGCTCCGACGAGCGGGATGAACGCGGTGAGGAACACGACGACCGCGAGGGGCAGCGCCAGGGGCACCCCGATGATCCACAGGCCGACGCCGATGCCGATCGCGTCGACGGCCGCTACCGTCGCCGTGCCGCGGACGTACCCGCCGAGCGTCGCGACGGTCTTGTCGCCGATGCGACGGGCACGGGCGTACTGCTCGCCGCGGAACGGACGGAGCATGAACTCCCAGATGGCGGGGCCGTCCTTGAGGAAGAAGAACAGCACGACGATCATCAGCACGAGACCGGTCAGGAAGCTGCCGATGGCCGAGGCCCCGGCGAGGGCGCCCGAGCCGAACTGGGCGCTGGTGACGAAGTCGGTCACGGCGTCGATGCCGCCCTGGATCTGATCGTCGGTGATCGAGAAGGGCAGGGTCGTGACCCAGTTCTGCAGCTGCTCGATGCCCTGTGTCGCCGACTCGGCGAGCGAAGCGGCCTGGTTCTCGACGGCCCAGACGATCAGCCACGCGATGAGGCCGAGGATGATGACGACGGCGAAGAGGCAGATGAGGGTCGCCAGCACGGACGGCACCCGGTGCTTCCGCAGGAACGACACCACTGGCAGCATCGCCGACGCGAAGATGAGGGCGAGCAGCACCGGCAGGGTTACCAGGCTGAGGCTGAGGAACACGTAGATGAGGGCGGCGGCCACGATGACCACGGCGATGATCTGCACGGCGCGCGTCGCGAGCGCGCCGAAGGCGTCCGCCCAGAGCGAGTGACGCACGGCGGCGTCCTGCCGGGCCACCTCGGTGGCTTGGCTGCGGAAGAGTCCCACGGTGTCGTCCTCGTTTCTGGTCGTGCGATGCTGTCAGGCTGACGAGCCGACAGAGCAAGCCAACCCCGTTCCGACCATAACGGTCCGCATCGCTCCCGCGCGCCCCTAGCGTGGGGGGATGCCGACCTCCGTGCTCGTCGTGTCCGACACCCATGTGCCGCAGAAGGCCAAGGCCGTGCCGTCCGCCGTCTGGGCCGCCGTCGATCGCGCCGACGTGATCGTGCACGCCGGAGACTGGACGGGCCTGCCACTGCTCGACGAGTTCGAGACCCGCGCGCGCCTCCTGATCGGGGTCCGCGGCAACAACGACGGCCCCGAGTTCGACGATCGGCTGCCCGAGGTCGTCCGGACCACCGTCGACGGCGTCCGCCTCGCGGTCGTCCACGAGACCGGAGCCAAGGAGGCGCGTGAGACCCGCATGGACCGCCTCTTCCCCGAGACCGACCTGCTGCTGTTCGGCCACAGTCACATCCCCTGGGACACCACCACGCCCGCCGGGCTGCGCCTGCTCAACCCCGGCTCGCCGACGGACCGCCGCCGCCAGCCGCACGCGACGTATCTGACGCTGACGCTCGACGCGGGCGCGATCCGCGACGTCGCGCTGCACGAGCTGCCGGTCAAGGGGGCGGGGATCCTGCCCCACCCCCGCATGTCGACCTGAGGCGCGGACCGGAGGGCGGTGCGGGCCCGGCGACCCCCGGGGCCGGGCCTGCCCACCCCCGGGCCCGGGCCGCTCAGCTCGCGGGGGTCTCCGTCGGCGCCGGGGTGGTCGACTCGGCCGGCTCGGCGGGGGCGTCCGACTCGGCCGGAGCGGGAGTCGGCGTCGCGGTGCTGCTGTCGGCGTAGCTGTTGCCGGCCGCGGTCACGACGAAGTTGCGGAACTCCTCG
This sequence comes from Frigoribacterium sp. Leaf172, assembly GCF_001424285.1. Lineage (NCBI taxonomy): Bacteria > Bacillati > Actinomycetota > Actinomycetes > Micrococcales > Microbacteriaceae > Frigoribacterium > Frigoribacterium sp. Leaf172. The sequence continues at coordinate 771,863 of NZ_LMPB01000001.1, read as the reverse complement.
TTGGTGAAGGGCAGGCTCGGGTCGTAGCGCTGACCGTTCACGAGCACGAGGGGCGTTCCGGCGAGGGTCTCGACCGTGCTGTTCGGGATGGGGCCGTCGATCGCCCGCTGCGTGGCGGCGGTGACCCACGAGCCGAACTCCTCGTCGTCGATGCAGGTCGCGATGCGCGCGGGGTCGACCACGCCGTCGATGCCGCTCGCGATGTCCGACAGGGCCGCGTCGTCGAGGCCGCGGGTGCCCTCTTCGGGCTGCTGCTCGAACAGGGCGGTGTTGAAGTCGAAGAACGAGTTCGGCGAGTAGTTCGCGACGCAGGCCGCGGCGTTGGCGGCCCGGTTCGAGTACCGGGTGCCGACGGACTGGTTCGTGAGGATGGCCACCGGGTGGTACTCGACCGTCGCCGCACCCGAGTCGACCAGACCGGCGATGTACTCGTTGTTGGCGGCCTCGAACTGGCCGCAGATGGGGCAGAGGTAGTCGAGGTAGACGACGATGTCGACGGTGTCGCTCGCGGCCGTGGTGGCGGAGGGCACCGGCTCGTCGTCGGCCGCCAGAGCCGGCGTCGTGTCGGCCACGAAGTCCTGACCGATGCGGATGCCGTCGCTGGCCATGTTCGCGGGGCCGGGGCCGGCCGGACGGATGCTGTTCGTGATCACGACGACGACGATCACGACGACCGCCACGAGGGCGAGGGCGATGCCTCCCTGCAGCAGGACGCGACCGGTCCGCTGGCGGCGCTTCTGCTTCTTGCGGGCCGCCTGCGCCTTCTGGCGGGCGGCGGCGCGACGCTGGTTCTTCGTGAGGGTCTTGTCGTCCGAGGCGTTGTCAGTCATGGAACGGGTCTCTCCGATGCGCCACGGCTCGTCGCCGTCGCGTCGTAAGGGGTGTGGGGAGGGGCTGCGGCTGCAGCGCCCGAGGGTCACGGGCCGGTCGGGGGGGGTGTCCGAGCCGCCGTGATGAAGACGATACCGTCCCCGACCCGGACGAGGGATGAGACCGTCTCGGTTCGGTGCCATACTGTCGGGTGGTGGTCATCGCGGACCTCTTGGTCTGATCACCATCCATTCACGAAGGATCGTCCGGCACGTACCTGCCGGTGAAGGAGAAACATCATGGCGTCAGTCACGTTCAGCAAGGCCACCCGCCTCTACCCCGGCTCGACCCGCGCAGCGGTCGACGCCATCGACCTCGAGGTCGCGGACGGCGAGTTCCTCGTCCTGGTCGGCCCCTCGGGTTGCGGCAAGTCGACGACCCTCCGCATGCTCGCCGGTCTCGAAGAGGTCAACAGCGGCGACATCTTCATCGGCGACCGCAACGTCACCGACGTCCCGCCGAAGGACCGCGACATCGCGATGGTGTTCCAGAACTACGCGCTCTACCCGCACATGACCGTGGCCGAGAACATGGGCTTCGCGCTCAAGATCGCCGGCGTCGGCAAGGAGGAGCGCGCGACCCGCGTCCTCGAGGCCGCCAAGCTGCTCGACCTCGAGCCCTACCTGGCCCGCAAGCCCAAGGCCCTCTCGGGTGGTCAGCGTCAGCGCGTCGCCATGGGCCGCGCGATCGTGCGTCAGCCCCAGGTGTTCCTGATGGACGAGCCCCTCTCGAACCTCGACGCCAAGCTCCGCGTCCAGACCCGCACCCAGATCGCCTCGCTGCAGCGCCGTCTCGGCGTCACCACGGTCTACGTCACCCACGACCAGACCGAGGCCCTGACCATGGGCGACCGCATCGCGGTCCTGAAGGACGGCATCCTGCAGCAGGTCGGCACCCCCCGCGACCTGTACGAGAAGCCGCAGAACGTCTTCGTCGCCGGCTTCATCGGCTCGCCCGCCATGAACCTGCTGCCCGCCGACGTCGTCGACGGCGGCATCCAGTTCGGCACCGCCGTCACCTCGGTCGACCGCGACACCGTCGGCCAGGCGACCGGCAAGAGCGTCACCGTGGGCGTCCGCCCCGAAGACGTCGTCGTCAACACGACCGGCGAGGGCCTCGCCGTCACGGTCGACGTCGTCGAGGAGCTCGGCGCCGACGGCTACCTCTACGGTCACACCGAGGTCAACGGTCAGCGCGTCGACATCGTCGTGCGCGTCGACGGCCGCAACCACCCCAAGCTGGGCGACACGATCCACATCACCCCGCAGGCGCACCACGTGCACGTCTTCGACACCGAGAGCGGCGAGCGCCTCGGCGACAAGGCCGTCATCAGCGCGTAGCAGCACACCTCATCGGCCCGACGGGTCATCTGGGCGGACCGCCCCGGTGACCCGTCGGGCCGATCCCGTACCGCCCCGAGAGACACGAGACGATGCCCGACTCCCTCAACATCACCTCCGCCACGGTCGACCCGGCCCTGCTCGACCTGCCGTGGGACCTCCCCCTCGACGTGTGGCCCGACGACGCCATCGCGACGCTGCCGAAGGGCATCTCGCGGCACCTGGTGCGATTCGCCCACCTCAGCGGCTACGTCATCGCCATCAAGGAGACCTCGGGCGAGATGGCCCGCGGCGAGTACGAGATGCTCCGCACGCTGCAGCGGATGGACATCCCCTGCGTCGACCCCCTGGCGGTCATCACCAACCGCCACGACGAGGACGGCTCGCCGCTCGACCCCGTGCTCGTCACCCGGCACCTGAAGTTCTCGCTGCCCTACCGCGCGCTGTACTCGCAGACCCTCCGCCCCGACACCGCCAAGCGGCTCGTCGACGCGCTCGCGCTGCTGCTCGTGCGCCTGCACATCATCGGCTTCTACTGGGGCGACGTGTCGCTCTCGAACACGCTCTTCCGGCGCGACGCGGGCGCCTTCGCCGCGTACCTCGTCGACGCCGAGACGGGCAAGCTCTACCCGGGCGGCCTCTCGAACGGGCAGCGCGAGAACGACCTCGAGGTCGCCCGGGTCAACATCGCCGGCGAGCTGCTCGACCTCGAGGCGGGCGGGCGACTCGACGACAACCTCGACGCCGTCGACGTGAGCAACGGCATCGTCGCCAAGTACCGCAGCCTCTGGACGGAGCTCACCGGCAGCGAGACCTTCTCGAGCTCGGAGCGCTGGCGCATCAACGACCGCGTCGAGCGCCTCAACGACCTCGGCTTCGACATCGAGGAGCTCGCGATCAAGACCGCCGAGGGCGGCACCCAGGTGAAGATCCAGCCCAAGGTCGTCGACGCCGGCCACCACTCGCGTCGCCTGCTGCGCCTCACCGGTCTCGACGTCGAAGAGAACCAGGCGCGTCGTCTGCTCAACGACCTCGACGCCTACCGCCTGCGCAGCGGCGGCAACGACAACGATGAGGAGATGGTGGCTCACGAGTGGGCGGCCCGGGTGTTCGAGCCCGTCGTCCGGTCCATCCCCCGTGAGCTGCGCGGTCGCCTCGAGCCGGCCGAGGTCTTCCATCAGCTGCTCGAGCACCGCTGGTACCGCTCGCAGCAGGAGAACCGCGACGTGCCCATCGCCGAGGCTCTCACCTCGTACATCAACGACGTGCTGCGGCACCGCCGAGACGAGCAGATGGTCATCGAGCCGCCGACCGGGTCGATCTCGCTGCCCGAGGCCGACCTCCTCGAGGCCGACGAGGACGACTGGCGCACGAAGGTCTGACGTCCGGTCCGTGACCGGGGGGGGACGCAGGAGGCGCGGGTCGGCGGCATGCCGACCCGCGCCTCCTGCGTCGGGGTTACTTCTTGCGCTCGGCGCGCAGCTTCGAGATCTCGTAGAGCGTGACGGACGCGGCGATGCCCGCGTTCAGCGACTCGACGGCACCCGTGATCGGCACGGAGACGATCGCGTCGCAGGTCTCGGCGACGATGCGCGAGAGGCCCTTGCCCTCACTGCCGACCACGACGACGATCGGGCGATCGGCCAGCTCGAGACCCGGCAGCATGACGTCGCCGCCGCCGTCGAGACCGACGACGAACACGCCCTGCTCTTTGAACGACTTGAGGGTCTGCGTCAGGTTCGACGCCATCGCGACGGGGATGCGCGCCGCGGCACCGGCGGAGGTCTTCCAGGCCGAGGCCGTCAGACCCACCGAGCGACGCTGCGGGATGATGACGCCCTGCCCGCCGAACGCGGCGACCGAACGGATGATCGCGCCGAGGTTGCGGGGGTCCGTGATGCCGTCGAGCGCGACGAAGAGCGGCTTCTGCTGGCGCTTGACCGACAGCTCGAGGAGGTCCATGGGGTGCGCGTACTCGTACGGCGGGACCTTGAGCGCGACGCCCTGGTGCACCGAGTCGGCGCCGGTCAGACGGTCGAGCTCGGGGCGCATGACCTCGAGCACCGGGAGCCCGCGGCGCGTGGCGAGCTGCAGGATCTCCTTCGTGCGGTCGTCCATCTCGATGCGCGCCGCGATGTAGAGCGTCGACGCGGGGATGCGCGTGCGGAGGGCCTCGAGCACCGAGTTGCGCCCGGTGACCATCTCGTGGTCGTCCGCCGACTTCGGCCGGCGGCGCTGCGCGTCGGCCGCTCCGCCGCGACCGGCGATGGGCGAGCCGGCGCGGGGGCCGTTGCTGCTGCGGCCGCGGGCGCTCTCGAGGCGCTCGCGCGCGATCTTGGCCTTGCCCGCGGGGTGGTACGGGCGGTCCTCCGCCGCGGGCGTGGGCTTCTTGCCCTCGAGAGCCTGACGCCCCTGCCCGCCGCTGCCGACCTGCTTGCCCTTGCTGCCCTGTCGCACGGCACTGTTGCCGGGACGGCCCTTGCGTGCTCCGCTGGTGTTCTTCACTGTTCGAGGCTCCAATGCGACCCGCTGGGGGTGTCTTCGATGGTGATCCCGGCACCCGAGAGGGTGCTGCGGATCTGGTCGGCCCGTGCGAAGTCGCGATCGGCCCGGGCGTGCTGGCGTTCGGCCAAGAGTACGTCGATCACGGCGCCGAGCGCGCGGTGCGCCGCGCCCTCGTCGTCGTCGCGCCACTCGGGGGCGAGCGGATCGATGCCGAGGACGGCGACCATGGCGGCCACGTGCTGCCATTCGCGGGCCGCCGTGTCGAGGTCGTCGTCGTCGAGGGCGCTGTTGCCCGCGCGGACCGCGTCGTGCAGCACGGCGATCGCCTGGGGGACGTTCAGGTCGTCGTCCATCGCGGTCGCGAAGTCGTCGGGCACCACGCGGGACCCGACCGCGGCGAACCGCGTGCCGACGAGTCGGCGCTCGGCGCGCGACAGGAAGGTCTCGACGCGCTCGAGGGCCGCGTCGGCCTCGACGAGGGCGCCGTCGTGGTAGTCGATCGTCGACCGGTAGTGGGCCGCGCTGAGGAAGTACCGGACGACGACCGGACGCGCCTTCTCGAGGAACTCCGCCGCGAAGATCGAGTTGCCGAGCGACTTCGACATCTTCTGCCCGTCGACGTTGACGAGGCCGTTGTGCAGCCAATGCCGGGCGAAGCCGTCGCCGGCGGCGGTCGACTGCGCGAGCTCGTTCTCGTGGTGGGGGAACCTGAGGTCGAGACCGCCGCCGTGGATGTCGAAGTCCGTGCCGAGGTAGCGCCGCGACATCGCGGAGCACTCGATGTGCCAGCCGGGTCGCCCCTCGCCCCACGGCGACGACCAGGCGGCCGAGGCGGGCTCGTCGGTCTTGGCGCCCTTCCAGAGGGCGAAGTCGCGCGGGTCGCGCTTGCCGCGCGGGTCGGCGTCGGCGGCGGGGGCCATGTCGGCGGCGTCCTGACGGGTGAGGACCCCGTAGGTCGGCCAGCTCGCCGTGTCGAAGTACACGTCGCCCGAGTCGTCGGCGGCGGCGTAGGCGTGCCCGCGCTCGATCAGCGTCTCGACCAGCTGCTGCATCTCGGTGATGCTCGCGGTCGCCCGGGGCTCGTACGTCGGGGCGAGGATGCCGAGCGCCTGGTACCCCGCGGTGAACTCGAGCTCGTAGCGGTAGGCCCGAGCCCACCACTGCTCGTCCGTGCCGGCGGCCAGCGCCAGGATCTTGTCGTCGATGTCGGTGACGTTGCGGACGAGCGTGACGTCGAGACCGCGGTAGGTGAACCAGCGGCGCCACAGGTCGTAGACGAGCGCCGACCGCAGGTGGCCGATGTGCGGCGACGACTGCACCGTGGGGCCGCAGACGTAGAGCCCGACGCGGCCGGGTACGAGCGGTTCGAAGTCGACGAGCGCCTGGGCGCGGGAGTCGTAGAGGCGGATCGTCACGGGATCAGCCTATTCAGTGGTTCCGACGACGGCCACCAGAGCGGTGGCGATCGCCGTGACGCCCTCGCCGCGCCCGGTGAACCCGAGCCCGTCGGTGGTGGTGGCCGAGACGCTGACGGGTGCTCCGACGACCTCGATCAGCCGCGCCTCCATCTCGAGGCGCCGACGGGCGAGCCGCGGTCGGTTGCCGACGACCTGCACCGCCGCCGAGACGACGTCGAACCCGGCCCCGGTGAGCCGCTCGAGGGTCGCGGTGAGGAAGACCTCTCCGCTCGCCCCGGCGAAGCGGGGGTCGTCGGTGCCGAACATCGAGCCGATGTCCCCGAGGCCAGCGGCCGACAGCAGCGCGTCGACCAGGGCGTGCGCGACGGCGTCGCCGTCGCTGTGCCCCGCGAGACCCGGCTCGCCCTCGAACGAGAGCAGACCCAGATGGAGGGGCTGCTCCGCGTCGAAGGCGTGGACGTCGATGCCGAGACCGCTCCGCAGCCGGTGCGCGGCGTCGCCGGGACCGCCGCCCGCTCGGAGCGACGACGACGACGCGCCCTCGCCGCGAGCGATCGTCTCGGCGCGACGGAGATCCCACGGGGTGGTGATCTTGAAGGCGACCGGGTCGCCCTCGACGACGACGACCCGATGACCGCTCGCGGCGAAGAGCGCGGCGTCGTCGGTGTGCTCGGCGCGGGCCGCGGCGTAGGCGGCGTCGAGAGCGGCGCGGGGGAACCCCTGCGGCGTCTGCATGGCGACCAGCTCGGCGCGGTCGACGGTCTCGACGACCTCGCCCGCCGCTCCCACGCGCTTGATCGTGTCGCTCACGGGCAGACCCGGCACGACCCCGTGGCCGGTGCTCTCGACGGTCGAGGCGACGAGGTCGAACTGGGCGGTCGGAGTGAACGGCCGGGCGCAGTCGTGCACCAGCACGGTCGCCACCGACGGCGCCACCGCGGCGAGGCCTGCGGCGACGGAGCCCTGACGGGTCGATCCGCCGACGACGACGGAGGCGTAGCCCGAGGCCGCCCCGGCCACCGACTCGACGAGCGCGCGCGACTCGGCCACCAGCGTGGACGGCACGACGACGACGACCTGGACGGGGTCGGCCGACGCGAAGAGGGACTCGAGCGAGCGCTCGAGGATGCTCCGGCCCGCGACCTCGACGAAGGCCTTGGGCGCCCCCTGGGCCAGGCGGGTGCCGCTGCCCGCGGCGACGACCACGACGGCCCGGACGACGTCGGCGAGGAGATCGTCGGGCTGGGTGTCCGCCACAGCCCTCCGATGCGGGTCGACAGGGGTCTCATCGGCCTCGAGATGCATGGATCGGGCTCCGTTCTGCGGCTCACAAGATAGCATGGGGGCCGCTCGGTAAGGGCTCCCTTACCCACCGGCCCGCCCTCGAATGGATAGGCTGTAGAGACCCTTTGCTCTGACTGGATCCTGGAGGACACCCGTGCGAGACGGATCTGTGCTGAACCTTCGATCGGCGCTCGCCCGTCGCACCGTGGCGGCCACCGCCGTCGGCGTGGGCGTCGTCCTCGTCGCCGCCGGCTGCAACTTCATCAGCCCCCAGGCGACCCTCAAGCAGTACGACGCCAGCGACGGCACGAGCGTCAACGTCGGCGACATCGCCGTGCGGAACGCCATCGCCCTGACGGAGGACGGCACCGAGGCCAGCCTCAGCATGGTCATCCTGAACACGGGCGGCGACTCGGTCGACGTCTCGTTCCAGTACCCGACCGAGGCCGGTCAGCAGACCGAGACCGTCACGGTCGAGGGCGACTCCGAGGTGCGTCGCGGCACGACCGAGGGCGACGACCAGCTCCTGATGTCCGACCTCGACGTCACCATCGGCCAGCTCCTGCCCGTCTACGTCCAGTACGGCGACGAGACCGGCAAGACGCTGCAGGTCCCCGTCCTGAACGGCGACCTGCCCGAGTACTCGACCCTGCTCCCCTCCCCCGCCACCAGCGACGAGCCGGGCGCCGACTCGACCCCGCTGCCGCAGTCGACCACCCTGCCCGAGGGGAACGATCGTCAGACCAACGAGGGCACGACGCAGGAGGGCGCCACGCCGGAGCCCTCGCCCGCCTCGTAAGACCGTCAGCACGAGAGGCCCGGCCCGCATCTGCGGTGCCGGGCCTCTCGTCGTCTCGCCGCGCCGCGCCTCCTCGGCACCGCGACCGCCGAAGCACCGCGTGCGCCGAAGCACCGCGTGCCCGAAGCACCGCGTGCCCGACGGCAGGAGGCGCGGGTCAGGCCTCGATGCGGTAGCCCAGTCCGCGGACGGTCACGAGCGCCTTCGGCTCGGACGGCACGGCCTCGATCTTCGAGCGGATCCGCTTGATGTGCACGTCGAGCGTCTTCGTGTCGCCGAAGTAGTCGGCGCCCCACACCCGGTCGATCAGCTGGCCTCGCGTCAGCACGCGCCCGGCGTTGCGCATCAGCAGCTCGAGCAGCTCGAACTCCTTCAGCGGCATCGCGATGTCCTCGCCGCGCACCGTCACGACGTGGCGCTCGACGTCCATCCGGATGTCTCCCGCCTCGAGCATCGAGTCCGACAGATCGTCGGTGTCGACGCGTCGACGGAGCACCGCGCGGATACGCGCCAGCAGCTCGCGGGTCGAGTACGGCTTCGTCACGTAGTCGTCGGCGCCGAGCTCGAGCCCGACGACGATGTCGACCTCGCTGTCCTTCGCGGTCAGCATGACGATGGGCACCTGCGACCTGCTGCGGATCACGCGGCAGACCTCGGTGCCCGGGATGCCCGGGAGCATGAGGTCGAGCAGCACCAGGTCGGCGCCGTTCTTCTCGAAGGCGGCGACGGCGGCGGGGCCGTCCTCCGCCACCGTCGTGCGGTAGCCCTCGCGCTCGAGGATGAACGCGAGCGGCTCGCTCAGCGACTCCTCGTCTTCGACGATCAGGATGTGGGTCGTCATCGTGCCTCGATGTCTTGTCGTGTGGTGCTGCCGTGTCGGGTCGTGACCGGCAGGGGGCCGGAACGGGTGTCGGGGGCGGTGCGCGCCTCCGGCAGTCGGAGGGTGAAGGTGCTGCCCTTGCCGACCTGCGACCAGACGCGCACGTCTCCGCCGTGATTCTGGATCACGTGCTTGACGATCGCGAGCCCCAGGCCGGTGCCGCCGGTGCGCCGCGAACGGGCGGGGTCGACGCGGTAGAAGCGCTCGAAGACGCGGTCGAGCTCGTCGTCGGGGATGCCGTAGCCCTGGTCGGTGACGGCGACCTCGACGGTGCCCGAGTCGTCGACGGTGGCGCCGATTCCGACGCGCGACCCGTCGGGCGAGTAGTTGATCGCGTTCGCGATGAGGTTGTCGACCGCCGTGACGAGCATCTGCTCGTCGCCCAGCACCATCGCGTGTCGACCGCCGCGGGCGACGAGCGTGATGCCCCGCGCGTCGGCGACGACCCGGTTGCGGTCGACCGCCGAGTCGACCACGTGACGCACGTCGATGGGCTCGCTCGACTCGAGGGCGTCGGTGGCCTGCAGACGCGAGAGCTCGATGATGTCCTGGGTGAGCCGCCCGAGACGGCCGGCCTCGCGGGTGAGGCTCTTGGCGAAGTGGCGCACCTGATCGGGGTCGGACGACGCCGACTCGAGGGCCTCGGCGAGCAGCCCGACCGCGCCGATCGGCGTCTTCAGCTCGTGGCTGATGTTGGCCACGAAGTCGCGGCGCATGTCGTCGAGGCGGCGCCCCTCGCTGCGGTCCTCCGCCAGGACGAGCATGAAGCGTCCGCCGAGGGGGGCCACCCGCACGCCGAGCACGAACGTGGCGTCGCTGCCGGGGAGGCGCGCGAGGGTGAGCTCGTCGGCCTGCGGTTCGCCCTCGCGGCGGGCCGTCGCGACGAGGTCCTCGATCTCGTGGTGCACGAGATGCTGCTGCGCCGAGACCAGTCCGAGCTGCAGAGCCCGGGGCGAGGCCTTCAGCACGTTGCCGGACGGGTCGACCACGACGCCGGCGGATTCGAGCGCGTCGAGCACCGCGTCGATGCCGTCGGGCAGCGACACCTCGACCAGCCGGGCCACCTTCACCGATCGCGCGTGCGCCGCCACGACGACGATGACGATCGCGGCACCCGCCACGGCCCCGAAGGCCAGCGACACGGGCACCAACCAGGCGGAGTCCATGCCATCACGATAGTGACCCGGGAGGGGCATGATGAACGGGAGGGGCTGCGACGGCCTGTACTTTGGTCACTGTTCAGGTCACCGGCACCGGTCGTTAACCTTCACCCATGAGGCTGGACTGGACTGTGCGGGCGACTGTGCCCCCGCTGCCGGGCGTCCACGCCCCCGCGAAGCTACGAGAGGGTCGACAACGACATGCGCGAGGTATTCCAGCAGGAGCTGCAAGAGGTCCAGGAGCGCCTGGTCGAGATCTCCGGCCTCGTCGCCGTCTCGATCAGGAACGCGACGACGGCCTTCAACGAGTCGAACGTCTCGCTGGCCGAGCAGGTCATCGCCGATGACGACGCCATCGACGAGCGCGCCATCGCCCTCGACGAGCTGGCCATCGACATCCTGGCCCGCCAGAACCCGGTCGCCCGCGACCTGCGCATCGTGGTGAGCGCCCTGCGCATCAGCGCGTCGCTCGAGCGCATGGGCGACATGGCCGAGCACATCGCTCAGCTGGCCCGCTACCGGTTCCCCGAGAAGGTCGTGCCGAAGTCGCTTCGCCCGACCTTCAAGGAGCTGGGCGAGCTCGACGTCGCCATCGCCGAGAAGCTCACCCAGCTGCTGACGACGGAGGACGTCCGCCTGGCGGAGGAGATCCGCAACGACGACGACCGCATCGACGAGCTGCACCTCAGCGTCTTCGACAAGGTGCTCGGCGAGACCTGGAAGGGCGCGGCCGTCGACACCGTCGACTCGACCCTCGCCTCGCGCTACCACGAGCGCTTCGCCGACCACGCCGTCTCGATCGCCAAGAAGGTCCAGTACCTGGCGACCGGCGACTGGGTCGCGTCCGAGGTCTGAGACCGGGCGACTCCGAAGGAGGCGCGGTTCCCGTCCGACGGGCACCGCGCCTCCGTCGTCTCCTCCGCGGTCGGCACGAGCGGGTCGCGGGTCCGTGAAGTGCGAGAGGATGGCGGGATGGCTTCAGTCGCGATCCTCGTCAACGGTCTGCCCGGGTCGGGCAAGACCACCCTCTCGGCCACGCTCGCGGGAGTGCTCGGCTGCCCGCTCCTCGCCCACGACCCCGTCACGGAGGCGCTGGTCGACCTCGCCGGCCCGATGGTCGCCCCCGAGGCGGTCGGCCGCATCGCCCACGAGACCGTCTGGTCGATGGCGGCCGAGGTCGAGGCGGGCGTCGTGGTCGACTCGTTCTGGGATCGCCCTCACGATCTGGAGGGAGCCCGAGCGGGGGTCGCCCGGGCCGGGTCCCCGCGCACCGTCGAGGTCTGGTGCGACGTCGACCCCGAGGTCGCGCTGCAGCGGAGCGTCGACCGGATCGCCGGCGGGGGTCGTCACCCCGCGCACGGCACCGTCGAGTCGACCCGCGCGTCGTGGAGCGCGTGGGCCGGGGCGGCCGAGCCCCTGGGGCTCTGGCCCGTGATCCGCGTCGACACGAGCACCCCGGTCGACATCGACGCGCTGGTGCTCGAGATCAGCGCGCAGTTCGTCTAGGGCCCGCTGACACCCCGGAGAACCGCCGAGACCCCCGTGCGCGCACGGGGGTCTCGGCGGTTCTCCGGGGTGCGGCCGCTACTTCTTGCCCTGGTTCGCGACCGCGGCGGCCCCGGCGGCGGCGGCCTCGGGGTCGAGGTACCGGCCCGGGCCGGTGGGGGCGAAGTCGTCGTCGAGCTCGTAGACGAGCGGGATGCCCGTGGGGATGTTCAGCTCGGAGATCTCGTCGTCGCCGATGCCGTCGAGGTGCTTCACCAGCGCCCGCAGCGAGTTGCCGTGCGCCACGACCAGGGTGACGTCGCCGGCCGCGAGGCTCTCGGTGATGTCGCTGTGCCAGTACGGCAGCATCCGCTCGATGACCAGCGCGAGCGACTCGGTGCGCGGGGCGTCGACGCCGAGCTCGGCGTAGCGCTTGTCGTGCGCCTGCGAGAACTCGCTGTCGTCGTCGAGCGGGGGCGGCGGCACGTCGAACGAGCGGCGCCAGGTCTGGAACTGCTCGGGGCCGTACTGCTCGAGGGTCTGGGCCTTGTCTTTGCCCTGGAGCGCACCGTAGTGACGCTCGTTGAGACGCCACGAGCGCTTCACGTCGATCCAGAGGCGGTCGGCCTCTTCGAGCGCGATGTCGGCGGTCTGGATGGCGCGCGTCAGGCGCGACGTGTAGAGGATGTCGGGCAGCAGGTCGTTCTCGCGCAGCAGCTCGCCGGCGCGCTTGGCCTCGGCGCGGCCCTGCTCGGTGAGCCGCACGTCGACCCATCCCGTGAACAGGTTCTTCGCGTTCCATTCGCTGTTGCCGTGACGCAGGAGGATGAGGGTCGAAGTCATGCGACCAGCGTATCGCGACGGCTTCCTGGCAGACTCGCCTCATGCCCATCGGCTCGATCACCCGCGGCACGACCGGCGCCAACCGGCTGCGTCGCGTCGACCGCTGGATCGCGGCGCACCCCGCGTTCCTCCGGGCCGACGACCCGCTCGTCGTCGATCTCGGGTACGGGGCCAGCGCGACCACTCCCCTGGAGCTGCATCAGCGCCTCCTGAAGGTCCGGGGCGACGTCGAGGTCGTGGGGATCGAGATCGACCCCGAGCGCGTGCGGCTCGCGTCGCGGTCGGCACGGCCCGGCGTCAGCTTCCGTCGCGGCGGATTCGAGGTGCCCCTCGACGCGGGCCGGAGGCCGGCCGTGATCAGGGCGTTCAACGTGCTGCGGCAGTACGACGAGTCGGCGGTGGCCGACGCCTGGGGCCTCATGACCGCCCGGCTGCAACCCGGCGGCGTCCTCGTCGAGGGCACGTGCAACGAGGTCGGACGGGTCGCCAGCTGGGTCGACGTCACCCCCGAGGGCCCGCAGGCGTTCACGATCTCGCTGCGTCTGGCCGACCTCGACGTCCCGTCGATCGTGGCCGAACGGCTGCCGAAGGCGCTGATCCACCGCAACGTCGCCGGCGAGCGGGTGCACGACCTGCTCGTCGATCTCGACCGGCAGTGGGCCGTCGCCGCGCCGCTCTCGGTCTACGGCCCGGTGCAGCGATGGCTCGCGACGGTGCGGGGACTCCGCGACACGGGCTGGCCCGTGCGGCACGGACCCTCGCGCTGGCGGCTCGGCGAGCTCTCGCTCCCCTGGGAGTCGGTCGCACCCCTCCCGTGACCTGCCGTCCGGCGGGAGAGGCCGGGCCCGTGATCACGTGACCGCGGGGAGGCGGTCAGACGGGGGCGAGCAGGGCGCGGGCCTCGTCGTGCTCGAGGCCCGTCGCCATCAGCAGGTCGACGAGCAGCGGCCGCATCATCAGCACGATCATCGCCTCGGTCACGGGCGCCCCGGGCAGCACCGCACCCGGGTCGAGCCGGCGGGCCACCGCCGCGAGCGCCTCGCGGGCGACCGGCCGGCTCTCGACGTCGTGCAGAGACTCGCCGAGCACGGCCACCGCCCGGGCGGTGCTCTCGAGCAGATCGCCCACGGCCCTCCGGTCGACGCCGTCGCCGATGGACGTGTCGAGCCGACGGGCGATCACCCGGAGGTTGCGCACCGCCAGATCGACGTACCGCCGGACGGTCGCCTGCTGTCGGAGATGCGGCAGACGCGAGCGGAGGAAGGGCGAGAGGCGCGCGATCGACTGCGCCGATTCGAGGGTCGACGACCAGTCGTCGAGCAGCGGCTGCGTCGACCGGAGTCGTCGGAGGGCGTCGTCGGCCCGGCGGACGTCGTCGGTGCGGACGGCCGCGATCAGCGACGCGAAGGCGTGCTCGACCTCGGCGAAGAGCAGACGGGCGTCGGCTCGGGCGAGGCCGATCGGATCGCGCGGGATGATCGCCGTGACGAGCAGCGCGACGACCCCGCCGATCGCCCCGTCGATGCTGCGGACGAACGGCCCGCCCTCGGGGTCGGGCAGCAGCATGACGAGCATCGACTGGGTGGCGGCCGCCGCGGCGAAGGCGCTGCTCGACGAGAAGAACCGCCCGACGAACAGGGCGACGGCGAGCACGAGCGCGATCTGCCAGAGCCCCTTGCCGACGATCAGCAACAGCACCTCGCTGAGCGCGATGCCGATGAGCACCCCGACCGCGTTCTCGAGCACGCGTCGCGGTCGGGCGTCGCGGGCCAGACCGAGCGACGAGATGGTGATCGTCACGGCCAGCAGCGGGATCGCATGACCGAGCAGGTAGTGCGTGATCGCGTACGACAGCGATACGGCGACGACGATCTGCACGACCGCGGGGCCGGACGCGATCGTGCGCGCGGTCGCGAGGCGGGGATCGAAACCGCCGGAGGCGCGGGTCAGCATCGATCGCGCCCGCCCGGTCGACGAGGCGCCCGCCCCCTCGATCCCGCTCACCGCCGGGTCAGCGTCGGACGGCGCCGAGACGGGGCAGGCGGGGGACCCCCGCTGCGGCGCCGGCGGACGAGGGGACGATGACCTCTTGCGAGGCGGCGACCACGATGTCGTCGGCGACGACGGCGAGCGCCGCGGTCTCGGGGGTGGTGCGCTTCACGAGCGCGAGGGCCACGGGACCCAGCTCGTGGTGCAGCGCGACGCTGGTGACGTGCCCCACGACGGTCGGCGTCGCCGACGGGGCGACGGCCTCGGGGCCGGACGGGGACTCGGCCGGTCGTCCGAACGCGTCGGCGGACGCCGCCGCGAGCACGACGTCGGCACCGCGCGCGGGCAGCACGCCGTCGCTGCCGTCGAGGTGCAGCATCACGAGTCGGCGGGGCGGGTGCCCGATGTTGTGGACCTTGGCCACCGTCTCCTGGCCGCGGTAGCAGCCCTTCGACAGGTGGACGGCGCTGCGCATCCAGTCGAGCTCGTGCGGGATGCTGCGCTCGTCGACCTCGGTCGTCAGCCGGGGGCGCCAGGCCTCGATGCGCAGGGCCTCGAGGGCGAGCGTGCCCGCCAGCTCGGGGACGGTGTCAGACGACCCGGCCAGGGCCGCGAGATCGTCGCGGGCGACGAGGGTCTCGCGGTACGACCACTCGCGACCGGGGTGGCTCTCGGAATCCGCGTAGCTGTGCCCCCCGGCGACGACGTCGTGCCAGGGGTCGACCCAGACGATCGCCACGCCGTTCGACGTCAGCGGGGTGATGCCGTCGGCGTCGGCGATCTCGTGCATCGACCCGAGGGTGGCGACGTCGCCGGAGCGGTCGGCGACCTCGACGCGCAGCATGAACCGCATGCGGTCGAGCCACGCCCGCAGGGGCTCGGTCTCGTCGCCGTCCACGAGCAGCCATGCGGTCTCGCCGTCGTCGACCAGGCGCACCGCGTGCTCGAGTCGGCCGTTGGCGTCGAGCAGCAGCGTCTCGGCCGAGGCGCCGGGGGCCAGCCCGACGAGACTCTGGCTCGTCAGCGAGTTGAGCCAGCTCAGCCGGTCGGGGCCGGTCACCGTCAGCACGCCGCGGCTCGAGAGATCGACGACGGCGCCGCCCTGCGACAGGCGGCGCTGTTCGCGGATCAGCTCGCCGTAGTGCGCGGCGACGCCGGAGCCGTCGTCCACGAAGCCGTCGCGCGTCGCGAAGGGCGATCGCGACGCCGCGTCGACCGGGGAGGCGGTGGTCTCGCCGCCGGCGGAGGCGTCAGTCAACGCGCGACAGCCGTCCGGAGGCGTGCGTGCGCAGCTCCTGGCCGAGGGCCGCGATGTCCCATGCCCAGAGGAGGTCGTTCTCGACGAGCCCGTACATGCGGGTCGAGGCGGTGTGCTCCTTCGCGTTGCTGGAACGCAGCACCGCGTCGGTGGCCAGGTCGATGCGCGGGCCCTTGACCCGGCCGAGGTAGAGCTCGTTGACACCCGTCGGGTGGACGATCTGCACCTCGAGGCCGAACCCGTCGTCGGGGGTGCGGAGGATCTCGACGGCACGGGCCGACGTGTACGGCTGGACGCCGACGCCGGGCAGCATGCCGGGGCCGCGGTCGCCCACCTCGGCCGGCCGCTCGAGCCGCCAGTAGCCCGTCTCGCTCGCCAGGGGCGTGCGCTCGTCGTCGAGCAGCCACGTGAACGAGCTGTAGTTGAGGAACGGCAGACCGTCGTGGCTGAAGCTGATGCGCTGCCCGAACTCGTGGATGCGGCGCTCGGCGGGCTCGGCGCCGTCGGCGGGGAGGTCGGGGTCGCCGTCGCCGATCTTGTAGTCGACGACGCCGGTGCCCTCCCACACGCCGATGAGCCAGGACAGGGGGACGAGCTCCGACGGCAGGTCGGTGGGGATGTCGATCAAGGTCAGCGCTGACCCTTGAAGAGCTTCACCAGCACGACGACCGACACGAACCCGATGCCGAGGGACGCCAGGGCGAGGAGGCCGACGAAGAACAACTCGAGAGCGAGCAAGGAATCCATGCGGTCAGCCTACCCGCCGACCACCGACAGCGGCAGGGGCGATCGGGACCGGCCGGTGGACGCTCAGCTCGTGAGGACGACGACGAGCGTCGCCGCGGCGAGCACGATGAGGCTGCCGCAGAGCGCGAGCATCGTGCGCGACACGAGGCCGTCCTTCTGGCTCGCCGCGAGCTGCAGCACGAACGAGAGCACGATGGCGCCGCCCAGCGAGAGCGAGAGCCAGGTGAAGGCCTCGTCACGCGGCACGACGGCGACGATCAGGACGGCGGCGACGACCGCGGCCAGCCAGACGGGCACGATCGTGAGGGGCTTGAGCCGCGCCGTGTCGACCGGGGCGGGGGTCAGGGGATCTGCCACTTCGTCGTTCTCCGTTCGAGACCTCCCCTAGCATCGGGTGGTCGGGATGGGCCGGGCTCATGTTTTAGACTGCTCGACAGTACATTCACTGGAGGTCGTGTGGCGCAGCTCTTGGTACTGACCTCCGCGGGCGGGCCCGACGTCCTGCCCGCGCTCGCGCTCCTCAGCCACCGTACCCGCCAGATCCCCGCCGAACCCGCGCAACTGGTGAACGCCCCGTCGAGCGACCTCATCTTCGTCGACGCCCGGGCCGATCTCGCCAGCGCGAAGTCGCTCTGCAAGATCCTCCGCACGACCGGGGTCACGGTGCCGATCGTCCTCGTGCTGACCGAGGGCGGTCTGACGGCCGTCAACGCCGAGTGGGGCGTCGACGACGTCATCCTCGAAGGCGCCGGCCCGGCCGAGGTCGACGCCCGCATCCGCCTCGTGACGGGTCGTCTCGCCCAGTCGCAGACGGGCTCGAAGATCCACGCCTCGGGCGTCGTGATCGACGAGGCCAGCTATTCGGCCAAGGTCCACGGGCGTCCGCTCGACCTCACCTTCAAGGAGTTCGAGCTCCTCCGCTTCTTCGCGACCCACCCCTCCCGCGTCTTCACCCGCGAGCAGCTGCTCAGCGAGGTCTGGGGCTACGACTACTTCGGCGGCACCCGCACGGTCGACGTCCACGTGCGACGCCTCCGCGCCAAGCTCGGCGACCTCGAGTCGCTGATCGGCACCGTCCGGAACGTCGGCTACCGCTTCAACGTGTACGACGACGACACCCCCGCACCCGGCGCCTGACGTGACCGGCCCCGACGACACGACCCGCGCCTCCTCGGCGGATCCGACCGACTCGACCCCGGCAGCCGGCGTCGACGACGTGCTGTCGCTCGCGGCGGCGGCCTCGGCGACCGACGGCAGCCCGCCGTTCAACGACCAGGCGCTCGTCGAGCTGCGCTCGGGCGAGGCCCGCGTGCTCGGCGACCGCCGGGCGGCGGCGCTCGTGCGCGACGGCGAGGCCGAGCTCGCCGTGCACCCCGATCACCGGGGGCGGGGGCTCGGTGCGCGACTCGTGCAGACGGTGCTCGACGCGACGACCGGTCCGATCGCTTTCTGGGCCCACGGAGACCTGCCCGGGGCGCGTGCCCTCGCCGCCCGCTTCGGCGCGGTCGAGACGCGGCGCCTGCTGCAGCAGCGGGCCCCCGTCGGACCCCGCTCGCCGCGGCTGATCGACGGCGACCGCCTGGCCGCCTTCCGCCCGGGAGTCGACGACGCGGCCTGGCTCGACCTCAACTCGCGGGCCTTCGCCGACCACCCCGAGCAGGGCTCGATCGATCAGAGCGACCTCGACGCCCGCCAGGGCGACGACTGGTTCGACGCCGACGACTTCGTGCTGCTCTGGCGCGGCGACGAAGTGATCGCCTTCTGCTGGCTCAAGGTCGAGACCGGGCAGCCGGGTGAGTTCTACGCCGTCGGAGTCCACCCCGGGCACCAGGGCGAGGGCCTCGGGGGCGCGGTGGTCGACGCCGGTCTGACGCGCCTCGCCGAGCGGGGGGTCGACACGGCCGCTCTCTACGTCGAAGGCGACAACACATCGGCGCTCCGCCTGTACGCGGCACGCGGCTTCACCGACCACGCCGTCGACGTGCAGTGGACGCTCACGCGCTGAGCACCACCGCGGCGGGCCTCCTTCACGAGGCCCGGTCGACGCCCGTCCACCCGGGGACGCGCTCCCACCCGTCGGCCCCACGGCGGACGGCTCCCCCGCGTTCGAACGCCTCGAGCCATCCGGTCATCGGCCACTCCCCCCAGATCCCGGCGAACAGCCGGCCGTTCCGCAGCACGTCGTCGAGGTGCTGCCAGGGCGGCGACGACGTCGGGTGGTGCTGGTGGTACGCGTCGGCCCCGCCGACCCAGACGAGCGGTCGACCGGCGCGACGGAACGCGAACGCGAAGTCGGTGTCCTCCCCGCCGTAGCCGACGAAGCGCTCGTCGAAGCGAGGGCCCGCACGCCACGCGCGCGCCGTCAGTGCGAACGACAGCGACCAGAAGAGCGTGTACTCGCTCGGGTCGGCGCGGGCGAGCTCTCCGGCGGGAGGCGCGGGTCGAGCCGCGTGCGGAGCCGTCAGTCGGGCGAGCACGGCCGGATCGTCGACGTCGACCCCGGGGGCGAGGTAGGTGACCGGTCCGCAGAGGACGGCGTCGGGCTCGGCGCGCGCGGCCGCGACGTACCGGCCGAGGAGTCCCGGGGAGGGCACGCAGTCGGCGTCGAGGAAGACGACGAGGTCGCCGCCCAGCGCGACCGCGGCGTCGGCGCCGGCGTTCCGGGCTGCGGCGAGCCGGAACCCCTCGGCGGCGGGCGGGACGGACACGACGACGTCGACGCCGAGGTCGTCGGGGGCCGGGTCGTCGTCGAGCCAGACGACCACGGTCGAGACACGGCGCGCGGCGGGGGCGTCCTCGTCGGAAGCAGGCGCGCCCGCCCCGGGTGCGCCCGCCCCGGGTGCGCCCGCCCCGGGTGCGCCCGCCCCGGGTGCGCCCGCCCCGGGGGCACCCGCGTCGCGGACGATGGCCAGGAGCTGGTGCCTCAGGTGATCGAGCCGGGCGGCGGAGCACAGGGTGACGACGACGACGTGCTCGCCGACGCGGAGGGTCTCCCCGCCGACGCGAGGGGCCGCCCCGGCCACGCGCTCGACCACGTCGGCGGCGCGGCGTGCGGCACCGACGGTGCGCCAGCGCGACCAGTCGGGGTCGAGGTCGAGCGCGCGGGCGATGACGCCGGGCCATCGCGCGGGGGTCGGCCAGACGGGCTCGACGACGGCCAGACCGGCCCGGTCGAGGGCCGAGGCGGTCGCGTCCTGCTCGTCGAAGGGTCGGGCCTGCGGCACGACGATCGCCCGGGCGCCCGCGGCGGCGACGTCGGCGATCGCGTTCTGCCCGGCCCAGGTGACGACCACGTCCGCGTCGTGCAGGGCGACCCACGGGTCGTCGACCACGACGGCGGGCTCTCCGTCGACGCCGTCGATGCCGAGCGCCGTCCAGTGCGTCCCCGGGGTCGCGAGCCGCGCCTCCTCGACGTCGCGGGCTGTGACGTCGTGTCCGCCGCCGCCGGCCAGGACGAGCACCCGGGTGACGTCGGCCGGTCGAGCGGGCCCCGGGGCGGTGGGCGCCGGGCGTCCGTCGTGTCGGCTGATGCCGCCGGTGTGCACGACGACGTCGCGACGTGCGGCGAGGTGCGCGGGCTCCATCAGGTCGCGGGGCCAGGGCGCGACGATCGCCGACGCCACCCGCTCGACGAGGGCGTGCGGGTCGTCGTCGCGGTCGCCGGGCTGGCTGAACAGCACCACCGGGACGCCGAGGAGGCGCGCCAGGAGTCCGACCTCGACCGACACGTCGACGACCATCGCGTCGATCCGCTCACGGGCGGCCGTCTCGGCGATCAGGGCCAGGCGATCGCGATGACCGCGGTGACCGAGGGGCGCCCAGTGCAGGGCCCCCGACGCGGTCGGGTCGGCCTCGGCGGGGTCGAGCGGTGCGCCGTCGTCGAGCGTCTCGAGCCCCGCGTCGGGCGGCAGGGTCGCCCAGCGCGTGCCCGCGGGAAGTTCGGCCGGGGCCGGACGCGAGCTGAAGACGATCACGTCGGCGTCGACGGACGGGCGTACGGCGCGGAACCGCGCCACGTGCCCGCCCCCGTGGTGGTGCAGGTACCAGCCGACGACGGGTCGGGTCACGCCGCCGCCTCGGGCTCGACGAGCACCGGGGAGGCGAGGCCACCGGCGGCGAGGGGACCGCCGGCGAGCACCTCGCTCGTCGGACCGGGCAGCCCCAGGGCGTCCCGGTGGACGGCCGCCCGCAGGAACTCCTCGAGGCGGTCCACCCGGGCCTCGAGCGAGAACCTCGCCACGGTGCTGGCGCGGATGTCCTCGCGACCGCCGGGCATGCGGGACGCCTCGATGAGATCGCGCGCGGCGACCGCGAGCGCGGCCGGGTCGCCGGGCGTGACCGTCGTGATGCCGGTCGAGCCGCGGGCGATCTCGGTGACCCCGCCGACGTCGTGGGCCGCGACCGGCGTGCCGGTCATGAGCGCCTCGGGCACGACGAGACCGAACGGCTCGGCCCAGACGGGCGTGGTGAGCGAGCAGGCGCTCCGGCCGACGAGCTCGGCCAGCTCGCTCTGCCCGAGCGGGCCGACGTACGTCACGCGGTCGCCGAGGGCCGGGGCGACGGCGCGGTCGAAGTAGGCCTGGTCGCCGATGCGGCCGACGATGGTCAGGGGCAGGTCGAGGAGGCGCGCCGCCTCGATCGCGAGATGGGTGCCCTTCTCGGGGACGAGACGTCCGAACCAGACCAGACCCGCGCCTCCGGGGCCGAGGGGCCACAGCGACTGATCGACGCCGTTCGGCAGGACGACCGAGTCGATGCCGGCGGCCGCCCATTCGTCGGCCGTGTGGCTGCTGACCGAGAGGTACGAGCTGCGACCGCCCACCGAGGCGCGGTCGGCGGCGAGCAGCTCGGGCAGCACCGGCGTGTGCAGCGTCGAGACGACGGGCACGCCGAGCCCGCCCGCGCGCTCGAGCGGCAGACCGTGCAGGCAGTGGTTGACGACCACGTCGTAGTCGTCGGCGTGACGCCGGATGCGATCCAGTGCGGCGTCGAGGCGGGGCAGCGCCACGTCGAGGTAACCGGCCGGGTAGGTGTCGTCGGCCGCGAGCTCGTCGTCGGACCACGCCACCGGGGGCAGGACGTACTCGGCGGGGCCGCCGGTCATGAAGTCCGAGCCGCCGGGCGCGACGAGATCGACGCGATGACCCCGACGGCGGAGGGTCGCGACCTCGTTCCACAGGGCCGACTCGACGCCGCCGGCGTGGGGCTGGCGGATGGGGAACCGGAGGGGCGCGATGGTGGCGATGCGCAGAGGTCGGGGTGTCGTCACGCGGTGGTCCTCTCGGCGGGTCGGGCGGGTGATGCGGCGGACTCGATCGGGTGTCCCGACGGGGTCGGCCGGATGCGCGGATGCGCCAGGACGGCGCGGTAGACGGCCACATGGGAACCGACGACGCCGGCGTCGACACGGGCCCGATCGGCCAGTCGTGCGGTGATGATGTCACGTCGATGCGTCGTGCCGGGGCGCGCTCCCTCGCGGAGCACCCGCTCGAGGGCCTCGGCGAGCGCCGCGCCGTCGTCGTCGAAGCGCGCCGAGGTCACGGTGGGGTCGTCGTGCTGGTCGGCGTAATGCCCGGTGTCGGGTGCGACGACGGGCACCCCGAGGTCCCAGCAGAGCTCGAGCCAGCCGGAGTGCGTGCCGTGCCGGTAGGGCAGCACGCAGGCGTCGAGACGGGCGAGACCGGCGGCGAGCGCCGTGTCGTCGAGGCGGTCGTGCTCGACGAGCGACACCGCCTCGGACGTCGCGCAGAGTCGGCGGACGTCGTCCCGGGCGGCGTCGTCTCGGACCGAGCGGTGCAGCCGGACCTCGGCGGCGACCGCGAGTCCGCCCGACCGCAGTCTCTCGACGGCGGCGATGAGGGCGGCCGTGGCCCCGGGGCCGTCGACCCCCGGGCGGAGGTCCTTCAGGTGCAGGCCGATCAGGCGCTGGTCGCCGGCGAGTCCGATCGGGGCCGTCGCCGCGGTGGTCCGCGGGTCGAGGAGGCGCGGGTGCGGCACGACGGTCGCCTCGACGCCCCAGCGGCGTGCGATCTCGGCGGCTGCTCCGGCGGTCAGGGTCAGCACCGCGTCGACCCGGGGCAGCAGGGCGTCGAGCTGCGCCCGGTACGGGGCCTGCTCGTCGTCGGCGAGCTGCGGGTGGTCGAGGTCGTGCACCGTCTGGACGACGGCCCAGCCCGCGTCGTGCGCCGCGTCGACGGCGGCGACGAGGTGCTCGACGTCGAACGACTCCGTGCCGAAGTGGACGTGCAGCAGATCGGCCTCGTCGGCGTGGGCGCGGATCCAGGCGGCGTCGAGGGCGACCGGTGGCCACCAGACGCCGGGGCCGGCGCCGTCGGGGCGCGGGTCGTGGCTCAGGGTGATCGCGTCGTCGGCGGTCACCCGACGCACGTACGGGTGCGAGGCGGGGACGGCGACGACGCGCAAGGGGCGCGTCATGCTTCCTCCGCTTCTCGGTGCCCGCCGCGTCGACGACGAGTCGGGCCATGTGTGGAACGTACTCCCAGGGAGCCGCTTCGGCCCGGGGGCCCCGCGTGTAACGTCCGTCGCGTGCCCACCCCTCTCTGCATCGTCGTCGGACCCCCGTCGCACGGCGTCACCGCGTACGCGTCCGACGTCGCGGACGCCCTGATCCGCCTCGACCCCGACGCCCCGAGGCTCGACGTGGCCACGGCGGGTCTCGCCGAGGCCGCGGTCGTCGAGGGCCGCCCCGAGCGGGTGCACCTGCACGTGACCGACAAGCTCCTCGGGTCGTCGCTCGAGTGCGCCGCCGAGCGCATCGAGCGGATCGCCGCGGCGACCTCGCTCACGATCACCCTGCACGACCTCCCCCAGCCCTCGGATGGGGAGACCGCCGTGCACCGGCGTGCCGCCGCCTACCGGCGGATGGCCCGGGCGGCGCACGGCGTCGTCGTCAGCAGCGAGCACGAGCGGTCGCTGCTGGCCGAGCACGTCGACGACGCCCTCGACCGGGTGCTCGTCGTGCCGCTCGGCACGAGGCCCGGCGCGCCCTTCGCGGCGGACGGGGCGACGGGCGCGGTGCCCCGACCCGCGCCTCCCGCGTCCTCCGCCCCCGACGGGGTCGGGCTGCGCGTCGTGATCGCCGGGTACGTCTACCCGGGCAAGGGGCACGACGACGCGATCGCCGCCTGCGCCGAGCTCGTGCGCCGGGGTGACGTCGGGGCCGCGACGGTGGTCGCCCTCGGCGGTCCGTCGACCGGGCACGAGCGCGACGTCGAGGTCCTGTCCGACTCCGCCTCGGCGCTCGGCGTCCGCTTCGAGGTGACCGGCCGACTCGACGACGACGCGTACGCGGCCGCGTTCCACGCCCCCGTCGTGCCGCTCGTCGCCCACCGTCACTGGTCGGCCTCGCGGTCGCTGCTCGACTGGGCCGAGCAGGGCCGACGCGCCGTCGTCGCCGACACCCGCTACACCCGCGAGATGGACGCCCTCCGACCCGGCAGCATCGCCCTCTACGACCCCGAAGCGCCCGGCGCCCTGGCCGCCGCCCTGCTCGCCGCGCACCGCGACCCCTCGTCGACCGCGCTGCCGACCGGCACCTCGCTCGCCCCCGACCTCGACGACGTCGCCGCCGCCCACCTCGCCTGGTGGCGCGAGGTCGCCCCGTGACCCGGTCGATCGACCTCGGGCCCATGCCACGACGGGGGCGTGGGCGGGCCCTGCCGGGGAACCGCTGGGACCTCCTCGACGGCGAGACGCCGCCCACGCCTCCCTCGGTCACCGTCGTCGTGGCGCACTACCGGCAGCAGGCGCAGCTCGACCGCACCCTGCTCGCCCTCTCGCGGCAGGACCACCCCGCGTCGCGCCTCGAGATCGTGGTCGTCGACGACGGGTCGCCCGAGAAGCCGCGCGTGCCCGACGGCGTGCGCCTCGTCGTGCAGGAGGACCGCGGCTTCCGACTCGCGGCCGCCCGCAACCTCGGCGCCTCCGTCGCCGACGGCGAGGTGCTGTGCTTCCTCGACGCCGACACCGCACCCGAACCCGGCTACGTGCGCGAGCTGACGAGGCTGCCGGCCCTCGCCTCCGACGTGGTCGCGGCGGGCCGTCGCCGTCACGCGGCCCTCGACCGGGCAGCCGAGGAGGCGCGGGTCGAGGAGGTCGCGCCGGGTCTCGAACTCGACGAGCCCGGCTGGCTGCGACGCGCCCACGCCGAGTCCCGCGATCTGCTCGACGCCGACGACCGCTCGTACCGCTTCGTGATCGGCGCGGTGACCGCGTGCTCGGCCGACCTG
The DNA here is from genome assembly GCF_001424285.1 of Frigoribacterium sp. Leaf172. NCBI lineage: Bacteria > Bacillati > Actinomycetota > Actinomycetes > Micrococcales > Microbacteriaceae > Frigoribacterium > Frigoribacterium sp. Leaf172. The sequence goes on along the minus strand of NZ_LMPB01000001.1, from coordinate 747,036 downwards.
TTCGCCGACACCGGGGGCTACGACGAGGGCTTCACGCGGTACGGCGGCGAGGACTGGGAGTGGGCCTACCGCGCCTGGCTCGCCGGCGGCGTGCTCGCCCACGTGCCGTCCGCCGTGGCCTGGCACGACGGACCGGAGTGGTCGGGGCGCGACCTCGAAGACCGCCAGCGCGCCAAGAACGCCGAGACGCTGCTGCTGGCCGACCTCGTGCCCGTGCCCGGCTCGCGCGGCCGGGGGCTGCGCGGACGGCACGTCGACGTCGCCGTGCACGGACCGACGACGGGCGGCGACGCCGCGCGCTTCGTCTGCGTCGACTCGATCGCGGCGGAGCTGCCCGAGGCGTCGGTGGTCGCGGAGATCGGAGCGGCGGGCGTCGGGCGGGCCGACGCCGGGCAGGCTGTGGACGGGCGGTCGCTCGATCGGGTGCGGGTCGACGTCGTCGTCGAGGGCGACCCTGTTCGGGTGCGCGACGGCGAGCTCCGCCGGGCGGTCGACGAGCTCGACGGCCGCGGCCCGGGCTCGATCACCTACGTCGACGGATCGGGGGTCGCGCTGCTGACGGTCGCCTCGCGACGTGGGGCGAACCGGCGTCGACGCTGGCAGGCCGAGGGGCTCGCCGAGACCGTCGTGCGGCACAGCCCGTCGATCGCCCGGATCGACGACGAGCCCGACGTCGAGGGGTACGTCGGCGGCTGGCGATAGCTGCCGACGTGCGGTCGACCCTCGGCCAGGGGTACAGAACGGGGTACATCTCGCCTCGGCAGGCGCTACTCCCCCCGGGGTACGGGATCTGGCACCCCGCTCTCAGCACCGAGGAGTGGATTGGGTCTCGCACGGAACCGCATCGCATCGGACCTCGACCGCAGCATCAGGAGATCATCATGAACCCCGTCAAATTCATCTCGGACCTCGGCGTCCAGAGCAAGCACGCCTACTGGGGCGGCTTCGCCTCCATCGTCATCGCCCTCGTCGCCTGGGCGGCCTCGCAGGGCAAGGACTCGTCGGACAAGGCTCAGTCCGACCGCTGGGGCATCTTCATCGGCCACTGGGCCCCCACCTTCTTCGCCCTCGGCCTCGCGCTGAAGCAGGAGGAGAAGTAGGCCGCACCCTCCTCGTCCCATCGGACGACACCGCCTCGGCGATGTCCTCCGGTGGGACGTCGTCGTCCAGGAGGCGCGGTGCCGGAACACGCCCTCCCCACCTGAGCGTCGCACCGCGTCATCCACCGTTCACCTGGGCGGCGGCGGAAGGGGCCCGGGCGGTGGCACGATAGGACGATGGACAGCGAACCCCGAGTCGACGGCGCCGGCGTCACCCCCGACTTCCTCGACGACTTCGACGAGATCGTCAGCTTCGAAGACGGCACCCTCCCCGCCGAGCGGTACCTCGATCGGGAGCTGAGCTGGCTCGCCTTCAACCAGCGGGTGCTCGAGCTCGCCGAAGACCCGGCCACGCCGCTGCTCGAACGGGCGAACTTCCTGGCGATCTTCGCCAGCAACCTCGACGAGTTCTTCATGGTGCGCGTGGCCGGCCTGAAGCGCCGCATCGCGACGGGCCTGGCCGTGCCGACGAACGTCGGCCGCGGCCCCACCGAGGTCCTCGCCGACATCAACAAGAAGGCGCACGAGCTGCAGGAGCGCCACGCGCGCGCGTTCCTCGACATCGTCAAGCCCGACCTCGACGAGGCCGGCATCCACGTCGAGAAGTGGTCCGACCTCGAAGAGGCCGACCGGGTCCGCATGCGCGAGATCTTCACCGAGCAGATCTTCCCCGTGCTCATGCCGCTGGCCGTCGACCCGGCCCACCCGTTCCCCTACATCTCGGGGCTCTCGCTCAACCTCTCGGTGCGAGTGCGCAACCCCAAGACCATGCGACAGGAGTTCGCCCGTCTCAAGGTGCCGCAGATGCTGCCGCGCTTCGTGCAGCTGCCCGACGACGAGTCGGGGCGCGTGCGGTTCATCCCCCTGGAGGACCTCATCGCGAACCACCTCCAAGACCTCTTCCCGGGCATGGAGGTCGTCGAGCACCACGTCTTCCGCGTCACCCGCAACGAGGACGTCGAGGTCGACGAGGACGAATCCGAGAACCTCATCCAGGCCCTCGAGCGGGAGCTGCTGCGTCGCCGCTTCGGTCCGCCGATCCGTCTCGAGATCACCGACGACATGGATCCGGTCACCCTCGAGCTGCTGATCCGCGAACTCGACGTGACCGATCAGGAGGTCTACAAGCTGCCGGCCCCGCTCGACCTGACCGGCCTGTTCGAGATCACCAAGATGTCGCGCCCCGACCTCAAGTACCCGAAGCACCTGCCGACGACGGCCGTTCAGCTGCAGCCGACCGAGCCGAACATGAAGCCCGACATGTTCGCGAGCATCGCCCGTCAGGACGTCCTCGTGCACCACCCGTACGAATCGTTCGCGACCAGCGTGCAGGCGTTCCTCGAGCAGGCGGCGGCCGACCCGAACGTGCTCGCCATCAAGCAGACCCTCTACCGCACGAGCGGCGACTCGCCGATCATCGAGGCTCTCATCGACGCCGCCGAGTCGGGCAAGCAGGTGCTCGCGCTGGTCGAGGTCAAGGCCCGGTTCGACGAGCAGAACAACATCACCTGGGCCCGCAAGCTCGAGAAGGCCGGCGTGCACGTCGTCTACGGCCTCGTCGGTCTGAAGACCCACTGCAAGCTCGCCCTGGTCATCCGCCAGGAGAAGGGCACGCTGAAGCACTACACGCACATCGGCACGGGCAACTACAACCCGAAGACCAGCCGCATCTACGAGGACATGGGGCTGTTCACCTCCGACGACCAGGTCGGAAAGGATCTGACGCGGCTGTTCAACGAGCTCTCCGGCTACGCCATCGAGAAGAAGTTCAAGCGTCTGCTCGTCGCCCCGCGCTATCTGCGCCGCGGTCTGCTCAAGCAGATCCAGAACGAGATCGAGAACGCTCAGGCCGGTCGCCCCTCGGGCATCAAGATCAAGATCAACTCCATCGTCGACGAGCAGATCATCGACGCCCTCTACAAGGCCAGCCAGGCCGGGGTGCCCGTCGACGTCTGGGTGCGCGGCATCTGCACGATCAAGCCGGGTCAGCCCGGTCTCAGCGAGACCATCCGGGTGCGCTCCATCCTCGGGCGCTACCTCGAGCACTCGAGGCTCTTCTGGTTCGCGAACGACGGCGACCCGCAGCTCTTCATCGGCAGCGCCGACATGATGCACCGCAACCTCGACCGCCGCATCGAGGCGCTCGTCCGACTCACCCAGCAGAACCACCTCGACGAGGTCGCCTCGCTCTTCGAGAGCGCCATGAGCGACGAGACCGCCTCCTGGTGGCTCGAGGCCGACGGCACGTGGACGCGTCACTCGCGCGACGAGACGGGCAAGCCCCTGATCGACCTGCAGAACGCCCTCATGAAGCAGATCAACCAGCGGAAGCGGAGCAGCCGGTGACCATCACGCCGACGACCGTCGTCGCCGCCGGCGCCGTCCTGTTCCGGTTCGTCGACGGCAAGGCGCGCGTCCTGCTCATCCACCGCGACCACCACGGCGACGTCTCGCTGCCCAAGGGCAAGGTCGACCCCGGCGAATCGACGCCGCAGGCGGCCGTCCGCGAGATCCGCGAGGAGACCGGCTACCGGGTCGCGCTCGGGGCGCCGCTCGGACACGTCGAGTACGTCATGCCCGGGGGCCGCGACAAGATCGTGCACTACTGGGCCGCCGAGGTCACCGACGAGGCCTTCGTCGCCGCCGGCGACTTCACCCCGAACAGCGAGGTCGGCGCGATCGAGTGGGTCGGCCTCGACAAGGCCCGGGCCAAGCTGACCTACGAACGCGACGCCGACGTGCTCGCCCGCTTCGCGGATCGGGTCGCCACGAAGCGCGCCCGCACCTTCGCACTCGTCGCGCTGCGGCACGCCAAGACCACCGCCCCCGGCGACTGGAGCGGCTCGGACGCCACACGACCCCTGCTGCCCGCCGGTCGCCGACAGGCCAAGTCGATCGCGCCCGGCATCGCCGCCTGGGCGCCGCAGCGCATCGTCAGCAGCACGGCGGCCCGCTGCCTCGCCACGCTCGAGCCGCTGTCGGCCCTGACCAGGGTCGGGGTGAAGCAGACGGACGCCATCAGCCAGGACAGCTTCGAGCGCGGGTCGGACGACGTCCAGGGCGTGGTCGCGAAACGACTCAAGAAGCGGACGACCGCGGTGCTCTGCAGCCACGGTCCCGTGCTGCCCGAGCTGATCCGCCAGATCGCCCTCGCGACCAAGGGTGGCGACCGGCTCGACCTGCGCCGAGCCTCCTCGTTGTCGACCGGCGAGTACACGGTGCTGCACGTCTCGACCGACGACGCGTCGCTCGTGGCCGTCGAGACGCACGGCCCGGTGGCCTGACCCGGTCGCGCGCCGGGGTGGGCGGGGCCGCCGACAGGGTGCGCGGCATCGGTGCTGCACGGCTCGCGGAGGTGCCGGGCGGGCGCCGCTTCGAGGCCCCCTACCCGAGGTGCTCGCGACGGGCTGTCGGCGGTGCCGATGTTGGCCCGTCGTTCACCTGCCGTTCACCGAGACGGGCGACCGTGGTCAACCAGCCGACGTAACGTCGCGCCGGGGCCGGAAAGCGGCCCCTTGCAGTCACCACCACCCCGCAAAGGACCTCACACTTGAATCTCAAGCGCACCGGCAGCCTCGTCGCCATCGCAGCGGTCGGCACCATGCTCCTCGCCTCCTGCGCCACCAACGAAGGCGGTTCCGCCGGTGGCTCCGAGGGCGGCTCGGACCTCTCCGGCACGATCTCGGGCATCGGCGCGTCGTCGCAGCAGGCTGCTCAGGAGGCCTGGGTCGCCGGCTACCAGACGGCCAACGAGGGCGTCACGGTCAACTACGACCCCCAGGGCTCCGGCGGCGGCCGCGAGAGCTTCATCTCGGGCGCGGCGGCGTTCGCCGGTTCCGACCGCCCCTTCACCACCGACGAGATCTCGTCGAGCACCTTCGCGGGCTGCACGCCCGACACCGGCATCGTCGAGCTCCCCGCGTACGTCTCGCCCATCGCCGTCGTCTTCAACCTCGACGGCATCACCGAGCTGAACCTGTCGCCCGCCACGATCGCCGGCATCTTCAACCTGTCGATCACCAGCTGGGACGCCGACGAGATCGCCGCCGACAACCCCGGCGTCGACCTGCCCAGCACGCCCATCACGGCCGTGCACCGCGCCGACGACTCGGGCACCACCGAGAACTTCACGGACTACCTGAACAAGACCGCACCCGACGTGTGGACGACCGAGGCCGACGGCGTCTGGCCCACCACCGACGGCGAGGGCGCCACCGGCACCTCGGGCGTGATCGACGCGGTCGGCAACGGCACCGGCACCATCGGCTACGCCGACGCCTCCCGCGCCGGCGACCTGGGCGTCGTCAAGGTCAAGGTCGGCGACGAGTTCGTCTCGTTCTCCCCCGAGGCCGCCGCCGCGATCGTCGACGAGTCGCCGGAGGAGGAGGGCCGCACCGAGGGCGACATCGCCATCGCGATCGACCGCACCACCGACGCCGCCGGCGTCTACCCGATCGTGCTCGTCAGCTACCTGATCGCCTGCGAGTCCTACGAGGACGCCGAGCAGGGCGAGCTCGTGAAGTCGTACCTCAGCTACGTCACCAGCGACGAGGGCCAGAAGGTCGCCGCCGACGCGGCCGGCTCGGCCCCGATCTCGAGCACGCTGTCGACGCAGGTCGCCGGCGCCATCGAGCTCATCAAGTAGCACCCGCTGCACACGACTGGCCCGGGGACGCACCGAGTGCGTTCCCGGGCCGTCGGCCTGAACCGCCCCGCTCGACTCGAACACCGATCACCCGGAGGATCCGTCCGATGACCGCCCCCGCTACGACCTCGGCGCCTCCCCACGCGCCACGACCCCGGCGTCGTCCCGCCGATCGGATCTTCTCGGGCAGCACGATCGTCGCCGGCGGGCTGATCCTCGCGATCCTCGCCGCCGTCGCGCTGTTCCTCGTCGTGCAGAGCATCCCGGCTCTGACCGCGGACCCCGAGGACATCTCGCTGTCCGGGTTCCCCGACTCGTTCTGGCAGTACGTCGGCCCTCTGGCCTTCGGAACGGTCTACGCCGCGGCCCTCGCCCTGCTCATGGCGCTGCCCGTCGCCATCGGCATCGCGCTCTTCATCTCGCACTACGCGCCCCGTCGCCTCGCCCAGGGCCTCGGCTACATCATCGACCTGCTCGCCGCCGTGCCGTCGGTCGTCTTCGGACTGTGGGGCAGCATCGTGCTCGCCCCCGCGATCCAGCCGTTCTACACCTGGCTGGTCGACACCTTCGGCTGGTTCCCGCTGTTCGCCGGGCCGGTGTCGGGCACGGGACGGACGCTGCTCACCGCCTCCATCGTCCTGGCCGTCATGATCCTGCCGATCATCACCGCGCTCAGCCGCGAGGTGTTCCTCCAGACCCCCGTGCTGCACGAAGAGGCGGCGCTGGCCCTCGGCGCGACGCGCTTCGAGATGATCCAGATCGCCGTGCTGCCCTTCGGCCGCCCGGGCATCATCTCGGCCGCCATGCTCGGACTCGGTCGCGCGCTCGGCGAGACGATGGCCGTGGCCCTCGTGCTGTCGCCCGCGCTGGTGATCAACCCGGCCATCCTGACCTCGACGAACTCGTCGACCATCGCGGCCAACATCGCTCTGCGGTTCCCCGAGGCGCACGACATCGGCATCAACACCCTCATCGCGACCGGCCTCGTGCTGTTCGTCATCACCCTGATCGTCAACTCGATCGCGCGCTTCGTCATCAACCGCCGCAAGGCCTTCTCGGGAGCGAACTGATGGCCACGACCACCACCCCCACCGCGAGCGGCGTGCGTCGCGAGAGCCAGGCCGTCAACACGCTGACGACCGGTCGCCTGCCCAAGTTCGCCCCGCTGGTCATCCTGCTCGGCAGCTGGGTCATCATGGGCGTCGTCTTCGCCCTGCTGCAGGCCGCCGGCGTCACCGAGGGCTTCAACTGGGTGCCCGCGATCATCCTCGGGACGGTCCTCTACGCCGCCCTCGTCTTCGTCGTCGCCCTGCAGGTCGAAGGCGTCCGCCGCGCGAAGGACCGCGTCGTCACGACCCTCGTCGGCGCCGCCTTCATCATCGCGCTCGTGCCGCTCGTGTCGCTGCTCATCACGGTCGTCACCGCGGGGTCGGGCCGCTTCGACGCCGACTTCTTCAGCCAGTCGATGCGCAACGTGGTCGGCGCGGGCGGCGGCGGTCTGCACGCCATCACGGGCACCGTGCTCATCACCGCGTTCGCCGCCGTCATCTCGGTGCCGATCGGCCTGCTGACGGCCATCTACCTCGTCGAGTACGGCACGGGCCGTCTGGCCCGCGCGATCACGTTCTTCGTCGACGTCATGACCGGCATCCCGTCGATCGTGGCCGGCCTGTTCGCCTACGCCCTGTTCGTCATCTTCTTCGGCGAGGGCGTCCGGATGGGCGCCGCCGGCTCGGTGGCCCTGGCCGTGCTGATGATCCCCGTGGTCGTGCGCAGCACGGAGGAGATGCTGAAGCTCGTCCCGAACGAGCTGCGCGAAGCGGCGTACGCGCTCGGCGTGCCGAAGTGGCTGACGATCCTCAAGGTCGTCCTGCCCACCTCGATCGCCGGGATCACGACCGGCGTCATGCTCGCCATCGCGCGCATCATCGGCGAGACCGCCCCGCTGCTCATCACCGCGGGCTTCACGGCGAGCATGAACTACAACCTCTTCGACGGACGCATGCAGTCGCTGCCCGTCTTCGCCTACAGCTCGTATGTGAGCCAGGGCACCGACGCGGCCGCGTACATCGACCGTGCGTGGGCCTCGGCGCTCACCCTCATCCTGATCGTCATGGCGCTGAACCTGCTCGCCCGACTGATCGCCCGACTCTTCGCCCCCAAGCTCGGCCGCTAGGCCAGGAACCACCCGGAGGAACCATGTCCAAGCGCATCGAGGTCCGCGACCTCAACGTCTTCTACAGCAAGTTCAAGGCCGTCGAAGACGTCAACATCACCATCGAGCCCCGCACGGTCACGGCGTTCATCGGCCCGTCCGGCTGCGGCAAGTCGACCTTCCTCCGCACGCTGAACCGCATGCACGAGGTCATCCCCGGCGCGTACGTCGACGGCGAGGTGCTGATCGACGGCAACGACCTCTACAGCCCCGGCGTCGACCCCGTGCTCGTCCGCCGCCAGGTCGGCATGGTGTTCCAGCGCCCGAACCCGTTCCCCACGATGAGCATCCGCGACAACGTGCTGGCCGGCGTGCGGCTCAACAACCGCCGCATGTCCAAGGGCGACCAGGAATCCCTCGTCGAGAAGTCGCTGCAGGGGGCCAACCTGTGGAACGAGGTCAAGGACCGCCTCGACAAGCCCGGCTCGGGTCTCTCGGGCGGCCAGCAGCAGCGTCTCTGCATCGCGCGCGCCATCGCGGTCTCGCCCGACGTCGTCCTGATGGACGAGCCCTGCTCGGCCCTCGACCCGATCTCGACCCTCGCCATCGAGGACCTCATCGAGGAGCTCAAGCAGGAGTACACGATCGTCATCGTGACCCACAACATGCAGCAGGCCAGCCGCGTCAGCGACAAGACGGCCTTCTTCAACATCGCCGGCACGGGCAAGCCCGGCAAGCTCATCGAGTACGACGACACCGCGACGATGTTCTCGAAGCCCAGCGTCCAGGCGACCGAGGACTACGTCTCGGGTCGCTTCGGTTGATCCGAGCCCGCTGAGCCGAGGAGGCGCCCCACCGGCAGGTGGGGCGCCTCCCGTCGTCTCGGTGGTCGCGTCACGCAGAACCGCCCCGTCGCTCGCGCGACGGGGCGGTTCTGGCAGTGCTGGGTGGTTCAGGTGGTGCGGCCGATCGATCGTCTCGTCGTCACGCGCTCGGCAGGGCGACGATCGGATCGGTCGTCGGCTGGTCGGATCCGCCGACCGGCTCGACGGTGATGCCGACGACGTCGCCGGGCGACATCTCGCCCTTCAGCACCTGGGTGACGGCGGAGTCGGTCGTCGTGTCGAACGTGCCGGCCGGGACCGCGCCGTCGTCGCCGATGTACCAGAGCTCGTAGGTGCGGTCACCCGGCAGCGACGTCAGACCGTCGGCCACGATCGCGCTGCGCTGCAGCTCGTTCGACCAGACGAGGGTGGCGGTGCCGCCGGTGCTGACGTCGGCGACGGCGCGCTGGAAGTCGGGAGCCGCGTAGATCTCGTCGAGAGCCGACGCGGTGGCCTCCTGGGACTGACCCGGACCGCTGACGGCCGAGATGACGGCGCCACCGCCGAAGAACAGGGCCGCTGCCGCGGCTGCGGCACCGAGGATGGCGGCGGGACGGGTGAACCACCGACGCTCGGCGGCGCCGGTCGGACGCAGCACCCGCGCCTCGGTCTCGCTCGGCTCCATCTCGGGGACGGGACGACGCTGGGGGGCGACCCGCTCGTGGTCGTCACCCGCGCCTCCTGCGGTCTCGGGGGCGACGATCTGCTGCGGGGGCAGCTGCGCCGTACGGGCGATCTTCTCGAGGAGCGAGCTCCGCAGCTCGGCCGAAGGTGTCACCGGCGGTGCCGCGTGAGCGAGCAACAGTGCTGTCTCGCGCAATTCGGCCACTTCTCTCTGCATGTCTGTTGACCCCTCGAGGAACTCCTCGAAGGTGTGACGCTCGTCGTCGGTCAGAGCGTCGAGCACGTAGGCGCCGGAGAGGTTCTCGGGCGCGTCGCCGACACCATCGGTGCCGGTCGGTTCGTCGCGGTTCGTCATGAGGCAACCCCCATCTCGTCGCGAAGTCGGATCATTCCGTCGCGGAGTCGTGTCTTGACGGTGCCGATCGGCACCCCCAGCATGGTCGCCACCTCGCTGTGGCTGTAGCCGCCGTAGTAGGCGAGCTGCACGGCTTGTCGTTGGAGCTCGGTCAGTCGCGCCAGCGCCCGTTCGACCCGCTCGTGCTCGATGCGGATCTCGACCGACTCGGTGACCGAGTCGAATTCGGGCGACATGTCGCGGACGCCGATGCGCAGGTCGCGATCGCGGCCGGCCTGGGAGGCGCGGACGCGGTCGACGGCCCGTCGGTGGGCCATGGTGAGCATCCAGCTCGCAGCGCTGCCGCGCGTCGTGTCGAACCGTGCGGCGGTCTGCCAGATCTCGAGGAACACCTCTTGGGCGACCTCCTCGGACTGCGAGTGGTCTTTCAGGAGGCGCTTGATCAGACCCAGCACCCGGGGCGCCGTCTGGTCGTACAGTTCGGCGAAGGCGACCTGGTCTCCGCCGGCGACCCTGTGCAGCAGCTCATCAGGCGTCGACGGCGTCGCAGCCTCGGGCATCTCGGTGTCTCGGGTCACGAGCTTCAGCATGTCAGGGTTCACCTCCGTATTCGTCTCATCGGGTGGATCGCAACGTGATCGCGATCCGGATCCGAGTCGTGCGGGCCTGGTCGGCCCACGGTCTGCGCACTCACGCCGGGCAGCGTGGGAGGTGACCGTCCCCCCGCGGAGCGGACCGTCTGGGATGGTAAGAACGCCGGAGGCCCCGCGGAGGGAGCGGACCACCGACCGGGACTTAGGGAGAACCCGACCGGCGGGGGAAGCTCGTTCCCTCACGTCTATGGTTCGGCACGAGCTCGCACGCGGATTGGGCGGATCTGTGATCGACACCCGGTGAGCCACGGCGGCGGACGCGTGAGCGCGTCGTCTCGGAGCACATCATCCGTGGCGGAGACGGCGAGCCCTGACGGGACGGGGACGGCGAGCCCTGACGCGGCGGAGACGGCGAGCCCCGTCGGTCCTGAGACGAGGGTGCCGGGCCGCAGAAACGCCTCTCGGCGCGAGGCCGCTCGAAGCGGCTAAATTTGGAGCCCGGGGTTACTGCGGCCCGACGAGGATCGATGTTACCCGCTGGATCGCGTGCTCGCCTCGGCGTTCGCCGGGTGCGAAATCGGCGACAGGATCCGTCTGACGGCTTGCGTCGGGCGGGCAGCGCGAGGCAGGGGTCAGTCGAGGCTCTCGGAGCGCCAGAGGTGCGCGCAGGCGACGAGATCGACACCGAGCTCGGAGAGGCGGAGGGCCCGGCGGGTCAGGTCGGAGGCGTGATCCGAGCCGATGGAGTCGTGGTCGTCGGCGAGGCTCGTCGCCCCGGCCGAGGCCAGTCGGCAGAACGCGGCGCCGCGCTCGAGCGCGGTCGCGAAGTCGCCCACGAAGACCCCCCGCAGGATGAGGTCGGCGAGCTCGAGGATCTCTTCGGGGCTGGCCGGCGCCGGCGCCCCCGCCACGACCGGGTCGATCGTCGACGACGTCTCGACCCCGCGCTCGAACAGGAACGTGATGTCCGCCGGGTTCTGCCGGATGACCGCGCGCACGAGGTAGATGCGCCACAGGGCGCCCGGCAGCGTGTGGGCGCCGGCATGGGCCCACAGCTCGGCGACCGCGTCGATGCCGTGCAGATCGGTGTAGGTGACGAGGCGATCGAGGATCTCGGGCGACGGGTCGTTCTTGACGCGCGCGACGAGGGCCGCGGCCGACTCGTGGGCGACGCGGTTGATCGTCGCCGGGTCGTCTCCGCCCTGGAAGGCCTCGAACTCGGCGCCGGAGAACTGGGTGGGGCGGTGAAAGTCTCTGGACATCGCGTCAACGATAGGCGCGACCCCTGACACCCGGTCGAGATGCCGCTCGCCGGGCCCGCGGACCCGGAGGGCGACCAGGCGGCGACGGGGTGTGCGATCCCGTATTGTTGACGCCGAGGGCCTCTAGCTCAGTTGGTAGAGCATCGGACTTTTAATCCGCGGGTCATGGGTTCGAGCCCCATGGGGCCCACCATCCCGCCGTCGGATCGACATCGGTCGCCGTGCGCGCGTCGCCTCGCACGGCTCGACAGACCGCACCCCCGGTCCCAGCGCGAGCGTCGAGACCAGGGGCACGATGCACCAGGCGTGCGGGGTCGCCATTCGGATCAGGAAAAGAGCGACCACCAGCGATGCCGGGCGACTGTCGTCCGGTAACCAGCCGGACGCCAACACGCTATCGCGATTTCCGATGCAGAGGAATCCTTACGGCCAGACTGCGCATAAAGGACAGAATCGACTCGACCGGGGTCAGCCCCGGGTCCGCCGAATGCCCCACCGGGCCGACCAGGTGTCGCCCTCGTCGAGCCAGACGAGCCCCTCGCCGGTCGCCAGCGCGTTGGCCGGGGCCGTCATGGGCTCGGCCGCGACCGCCAGACCGGTGACGCCGCCGCGCGGGAAGCTGCGGGGCGTGAACACCTGGACGTACGGGAACGCAGCGTCCTGCCAGAGCTCGGTCGTGCAGCCGTCGGGTGCCGTGAGACGGGTCCGCCGGATGCCCTCGGCGTCGGGCGCGACGTCGCGGTAGCCGGCGTCGATGTCGAGGTCGCCGACGAGCGGCCCGCCCGAGAGGTCGTACGACGTTCCGGCCACCGGCGTCGTGCCCGTCGGGATGCTCCGCTCGTCCACCTCGTAACGGGTCGCCGCCTCGAGGGTGACCCGCAGCGTCGCGACGTCGTGGTCGCCCACCCGGAGGAAGGGATGCGCGCCCACGGCGAAGGGGGCGCGCCCGCGACCGACGTTGATCACCGTGTGCGTGACGACCATGCCGTCGCTCACCAGCTCGTGCCGCACGGTCGTGTCGAGCTGGAACGGGTAGCCGTGCTGCGGATGGACGGTCGCTCCGAGGGTGACCGCATGACGCTCGACCTCGACCGGCCGGTAGGCGGTGTACCTCAGGAGGCCGTGGCTGGCGTTGCCCTTCGCGACCTCGGTGATGTCGAGTCGCTGCTCGACCCCGTCGAGCAGCCACCGGCCGCCGTCGACCCGGTTCGGCCAGGGGAACAGCACGATGCCGCACGCCGACGGCGGGGTCTCGTGCTCGGCGAACGTCTCGGTCAGCGCATGCCCGTCGACCGACAGCGCGCGGATGCCCGCCGCCACCTCGGTCACGATCGCCGAGACCTCGTGCCCGGCCTCGTCGAGCGCCAGACGGTACTGCGCACCCGTCGGCGGATGGGGCCGGCCCGTCGTACGGCTCTCGGTCGATGCGTCGCTCATGTCGCGCCTCCTGTGTCGCCAGCTTGCTCGGTGTCGTCGTCGTGCGCCCGGCCGGGATCGGCACGATGCGGGCCCGCCCGCTCGGGTTCGAGTCGGTCGTCGTCTCGGTCGGCCTCGATCACCGTCAGACCCGAGGCCCGGAGTCCCGCCACGTGCTCGGGCTCCGCCGCCGCGGTCACCAGCGCCTCGAACGTGCCGAGCGGGGCGATGACGCCCAGATGCGCCTCGCCCAGCTTCGCGCCGTCCGCCACGAGGTACGACCGCCGGGCGGTCTGCGTCATCAGGCGCTTGAGGTCGGTCTCGGGGAGGTTCACGTTGGTGGCGCCGTGCGCGGTGTCGACGCCGGTGCAGCCGATGAAGGCGACGTCGGCGGTGATGTTCGCGAAGACGCTCGTCGCCAGCGGATTGACGAGCGAGTGCTGCAGGGGCCGCAGCGTGCCGCCCGACACGATGACGGTGAAGCGCGGCACCGCCTGCTCGAGCGCGAGCGCGATCGTCAGCCCGTTCGTGACGACGACGACGTCGTGCAGCTCGTCGCGCTCGAGCAGCGCCAGGGCGATCTGGGTCGTCGTCGTGCCGACGTCGATGACGACGCAGTCGCCCGATCGCACCAGGGAGGCGGCGGTCACCCCGATCGCCCGCTTGGCCTCGATGCCCACCGAGCTCTCTTCTTCGAACGGGCGCTCGACGACCGGCCGGTCGAGCGACAGCGCACCCCCGTGCACCCTCGACAGCAGACCGTCGGACGCGAGACTCTCGAGATCCGTGCGGATCGTGACCTCCGACAGCCGGAACTCGCGGGCGAGCTCGGCGGTGCGCACGAACCCGCGACGGCCGACGAGATCGGCGATGCGGTCGCGACGTCGCTCGCCCGGAAGCTGCTCGTCGTTCGGGTTGGCGTTCACCCCGTCATTTTCGTATGCTTTCAGGTGCTTTCGCAAATGCAAATCCCGCTGTGCGAAGCACGATCGAGGAGGCTCCCCCATGGCGTCGATCGCCACCCGCACCACGGTGCTCGCCGACGGGCGCGAGCTCATCTACTTCGACGACGCCGACACCGCCCTCGGGCCGGACCGCCGGGCCGACGCGCGCGTGCTCGACCCCCGCCCCGACACCGCGACGATGCGTCAGGACGTCCTCACCGGCGACTGGGTGTCGATTGCGGCCTCCCGCCAGAACCGGGTGTTCCTGCCCCCGGCCGAGCTCGACCCGCTCGCGCCGGCGACGGCCGCCAACCCCTCCGAGATCCCCGACATGTACGACGTCGCGGTGTTCGAGAACCGGTCGCCCTCGTTCGGGCCCCTCCTCACCGACGACGAGGCCCCCGAGGGCGTCGACGACCTCGCCCGTCTCGGCATGGGCCGCACCCGGCGCAGCGTCGGCCGCTGCGAGGTCGTCTGCTTCAGCCCCGAGCACGAGGGCTCGTTCGCCGACCTCAGCGAGTCGCGTGCCCGCACGGTCGTCGAGGCGTGGGCCCACCGCACCGAGGCCCTCTCGGCGCTGCCCGGCATCGAGCAGGTGTTCCCCTTCGAGAACCGCGGTCAGGCCATCGGCGTCACCCTGCACCACCCCCACGGCCAGATCTACGCGTACCCCTACGTCACCCCCCGGACGCTGAGCCTGCTCCGCAGCATCGACTCGTACGGGCCCAGCCTCTTCGCCGATCTGCTCGACAGCGAGCGGAACGGCCCGCGGGTCGTGCTCGCCGGCGAGCACTTCACGGCGTTCGTGCCGTTCGCGGCGCGCTGGCCCATCGAGATCCACCTGCTGCCGCACCGTCACGTGCCCGACTTCGCCGGGCTGACCTCGGACGAGCGCGACGAGCTCGCGATCATGTACCGGCGCCTCCTGAGGGGTGTCGACGCCCTGTACGACGACCCCACCCCCTACATCTCGGCCTGGCACCAGGCGCCCGTGACCGTGGGCCGCGACACCGTGCGACTGAATCTGCAGATCACGTCGCCTCGTCGGGCCGAGTCCCGGCTCAAATTCCTGGCCGGCTCGGAGGCAGCGATGGGAGCCTGGATCGGCGACCTCGTCCCCGAGGGCCAGGCCGAACTGATCAGAGAGGCGATCGAACGAGCATGACCGACACCACCGCACCCCGCCGGTTCTCCGACGTGTTCGACACCGAGATCGTCGGCCGCTGGTCGGCTCCCGGCCGGGTGAACCTCATCGGCGAGCACACCGACTACAACGACGGCTTCGTGCTGCCGTTCGCCATCGACCGGCGCACGACCGTCACCGTGGGGCGGCGCGACGACCGCCTGCTGCGGGTCTCGTCGTCGTTCGAGGCCGGCGTCCACGAGATCTCGCTCGACGCGCTCGACCCGGCCGGCATGTCGGGCTGGTCGAGCTACGTCTTCGGCATCGCCTGGGCGCTCTCGATCGCCCCGACCCGCGCCGACTCCCCCGCCTTCTCCGCCGCCGGCGGCGACGCCACGGGCATCGACCTGTCGACGGCGACCGGGCTCGACCTCTTCGTCGAGTCCGAGGTGCCCGTCGGCGCCGGCCTCTCGTCGTCGGCCGCCCTCGAATGCTCGGTCGCGCTCGCCTTCGCCGAGCTCTGGTCGATCGACGTCAACCGCTCGACGCTGGCCGCCGTCGGGCAGCTCGCCGAGAACGAGGCCGTCGGCGCCCCCACCGGCATCATGGACCAGTCGGCGTCGCTGCTCGGTCGGCTCGACTCGGGCGTCTTCCTCGACTGCCGCAGCCTCGACGCCGACGTCGTCGAACTGGGCTTCGCCGCCGCCGGCCTCGAGGTGCTCGTCGTCGACACGAGGGTCGAGCACGCGCACGCGACCGGCGGCTACGTCGACCGCCGCGCCTCCTGCGAGCGAGGCGCCGCCGCCCTCGGGGTGACGTCGCTGCGTGACCTCGACGTCGACGACCTCGCCCGCGCCGGGGAGGTGCTCGACGACGAGACCTTCCGCCGCGTCCGCCATGTCGTGACCGAGAACCAGCGCGTGCTCGACACGGTCCGCACGCTCCGCACGGACGGCGCACGAGCGATCGGGCACCTGCTCGACGCCTCGCACGTCTCGATGCGCGACGACTTCGAGATCTCCGTGCCCGAGCTCGACCTCGCGGTCGCGACGGCCCAGGCGAACGGTGCGCTCGGCGCGCGGATGACGGGCGGCGGCTTCGGCGGCTCGGCGATCGCCCTCGTGCCGAGCGAGTCGCGGGCCGCGATCGAGCAGGCCGTGGTCGAGGCGTTCGCCCAGGCGGGACACGCTGCACCGACCGTCTTCACGGTGACCGCCGCCGAGGGTGCCCGCCGCGACGCGTAGCCCCGCGCGCTGGGCGCTGGGCGCTGGGCGCTGAGCCCTGGGCGCTGAGCGCCATAGCTCCAGGTTGTGGACACGACGCCCGGTTTAAGCGTGGCGGCGTAGCCAGGGGCGGGCCGGCGCCGGGGCGGGTCAGCGCTCGGCGGCCTCGACGACGTTCTTCAGCAGCATGGCCCGCGTCATCGGCCCGACCCCGCCCGGGACGGGCGACTGGAACCCGGCGACCGACGCGACGGCCGGGTCGACGTCGCCGCGCAGTCGGTACCGGCCGGTCTCCTCGTTCAGCACCCGGGTGATGCCCACGTCGATCACGGCGGCGCCCGGCGCGATCCAGTCGGGCTGGACGAGCCCGGCGACGCCCGCGGCCGCCACGACGATGTCGGCCCGGCGCACCTCGGCCGCGACGTCGACCGTGCGCGAGTGCGTCAGGGTCGCCGTCGCCTCGAGACGGGTCAGCAGCAGACCCAGGGGCCGCCCGACCGTCAGACCCTGACCGATGATCGTCACATGCCGCCCGGCGATCGGGATGTCGTAGGCGGTGAGCATCTCGACGATGCCGCGCGGCGTGCACGGCAACGGGGTGTCGATCGAGCCCTTGCCCCCGGGCACCGCGAGCACGAGCTCGCCGAGGTTGACGGGGTGCAGGCCGTCGGCGTCCTTCGCCGGGTCCATCAGCTCGAGCATCGCCGTGGGGTCGATCCCGGCGGGCAGCGGCAGCTGGATGATGAAGGCCGTCACCGCGGGGTCGCCGTTCATCGTCTCGATGGCGCCGCGGATGTCGGCCTCCGACGCCGTCTCGGGCAGGTCGATGCGGATGGACTCGATGCCGACCTCGGCGCAGTCGCGGTGCTTGCCGGCGACGTAGGACAGCGATCCGGCGTTCTGGCCGACGAGGATCGTCCCCAGCCCCGGCGCGATGCCGCGCGCCTTGAGCGCATCGACCCGCACCCGCAGATCGTCCTTGACGGCGGCGGCCAGAGCAGTGCCGTCGATGCGGATCGCCGTCGACTCGTCGCCCGGCACGAACCGCTCCCGCGGCGGCCCGGTCACGGCGCCCGCAGCCGCATCGCCCGCGGACGCATCGCCGATCGCCGGGTCGCCGGCAGCCCCCGAGGAGGCGCGGGTCGACCCGGTCACGCCCGCCGTCACGCGTAGAGGGGGAACGCGTCGGTCAGCGCCTTCACCCGCGCCGCGAGCGCGGCGATGTCGGGCTCGGGCATCAGGGCGAGGGCGATGATGTCGGCGACCTCGGTGAACTCGACGTCGTCGAAGCCGCGGGTCGCGAGGGCCGACGTGCCGATGCGGACACCGGAGGTGGTCATCGGCGGGCGAGGATCCCACGGCACCGAGTTGCGGTTGACGGTGATGCCCACCTCGTGGAGGAGGTTCTCGGCCTGCTTGCCGTCGACCTCGGAGGCTCGCAGGTCGACGAGCACGAGGTGCACGTCGGTGCCGCCGGTGAGCACGTCGACCCCCGCGGCCTGGGCGTCGGCCTGCATGAGACGGGCCGCGAGCAGCTGGGCTCCGCGGATGGTGCGCTCCTGGCGGTCCTTGAACTCGGGCTCGGCGGCGAGCTTGAAGGCCGTGGCCTTGGCGGCGATGACGTGCATCAGGGGGCCGCCCTGCTGCCCGGGGAACACGGCCGAGTTGAGCTTCTTGAACAACGGCTCGTGGTTCGACAGGATGACGCCGGACCGCGGGCCGGCGAGCGTCTTGTGCACGGTCGACGAGACGACGTGCGCGTGCGGCACGGGCGACGGGTGGAGGCCCGCGGCGACGAGACCGGCGAAGTGGGCCATGTCGACCCAGAGGTATGCGCCGACCTCGTCCGCGATCGCTCGGAAGGCGGCGAAGTCGAGCTGACGCGGGTAGGCGGACCAGCCGGCGATGATGACCTTCGGCTTGTGCTCGATGGCCTGACGGCGGACGACGTCCATGTCGATCAGGTAGGTCTCGGGGTCGACCTCGTAGGCGACGGCCTTGTACATCTTGCCCGAGAAGTTCAGCTTCATGCCGTGGGTCAGGTGACCGCCGTGCGAGAGCTCGAGACCGAGGATCGTGTCGCCGATGTCGGCCAGCGCGGCGAGCACGGCGGCGTTGGCCTGGGCTCCCGAGTGGGGCTGCACGTTGGCGAAGTCGGCACCGAACAGCGACTTGGCGCGCTCGATCGCGAGGTTCTCGGCGACGTCGACGTACTCGCAGCCGCCGTAGTAGCGGCGACCCGGGTAGCCCTCGGCGTACTTGTTGGTGAGGACGGAGCCCTGCGACTCGAGCACCGCGCGGGGCACGAAGTTCTCGGAGGCGATCATCTCGAGGTAGTCGCGCTGGCGACCGAGCTCCTGCTCGAGCACGGCGGCGATCTCGGGGTCGACGACCGAGAGCGGCTCGTTGAAGGTAGACGGGAGTTTCTGGTTGACGGTCATGGGGCTGCTCCTCGGCACACGGGACGGACGGGATCTGGTGTCGTGGCCCAGGCGTACGGCCACCAACCGTGTGTCAGTCGCTCCCCGATGGTCGACCATCTGAACGCCAGTCGCGACAGTCCCCAGCATAACGCGGCCGCCTGACACCGGGTAGGCCCGGGCGACCGTCGGCCTGCGGGACCGCCGCCGTGACACCCTGGTGGCGTGGACACGCATCTCGACGAACGCACCGGCACCGAGGCCGAGAGCGACCTGCGCCTTCTCGAGGCCCCCGACACCCCCTGGGTGACCCTCGTCTGGGACGACCCGGTGAATCTGATGTCGTACGTCACGTACGTCTTCTCGACCTACTTCGGCTACCCCGTCGCCCAGTGCGAGCGGCTCATGATGCAGGTGCACACGACCGGCAGGGCGACCGTGGCGACGGGCCCGCGCGAGACGATGGAGCGGCACGTCGAGGCCCTGCACGACTTCGGCCTCTGGGCGACCGTCTCGAAGGCCGGCGAATGATCCCGTTCCGGCGCGATCGCGACGGCGACGACGTGCTGCTCACCCTGCCCGAGCACGAGCGCGCGCTGCTGATGGACCTCACGCGGCAGGTCGTGCAGATGCTCGAGCACGGCGACGCCGCGGATCCGGCCATGGTGCGCCTCCTGCCGTCGGCCTACCCGGACGACGACGAGGCGGCCGCCGAGTTCAGACGGTTCACGGCCGACGACCTGACCGGACGCAAGATCGCCAACGCGCAGGTGGTGCTCGCGACCCTCGCGGCCCCCTCCGCCGACGCGACCGAGGGCGCCACGAGCGACGACGCCACCACACCGAGGAGGCGCGGGTCGAGATCTAAGGGACCTCGCGCCGATGAGCGCCGGCTCGACACCGCCGCCCAGCAGGCCTGGTTGCGGAGTCTCACCGATCTGCGCCTGACCCTCGGCACCCGTCTCGGGATCACCGACGAAGGGCTGCCGAGCGGAGCCGAGTCGCACCTCCAGGCGATGCACGCGGTCTTCGACTGGCTCGGCTACCTGCAGGAGTCTCTGCTGCAGACGCTCACGCGCCGCTGAGCGCGCGTCGTCCTACCGCTCTTTGGGGAAGACGACCCACAGCACGATGTACACGAGCACCTGCGGCCCGGGCAGCACGATCGACAGCACGAAGAGCAGTCGCACCAGGAACGCGCTGATGCCGAATCGGTTGGCGAGAGCGGCGCAGACGCCGGCGATGACCTTGCCGCGACGGGGACGAGTGAGGGTAGCCATGACCCGAGCATGGCAGCGACCCCCGACAGCCGTCCACCGTGGCGCGGGCCACGCGCGATGCGACCCGGCCGACCGAGCCGTCACCCCTCCGACGAGGGGCGTCGATCGGCGTCGGACCGCCGATGCGGTCAGTACGATGAGAGATGGGACGACCTGGCGCGGGGTCCGCTCGTCCCCGAGGGGGAGTCAGTGGCGCAGTCGAGGTCAGGGGAGGCTCTCGGGGCGTCCTACCGACTCGTCGAGCTGATCGGCACGGGGGCCGTCGGCGAGGTCTGGCGCGTCTCGGTCGGAGGCGACTCCGGCGAGACGGGGGTCGCGGCGGCCAAGCTCCTCAAGCCGGAGCACGCCGACGACGCCGGGCTGGTCGAGAGGTTCGTCCGCGAGCGCTCGGTGCTGCTGTCGCTGCGCCACCCGAGCATCGTGCGCGTGCAGGACCTCGTGGTCGAGGGCGACCGTCTCGCGATCGTGATGGACCTCGTGCCCGGCGGGTCGGTGCGCGATCTGCTCGCCGAGACCGGCCCCCTGCCCGCTCACGACGCCCTCACGCTCGTCGCCGAGGTCTTCGACGCGCTGGCCGCCGCCCACGCCCGCCAGGTCACGCACCGCGACGTGAAGCCCGACAACGTGCTGCTGGCCGAACCGTGGAGCCCGGGGCTGACCGGCGCCGTGCGGGTGAGCGACTTCGGCATCGCCTCCGTCGTCGACGAGAAGATGCGGCAGACCACCGGGCTGCTCGGCACCCCGCAGTACATGTCGCCCGAGCTGATCAGCCAGGGCCGCTCGGGGGCGGCGGGCGACGTCTACGCCACGGGCGTCATGCTCTACGAGCTGCTCGCGGGGCGCACGCCGTTCGCCGGTCCGGGAACCGACTTCACCGTGGCCTACCGGCACGTGACGTCGACTCCCCCGCGACTCGATGTGCCCGCCGACCTCTGGGCCGCTCTCGAGACGGTGCTGTCGAAGGACCCGGCGGCGCGTCCGTCGGCCGCCGACGCCGCGAGCGCGATGCGGCGACTCGCGGCGACCCACGCCGACCTGCCGGCCCTCCGACCCGCCGTCGCGCCCGAGGGCTTCGCCGACGTCGAGCGACCCGCGACGATCGTCCGAGGCGCGGCGGCCGGTGCCGTCTCGCCCGCCACCATCCCCGGAGGCGCGGGTCGGGCCGACGGCGCCGCCTCCGATCGCGACGGGACCGGCTCCGACCCGGCCACCGCCGCCGCGGCCGGACCGCGACCCGAGCTGGGCGAGGGCGGCTCGGCGACGATCGTGCGGCCGATGCCCCGCCGCACCGCGCCTCCCACCCGGCCCGTCGAGGACGAGAGGCCGCGGAGCCGCCGCCCCGAGTGGCTGACGAACAAGGCGCTGGCCTTCGCCGGCCTCGGCGTCGTCCTGATCGCGGCGCTCGTGGTCGGACTCGTCGTGCTGCTGCCCGGAGGCTCGACGGAGGACGAGGCGCCGACGTCGCCCGACGCCGCGACGGCGAGCCAGCGCGACCCGGCCCTGCCGACCGGGCTGTCGATCGTCCGCGACGCGAGCTACGACCCCGACGCGGGCACCGTCTCGCTGACCATCGCGTACGCCGCGCAGAGCGCCCCGCTGACCGGCGCGCTGCTCGAGGTGCTGCCCGCGCCCGGCGACGCCGACGGCTGCCCTCCCGTCACCTGGACCGGCGCGACCGGCAGCCGCAACCAGCCGTCCGTGACCGGCGTCACCGCCGACTGCGGCTGGACCCTCACCGGCGTCGAGGTGCCCGCGGGCGGTCAGATCGAGGTCGGCGCGACGATGCCGGCCTCGTTCGCCGACGCGACGGCGCTGGACGCCTGGCTCGACGAGGCGGCGGCCGCGACGACCGAGGCGACCACGGACGAGACCGTGACCGGGTCCGCGTATCCGGCGCAGCGCCTCCTCGGGGTGCAGGTCGTGACCCCGTCGCGCACCGTCAGCCAGACGCCGCTCGCCGTCACGCTCGTGCCGGTCTGGGCCGACGGACCGGACGAGCTCAACCCGCTCTACTCGAGCCCGAGCACGGGGTCGCCGTCGCAGATGCTCGTCGACGTCGCGGGCGGCGAGGCGGGCGTCCGCTTCGCCGACGGCTGCGGCGGGGCGCTGGCCGTGTCGTCGGACGGGCTCGTCGTCACGGCGCTGTCGGTCGCTCCGACGTGCGTGCTGCGGGCCACCGTCGGGAACTTCACGAACCTCGAGAGCTCGCCCTTCAGCATCACGACGCGCGACTGACGGGGTCGGCCACGGACGGTGGGCGGAAAGCGCCCTCCGCGGGGCCCGGAAGGGCGTCTTCTGACCACCGTGCACGACGCGCGGCGCAGCCCGGCAGCGCGGGCGCGGGCACGAGCGCGGGCTCGGCACCGGGGAGGCGCGGGTCAGGCCGTGCGGGCCGGCTCCGCGACGCTCGGGCTCATGGCCTGCACGAGCCGCACCGCGCCTCCGGCACCGGCGTAGCCGCGTCCCTGGGTCAGCGCGACCGGCGAGCGGCGCGGGAGGGTCACGCCGAGCAGCTCGCCGTCGTAGTCGACGTCGGGCTGGAGCAGCACGCCGCACCGGGACTTGCGGACGGTCTTCGTCCAGTGGCCGTAGAGGCTCCGCAGGTCGACCGAGCGCCCTGCGGCGATGACGCAGAGCCCGGGCCGGTTCGACGCGAGCAGGTTCGCGATCGACTGGTCGGTGTCGTCGAAGCGCTCGGCGTCGTCGATCAGCAGCACGACCGGCCCGCGTTCGAGGCGGAGGGCCGCGAGCAGCGCCGGCACCTCGTCGGCTCCGACGGCGACGCGGTCGAGCGGCGCGTGCGCGAGCGGCGAGCGGCGGTCGCCGATGCCCCAGACGACGGGCCGCGTCGAGCCCGAGACCCCGCGGATCGACTCGGCGATCGCCAGCAGCAGGGTCGACTTGCCCGACCGCGCCGGCCCGGCGACGAGCACGTGCTCGCCCTCGTAGACCTCGAGCACGGCGGGGCTGAGGTCGTCTTCGCCGATGCCGACGGGCAGACGCCACGGCTCGCCGTCGAAGGTGGGGGCGAGTCCGAGCTCGTCGACGCGGACGTCGTCGGGCAGCTGACCGATCGCGTTGGCCTTCGGGGCGACGCCGTGCCAGATCGACGCGACGTGCGCGACGGCGCCGACGAGCGACCCGGCGGGGGTCGCGACGTGCATCTGCAGCCGGTTCGTCACGTCGACGAGACGGCCGGGGACGGGCGCGGGGATGCTCTTGCCCTTCACCCCGAGCGAGGCGTAGTCGTACGGGTCGGCGAGGCGGAAGAGCCACTTCTGCGTCGTGACCTCGTCCATCGCCGACGGAACGGCCTTGGCGCGGGTGGTGGACACGGCGAACGAGAGCCCAAGCGCCGGTCCGTCGGCGTAGACGCGGTAGAGGAGGTCGAGCAGCTGCTGCCCCTCGTAGTCCTGCAGCTCGTCGCGGAGGGCCGCGAGGCCGTCCAGCAGCACGACGGCGCGACGGCGGCCGACGGGATCGGCGCGGCGGGCCTCGAGCTCGGTGCGCAGGTGCCGCAGGAACCTCGCCTGCTGCTCCTTCGCCCCGGCGCCCGGTCCGACGTAGGCCACGGTGTGCGGCAGATCCGCCAGGGGCGCGAGGTCGCGGGAGCCGAGGTCGAGCACGTACAGGTCGAGGTCCGCGGGGGCGGTGTCGCGGGCCAGCGTGAGGGCGAGCGTCGCCAGGGTCGTGCTCGTACCGCTGCCGGGGATCCCCATGACGAGCAGGTTGCCCTGCGCCATGTCCCAGCCGGCGGGGCTCTGCCGCTGCAGATCCGGCTCGTCGGCCAACGCCACCACGACGCGGTCGCCCTGCACTCCGCCGACCTCCGGCGCGGTCGCGGTCGCCGCATCGCCGTCGCCGGCCGAGCCCGCCGAGCCGTCGCCGACGCTCGCCGTCGGGAACCCGGCCAGCGCGACCGACTCGCCCAGCGCCTCCGGCCAGACCTGCCGAGGAGGCGCGAAGCCGGCCTCCGCATCGGCCGCGACGATCGCGTCGATCAGCTCATCGAGGTCGGTGCTGTCCTTCGCCGAGGCGCGCGGCGGGGCCGGACGGGGCGCCGGGACGCCGAACTGCCCGATGTCGCGCACGCTGACGGCCTCGGCGGCCGCCTCGAGGGCCCGCCCGGTGACGAGCGCGGTCTGCACGGGGGTGATGTCGTCCTGACCGAGCTTCACGTACGCGCGGCCCGTCTGGGCGCGCGAGATGCCGGCGGCCGCGGGCACGCCGATCACGTTGCTTGAGTCCTCGCGGCTCTGCACGCGCAGCGCCACCCGCAGGTTCGTGTTGGCTAGGATGTCGTCGTTCACGACGCCGGCGGGACGCTGCGTCGCGAGGATCATGTGGACCCCCAGGGTCCGCCCCACGGCGGCGACGCTGACGAGCGAGCTGAGCACGTCGGGGAAGTCCTTCGCGAGCATCGCGAACTCGTCGACGACCAGCAGGAGGCGCGGCATCGGCTCCGCGGGGGAGGTCGCGAGATAGGCCTCGAGGTTGTCGATGTCGTCGCCCGCCTCGGCGAAGACGCGCTGCCGACGCTGCATCTCGGCCTCGAGCGAGCGGAGGGCGCGGTCGGCGAGCTGCTCGTCGAGGTTGCTGATCGTGCCGATGGTGTGCGGCAGTCGCTCACAGGCCGCGAAGGCCGCGCCGCCCTTGAAGTCGATCAGGATGAAGTTCAGGCGGGTCGGGTCGTTGCGGGCGGCGAGGCCGGCGACGAGCGAGCGGAGGAACTCGCTCTTGCCCGACCCGGTGGTGCCGCCCACGAGGCCGTGCGGGCCGTCGGCGACGAGGTCGAGGGTGAGCACGCCCGACTCCGACGAGCCGATGGGGGTCGAGACGCCCGTGCGCGCCCGCCACATCGACTGGACGGACTCGGCGTCGAGGCGCGGCACGCCGAAGAGCTCGGGCAGACGCACGAGCGAGGGCAGCGACGCCCCGGGCACGATCAGCTCGGGGTCGTCGAAGTGGGCGAGGTGCCGCGCGCACTCCTCGGCGGTGGCGACGTCGACGCCGGCGAGCACGACGTCGTCGACCCGGGTGCGGTCCTCCGGGCGGTGCACGGTCGCGGCGGCGTCCTCGCCGACCACGACGACGGTGGTGCACGAGGCGGGGAGCTGCTCCTCCGACGTCGCGATGACGATGCCGCTGACGCGGACGCTCCGCTCGTTCGGACGCAGCGTCACGCCGGGCACCGAGCGTCCATGGCCGAGGATCGCGCGGGCGGGCGCGTCACGGCCCTCGGTCAGCACCTCGGAGTCGAGCACGACGAGCAGGGCCGGGGTGGGCATCTCGTCCACCGTCTCGCGGAGGCCGCGCAGCATCGACACGCTCGCCTCGCGACGGGCCGACATCCAGCGGTCGCCGGTGCTGCTGCCGACCTGACGGGTGTGCGGCAGCCACGACGCCCACTCCCAGTCCGCGTCGCGACCCGGGTCGCAGAACGTGCCGATGGTCAGGTCGGCGGGGCCGCAGTGGACCGCCGCCTGGGCGAGCAGGCTGCGCGCGAGCGCGAGGGCGCCGGCGCGGTCTCCGACGATCCCGACGACGCCGGCGTCGGTCAGGTCGACCACGACGGGCGCCGAGGCGAGCCGCCCGGCGGCCAGCGCCTCCTTGACCCGGTCGTCGCGACGCGTCGAGCCGCGGTCGTCGAGCTCGGGGCGCCAGGGCACGTCGCCGATGCCGGCGTGCAGCGCCAGGAAGTCGTCGGCGCCGACCCGTCGCTGCCAGAGCAGAGTGGTCGGCAGCTCCGGACGACGCAGCACCGTCGCGGGGTCGGGGACGAGATCGAAGCGGCGCCGCGCCTCCTCGGCCGCCGCCTCGGCGATCTCGGCGGAGAAGTCGTCGACGGCCTTGTCGAAGCGCTCCTCCTCTTCGCGGAGGTTCTTCGTGCGACGGTGCTTCTGCTCGAGCCACATGCCGATCGCGGTGACGGGGCTGAGCAGCGCGAAGAGCGCGAACCGGGCGTCGCCGAGCAGCGCCACCATCGCGCCGGCCAGCAGCAGGGGCGCGAGCACGGTGATGTAGCTGAACTTCGAGGCCGGCGGCACCTCCTTGCGCTCGGGCGGCTGCACGGGCTCGCCGTCGTCGGTGCGGCCCGGCCGGGGCGGACGGTTGAAGGGAGCCGTGGAGGCGGGGGTCAGGTTGTGCAGCGACCCGGGCGCCGGCACGGTGACCTCGGCCAGGGCGGGGCGGACGAGCAGCACCGCACCGCCGACGATGGCGGTCGTCGCCTCGGTGATCTCGACGCCCTCGGCGTCGACCCGCTCGCCGCCGATCAGGGTGCCGTTGGTCGACCCGGCGTCGCGGATGCGCACGCCGTCGCCGTCGAGCTCGATCGTGCAGTGCTCCCACGAGGCGCTGGCGGTCGGCAGCACGAGATCGGCCTGCGGGGCGCGACCGACGACGAGCGGGCGGCTGCGCGGCACCTCGACGACCTGACCCGCGGCGAGACCGCCGGCGAGGGTGACGCTCCAGCCGGACAGCTGGCGACGACGCGTGCCCGGGGTGCGCGCGATGCGCGACCCCTCGAGCAGCACGAGGTCGTCGAGGGGCGTGTCGAGGGGCACGGCGGCCTCGTCGACGAAGAGGTCGGTGTCGGTGGCCCGCGGGTCTCCCCCGGCCGCCGCGACGAGCTCGCCGAGCGTGGCCGAGCCCTGCCAGCGGTCGACGTCGATGCTCCGTCGGTCGCCGTCGAGATCGATCAGGACGCGCATGGGGGCTCCTCGGTCGGAGGTGGGGTGGGTCGCGGTGGTGCCGTGTTGCGGGTGGTGCGGTGGTGCTGTGCTGCGGTGGTGCTGCCGTGCGGGCGGGCGGGGTGCGGGTCAGCCGGCGGCGGGGGTCGTGGCCGGGCCGGCGAACCAGATCAGGCTCGTCGAGCCGTCGTCGGCCGTCGGGCGCAGACCGAGGTCCTGCGACGACGCGTTGAGCACCGTCACCTCGCCGCCGAGGGCCTGGGCCGACGAGAAGTCGAGCTCGGGGCCGGCGATGCCGTCGGAGGCCCCGAGGGCGAGGTCGCCGAGGGCGTCGCCTACGGCGCCGGGCTCGATCGACCCGGAGGCCTCGACGGCTCGGACGAGCGCGACGACGGCGTCGTGGCTGCGGGCGTCGGCGGCTCCGGCGACCGCCGTGAAGGGCTGATCGTCGGTCAGGTTCACCGCGTCGGGGTCCTGGGCGAGGACACGGACCCCGCCGAGGAACGCCGACACCGAGCGCCCGGCGGCGTCGCCCCGGAGGGCGGTCGCGTCGCCGGTCTCGGGGCCGACCGTGACGAGCGAGCCCGACAGGCTCGCGCCGTCCGCCGTCAGACCCGACGAGAACGCCGGGCTCGTGGCGTCGGCGGTCAGCACGACGGGGACGGCCAGGTCAGCCGTCTGCAGGCGTGCGACGACGTCGGCCAGGCGGGCGGCGGAACCGCTCACGAGGACGGCGTCGGACGGGTCGGCGACCGGGTCCTCCTCCTGGGAGGCGGTGGCCGAGACGTCGTCGCCGGTCTCGGTCGCGGGCGGGGTCGAGCCGGTCAGGCGGGCGACCTCGCGGGCGAGGCCGTCGTCACCGGCCGCCGAGGTGGCGGCGAGGGTGCGACCGATCTCGACGCCGACGGGCGCTCCGCCTCCGGCGTCGACCAGGAGCGTCCGGGTGGCGCCGGCGAGGGCCTCGGTGAGCGCCGCGCCGGTCGAGGCGGTGTCGGGGGCGGTCGACCAGACGGAGCCCTCGGCGCCGTCGGGCACCGGGGCGTACGGCAGGACGACGGGGAGACCGGCGTCGGCCGCGGCGCTCAGGGCGCCGACGATGTGCGGGCCGGAGCTCGCGACGACGATGCCGGCGACGCCCCGCTCGACGAGGGCGGCGACGGCGTCGGCCGCACCCGCCTCGGTGCCGCCGTCGTTCTCGGTGGCGAGGGCGATGTCGGCCCCGCCGAGCTCGAGACGGCGCTCGGCGACGAGCGCGCCCTGGGCCGCGCCGTTCCAGTCGGCGCCCTCGGCTCCGGGGCCGAGGGTGACGATGACGCCGACCGTGGTGCCCTCAGGCAGATCGCCGGCGGGCAGGGCGACGGGGAGCGTCGCGGCGACCGGAGCTCCGGCCGGCTCATCGTCGGGCTGCACGACGATCACGGTGACGACGATGGCCGCGGCGACGACGAGCGCGCCCGCCACGATCGCGATGGTGCGACCGCGCCGGGGGCGTCGGGGTCGGGTCGCGGTCGCGTCGCCGGACTCGTCCGAGGGGCCGACGGCGCCGGGCGTCGTGGCTCCGGTCGATTCGGCCGGGGTCGCCTCGCTGTGTCGCGGGGTCGCGTCGCTCATCGCGTGCCGCCGATCGTGAAGGCGTACAGGGTGGTCGACGTCGCGCCGGACGGCACGTCGAGGTGGAACGCCGGCAGCGCCGTCGCCGCCTCGAGCGAGGCCGTGAACTGCGCCTGGCGCAGCATGATTCCGGCGATGTCCTCGGCCCGCACGTTGGCGTAGCCGGAGGCGTTCTGCGTCGCCAGCGCGAGCTGGAAGTCGGCGGTGTCGGCCTTGGCGGCGCTGGTGGCCATGGCACCGAGGATCCCCGAGCCCTCGACCTCGCGGTCGCCGAGGTCGAGCATCACCTTGGCGAGATCGCCGGCGAGCAGCGTCGAGGCGCCCTCGACGTCGCGCGTCGAGTTCGCCGTGCTCTGCGAGATGCGCTCGAGGGTCGACGCCGTCTGCTCGTCGATCGCTGCGGCCAGACCCGAGGTCTGCTCGTCGAGGTCGGCGCGCTGCCCCTCGATGGTCTCCTTCGCGTCGCCGACGACGACGTCGGACGTCGTCGAGAGACCGACGATCGAGCGGTCGAACGCGTCGATCACGGTCTGGCGGGTCGCGGCGCCCTGCTCGGCGACGACCCGCACCTGCGAGCCGATGAGCCCCTGGATCTCGGTCGACGCGTCGATCGACGCGTCGGCGAAGGCCTCCTCGACCTGGTCGGCCAGGGCGTCCTGCTGATCCTTCAGCGACGAGAGGCGCTCGGTGACCGTGGCGTTCTGCCCCTGCGCGACGGCGACGCGCTCCTGCAGAGCCGCGACGGCCGAGTCGATCCCGCCGTCGCCGGCCTGGATCGTCCGCTCGAGCCGGTCGATGGCCTCGTCGAGGTTGTCCGTCGTCGTCTGGAAGGTCGCGATGGTGTCGCCGACGCCGCCGGGCAGTCGATCACGGTCGACGTCCGTGGCGCTGATGAGCGCCTCCCACTCGGAGGCCTGGTTCGCGAGTCGCTCGCTCATCGGGAACTCGTAGGGGAACGGCGGGCGCAGGGCCTGCGCGCCCGCGTCGATGCGACTCGCGGCGCCGACCGAGGCCGGGGCCGTCGTCGGGTCGGTCGTCGGGTCGGAGGTCGGGTCGGTCGTCGGCTCCGGGGTCGGTCCGGCCGTGGGCGCAGTCGTCGGCGCAGTGGTGGGCTGGCTCGTCGGCGGCACGGTCGGCTCGGGGGTCGGCGTCGCGGTGGGGGTCGGCGTCGGCTGCTCGCCGTCGCCGTCGCCACCGCCGTCATCGCCGCCGTCGTCGTCGGGCACGTCGCAGGGCACGTCGGTGAGGAACGACCTCAGCCGTTCGACCTCGTCGCGCGAGAGCCCGTCGGTGAACCGGGTCTCGATCTTCTGGCACAGCTCGAAGGCCAGACGGGCGTTCTGCCCCTGCATCGTCTCCGAGAAGAACGGGTTCACGGACGAGGGCTCGGGCACGTTGCCGATGCGGTCGCGGGCACGCTGGGCCTGATCGTGCAGGCCGTCGACCTGGTCGCGGAGGGTGGGCACGCCGACCGACACCGACTCGGCCGTCGAGCGGAGCGACTCGAGGGCCTGAGCGACCTCGTCGGACGAGGCGTCCTCGGCGAGGGCGTCGACCTGCTCGTCGAGCTGAGCCAGCTCGGCGGTCAGCGAGTCGTTGCTCTCGATGGCCTGCTGCGCCAGCTCGGGCTGCAGCTCGTCGGCGAGGGCGGCACCGTCGGTGACGAGTCCGATCAGGGCTGCCGTGACGGTGAGCGACGAGGCGAACAGGGCGCAGGTCAGCGACGGGGCCGTGGCGCAGCTCTCGGCGTCGGGGGCCGTCGGGCCGACGGTGCGCTGCAGCTCGGCGGCGACCTGGTCGCGGCAGCCGGCGGTCGACTGGGCGTACCCGTCGAGCTGGGCGGAGACCTGCAGCAGGCTGCCGTAGACGCTGGTGGTCTGGCCGGGCTCGGCGACGATCGCGGCGCAGCCCTCGCCGTCGATGGTGACGGTGGGCTTGCCCGCGTCGGTGTCGCCGAGCAGCGAGTCGACGCTCGCGACTGTCTGCTGGAGCTGGCTCAGCACGGTCGACTCGGTACCGGTGACCGTCGCGGTGAGGTCCGAGTCGAGCGAGGTGAGCTGGCTGTTCAGGCCGGTCATGGTCGCGGCGAGCGACGAGCTGCTGTCTTTCAGCTGCTCGGCCGTGCGGACGCCGAGGGTCTCGGAGGTGCTCTCGAGGTTGGTGCGCACCTCGGTGATCGTCTCGCCGGCGCGGCTCAGCACGGTGTTGACGTCGCCGACGAGGTCGATGGTGCGCTGCTGCAGCGCCAGCTCGGAGGTCGTCGACGAGTCGAAGGCCGAGCCGAGCACGCCGTCGACGGTGAGGTCGGTCGAGATGCCGGGCTGCGCCGCCAGCTCGATCGTGGGGGTCGCGAAGTCGGTCACGTCGGCGACGAGGTGCAGGGTCGTGCTGGCGCCGGAGCGCGGCGGGGCGAGGAGGGCGGCCCACTGCACGACGGCGTCCCCGTCCTTCGTGGTGCTCACGATGCCGTCGGTGCCGGCGCTCGAGTCGCCGCCGGTGGAGTCGGCGATGATCTGGCTGGGCGAGACGCCGGTCAGCACGGTCGACGCGGCGAGGCTGATCGGGGCGCCGACGAGCGCGGCGTCGGTGCGTGAGGTGCCCGCGACGTCGTAGCTGAGGTCTCGAGGGGCGACGGTGAGGTTCTCGACGGTGAGCTCGATCTCGACCCGGCCGTCGTAGCCGTCGAGGTCGGCCAGGTCGGTGCCCGTGCCGTCCGCGGTGCGGTACTGCGTGCTGATGCGCAGCGGCAGGTCGCCTGCGACGTCGGCGGGCACGTGCTCGGCGGTGGCCGACGAGGAGGTGCGGGTCGTGTCGTCGACCGAGATGGCCGTGCTCGAGACGGCCGTGATCGACCCGTCGGAGGCCAGCGTGGTGTCGACGGTCTGCAGGACCTTCGAGGGGTTCTCGACCACGGTCGGCTCGGACGTGCAGGCCGTCGCGAGCAGCGCGACGACCCCCGCCATGGCGACGACACCGAGAGCGCGCCCCCCTCGTCGTGATCGCAAAGCTGTGCCGTGTGTCGTTTCGCCCCGGGTCATGAAGACCGTTCCCCCTAGAAAGTGCCGTACCTCCTCAGCATGATAGGGGCACACCGGACGGCGGCGATGACCCCCAACAGGGTCCCCGACGACCGGACGACAGACGGATCGGTGCTCCCCGGGGCCCACGGCCCCCGAATGGGGACCGACAGATCGGTGGAGACGGGTGCATCCTGGTCGCGACGGGATAGTCTCGTCATGTTCGAGCCCCGGGGGCGTCTCGCACGGGGGCTACATCCAGATGAAGGGGACATCACTCATGTCACGCGTACTTTCCACCGAGCAGGCCAAGACGGCCATCCGCCAGGTCCAGTCGATCGTCAACGGCGGTTTCACCGACCAGATCTCGCAGCTCGACGCTCAGGGCCGCATCCTGTCCGACCCCAACGTCTGGGACGGCCCTCTGGCCGCGACCTTCCGCGGGTCGACCTGGCCCGAGACCAAGGCCGCCCTCGACAAGGCCAAGACCGAGCTCGAGCAGCTCCGCACGCAGCTCGACAAGATCTCGCAGGACATCTTCTCCGCCGGCGGCGGCGCGTAGCAGCACCCGAACGCCCCCGCCTCCTCGATCACGGGGCGGCGGGGGCGTTCGCGTCGGGCGACGGTCACTCGTCGCCCGGGGGGCCGTCGTGCGGCTGAACCGCGCGGGGCGACGACAGCAGCATCACAAGAACTCCTGAGGGGGAGGAAGTCTCATGGCAGATCCTGGTGGAAACGAGCCCGTACCGTTCGACGACGGCACGGCCGATGCGCTCATCACCGCGTTCAACGACGCGGCGTCCGACATCGAGGGGCAGAGCGGGTCTCGCTCGTCGCTCGTCACGACCGCGTCTCAGGAGTTCCGCGGGCTCTTCTCCGAGCTCTTCACCGCGAACGCGGCGACGGCGGCGGCGGGCGCCAGCGCCCTCGCCACGAGCTTCCGGGCGATCGCCGACTTCGCGGGCGAGCTGAAGGAGGCGGCCGAGCAGGAGAACGACCGCCGCCGCAAGGCACGCGAGTGGAAGCAGCGTCAGGACGACCGCAACTGGCTCGAAGAGCGGCGCGACGACCTCTTCGGTGGCGAGGAGATGCCCCGCGAGCAGCCCGAACCGGCACCCCGGCTCGAGCCGCAGGACGCCAACGTCGGAACGCGCGAGACGCCCGCCCCCGGTTCGGGCGGCGGCGGTGGCGGGACCTCGTCGGCGAGGCCCGACGACCTGCGCTCTTTCGCGACGGGCAGCGCCGCCCTCGACGGCGAGCTGACCGGCCGCCCCTCCACGCTCTCGGGCAAGCTCGCCGACTTCGCGTCCGACTGCCAGTGGGGCGTGATCCAGGCCGACGGCGTCGTCGCGAGCTTCACGACCTGGCTGAACGCCAACGCCACCGACGTCGCGTGGGCGAACACGGTCGCCGCCGCCTTCGAGGCCGCCGGCGGCTCCGGGGTCGTCTCGACCGTCGCCGACTCCGCGCTCGCCTCCGCGCTCCAGGCCGCCGGGGTCCAGGGTCAGCGCGACGACCTCGTCGTCCCTCCGGCGCAGGGCTGGGGGTCGCCGCCCACGACCGGCTTCACGATGGACCCGGTCAACACCACCACCGGCAACTTCCTCGAGACCGAGGTCGATCTCGCCTTCGCGGGTGCCGCCTCCTCGTTGCGGGTCTCGCGCACCTACAACTCGCTCGACGACCACGTCGGCCCGTTCGGCCCGGGCTGGGGCTCCGTGCTCGAGCTCGGTCTCGCCCTCGACGACGAGGGCGCCGCCTTCACGATGGACGACGGCCGCGTCGTCACGTTCCCCCGGCTCGGCAGCTCGTGGGATCGCGCCGTCGGCGAGAACTTCTGGCTCGCGGCCGAGGTCGCCTCGACCCTGCCCGGCCTCGGAGACACGGGCGCCGAGACCCTCCTCGTGGTGCGCGACAACACCGGCGGCTGGTGGGCCTTCTCGCCCGCGGGCGTCTGGCTGGCCAGCGGAGCAGGCGCGGGCACGGTCGTCCGCGTCACCCGCGCCCCCGACGGACTCCCGTCGCGCCTGACCCACGCGCGCGGCCGCACGATCGACATCGACTACGTCGACGGTCGGGTCGCGACCCTCGCCGCCTCCGACGGTCGCCGGGTCGAGTACTCGTACGACTCGGCCGGCCGCCTGACCGGCGCCGCGAACGAGGTGGGCACGCGACGGTACGACTGGAACGACGCGGGTCTCGTCGAGAGGGTGACCAGCGCCTCCGGCGTGGTCGAGGCCCTCAACACGTACGACGAGCAGGGGCGTGTGACGCTGCAGGTGTCGCCGCACGGCCGCACGGTGCGTTTCGCGTATCTGCCGGGTCGGGTGACGGTCGTCTCCGACGTCGACGGCAGCCGCTCGAACACCTACATCGCCGACTCCCGGGGGCGGCTCGTCGGCGTCGTCGACTCCGACGACCGGCGCCAGTCGATGAGCTACGACCCCAGCGGGAACCTCGTCTCGGTCACCGAGCGCGATAGCTCCATCACGGTCAACGGCTTCGACGAGCGCGGGCGCAAGATCCGCACCGTGACCCCGTCGGGCGCCGATCTGACCTACGGCTACGACGCCCGCGACC
This sequence comes from Frigoribacterium sp. Leaf172, assembly GCF_001424285.1. Taxonomy (NCBI): domain Bacteria; kingdom Bacillati; phylum Actinomycetota; class Actinomycetes; order Micrococcales; family Microbacteriaceae; genus Frigoribacterium; species Frigoribacterium sp. Leaf172. The sequence continues at coordinate 713,112 of NZ_LMPB01000001.1, read as the reverse complement.
GCGTCACCACCGTCGTGACCGAGTCGGGCGCCGTCGTCGAGTACGAGTACGCCGACGACGCCGAGCGCAACCCGTCGGCGCTGGTCGACCCCGAGGGCGGCCGCACGCTGATGCGCTGGCGTGACGGACTGCTCGAGAGCGTCGTCGATCCGACCGGCGTCGTCGTCCGCTGCCACTACGACGAGTTCGGCGACCTGGTCGCCACGGAGAACGCGGTCGGCGACGTCGCGCGCATCGAGCGCGACCACGCCGGTCGGCCGTCGGCGGCGGTCAGCCCGTCGGGAGCTCGCACGACCTACACCTACGACGCCGCGGGGCTGCTGGTCTCGCGTCGCGACGCCGACGGCGCCGTCTGGCGCTTCGAGCACGGCGCGGGTGCCCGGGTGACGGCGATCGTCGATCCGCTGGGCGCCCGCACCGAGTTCGGCTACGGCCCGCACGGCGACCTCGAGACCACGACCGATCCGCTCGGTCGCGTCGTGTCGCGTCGCTTCGACGACCAGGGCGACGTCTCGGCCCTCGAGCTGCCCGACGGCTCGTCGTGGGCGTTCGCGCACGACGGTCTCTCGCGCCTCCGGACCATCACCGACCCCGCGGGTCACGACTGGACCCGCGAGTACGACGTCACCGGTGCGCTCACCGCGACCGTCGACCCGACGGGTGTCCGGCAGGAGGCGCGGGTCGACCGCGCAGACGGCACCGGCACCCTGCGTGATGCGTTCGGCACCACGACCCTCCGTTTCGACGAGTTCGGCCGCCCGGTGGCGACCGAGGCCGCCGACGGCTCGGCGGAGCTGACGACGTACGACCGCTGCGGCCGGCCGGTCGAGCTGGTCGACGGCGAGGGCGGTCTGACGCGCCTCGAGCGCGACGCCGGCGGGCGCGTGATCGCGGTCGTCAGCCCCTCGGGAGCCCGGACGACCTACGAGTACGACTCGTGTGGCCGCGCCTCGGCGAGCATCGACCCCCTCGGCGCCCGCACCACTCTGACCTACGACGCCGACTCGCGGGTCGTCGCGCGCACGCTGCCGACCGGCGACGTCGAGCGCGTCCGGTACGACGCCGTGGGGCGTGTGGTCGGCAGGTCGACCCCGGGTCACGGACAGGCGCGGTTCGACTACGACGCAGCCGGGCGCCTCATCGGCACCCAGGACACCCGCTACGGTCGCCGTCGCTTCCGCTACGACGCGGCCGGTCAGCTGATCGAGGCGATCAACGGTCTCGGCGGCGTGACCCGCTTCGAGTACGACGTGCGCGGACGCGTCGTCTCCATCACCGACCCGCTCGGCCGCGAGACACGGCGCGAGTACGACGCCGCCGACCGCATCGTCGCCGTCACGGACCCCCTGGGCCGGGCGACGACCGCCGCGTACGACGCTGCGGGCCGCCAGGTCTCGCAGCAGGACCCCACCGGCACGACCACCACGTGGACCCACGACGCTGCAGGGAACCCCTCGGGCATGAGCGTCGACGGACGACTGCAGTCGTCGTTCAGCCGGGACGCGTTCTCGCGGACGATCGTGGTGACCGATCACACGCGCTCCGACGGGGTCGACGTCGAGCACGAGCTGACCTTCGACCGGCGGGGGCTCCTCATCCGCCGTGCCCGCGGCAGCGAGGCGGTCTCGTGGGAGTACGACGCCGACGGCCGACGCACCGCGCGCATCGATCCCGATGGCAGCCGTCTCGACTATCGGCGTGACGCCGCGGGTCGCGTGGTCTCCGTCGTCCGCGACGGACAGGACGGCGCGCACGTCTCGTACGACGCCGCTGGTCGGGTCGTCGAGGCCACGACCGATGGCGACCTCCAGACCTGGGACTACGCGGAGGGGCATCTCTCCCGACACACGAGCACGAATTCCGAGGGCTCGTCGACGACTCGGATCATCCGCGACGACGACGCCCGCATCGTCGCCCTCGACACCGTCGACGGACGGGTCGACTACGCCTACGACGCCGCCTGCCAGCTCATCGGACTCGAGCGTGACGGCCGCACCTCCACCTGGTCGTACGACGCCGCCGGCCGACTGACGCATGAGCTCGTCGACGGTCGAGTGCGCACCTTCCGGTACGACGCAGCGGGTCAGCTGGTCTCCGAGGAGGCGCGGGTCGGGTCGTCGACGGACGCCCTCGACACGGTCGTGGTCGCCTCCGTCGAGTACGTGCACGACGGCCTCGGTCGTCGGATCCGTCGGATCGACACCGACGGCTCGTTCACCGAGTACGCCTGGAGCGACCTCGGCTGGCCCACGGCGATCACCGTCCGGGACCGCGACGGGGGCGTCGTCTCGCAGACGAGCCTCTGGGTCGATGTGCTCGGCGAGCTCGCCACGATCGACGATGTCGACACCTGGTGGGACACCGCCAGCGCTGTGCCGTCGCTCGTCTCGATCGGTGGTGCACCGGTCGTGACGATGCCCGGTGGCGCGACGACCGTCAGCGGTTCGCCACTGGAGCCGACCTGGCGGGGTGCGCGGGCGACGGATGTCACTGATCCGTGGGAGGCGCTTCGCACCTCTTCGGGGATCCCCGGTCTCGAGCTGCCCGCCGGCGTGGAGCTGTCCGCGTCGGGTGGGCTCGCGGTCGCCGGTCTCGACTGGCTCGGGGCGCGGGTCTACGACCCGTCGACCCGAGGCTTCCTGTCGACCGATCCGCTGGCGCCCGTGCTGGGTGCGGGGTGGGCCGGGAACCCGTACTCGTATGCGGGCAACGACCCGCTGCACGCGCTCGACCCGCTCGGGCTGCGCCCGGCGACGGACGCGGACCTCGACGCCTACGCGAAGGCGAACCAGGGTGCTCTGGCGGATGCGGGCGACTGGTGGGGCGAGAACTGGGAGTACGTCGCCGCCGGTGCTGCGATCGCCGTCGGTGTGGGCCTCATGTTCACCGGTGTCGGTGGACCCGTCGGCATGGCCTTGATCGGCGCGGCATCCGGTGCTCTCATCGGCGGTGGCGTCTCGGTCGTCTCGCAGAAGGCTCAGACAGGAGAAGTCGACTGGGGCAAGGTCGCCACGGACGCGGCCATAGGAGGTGTGCTCGGGGGCGCGGGAGGCGCGGCGGGTGCCTTCGGCAAGGCAGCGATGGCATCTGCTCCCGCGGCTCAGGCCGGACGAGCCGTGGCAGTCAACGTCGCGGCCAACGGCGGCGTCGGCGCGGTCGGCGGTGGCGCCACCTATCTGGCCAGCCACGGCGGGCGGATCGAGAACGGTTGGGACTTCGCGGGTGCGATCGTCGGTGGAGGCGTGTCTGGCTCAGTCGGCGGACTGGCAGGACCGGCAGGTGGCACGATCGCTCGCAATCTGGGCCATACGGCAACCAGTGGTGTGGCGACGGCGAGCACGGTCGTTCTCACCGGCGTGGGGTCGTCTGCGGGTACAGCGGTGCAGAGCATCGTGGCAGGCGAGGACGTGAACCCTCTCGAGGTCGCCGTGAATGGAGTCGTGGGATCTGGGCTCTCAGCCCTGCCACTCGACCGTGTGATTCCCGGCCAACACGGGGTCAATACGCTTGCGCAGATGCCCTACTTCAGCCCGAGGTCGTTGACTGGAGCGCTCAACCTCGGGGCGCACAACACGGCCGGTCTCTTCGGATCCGCTGTCGGCGGTACGGTCGTGGGAGGCGGGGTGGATGTGTTCCGCGACAGTGTCGGCTTGACCGTCGACTAGAGAACGGTGATGACGATGGCGGCATCAAGACAGTCGAAGCGACCGATCAACGCGGTGGCGGCCGTGTTGGCCGTCGTAGGCCTTGTGCTCGGAGTGTGGGTCAGCACAGCGGTCGCGGGCGCAGGCGTGCTCGCAACCGTCATCACGTTGGTCGCCGGCCTCGTTTACGGCCTGCTCCTCTTCGGCTTCCCGCCCCGGAACAGAGCGATCGGCCTCGGTCTACTCGTACTCGTTCCGGTGGTTCTGATCGTCATCGTCGCGAACCAGGACATCATCGGATCCGTCCAGTACGCCTGGATCTTCGGCTTCATAGCCGGGGGCATCGTAGGCGGGTACGCATGGCCCTGGTCGCGAGCCAGCGTCGCGAAGAAAGTCGTTCGAGGCAAGAACTCGCCCCTCGATCCCCGATAAACGTCAGCCTCCGAGGGTCGTATTCGACCGGGGTCTTCGACCTATGGAGATTCTGAGCCGTGAAAAATGAGTGATGATCTCGGTCAGCAACAATCACGAGGCCGACTGACTTTTGCCTGCGCCATGTGTCTCGCTGGTATCGTGCTGGTCTTCATGGTCGGGGGTTTCAGGACTTTTTCTGTCTTAGCCATTGTCGTCGGGGCGCTATTCGCAGGAGTCGTCTTCAGCTCGCTCATTTTTACACTGCTGAAGATGAAATGGGCTTATCCCGTCATGTTACTCGGCCTACTCAGCATCTTGAGTCTTATGAATTGGCTCCCTGGACCCTGGGCAACCGGTCAGATAGCTTGGCTTTTCGGAACCCTGGCTGGCACTGTTTTCGGCTCGCACCTGAGATATCTAATCATGGTCGATAGGCGTCGATCCTCGTAGTCAGTGGTTCGTTATCCTGACGTAGCGGCAACTCTGTCGGTAGGCACCTTCGCCGTCGACGGCCTGTTGAACGAGACATGGTCTAGCGCATCGATTCGATCACGACGAATAGTCGCACGAGATGGCCATCACAAAAACTAAGCAACGCGCTCACACCGTACAAAGACGCAATAAGAGGATTGCTGTTGCGATCTCGTCGATCCTCGAGAACTCTGATGATTCGCATCCACTAGAGAAGTCCTGCGAAGTCAATTGAGCTATACCTGAGACTTCACCGACGTGTCTCGTACGGGAATCACTGATGTTCTCGTTCGGGAACAAGAGGCGCGCCCCTGGGATAATCTTGTACTCATTGCAGCCAAGCAAGGACAGTAACGCGCCCGACAAAATTCCCAAGATGAAAACAGGAGATCATTCCGTGGACGACGACTGCGCCCGTGACGACGGAGCAGCCTTCGAGGCGACGAAGCCGCTCGGCGGCAGGACCGCCGTCGTCCTGCGGCGTCTCCTCGCCGCAGGAGTACTGGTCGATCTGGTCGTCGCTGGCTTCGTCCTCACTCAGGTACCCCTCGACACGACGATCTCCTATACGCGGGTCTCCAACGAGTGGCAGATCCCGATCTTCGCGCTGTTCGCCGCCCCCGCTCTGCTCCTGACACTGTGGTGGCAGACCAGGAAGGCTGAGGATCAGCCGCTGCCCTCCGAGGAACGCGTCTTCCTCATCGCGATCTTCGTGCCGTTCCTGGCCTTCTTCGTGGGTGCCCAGTTCTTCATGGCTCGGGACTACCTCATCTCCGGGGGCGCTCTCGTATCGTGACCGACGGCCGCCGCCTCTCGGCCGTCTCCTGATGCGGTCGCCGACAGACCGGTTCGTGCCAGGATGTCCACCGAGCAGCCGATCGTCGGCACAGGGGGACTCCATGAGCACAGACCGCACCGCCGCACCCACCGAGACGAAGCCCCGCCGGCTGTCGTCGACCAGTGCGGTCGCGATGCCGTCCTCGACACGTCGCATCCTCGCGCCGGCGGCCTTCGTGCTGGGTCTCGCCGCTCCCCTGCTCGCGGGGGCGAACACGGGTCTCGCGATCAGCCTCAGCCTCGTGGTGATGGTCGCCTCGCTCCTCCTCGGCGCTCTTCGCGACCGCGTTCGCGCCACGATCATGCCGATCACGCTGACGGCCGTCGCCAGCGTCTCGATGATCTCGTCGGGCGCCCCGAACATCTGGATCGTCCTCGCCTTCGCCAGCGCGGCTTTCTTCGGCCACACCTTCGGCACCGCCATCAGAGCCCGTAAGGAGGCGCGCGAGGATGTCATCCTGCCCACCGACCCCGCGAGCGTGCCCGGTCGCACCGTGCTGCTGTGGCGCATGGGGCGTGAGCAGTTCGAAGTGCTCGACCCCTCCGAGAAGCGTCTCCGCACCGTCATCAAGGGGCCGAAGGGCAACATCCCCACCAGCATCGAGCTGCGCCGCGGCACCGCGGGTCTCGACATCCTCCGACCGGGCGACGTCCCCATCGCGGTGCTCCACGCCGGGGACGTCGGCACCGGCCCCTGGTACGAGATCGTCGACCCGATCGTCGCCCCCGGGCCCGGTCAGCCGATCCCGGCCAACCCCTCCACCGCCGTGCTGCTCGATCGCACCACCGAGGCCGCCGTCCACTTCAGCCGCACCGGCGAACCGTCTCCCTCGGCCCCCTGGGCTCCGAGCACCCGCCGCTGAGAGCGACGTACCCGGCGGTCACGACGGCAGTGCCGCGACCCACGCCCTGAACGACGCCAGCTCGGCGTCGCGCAGCACGACGGTGGGCGGCGCTTCGACGGCTGCGGCCAGGAAGGCCAGCCCACCCGGCGCCTCGCCCTCCAGCATGTCTCCCACAGCCGTCCCGGACTTCTTCGGCCACGCCTGCGTCCACACCGCGTAGATCGTCGGCCCGTGGGTCGTCTCGAGAACGACCGTCTCGTCGTCCAGGAAGCGATGCACCTCGTCGAGCCTCACCGCGGCGCGCCCCTCGGGCACCGTGAACACCACCCCCGGCACGCTCGGCCGCCGCTTCGACGGCATCGCCAGCGCGGCCGCCTCGACCGTCGCCCCGCCCCCCGCCCACGGGGCCACCGGAATGCGCGGCCACGGCTCGACGAGCACCGCTCGCTCGTCGTCGTCACGCTTGCGGAACAGTCCGAACACGTCATCCCCCTGACTCGAGGCGCCGCCACCCGGCTCTCGCGTGCCCCGACGCTACCAAGCCGAGGAGGCGCGGCCCACGTCCCCGCGCCTCCTGCGTCCAGGTGACGCGAACGGGTACCCGACCGGCCGGGACCGCCCGGGAAGCGTCACGTCGACGGCCCCACCCGCGCACCCCGGCCGGTACGCGAGAATGGCCCGATGAGCGCTTCACTCGTGGCCAAGGGCCTGGCCGGCGGCCACGGCCACCGCACCCTGTTCGACGACCTCGACCTCACGGTCGCACCGGGAGACGTCGTGGGCGTGGTGGGCGTGAACGGGGCCGGCAAGTCGACTCTGCTGCGCCTCCTCGCCGGCGTCGACGAGCCGCAGGGCGGCACCATCACCCTCAACCCGGGCGACGCCTTCGTCGGCTGGCTCCCGCAGGAGCATGAGCGCCTCCCCGGCGAGACCGTCGCGCAGTACATCGGGCGCCGCACCGGCAGCACGCAGGCCACCGCCGAGATGGACGCCGCGGCGGCCGCCCTCGGCGACCCCGACCCCGCCCCGCGCGCCGACGGCCTCGACCCGTCCGACGTCTACTCGACCGCGCTCGACCGCTGGCTCGCGAGCGGCGCCGCCGACCTCGACGAGCGCCTCCCCGCCGTGCTCGCCGACCTCGGTCTCGAGACCGCGAGCGCGACGTCGTCCGCCGACCCCGGCACGGCCACCGTCGGCCCCGACACCCTGATGACGGCCCTCAGCGGAGGCCAGGCCGCCCGCGTCGGTCTCGCCGCCCTGCTGCTCAGCCGCTTCGACATCGCCCTGCTCGACGAGCCCACGAACGACCTCGACCTCGACGGCCTCGAACGACTCGAGCGCTTCGTGCAGGGCCAGCGCGGCGGGGTCGTGCTCGTCAGCCACGACCGCGAGTTCCTCGCCCGCTGCGTCACGAAGGTGCTCGAGCTCGATCTCGCCCAGGCGTCGAACCGGGTCTTCGGCGGCGGCTACGACTCGTACCTCGACGAACGCGAGACCGCCCGGCGTCACGCCCGCGAGGCCTACGACGAGTTCGCCGACAAGAAGGCCGACCTCGTCGGCCGGGCCCGGGTGCAGCGCGAGTGGTCGAGCCAGGGCGTCCGCAACGCGATGAAGAAGTCGCCCGACAACGACAAGATCCGCCGCAAGGCCGCCACCGAGTCGAGCGAGAAGCAGGGCCAGAAGGTCCGCCAGATGGAGAGCCGCATCGCCCGCCTCGAGGAGGTCGACGAACCCCGCAAGGAGTGGCAGCTCGAGTTCACGATCGGCGAGGCACCGCGGTCGAGCGCCGTCGTCTCGACCCTCAGCGGCGCCGTGTTCCGCCAGGGCGACCCCGAAACGGGCGAGTTCGTGCTCGGACCGGTCTCGCTGCAGGTCGACGGCGGCGACCGCATCGGCATCACCGGCCCGAACGGCGCCGGCAAGTCGACGCTGCTGCGCGGTCTCCTCGGGCGACAGGAGCCGACCGAAGGAGGCGCGAGTCGCGGAGCCAGCATCGCCGTCGGCGAGATCGACCAGGCGCGGGCACTGCTCGCGGGCACCGTCCCGCTGTCGGAGGCCTTCGAGGGGCTCGTCCCCGACTGGCCCCAGTCGGAGGTCCGCACCCTGCTCGCGAAGTTCGGCCTCAAGGCCGACCACGTCTCGCGCCCCGTCGACGAGCTCTCGCCCGGCGAGCGCACTCGCGCCGGCCTCGCCCTGCTGCAGGCCCGCGGAGTCAATGTGCTCGTGCTCGACGAGCCCACGAACCACCTCGACCTCGCCGCCATCGAGCAGCTCGAGCAGGCGCTCGAGTCGTACGACGGCACCCTGCTGCTCGTCACCCACGACCGCCGCATGCTCGAGAGCGTGCGACTCGACCGGCACTGGCGCGTCGAGAACGGGACGGTGACGGAGCTGTGACCCGCGCCTCCTCGGCCGCATCGCCGACGACTCCCCCGGCGTCGCGACGGGCAGCATCCCGTCCGGCGTCGCGACCGGGCCGCCGCCGCGGCGTGCGCGCTCTCGCGGTCGTCGCCGTGGCCGCCGCGACCGCGCTCGTCGCCGGGTGCAGCGGCGAGCCGACGCCCGCGCCGACCCCGTCGGCCGACCCGTGGGCCGCATGGGACGCCGCCCTCGCCGAGACCGACACCGCCTCGGCCCGCTGGCTGGCCCTCGGCGATTCGCTGACCGAGGGCCAGGGCGCGTCGTCCGTCGAGAACCGCTGGATCGATCTCACCCGCGACGCCCTGCAGCAGCGCTACGCGGTCGACGGCGTCACCGGCGGCGTGGGGTACCGCCCGGGCGTCTACGCCGTCTACGGGCCGGACTCGACCTGGGCCGCCTGGCAGACCGATCAGACCGCCGTCACGCCCGACTACACGACGCCGAGCCTCGGCTACCGCAGCGTCGACCTCGAACCGGGCTCGAGCGTCACGTACCAGGTGACCGGCAGCGATCTCGACCTCTGGTGGTCGCCGGGCGGCGGGCCGTTCCGGTACCTGGTCGACGGGGTCGAGGGCGCACCGGTCGACACGAGCGCCGCGGGCGCGAGCGACGCCGAGGGAGGCGCGGGTCCGGTCGCGGGGGCCGGCGTCACCACCGTGAGCGGTCTCGAGAGCGCCGTGCACACCGTCACGGTCTTCGTCGATCCCGACGCGCCCGCGGGCTTCGTGCTCGAGGGCATCACGGCGTTCGACGGCGACCGCGACCGCGGCGTCACCCTGTTCGACTCGGCCCACACCGGCGCGACGGTCGCCGACTTCACGGCCGACCTCGACGGTTTCCTGTCGAAGGTCGCGGCCGCGCAGCCCGACCTCGTCACCATCACCCTCGGCGCCAACGACGCGGCGGACATCGGACCGGCCGAGCTCGAGACCGGCTACCGGGGTCTCGTCGACGGGATCAAGGCACTGGACGACCCGCCGACCGTCGTGCTCGTCGACGAGTTCAGCTCGGACCTCGGCGGGCTCTTCGCCCGACAGGGGGCGAGCGCCGACTACCAGGCGGCCGTCGCGTCGGTCGCCGAGCAGACCGGCTCGGTGCTGCTGCCGCTCGGTGACGCCCTGCTCGCCGACGCCGCGGTCGACGGCGAGCTCTCGTCGCTGCTGTCCGCCGACGGCGTCCACCCGAACGACGACGGGGCGCGGGTCGTCGCCGACCGGATGATCGAGCTGCTCGGCCGCTGAGGCTCTGCGGCCCGTCGGGCCCCTACTTCAGCAGCAGCAGGGTGGCGTCGAGCGCCTCCGTCGGAGAGAGCGGCGCCGCGTCGCCGGCACCGGTCGCCGAGAGGGCGAACAGGCCGGACGGCGTGATGACGGTCGCGCCCGAGAGGGTGACGCCCTCCTGAGCGGCCTCGAGCTCGAAGGCCCGCCCGCCGAAATCGCCGATGCGGGCGTCGTCGACCTCGGTGACGCCCTCCTGCCCGGCGATCTGGTCGCTCTGGGAGGTGATGGTCGCCTCGTCGAGCTCCTGCTTCTGGGCGACGGCGACGATGGCCTGCGCGTTCGGGTCGATCTCGCCCGTGGCGTTGGCCGCGCTGTTGGCCCAGGAGCACTGCAGCTGGCCTTCGGTCTCGGTGCTCTCGTCCTGCAGGTCGAGGCCCTCGATGATCGAGCCGAGCGCCTCACCCGCGTCGGCGCAGGTCGTCACGGCGAGCTCGCCCGTGAGGTCGGCGCTCTCGGGCGCGGCCGAGCTCTCGCTCGCCGAGCTGCTCGGGTCGCTCGACTCGGAGCTCGAGTCGTCGGAGCCGGTGCAGCCCGCGAGGAGCAGCGTGAGCGCGACGGCGCCCGAGGTCAGGACCGTCATCGCGGTCTTCGTGGTCGTGGTGGTGGTGCGCATCGAGGTCCCCCTGCAACGGCCGCCGACTCGCTGCGCGACGGACCCCGCCAGCCTAACCGCGCCTCCTACCAGTGCGTCCGCTCGCGCTCCTGCTGCACGACGGCCTCCCGGTCGGCGAGACCGGCCAGCCCCGACAGCGCCTGGCGCATGCGCGGGTTGCCCATCAGCACCGGCCCCGTACGGTCGAGGAACGCCCAGTACCCCGCCGTCACCGGGCAGGCGTCGGGCCCGAGTCGCTTCTTCGGGTCGAACCGGCAGCCGCCGCAGTGGTCGGTCATGCGGTTGATGTAGGCGCCGCCCGACGCGTACGGCTTGGTCGCCACGATGCCGCCGTCGGCGTGCTGCGACATGCCGACGACGTTCGCGGGCATCACCCAGGGCGTCCCGTCGACGTACATGTCGATGAACCACTGGCTGAGCGCCGACGGCTCGACGCCGCGCTGCAGCGCCCAGTTGCCGAGGATCATCAGCCGCTGGATGTGGTGGCTCCACCCGTGCCGGTGCAGGCCGTCGAGCGTCTCCGACAGGCAGTTCGCCTCGACGACCGCGTCACCGGCGGAATCGGTGGGCGAGCCGGTCGACGGGTCGCGCCCCAGGGTCGCGAAGACCCCGGGCAGCGGCTCGGTCGCCCCGAGCGCGTTGTTCGACGTCGCGTAGTCCTCGCCGAGCCGCCAGTAGAGATGCCACATGTAGTCGCGCCACCCCATGACCTGCCGCACGAACCCCTCCACGCTGCGGATCGGGGCGTCGCCGGCGGTGTACGCCGCCGCGACGGTGTCGATCACGTCGCGCGGGTCGAGCAGCCCGAGGTTCATCGGGGCGCTGATCAGCGAGTGCGCCATCGTCCAGTCGCCGCCGAGCGTGGCGTCCTCGAAGGGGCCGAAGTCGGGCAGGCGCACCTCGACGAACTCGGCGAGCGCCGCCTCGGCCTCGGCGGCGGTGGCGGCGAACCGGCGCGGACCGTCGTCGCCGACCAGGGTGACCACGCCGTCGCGCTCCCAGCGGGCGATGTCGCGCCGCACCTCCTCGTCGATGTCGTCCTCCACGGGCCAGAGAGGCGGGGGGAGACCGAGCGAGGCGGCGCCCTTCGGGGGCTTCTCGCGGTTGTCGTGATCGTGGTTCCAGCGGCCGCCGGCGGGCTCCTGCCCCTCCATCAGCACGCCGGTCCGCTGCCGGACGACCCGGTAGAAGTCCTCCATCAGCAGCCGCTTGCCGGCACGCGAGTCCGCCCAGGCCGCGAAGTCTCCCTCGCTCGTGACGAAGCCGCGGCTCGGCAGGATCTCGGCGCCGACCCGTCGCACGAGCCGCCGGGCCCGATACGAGGTGGGGTCGATCACCTGCAGGTCGTCACGCCCATCGACGACCTCGGAGTAGTGCTCGACCTGGCGGAAGTCGACCCGGTCACCCAGGTCACGAGCCCGGTGGCGGATCGCCGACAGCAGCAGCTGCAGCTTCGCCCGGTGCAGGGTGCGCCCCCGCCACGACGACCTCGACTCGACGAGCAGCAGGGGGCCGCCGTCGTCGAAGTGCGGGCCGAGTTGGTCGAGGAAGATCCAGCGGGTGCGGTCCATGAGGCGTCGAACGGTACTCGCCGGGGTGTCGCGGCGCGCACGCCGTGGCCGCGTTCGGCGACGCCGGGGCCGCACCCAGGCCGAGGAGGCACGGGCCGGGTACCGTCGACCGCCCCTGACCTCTGGAGATCACCATGGCATCCCTGCTTCGCCGATTCGCCCCCCTGATCATCACGTTCGTCGTGCGCAAGATCATGAACAAGCGCGGCGGCGGCGGCGGCACGACCGGCGGCGGATACTCGCGTCGCTGAGCCGCGGCTCCTCGGGTCGCTGAGCCGCGCCCCCTCGGGTCCGCGAGCCGCGCCTCCTCGGGTCCGCGACCCACGCCTCCTCGGTCCCGCGACCCGCTCACCGCAGACGAGAACCCCCGCGTGAGCGACGAACCCCCGGATGACGGGGTTCGATGCTCACGCGGGGGTTCTGTCGTCTCCGCAGGAGGAGCGGATCAGCTCTCGAACGTCGCGTCGAGCGTGATCTCGACACCGGTGAGGGCCTTGGAGACCGGGCAGGTCGCCTTGGCCTCGTCGGCGGCCTTGAGGAACGCGGCCTCGTCGATGCCGGACACCTCGCCGTTGACGGTGAGGTGGATGCCGGTCAGCTGGAATCCGCCGGCAGGGTCGGCGCCGAGCGAGACGTCGGCCTTGACGTCGAGGGCCTCGACGGTGCCGCCGGCCTGACCGAGCACGGCGCTGAACTGCATGGCGTAGCAGGCCGAGTGAGCGGCGGCGAGCAGCTCCTCCGGGCTGGTCGAGCCGTTGGCGTCCTCAGCGGAGCGCTTCGGGAACGAGACGCCGTAGGTGCCGACCTTCGAGCTGGTCATCTCGACCTGGCCCTCGCCGGTCTCGAGGCTTCCGTTCCAGGCGGTGCGTGCGGTGCGAGTGGGCATGATGCTCCTTCGATCGTTATCGGGTGGGTGTTCGCGGAACTGGTGCTGGTCTGGGGTGGTGCCTGTGGTGCGGCCGTGCGGCCCGCGTCAGGCGACGGCGCGGACGCTGTCGGCCACGTCGCCGAGCTGCGCGGTCAGGGCGCCGAGATCGGCCGCCGACAGGCCGGTGGCCTCGCAGACCCTCTCGGGGATGCTCGCCGCCTGCGCCCGCAGCGCGTCGCCGGCCGGCGTGAGATCGACCTGCACGGCCCGCTCGTCGACAGCGTCACGTCGCCGGGTGACGAGACCCAGGGTCTCGAGACGGCGGAGCAGGGGCGAGAGCGTGCCCGAGTCGAGATGCAGCCGCTCGCCGAGACCCGAGACGCGGGTCTCGCCGTCCTCCCACAGCACGAGCAGCACGAGGTACTGCGGGTACGTGATGCCGAGCGGCTCGAGCAGCTCGCGGTAGCGCGAGGTCAGCGCACGCGACGCGCTGTAGAGCGCGAAGCAGATCTGCTCGTCGAGCAGGGGCGTGCGTGCGGTGTCGGACATGACTCGACCGTAACACGTCGCGTCCAACCTTGTTGGGCGCAACCGAATTCGGCCAGAGGAGCCGAGGAGGCGCGGGCACCCTCCGAGAGCCGCGCACCTCCGCGGGCACCGTCGCGTAGCCTGCACGGCATGAGCACCGACGACCCCACCGGCATGACCGACGACGAGAAGCGCCACGACCAGCTCACCCGGGCCCCGAAGTCGGACGAGGGCGACGCCGCCCCGCGCATCACCACCGAAGACCGGGGTGACGGCGTGACCCGCATCGACGTCGCCGACACCGCCGCCGTCCGCCCCGGCAAGGGCGAGCCCCGCCCCGCCGACTGACCCGCTCTCGCCGCTCCTCTCCTGCGCTGCGCCCGCCGCGCGGACCGCCCCGCCCGCCCCACGCCGTCACGGTCCGTCACCGGCAGCGGCCGGGCCCCTGGCCCATCGGGCGACCCTCGGCTACCATGGGTCTCGGTCGCACGTCACGCGCGGCCCCGGGCGCGCACGACAGCGCGCAGTCGGGATCACCATCCTCCCCGTGTCACACGGGTAGCAGGAACGGCGCCCGCCGACGACCGAGACCTCACCATGACGATCGCCTCCGCGCGTCCTTCGACGCCCACCGCACCTCCTGCCAGATTCCCCCTCGCCGGTCTGCTCGCGCTGGCCGTCGCCACGTTCCTCTCCATCTCGGGCGAGATGCTGCCCACCGGGCTGCTGCCCGAGATGAGCGGCGAGCTCGGCGTCAGCGAGTCGAGCATCGGCCTGCTCGTCAGCGTCTTCGCGTTCACCGTGGTGCTGACCAGCACGACGCTGACGCATCTGACCCGGCGCCTCCCCCGCCATCTGCTGATCGTCGGCCTGATCGTGGTGCTCGCGATCAGCGCGGCGCTCACCGCGATCGCGCCCACCTACGAGCTGGTCGTCGCATCGCGCATCCTCGGCGGCCTGGCCCACGGCACGTTCTGGGCGATCGGCGGCGCCTACGCCGCGCACCTCGTGCCCCGCGAGCAGGTCGGGCGCGCCCTGGCCGTCGCGATGAGCGGCGGCACCCTCGCCTTCGTGCTCGGGGTGCCCCTCGGCACGGCGCTCGGCCAGGCCCTCGGCTGGCGCCCCGCGTTCGGCATCCTCGCCGCGGCGATGGCCCTCGGAGCGGTGCTCGTCTGGCGCCTGCTGCCGCCGGTGCCCGCCGCCGGCCGGACCGCCGAGGAGGCGCGCGCGGCCGACCGCGACGGCACCCGCCCCGCAGACGCCGACACCGGCGGCACCCCCGGCACCGGAACCCGGACCGACGACTCGGCGAGCCACGTCGAGGCCGCGACCACGATGGTCCCCGCGACGGGATCCGTGCCGATCGTGCCGACCCGCGCCTCCTCGGGCGCTCCGCGGCGGGGTGCGCTGCCGAAGCCGTCCGTGCTGGGCGTCGTCTTCAGCTGCGTCATCACCGCGGTGTTCATGGTCGGGCACTACTCGTTCTTCACCTTCATCGCGCCGTACCTCGTGCGCTCGACCGGCATCGCCGAGTCGTCGCTCAGCGCCGCGCTCTTCGCGTTCGGCATCGCCGGAGGCGTCGGTCTCCTGATGGTCGGGTGGTTCCTCGGCAAGCGCCCGCGCATCAGCATCCCGGTCGGCATCGCCGTGGTCGCCGTCTCGGTGTTCGCCATGATGGCGTTCGAGGGCGAGCCGACGCCCGCGCTCATCGCGTTCGTCGTGTGGGGCGTGACGTTCGGGGCGCTGCCGCCGCTGTTCCAGACGCGCATGCTGCAGGTCGCCCCCGCGACGATGCGCGACCTCGCCAGCGCGTTCTACACGACGGGCTTCAACGCCGGCATCGGCGGCGGAGCCCTGATCGGCGCCCTCGTGCTCGACGGCTCGGGTCTCGACGCCCTGCCGGTGCTGTACATCGTGGTCGCGGTCGTCGTGCTCGGGCTCGTGCTCGTCACCGACCGCGTGCTCGCGGTGCGCTCGGCCCGCGCGTAGGCGGCCGCACCGCGCGGGGTCGGCCGCGCCGCGCCGGCTGCCCCGAATGAGGCCGGCCGCACCGCGCGGGGCATCGCCCCCGAAATGGGGCGCGCCCCGAGCCGTCGTCGAGTCGGCGCAGAGCGAATACTGGACGGAGCACGGCACCGCCGACGCGTCCTGATCCACCGCCGCACCTCACCGCCGGAGCGGCCCGCAGGGCGGTTCGGCGCAGAGCGACAGGAGGCCGGCATGCCCACCTCGAGCCCCGTCGCCGTTCCCTCGACCCCGTGCCCCTCGTGCGGCGAGGACGCCCGCCTCGCCGCCAACCCGTACTACGGCACCGGGCTCTCGGTGCATCCGCACGTCGTCACCTGCACGCACTGCGGTCGGCTGGGGTTCGCGCCGCGAGCGGACTCCGGCCCGGCGGACGACGCCGAGGCGACGCCCGCCGTCCGCGGGCCGTGGAGGCGGCTGACCGCCTGGCTGGGAGCCGCGTGACCGGCCGGCTCCGCGCCTCCTGAGCCTCCGCTGGACGCTCGCCGACAATGGCGGGACGGGGAGGGCGTTGGCTGGGTGCATGACAACGATCGGAATCATCGGAGCAGGCAACATCGGCAGCCAGGTCGCACGCGCGGTCATCGAGCAGGGCTACGACGTCGTGATCAGCAACTCGCGCGGACCCGAGACGCTCGCCGACCTCGTCGCTGACCTCGGCCCCAAGGCGCGCGCGGCGACGGCCGAGGAGGCGGGCGAGGCAGGCGAGATCGTCGTCGTCACCGTGCCGCTGAAGAACGTGGAGCAGGTGCCCGTCGAGCCGCTCGCCGGCAAGATCGTCATCGACACGAACAACTACTACTTCGAGCGCGACGGGAACATCGCCGCCCTCGACAACGGAGTGGACACCGTCTCGCAGATGCTGCAGCGCCACCTGCCGACCAGCAAGGTCGCCAAGGGCTTCAACCACATCATGGCGAAGGACATCACGACCGACGGCGAGCCCGCCGGCACCGAGGGCCGTCGCGCCCTCGCCACCTCGAGCGACTTCGAGGAGGCCGCCGAGGCCGTGCAGCACCTCTACGACGAGCTCGGCTTCGACACGGTCAACGTCGGGCCGCTGAGCGACAGCTGGCGGGTCGAGCGCGACCAGCCCGCCTACGTCGTGTCGCAGACCCGCTCCGAGCTCGTCGAGAACCTCGCGAAGGCCACCCGCGCCACCGCGACGACCGAGCCCGCGCCGCACCCCGAGGCGTAGCGACCGAGGCGCGGCCAGCAGTCGAGACGGCTCGCCGCGCCCCACGTCAGTTCACGAGATACGCGTTTCGGGACGAGATGCCGCTGGCCCCAGCGGCGTCTCGTCCCTTTTCGCGTGGCTCTGCAGGGAGCGACCCGCTCGACCCGGCCCTAGGCTGACGCCCATGCTCATCGTCTCGCTCGTCGCCGCCTCCCTGGCCGCTCTGCTGCACGTCTACATCTTCGTGATGGAGTCCGTGCTCTGGTCGACCCCGCGCGTCCGCGCGACGTTCGGCATCGACGACGACCGGCAGCTCGAGCACACGAAGCCGATGGCCTTCAACCAGGGTTTCTACAACCTCTTCCTCGCGATCGTGACGGCCGTCGGCGTAGTTCTCCTCGCGACCAGCCGAGGAGGCGCGGGTCAGGTCGACGACGTCTCCGCCGCCGGTCTCGCCCTCCTGGTCGCGGGCACCGGCTCGATGCTCGCCGCGGCGCTCGTCCTGGCGCTGTCCGACCGCACGAAGCGGCGCGCCGCGGCGACTCAGGGGCTGTTCCCGCTCGTGACGCTCGTCGCCTTGCTCGTCTGGTCTCTCGCGCGCTGACGCGTGCGCTCCGGCGCCCGAGCTGGTGTCCGCGTTCTGCGGGCGAGCCCACCCTCTGGGCGCACATCATGGACACTCGCGCCGCACTAGCCTGGGCGGGTGACCGACGTGACCACCGCCTCCTCCCCCACCACGCACTGGACCCTGACGCTGGTCTGCCATGACCGGCCGGGCATCGTCCATGCGATCAGCGGCGCCGTGGTGCAGGCCGGCGGCAACATCACCGAGTCGGCCCAGTTCTCGAGTCACGACACGGGGACGTTCTTCATGCGGCTGCAGGTCGAGGCGCCCGGTGAACGCGCCGCGTTCGAGGCGGCGCTGGCGCCCGTGATCGCCCACTACGGCATGCAGGCGAAGCTCGACGTGGTGGGGCGTCCGATCCGCACGCTCGTGCTGGCGAGCAAGGCGGCGCACTGCGTGAACGACCTGCTGTTCCGGCAGCGCGCGGGGCAGCTGCCCGTCGAGATCCCGCTGATCCTCGCCAACCACGACGACCTCTCGGGCCTGGCCGAGTTCTACGGCAAGCGCTTCGAGCACCACCCCGTGACCGACCCCGGGTCGAAGGCCACCTTCGAGGCCCGCGTGTTGCAGGTCGTCGACCGGTACGACATCGAGCTGGTCGTGCTGGCCCGGTACATGCAGATCCTGAGCCCCGAGCTCTGCGCGGCGCTCGAGGGCCGGGCGATCAACATCCACCATTCGTTCCTGCCCGGGTTCAAGGGGGCCAACCCCTACCGCCAGGCGCACGCCCGCGGCGTGAAGCTGATCGGGGCGACGGCCCACTTCGTGACCAGCGACCTCGACGAGGGGCCGATCATCGAGCAGAACGTCGTGCGGGTCGACCACACGCGCAGCGCCCCCGAGCTGATGGCGATCGGACAGGACGAGGAGAGCCGCACGCTCACCCAGGCCGTCCGCTGGTTCGCCGAGGACCGCGTGCTGCTCGACGGGGCGCGCACCATCGTCTTCCGCTGAGGCTCGTCGCCGGCGAGGGGCCGGAAGTGCCCGCTCGGGCGACGGTGGCGAGTCGTACGCTGGGCGGATGACTCCGACCGACACCGCGCATCCCGGGCCATCGAACCGGGGACCCGCCGCGACGACGCTCGGCGTGGTGCGCTTCGCCACCGGACTCTTCGCCCTCTTCACGCTCGCGCTCTGGGGCTACCTCGCGTGGTTGTTCCCGTGGCCGGCGATCGCGTTCATGATCGGGGCTCCGTTGTTCGCGATCGTCGTGTGGGCGCTGTTCCGCGCGCCGCAGGCGATCATCGCGACCGACGCGGTGGGCAAGGCCATCGTCGAGATCGCGGTGATGGGCGCGGCGACGGCGGCGTGGTTCCAGCTCGGATACCCGATCGTCGGGGTCGTGTTCGCCCTGGTCGCGGCCGTCGTCGGCGTGCTGACGTTCCGCCGCGAGGCGCGGGCGGACTGAGCAGCAGCGCCTAGAGCGTCCGCCCGGCGTTGGCGTCGAGCCACGCCTTGGGGTCGACCTGCGTCGAACCGCCCATCAGCACCTCGAAGTGCAGGTGCTCGCCCGTGGCGACGCCGGTGCGTCCGACGAGGCCGACCAGCTCGCCGACGCCGACCTGCTGGCCGACGACCAGCGGGCTCGAGCCCGAGCGCATGTGGGCGTACATCGTGCTGACGAGTCCGCCGTCGATGACGTGGTCGATCACGACGTACGTGCCGAACTGAGCGTGGACGCCCGCGATGCGGACCGTGCCGGCGGCGACGGCACCGATCGGGGTGCCGCCTCCCGGGGTCATGTCGAGCCCCATGTGCATGCTCGAGCACGCCGCGCAGGGAGCGCTGCGGGGGCCGAAGCCCGAGCTGAGCACGACGCTGCCCGGGAACGGCCAGCGGATGTCGCCCGTGCCGCTGTTGACGATCGTGCCGCCGCCCGAGGCGACGCCGGCGGCCGCTCCGAGGGCGCCGGTCGGCGACACGGCACCGCCGGTGGTCGACTCGACGGCCTCTTCGGCGACCTCCACCACGGGCGGCGGCGGGGGCGGCGGAGGCGGCGGGTCGGTGACGCCGTACGAGTCGCGCTCGGCGACGGCCAGCACGACGAGCGACGCGGCGAGCGTCTGCCCCGTCATGGGCGCGGACGTCGACACCGGGATGCCCGAGCCGCCCAGGTCGGACGCCGACGCGGGCGTGACGTTCGACGAGAAGAACAGGGTCGCGGCGAGCAGCGCGAAGGCGGGCACGGCGGCCTCGCGGGCGCGGCGGGCCATGAAGCTCGGACGGCGGGCGGGCAGGAGGCGCGGCTCCGGTGCCGAGACCGTCCGCGTCGAGCGGACGGGGACGCGCGAGACGGCGGGCTGCTGCAGAGCGGCGGGGTGCCGTGCGGCCGAGGGCGTCGCGACGGGCGAGGGGGCCTCGGGCGGGGCGGGCGTCGCGTCGGAAGGCGTCTCGACGGCGGGCGTCGCGGGAGCCTCGACGAGCGGGGCGGGCGCGGTCGTCTCGACCCGCGCCTCCTGGGCTGCGGCGGCGCGTTCACGCGCGAGCGCCTCGCGACGGGTCAGAGGCGGAGCATCGAGCCGGGGGTCGCTCACGAGACGGACGTCGTCAGATCGGCGCAGCGGGTCACGGGTCTCCTCGGGGTGGATCGTCTGATCATAGGCAACATGCCGACGGACGGCCAGGGGCTCGGCGCATGTCGTCGACGAATCGTCAGGATCGTCCGAGCGCCACGCCGCGCCTCCTCGGACCCGCGCCTCCTCGGCCTCAGCCGCGCAGCCCGGGGAAGTCCGAGTCCCGCCACTCGCCGGCGATCCGCTCGCCCGAGACGGCGGCGTCCTCCTCGCGCTGCCGCAGCTCGACGCGGCGGATCTTGCCCGAGATGGTCTTCGGCAGCTCGTCGACGAACTCGATGCGTCGCACGCGCTCGTAGGCCGGCAGGCCCGTGCGGGCGTGCGCCAGGACGTCGCGCGCGGTGTCGGCCGACGCCTCGACCCCGGCGGCGAGGGTGACGTACGCCTTGACCACGGCCAGCCGGACGTCGTCGGGTGCGGGCACCACAGCGGACTCGGCGACGGCGGGGTGCTCGATCAGCACGCTCTCGACCTCGAACGGCGACACCTTGTAGTCGGACGACTTGAAGATGTCGTCGGTGCGACCGACGAAGGTGATCATGCCGTCGGCGTCGCGCTCGGCGACGTCGCCGGTGTGGAACAGCCCGTCGCGCATCGACGACTCGGTGCGCGCCGAGTCGCCCAGGTAGCCGGTCATCAGGTTCACGGGTCGCGTGGTCAGGTCGAGGCAGACCTCGCCCTCGTCGCCGACGACTCCCGTGACGGGGTCGACGAGCACGACGTCGACGCCGGGCAGCGCGCGCCCCATCGAGCCCGCCTTGATCGTGCCGCCCGGGGCGTTGGCGATGATGGCCGTCGTCTCGGTCTGGCCGTAGCCGTCGCGGATGTCGAGACCCCAGCCCTGCTGGACGCGGCCGATCACCTCGGGGTTGAGGGGTTCGCCCGCGGACAGCGCCTCGCGCAGGGCGCGGGGCCGTTCGCCGAGCGACGACTGGATCAGCATGCGCCACACGGTGGGAGGCGCGCAGAACGACGTGACGGCGGCGCGCTCGAGCTGATCGCGCAGCTCGGCGGGACGGAACCGCCCGTAGTTGTAGACGAAGACGGTGGCCTCGGCGGTCCACGGGGCGAAGAAGCAGCTCCAGGCGTGCTTGCCCCAACCGGGCGACGAGATGGTCATGTGCACGTCGCCGGGGCGGACGCCGAGCCAGTACGTCGTACTGAGGTGCCCCACCGGATACGAGGCGTGCGAGTGCACGACCATCTTCGGCTTGCTGGTCGTGCCCGAGGTGAAGTAGACGAGGCAGGGGTCGTCGGTCGCGGTGACGACGTCGGGTCGCACCGAGGAGGCGCGGTGCGAGTCCGCGAAGTCCGTCCAGCCCTCCGGGGCGGAGCCGCCCGACGGAACGACGGCGATGCGGGTGACGCCCTCGACGCCGTCGATCCCCTCGAAGGCGGCCGCGTCGGAGGCATTCGCGACGACGTGGCGAACGAGCCCGCGCTCGATGCGGTCGGCGAGATCGGCGGTGCCGAGCACGGTCGACGTCGGCAGGATGACGGCGCCGATCTTCATGACGGCGAGCATCGCCTCCCACAGCTCGACCTGGTTGCCGAGCATCAGCATGACGTGGTCGCCGCGCGCGACGCCGAGACCGTGCAGCCACGACGCGACCTGGTCGCTGCGACGGCGCATGGCGTCGAACGTGATGCGCTGCTCGGAGCCGTCCTCCTCGACGAGCCAGAGGGCGATGCTCTCGTTGTCGCGCGCCATCACGTCGAACCAGTCGACGGCCCAGTTGAACCGATCGCCGACGTCGGGCCACCGGAACTCGGAGCCCGCACGGTCGAGGTCGCGCCCGAGGTCGAGCAGGTGGTCGCGCGCCGCACGGAATGCCGTCGTCGCGGATGACTCGGCGGGCGGTTCGGTCGCCGGAGCGGCATCGGGTGCGGTGGCGGGTGCGGGTGCGGGTGCGGGTGCGGGTGCGCCGGAGGGTGCGGTGCGGGGTGCGTCGGAGGCTTCGGGTGTCTGCGCGGGCATCACGCCATCATGCTCCTCGACGCATTCTGGCCGCGGCATGAGTCTCGAGACGCGAGCGGCGCCGTGCCGCCGACCGGCAGGGTCAGCACGAAGACGGCGCCTCCGGGGAGCCCGGTGTCCGGTCCGGGCTCGACGCAGACGAGATCGCCGCCGTGCGCCCGCGCGAGACCCCGCGCGATCGGGAGTCCGAGACCCGCGCCTCCGTCGCCCGACCGCCGAGCGACGTCGAGACGGACGAGTCGCTCGAACACCCGCTCGCGGTCCGCGCCCGGCACGCCGGGCCCGTCGTCGCGGACGGTCACCGTGACCGTCCCGGTTCCGCTCTCGTTCCCGGACCCGGACCCGGTCCCGGTCCCGGCCTCACGTCGGGCCTCGCTCTCGCCCGACCGGCCCTCCCCGCCTCCGACCCCCTCGATCTCGACGGTGACGCGGCCCGTGCCGCCGGTCGCACGGGCGGCGTTGTCGAGCAGGTTGCCGACGATCTGCGAGATCCGCCCCGCATCCACGGCGGCGAGCACCGGTGCCGACCCGGACCCAGGCCCGGACCCCGACCCGGACCCCGATCCCGATCCGGCAGCGCCCGAGACCGTCCCGACCCCCGCCTCCGCGCGCACCACCCGCAGGTCGAGACCCGGCCGCCGCACGCGGAGCCGCTCGGCGTCGGCGCGGACGATCGCCTCGACGTCGACGACCTCGAGGTCGAGCTCGACGCCGCGGTCGACGCGCGCCATGAGCAGCATGTCGTCGATCAGGCGCGAGGCGCGCTCCGCCTCGCGCACCACGTGCACCGCCAGCCGCTCGCGGTCGGCGTCCGACGGGGGCGAGCGCACCAGGGTGTCGGCGGCGGCGCGCATGCCCGCCACCGGGGTCCGCAGCTCGTGCGCGGCGTCCGACACGAACGCCCGCACGCGACTCTCCGCCTCGAGGGCCGTCCGCTCGGCCCCCTCCACCCCGTCGAGCATCTCGTCGAAGGCCAGCGCGACCCGTCCGATCTCGGTGTCGCGTCGCGCCGGGCGCAGCCGTCGGCCGCGGTCGCCCGAGGCGATCGACCGGGCCACCGCCGTCATGCGGTCGAGCGGCCGCAGCGTCGCCCGGACGACGAGCGCGAGACCGGCCGCGGCCACGAGCAGGAACGCCGCCGACGCGCCGAGCATCACCCAGCGCAGCTGGGTCAGGGTCTCGCCCACCGACCGGGAGTCCGTCGACAGGGTGATGGTCGATCCGTCGCTCAGCCGCGAGACGAGGGTGGTGACCTCGTCGTCCGACGAGACCTCGGACGACGAGACGGCGACCGCCGAGGAGGAGCGGGTCGTGTCGTCCGCGCCGGCCGCGTCGTCGACGGGAGCGGTCGACGCGTCGGACCCCGCGCCTCCTCGGTCCGGTCCCTGGCCGGGCCCGCCGAGCGGTCCGTCGGAGCCGAGGGCGGGCGGCCCGGCGCGGAGCTGCTCGGGGCTGGGGCCGGCGACGATCTCGCCGCCGTCGGCGTCCTCGATGACCACCGAGAGGCCCTGCGCGGACAGGCGCTCGGCGAGCTCGTCGCCGTCCACCGTGCCGACGAGCGACGCGGCGGCCGCGGCCCGGTCGGTCAGCCGGTCGACGACCTGCGCCCGGAGACGCTGGCCGAGGGTCAGCTCGACGGTCACGGCGAGCGCACCGAGCAGCACGGTCAGGAGCAGGAGCACCGCGACGACGGTGCGGACGCGCAGCGACCCGGTGCGGAGCCCCGGCGACCCGGTCTCGACGACGGGCGCCGCGCCTCCGGACGCTCGTCGGGGGTGAGGGGCCCTCACGCGCTCATCCGGTACCCGAGCCCGCGGACCGTGTGGATGAGTCGCGGCCCGGAGCCCTCCATCTTGCGACGCAGCGCGCTGAGGTGCACCTCGACCAGATTGGGGTCGTAGTCGTCGTAGCCCCACACCTGCGTGAGGATCTGCGTCTTCGAGACGGTGCGCCCGCGGCTCTCGGCGAGGAACCCCAGCAGACGGAACTCGGTCGCCGTGAGATCGAGCGGGCGGCCCCCGCGGGTGCTGCGCGCCGCATCGGGGTCGACCACGAGATCGCCGATCTCGATCACCGACGGGATCCGGCCCCGACGGCGCAGAACGGCCGTGACGCGGGCGATCAGCTCGGCGACGGCGAACGGCTTGACGATGTAGTCGTCGACACCCTCGGCGAAGCCCCGCAGGCGGTCGTCGACCTCGTCGCGGGCGGTGAGCATGACGACCGCGGCATCCGAGGAGGTGCGGATCACCGCCGCGAGCCGGATCCCGGGTGCGCCGGGCAGCATCCAGTCGAGCACGACGAGATCGGGCACGAACGACCCGAGCACGTCGGCGAGAGCACCGCCGTCGGCGAGACCCCGCGTGGTGAAGCCCTCGGCGTCGAGCGCGGCGAGGACGGCGGTGCGGATGGTCTCGTCGTCGTCGACGACGAGGATGCGGGCGGGGCTGAGCATCCGGCGACGCTAAGCGGCCCGCGTATGAACCGGCTATGGGCGGGCTGGCAGTCCGGTGGGGCATCCGACCGGTCGACGGAGCTTAAGTCGTGCTTCAGAAACGGCTCCGAGAGTGGTGTCAGCCGGCGGGATCCCGTCGGCGACACGAGCAGGAGACATCATGACGAACGACCGCACACCCGACGACGACCGCTTCGACGCCCGCTTCGATCGCCCCGCCGGTTCTGGTGCCGGCGGTTCCGGTTCCGCCGGTTCCGGTGCCGGCGGTTCCGGTGCCGGTTCCGCCGCCGGCGCCGGCGGTTCCGCCGACCGGACTCCGGCCGACGACCAGGCGACCCGCGAGCTGCCGATGACCGCCGCGGGGGCCGGCGACGCCCGAGCCGCAGCCGCTGACGCTCCCTCCTCCGCATCCGCCGCGACGACCGCCCGTCGCCGGCCGACCAGGAGACTGCTGATGGGCGTCGGCATCGCCGCCGCCGGACTCGCCCTCGTCGGCACGAGCACCGCCGTCGCGGTCTCGAACGCCGACCGCCCGGCGAGCGCCTCGACCTCCGACTCGGCGGAGGGCGGCACCGGCGGAGCGACGGGGTCCGACGGGTCGAGCGGGTCGGACGGGTCGGAGCCGACGACGGGCGAGACCGGACCGGCCGACGGCGTGATGCCGACCGCCCCGGCGGCGCCCGGCTCCGAGTCCGGCGCACCCGAGGCCCCCGACGCCGACGGCACCGCTCCGACGCCCGGCGACTGCGGCCCGGCGGCCGACGGCGGTCCCGGCGCCGGAGGCCCGCTCGCCGAGGGCGGCCCGGCGAAGGGCGGCCCGGTGAAGAGCGGCCCGGCAGAAGGCGGCGCGACGGAAGGCGGCCCGACAGAGGGCGGCCCGGCAGCGGACGGCCCGGCAGCGGACGGCCCGGCGAAGGGCGGCCCGGCGGAGGCGCCGGCACCCCCTCGCGCCGAGGGCCCGGCCGAGGGCGACGACGACGCGACCCGCCCGGCTCCGCCCACGGGTGAGCCGACCGCACCGACCGAGACGCCCTCCGCCGACTCCGAGACCGGTTCGGGCTCCTGACCCTGGTGAGGGCCCGTCGCTCACCAGGCGGCGAGTCCGTCGCGCGCAGCGTCGGTCGGCCGCTCAGCCCCGGGCGCGCGGCGCATCCTCCGCGTCCGGGTCGGTGACGGGAGGCGCAGGTCAGCCCTGCGAGCCCGTCACGACCGCGGTTCGCCGCGACCAGGTGTCGTCGCCGAGCTGGGCCATCATGAAGCGCGCGACGTCGGCACGGGCGACCTTCGTCGAGGCGCCGGCGGGCAGCCGCTCGGCGACGACGAGGTCGCCGGTCGCGGGGCCGTCGGTGAGACGGGTGGGGTAGACGAGGGTCCAGTCGAGGTCGCTCGCGCGGACCTCGGCGTCGGCCACCTCCTTGGCGGCGTAGACGCGGCCGAGGACGCTGTGGAAGAACATCTTCTGCATGGCCCCGGCGTCCCGCTGGCTGTCGCCGACGCCGAAGGCCGAGCACACGATCAGCCGGCCGACCCCGGCCTCGGCGAGCGCGGGCAGCAGCACCCGACCGACCTCGAGCTCGACCGGCATCCGGAAGTTGCGCGAGCCCACCGCGTTGAGCACCACGTCGCGTCCTGCGACGGCCTCGGCCATGTGCGAGGGCGTCGTGGCGTCGCCGACCACCACGTCGACCTCGTCGCTCGTCTCGAGAGCGGTGGCGTCGCGCACGAGCACCCTCACGTCGTGACCTGCGGCGACGGAGGCGCGGAGGAGGTGGGAGCCGACGCCCCCGGTGGCGCCGAGCAGCAGGACCTTCACGAGGGCTCCTAGGGTCTGGAGGGGCGGTTCCGGTCGTCGAGACCAGAAGGACGATCCAACTCCCCCCGCCTGCCAGCTCCCCCCGGCCCCGCCGCCAACGGACAGCGGCGGGGCCGGCGACTAGGCCCGGGACACGCGCAG
Organism: Frigoribacterium sp. Leaf172; assembly: GCF_001424285.1. NCBI lineage: Bacteria > Bacillati > Actinomycetota > Actinomycetes > Micrococcales > Microbacteriaceae > Frigoribacterium > Frigoribacterium sp. Leaf172. The sequence continues at coordinate 686,833 of NZ_LMPB01000001.1, read as the reverse complement.
CGTGACGATCTCGAAGGGTCGCAGCGTCAGCTGGATCGGGGTCCCGGCGCCCCACCGGCCGGACTCGGCCGTGCCCTCGCCGAGAGCGCGTTCGATGAGGTCGGTCCGCCAGGCGTCGCCCAGCCCGCTGGCGGCGTCGAGCGTCACGGTGGTCGTCGCGCGACCACCGCGGGCCTCGTAGAGCCGCACGATCAGGTCGCCCGAGCGGTCCTCGGCGAGCTTGACCGCCTCGACCAGCACGGCGGGCGACGACGACGTGACGATCGGCGCCACGTGCGCCCCGGCGACCCCGGGCACCCGGCGCACGGGCAGGTTCAGCCGGTAGCCGGCCGTCGCGGCGTCGAGGACGTCGGGGGCGACGCGCACCGACGAGCGGAGCACGTGCCGCCCCTGGTCGGCGTGGGGGTCGGGGAACGTCGGCGCCCGCAGGAGCGACTGCCGCACGAGGGTGGTCGTGCCGCCGTCGCCGCCCTCGTCGGCCGTGCGCGTGGTGCGGGTGATGTCGTGCCCGTACGTGGCGTCGTTCGCGATGGCGACGCCGAAGCCGGGCTCGGCCACGTGCACCCAGCGGTGGGCGACCGTCTCGAAGCGCGCGAAGTCCCACGAGGTGTTGACGTGCGTCGGCCGCTGCACGTGACCGAACTGCACCTCGCTGGCCGCCCGGTCGGCGTGCACGTCGAGCGGGAACGCGAGCTTCAGCAGCTTCTGGCGCTCGTGCCAGTCGATGTCGCTCTCGACGTGCAGCTCGGCCTCGCCGTCGTCGAGCCACCAGCGCTGCTTGATCGTCGAGTCGCCGAACCGTCGGGTGACGACGAGGGCTCCCCCGTCGGCGACGACGGACTCCGCCTCGACGAGATCGGTGCGGACGTTGCGGTAGGCGGCGTCGACGTCCCAGGCGTCCCACTGGTTCGGGGTGTCGCGGAACAGCTGGAGCAGACCGAGACGCGAGCCGGGAGCGACCAGATCGCGACCGCTGGCGGCGTCGACCAGCGAGGCGACCAGCCCGTCGCGATCGAACTCCGCCCGCACGCGGCCGTTGTCGAGCACCCAGCCGTCGCCCGAGGCGACCGGGGCGATCGTCCCGACCCCCGCCTCCTGGGCCGCGCCCTCGGTCGTGCCCGCGAGCGCGGCCACCCCCGCCGCGGTGACCGGCCCGGCGTTGAAGGTCACCGTCGTCGACCCGTCCGCCTCGGCGGAGGCCCCACCGGCACCGGCACCCGCGAGCGCCCGCTGAGCCGCGCCGATGATCGCCTCGAGCTCGGCGGCCACGCGGGCGTACTGGCGCTCGGCCTCGTGATGCACCCAGGCGATCGACGAGCCCGGCAGGATGTCGTGGAACTGCTGCAGCAGGACGACGTGCCAGATCTGCTCGAGCGCGTCGTAGGGGTAGTCGACGAGCCCGCGGGCGGCGGCGGTGGCGCTCCACAGCTCGGCCTCGCGCAGCAGGTGCTCGCTGCGGCGGTTGCCCTGCTTCGTGCGAGCCTGCGATGTGTAGGTGCCGCGGTGGAATTCGAGGTACATCTCGCCCGACCAGACGGCGGGGTCGGTCAGCTCCGCACGGGCCTCGGCGAAGAACGAGGCCGGGGTCCCGACGCGGACGCGGGGCGAACCCTCGAGGTCCCGGGCCCGGTGGGCCGCCGCCATCATCTCGCGGGTCGGGCCGCCGCCGCCGTCGCCCCAGCCGAAGGGGACGATCGAGACGTTGGAGAAGCCCTTCTCGGCGTACCCGCGCTCGGCGTGGGCGAGCTCGGCCGGCGAGAGGTCGGAGTTGTAGGTGTCGACCGGGGGGAAGTGCGTGAAGACGCGGCTGCCGTCGATCCCCTCCCAGAGGAACGTGTGGTGCGGCATGCGGTTGGTCTCGTTCCAGGACTCCTTCTGCGTGAAGAACGAGCTGGCGCCGGCCGCTCGGGCGATCTGAGGCATCGCCCCGGTGTAGCCGAACGAGTCGGGCAGCCACACCTCGTCGTTGTCGATGCCGAACTCGCGGAGGAAGAACCCCTTGCCCGCGACGAACTGCCGGGCGAGGGCCTCGCCGCCGGGCATGTTCGTGTCGGACTCGACCCACATGCCGCCGACGGGCACGAACCGCCCCTCGGCGACCTTCTCGCGCACCCGAGCGTAGAGCTCGGGGTAGCGCTCCTTCAGCCAGGCGTACTGCTGCGCGCTCGACGCGGCGAAGACGAAGTCCGGGTCGTCGTCCATCAGGGCGACGACGTTCGAGAAGGTGCGGGCGACCTTCCGCTGGGTCTCGCGGACGGGCCACAGCCAGGCCGAGTCGATGTGGGCGTGTCCGGTGGCGACGACCCGGTGCGCGCTGGCAGCGGCGGGCGAGGCCAGCACCGCGGCGAGCGCCTCGCGCCCGGCGCCGGCCGACCCGGCGACGTCGTCGTGGTCGACGACGTCGCACAGGCGGTCGAGCGCGCGGAGGATCTCGTGGCGGCGGGGCGAGCCGAGGTCGAGGGTCCGCATGAGCCCGAGCAGGGTCCACACGTCGCGATCGAGTTCGGCGACGACGTCGTCGCGTTCGGTCAGATCGACCCGCCGCAGGGCGTAGATCGGCTGGTCGCCCGCCGTCGCCGGGTCGCCGAGGGGGGTCACGCCGTGGAAGTCGTCGCCGCCGATGTCGGGGTTCGACGCCGCCTCGATGTACAGATCGATGGGGCTGCCCGCGGTGATGCCCGAGCCGACCGAGGCGAGCGGCACGTAGCCGTTGTACGGCTCGATGGCCTTGACGATGGTGCCGTCGGGCCGCCAGACCAGCCCCTCGGCCTGGAACCCCGGCTGACGGATGCTGAACCCGAGGTCGACGACCAGCTCGATCGAGGTCGACGGGTCGTCGCCGAACCCCTCGGGCACGGTGCCCGTGACGTGGAACCAGGTCGTGCCCCAGGGGCGGCTCCACGCCTGACCGGCGGCGAACGGCGAGAAGGTCTGCCCCACGGCGTCGGCGAACGGGACCGGCTCGCCCGGGGCCTCCCACGCGGTGAGGGTCAGCGGCACCGCGCGGCGGTAGACCGCCGGGACGATGCGGTCGCGGACGAATCGGTCGATGCGTGCCTCGACGAGGGCGGTGTTGTCGTGCATGGGGATCAGTCTCCTGACGGGCGCGCCGCGGCGCGCGATGGGGCGGTCGTCCTGTGGATCGAGAGGAAGCGGGGCGGGGTGGGGAGGAGGCGCGTCATCCCTTGACGGCGCCGGCCAGGGCGTTCGAGCCGCCGAGCGTCCGCGAGACGAGCACGTAGAGCGCGATCACGGGCACCGAGTAGACGAGCGAGAAGGCGGCGAGCTGGCCGTAGGCGACCGACCCGTACTGGCCGAAGAAGTTGAAGATGCTCACGGCGGCGGGCTGCTTGTCGGGGCTGAGGAGGAGCACGAACGGCACGAAGAAGTTCCCCCAGGCCTGGATGAACACGAAGATGAACACCACCGCGATGCCGGGCCGCATGAGCGGCACGACGATGCGGGTGAGGGTCGAGAACATCGACGCGCCGTCGGTCCAGGCGGCCTCCTCGAGCGAGATCGGCACGCTGTCCATGAAGTTCTTCGCCATCCAGATCGCCATCGGCAGGCTCGTCGCGGCCAGGAAGAACACCGTGCCGCCGACCGAGTCGATCAGGTTGAGCGAGACGAACAGGCTGTAGACGGGCACCATCATCGCCGTGATGGGCAGCCCGGTGCCGAACAGGATGCCGTAGAGGAACGGCTTGTTGATCCGCATGCGGTACCGCGAGAGCGGATAGGCGGCGAGGATCGCGACGACGACCGTCACGAGCGCGCAACCGCCCGAGACGATGAGGCTGTTCATCAGGGGGATGAACGAGATCTCCGGGGTCAGCACCGCGGTGAAGTTGTCGAGCGTGAACTCCGTCGGCACCTTCGCCGACAGGGTCGCCGACGGGTCGAACGAGGCCAGCAGCAGCCAGACGAGGGGGACGGCGAAGCAGATCGCGATGACGATCAGCACGACGTTCGAGACGGCCTTCATGCTGCGGCCGCTGGGTGAGGTCATGGCCATGGTCAGTCGACCTCCGGTTTCAGGGCCCTGATGTAGATGATCGAGAAGACGGCGCCGACGAGCAGCATGATGGTCGCGATGGCGGTGCCGAAGCCGAGCTGCGAGAACTGGAAGGCCTCCTGGTACGCGAGGATCGGCAGCGTCGTGCTGTTGGTGCCGGGGCCGCCGCCCGTCATCACGTAGATGAGGGTGAAGACCGACAGGGTCTGCAGCGTCGTCAGCATGAGGTTCGTCGAGATGCTGCGGCGGATGACCGGCAGCGTGATGAAGACGAGCCGCTGCCAGCCGGTGGCCCCGTCGACCTCGGCGGACTCCGTGATCTCGGGCGGCACCTCCTGGACGGCCGCCGAGTAGACGAGCATCGAGAACGCGGCGCCGCGCCAGACGTTGGCGAGGATCACCGACAGCATCGGCAGCTCGTACAGCCAGTTCGCCCCGGTCACGCCGAACCACGACAGCACCGTGTTCAGGGTGCCCGAGTCGTTGAAGAACGCGTACGCGGCGAAGGCGGCGACGATCTCGGGCAGCACCCACGCGGCGATCACGAACGTGCCGACGACCGAGCGGACGACCCGGTGGCCGTTCCGCATGAGCAGGGCCAGGCCGAGCCCGACGAGGTTCTGCCCGATGACGGCCGAGAAGAAGACGAAGGCGAGTGTCAGCAGCACCGACTTCGGGAAGTCGGGGTCGACGAAGAGGTCGGTGTAGTTCTGGAACCCGACGAACTGCGCGCCGCCGGCGGCGTAGCCGGTGAGCGACGCGTCGGTGAACGAGCCGTAGAGGCTCGAGATGACGGGCCCGAGCAGGAAGAGCGCGAGCAGCACCATCGCCGGCACGAGCGGCAGGGTGCGGGCGCCGGTGCGGAGGGCGCGCGCCTTGGCGGCTCCGGCCCGACGACCGGGCTTCTCGCCCTTCGGTCCCGGCCCGGGGGCCCCCGGCCGGTCGCCTCCGCGACCGACCGGGGTGGGGGCGATGGTCGCCATGCGGCTAGTCCGTCGCCTTCTGCGTCTCGTCCTCGCCGACGATCCCGACCAGCTGCTCGTCGAACGCGGCCGCCGCCTCCTCGGGGCTCTGCTGTCCCGTCATGACGGCCTCCATGGCCACGGTGATCTCGTTCGAGATGCGGCTGTAGTCGGTCGTCGCGGGGCGGAAGTGCGTCACGGGCACGATCGACGAGAAGAACTCGAAGGTCGGGTTGCTGCTGACGTACTCGGGGTCCTCGGCGACGTCGCTCCGCACGGCGATCTGGCTGGCGGCGATGTCGTAGCTCTGCGAGCCCTCCTTGTCGAGGGCGTCGGCGATGAACTCGAACGCCTTGTCGGGGTTCTTCGTGTTGGCGCCGACCGCGAGGGTCCAGCCGCCCGACATGCTCGTCGCGCCGGGCTCGTCGCCGTCCTGGGTGGGCATGGGCGCCTGACCCATCACATCGTTCCACTCGGGCCACGGGTTGGTGCCCGTCTCGAGCCACGTGCCGCTCAACCACGATCCGTCGAGGTCGATGGCGAGCTTGCCCTGGGGCAGCCATTCGCCGGCGACGATGGTGCCGATGTTGGTGTCCAGCGCCTCCTCGGGCTTCGGGCCGACGCCGCCCTGGTAGACGTCCTCGATGAAGCCGAGCGAGTCGACGAAGCCCTGCGAGTCGGTCAGCCACTTGCCCGACTCGTCGTCGTAGAGGGTGCCGGTCGGCGTGCCGTAGAGCAGCATCTCGAAGCCCTGCATCGTGGCGCCCTCGCCCTGCGGCTTGCCCGAGTAGACGTTGATCGGCACGACGTCCGGCAGCTTCTCCTTGACGGTGTCGGCGGCGTCGAGGACGTCCTGCCAGGTCTTCGGCTCCCACGGCACGGGCAGCCCGGCCTGGGCGAAGAGGTCCTTGTTGTACCAGAGGGCCCGCGTGTCGGTGCCCATGGGGATCCCGTAGGTCTTGCCGTCCTCACCGACGCCGGCCTGCTTGGCGTTGTCGTAGAACATGTCCCAGTCGTCCCACGACTCGGTGTACTCGTCGAGGGGCAGCAGGTAGCCGGCGGCCGCGTCGCTCTTGACCTTGAAGGTGTCCTCGTACATGACGTCGGGGGCGGTGGCGGCCGACCGGTTCATCAGGGCGAGCTTCGTGAAGTAGTCGTCGTTCTGCGCCGCGATCGGCACGAACTCGACCTTCATGCCGGGGTTGGCCTCTTCGAAGGTCTTCGCCGTCTCCTTCATGTGGGCGTCCATCTGGGTGAACGTCCCGAACTTCTGGTACGCGACCTTGATGGTGTCGGAGTCGCCGCTGCCGGCTCCCCCTCCTGCGCAGCCCGAGGCCATCAGCGCTGTGGCGACCGCTGCTGCGGCGACGGCCAGTGCGCGACGGCGCCCTCTGGCCGAGGTGAACGTGCGTGACATGGTGCTCCTTTGCTCCATCCGCGACGACGCCGGGCAACTCCGTCCGGCCGCGATGCAATTACTACATCGTATGGAGTAACTCGTGTCAAGAGCGGATCAGGTGACGATTCCGTCACGGGCCAGACCGAGGAGGCGCGGGTCGGCACCCGAAGGAGGCGCGCCTCCCGCAGTCGCCGACCCGCACCTCCCGCCCCTCCTCCGACCGGATCAGGCTTTGATCAGGCCGTGATCAGGAGGGCCGCGGGCCGCGGAGAGAACGTCTGGTCGAGCACGAGGCAGGCCGCGCCGACGGCCGCCACGTCGACGCCGATCGACGACTCGACGAGGTTCACGGGGTGCTTGGCGATGAGGGCCGGGTCGTCGCGCAGCGCCGCCGGCAGCACATCGAGCACGTGCCGCGACAACGGCGCCCAGAACGGTCCGCCGAACACGATCTCGTCGAGGTCGAGCAGGTTGACCACCGTGACGAGCGCCCGGGCGAGGTGCCGACCGGCGCCGTGCAGCACGCCGAGCGCCCCCGGGTCGCCGGCGTCGGCCTTCGCGACGAGCGCGCGGAACGCCTCGTCGATGCGTCGCATGTCGACCGCGTCGCCGCTCGTCGCGGCCTCGACCAGCGCCTCCTCCGAGACGTCGCCCCGCGTCAGCACGCCGGAGGCCTCGGCCTCGCGCACGAGCCCGTGCGGGGTGATGAGCTCGCCGACGCAGCCGATCCGACCGCAGGTGCAGCGGTGACCCTGGTGGTCGACCATCACGTGGCCGGTGTCGCCCGCGTTGGCGCTCGCACCCCGCAGCACGTCGCGTCCGAGCACGAGCCCGGTGCCGTAGCCGGTGCCGTAGTACACGAAGGCGAAGTCGCTCCGCCCGCCGCTCGCCCCGTCGCTCAGCCACAGCTCGGCGACGGCGCAGGCGGTGACGTCCTTCTCGAGGAGCACGGGCAGGCCCGTCGCCTCGCTGAGAGCGCGGCGCAGCGGAACGTGCCGCCAGAGCGGCATCATCGGCGGATCGAGCACGAGACCGGGGCCGATGTCGACGGGGCCGGGCGACGCGATGCCCACCCCGAGCAGCAGCTCGCGGTCGACCCCGCTGTCAACGATGAGGCGGTCGATGGCGCGCGCCATCAGGGCCACCACCTCGTCGGGCTCGGACGCCGACGGGGTCAGCTCACGGGAGTCCACCACGATGGCGCCCTCGAGGTCGAGCAGCACGAAGGTCAGCACCGCCGGGTCGATGTGGACGCCGACGGCGAACCGGCCCCGCGCCTCCAGCTGCAGCATCGTCCGGGGCTTGCCGGGGCCGCTGATCACGGTGCCGCTCTCGCGGATCAGCCCGGCGTCGATCAGGCGACGCGACACCCCGGTCACGGCCTGCGGGCTGAGCCCCGTGCGTGCCGCGATCTCGGTGCGGCTCAGCCCCGCCGACTCGCGGCGGACCGCGTCGAGCACCACGGATCGGTTGAAGCCGCCGATCGCCGGAAGGTTCGTCCCTCGGTTCATTCTCGTCATCATCCACGACCGCGGGGTTCTCCGCCCGCCGGGGCCCGTGCGCGTCGGCCTCTGCACAAGCCCCCCGGCGATGCTGGTGCCGTGAGCGCCACCGCCATTAGCCTGAGGGCATGTCGGATCTGCGCCTCGAAGAACTGTCCGCCGCCACCGTGGTCGCGGCCAACAACCTGACGCTCAAGCCGGGCCAAGAGCAGTACGTCGCCCCGGTGTCGCACTCGATCGCCGAGGCGTACGTCAACCCGACGACCGCCTGGCCGCGGGTCGTGGTCGACGCCGAGGGCACCGTCGTCGGCTTCATCATGGGCAACTTCGACGCCTCCGCCGACGACGAGGCGCTGCGCAGCTGCATCTGGCGCATCAACGTCGAGGCCGACGCGCAGGGGCGCGGCGTCGGCCGGTTCGCCGTCCACTCGCTGGCCGAGGAGGCGCGCAGCCGGGGCTTCGATCGACTGACGGTCATGTACGAGCCCGGCGCCGACGGGCCAGCCGACTTCTTCGCCCACATCGGCTTCGAGGTCGTCGGCGAGACGCCGTACGGCGAGCACTTCGCGGCGCTGACCCTGATGCCCGGGACGGGGTCGGGGTCGGGGACGGGGTCCGGGTCGGGGTCGGGGTCCGGGTCCGGGACGGGGTCGGGGTCGGGGTCGGCGGCGGACGGGTCGTCCGATCACGTCGCCTGAGGCTTCGGTCGAGCCGGGCGAGCCGGGCGAGCCGGCCGAACCGGGCGAGCCGGCCGGACCGGGCGAGCCGGCCGAGCCGGCGCGCGACGGGTCCGACTTCGTCTCCCGGGTCGTCGAGGTCGTCGAGTCGATCCCCGCGGGGCGCGTCATGACCTACGGCTCGGTCGCGGCGACCCTCGGTTCGCGCGCGTCGAGGGCCGTCGGCCAGGTGATGGCGTACGCGGGCTCCGAGCTGCCGTGGTGGCGGGTGATCCGCGCCTCGGGGCACGCCCCGCGGGATCACGAGAGCCGGGCGCTCGAGAACTACCGGGCGGAGGGCACACCGCTGCTGTGGTCTCGGGCCGGCACGTTCCGCGTGGATCTCGAGCGCGCCTCCTGGGAGCCCTGACCCGCACGATCACCCTGACGGATGAGACGGTCTCCCCCGCAGGCTGATCCGCCCGGCGTCTCGAGGCGCTTGGCTCGGAGCATGCCCTCCCTCACCCGCCTCGTCGCCGCGGCCGCCCTCGTCGCGACGCTCTCGACCGGTCTCGCCGCCTGCTCGCTCGCCGACCTCGGGTCGCCGCAGAGGAGCTTCGAGTTCGACAGCTACGGCGAGGCCCCGAAGTCGGGCACGCGGTCGTTCGTCCTGGCGGGCTGGGTGCCGTCGGACGCCACCTCGATCCGCGCGGTCGCCCTGCGAGACGACCCCCAGGAGGCGGTGCTCGCCTTCCGCACGGCCGCTCCCCTCGCCGAGGCGGCCGGTTGCGCGCCTGCCGACCCGCTCGAGTCGGCACCGCCCATCGCCCCCGACTGGTGGCCGTCCGACCTGCCGACGGCCGGGGTCGTCTGCGGTGACTGGTCGGCCGTGACGACCGACGACGGCGAGGTGTACGCGTGGCGGGACGCCGCGCCGACGCGGACCGCCGGCGCGGAGTGAGGCTCCGCGGTCAGCGAGGTGAGCGCGGTCAGCGCGTCCAGTCGTAGGGGGTCGTCGTCGAGACCCGGACGAGCCCCGACCGCTCGAGGATGGGCCGCGAATCGTCGGTCGAGTCGCTGTGGACGAGCGTCTTGCCCTGGGCGAGCGCCGAGCGGGCGCGAGCGGCGGTCAGTGCGCGGTAGATGCCTCGGTGCCGGTGCGCCTCGAGGGTGGCGCCGCCCCAGATCCCGACGAAGTCCGTGCCGGGCACCGGCTCGAGACGCCCGCCGCTCACCATCTCGCCGTCGACCTCGGCGACCCAGAGCTCCATGCCGTCGGCCCGTGCGAGCCGTGAGACGAGGGCGTCGGCCTGTCGCGCGTCGACGGACTCGCCGAATGCCTCGTCGACCATCGCGCTCATCGCACGGACGTCGGGCTCGGTCTCGACCCGTCGCAGGGTGACGCCCTCGGGGGTGTCACCCGCCTCCGCCAGGGCGGAGAGCGGGCCGATCATGATCGACTCGGGCTCGCCCGCTTCGAAGCCGTTCGCGACGAGGGCCTCGTGCAGCCCCGGCGCGTGGTCGTGTCCGCGCGTCTTCCACTCGACGCGATCGATCGAGGCGTCGGCCGAGAAGTGCTCGATCGCGCTCGCCACCAGGCCTCGCACGGCGTCGCCGTCGGCGCCGCCGAGGTCCCGGTACGTGACGAAGCCGCGACCGCCGGCGAAGGTCACGAGACGCAGGGGGCCCTCGAGCATGACCGCGACGGCGCTCGGGGTCTCGGCGTCGGTCCGGAGCTGCTCGTCGTAGGCCTGCAGGTACCGCTGTGCGTCAGTCATCGGGGACACGCTAACGGAGTGGAGGCCCGCCGCGTCAGACGAGCGAGTCTCGCCAGGCCGCGTGCAGCTGCGCGAAGCGCCCCGTTCCCGAGATGAGGTCGGCGGGGCTGCCGTCTTCGACGACCCGTCCGTACTCCATCACCAGCACCCGGTCGGCGATCGCGACGGTCGACAGCCGGTGCGCGATGATCAGCGCCGTGCGGTCGGCGAGCAGGGTCTGCAGCGCCTCCTGCACCATGCGCTCCGACGGGATGTCGAGCGACGCGGTGGCCTCGTCGAGGATGAGCACGCTCGGGTCCGCGATGAACGCCCGGGCGAACGACAGCAGCTGCCGCTGACCGGCCGAGACCCGTCCGCCGCGCTTGTTCACGTCAGTGTCGTACCCGTCGGGCAGCGCCATGATGAACTCGTGCGCGCCGACCGCCCGGGCGGCGCGTTCGATGTCGTCGCGGGTGGCATCCGGCTTGCCGAGCGCGATGTTGTCCGCGACGGACCCCGAGAACAGGTAGGCCTCCTGGGTGACCATGACGATCGCGCGTCGGAGGTCCTTCGGGTGCAGATCGCGGAGGTCGACCCCGTCGAGCGTGATGCGGCCGCGCGTCGGGTCGTAGAAGCGCGAGATGAGCTTCGCGAGCGTCGACTTGCCGGCGCCGGTCGAGCCGACCAGGGCGATGGTCTGACCGGCGGGCACCGTCAGATCGAACTCGGGCAGCACGACGGTGTCGGCGTTGTAGGCGAACTCGACGTCGTCGAACTCCACCCGGCCGGTGGCGTGCCAGAGGTCGACCGGATGCGCCGGGTCGGGCACGCTCGGCTGCTCTTCGAGCACGCCCGAGATCTTCTCGAGCGCGGCCGACGCCGACTGGTAGCCGTTGTAGAACATGGCCATCTCCTCGGCGGGGTCGAAGAACCGCTTGGCGTACAGGGCGACCGCGAGCAGCGCCCCGATCGCCAGGGTGCCGTCGATGACCCGGAACCCGCCGAACAGGACGACCGCGGCGAGCGTCGCGTTGCCGATCAGCACGAGCCCGGGGTCGAAGGTGCCGAACAGGGTGAATACCTTCGAGTTGGCCTGGCGGTAGTCCTCGACGTAGCCGCCGTACTCCTTCTCGTTGCGCCCCTCCTTGCGGAACGCCTGAACGGCGCGCATGCCGGTCATGGTCTCGACGAAGTGCACGATCACCCGCGCGCTCGTGACGCGCGTCGCGCGGAAGAGCTTCTGCGAGCGCACCTGGAACCATCGGGTCAGAGCGACCAACGGCACGAGCGCGACGGCCAGCACGAGACCGCTCCGGGGGTCGAGGGCGACGAGCGCGATCGCCGTGAACAGCATGTAGAGCAGCCCCGACACGAGCTGGTTGATGCCCGAGTCGAGCAGTTCGCGGATGGAGTCGAGGTCGCTCGTCTGCCTCGAGATGATCCGACCCGACGTGTACGTCTCGTGGAATTCGAGGCTCAGCCGCTGCGTGTGGAGGAACAGCCGCTTGCGGAGATCGATCAGGATCGCCTGGCTGATCCGCGCCGAGAGCACCGTGTACTGCGCCATGAGCACGGCGCCGATGACCCCGGTCACGAGGTACACCACGACGACGAGGATCGCCGGCGCCCAGTCCTGCCGGTCCATCAGGGCGGGCAGAGCCCGGTCGATGCCGAACGCGATGAGTGCGGGGCCGGCGACCTGGGCGCCGACGCTGATGACGACGATGACGCCCATGAGCGCGAGTCGCCAGCGCAGCGGGTGCACCAGTGAGCCGAGGAGGCGCAGCGAGCGCCCCCGGAGCCGCCTGCTCTCGTCGCGGGTGAAGTCGTCGCGCTCCTCGCCGCGGACGCCCTCGGTGCTCGAGCCGCGCCCGACGCGCTTCTCGGCGGGGGTCCTGCCGTCGAGCGCCTCGCGCCCGGCGTCGTCGCGGTCACGGTCGCGGTCGTCGCGGTCGCGGTCGTCCGTCCTCTGGTCGCTCATGCGAGCACCTCGTCTCGGGTGGTGGTGTCGTCGTCGAGCGACGAGATGACGTAGCGGTAGTGCTCGTTGGCGGCGAGCAGATCGGAGTGCGTGCCGACGGCGGTGACGACCCCGTTCTCGAGCAGGGCGACCCGGTCGGCGAGCGTGACGGTCGACGGGCGGTGCGCCACGATCAGCGACGTCGTCGAGACGAGCACGCGGCGGAGCCCCGCCTCTACCCGGGCCTCGGTGTCGACGTCGAGGGCCGAGAGGGGGTCGTCGAGCACCAGCACGGCCGGCCGGGCCGCGATGGCTCTGGCCAGGGCGAGGCGCTGACGCTGACCGCCCGAGAGGCTGAGCCCCTCTTCGCCCACGCGGGTGTCGACGCCGTGCGGCAGCCTCTCGACGAAGTCGGACTGCGAGATCTCGAGCGCCTCGCGCAGCACGCGGTCGGCCTCCTCGGGGTCGTCGGCGAGGTCGGGGCGACCCAGCAGCACGTTGTCGCGCACGGTGGCGCTGAAGAGCGTGGCGTCCTCGAAGGCCATGCCGACGTGTCGCCGCAGCTCCTCGCGGGTGAGATCGCGCACGTCGACGCCGTCGAGCAGCACCTGCCCGTCGGTGACGTCGTAGAGCCGCGGCACGAGGGCGAGCAGCGTCGTCTTCCCCGAGCCGGTCAGACCGACCAGGGCCATGGTCTCACCGGGTTCGAGCACGAGGTCGACGCCGTCGACGAGGTCGGCGAACTGGGCGGGCGAGTCCTGGTACCTGAAGTGCGCGTTCCGGAACTCGAGTCGCCCGCGGGGCTCGGCGATCGTGCGCGGCTCGGCGGGGTCGGTGACCGTGTTCGTGCTGTCCATCACCTCGAAGAAGCGATCGGCGGCCGTCCGGGTGTCGAAGGTCATCGACAGCAGGAACCCGATCGACTCGACGGGCCACCGGAGCACGGTCGCCGTCGCGAAGAACGCGAAGAGCTGGCCGACGGTGAGCTGCCCGTCGGCGGCGAGCCAGATGCCGCCCAGCAGACAGAGGGCGAACGCCACGTCGGGCACGAGCAGCAGCCACAGCCACAGCTTCGAGACGGCCCGCGCCTTCTCGATCTCGGTGCCGCGCAGATCCTCCGCCTGCTTCTCGAACTCGCGCAGCGAGTGCTTGCCGCGGCCGAAGGCCTTGAGCACGCGGATGCCGTGCACGCTCTCCTCCACGCTCGTCGCGAGGTCGCCGACCTGATCCTGGCTGCGACGAGCGACGAGCGAGTACCGCTTCTCGAAGGCGAGGCTGACCACGAAGACGGGGATCGACGCGACCACGAAGAGCAGCCCGAGCACCCAGCTGTAGAAGAAGAGCACGACGAAGCCGACCACGATGGTCAGCAGGTTGACGACGAGCAGAACCAGCCCGAACGCCAGCCACCGGCGGATGAGACTCAGATCGCTCACCGAGCGACTGAGCAGCTGGCCGCTCTGCCACCGGTCGTGGAACGCCACCGGGAGGTCTTGCAGCTTGGCGTAGAGCGCGTTGCGCATGGACGCCTCGACGTGCGTGCTCGGCGTGAGCACCAGGCGCCGCCGGGCCGCGATCATGAACGCCTCGACGACGCCGAGGCCGAGCACGACCGCGAACGCCGGCCAGACCTGCGAGCGGTCGCCGCTCGACAGGGGCCCGTCGACGAGCAGCTGGAGCACGACGGGGATGAGCAGCGCCACGACCGCGGCGAGCAGGGCCGCGACCATGCCGAGCACGATGCGCGGAACGGCCGGGCGGGCGTAGGGGTAGAGGCGCATGAGCGCACGCAGCGTCGACGGCTTGCGGTCGCCGCCGGGCGATGACGGGGTGGAGGTGGACTGTGCTGGCATGACTGATCCAAGTGTCGTGATCTGGCAGGGGGCCGCGCGGGCGCGGTCGCTCCCCTGGGGAGTGTCTCGTGGTGCCGGCGGCCTGTGGAGGCCGCGTCCGGCGGGCGTCGTCAGGCGCCCGGTCGGCTTCGTCGTGCGCTGCGGTGCGTCAGGCCGCCGCAGCCGGTTCGGAGTCGACGACCGTCAGGGCCGAGGAGGCGCGGGCTGAGAGGACACGGTCGTCGCGTCCGACCGTCGTGGTCGCTGTCGTCGTCATGATGTCCCCCAGGAGGTCGGCGTCGACGGCCGTCTCCGACCGACTGCAAGCAGCCTTACAGGATAGGTGCGCGAACACCCCCACCGCAAGACCGATCAGTTCGGATCGCGGTGGGGGTGTCGAGGTCGGACCCGCCTCGGAGCGGGGCGGGCTCAGTGGAAGAAGTGACGCTCACCCGTGAAGTACATGGTCACGCCGGCGGCCGCTGCGGCCGCGATGACCTCGTCGTCGCGGATCGAGCCGCCGGGCTGCACGACGGCCGCGACGCCGGCGTCGAGCAGCACCTGCAGGCCGTCCGCGAAGGGGAAGAAGGCGTCCGAGGCGGCGACCGATCCGGCCGCACGCTCGCCGGCGCGGTCCACCGCGAGGTGGCACGAGTCGACGCGGTTGACCTGGCCCATGCCGACGCCGACCGACGCGCCTCCCGAGGCGAGGAGGATCGCGTTCGACTTGACGGCCCGCGAGGCCTTCCAGGCGAATTCGAGGTCGGCGCGGGTGGCGGCGTCGGCCTCGTCGCCGGCGACGAGGGTCCAGCCCTGCGACGAGAACCCGGTGAAGACGTCGGCGTCCTGCACGAGCAGACCACCCGAGATCTGCTTGACCTCGCGGCCGTCGCGCGCGTAGTCGGCGGGGAGCGTCAGCAGGCGGATGTTCTTCTTGGCGCTGAGGATCTCGACGGCCTCGGGGTCGAAGCCCGGAGCGATCACCACCTCGGTGAAGATGTCGCGCACCGTCTCGGCCATCGCGCGCGTGACCGGCCGGTTGGCGGCGATGACCCCGCCGAAGGCCGAGACGGGGTCGCACTCGTGGGCGCGACGGTGCGCGTCGGCGATGGGGTCGATCGCGTCGGCGGAGGCGACGGCGATGCCGCAGGGGTTGGCGTGCTTGATGATCGCGACGGCGGGCTCGTCGAAGTCGTAGGCGGCGCGCAGGGCGGCGTCGGCGTCGACGTAGTTGTTGTACGACATCTCCTTGCCGTGCAGCTGCTGAGCCTGGGCGATGCCGTGCGCACCCGGGGTCGCGTAGATCGCGGCGGCCTGGTGCGAGTTCTCGCCGTAGCGGAGGGTGTGCTGCAGCTCGGCCGAGACGGTGACCGCGGGGGCGAAGTCGACCCGCGCCTCCTCGTCCGGCGCTGCCGACCCGGTGCCGACGTTGGCGGCGAAGTACGCCGCGACCGCCGTGTCGTACGACGCGGTGTGGGCGAACGCCTCACCGGCGAGGCGCTGGCGCTGGGCGAGGGTCGTGCCGCCGGTGCCGAGCGCGTCGACGACCTGGGCGTAGTTCGACGGCGACACGACGATCGCCACGTTGGCGTGGTTCTTCGCCGCGGCACGCACCATGGCCGGGCCGCCGATGTCGACGTTCTCGATGACCGTCGGCGCGTCGGCGCCCGAGGCGACCGTCGCGACGAACGGGTAGAGGTTGACGACGACGAGCTCGAAGGCCGCGATGTCGAGTTCGGCGAGCTGCGCCTCGTGCGACTCGAGCCGCAGATCGGCGAGGATCCCCGCGTGCACGGCTGGGTGCAGCGTCTTCACGCGCCCGTCGAGCGACTCGGGGAACCCGGTCACCGCGCTGACGTCGGTGACCTCGTGACCGGCGTCGCGGATGGTCGACGCCGTCGACCCGGTGGAGACGATCTCGACCCCGGCCGCGGCGAGCGCCCCCGCCAGGTCGAGCAGCCCCGTCTTGTCGCTGACGCTGATCAGCGCCCGGCGGACGGGCACGGTGTCGCGGTCGCGGTAGAGGGTGGGGTCGATGGCGTGGCCGCTCATGCGGTGGACTCCTGTTCGAGGTCGATCGTTCCGTTGGCGATGTCGAGCACGGTCTGCACGAGCAGTTCGCGCTCGACGAGCTTGATGCGGTCGTGCAGCGACGACTCGTCGTCGCCGGGCAGCACGGGGATGCGGCGCTGGGCCAGGATCGGGCCGCTGTCGACGCCGTTGTCGACGACGATGACGCTGGCGCCGGTCTGCTCGACGCCGGCGGCGATGGCGTCGCGGACGCCGTGGGCCCCGGGGAACTCCGGCAGATAGGCGGGGTGGGTGTTGATCAGCTGGGGGGCGAGGGCCTCGACCACGCGCGGCGGCACGAGACGCATGAAGCCGCTGAGCACGACCAGATCGGGCTCCCACTGCCGCACCTGCGCCAGCAGCTCGTCACCCCAGGCCCCGCGGTCGGCGAAGCTCGAGAACGGCACCGAGAACGTGGGGACGCCGAAGTGCTCGGCGTGCTCGAACCCGTCGGCGTCGCGGTCGGCTCCGACGGCGACGACCCGCGCGGGGTACTCGGCGTCGTGTGCGGCTTCGAGCAGTGCCCGGAGGTTCGATCCGCCACCGGAGATGAGCACCACGAGCTTCAGCACGCGGCAAGCCTAGCGTGGCGCCTCGGGTCGCTCGCGGTGCCGCCGGGCGCCGTCACGTCAGCGGGTGAGTCCGTCGAGACGGTCCGTCACGTCGGGGTCGTCGTCGGGGTCGTCAGCGGGGTCTTCATCGGGGTCTCGGCCGTCGCCGCGGCCGTCGTCGCCATCTCGGCCGACGGCGGGCGGCGACGATTCTCGACCCGTCGCGCCGCCGCCTGCCGCTGCGCCGCCGGCCGCTGCGCCGCCCTCGCCGTCTCCGATGGAGGCGGTGGCGGCGGCGTCGGCGTCGGCGTCGGCGGGGCCACCGGCCCGTTCGCCGAGGCGCGCGGCGTCACGGTCGTCGTCGCCCTCGTCACCCCGGGTCGCGGTGACGGCTCCGGCCGACGCCCACGCGCCTCCGGCGTCGTCGACCGGCGGGGTGCCGAACTCGCGCGGCAGGCGGCTCGCCGTGGTCGACGCCGAGCGATCCGACCCGGGGCGGGTCGTGCCGTCGGTGGACACCGAGGAGGCGCGGGTCGGCAGCCCCACGCCGCCCACGAACCGCGGCGGGGTGACGATCATGGCGAGGACGGCGGGCACGGCGACCTCGAGCGCGGCGATCGCGCCGACGACCCACGGGTCCGGTCCGACGTCGACGAGACGCCCCGGCCCGGCCGAGCCGGCCGACGCCCACGAGGCCAGGCCGATCGCGACACCGGCCGTGAGGCCGACCGCCACGCCGACGAGCACGCGGCGGAGGACGTCGTCGACGCCTGCCGCGGCCAGAGCCGCCTGCAGCCGTGGTCGCAGGAGGGTCGTGATGACGTACGCGGCGACGACGGGCACGAGCAGCCCGACGAAGGCGAAGGGCAGGTCGGCCGTGGGCAGAGCGCCGAGGAACGGCACGGCCGGCAGCGGACCGACCGACGTGCCCAGGGGCGAGACAGCGGAGCCGGTGCCCAGAGCGAAACCCGGCCCGATCAGCCACGATGCGGCCCAGACGATGACGTTGGGCAGCAGCGCGAGCTGCCCGATCGTGAGGGCGAGGCCGCCGAGCAGACCCCCGTGCGCGCCTTCGTAGAGGGTGATGATCTGCGAGAAGTGCGTCAGCAGCAGCAGCGCCACGATGAGCGCCGCGACGGAGAGCACGACGGCCGCGGTCGCGAGGCCGGCCCGCAGACCGCCTGCCGCGACGACCCGGGCCGCGAGAGGCGCGCGGACGACGAGTCGGGTGACAAAAAGGGCCACGGGGCCGGGGTCCTCACCTCGTCGCCGCCGGGTGATCTCGGCCATGACGAGCACGGGCACGGCGTAGACGAGGGGCGGCAGCACGAGCGCCTGCCAGAGGGAGGGCGCGGCGAGAGCGTGCTGGGCGGTGGCGGCGAGACCGAGCGAGATGAGCGCGAACGTCACGATGGTCACGAGGAGGCCGGTCACCCGGTGCCGGGTCTCGGCGATGGCCCGACCGGCGCGGAGACCGAGCAGCACCGTCAGCGCCGAGAAGCCGAGGGCGGCGATGGTGATGCCGATGGGGGCGTCGGCCCCGGCGACGCCGGTCGCCTCGGCTGCCGGCCCGCTGAGCTGCAGCGTGAGATCGACGCCGTGCCCGACGAGCCAGGTGTCGACGGAGGCGCGCCAGAAGATGACCCAGTCGAGCTGGAGCCCGTATTGGAACGCCCAGAGCAGACTCATGACCGCGACCGGGAGCCCGACGCCGATGCCGACGACGAGCAGGGCTTCGAGGGCCGCGAAGGCGGCGGTGGCAGGGCGGTTCATCGTGGACGACCCTACCCGGCCCCTCGGACGCTCTCGGCGTGCCCCGCCCGTCGCCCGGACGCCGAGACGGGCGTGTCCGCCGATCGCGGGTGATGACGACTCACCCGGTCTCGACGCACACGCCCGTTCAGGAGGCGCGGGTCGGCTCTACAGGGCCGCGTACACCTCGCGCAGCAGGGCCGCGGTCTCGCTCGGCGTCTTGCCGACCTTGACTCCGGCGGCCTCGAGGGCCTCCTTCTTGGCCTGGGCCGTGCCGGCCGAGCCCGAGACGATGGCGCCGGCGTGGCCCATGGTCTTGCCCTCGGGTGCGGTGAAGCCGGCCACGTAGCCGACGACGGGCTTCGTGACGTGCGCCTTGATGTACTCGGCGGCACGCTCTTCGGCGTCGCCGCCGATCTCGCCGATCATGACGATGGCCTTGGTGTCGGGGTCGGCCTCGAACGCCTCGAGGGCGTCGATGTGCGTCGTGCCGATGACCGGGTCGCCGCCGATGCCGATGGCGGTCGAGAAGCCCAGGTCGCGCAGCTCGAACATCATCTGGTAGGTCAGGGTGCCCGACTTCGACACGAGGCCGATGGGGCCCGAGCCCGAGATCGACGCCGGCGTGATGCCGACGAGCGACTCGCCGGGCGTGATGATTCCGGGGCAGTTCGGCCCGATGATGCGCGTGACGCCGCCCTTCGACTTGGCGAGCGCCCAGAACTCGGCGGCGTCCTGCACGGGGATGCCCTCGGTGATGACGACGACGAGGGGGACGGCGGCCTCGATGGCCTCGACCACGGCGTCCTTCGCGAAGGCCGGGGGCACGAAGACGATCGAGACGTCGGCGCCGGTCTCGGCGACGGCCTCGGAGACGGTGCCGAACACGGGCAGTTCGACGTCGCCGTGGGTCACGGTGGTGCCGGCCTTGCGGGCGTTGACGCCGCCGACCACCTGGGTGCCGGCCTTCAGCATGAGCGCCGTGTGCTTGGTGCCCTCGCCGCCGGTGATGCCCTGGACGATGACCTTGCTGTCTTTGTTGAGGAAGATCGACATTGTTCTGTTCAGTCCTTACTTCGAAGCCAGCTCGGCGGCCTTGTCGGCGGCCTCGTCCATGGTCGCCACGACGGTGACGAGGGGGTGCGCCGCCTCCGCGAGGATGCGTCGGCCCTCGTCGACGTTGTTGCCGTCGAGTCGGACGACGAGGGGCTTGGTGGCGGTGTCGCCGAGGATGCCGAGCGCGGCGACGATGCCGTTCGCGACGGCGTCGCAGGCCGTGATGCCGCCGAAGACGTTGACGAAGACGCTCTTGACCTGGGCGTCGCCGAGGATGACGTCGAGTCCGGCGGCCATGACCTCGGCGCTCGCTCCGCCGCCGATGTCGAGGAAGTTCGCGGGCTTGACGCCGCCGTGCGCCTCGCCGGCGTACGCGACGACGTCGAGCGTCGACATGACGAGGCCCGCGCCGTTGCCGATGATCCCGACCTCGCCGTCGAGCTTGACGTAGTTGAGGCCGGCGGCCTTGGCCTTCGCCTCGAGGGGGTCGGCAGCGTCGGCGTCTTCGAGCTCGGCGTGACCGGGGTGACGGAAGTCGGCGTTCTCGTCGATCGAGACCTTGCCGTCGAGGGCGACGATGTCGCCCTGCTCGGTCAGGACGAGCGGGTTGACCTCGACGAGCGTGGCGTCCTCGCCCTCGTACACGGCGTAGAGCTTGACGAGCACGGGGGCGACCTTCTCGATCAGCTCGTCGGGGAACCCGCCGGCCTTCGCGATCTCGGTGGCCTTGGCCAGGTCGATGCCCGAGCGGGGGTCGACCTCGATGCGAGCGAGGGCGTCGGGCTTCTCGACGGCGAGCTGCTCGATCTCCATGCCGCCTTCGACGCTGCAGAGCGAGAGGTACGAGCGGTTGGCTCGGTCGAGCAGCACCGAGAAGTAGAACTCCTGGGCGATCTGCGCGCCGCCGGCGATCATGACGCGCTTGACGACGTGGCCCTTGATGTCGAGCCCGAGGATGTCGCGAGCGGCGGCCTCGGCGTCGTCGGGGGTCTTCGCGACCTTGACGCCGCCGGCCTTGCCACGCCCGCCGACCTTGACCTGAGCCTTGACGACGGTCACGCCACCCAGCTTCTCGGACGCGGCACGCGCCTCCTCGGGGGTGTCGGCCGTGATGCCCGGCAGCACGGGCACGCCGTACTGCTCGAACAGGTCTCTGGCCTGGTACTCGAAAAGATCCACGCTGTTCTTCCAATCCGCATCGCTGCGCCATTGCTCCGGTCGGTCGTGCCGACGTGTCGGCCGTGGCCGCGAGGCCAGGGCGCCGAACTCTCTCGACGTCGTGACGACGGGCCGCGGTCAGCCTAGCGCGGAGCCCTGCGGGGTACGTCAGCGGCCCGGCGACCTGAAAGAGTCCGGCGGAGGCGCCCGCTGGGGAGGAGTAGACGGGAGGTCATCGAGAGACGAAGAGCACCCCTGAGAGGACACCTCATGAGCGACACCAGCAGCACCCCCGCCGCCTCCGGCGATGAGCCCTACGACCAGGCCGACGCGTTCGCCGAGTCCGAGCAGATCGCGACCAACGACGCCGTCGCGGGTGAGACGGTCTTCCCCGGCGTCGGCGAGCACAACGACGGCCCGACCGGAGGCGCACCCCGCGAGGGCGCGCCCGATGCGGCCGAGAACGACCTCGTCGGCGAGGAGATCGACCTCGACGAGACCGACTGACTGCGCCTCCCGAACCACCGGACGCCCCCGTCGCCAGTGTGTGACGGGGGCGTCCCTCGTTCCACAGCCGGCGAGCGCGCTCCCTCCCCCGAGCGGCGCGTCCCACCGTGGTCCACAGGCCGAGGAGGCGCGCTCACGCCGCTCCCGCCCCTCCCGTCATCGTCGTCCCATGACATCGACGAACGCCCTCTCCCGGGCCCCACGACGGCGATTCCTGCCGCTCCTGCTCCTGCTCATCTGCACGCTCGCGGCCAGCCTGCTGACCGCCCTGCCTGCCTCGGCGATCACGCCGACGGGCCTGGGCACGGGCCACCTCTGGAACGGCGACCGGGCCTCCTGGCTCGGCACGTACCGGCTCCCCGACGGCCGTCAGGCCTTCTGCCTCGAGGCGGGCAAGTCGTCGCCGATCGGCAACGAGTACGTGACCGAGACCGGGTCGGACGTCTTCGGCGTATCGACCGCCGATCATGCGCGACTGGCCTACATCGCGCGGACCTGGGCCGGGACGACCGACCCGAACACGGCCGCCGCGGGGCAGCTCGCGGTCTGGACGATCACGGGGCTGAACGGTCACGATCAGCGCTACTACGCGGGTCGCGCCAACGACCAGTGGCCCGTCGTGCTCGAGCGCGCGAACGAGATGCTCGCCGAGGCGACGGCGGCCGCCTCCCGCTCGGTCAGCGGCTCGGTCGCCCTCCAGCTGCGCGACGACGGCACGGGCACCGTGCGCGCTGATCTCTCCGTCGACCGGGTCGCCGGCGGACCGACCCGACTCGGGCCGACCCACCGGGGCACCGTCACCCTCGAGGGCGCCGTCTTCGCCGACGGGCGGGCGACGGCGACTCCGCGCAACGGCGAGGCGCTGACGTTCCGCGCGACGGCGACGACGCCCGTCCTGACCGTGAAGGCGAAGGCGGAGTTCACCGGTCTGCCCTACGGGCGCATCATCACCGTCGGCAGCAGCGCCATCGGGTCGCAGATGATCCTGTTCTCGGGGGGCACCTCGGTGGCGGCATCCGGCAGCGACTCCACCGAGGCGAGATCGCCGCTGCCCTTCCAGCCACGGGTCTCGACCGTCACGAGCGACGCGGTGGCCGAGCCCGGCACCGTCCTGACGGACCAGCTGACGCTGACGGTCGCACCCGGCGAGGGTGTGCTTCCCGAGTGGGGTCGCTACGCCGACGGCGGCCGCTGGGCGCCCGTGCCCGTCACCGTGCGGAGCACGCTGCTCGGCCCGTTCGAGCAGCCGGTGGTCGAGACCGCCGGATGGCCGGACGAGGCACCGGTCGTCTGCCGGGTCGAGGTCGTCGTCACCGAGGGCCCCGGCACCTACGACACGCCAGGATGCGAGCTGCCGGGCGGCGGCTACTACACCTGGGTCGAGACCATCGACCCCGCCGACACCCCGGTCGAGGCCGGGCGCGACCGCGTCCGTCCATGGCGCTCGGTCTTCGGCTCGGCCACGGAGACCACGCTCGTCCCCTGGTCGCCGTCGATCGCGACCGAGGTCGTCGGTCCGCAGCAGGTGCTCACCGGCACCTGCGTCAGCGACGCCCTCGACGTCTCCGGGATGAACGCGTCCGTGGACTCCCTCGACGTCGAGTCCCTCCTCGTCGGCCCCTTCCCAGCCGATCGGACGCTCTCGGAGGGCGACGATCTGGGTCCCTCGTCGGAACTCGACCCGGCCCTGATCGCGGGTCGCGTCACCACGACGATCGACGGAGACGGGAGGCACGAGACGCCGTGCGTGACGGTCGTCGACCCGGGCACCTACGTCTTCGTCCTCCGATCGGAGGGCTCGGCACCCGATGAGTCCGGCGTCAGCGTCATCCCGGCCTTCGAGGACTCGCTCGTGCACGAGTCCGAGATGGTCGCGGCCGTCATGCCCGAGGCACCCGAGGAGCCGACGGTCCCGGAAGAGGTGCAGCCGGAGCCCACCGCCGCCGCCACGGCCCTCGCCTTCACGGGCGGCCCCGACGGCCTCCGAGGAGCCGGTCTGGCCGTCGGCGTCATCGGCACGGGACTCCTCCTGGTCCTGCTGACCGGCCTCGTCGGCGCCGTCCACCGTCGGAGGATGTCGACGACCGATGCACAGGCCCCCGCTCTCGGTCACGAGACACCGTGACGCGGCGATCTCGGGCGACGGTCTGATCACGGGGCCGTGGGCCGGGCGGCTGCCCGTTCCACGGTCCCGCTCGATCCCGTCATCCGAACGGGACTCTGACCTGCAGCAGATCCCCCGACCCGAGATGGACGACGGCCGCCCCCGGCCGGAGCCGACCCGACAGCGAGCTCCGGGGCAGCACGGCACCGATCACGTCGCCGTCCACCGGCGTCTGCGGGCTGAGCACCGCACCGCATCTGTTGCGTCTGATGTCGACAAGCCACCCCGAGAAACCCGTCGCCAGCTCGGCCGACGCACCCGCCACGACCACCCCGTGACCACGATCGGAGCACGACATCACGAAGCTCGAGAGCCATGCAGCGGCCGGACCGTCGCGGAGGAGCTCCGCATCGTCCACGACGAGCACCCGCCGAGGAGGCGCGGTGTCGAACCACGGAGCCAGCTCGTCCTCCCCGGGGCGAGCGCCCGTCACGACAGCGAGCACCCCGTGACCGGGCGTGAGGCTGCGGAGGGGCGAGGGGCGGGGCGCCACGACGACGACCTCGACGCCGTCGTCGACCAGCGAGCGGACCACGCTCACGAGGGCCGTGCTGCGGCCGCTGCGACCCGGACCGCCGATCACGAACGTGCCGGAGCCGATGCTGAGGTCCGGGCCGACGGCCTCGAGGTCGTCTCCGCCGACTCCGATCAAGGCGAACATCGCATGCCCGTCGCGCTCCACCCCACCGTGACGGCGGCGGCGCACGGCGTCGTCGTACCCGAGAGGGCCCTCGAGCCGGTCGAGGCGGAAGGGTCGTCTCGTCGGCGGGACGCCGATCTCCCGAGCGGTCGCGACCGCACCGATCCGCACGAGGTCGGCCCCCTGCGCCCGACCCGACGCGTCGGATCCGATCAGCGCGATCTGCAGCTCGACCCCGCTGCCTGCCGCGACGCCCCGTCCCTCGGGCATGCGGTCGGGCATCCGTCTCTGATCGAGACCGGCGAGCGAGTAGTCGGACGGGTCGGCGAGACGCAGAACGATCCTGCGATCGACGAGGGTGGAGAACCGGCCGGCGGCGAGCTGACGGTCACCGGTGATGATCAGGTGGATCCCGGCGCTCGCCCCCTCCCGCAGCAGCAGCGTCACCTGGTCGGCGAGCCGCCCTCCGTCGACGTCTCCGAGACCGCTGGCGAACCCCTCCCACCGGTCGATCATCAGGATGATGTGGGGCAGCCCGCCATCGTCGCCGACCGCGCGACGCTGTTCGACGACTCCCGCATGCCCGCCGGCCGCCAGCACCTCCTGTCGACGCTGACACTCCCCCACGAGACGGGTCAGCAGGCGGGCCGCTCGTTCCACCTCCGTCCGCTGGACGATGACGCCCACGTGAGGCAGGCTCGTCAGGGGCAGCAGCGCCCCGCTGCCGCAGTCGAGGGCGTGGATGTGCACGTCGGCGACCGTCGAGGTCGCGGCGATCGCCGCGGCGAGCGCCCGCAGCACCTGCGATCGACCGGTTCGCGGAGCCCCGACGACGGCGAGATGGCCGTCCTGTGCGAGGTCGAACACAGCGGGGCGCCGTGCCTGGCTCGCCGGGTGGTCCTCCAGTCCGAAGGGGAACGCCGCGACGGCACCGAGGGCCGGCGGCGAGCAGGCGTGGGCGTGCCGGATCTCGTCGAGCGTGATCGTCTCGGGCAGCGCGTCGAGCCAGGGACGATGCGGCGCCGGTCGGCCGAGCCGATCGGCGGCGTCGATCGTCGCGGTGACCAGCTGCACGAGGTCGGTCTCGTCCGATCCGTCGACCCGTGCCTCCTTCGGTGGTGCCGGAAGAGGCCGACCGACCGACGCGTCGGGGACGACGGCTCCCCACAGCGGCCGCTCCGATGCGGTCGACGCGCCGGGGGCTCGTCCGCCGACCCGCCCGGCCTGGAACGGCAGGAGCGCACCGGCACCGAGACGGGCGAAGGCGCGCCCCGGGGTCGACTTCGAGATGCCCGCGGCGTCCCGAGCGTCGATGACATCGGTGCTCTCACCCTCGTCGGTGACCCGGAGGGCGATCCGCAGGTTGGTGTTGGCGCGGATGTCACCGGTCACGACGCCCGTCGGACGCTGAGTGGCGAGGATGAGATGGACGCCGAGCGAGCGCCCTCGTTGGGCGATGTCGACGAGTCCCGTGACGAAGTCCGGGAGTTCGCGGGCCAGGCTCGCGAACTCGTCGATGACGATGACGAGACGGGGCAGCACGACTCGCGAGAGCGCGCCGGGGCCGTCGAGGTAGTCCTCGATGTCCTTCGCGCCCGCGGCTGCGAGCAGACGCTCCCGCCGCACCAGCTCCGCACCGAGCGAATCGAGCGCCCGTTCGACGAGGTGAGGGTCGAGGTCGGTCACCATGCCGACCGTGTGGGGCAGGGCGGCGAGTTCGCGGAACGCCGCGCCTCCTTTGTAGTCGACGAGCACGAACGTCATCGAGTCGGGCGTGTTCGAGGCCGCGAGCGAGGCGACCATGCTCTGCAGCAGCTCGGATTTGCCCGACCCCGTCGTGCCCGCGACCAGTGCGTGCGGGCCGTCCGATCGGAGGTCGAACGAGAACGGGCCGTCGATCCCGTGTCCGATGACGACCTCGGTCGTGGGGGGGCGGGCCTCCCACCGCGCCTGCACCTTCGCCGCGGTCGGCGGGCTCAGATCCAGGACGTCGAGGAGGCGCGATCGTGCGGGCAGACCCGCCGCGTCGTCCTCGTCCCCCACGTCGATCAACGGCGCGAGGCCGCGGGCGACGGCGTCGGGCCATCCAGCGGGCAGGCGGTCGGGGCGGACGCGTTCCACGACGGGGGTGCGGTCGACGGCGAGGGTGTGACCGTCCGGTCCGCAGGTGACCACGGCCAGGCACTCCTCGGGCAGGGACCGTGCATCGACGTCGAGGCAGACGGAGCGGATGCCGACCGCCGGCCCGTCGCGGAGCAGGGGCACCAGCCCGGGGAGCGTCCGGAGCCGGCGTGCCCCGTCGATGACCACGACGACGTCCGGACCCGACGAGGCCGCCCGCCCCGACCCCTCCCGTGCGGCCCTCCGGCGGGCGTCGACGAGCTTTCCGAGTTCCGCGAGTCGGCGCGCCACGACCGCCGACTCGACCGCCAGCCGGACGCCCCCGCCGTCCGTCCGCGCGTGCGGCACCCATCGCAGCCACGACCAGCTCTCCCGCCCCTCGGGTCCGGTGAGCACGACCACCTCGACGTCGCGAGGGCTCTGCAGGACGGCGAGCTGCGCGACGAACCAGGTGCCGAGCGCCCGGGTGTCGTCGGAACGCCCGGCGAGCCCGATCACGCCGTGCTCGGCGAGGTCGACGCTCACGGGCACGTCGAGCGCCGGACGGGACACGATCCGCCGATGTTCGAGCTCGGCGGGGTCTTCGACGGTGACGCCGGAGGGCATGTCGGCGGTTCCGAGGCGGAGCGAGAGATGGTCGGCGTGGCTGCGTCGCCGCTCCCACAGGCGGGAGCGGCGACGGACGGCGATGTCGAGGACGGTCGCGGGGTCGGGGGCTGAGAGGCGCCGCTGACGCTCGATCTGCCGGACGGTCGCCGAAGCGTCGTCGGCGATGGCCGTCTTCGTCGCCTCGTGCTCGGCGAGTCGACGACGGTGCGAGGTCCGACCGTTGCGACGGTCGAAGAAGTGGTTGCCGATGAGGACGACCGGTGACATCAGCCCGAAGGCCAGGAATCCGAGGCTGCCGAAGAGGCGCGCCATGACGACGGCCATGACCAGGGGGGCGATTGCGGCGACGATGGGGAGCGGACGCCGTGTGGGCGGCTGCGGCTCGGGAGGGAATCGGAACACCGTCGGGGGTTCGTCGGGGAGCAGTCGAGGTGGCCGCGCGTAATCGACGAAGCCGCCGCCCTCGGTCGGGCTGGTCGCCGCTCGGGCGGCATCGGCCGCTGACACCGCGAGCAGGGTCTCTCCGATCTGGACGATGCTGGCGTCATCGATCTCGGTGCGTGCGGTGATGCGACGCCGGTCGACGTAGACGGTTGCGAGACCGTCGGCCACCTCGCTGAGCGGGCCGTCGCCGTCCGTCGGGGCGTGCGGACCGTGTTCCGCCAGGGCCGGGGAGATGCTGAAGCGACCGGTTCCGTCGAGTGTCACCGCGGCGGCGAGAGGAGGTGCCAGAGGGTCCACGAGGACCACCGTCGATCCTCTGCCGCGCCCGACGATGACGACTCCCGGGTCCACGACGAAGACCGTCCCCGCCCCCGGCCCGCCGACGATGCGGACCGTCGGGAGGTCGTCGGGTAGGCGGGGGACGCTCGGCGGCGCCCCGAAGCTGATGACGGAGCCCTCGGTGAGAGCTCCCTGCTCGACGGTGCGGCGTGGGTCGGTCGGCTCCCCGTCGACGTGGACGTGCTGTGGGCCGCTCGAGTCGACGCCGAGGTGGCCGGCGGCGTGCGCGACGATGGCGGCCAGGGTCGTGCCGGGTTCCACCTCCCACACGAAGTCCGTGGTCTGCCGCGACGGTTCGTGTCTGACGGTGGCGCTGATCCTCACTCGGCGGGCACCACGCTGATGTCGCGGACGAGATCGTCGCTGAACGGGATGAGTGCGCTCGTCTCCTCCGGGGGCCCGACGTGGAGGCTGACCCGGATGTCATAGGGCTCGGCCCGGAACGAGTAGACGATGGAGGCCTCGAGCTCGCCTTCGAATTCCGCGAACCGGACTCCTCGCCACCCGTCGCCGAGGTCGGCGGTCGAGAAGGGCTCGAGGAGAGGCGGCTCGATCTGGTCGAGATCGCTCTCGAGCACCAGCCTCCGCAACATCGTCTCGCGCTCCCCGTCGCAGAATGCGTATTGCACCCGGAGCAGCCCGGCGAGCTCGTCGACCGAGGGCGCGAACAGGTAGTGCGACTCGTTCTCGCGAGGGATCTGCGCCAGGTGCTCGAGGACTCGGCGGAGGTGCCTCAGCCCCGATCGGGTCACCGTGGAGGACCTCGCCCGGATGTCGTCGAATGTGGCGTCGATCCATGAGGGCGCGGCCGTGTGCTCCTGGAAGGGCCAGCTCGAGGGCAGGGCGACCCAGATCGAGGGATCGTGACCGATGAGGACGTCGTAGGCGTGGGCGTCGGTGCGGGAGTGGGTCATCTGCTGTCCTTGCAGGGTCGTGAGTCGTGGAGGACGGGTCATGCCGTGGCCCGGTCGGTGATGGTGCTGCCGTCTCGGTCGAGCCACCGGATGGTCTCGACGACCGCCCCGAGGAGGTCCGCGAGGGCGTCCGCGATGGTCCCGTCGGGATCGTCATCGGCGTCTCGCACGTCGCCGCCGACCGTGGCGACGACGACGAAGAGGTGCGAGGCCAGGCCGTGGATGCGGCTGAGCGTGGTCCGACGGCGGAGGACGGTCACCGGCGAGGGGAGTCCTGGAGGCGAGATGACCTCGCCGCTGTCCGTCCAGGTGACGGCCGGCTCGCCTGCGACAGCTGTGATCGATCCCCCGTGTCTCACGGCCCGATTCATGAGGGTGGTGTCCGGGTCGACGGCCGGCGGCACATCCGCCACTCCGCACGTGATCGTGGCCGAGATGCGCGTTCCCGGCCAGGTGCCCGCGAGGACGTAGCTGTCGAGCAGTCGGAGGCCATCCCCCGCCGCGGGCATGGCTCCGAGAAGGGGGCGTGCCTGTCTTCGGAAGACCGTCGCCGCGTCGTCCTCCAACCCCAGCTGTGCGACGGCCTCCGACAAGGCCGTCTCCGCCGACCACGAGCCACCCACGCGCACGAATCCCGCCGGCAGCACGAGCGAGTACGACCGCGCAGCGCCGCTCACCGAGCGATGGACGAACGTGCGGCTCATGCCTCGGCCGCTCGCTCGCGCCGCCGAGCGACCCGCTCTCTCACTCCACGAACCGCCGCCGCCGCGAACCCGACGACGGAGCACGCCCCCATGACCGCAGCGAAGTAGACGACGTAAGTGGGCCACCCCTCCGCGTAGTCGAAGGCGAGGGCGTAATCCGCGAGAAAGAACGCGCTCACGCCCCACATGAATGGCAACAACCAGGGATGAGCCCTGATTGGACCAGACTTCGGACCCGTGAACATGAAGACGAGAGTCAACACCACGGCTGTGGTCAAGATCAGGTAGATCCAGCCGGGAACAATAAACGGCGGCAGCTCAAAAGGCGAGAGCCCTTCGAAGCGAGCCGCATCAGCCCCCTGGCCTCGAGCCATTTGAGTCAAATCGAATACGCCATAAACGGCAAACGTTCCCTGGGATATGACCACAGTCAAAGGTGTCGAGAAGTACAAGAAAATCTGCGCGACAACCCATCGATCTAAGGAGTCTTCGGGATAGTGCCATTCGAGACTCCGGGTCACCAGGCACTCCCGACCGAGATCCTCGACGCAGGTCGGCCCTCATCGAGCAGCCGGTCGTGCACTCGACCTCCGACAGCCAGCGAGATATCGAAGGATTGAAAACCCTTCATCAGGGTCAATTTCCGCGTCACTTCGGCGAGGATGACCGGGTCGTCGACGACACCAGCCACTCGGGGCGGCCTGATGAAGCGGCGCACCTGGGCGGTGAACGGGTCTCCAAGAGACCGGACGAGACTGTTGTCCAGAATGCCCGGGCGCGATCGGCTCCACATGCGACTGACATAGGCTTTAGCAAGATTTGGGCTTGCACCCGATTCGATGAGTTGCGAGGTCCGTGACTGGCGGAGAATGCCGATAGAGCGGCTGAGCCCCTTTCCGGCCAAGGCTCCCGAGCCGATAAAAGCCATTGACAGCAAAGCCACTGCGACCTCGGCCCAGGTGCCCGTCCCTGCCGTGGCCCTCGCGGTCGACAGCAGGAGGACCAGCCCCGCGACGAGCATCGCGGCTATGTTCACGCCGGGGATGAGCATGGCCACACCCATCAAAACGATTCCCGCTAAAGACGCCACGTCGATGACGACTGAGATCCAGCCGTCGTTGTTCTCCATCCAGGTCTGGAAGCCCTCGTAGGCGGCGCCGACAGCACCTCCGATGTCGTCGAACACCGAGTCGCGCAGGACGTCTCCGCTCGCGCCGTCGATCCGGGAGATCGCGACCGTCGCCGCTGCCGCGACCTCGGCATGCGCGTCGTCGACCACGCGCCCGAGAGCGATCACGCGCCTCCTCGCGTCGTCGCTCCTCGTCCGATGGAGCCGCTCCTGATCCTGCAGCCACTGCTTCGAGAGCTCATCGGCCTCGAGGAGCGCCTCCCCGGAGAACTTCTCGGCCTGGCGATGGTTGACCTCGTGGTCGTCGACCGCCGCCCCGTATTCGCGAAGTGCTCGACGGGCGGCCTCCTGCGCCACGGACAGCACCCGCGCATACGCCGCCAGCGCATCGGCGGCCGCCTCGTAACGCTCTTCGGCTCGCCCCATCTGCGAGGCCAGCAGCGCGGCCTTGGCCATGAACGCGTCCACGGCGTCGCTCGAGGAGCCACCGTCGTCCAACGCCCGGAGCGACCGCGACGCCGAACGGATGGACTCGGCCGTCGAGCCGAACCGATCCGCCATGACCACGACCCGGTCCGCATCACCCGACACCGGCGCCACCGGCATCTCATAGATCCGCCCCGACATCAGCTCGTGCCCGCCAGCTGTCCCGCGAGGCGATTCTCGGCATCGGAGAAGCCGTCGGACAGGGCCAGCGCGGAACCACCGAGGTCGCCGAGCGACTCCGACAGACCGCGTCTCACGTCGTTCCACTCGGTCGAGAACGACCGCACACGGGCTGCCAACCCCTCGTGCCCGCAGGCGTCGGCCGCTTCTGCCGCTGAGCCGTCAGCCGCCTCGAGATCCCTCTTGATCGCGGACAGAGTCGAGAACAGAGCCTCGAGCGAACTGCCGCGGACCGTCAGCGTCGAACGCGCCATGCCGGTCTCCTTTCGTCGGTGTGGCCGCCCCCGTGCATCTCGGAGCGGCCACAGGTGGTGGAACGAGGTCAGCCGAGGCTGCTGGCGAGCTGCGCGTCGGTGCTCTCGAGCGCGTTCGCCGCGCTCTCGAGGAACCCGGCCAGGCCCTCGAGCGCCGCGATCGTCGTCGTGGCGGCGGTCGTGAACTCGGTGTAGGTCGAGTCGAAGGCCCGCGACGACTTGTCGGTGACGTAACCCGACGAGACGAGGTTCGCGATCTGCGACTTGAGCTGCCCGAGCTGATCTTCGATGGCGCGTTGGCCGTTGCGGAGCTGCGTGGACTGCGTGCGGAGGTCGTCGTAGGTGACGGTGACGTTTGCCATGGATGGTCTCTCTCGGTCAGGTCACCCCGGTTGGGCGACGGACCCCAATATGTCACATAGGGTAAGGCGACCGTTATGTTTTCCACAGAGGAGCCGCGCGTGACACGACGTCGAGGGACGAAGAGGAGGGACAAGCGCCCCACAGGGTCGGAGCAGGACCTCATCACCCCGGAGGCGGTGGTGCGGCTTCGCGAGGAGGGCCTCCTGTCGCGCGTGGTGCGTCTGCCCTACCCCCCGAGCGCTCCTGAGGATCGGTTCACGCCACCACCACCGCCTGCGCCTGCGCCTGCGCCTGCGCCTGCACCGTCGCCTCCCGCCGACCGCACAGCGCTGCCGGCGCACCTGCCGCCCTCGCCTCCCGCCGGCCAGGCCACCGCCCCACTGGCCCACCTGCCACCGGCCGATGACCTCGACACGACCCTCCTGCGCCCCCGGCACCTCGACCTCGAGCTGCCCGACGGCGAGCGGGTGCCGGTGCTGGGAAGACCCATCGTCATCGGGAGGCGCTCCGTCGGCACGGCCCGCGCCTCCTCGGCAGCACCGCCCCCGGGGCCGACGCCGGAGGACGGCCGACTGATCGCCCTCGACGATCCGACACGGTCGATGTCGCGGCAGCATCTGCGGGTGACGGCTCGTGCCGACGGCTCGGTCTGGGCCGAAGACCTGGGCTCCGGCAACGGGACGCTTCTCGAGCGGAGCGGTGAGAGCGTGTCAGCGCTGGCCCCGTCGGTGCCCGTGCGGATCGTCAGTCGCGACGTGCTCGTCCTGGGCGATCACCGCGTCCGCGTCGTCCGCCGACCACCGGGGGCATCGCCGCAGCCCGAGCCCGAGCGCCGGTTACGGTACGAGGCCTAGACACCCAGACGCTGAGACGGCCCAGCTTCCCAGCCGCCCGGCCGACCAGCCGCCGCGCCGCCCGGTCGACTAGATCTTCTCGATCGGCGCGACCTTGATGAGCAGCTTCTTACGGCCGGCCGAGTCGAACAGCACCTCGGCGATGCGGCGGGCGCCGACTCCCGTGACCGCCATGACGCGGCCCTCGCCGAAGTCGATGTGCGAGATGCGGTCGCCCGTCTCGAGCTCGAGGTCGCCGTTGTCTCGCACCGTGCCTGTGACGCGGTTCGCCCACTCGGTCTTGGGCTTGGTCTTCGAGGCCGCCGTGGCGCGATCGTAGCTGCCGCCGCCGTACCCGCCGGAGGCGCGGGGCGTGCCCCCGAAACCGCCCACGCCGCCCGTGCCCTCGCGTCGCGCATTGAGCGCCCGCGGCTGCGTGCCGCCGCGACCGTTCGCCATGCCGGGCGACTGCTTCCAGTCGATCAGCTCGGCCGGGATCTCTTGCAGATAGCGCGACGGCATCGCCACGTTGACCTCGCCGAACTGGGCACGGGTCATCGCGAGCGAGATGAACAGCTTCTGACGGGCCCGCGTGATGCCGACGTAGAACAGACGCCGCTCTTCGGCCGGCCCGCCCGGCTCGCTGGCCGACATGCGGTGCGGCAGCAGATCCTCTTCGACGCCGGTGAGGAACACCGCCTCGTACTCGAGGCCCTTCGCCGTATGCAGGGTCATCAGCGAGACCGTGCCGCTCGTGTCGTCGAGGTCGTCGGCCGCGGCGACCAGGGTCACCTCGGTGAGGAAGTCGAGCAGCGTGCCGTCGGGGTTGTTCTTCTGGAACTCCTTCGTGACCGCCACGAGCTCGTCGATGTTCTCGGCGCGAGCCTCGTCCTGCGGGTCGCGGGAGGCGCGCAGCACCTCGACCAGACCGCTGCCCTCGATCAGAGCGGTGAGGATCTCGTGCACCGGCGCCGTAGCGGCCGTCTTCTGCACCTCGTCGAGCAGAGTCGCCAGCCCGCGGATCGCCCCGGTCACCTTCGGGCCGAGCCCGAGCTGATCGGCGTTGCGCATCGCGTCGCGCAGAGGCGTCGGCGCCTCAGCGGCATTCGTGTCGGCCCAGCGCTGCAGGGCGGTCTCGGTGGCCGGGCCGATGCCGCGCTTCGGCACGTTCATGATGCGGCGCAGGGCCATCGGGTCGGCCGGGTTCGCGACCGAGATGAGGTACGCCATGGCGTCTTTGATCTCGGCCCGCTCGTAGAACTTCGTGCCGCCGAGCACGCGGTACGGGATGGCCGAGCGGATGAAGATCTCTTCGAGCGCACGCGTCTGCGAGTTGGTGCGATAGAAGACGGCGACGTCTTTGTACGCCGTGCCGGCCTCGTGCAGGGCCGTGATCTCGTCGGCGACGAACTGCGCCTCGTCATGACCGGTGTAACCCGTGAACCCGACGATCTTCTCGCCGGCGCCGACCGTGGTGAACAGGTTCTTGGCCTGGCGATCGAAGTTGTTCGAGATGACCGCGTTCGCCGCGTCGAGGATGTTCTGCGTCGAGCGGTAGTTCTGCTCGAGCAGCACGACCTTCGAATTCGGGAAGTCGCGCTCGAACTCGACGATGTTGCGGATGTCCGCCCCGCGGAACGCGTAGATCGACTGGTCGCTGTCACCGACGACGGTGAGTGACGCCCCCGGGATGCGCCCGCTGCCGTCGCGCATCGTCTGCACGAACTGACCGCCGCGCTCGAGCTCGTCGACGAGCTCGGGGTCGACCGGCCGCGTCAGCTCGCGGATCAGCGCGTACTGGGCGTGGTTCGTGTCTTGGTACTCGTCGACCAGGATGTGCCGGAACCGACGCTGGTACGTCGCCGCCACGTGCGGGAACGCCCGGAACAGGAACACCGTCTGAGCGATGAGGTCGTCGAAGTCGAACGCGTTCGCCCGCTGCAGCTCGCGCGTGTACTGACGGAAGATCTCGAGGAACATCACGTCTTGCGGGTCGCCGGCGTTGACCTGTCGCGCATAGGTCTCGACGTCGGTCAGCTCGTTCTTCAGCTTCGAGATCTTGCCCGAGGCCTGACTGACGGTGAAGCCGAGGGTGTCGGCGTCGAGCTGCTTGAGGATCCGCTTGAGCAGGGCCCGCGAGTCGGCCGAGTCGTAGATGGTGAACGACTTCGTGAACCCGAACTGCTCGGCCTCGCGACGCAGGATCCGCACGCACGCCGAGTGGAACGTCGAGATCCACATGCCCTCGCCGGCCTGCCCCACCAGATGCCCGACGCGCTCGCGCATCTCGGCCGCGGCCTTGTTCGTGAACGTGATCGCCAGGATCTGACTCGGCCAGGCCTCGCGCGTCGCGATGAGCCCGGCGATGCGGCGGGTGAGCACGCTCGTCTTGCCCGACCCGGCGCCGGCCACGATCAGCAGCGACTGGCCGCGGTACTCGACCGCCTCTTTCTGCTGGGGGTTGAGCCCGGCCGTCAACGGATCGCCGGACGCGCCGGTGGGGTCTGAGGGGTCGAGCACGATCGTCATGTCGGGGAGAGTCTAAACGGGGCCACCGACAGTGGGATCGAGGAGGCACGGGTCGCGCGGTCAGGCACCGCGCCTCCTCGGCTCCCCGGCTCCGATCGGCGCCTCAGAGCCCGTCGCGGACCGCGATCGCGAGCTCCGGCTGATCGGCGAAGACGCCGTCGAGACCGAGCGCCATGAGCGCGCGGAACTCGTCGACGTAGTGACCCTGCGCGCCCCGCCCTCCCGGTCCGCGGTGAACCCGCGAGAGGAACGCGTTCTCGGCCCGGAGCGTCCAGGCGAAGACCGCGAGACCCGCGGCATGGGCGCGATCGACGACGCGGGCGTCGGTCGACCCGGCGGCGTCGATCAGCGTCGACTTGTCGAGACTGACGCCGTGCAGCCCCTCGGCGGCGAACCGGGCGAGCGACGGCGCCTCGAGCTGCGACGCGTAGCTCGGAGCCGCCGACCCGAGACGCGCCACGAGGTCGGCCGCAGCTCCGCGCTTCTCGATCAGGTAGACGTAACGCGCCCCGATCCCCCGGGCGCGCACCCGATCGAGCACGGTCCGCTCGAAGCTCTCGATCGTCAGCCGCTCGTCGCCCGCCCAGCCGACGCTCCGCAGCTCGTCGGCCACGAGCTCGTCGAGCGGCAGGCCGATCGATTCGAAGTGGGTCGCGTGCTTGATCTCGGCGACGAGTCCGACGGGCCGGTCGGCGGCGTCGAGGAGGCGCGCCAGATCGGACAGACGGAGCATGCGCCCCGTCCCGTCGTGCTCGGCGCTGCGCGGGCGGACCTCGGGCAGCCGCTCGCGCACGGCCAGCGTCGAGAGCTCGGCCCAGGTGAAGTCCTCGGTGAACCAGCCGGTGACGTCGGCGCCCTCGATGCGCTTCGTCGTCCGCCGGTCGGCGAACTCGGCGTGATCGGCGACATCCGTCGTGCCCGAGATCTCGTTCTCGTGGCGCAGCACCAGGACGCCGTCGCGACTGGCGACGATGTCGGGCTCGATCGCGTCGGCGCCGAGCTCGATCGCGAGGCGGTACGCGGCCTCGGAGTGCTCGGGGCGGTGGCCGCTGGCTCCGCGGTGGGCGATGACCTGTGGGACGGGAGTCACGCCGCCACGGTAGCGCGCCTCCTCGGCTCGTCGACCGGTTCTCGGACGACCCGGCGTGAACAGTGCACGAACTGCATGTTCGCCTGGCGCGAATACGGCTCTCATCAGGCGAATCCCCAGCCATCCGAGACAGACCAACCGTTACGGTTGACCAACGGTCGACGAGTCTCGACGACCGACACGATCACCAAGACAAGGATCCTGATGGCATTCTCGAATCCCGGCTTCAGTCAGTCGCCGGCCTTCTCGGCGAACGGCGCTGCTGTGATCCGGCAGCAGCAGGCCGGCGCCGCTCAGAACCAGCGGCCCGCCGAATACAACGGCATGACCGCCGAGCAGCTGCAGAACCTCTACACCCAGCCCTCGGCCGGCCCGTCGCAGACCGACCGCATGACGTACGAAGACACCATCACGAAGACGATCATCGCCTTCGCGGTCGTGCTCGTCGGCGCCGCGATCGGCTGGTTCGTCCCCGCCCTCGCCTTCGTCGGCGCCATCGCGGGCTTCGTGCTCGCCCTGGTCAACATCTTCAAGAAGAAGCCCTCCGCCGGTCTCGTGCTCGCCTACTCGGCGGCCCAGGGTCTGTTCGTCGGCGGCATCTCGGCGATCTTCGAGAACCAGTGGGACGGCATCGTCACACAGGCCCTCCTCGGAACGGCCGCCGTCTTCGTCGTCACGCTGCTGCTCTTCAAGAGCGGCAAGGTGCGCGCCTCCAAGCGCGCCACCAAGATCTTCCTGATCGGCATGATCGGCTACGGCGTCTTCTCGCTGCTGAACCTCGGCCTCATGGCCTTCGGCGCGAACAGCAACCCGTGGGGTCTGCGCGGCGGCGAGATCTTCGGAATCCCGATCGGGTTCCTCCTGGGCATCCTCGTCGTCCTGATGGCCGCGTACTCGCTGGTCCTCGACTTCGACCAGATCAAGACCGGCGTCGAGCGCGGCGCTCCGAGCATCTACGCCTGGTCGGCGGCCTTCGGCATCGTCATGACCGTCGTCTGGCTCTACGTCGAGATCCTGCGCATGCTCGCGATCCTGCGAGGCAGCGACTAGGCGACACAGCTGCACCCGAGGCGGGGTCCGTTCCGAGAGGAGCGGGCCCCGCTTCCGTATGCGGAGCGAGTGCGTGAAGCGGGTGCGTGAAGCGAGTGCGCGGGCAGCCCGACCCTAGCGACGCTCTCTCGGCGCATCGAGTGGTCGGAGGATGCTCCTCCTGAGCCCGCGACGAGCACGTACGGACCACTCGAGCGGCTCGACATCCGCCTTCTCCGCCGAACGCGGCACAGCGCCCGCCGGACCGACGGAGGACGCCCCTCACGAGACCGTGAGGGGCGTCTTCGGACCGGCCGCGTCGACCGGTCAGACGGGAGCGACGACCGGCGTCACTCCCACTCGATCGTCCCCGGCGGCTTCGACGTGACATCGAGCACGACGCGGTTGACCCCGGCGACCTCGTTCGTGATGCGGTTCGAGATGCGGGCCAGCACGTCGTACGGCAGGCGCGTCCAGTCGGCCGTCATCGCGTCTTCGGACGAGACCGGGCGCAGCACGATCGGGTGACCGTAGGTGCGGCCGTCGCCCTGGACTCCGACCGAGCGGACGTCGGCCAGCAGCACGACGGGGCACTGCCAGATCTCGTCGTCGAGGCCGGCGGCCGTCAGCTCGGCGCGCGCGATGGCGTCGGCGGCGCGCAGCAGCTCGAGGCGCTCGTGCGTCACCTCGCCGACGATGCGGATGCCGAGACCGGGGCCGGGGAACGGCTGGCGACCGACGATGACCTCGGGCAGGCCGAGCTCGCGGCCGATGGCGCGGACCTCGTCTTTGAAGAGCGTGCGCAGCGGCTCGACGAGCTCGAACTGCAGGTCTTCGGGGAGCCCGCCCACGTTGTGGTGACTCTTGATGTTCGCCGTGCCCGTGCCTCCACCGCTCTCGACCACGTCGGGGTAGAGCGTGCCCTGCACGAGGAACTTCACGTCGGACTCGCCGTCGGCGGCGGCTTCGAGCACGAGCGCCTCGGCGGCGCCCTCGAAGCTGCGGATGAACTCGCGCCCGATGATCTTGCGCTTCTGCTCGGGGTCGGTGACACCGGCGAGCGCGTCGAGGAACTGCTGCTCGGCGTCGACCGTCACGAGGCGGACACCGGTCGAGGCGACGTAGTCCTCTTCGACCTGGCGACGCTCGTCGGCACGCAGGAGGCCGTGGTCGACGAAGACGCAGATCAGCTGATCACCGACGGCCTCGTGCACGATCGCCGCAGCGACGGCCGAGTCGACCCCGCCCGAGAGACCGCAGATGACGCGCGAGTCGCCGACCTGGGCGCGGATGCGCGCGACCTGCTCGGCGATGACGTTGCCGCTGTTCCAGTCGGCGGGGATGCCCGCGGCACGGTGCAGGAAGTTCTCGAGCACGGCCTGGCCGAACGACGAGTGCTTGACCTCGGGGTGCCACTGCACGCCGTACAGCTTGCGCGCGTCGCTCGAGAACGCCGCGACGGGGGTCGATGCGCTCGAGGCGAGCACGTCGAAGCCCTCGGGGGCCTTCGAGACGGAGTCGCCGTGGCTCATCCAGGTGGTCTGCTCGAGCGGCTGACCCGAGAGCAGCGTGCTCTCGCCCGGCACCAGCGTGACGTCGGTCGCGCCGTATTCGCGCTGCCCGGTCTGCGAGACCTCGCCGCCGAGCGCCTTGGCCATCGCCTGGAAGCCGTAGCAGATGCCCAGCACGGGCACGTCGAGATCGAGGATCGCAGGGTCGAGACCGGGCGCACCCTCTTCGTAGACGCTCGACGGTCCGCCGCTCAGCACGATGCCGACCGGGTTCTTCGCCGCGATCTCGGCTGCGGTGATCGTGTGCGGCACGATCTCGGAGTAGACGTTGGCCTCGCGCACGCGTCGGGCGATCAGCTGCGCGTACTGCGCCCCGAAGTCGACGACGAGCACGGGGCTCTGGGCGGTCTCGGTGGCTTCTGTCACGCGGATGCTCCCTGGGGCTTCGGGGTGGTCTGGTCGGGTCTGTTCGGCGCGTCGGCCACGAGTGCGGTGTGCTCGCGCAGCGCCAGCTTCGTCATGCGGCTCTCGACGAAGAACGACAGCAGGGGCACGACACCGCCGAGCGCGATGATGAGGAACCGCGAGAACGGCCACCGCATCAGGCTCCAGAGGCGGAAGTCGGCGAAGAGGTAGACGACGTACAGCCAGCCGTGCGCGATGAGGATCGCCGTCGACAGGTTGAACCCGGTGGTGATGGAGTCCTTCGGGACGAGGAACCCGCCCTCGCCGCCGAGCTGCATCTCGAGCTGCAGAGGCGTGTACTTGAACACCATCTCGAAGATGAGCAGCAGCAGCATCACGCCGGTGACGTACGCCGCGATGCGATAGAACTTCACCGCACCCGGGATCTTCGGGATGTCGCGTTGCCGGGGCTTGGGAGGCATGGCGTCGATTCTACTCGGGGGCGACCGGCCCGAGAGTCGCCGAGGAGGCGCGGGCCGGGTGGGTCAGGAGGTCGCGTCGGCCTCGAGGCGGGCCTCTTCGGCTTCGTCGATCTCGCGCTCGAAGGCGTCGCGCACGAGACGGAACCAGAGGAAGATCGCGAAGCCGGCGAAGACGACCCACTCGATGGCGTAGAAGATGTTCAGCCAGTTCAGCGACACGTCGGAGTCGGGGGCGGGCGAGTCGATGGCCTCGAGGGCGCCCCAGCTGTCGGCCGCCACCACGTAGCCGCCGTAGACGTCGCCGTCGAAGCCGCTCCACTCGTTGACGAGGGCGGCGAGCGACACGACCGTCTCGCGCCCGCCCTCGAAGTCGCCGTCGGAGGGCGCCTCGCTCGGCGAGTACCGGCCCGTCAGGGTCAGCTCGGTGCCGACGGGCACGTCGGAGACGGCCTCGGTCGCATCGGACTCGTCGGACGACCAGCCGAGGGCGACGGCGGCCGAGGCCCCGGTGGAGTCGTCGACGAAGCGTCCGATCAGCCAGTAGCCGAGCTCGCCGTCGTTGACGCGATCGGAGATCACGCGGAAGTCGTCGGGCGCGAACTCGCCCGTCACGCTGACCATCTGACCGCCGACCCTGTCGTAGAACGGGGTCTGCGGCTCGGTGACGTCGGACAGCACCTTGACCGTCTCGGTCTCCGGGTTGGCGACCTGACCGCTCTCGATGCTGCGCTCGAGCTGCCAGTGGCCGAGCCAGGCGAAGATGCCCGAGATGACCAGCGACAGGGCGAGCATCGCGATCCATCGACCCCGGCGGGCCACCTGCCACATGGTCTCGGGCAGCGGCGAGCCGTCGGGACCGGTCGTCAGGGGACGTTCGTCGGTGCGGCTCACGAACGGCATCGTACCGTCGCGTGCCGGTGACCCCGCTGGGTGCGCGAGCCGAGGAGGCGCGGGTCGATCAGTACTCCGGGTCGCGTGGTCGCGTGGCCCGCTGGTCGGACTGCTGCCCGGCCTGATCCGCCCAGAGGGCCGCCTCGGCGGCGTCCATCTCGTCGAGGTCGTCGAGGTCGTCGTCGCCTGCATCGGACGCGGCATCGGCGGCGCCCGCGTCGAGACGGCGGTCCGCCGCGGTCGAGACCGGCACCGCGCGACGGCGGCGGTCGTCCTCGTCGGCCGGTGACCCGTCGCCCGTCGCGTCGTCGTCCGCTCCGGCGAGCGCCGCCTCCATCAGGGCGATCTCGTCGGTGCCGCGAGCGGCCTTCTCGCGGCGGCGCCTCTCGATCGCCTCCTGCTCGGCGCGCTTGCGCGAACGCAGCAGGACTCCCCCGATGCGCTCCGAGTTCGATGCGAGCAGGGGGCCGATGACGGCCATGAGCAGCACGTAGAGACCGGCGAAGGGCTGCAGCCGCTCGTCGAGCCCAGCGCCCATGGACAACGTGGCGAGGATGAGCGCGAACTCGCCCCGGTTCTGCAGGATCGCCGCCGTGTTGATG
Organism: Frigoribacterium sp. Leaf172; assembly: GCF_001424285.1. Lineage (NCBI taxonomy): Bacteria > Bacillati > Actinomycetota > Actinomycetes > Micrococcales > Microbacteriaceae > Frigoribacterium > Frigoribacterium sp. Leaf172. The sequence continues at coordinate 645,937 of NZ_LMPB01000001.1, read as the reverse complement.
CCCGCCTGAGGGCCGAGCTTGTTGAGCCACGCCACGAACTGCCCGGCGATGATGTTGAGCCCCACCGTGATGCCGATGGCGATCGCCACCGGGCCGAGGACGGTCGGGAACAGCGCCGGGTTCAGCCCGAGACCGAAGTTCAAGAAGAAGAACGCGCCGAACACGTCGCGCATGGGCAACGCGAACTGCTCGATGCGGTTGCGGTAGCGGGTCGCCCCGGCGATGAGGCCGATGAGGAACGCGCCGATGGCGTCGGTGACGCCCAGCACCTCGCCGAGACCGCCGAACAGGACGGCGAGACCGAAGAACAGCACCGTGAAGAGCTCGTCGTCCTTGGTGCGCATGAGCCGCGACACGACCCTGCCGCCCCACCGGGCGATCGAGAACATGACGACGAGGAACGCGAAGGCGATGACCAGCTTGAGGATCACCGGCCCCGGGTCGGTCTCGCCGCTCAGCACGACCGACACGATGGCCAGGTAGACGGCGATGAAGATGTCCTCGACGACGGTCACGCCCAGGATCATCGGCGTCTCGCGGTTGGCCAGCCGGTTGAGCTCGATCAGCAGCTTCGTCACGATCGCACTCGACGACGTCGCCGTCATACCGGCGATGATCAGGGCCTCGCGGGTGCCCCAGCCCAGCATGAAGCCGAAGACGAGCCCGACGCCCATGTTGACGAGGATGTAGCTGCCTCCGGACACGATCAGCCGCCCGGCGTTCGAGAAGAACTCGTCCTGGTCGAACTCGAGACCGAGGTTGAACAGCAGCAGGATCAACCCGAAGATGGCGATCAGCTCGATGCTGTCGGACTCGAAGCTGAGCGGGAACCAGCCGGTGTTCGTGCTCGCCAGCAGCCCCACCAGCATGTAGACGGGGATCGACGGCAGGCCGATGAGCTTGCCGGCCCGGCCCAGCACGTACGCGAGCAGCAGGAGGATGCCGAGGACGATCAGCTCTTCACCCAGGTGCACGGGCGTCAGCCCCCGGGGGGAGCGTCGACCGGCGAACGGTGCTTGAGCTCGCCGGTGCGGTAGAACGAGAAGGCCTTGGCGACCTTCTCAGGGGACCCGGCGACCACGAGCGTGTCACCGGGGAAGACCTTGAAGTCGCCCGAGGGGGCGGGGTTGGCGGCGTCGCCGCGGACGACGGCGACGACGGTCAGCCCGACCACGCCGCGCGCACCCAGGTCGCCGAGCGGCTGCCCGGCGATGTGGTCGTCGTAGTCGACCGTGAACCAGTCGATGCTGAGACCCGGGATCTGGTCGAGCGCCGACAGCGACTCCGTGATGCGGGTGCCGCCGAGCAGCTCGGCCAGCGTGTGCGCCTCGTCTTCGCTGAGGCGCAGCGAGACCTTCGTGACGTCGGCCCCGTCGGCCTCGTCGCTGAACGTGATCAGATCGCTGTGACCCGAGCGGTGCGTGATCACACCGCATTTGCCGCCGTCGTCGGTGATGAAGGTGTGCAGCACCCCGACGCCGGGGAGCTTGACTCGACGCACGTCAACCATGGTTCGTCTCCAGTGGATTCGGGGGCAGTCGTCTCAGCCTAGCGTCGGGCGCCGACGCCCGGACCGGGCTGCTCATGGTGGTCACAACCGCGCCCCGCGGCGCTTTGTTCCCGGCCCGTCGGCCGGTGGCGGGCGCCCGACGGGGCCGTGCCGGACGCCGCGGACGGCAGGAGGCGCGGTGCCGGTCGGACCGTCACCGCGCCTCCTGCACGCCCCCTCGAGCGGCTCAGCCGGCCGTGCCGCCCGGTCGCTCGGCGGACGTGTCGTCGCCTGGTGTGCCGGCCGGCTCGACGACGTCCTCGTCGGCCTTCGGGGCACCGCCCTGATCGGCGCCGGGGACGATCATGTCGTCCTCTTCGAAGCCGAAGGCGATGTCCGGAGCCTCGAGGCGCACCCGGTCGGCGGACTCGTCGTCGGGCTCGAGCTGACTGGCGCGCTCGGCCGCCACGCGCTTCAGGTAGTTCGCGACCTCGGCCTCGGCCTCGTCGTCGCTCCAGCCGAGCACGCCGGCCATGAGCCGGGCCGCGACGGGCGCCGCGGACTCGCCGCGGTCCCACGCCTCGATCGAGATGCGGGTGCGTCGCGCCAGGACGTCCTCGAGGTGCAGGGCGCTCTCGTGGCTGGCCGCGTAGACGACCTCGGCACGGATGTAGTCGTCCGCCCCGGGCAGCGGTTCGGCGAGCGACGGGTCGTCGCGGATCAGGTCGAGCAGCTCGTCGGTGAGCGTGCCGTAGCGGTTCAGCAGGTGCTCGATGCGCACCTTGTGCACGCCGAAGGCCTTCGCGATCCTGCCCCGCTTGTTCCACGCCGCGTGATACCCCTCGGCGCCGACCAGCGGGATCTCCATCGTCGTGCTCTCGGGGATGCGGCCGTCGAGCGCCGCCACCGCCTCGTCGATGGCGTCCTCCGCCATGACCCGGTACGTGGTCCACTTGCCGCCGGCCACCACGACGAGGCCGGGCACGGTGTGAGCGACGATGTGCTCACGGGACAGCTTCGACGTCTGGTCCGACTCGCCCGCCAGCAGGGGACGCAGACCCGCGTACACGCCCTCCACGTCGTCGCGGGTGAGGGGAACGGCCATGACGCGGTTCACGTGCTCGAGGATGTAGTCGATGTCGGCGGCCGTCGCCGCCGGGTGGGCCTTGTCGAGATCCCAGTCGGTGTCGGTCGTGCCGACCAGCCAGTGACGACCCCACGGGATCACGAACAGCACGCTCTTCTCGGTGCGGAAGATCATGCCCATGTCGGAGTGGATGCGATCGCGGGGCACCACCAGGTGCACGCCCTTCGACGCCCGCACCTTGAACTGGCCCCGCTCGCCGACCATGGCCTGCGTGTCGTCCGTCCAGACGCCGGTCGCGTTGACGACCTGCTTGGCGCGGATCTCGAAGTGCTCGCCCGTCTGGTAGTCGTGGGCCTTCACGCCGACCACGCGCTCGCCCACCTTCACGAAGCCCTCGACCCGGATGCGGCTCGCCGCGTGAGCGCCGTAGGCCGAGGCGGTGCGGACCAGCGACGAGACGTACCTCGCGTCGTCGACCTGGGCGTCGTAGTACGTCAGACCACCGACGACGGCGTCTTTCGACAGGCTCGGGATCGCCCGCATCACCTGCGTCTTGCTCAGGTGCCGGTGGTGGGGCACCCCGGGCGGGCGCCCGCCCGTCCAGCTGAAGATGTCGTAGAGCGCCATGCCCGCGCCGATGTAGAACCGCTCGTAGACCGGCTTGCTCAGCGGGTACAGGAACCGCACCGGCTTGACCAGGTGCGGCGCGAGCCGCTGCAGCAGCAGCCCGCGTTCGATGAGGGCCTCGCGCACGAGCCGGAAGTTGAGCTGCTCGAGGTAGCGGATCCCGCCGTGCACCAGCTTCGACGACCGGCTCGACGTGCCCGAGCCCCAGTCGCGGGCCTCGACGATGCCGACGCTGAGACCGCGGGTCACGGCATCGAGGGCCGAGCCGGCGCCGACGATGCCGCCGCCGATGACGAGGATGTCGAGCTCTCTGGTCTTCATCACCTCGACGGCGGCCGCCCGTTCGTCGGGGCCGAGCTTCGTCGAGAGCGAAACGGACGCGGACCTGGCCATGCGAGCCTCCATCGTTGGATCGGAACCGGGACGCTCGTCGCGTCCACGGGTCCATCCAACGCCCCCACGGCCGAGCCCGCCATGAGGCGGCGCTCAGCTGGGGACGACCGACCGGCTAGTGCGGCTGGTAGGGGGCGACGACGACCTCGCTGCGCTGGAACTCCTTGAGGTCGCTGTATCCGGTGGTGGCCATCGACCGCCGGAGGGCCCCGATGAGGTTGGCCTGGCCGTCGACCGTCTCGGCCGGGCCGTAGAGGATCTTCTCGAGGGTGCCTACCTGGCCCACGTCCACTCGACGCCCGCGGGGCAGCTCGGGGTGGTGCGCCTCGGCGCCCCAGTGGAACCCGCCGCCGGGGACATCGGTGGCTCGCGCCAGCGCTGCCCCGAGCATGACGGCGTCGGCGCCGCAGGCGACGGCCTTGACGATGTCGCCCGAGGTGCCGAGACCGCCGTCGGCGATGACGTGCACGTACCGCCCTCCCGACTCGTCGAGGTAGTCGCGACGCGCACCCGCGACGTCCGCGATCGCGGTCGCCATGGGCGCGTGGATGCCCAGGGAGGCGCGGGTCGTCGAGGCGGCGCCGCCCCCGAACCCGACGAGCACGCCCGCAGCCCCCGTGCGCATGAGGTGCAGCGCCGACGTGTACGTCGAAGCGCCGCCCACGATGACCGGCACGTCGAGCTCGTAGATGAACTTCTTGAGGTTCAGCGGCTCGGTCGTCTTCGACACGTGCTCGGCCGACACGGTCGTGCCGCGGATGACGAAGATGTCGACACCGGCGTCGACGACCGTCTGGTAGAGGTCCTGCGTGCGCTGCGGGCTCAGCGAGCCGGCGACGGCGACGCCCGCCGCACGGATCTCGGCCAGACGGGCCGTGACCAGCTCGGGCTTGATCGGCTCGGCGTAGATCTGCTGCATGCGCGCGATCGTCTCGGCCTCGGGGAGGTCGCGGATCTCGGCGAGCACCGCCTCCGGGTCGTCGTAACGGGTCCAGACGCCCTCGAGGTCGAGCACCCCGAGACCACCGAGCTGCCCGATGCGGATCGCCGTGGCCGGGCTGACCACCGAGTCCATGGGCGCCGCGATGATCGGCGACTCGAACGTGAACGCGTCGATCGACCAGCTCACGGAGACGTCGCGCGGGTCGCGCGTCCGCCGGCTCGGGACGATCGCGATGTCGTCGAACGCGTACGCGCGGCGGGCACGCTTGGATACGCCGATCTCTACCTCAGTCACCGGGCCACCCTACCGGAGGCGAGCACCCCGCCCCCGGCCGGGTCGGCCGCGACGCAGCCGAAGAGGGACGTGGTGTCGCCGGGCCCGGCGGCATCACGTCCCTCTTCGCGCAGAACATCCGGCCGCGCGCCGGCGACGGCTAGCGACGGTAGTTGGGCGCCTCGACGACCATCTGGAGGTCGTGCGGGTGGCTCTCCTTCAGGCCGGCCGCGGTGATGCGGACGAACCTGCCCTTCGCCTTGAGCTCGTCGACGGTGCGGCCGCCGACGTAGAACATCGACTGACGCAGGCCGCCGGTCAGCTGGTACACGACGTTGCCGAGCGCCCCGCGGTAGGGCACCTGTCCTTCGACGCCTTCGGGGATGAGCTTGTCATCGGAGGGGACGTCCGCCTGGAAGTAGCGGTCCTTCGAATACGACGTGTTCTTGCCGCGGGTCTGCATCGCACCGAGCGAGCCCATGCCGCGGTAGTTCTTGAACTGCTTGCCGCCGACGAACACCAGGTCGCCCGGGCTCTCGTCGCAGCCGGCCAGCAGCGAGCCGAGCATCACCGTGTCGGCCCCCGCGACCAGCGCCTTGGCGATGTCGCCCGAGTACTGCAGACCGCCGTCGGCGATGACCGGCACGCCGACCTCGCGCGCCGCCAGCGACGCCTCGTAGACGGCCGTGACCTGGGGCACGCCGACACCCGAGACGACGCGGGTGGTGCAGATCGAGCCGGGGCCGACGCCCACCTTGATCGCGTCGGCTCCGGCCTCGATGAGCGCCTCGGCACCCGAACGGGTCGCGACGTTGCCGCCGATCACGTCGATGGCGGCGAACGTCGGATCGGCCTTGATGCGGCGGATCATGTCGAGCTCGCCGGTGCTCTCGCCGTTGGCGGTGTCGACCACGAGCACGTCGACGCCCGCGTCGCGCAGGGCGCAGGCGCGCTCCCACGCGTCGCCGAAGAAGCCGATCGCGGCGCCGACGCGCAGACGACCCTCGTCGTCCTTCGTGGCGTCGGGGTACTTCTCGCTCTTGTCGAAGTCCTTGACCGTGATGAGACCGCGCAGCTTGCCGTCGGCGTCGACGAGGGGCAGCTTCTCGATCTTGTGCTCGGCGAAGATCGCGATCGCCGAGTCGGGGTCGACGCCCTCGGGGGCCGTGATGAGCGGGGCCGAGGTCATGACGTCGCGGACGAGCGTCGTCTGCATCTCGAACGTCGACACGAAGCGCATGTCGCGGTTGGTGATGATGCCGACGAGGGTGCCGTCGGACTCGACGACCGGCAGACCCGAGACGCGGAACTGACCGCACAGCGCGTCGACCTCCGCGACGGTCGCGTCGGGGCTCGTGGTGACCGGGTTGGTGATCATGCCCGACTCGCTGCGCTTGACCTTGTCGACGTGCGCCGCCTGGTCGGCGATCGAGAGGTTGCGGTGGATGATGCCGATGCCGCCCTGGCGCGCCATGGCGATGGCCATGCGCGACTCGGTGACGGTGTCCATCGCGGCCGAGAGCAGCGGCACGGCCACGCGGATGCGCTTGGTCAGCCGCGACGAGGTGTCGGCCTCGCTCGGGATCACGTCGGTGCGCCCGGGGAGGAGCATGACGTCGTCGTACGTGAGTCCGATGAATCCGAACGGATCCGGCTGGTCCATGAGTCCCCTTCGAAGGAGCGAGTGGTGGGCGGTGGAGCACCGGAGCGCCGTCGACCGCCGGTAGTCGATGTTAACCCGCCCCGCACCTCCTGCATTCCGGGTCCCGACGGCCGCAGACGGCCGAGGAGGCGCGAAAAGGTCACAGAACAGCGACGATTTTTCGACTCTTGCCTGTGTCGTGCGCGAAACATGGCCGACACACGGCGAAAGTAGCGTCACCAACGACGGTAGCCAGCGGCACCCGGGGCATCGCCCCGACTGGCACCTGTCCAGGAGGTTCCGTGAAACCCGACACGACCATCGCACCGCCGACACCGTTGCGGCCTGCCCTGTTCGTCACAGTCCTGACGCTGCTGCTCGCACTGGCCGGCGCCTTCCTGTCCGTGATGATCGCCCCCGAGCCCGCACGGGCCCAGGGCGGGGCGACCGCATCGTGTGCCGTCGACGCCGACACCGCCTGCATCCAGGGCAGCATCCGGACATCCGAGGGCGAGCCCGCCAGCGGCGTCGTCCTCACCGTGACGGGCCCCGGCGGCTTCGAGGGAACGGCGGAGGTCGACGGCACCGGCCGCTGGGCCCTCCCCGTCACCGAGGGCGGCCAGTACACCGTCGCCCTCGACACCGACTCGCTGCCCGACGGCGAGTTCCTGACGAACGCCGAGCAGGACGAGCGCATGGTCAACGCCACGCTCGGCGCCAACGCCGGCGTGATCTTCCAGCTCAGCGCGACCGAGGGCGCCACCACCGGCGACACCGCCGCGGCGTTCAACTGGGAGCGCGTCGGGCAGCAGCTCGCCTCGGGCATCCGCCTCGGTCTGCTGCTCGCACTGGCGGCCATCGGCCTGTCGCTCATCTACGGCACGACCGGTCTCAGCAGCTTCTCGCACGGCGAGCAGGTGACCCTCGGCGGTCTGCTGGCGTACGTCTTCGCCAACCAGCTCGGCATGAACATCTTCCTGGCCGCGATGCTCACCGTCGTGCTCTGCGCGGCGACCGGGTTCATCCAGGACTGGGCGATCTGGAAGCCCCTCCGACGGCGGGGGTTGAGTCTGACCCAGTTGATGATCGTCACCATCGGCCTCTCGATCGCGCTGCAGTACGCGTTCCAGTACTTCTTCGGCGCGGCGACCGTCCGCATCCAGACAGCGAACCCCTCGACGGTCACCCTGGCGGGCATCACCCTCACGGTGCAGTCGTACGTGGCCATGGGCGTCTCGATCGTCGTGCTGGTGCTGACCGGCCTGTTCCTGACGAAGACGCGCACCGGTCGCGCGACGCGCGCCGTCTCGGACAACCCGGCCCTCGCCGCCGCCTCGGGCATCGACGTCGACCGCATCATCCGCCTCGTGTGGACGGTCGCGGCGGGTCTCGCCGGCCTCTCGGGCGTCATGCTCGGCCTCGTGCTGAACGGCGTCAACTGGATGACGGGTCTGCAGATCCTGCTGCTCATGTTCGCCGCCGTGACACTCGGCGGGCTCGGGACGTCGTTCGGCGCCCTCGCGGGCTCGCTCATCATCGGCGTCATCGTCGAACTGACCAACCTGGTCCTGCCGGGTGACTTCAAGTACGCCACCGCGCTGCTGATCCTGATCGTGATCCTGCTGTTCCGGCCGCAGGGCATCTTCGGTCGCGCCGAGCGGATCGGTTAAGGGGACTACTCATGGACTACGTCATCTCTCTGCTCCGTGCCCTCACCGGCGAGGCGCTCGCGCCCACCACGGCGGCCTTCGCCCTCGCGGCCATCGGCCTCAACATCCACTTCGGCTTCACCGGGCTGATCAACATGGGCCAGGCGGCCTTCCTCCTGGTCGGCGCCTACGGATTCGCCATCTCGCTGACCAGCGGACTCCCCATCGGGGTCGCCGTCCTGATCGGTCTGCTCTGCGGTGTGATCTTCGCGCTGATCCTCGGCGTCCCGACGCTGAAGCTCCGCGGCGACTACCTGGCGATCGTGACGATCTGCGCGGCGGAGATCATCCGGATGGTCGGCAGATCGAGCATCCTGACCGACGTCACCGGCGGCTCCAACGGCATCACCGGCTCGTCGTACCGCGACGCCTTCACCGCGCTCTCGCCGCTGCCCGACGGTCAGACCACGATCCTGTGGTTCACCTACGACAACAACGGCGTCAGCGGCTGGTGGATCCGCATCGTCGCCTGGGGCCTCGTCGCGCTGCTCTGCGTCATCGTGTTCCTGCTCAGCCGCAGCCCCTGGGGTCGCGTGCTGAAGGGAATCCGCGAGGACGAGGACGCCGTGCGCAGCCTCGGCAAGAACGTCTTCTCGTACAAGATGCAGGCGCTCGTCTTCGGCGGTGTGATCGGCTCGCTCGCCGGGATCATCTACGTGCTGCCCTCGTCGGTCCAGCCCGACGCCCTCGGCCGCTCGACGACCTTCTTCATCTGGACGGCCCTGCTGCTCGGTGGTGCCGCGACGGTCTTCGGACCGGTGCTCGGAGCGGTGCTGTTCTTCTCCGTCCGGCTGCTGATCCGCACCCTGGCCGGCGACTTCATCCCCGCGAGCATCATGAGCAACCAACAGGCCGACCAGTTCTCGTACGTGCTCGTCGGCGTCGCCCTCATGTGCCTGATCATCTTCAGGCCACAGGGGATCCTCGGTAACAAGAAGGAGCTGTCGTTCAGTGTCTGAGACAACCACGACCGGTGGCCGGGCCCGCAAGGCCGGCTACGACTACGACCGCGACGCCCTGCGCAGCAAGCTGACCGGCGTCGACCGCACGCCCGGCTCCTCGAAGCCCGACCCCATCCTGACCGTCGACAACGTCGTGCGTCGCTTCGGCGGCATGACCGCCGTCGACGTCGGACACGTGGAGGTGCAGCGCGGCGCGATCACGGCGCTGATCGGCCCGAACGGGGCCGGCAAGACGACCTTCTTCAACCTGCTGACCGGCTTCGACAAGGCCTCCTCCGCCCCCACCGCGTTCAGCCGCGGCGAGGGGACCGCCAAGTGGGTCTTCGACGGCAAGCCGATGGGCAACGTCGGCGCCGCCAAGGTCGCCCGGGCGGGCATGGTGCGCACGTTCCAGCTGACGAAGGCGCTGTCGCGTCTGACCGTGATGCAGAACATGCTGCTCGGCGCACGCGACCAGCCCGGCGAGAACTTCTTCATCGGCATCATCCCGCCGCTCTGGAAGGCCCGCGAGCGCGAGATCACGGCCAAGGCCGAGGACCTCCTCAAGCGCTTCAAGCTCCACGAGAAGAAGGACGACTACGCCGGCAGCCTCTCCGGCGGCCAGCGGAAGCTGCTCGAGATGGCCCGCGCCCTCATGAGCGACCCCGAGATGATCATGCTCGACGAGCCCATGGCCGGCGTGAACCCGGCCCTGACGCAGTCGCTGCTCGGTCACATCCAGAGCCTGCGCGACGAGGGCACCACCGTGCTCTTCGTCGAGCACGACATGCACATGGTCCGCCACATCTCGGACTGGGTGATCGTCATGGCCGAGGGCAAGGTCGTGGCCGAAGGTCCCGCCGACACCGTCATGGACGACCAGGCCGTCATCGACGCCTACCTGGGCGCGCACCACGACACCGACCTGGGCGACGACTCGCTGCTCACCGACGCCGTGCTCGAGGAGCTCGAGCAGGAGGTGGCCGCCGAGGACGCGGCCCGCGCGGACGACACGACCGGCGCCTCCTCGGCCACCGGCGGCGGAGTCCCCGGACGCGACCTGCCCGGTTCGCCCGACCCCTCGACCCCGACCGCCACGAACGCGGCGGACGACCAGCAGACCGGAGACAAGAAGGCATGAGCGCCTCGACCACCCAGATGCACCCGGGAACCGAGAAGTTCGCGGGCATCGAACCGATCATGAACGCCAGCGACCTCGTGGCGGGCTACCTGCCCGGGGTCAACATCCTCAACGGCTGCGACCTCGTCTGCTACCCCGGCGAGCTCATCGGCATCATCGGCCCGAACGGCGCCGGCAAGTCGACGCTGCTGAAGGCCCTGTTCGGCCTCGTCAAGATCCACTCGGGCGGCGTCACGCTCGGCGGCGAGGACATCACGAACCTGAAGGCCAACAAGCTCGTCCAGGCCGGCGTCGGGTTCGTGCCGCAGACGAACAACGTGTTCCCGTCGCTCACCATCGAGGAGAACCTGCAGATGGGGATGTTCCTCCGCCCCAAGAAGTTCGCCGAGCGACTCGAGTACATCTACGATCTGTTCCCCGTGCTCGGCGACCGTCGCGGCCAGCGCGCCGGCTCCCTCTCGGGCGGCGAGCGCCAGTCGGTCGCCATGGCGCGCGCGCTGATGATGGACCCGAAGGTGCTGCTGCTCGACGAGCCGTCGGCCGGCCTGTCGCCCGTCCGCCAGGACGAGACGTTCATCCGCACCCGTCGCATCAACAAGGCTGGCGTCTCGGTCATCATGGTCGAGCAGAACGCCCGCCGCTGCCTGCAGATCTGCGACCGCGGCTACGTGCTCGACCAGGGCCGCAACGCCTACTCGGGCACCGGACGCGAGCTCGCGGACGACCCGAAGGTGATCGAGCTGTACCTCGGCACGCTCGCGAAGGACGTCGACGAGTCGCACTGACGCCGACGCGACACCCGCATCGCCCCGGAGGCCCCGCACGCTCGACGTGCGGGGCCTCCGTCGTGCCGTGGTGCTCGCGTCGTGCGGGGCTCGCGTAGTGCTGGCTCGCGCCGTGCGGGCTCGCGCCGTGCGGGGCTCGCGTAGTGCTGGCTCGCGCCGTGCCGGGCTCGCGTCGTGCGGGCGGCATCATCCCGCCCCGCGACCCGGGGTGGTCAGAAGATGTCCTTCCAGACGCCGCGAACGACACCGTCCGACCACTCGAGCAGACGCGGCGCATCCGATCCCGGACCCGGACCCGGACCCGCACCCTCCCGGGAGCCCCGGGTGGTCAGAAGATGCCCTTCCACACGCCGCGAAAGACACCTTCTGACCACTCGAGCATCCGGGGCAACGTCGAACCGGGCCGCGAAGGCATCTTCCGCCCCCTCGACCGCGCCGGACGGACGCGCTGGACGCGCTGACCGCACGCACCGCACGCGCCGCACGCGCCGCTTGCACCGCACGCACCACACGCACCGCACGCACGACGGAGGCCCCGGCGCACACGCGCCGGGGCCTCCGCTGGAGAAGGGACCGAGTTACTGGACCGAGCCCTCGACAGCCGTCTGGTAGACGATCTTGTTGTCGCCGTCGAACTTGTAGATGCCGATGAAGGCGCTCGACGGGTCGTTCTGGTCATCGAACGGTCCGATGCCCGAAGGGCCGGTGTAGTCGATGTCGTCGCCGGCCTCGATCGCCGTCTTGCAGTCGGCGAAGGTGGCGCACTCGGTGCCGCCGTCGGCGCCCGACACCGAGGCCATGTTGGCCTGGATGGTGCCGGAGTCGGTTCCGCCGCCCTTCACCGCGGCGAGCGCGGCGAGCATGGTGGCGTCGTAGGACTCCTGTGCGTACGAGTAGTCGGTGAGGGCCGAGCCCGCGCTCTCCTGGTAGAAGTCGTTGAAGCGCTTCTGCAGGTCGGTCGAGGGGAACGCACCGGGGATCGTGCCCTGAGCGCCCTCGAGGGTGCCCGGGTCGAAGTCCTCGCTGTAGTCGGCCGTGTTGCCGTCCGACATGTAGATGGAGGTCATGTCGGCGCCCTGGGCGACGAGCTCGGGGACGATCGACTTGGTCTCGTCGAACGCGAGGATGACGATCGCGTCGGGGTCGGTGGCCAGGGCCGCCGTCACCTCGGACGAGAAGGTCGTCTGACCGGGAGGGAACTCCTGGCCTTCGCCCGTGCCGCCGTAGACGACGGAGCCGCCCGAGGCCTCCACCGACTCCTGGACGGCGTCACGGAGACCGGTGCCGTAGGTGTCGTTGAAGACGAGGAACGCGACGTTGGCGCGACCGTCGTTGACGATCTGCGTGCCGAGGGCCGAGCCCTGGACGGAGTCCGGCGGCGCGGTGCGGAAGTAGTACGACGAGTAGCCGCTGAGCGCGGACGCCGTGTTGGCCGGCGAGATCTCGACGATGCACGCGGCGGTCAGCTGGTCGATGACGTTCAGCGTGACGCTGGACGACTCGGCGCCGATCGCGACCGGGACCTTCGCGTCGATGAGCTGCGTCGCTGCGGCGCTCGAGACGGTGAGGTCGTTGCTGTCACCGGAGTCGGTGCGGGGCTCGACGACGACGTCCTGGTCGAGCACGCCGCCGGCGGCGTTGATGTCCTCGACCGCGAGGCCGATGCCGGCCTCGGCGGGCGGTGCCAGGTAGGCGAGGGTTCCCGTGTTCGGCAGGATCGTGCCGATGCGGAGGGCGTCCTGTCCGGGGCTGCTGGGAGCCTCGCACGATGCTGCGGGGTCGGCCTTCTGCGACGCCGAGGCCGAGGGCGACGACGACGAGCCCTCCGACGGAGTCGACGACGTCGACGAACAGGCGGCCAGAAGGACGGAGGCGGCCCCTGCGAGCGCCAGAGCCTTCAGGCCTTTGGTGGATCGGATCATCCGTAGTCCCTTTCGTGAAGCGCGGAGAGCCGGACCGACACTAGGCAGACGGTCCTCGCGATTGAGTAGAAACTAGGGCTGGATTGTTTCTGGCGTGTGTTCTCGTCGTCACTGGACCGTTTCGTTAGCAATTCGTGACTTGCGCTCAATACCGCGGTTTCGGCGGTTCGCCCGCAGCGCGTCGACCGACAGGACGATCAACGCGACCCAGACGATGGCGAAGCCGATCCACCTCGTGACCGGCATCTCTTCGTGGAGCAGCACCACGCCGACCACGAGCTGCAGAACCGGCGCGAGGTACTGGGTCAGACCGATCGTGGCCAACGGGAGCCGACGTGCGGCCGACGCGAAGAACAGCAGCGGCACGGCGGTGACGACGCCCGAGCTGATCACGGTCAGCGTGTGGACGACCGAGACCGAGCCGAACACGACCCCGCCGCCGAGACCCGTGGCGGCCATGACGATCAGCGCCGCACCGGCCACCGGCGTCATGAGCATCGTCTCGAGGGTCAGCCCGCCGACGGCGTCGACCCGGCCGCCGACCTGCTTCTTGACGAGCCCGTACAGACCGAACGAGAACGCGAGCACGAGCGACACCCACGGGATGTCGCCGGTGCCCACCGCGATGACGAGCACGGCGACGCCGCTCAACGCGACGGCGGCCCACTGAGCGGGGCGGAGTCGCTCGCGCAGGACCACGACGGCCAGCAGGACCGTGACGATCGGGTTGATGAAGTACCCGAGGGCGGCCTCGACGACGTGGCCGGCGAGCGCCGCGGTGATGAAGACCGTCCAGTTGACGACGATGAAGACGCCGGCCAGACCCATCGTCGCGACGAGACGAGGCTGTCGCAGCAACCGGATGAACGACGGCAGGCCCCGGGTCACGGCCAGCAGCACCAGGCAGAAGACGAGCGAGAAGACGATGCGCCAGGCCACGATCTCGAAGGGCCCCGACGGCGACATCAGCAGGAAGAACACCGGCAGGACGCCCCAGAGCCCGTAGGCGCCGACGGCGAACGCCAGCCCCGAGCGCACGGCCGGGTCGGCTGCCGGACGGCCCGTGGGAGTCGGGTCGCCGCCGGGCGCCGGTTCGGCTGACGGAACGGAGGAGGCGGAGGAGGTGCGGGAACGACTGCTGGTCACGTCACGACTGTAAGCGGACCGGCCGACACCCCGACACGTCCACCTCTGCCACGGTGGAGTGCTCGTCTGCCGTTCTCGGGAGGCGCGGTGCGCGGAGGGGCCGAGCCGCGCCTCCTGGGGGTGAGACGACGAGAACCCCCGCCGAAGCGGGGGTTCTCGTGATGATGCTCTGTCGACCGACTAGCGGACGACGACGGCGAGGACGTCGCGAGCCGAGAGGACGAGGAAGTCCTCTCCGCCGTACTTGACCTCGGTTCCGCCGTACTTGCTGTAGATGACCTTGTCGCCGACGGCGACGTCGAGGGGCACACGGTTGCCGTTGTCGTCGATGCGACCCGGTCCGACCGCGACGACCTCGCCCTCCTGGGGCTTCTCCTTCGCGGTGTCGGGGATCACCAGGCCGGAGGCCGTGGTCTGCTCGGCTTCGACCTGCTGGATGACGATGCGATCTTCGAGCGGCTTGATGGAGACCGACACGGTTGACCTCTACTTTCTCGGAACTTCGAAAAACGTGGGTTGGCACTTGCCACGTGCGAGTGCCAGAAACAACTCTAGGGCGTCACTGGCACTCGGTCAATCCGAGTGCCAGTCGAACCGGACCGCTGCCCCGGGGCAGCGCGGATCCGCCCGAGCGGCGGGAGTCGCCCCCTCGCGGATGCACGAGACTGGACGACATGGATGCCTCGGAGCTGCTCGAAGTCCTCTCTCCCGAGGGGCTCCGGCTGCTCGACTCTCTGCCCGCGTGGAAGGCCTCCGACGACGTCGTCTCGTCGGTCGCCGCCCTGCGCAAGAAGGGCCACCCGCCCGAGCGGGTGTCCGCCGTGCTGACGCAAGCGCGCCTCCGAGCCCGGGCCGAGGGCAAGTTCGGCGAGTTCGCCAGCCGCATGCTCTTCACCGAGGCGGGCCTCGAGCAGGCCACGCGGCTCGGAGTCGCCGCCCGTCACGCCGACCGCTTCCGTTCCGCCGGGCTCCGCAGCGTCGCCGACCTCGGCTGCGGCATCGGCGGCGACGCCCTCGCCTTCGCCGCGCTCGAGCTCGACGTGCTCGCCGTCGACCGCGACGAGGTCACCGCCGCCGTCGCGTCGTACAACCTCTCGCCGTGGCCGGCGTCGAGGGTGCGCCAGGGGGACGCCGAGACGACCGATCTGAGCGACGTCGACGGGGTCTACCTCGATCCGGCTCGGCGGACCGGCGGGCACAGCGCGACGAAGCGGATCGCCGACCCCGCCGACTGGTCGCCGTCGCTCGACGTCGCGTTCGGCTTCGCCGAGCGGCTGCCCACCGGGGTCAAGCTCGGCCCCGGCATCGACCGCGACCTCCTCCCGACCGACGCCGAGTGCCAGTGGATCTCGGTCGATCGCGACGTGGTCGAGGCGGGCGTCTGGTTCGGGCCGCTCGCACGGACCGGAGTGGGCCGATCGGCGCTCGTGATCAGCGCCTCCGGGGCGGCGGAGCTGACCGCGCCCGCCGACTCGGACGACGTCGACGTCGACGACATCGGCGAGTGGATCCACGAACCCGACGGCGCCGTCATCCGCGCCCGGCTGATCGGGGACCTCGCACGGTCGATCGATGCACGCATGATCAGCCGCGACATCGCCTGGCTGAGCACCGACCACCGGGTCGAGACCCCGTTCGCGCAGCAGTTCCGGGTGCTCGAGACGTTCCCCCTCGACGAGCGGACCCTGAAGCGCGAGCTGCGGTCGCGGGGCATCGGCCGCCTCGAGATCAAGAAGCGCGGGGTCGACGTCGACCCCGCGACGTTCCGCAAGCGCCTGTCGCTGCAGGGGACGAACTCAGCGACGCTGGTGCTGACCCGCGTCGCGGGGCGCCACACGGCCCTGCTCTGCGAACGCGCCTGAGCCCGACACGCGGGTCGACCCGCGGGTCGACGCACGGGTGACGGAGCCGGGTCGGAACGGGCTCCGCGCCGTCCGCGACGCGGTGCACCCGGACCGACGACGACGGCCGCCGCACCCATGAGGTGCGGCGGCCGTCGGGTGTCGGGGCGATCAGGACCCGCTGTAGTACCCGCCGGTCGGCGGCATGTTGCCGATCCACTGGAAGAAGACGACCCACAGTCCGATGATCAGCAGAGAGATGCCGATCCCCGCGTAGCCCGTGATGAGACCGGTGAGCCAGAAGCCGCGGGCGTGACGCTCGCGCTTCTGACCGAGGTGACCGAGGACGACGCCGGCGATCGAGAAGACGATGCCCGTGCCGAACAGGATGAGCGACACCAGCACCCCGAGGATCGACGCCGACATCGACAGGATGCTCAGCAGACTCGTCGGCCGACCAGCGCCCTGCTGGTACGAGCCGTACTGGGCGCCGTAGGGCTGCGGGGCGCCGTACTGCGGCTGAGCGCCGTACGGCTGCTGCGGCCGGGGGGCTCCGGTGGGCTGCTGAGGCGCGCCGTAGGGCTGCTGTGGTCCGCCGTAGGGCTGCTGCCGACCTGCGGCGTGAGGGGCGCCGTACTGACCCTGCTGGCCGGGCCGCCCCTGCTGACCGTACGGGCCGGGCTGACCGTAGGCACCGGGCTGACCCTGCTCTCCATACGGGCCAGGCTGACCCTGCTGACCGTACCCACCAGGCTGACCCTGCTGGCCGGTGGGTCCGGGCTGACCGTACGCGCCGGGCTGACCCTGCTGACCGTACGCACCAGGCTGACCCTGCTGACCGTAGGGCGCCGAACCGGGAGGCCCCTGCGGCGCCGGTGCCGAGCCGCCCGGGGCGGGATGCTGCCCCGGCGCCACGAACGGGTCGCCGGTCGGCCGTGAGCCCGCAGGAGGCGCGGGCTGGGTGGCAGCGCCGGGGAACGCGGTCGGCGGCAGCGGCGGCGACCCCGCCGAGGCCTCGTCGCGAGCGGACCCGTCAGGCCCGGTCGACCTCGGAGCCGAGGACGGCGCGGACGCGGAGGCGTCGGCGGAGGCGTCGGCCGGCGGCCCCTGGCCGGCCGGGTCGGATGTCGTGTCGTCGGTGGCCATGAGGACCCTTTCGAGTGCAGAGCGGCGGTCGTGGTGCGGGCGCGGAGGCCCGGAGCACGACGGGGCCCGCGCCGGTGAGCGCGGACCCCGTCATGGTATCGACGTCGTCGATGAGGACACCCGGAGAGATCAGAACCCGTCGGTGCCGTAGCTCTGGTCGTACGCGAAGCCGCCCGCCGCGATGGCGGCGATGAAGAAGACGACGAGGGCGATGGCGCCGAGGAGGCCGAGGTAGCCGAGCACCAGGCCGATGATCGCCATGACCTTGCCCTGCTCGCCGGTGCGCTTGATCTGGCGCAGCGAGATGTGGCCCGTGACGATCGCGACGATGCTGAAGATGAACGAGCTGAGGATGCTCGAGACCAGCGACACGATGGCCAGCACGTTGGTCTTCGGGTTCTGCTGCCCGTAGCCGCCCTGACCCTGACCCTGGTTCTGGTACGGGTTCTGCTGGTACGGCTGCTGCGGGTAGGCGGCGGGGGCGCCCTGCGGGTTCTGCGGGCCCTGGCGGGCCGGGTCGTGGTCGGTCATGCCGAGGTCTCCTTCTGTCTGAGTGGCCCCGAGCCTACGCGGAACCGACCCGCGTCCGCCCCGAGCCCGCCCCACCCGTGGAGAATGCGCGCTCCCGTGGAGGACCGGTCCGTCCGTCGCCGCAGGGCGCCGCCCGGCGCTCAGGCCACGAAGACCGAGGTCACGGGCAGGGTCGAGTCCGCTCCGAAGTCGAGGGGCGACGGAGCATGCCCGCGGGCGACCAGCTGTGCGCCGAGCGCGGCGATCATGGCGCCGTTGTCGGTGCAGAGCGACAGGGGCGGCACGCGCAGCTCGACGCCGGCCGCGGCGCAGCGCTCGTGGGCGAGTTCGCGGACGCGCGCGTTGGCGACCACTCCCCCGCCGAGCAGCAGGCGCGGCACGCCGAGGTCGGCGCAGGCCGCGAGCGCCTTGGTGATCAGCACGTCGGCGACGGCCTCGCGGAACGACGCGGCGACGTCGGCGACCGGCACCGCGCCTCCTTCGTCGCGACGACGCTCGACCCAGCGCGCCACCGCGGTCTTCAGGCCCGAGAACGAGAAGTCGTAACGGTGCTTGACGAGGTCCTTCGGCAGGGTGAGCCCGCGGGGGAACCGGATCGCGGCGGGGTCGCCGTCGACGGCGACGCGGTCGATCTGGGGCCCGCCGGGGTAGGGCAGCCCCAGGAGGCGCGCCACCTTGTCGAAGGCCTCTCCGGCCGCATCGTCGATGGTCTCGCCGAGCAGCTCGACGTCGTCGACGAGGTCGCGGACGTGCAGCAGCGACGTGTGCCCGCCCGACACCAGCAGGGCGATGGTCGGCAGCTCGATCTCGCTGTCGTCGTCGCGGAGCACGTCGGCGCCGACGTGCCCGACCAGATGGTTGACGGCGTAGAGCGGGGTGCCGGTCGCGAGGGCGAGGGCCTTGGCCGCTCCGACGCCGACCATGAGGGCGCCGGCGAGCCCCGGCCCGCTCGTCACGGCGATCGCGTCGAGCTCGTCGAGGGTGACGCCGGCCTCGGCGAGCGCCGCCTCGAGGGCCGGCTGCATCGCGTCGAGGTGCGCCCGCGCGGCGACCTCGGGCACGACGCCGCCGTACCGCGCGTGCTCGTCCATCGACGACGAGATGACGTTGGCGAGCAGCGTCGTGCCGCGGACGATGCCGACGCCGGTCTCGTCGCAGCTCGTCTCGATGCCGAGCACGAGAGGCTCCGACGGGGCGGTGGAGGCCGAGGAGGCGCGGGTCGGGGTCACGAGGAGTGTCCTGTCTGCGAGGCGGCGTCCGACGTGCCGACCGCGCCGGTCGACGCGGGGGTGAGGGCGAGCCGCATCACGACGGCGTCGACCCCGTCGGGCATGTAGTAGCGCGGGCGCACGGCGATGGGCTCGAAGCCGAGGGACTCGTAGAGGTGCTGGGCGCCGGGGTTGTCGGCGCGGACCTCGAGGAACATCTCGCGGACCCGACGGCGGCGCGCCTCGTCGATCATCTCGGTCATGAGGGCGCGGCCGAGTCCACGGCGGCGAGCCCGGGGGGCCACCGCGATGGTCTGCACGTCGGCGTCCGGGGCGCCGGGCAGCACCAGCAGACCGCAGTAACCGGCCAGAGAGGTCTCGCCCGCCCCGTCGACCCCGTCGTCCTCGGCCACGAGGTACCAGCCGTCGGGCGATGCCAGCTCGTGCGCCATGCCCTCTCGGGACCACGCATCGGTCGTGAAGACGCTGGTCTCGAGTGCCATGACGCGGTCGAGGTCGCCGAGGGAGGCGCGGCGGAGGATCGCGCTCATCGCCCGACCGGCTTCGGACCGGCCGAGACCGTGACGTCGGGTTCGCGGAGGTAGAGGGGCGCCGGCCCGGCGAACTCCCGGCCGTGCTCGAAGAGCCGCTCGGCGAGCATCCCGAGCGCGGCGGCCGACACCGCGGTGTCGTCGGGGTCGGTGCGCGGCCAGGCGGCGGCCTCGCCGAGGACGCCGTCGAGCTCGGCCGGGCGGGCCAGCGTCGGGCCGTCGAGGGGCACCGGCAGCCCGTCGGCGTCGAGCCCGCGGTAGGCCGTCCACGCGACCTCGCGACGACGCGCGTCGGTCACCACGACGAGCGGCGCGTCGAGTCGCCCGCTCGGCGTGGCCACCGAGCCGCTGCCGCCCGCGCCCGTCGAGAGGCGCTCGAAGGCGACCGCGTCGTGGCTGGCGACCGCGAGGCACGGGCGCCCGATGCCGAAGGCGAAGGCGCGCGCGGCGACGATGCCGACGCGCAGCCCCGTGTACGGCCCCGGCCCCACGCCGGCGACGACGGCGCTGAGGTCGGTCGGCACGACGCCGGCCCCGGCGAGGGCCGACTCGATGAGGGTGCCGACCACCTCGGCATGACGCCGGGTGTCCGTCTCGGTCCGCTCGGCGAGCACGCCGCGGTCGCGGTCGACGACGGCGACGGTCGTCCCCGCGGAGGTGTCGATGGCCAGGATCACCTGTCAATCGTAGGCGACGCGTCCGACACGACCCGCGCCTCCTCGGCTCGCGCCCCGGCGTCTAGAGGTGGGCCCAGCGGGGCCCGTGCATGGTGATCGTCACGTGGCGCGGTTCGTCGACCGTGGCGTCGGGGTCGGCATCGGAGTCGGGGTCGCTCGCGGGGTCGGCGGCGGCCGCTCCCGCGCCGGTCGGTCGCTCGATCACGACGTCGAGCCACGACTCGGAGACGCCGTCGAGCAGCCCCGCTCCCCACTCGACCACGACGACCGATCCCTCGTAGTCGAGGTCGAGGTCGTCGAGCTCGGCCGCGCCCCCCAGCCGGTAGGCGTCGACGTGGACGAGGGGCGCGCCCGTCGCGCTCGGGTGGGTCCGCGCGAGCACGAAGGTCGGACTCGCGACCTGCCCGCGCACCTGCAGACCCTCGCCGATGCCGCGGGTGAGCGTCGTCTTGCCGGCACCCAGCGGACCGGTCAGGACGACGAGGTCGCCCGCCCGCAGCAGGCCGCCGAGACGGCGGCCCAGGGCCTCCATCGTCTCGGCGTCGGCCACCGGACCGTCGAAGAGCGGGAGGGCGTCGTCGGTCATGCCCGGCGGCCCAGGTACACGCGCGGCACGCGCGCGCCGATGCGGCACGAGACCTCCTCGGGGATCGTGCCCGTGGCCTCGGCCCATTCGCCGATGGTGAGCTCGCCGCCGTCGCCCGACCCGAAGAGCAGGACCTCGTCGCCGACCTCGATCGGGTCGTCGCCGACGTCGATCAGGAACTGGTCCATCGCCACGCGCCCGACGATCGGGTACCGGCGACCCCGCACCGTCACCTCCACCCCGTGCTGGGCCCGCCTGCTGACGCCGTCGGCGTAGCCGATCGGCACGAGCGCGAGCGTCGTGTCGCGCTCGGCCCGGTACGTGTAGTCGTACGAGACGCCCGTGCCGGCGGGGACCCGCTTCACGCGCACGACGCAGGCGCTCAGGGTCAGCACGGGCCGCAGACCCCGGTCGCTCGCGGTGACGCCCTCCGTCACGGGGATGCCGTAGCCGTTCGACCCCATGCGCACCATGTCGAAGCGCCTCTCGGGGTGCTCCATGCCCGCCGAGCTCGACGACATGTGCCGCTTCTCGAACGTCGCGCCGAGCGCCTCGGCGTCGGCGAGCGCCTTGCGGAACACGACCGACGCCGCGTGGTCGTCTGCCTCGCTGGTCTCGGAGACGTGCGAGAAGGCCCCGCGGAGGCGCACCACGCCCTCGTCGCGGAGGGCCACCGCCCGGGAGACGAACTCGGCCCAGTCGGCGGGGAGGCAGCCCTCGCGGTGCAGGCCGGTGTCGATGGTCAGATGCACCAGCGCCTCGGAGCCGGCCCGGCGGGCCGCGTCCGCGAAGGCCTCGAGCTGCTCGAGCGTCGACACGCCGAGGTCGACCCGGTGCTCGACGGCCCCCGCGTAGTCGTCGTCGGGTCCGAGCTGCCAGGCGAAGAAGGACGCCTCGAGCGCCACGCCGGCTCGTCGCAGTCGCAGCGCCGGGGCGAGCTCGACCGTGCCGAACCAGCGGACGCCGGCGGCGACGGCCTCGGGGACCATGACGTCGATGCCGTTCGAGTACGCATCGGCCTTGACGATGGCGAGCACCTCGACCGGCGCGAGACGCTCGACCAGCGACGAGAGGTTGGCGCGGTAGGCCGCGAGGTCGACGGTCGCCCGTCGCAGATAGCCGGCGCTCACAGGTACCTCCGGGTCAGGGCGCCCGACAGGCAGGCGACGGTCTCGTAGGTGATCCCCCCGGAGGCGGTGGCCCAGTCCTCGGCGCTCTGGTGCCCGGACGCGGGGTCGCCGAAGAGCACGACGTCGTCGCCCACCTCGACGGGATCGTCGCCCACGTCGATGACGAAGGCGTTCATCGCGATGCGCCCCCGGACCCGGTAGGTGCGACGGCCGATGGTCACGGAGGCCCGGTCGCTCGCGGCGCGGTCCACGCCGTCGGCGTAGCCGACCGGGACCACGGCGATCGTGGTGTCGCGCTCGGGGCGGAACAGGTAGCCGTACGAGACGCCCTCGCCGGCGGGCACCCGCTTGATGGTGGTGACGGGCGCGGAGAGCGTCAGCGCCGGGCGCAGCCCCCACTCGGCGGCCGTGCGCCCGCCGAAGGGGCTGATGCCGTAGGCGGCCAGGCCGAACCGGACGAGTCCGAAGCGGGTGCCCGAGTAGCTGAGACCGGCCGCCGAGGCGGCGAGGTGCGACAGCTCGGGGTCGATGCCGAGGTCGCCGAGCAGACCGCGTGCGCGGACGAACGCGGCGGCCTGCTTGCCGTCCTCTTCGGGTGAGGCGTTCGAGAGGTGGCTCATCAGCCCTTCGACGGGCAGGCGGTCGGCGAGCTCCGCCGCGCGGCCGAAGAGCGCGGGCCACTCGGCCTCGACGGCGCCGTTGCGGCTCAACCCCGTGTCGACGCAGAGGTGCACGGCACGCACCCCGGCCGCGGCCGCCGCCTCGAGCTGGGCCACGTCGGACACGGCGGGGGTGATGTCGTGGGCCGCCGCGGCCTCGAAGGACTCGCCCGGCGCGTGCAGCCAGGCGAGGATCGGAGCCGTGAGGCCCCCGCGACGGAGCGCGAGCGCCTCGTCGAGGTCGGCGACACCCAGCCAGTCGGCCCCGGCCTCGACGAACGCCTTCGCCGACTCGACCGCGCCGTGCCCGTAGGCGTCGGCCTTGACGACGACCATGACGGCGCGCGGGGCGACGGCGGCGCGCAGCACGCCCACGTTGTGGCGGAGGGCCGCGGTGTCGACGGTGATGATGGCGTCTTGCGTCACGCGGGGATCGTCTCCTCGGGTTCGTCTCGGATGGTCGCCGACGGAGGTCGGTCGGTGGTGCCGCCAGCGGGCCGGTCGGCCTGCTCGGCGATGACGTAGGCGACGGCCACCCCGCCGTCGTGGCTGAGAGAGAGGTGCAGGTGCGCGACGCCGCGGCTGTCGGCCAGGGCCGCCGCCCCGCCCCGGAGCGCCAACGACGGGGCGCCCTGGTCGTCGGACACGACGACGATGTCGTGCCACGAGACCCCCGTCGACCCGCCCAGGGCCTTGATCAGCGCCTCCTTGGCGGCGAACCGTGCGGCGAGCGACGAGGCCGACCGGGGCGAGCCGTCGCGCAGTCGCGTCTCGTCGTCGCCGAACAGACGCCCCCGCAGAGCCGGGGTCCGGGTGAGGGATCGCTCGAAGCGCGCGAGGTCGACCACGTCGACCCCGATGCCGGCGATCACGCTGTCGCTCGGTGTGTCATCGGTGCCCGGATCGCATCTACTCGACGGTCACGGACTTCGCGAGGTTGCGGGGCTGATCGACGTCGAGCCCCTTGGCCGCGGCGAGCTCCATCCCGAAGATGTGCAACGGCACGACGGCCAGGAGCGACTCGAACAGCGGGGCCGCGAGCGGGATGTGCAGCACCTCGTCGGCGAACGGCAGCACGGCCGCGTCGCCCTCCTCGGCGATCGCGATGACCCGGGCGCCTCGGGCGCGGATCTCCTGGATGTTCGAGACGACCTTGGGGTGCAGGCTGCGGGGGTCGCGAGGGCTCGGCACGATGACGAAGACGATCTGACCCGGCTCGATCAGCGCGATGGGACCGTGCTTGAGCTCGCCGGCGGCGAAGCCCTCGGCGTGGATGTACGCGAGCTCCTTCAGCTTGAGCGCGCCCTCGAGGGCGATCGGGTACCCGACGTGACGGCCGAGGAACAGCACCGAGCGCGTGTCGGCCATCCAGCCGGCGAGGGTCCGGATGCGGTCCGAGCTCTCGAGCACGCGGATGATCTTCTCGGGGATGGCCTGCAGGTCGGTGACCTGCTCGGCGATCTGCTCGGCGGTCAGGGTGCCGCGCAGCGTGGCGAGGTGCAGACCGAGGAGGAACAGCGCGGTGCCCTGCGCCACGAACGCCTTGGTCGACGCGACCGCGACCTCGGGGCCGGCGTGCGTGTAGATGACGGCGTCGGACTCGCGAGGGATGGTCGACCCCTGCGTGTTGCAGATCGACAGCACCTGCGCACCCTGCTCGCGGGCGTACTTGACGGCCATCAGGGTGTCCATCGTCTCGCCGGACTGGCTGATCGAGACGACCAGCGTGCGGGCGTCGAGCACGGGGTCGCGGTACCGGAACTCGTGGGCGAGCTCGACCTCGACCGGGATGCGCGCCCACTGCTCGATGGCGTACTTGCCGAGGATGCCGGCGTAGGCGGCCGTGCCGCAGGCGATCACGATGACGCGGTCGACGGTGAGCAGCTGCTCGCGCACGCCGTCGAGGTCGGTGAGGGTGACTGCGCCGTCGACGGCGCGGCCGAGCAGCGTGTTGGCGACGGCTTCGGGCTCCTCGCTGATCTCCTTCGCCATGAAGCTCGACCAGCCGCCCTTGTCGGCGGCCGACGCGTCCCAGTCGACCTCGAACTCGGTGGTCTCGACGGGGCGGCCCTCGAAGTCGACGACCTCGACCGAGTCGGGGCGGATCGACACGAGCTGGTCCTGCCCGATCGACATCGCGCGACGGGTGTGCGCGATGAAGGCGGCCACGTCGCTGCCCATGAAGTTCTCGCCGTCGCCGAGACCGACGACGAGCGGCGAGTTGCGACGGGCGCCGACCACGAGGCCGGGCTGGTCGGCGTGCACGACGAGCAGCGTGAAGGCGCCGTGCAGGGTGTTGACGACCGTGCGGAGGGCCTCGGCCAGGTCGCCGCCACCGGCACGATAGGCCCGCGCGACCAGGTGCGCAGCCACCTCGGAGTCGGTCTCGCTCTGGAACTCGACGCCCTCGGAGACGAGCTCGGCCTTCAGCTCGGAGAAGTTCTCGATGATGCCGTTGTGGATCAGCGCCAGCCGACCGTCGTCGGCGAGGTGGGGGTGGGCGTTCGAGTCGGTCGGGCCGCCGTGCGTCGCCCAGCGCGTGTGGCCGATCCCCGTCCGGCCGTCGACCAGCGGGGTGGCCTCGAGGTCGTCGATCAGCATCTTCAGCTTGCCGGCCTTCTTGCGGCTGTCGAGACGACCGTCGGCGTCGATCACGGCGACGCCCGCCGAGTCGTAGCCGCGGTATTCGAGGCGCTTGAGACCGCCCAGCAGCACCTCCACGCTCCGTTCGCCCAGACCGACTTCTCCGACGTAACCCACGATTCCGCACATGGGGACGATCCTACGGCTTCGGCCAGCGGGTAGCCTCGACCCCATGGCCGACGCGACCCCGACGACGCACGCGACCGCGCACGCCTCCCCGTTCGTCGAGATCGACCGTGCCGCGTGGGCCGATCTGGCCCCGGCCACGCGCCTCCCTCTCACCGAGACCGAGATCGTCCAGCTCCGCGGGCTCGGCGACCGGCTCGACATGAGCGAGGTCCAGGACGTCTACGTCCCGCTCAGCCGCCTGCTGAACCTGTACGCCGCCGGGGCGCGCAATCTGCACCGGGCGACCAGCGACTTCCTCGGCGAACGCGCGCAGCGGACGCCGTTCGTGATCGGCGTCGCCGGGTCCGTCGCGGTCGGCAAGTCCACCGTCGCACGCCTCCTGAGAGAGCTGCTGTCGCGGTGGGACGACACCCCGCGCGTCGAGCTCGTCACGACGGACGGCTTCCTCTACCCCAACGCCGAGCTCGAGCGCCGCGGGATCATGCACCGCAAGGGGTTCCCCGAGTCGTACGACCGGCGTCACCTGCTGCGCTTCGTCTCGCAGGTCAAGAGCGGCGCCGAGGAGGTGCGCGCACCCTTCTACTCGCACACGAGCTACGACATCATGCCGAGCGCCGAGGTCGTCGTCCGTCGACCCGACATCCTGATCGTCGAGGGCCTGAACGTCCTGCAGCCGCCCCTCGGCGGTCGCCTCGCGCTCAGCGACCTCTTCGACTTCACCGTCTACGTCGACGCCCGCACGGGCGACATCGAGAACTGGTTCGTCGAGAGGTTCCTCGCCCTGCAGAAGAGCGCGTTCACGCAGGAGCGCTCGTACTTCCACCGCTTCGCCGACATGGACGAGGGCGAGGCGCGGCGCTTCGCGTCGGGCATCTGGCGCGAGGTCAACGAGCCCAACCTGCTCGAGAACGTGCTGCCCACGAGGTCCCGCGCGACGCTGGTGCTCCGGAAGTCCGCCGATCACAAGGTCGACTCGGTCCTGCTGCGCAAGATCTGACCGGACCGCCCCGTCCGTCGCCCTGCCGCCAGGGGCCGAGGAGGCGCGGGTCGGGTCAGATCGGCAGCAGCGACCAGACGACGGCGAGCCCGACGAGCCCCGCCAGCATCAGCACCGCCGCGGCGTTCAGCCGCCGATGCTCGACCATGATCGCGATGTACTCGCGGAGGAACGCGCTCGGCACGTAGTAGGCGGCCGTCGGCGACCCGACGACCTGGGCGTCGCTCCCGATCGAGCGGGCCAGCAGGGCGGCGCGCAGCACGTGGTAATCGTTCGTCACGACGAGGGTGCTGCCGTCGCGGCCGGCGGCGCGCTGCACCTCGCGCGAGAGGAGCAGGTTCTCGCGAGTGCTCGTCGAGGCGGTCTCCGGCCGGACGTCGGCGGGGTCGGCTCCCTGCGCGAGGAGGTACTCGGCCATCGCGTCGCCCTCCGCGCGCGGCTCGTCGGAGCCCTGGCCGCCCGACGGCACCAGCAGCGGCCTCGCGACCGTGCCGGGCACGGAGCGGTAGACCGAGAGCGCCTTGTCGAGACGGCTGCGCAGCAGCGGCGGCACCTCGCCGCGGATTAGGCCGGAGCCGAGCACGACCACCGTCGCGGGAGTGCGCGTGTGCCGGTAGCGGCTGTAGACCAGCGAATAGAGCCCGAACGCGGCGAAGGTCGCGGCCGCGTACCCCGCGACGAAGACCAGGAGGACGCCCAGGGCGACGAGCACGACCCCGACCGGTCCCGGCAGCTCGACGACGTCGGGCCCGAAGACCAGCACGGCCGCGGCGACCGGCACGAGCAGGATGGCGACGCCCGCCAGCAGCGAGAGCAGGTTGCCGAGGCTGCGCCCCTCGGAACGCAGCATGGTGACTCCGTTGCCGAGCAGGAACAACGCGAGCACCACCACGAGCAGTCCGACGAAAACGACGCCGAGCAGGACGGCGCTCTGCTGTGCGGGCCCGGTCGCGGCGACCTCGAGGACACCGGCCACGAGCAGGCAGCCGAGGGCTGCGACGAGGAACACGCCGTTGCGGAGACGGCGAGCGTCACGGACGCGGCTGACGACGTAGAGCACGGCGAAGACCACGGCGGGCAGCAGGAGGAGCATGCACCCATGGTGCCCGACGCCGGCACGGGTGCGGGGACACGGGGCCTGAGGCAGGCGCGGGTCGGACCCGCTAGAGCGCGAGCCGCTCGCGGACGACGTCGGCCAGAGCGTGGGCGACGCGATCCGCGGTCGCCTGGTCGGCCGCCTCGACCATGACCCGGATGACGGGCTCGGTGCCCGACGGACGGAGGAGGACCCGCCCCGTGTCTCCGAGCTCGTCGCTGAAAGCGGCGACGGCCTCGGCGACGCCCTCGTCGTCGGCGAGACGATCGCGATCGACGCCCGTGACGTTGATGAGGATCTGCGGGAACACCGTCATGACCGAGGCGAGCTCGGCGAGGCTCTTGCCCGTCGCCGCCATGCGAGCCACCAGCGACAGGCCGGTGAGGATCCCGTCGCCCGTCGTCGCGTAGTCGCTGAAGACGATGTGACCGGACTGCTCGCCGCCGAGCGTGAAGCCGTGCTCGTTCATGTCCTCGAGGACGTACCGGTCGCCGACGCGGGTCTGGCGGACGGTGATGCCGTTCTCGGCCATGGCCCGGGTGAGACCGAGGTTGCTCATGACCGTGGCCACGAGGGTGTCGGAGGCGAGGGCGCCGCGCTCCTTCTGAGCGACGGCGAGGATGGCCATGATCTGGTCGCCGTCGACCACGGCGCCGGTGGCGTCGACGGCCAGGCAGCGGTCGGCGTCGCCGTCGTGCGCGATCCCGACGTCGGCGCCGTGCTCGAGGACGGCGCGGGCGAGGTTGTCGAGGTGCGTCGAACCGACGCCGTCGTTGATGTTCACGCCGTCGGGGTCGGCGCCGATCAGCGTGATCTTCGCACCGGCGTCGGTGAACACCTCGGGCGAGACGGCGGCCGCGGCGCCATGGGCGCAGTCGAGGACGACGTGGATGCCGTCGAGGCGGTTGGGCAGCGCACCGAGGAGGTGCAGCACGTAGCGGTCCTCGGCGTCGGCGAAACGCCGGATCCGACCGACGTCGGCGCCGATGGGCATCAGCTGGGGCTCGCTCATCGCGGCCTGGATGCGGTCCTCGACCTCGTCGGGCAGCTTCGTGCCGCCGAACGCGAAGAACTTGATGCCGTTGTCGGGCGCCGGGTTGTGCGAGGCGCTGATCATCACGCCGAAGTCGGCGCCGATGTCGTCGACGAGGAACGCCGCCGCGGGGGTCGGGATGACCCCGGCGTCGAGCACATCGACACCGGAGCTGGCCAGACCCGCGCTGACGGCGGCGGTCAGGAACTCCCCCGAGATGCGGGGGTCGCGTGCCACGACGGCGACGGGTCGCCGCCCTTCGGCGCGTCGGGCATCGGCGTGATGCCCCTTCGTGAGCACCACCGCGCTCGCCTGGGCGAGGCCCAGGGCGAGCGCGGCGGTCAGCTCACGGTTGGCGAGGCCCCGAACACCGTCGGTACCGAAGAGACGCGACATCGCGAGACCTGCCGTGGAGTGCGCGTTTAGCGCTTCGAGAACTGCGAGGCCTTGCGGGCCTTCTTGAGACCGGCCTTCTTGCGCTCGATGACGCGGGCGTCACGAGTCAGGAAGCCGGCCTTCTTGAGGGTCGCACGGTTGTTCTCGCGGTCGATCTCGTTGAGCGAACGGGCGATGGCGAGGCGCAGCGCGCCGGCCTGGCCGGAGGGGCCGCCGCCGGTCACCTTGACGGTGACGTCGTACGCGCCGAGCAGGTCGAGGACCTTGAACGGGTCGTTGATCAGCTGCTGGTGCAGCTTGTTCGGGAAGTACTCCTCGAGCGTGCGGCCGTTCACGACGAAGGTGCCGGTGCCGGGCACGAGGCGAGCGCGGGCGATGGCCTCCTTGCGGCGACCGACGGCCGAACCCGAGACGTTCAGGACGGCGCGGGGCGTCGCCTCGGCCTCGGTGGCCGTGCTCTCGGTGGTGAAGCTCTGGGGAGCCTGGTCGATGGAATCTGCGATCTGAGCCACTGTGTGGGAATCCTTAAGTCTGAAGGCGGACGCTACTGGGCGACCTGGTCGAGGGTGTAAACCGTGGGCTGCTGAGCAGCGTGGGGGTGCTCGGCACCCGCGTACACCTTCAGCTTCTTGATCTGGGCACGGCCCAGCGAGTTCTTCGGCAGCATGCCGCGGATGGCCTTCTCGACCGCACGCGTGGGGTGCTTCTCGACCATCTCGGAGTACGTGGTGGCCGTCAGGCCGCCCGGGTAGCCCGAGTGACGGTAGTAGAGCTTCTCGGCCAGCTTGGAGCCGGTGAGGGCCACCTTGTCGGCGTTGATGACGATGACGAAGTCGCCCATGTCCATGTGCGGAGCGAAGGTCGGCTTGTGCTTGCCGCGCAGCAGGGCTGCCACGTGGCTGGCGAGACGGCCGAGCACGACGTCGTTGGCGTCGATGATCAGCCAGTTCGGCTGAACGTCAGCCGGCTTGGGGGAGAAAGTGCGCGTCACAGTAGTGCTGCTTCCTTGTCGAGGTGAGAGGTTCGTGAATCCCGCTCCGGCGCCGTTCTCGAGGCAGATGCGACGAGAACGAATCAGGTGGAGGGCTCAACTTCGGGCGAAAGCGCGCAGTTGCGCAGACACCAAGGGGCAACGATACCCGACGGCCTCAGGGCCGTCAAACGTCACTCGTCGACCTGGGCGGCCGACCGCTTCACCTGCGTCAGCAGCGTCCGCGCCGCGACCTCGTCGTCGGGCGGATAGCCGACCTCGACCATCGTCAGCCCGTGGGCGGGGACGACGCGGAACTCGCCGTTGCGTGCGGCCTCGCGGCGGATGCCCACGGCCCGATGCTGGGGCAGCACGCCCTCGCCCACCGCGACGCACGCGCCGACGAGGTTCCGCACGAGGTTGTGACAGAAGGCGTCCGCCTGCACGGTCGCGATCAGCACGCCGTCGGCCTCGCGCCTCCATCGGAACTCCTGCAGCTCGCGGATGCTCGTCGCGTACTCGCGGTGGCGGCAGTAGGCGGCCCAGTCGTGCAGCCCGAGGAGACCTGCGGCGGTGGCGTTCATCAGATCGAGGTCGAGACGCTGGTCGTACCAGAGCGTATGACCCCGCCTCGCCGGGTCGCGTTCGGCACCCCGGTCGGCGATGCGGTACTCGTACCGTCGCCAGAGCGCCCCGAAACGGGCATGGAACCCGGGAGGCGCGACCCGCCCTCCCGAGACGACGATCTCGTCGGACGCGCCCGCGAGCCCGTTCAGGCGACGCGCCAGCACCGTCGGGGCATCGAGCGGCGACCGGTCGACCATGCCCCGGTGCGGCCGCTGGAGCTGCGCGATCTGCGCATCCGTCAGATCGAGGTGGACGACCTGACCCCGAGCGTGGACTCCGGCGTCGGTCCGCCCGGCCACGGTGACCGTCGGCACGTCGCCGAGTCGCCGGAACAGGGTGACGAGGGCCTGCTCGATCTCGCCCTGGACCGTGCGTCGACCGGGCTGCTCGCTCCAGCCCGAGAAGCCGGTGCCGTCGTACGCGACGTTCAGTCGGACCCGCGTCAGGGCCTGCTCGTCGGTCGTCGTCACCCTGCGATTCTACGAGAGACGACGACAGGGCCCCGCGTCGACGACGCGGGGCCCTGCTCAGCACCGGCCGGACTCACCCGGCCCGCCGGCTACCGCCAGCGCCAGCCGAAGAGCTGCTTGAACCAGTCGATGACCGCGGTGACGATCGCCGTGACGATCTGGCCGAGGGTGGGCGCGCCTCCCCCGTGACCGGGCTGCTCGGGCTCGCCCGGCTGCTCGGGCTCCTCGGGCGTGACGTCGCCGACCAGTTCGAGCCCCACGACGACCGGGTCGTGGTCGCTCGACCGGTACGGGCCGTCGGCGTAGAGCGGCGCCGCGTTGTAGTCGTAGCGGCTGTACTCGAGACCGACCGACTCGCCCGCGTTGATGTTCCAGATGTCGACCCCGGACACGGCCTCGACCGCGGCGGGGCTGGCGAGCACGTGGTCGAGCGATCCGCTCAGGCCGCCGAACACGTAGCTGTACTCGTCGGTCTCGGTCGACCCCAGGTCGGTGTAGCCGGCGTCGCGCAGCACCTCGATCGGGTCCTCCTGCGAGTAGGCGTTGAAGTCGCCGATCAGGAACGCCTTGTCGGTGCCGGCGTCCGCCTGCACCCGCGTCGAGAACGCGGCCAGCGCCTCCGCCTGGTTCACCCGCGAGGCGTTCGAGGCGCCCTGCCCGTCGCCCAGGTCGGCGTCGACGCCGGTGCCGCTGCCCTTCGACTTGAAGTGGTTCGCGATCACGACGAAGTCCGCGTCGTCGGGCGCGCCGACCGGAGCGAACGTCTGCGCGAGCGGCTGACGGGCATTGCTGAAGGCCGGGGCGTCGGTCAGGATGCGCGACCCTCCCACGGTCTCGGTCGTCGCCTTCTTGTAGATGAAGGCCAGGCGGATGACGTCCTCGTTCGCCGGGAGGGCGGCGGGCGAGGGGACGAACGCCCACTCGTCGGAGCCGAGGTCGGCGTTCAGAGCGTCGACCAGGGTCGACAGCGCCGCGTCGCGGTCCTGGCCGAAGCGGGCGGAGTTCTCGATCTCCTCGAGCGAGACCACGTCGGCGTCGAGCCCGTTGACGGCCGCGACGATCTTCGCCTGCTGGCGCTCGAAGCTCGCCTGGTTCGCGGCTCCGCGCGCGTCGCAGCCGCCCTGCACGGTGACCGGCTCGCCGAAGCGGTCGGTGTAGTACGTGCAGCCGGTCAGCTGATCACCCGTGGTCGGGAAGTAGTTCAGCACGTTGAACCCGGCGAGTCGGAGGTCGCCCCCGACGTCGCGGGGAGCGGCCTCGCGGATGTTCCCGAACGACACCGGCAGATCGGCCGTGGCCGTGTCGCCGGTCACCCGCTCGGTGGGCTGCAGCTTCCACGACGAGTTGCGGAAGTCCAGGATGAGCGGCTCGTCGAAGGTGACGGGCGCACCCACGGTGACCGGCGCCTCCGTCGAGAGGTACGGCACGGGGATCGACTGGTTCGAGGCCGTGAAGAAGTTGACGGACGATCCGTCGTCGAGGACGACCTTGCGGGCCGCGATCTCGGCAACCGCCGCCGTGTACTCCGCGCTTCCGGGGCGGGCCACCTCGGTGGGCTGCAGCAGCGGGCCGTCGCCGGCCGCCAGCACGACCTCGCCGTACTGGTTGGTCGTGTAGACGTCGCTGACGGTGAACTCGCCCTGCGGCGCGATCAGCATGCTCTCGAGGGCCTCGCGCTCGGCGTCGGTCTCGGGGAATCCGACCGTCGCGGGCAGCGGAGCCGTGACCGATCCGGCGTCGAGCACCGTCAGGTCGGCGGGCGTCGCGACGGTCACCTGTGTGAGACCGAAGTACTCGCCGGCCTGACCGGTCGTCTCGACGTAGTCGCCGATCGACACGGACGAGGCGGTCGCCGACGAGAAGACGAAGACCGCGTCCGAGGCGCCGTGCGTCGCTGAGTCCAGCGCGCCTCCCGTCCCCGGGGTCTGGATGACGTAGCCGTTCAGCCCGCCGGTCGGGTACGTCGCGGTGACGACGCCGCGCGTGGTCACGCGCTGCCCGTCGTACGGGCTCGTGGCCGTCGCACCCTGCAGCTCGGCGATGGTCACGTCGACCGACGGCGCGGGCTCGGTGGGCTCCTCGGGATCCGTGGGCACGTCACCGCCACCGGTCGAGTTGGTGGGCGTGACGACGTCGGACACCGAGAAGTCGTCGCCGTTGACGTCGGTGTCGACGTGGTCGGTGCGCGTCAGCGAGTTGGGGACGGCGTTCCCGCCCGAGGTCGCCGCGACCCGGGTCTCGTACGTGTTCGAGGTCCCGTAGCCCAGCAGGTCGACGACTCCGTCGACACCCACCGAGGAGGCGCCGATCGGCAGGGTCACGGCCGTCGCCCGATCCGAGAGCACGAGGGTGCCGGTCGAGCCGCTGGGGTTCAGCCCCAGCGTCGCGTCGGGGGTGGGCAGCGCCTCACCGACGGTGCCGTTGCTCGTGAGCTGCACGAGGAAGCTGCCACCGGCGGGCACCGTGCCGGCGAGGGCGCCGACGCCGGACACGGCCGTCGCGGTCGCCGCGCGGTACTGCAGGGACCAGCCGGCGAGCGAGATCGCGCTGCTCGTCGGGTTGTACAGCTCGACGAACTTGTGGGTGAACGGCGCGTTCGCGCTTCCGCCCTTGAGGTACGCCTCGTCGATGATGAGGCCGTCGGCGGCTGCGACCGCGGCGGGGGCCGAGGTGGCCGCGTCGGCGGCGGTCAGCGGCGCGAGGGGCGCCACGAGGAGGGCGAGCCCGGTCGCCACGGCGATGTGCTTCCGGGTCAGGGGGCGGGGGCGAACGGACATGCGATCCTTCGTCGGAGAGGCAGGGACGACACGACCTTATGTTTCTTGGCATCTCCACAGGTTTCCGGGACGTGACGCCCGAGTGAACACCCCCCGAGCGGGGTACACGGGTGGCCCCCAAGCTGAGGACCGGGGGTCTCCACCAGGACCGACCCCCGGGACCGACCCCCGGGACCGACCCCCGGGACGACGAAGAAGGACCCTGCAGCACGAGGGCTGCAGGGTCCTTCCGGAGGGACTCGACTACTTCGTGTCGTCCGACTTCGCGGTGTCGTCCGACTTCTCGGCGGCATCGGCCTCGACCTCGTCGGCGGCAGCCGTCTCGGTCTCGGCCTCGACGGGCGCCGACTCCTCGACGGTCTCGGTCTCCTCGACCGGGGCCTCCTCGGCGGGAGCAGCGGCGGCCGGGGCCGACTTGCTGCTCGACGACGACTTCACCTTGGGGGTGACGGGCTCGAGGACGAGCTCGATCGACACCATGGAGGCGTTGTCGCCCTTGCGGAAGCCGAGCTTCGTGATGCGCGTGTAGCCGCCCTCACGGTTCTCGACGAGCGGCGCGATCTCGGTGAAGAGCATGTGCGCGGCGTCCTTGTTGTTGCGCAGCGTCTGCATCGCACGACGACGCGACGCGAGGTCGCCCCGCTTCGCGAAGGTGACGAGGCGCTCGGCGACGGGACGCAGGCGCTTGGCCTTGGTCTCGGTCGTCTTGATGCTCTTGTGCTCGAAGAGCGAAGCGGCGAGGTTCGCGAGCATCAGACGCTCGTGAGCCGGGCCGCCTCCGAGGCGGGGACCCTTGGTGGGCTTGGGCATGATCTTTGTTTCCTAGCTGTCGAAGATGATCAGGGCGTCGGGAGACGAGACCTAGTTGGTCTCTTCCTCGTCGTAACCGCTGTAGAAGTGGGCTCCGTCGAACCCGGGGACCGTGTCTTTCAACGAGAGACCGAGCTCGACAAGCTTGTCCTTCACCTCGTCGACCGACTTCTGACCGAAGTTGCGGATGTTCATGAGCTGCGTCTCGGAGAGTGCGACCAGCTCGGACACCGTGTTGATGCCCTCGCGCTTCAGGCAGTTGTAGCTGCGGACCGACAGGTCGAGGTCCTCGATCGGGGTCTGCAGTTCGCTCGACAGGACGGCGTCGACCGGCGCGGGGCCGATCTCGATGCCCTCTGCGGCGGTGTTCAGCTCACGGGCGAGGCCGAAGAGCTCCGTCAGCGTGCGGCCGGCCGAGGCGATGGCGTCGCGCGGCGAGATCGCCGGCTTCGTCTCGACGTCGACGACCAGGCGGTCGAAGTCGGTGCGCTCACCGGCACGAGTCGCCTCGACGCGGTAGGTCACCTTGAGCACGGGCGAGTAGATCGAGTCGATCGGGATCTGGCCCGCTTCGCTGAACTCGCTGCGGTTCTGGACGGCCGAGACGTAGCCGCGGCCACGCTCGATGGTCAGTTCGAGCTCGAACTTGGCCTTGTCGTTCAGGGTCGCGATGACGAGCTCGGGGTTGTGGATCTCGACACCGGCCGGGGCCGAGATGTCGGCGGCCGTGACCTGACCGGCACCCTGCTTGCGCAGGTACGCCGTGATGGGCTCGTCGTGCTCGCTCGAGACGACGAGCTGCTTGATGTTGAGGATGACCTCGGTGACGTCTTCTTTCACACCGGGGACGGTCGTGAACTCGTGCAGCACACCGTCGATGCGGATGCTGGTGACAGCGGCTCCGGGGATCGACGACAGAAGAGTGCGGCGCAGCGAGTTGCCGAGGGTGTAGCCGAAACCGGGCTCGAGGGGTTCGATCACGAAGCGTGAACGGAACTCCGAGATGTTCTCCTCGGTGAGGGTGGGGCGCTGTGCAATGAGCACTGTGGATTCCTTTCGGCGAAGAGTCCGCTATATGACTCTTGGCGGTACGACAGGTGGCGGGCCGGTCGGGTCTGTTGAGTTGTGGGGCCCCGGCGGGTGACGCTGGAGGCGGTGTGAACGCGGTGTAGCCCGCCGCGCCCCCTCCATCCGATGACCGGATGAGGGGGACGCGACGGGCGGGAACTCAGTTAGACGCGACGACGCTTCGGCGGGCGGCAGCCGTTGTGCGCCTGCGGGGTGACGTCGTTGATCGAGCCCACCTCGAGGCCGGCGGCCTGAAGCGAACGGATCGCCGTCTCGCGACCGGAACCCGGACCCTTGACGAAGACGTCGACCTTCTTGACGCCGTGCTCCTGCGCCTGTCGAGCGGCCGACTCGGCAGCGAGCTGCGCGGCGAAGGGCGTCGACTTGCGCGAACCCTTGAAGCCGACCGCGCCGGACGAAGCCCAGCTCAGCACGGCACCCGAGGGGTCGGTGATCGAAACGATGGTGTTGTTGAACGTGCTCTTGATGTGGGCCTGACCCACGGCGACGTTCTTCTTCTCTTTGCGGCGGGGCTTACGCGCGGCCGACTTCGGTGCTGCCAATTTTTTCTCCTACAACCTAAGGGCGAGTACGGCGGGCGCCGGGGCCTAGCGAGCCTTCTTCTTGCCGGCGACGGTGCGCTTCGGGCCCTTGCGGGTACGAGCGTTCGTCTTGGTGCGCTGTCCGCGGACAGGCAGGCCGCGGCGGTGGCGGATGCCTTCGTAGCTGCCGATCTCGACCTTGCGGCGGATGTCGGCGGCGACCTCGCGACGGAGGTCACCCTCGACCTTGAAGTTGCCCTCGATGTGGTCGCGGAGAAGGACGAGCTGATCGTCCGTCAGGTCCTTGACGCGGATGTTGCCGTCGATCTCGGTGTCGGCGAGAGTCTGGAGCGCACGCGTGCGCCCGACTCCGTAGATGTAGGTCAGTGCGACTTCCACGCGCTTGTCGCGCGGGATGTCAACGCCTGCTAGACGTGCCATGGTGGCTTCTCCTCGGAGAGTGGTGGAGGTCTGTCACAGCACCGGTGCCCGGGCCTCCGCCCCGGGGTGTCCCCGCGACCGCCGGAGCGATCGTGGTTCTGGTGCTGCTTTGTCGGTGTTGCAGTGGACCGGCGGAGCCGATCCGGCATCTTCAGGCCGCGTCACGCGACCCGAGGGCTAGCCCTGGCGCTGCTTGTGGCGCGGGTTGCTCTTGCAGATGACCATGACGTTGCCCTTGCGGCGGATCACCTTGCAGTGCTCGCAGATGGGCTTGACGCTGGGGTTGACCTTCATTGCTGATTCCTTGATCTCGCTGGCTTCGTGCCTCACGGGTGCGTGAGGCCGTTCCTTTCCAGCACGCCCTACTTGTAGCGGTAGACGATCCGGCCGCGGGTCAAGTCGTAGGGCGAGAGTTCGACGATCACGCGGTCTTCGGGGAGGATGCGGATGTAGTGCTGACGCATCTTTCCGGAGATGTGGGCGAGAACTCGGTGGCCGTTCGTCAACTCAACGCGGAACATCGCGTTGGGAAGAGCCTCGATCACTGCGCCTTCGATTTCGATGACACCGTCTTTTTTGGCCATAGCCTCACTGTCGCTCAGGTTCGGGGGTGTTGGTCGTGCGGGGATGCGGTGAACCCGCGCACAGAACGAGCACGAGACACCAAAGGTCGAGCTTAGGTGATGCCGCTATAGTTCAGCAACCCGCGATGTCGATGCGACACGCCGGATCCGACGAGACACGCCGAAGAGGAGCCCGCATGCCCGGTCGCCCCACCCCGTCGCGGCTGCGCGGCGTCGCCCGTCACGGTCGGCTCCGTCGACGCGGATCTCTCCGCCCTCTTCTCGCCCTGGTCGCCGGCGGCCTCGCCGTCGTCCTCGTGAGCGGCGCGTCCGTGGCGGCCATCGCCGTGCGATCCGCGACGTCCGGGGTGTCGACGGTGGTGCTCGGCAACGAGGACACCGTGCGGGACGTCAAGATCTCCGAGATCCAGGGAGGCGCGAACATCCTGCTCGTCGGGACGGACGTCCGCGTGGCCGACAGCGCCATCGACGCCGGGACGACCGAGGGCGCCCGCAACGACGTGACGATCCTCGTCCACCTGTCGGAGGACCACCAGCAGCTGAGCGCCATCAGCTTCCCGCGCGACCTGATGGTCGACGTCCCCGAGTGCACCGGTCCGGATGGCACGTACTACCCCGCGGAGAGCCGCACGCAGTTCAACACCACCCTCGAACGCGGCGGCCTGTCGTGCACCGTGTCGACCGTGGAGTCCCTCACGGGGCTCGCCATCCCCTACGCCTCGGCCATCACCTTCGACGGAGTCATCGAGATGTCCAACGCCCTCGGCGGCGTCGACGTCTGCGTCGCGCAGCAGATCACCGACACCGACAGCGGTCTCGACCTGGCGGCCGGGACGCACTCTCTCCAGGGCGTCGATGCGCTGGCGTTCCTGCGCACGCGTCACGGTGTCGGCGATGGAAGCGACCTCGCGCGGATCAGCTCGCAGCAGGTGTTCCTGTCGGCCATGATGCGCCAGATCCTCTCCGTGGGCACGCTCTCGAACCCGGCGACCCTCTACAAGCTGGCGTCGGCGGCTCTCGGCAACATGGAGCTCTCGTCGACCCTCAACTCCCCCGACACGCTCGTCCAGCTCGCGTACGCGGCGCGCGGGCTCTCCCCCGCCGACATCGTCTTCGTGCAGTACCCCGTGGTCGACGACCCGTACGACTCCAACCGCGTCGTCCCGGCCGAGGCGGACGCCGCGACGCTCAACGCCGCCCTCGCCGCCGACACCAAATTTACGGTCGGAGACGAGGCCACCGGACGCGCCTCCGTCGTCGAAGGCTCCTCGGATGCCCCCGCGCCCAGCGAGACGACCGAACCGACCGAGGCGACCGGCACCTCCCCGGCTCCGACATCCGTCCCCGATCCGGCCTCGACGGAGGCACCGGTCTCGACGCTCCCGTCGTCCATCAGCGGTCAGACGGCGGCCGAGCAGACCTGCTCGGTCGGCAACGGCTGACTCCGGCGGCCCGAGGAGGCGCGAGAGGGTCCGGCGGGGACGTCGCGGCGACGTCGCGCCCGTCAGGCGATGGGCACCGGGCGGATGCCGAGGGGCGCGAGTCCTGAGGCTCCTCCGTCGGCTGCCGTGAGGACCCAGATGCCACCGTCGTGGACGGCCACCGAGTGCTCCCAGTGCGCGGCGTCGGAGCCGTCCGTCGTCGAGACCGTCCAGTCGTCGGCCTGCGTCACCGTGTCGATCGTTCCGAGGGTGATCATGGGCTCGATGGCCACCACGAGACCCGGCTTGACGACTGGGCTGCGACCGGACACGCGGTAGTTGAAGACCGGCGGATCCTCATGCATGGAACGGCCGATGCCGTGACCGGTGTAGTCCTCGATGATCCCGAACACGCCCTGGCTCTCGACGTGGTCCTCGATCGCGCCACCGACCTCATCGAGTCGACGGGCGGTCGCCAGAGCCGCGATGCCGTGCCAGAGGGCCTCTTCGGTCACCCGGTTCAGACGACGGCGCTCGGAGTCCACCTCGGTGGCATCGGCCTCGTCGAGGACGAACGTGCGGGCGCTGTCGCCGTTCCACCCGTCG
This sequence comes from Frigoribacterium sp. Leaf172, assembly GCF_001424285.1. Lineage (NCBI taxonomy): Bacteria > Bacillati > Actinomycetota > Actinomycetes > Micrococcales > Microbacteriaceae > Frigoribacterium > Frigoribacterium sp. Leaf172. Next base: position 606,900 of record NZ_LMPB01000001.1, on the reverse strand, counting down.
ACCTCGGCACCGCTGTCGATCGAGACGATGTCGCCGGCGCGGAGCACGCGCTCACCCGGGATCCCGTGGACGACCTCGTCGTTGACGGAGGCGCAGACCGTGTGACGGTATCCGGGGACGAGCATGAAGTTGGGCACGCCGCCACCGTCGCGGATGACCTTCTCGGCGATGGCGTCGAGCTCGAGAGTCGAGACCCCGGGTCGGATGGCCGCGGCCACGGCGTCGAGCGACTCCGCCGTCAGCAGACCCGGACGGATCATGGACCGCATCTCGTCCCGGCTCTTGTAGATCCCGGGTCGACGCAGACCCACGCGCGTCAGGAGGCCGTCGCGACGGGACGCAGGCCGCGGTCGTTCAGGGCCGCGTCGATGCGTGCGGCCACCTCGTCGACGCTGCCCAGTCCGTCGACGTCGACGAGCAGTCCGCGCTCACGGTACGTCTCGATGAGAGGAGCGGTCTCGCGCAGGTAGACATCCTGACGGTGGCGGATGGCGTCTTCGGTGTCGTCGGAGCGCCCCTGCTCGAGAGCCCGCTTGCGGAGCCGCTCGACGATCGCGTCGCGGTCGGCGACGAGCTGGACGACCGCGGTGAGCGCCTGACCCTGAGCGGCGAGACGGGCGTCGAGGAACTCGACCTGAGGGATCGTGCGGGGGTAGCCGTCGAGGAGGAACCCTTCGGCCGCGTCCGCCTGGCTAAGGCGGTCGGAGATGAGCTCGTTGGTGAGGCTGTCCGGGACGTAGTCTCCGGCGTCCAGGATCGCCTTGACCTTGAGTCCGAGCTCGGTCTCGTTCTTCACGTTCGCCCGGAAGATGTCGCCCGTCGAGATGGCGGGGATCTTGAAGGCTTGAGCGATCGCCGTGGCCTGAGTGCCCTTGCCCGCGCCGGGAGGACCGACGATCAGGAGGCGCGGGCTGACCGCGCCGTCGACACCGGCGGTCATCGGAGGAGCCCTTCGTAGTGACGCTGCTGGAGTTGCGAGTCGATCTGCTTGACCGTCTCGAGACCGACGCCGACGATGATCAGGATGCTCGCGCCTCCGAAGGGGAAGTTCTGGTTCGCACCCACGGTCGCCAGGGCGATCAGCGGGATGAGGGCGATGATGCCGAGGTACAGAGCACCGGGGAGCGTGACGCGGGTGAGCACGTAGTCGAGGTACTCGGCCGTGGGTCGACCGGCGCGGATGCCCGGGATGAACCCGCCGTACTTCTTCATGTTGTCGGCGACCTCTTCGGGGTTGAAGGTGATCGCGACGTAGAAGTACGTGAACCCGACGATGAGCGCGAAGTACACGAGCATGTAGAGCGGGTTGTCACCTGAGGTGAGGTTGGCCTGCACCCAGCTGACCCACGCGGGAGGCGCTGTGCCGTCGGCCGGTTGGTTGAACTGAGCGACGAGAGCCGGGAGGTACAGGAGCGACGAGGCGAAGATGACGGGCACGACGCCGGCCATGTTCACCTTGATGGGGATGTACGTGTTGTTGCCGCCGTACGTCCGCCTGCCGACCATCCGCTTGGCGTACTGCACGGGGATGCGTCGCTGGGACTGCTCGACGAAGACGACGGCGGCCATGATGACCAGGCCGACGGCGATGACCATGAGGAAGATCTCGAAGCTGCGGGCCTGAGCGATGCTCCAGAGGGCCGTGGGGAAACGCGCCGCGATGGAGGTGAAGATCAGCAGCGACATGCCGTTGCCGATGCCGCGCTCGGTGATGAGCTCGCCCATCCACATGATGAGGCCGGTTCCGGCCGTCATGGTGATGACCATGAGCATCACGGCGTACCAGGCGTCGTTCGTGATCAGCTGGCTGCACTCGGCAGCGCCGGATCCGCTGAACAGGGCGCCGGAGCGGGCCACGGTGATCAGGGTCGTCGACTGGAGGATGCCGAGGGCGATGGTGAGGTAGCGCGTGTACTGGGTGAGCTTCGCCTGACCCGACTGGCCCTCTTTGTACAGGGTGTCGAAGTGCGGGATGACCACGCGCAGCAGCTGCACGATGATCGACGATGTGATGTACGGCATGATGCCGAGCGCGAAGACGGAGAGCTGGAGCAGCGCCCCGCCGCTGAAGAGGTTGACGAGCTCGTAGAGACCCGAGGTGCCCGTGTTGCCGGCCAGGCAGAGCTGCACGTTCTGGTAGTCCACGAACGGTGCGGGGATGAACGAACCCAACCGGAAGAGCGCGATGATGCCGAGCGTGAACCCGATCTTGCGACGAAGGTCGGGGGTGCGCATGATTCGCGCGACAGCTCTGAACACGTGGTGCCTCCCGGTACGAGGATAGACGACTGATGGGGGTGGCCCTTGCGGACCACCCCCTCAGGTGATTACTTGGTGACGGACCCGCCGGCGGCGACGATCTTGTCCTCGGCGGAGCCGGAGACCTTGTCGACCGCGACGGTCAGCTTGACGCTGAGGTCGCCCTGTCCGAGGACCTTGACCTTCTCGTTCTTGCGGACGGCGCCCTTCGCGACGAGGTCGCTCACGGTGACGTCCCCACCCTGCGGGTAGAGCTCGCCGAGCTTCTCGAGGTTCACGACCTGGTACTCGACGCGGAACGGGTTCTTGAACCCGCGCAGCTTCGGAGTACGCATGTGCAGAGGCATCTGCCCACCTTCGAAGCCGACCTTGACCTGGTACCGGGCCTTCTGACCCTTGGTTCCACGTCCGGCGGTCTTACCCTTCGAACCCTCACCGCGTCCCACACGCGTCTTCGCCTTCTTGGCACCGGGAGCCGGGCGAAGGTGGTGCACCTTGAGCACCTGGGGACGGGCGACGTCGTCGGACGACTTCGCGGCGGGAGCGGCCTTGGTGGTCGAACCCGTCGAAGCAGCTGCCTTGTCGGCGGCCGGCTTCTTGGCGGCGGCCTTGGGAGCCGCCTTGGTGGTCGTCGCCTTCGTGGCGGCGGCCTTCTTCGGAGCGGCCTTCTCGGCCGTCTCCTTCTTCTCGTCAGCCATTAGTCAATCTCCTCGACCTTCACGAGGTGAGCGACCGTGTTGACGTAGCCGCGGTTCTGCTTGTTGTCTTCGCGCACGACCGACTGGCCGATGCGCTTGAGGCCCAAGCTCCGCAGCGTGTCACGCTGGTTCTGCTTCTCGCTGATTACGGACTTGATCTGGGTCACCTTGAGGTTGGCGGCCATCATGCACCTGCCTTCTCGGTTGCGGCGTCGCGCGCGGCCTGCTCTGCACGGACCATGAAGGCCGGCATGACGGCGTCGATGTCGAGCCCACGACGAGCAGCGACAGCGCGCGGCTCCTCGAGCTGCTTGAGCGCCTCGACGGTCGCGTGGACGATGTTGATCGTGTTCGACGAACCGAGCGACTTGCTCAGGACGTCGTGGACACCGGCGCACTCGAGCACGGCGCGGACGGGACCACCGGCGATGACACCGGTACCGGCGGAAGCCGGACGCAGCATGACGACGCCGGCAGCGGCCTCACCCTGCACGGGGTGCGGGATGGTGTTGCCGATGCGCGGGACGCGGAAGAAGTTCTTCTTGGCCTCTTCGACGCCCTTGCTGATGGCCGTGGGGACCTCGCGGGCCTTGCCGTAGCCGACGCCGACGAGTCCGTTGCCGTCTCCGACGACGACGAGCGCGGTGAAGCTGAAGCGACGACCGCCCTTGACGACCTTCGACACGCGGTTGATCGTGACGACGCGCTCCAGGAACTGGCTCTTGTCGTCGCGGTCGCCACGGCCACGGCCACCGGCGTTGCGGTCTCCGCGGCCCTGGCCGCCACGGCGGTCGGTGCGACCACCCTCGCGGTTGTTGGACTCGGATCCGGCAGCCGTCTCGACGGGACGCTCGACGACGGCCTCGGCCGGAGCCTTGGTCGCCTCGGGCTCAGCGGGGGGTGTGGTGTTCGTAGCGTCGCTCACAGGTTCAAACCAGCCTCTCGGGCGCCTTCGGCGATGGCCGCGACGCGTCCGGCGTACTTGTTGCCGCCGCGATCGAACACGACGGCCTCGATGCCCGCTGCCTTCGCGCGCTCGGCGACGAGCTCGCCGACCTTGCGGGACTTCGCGGTCTTGTCACCGTCGAACGAGCGCATGTCGGCCTCGAGGGTCGATGCGCTGGCGACGGTGAAGCCCTTGCTGTCGTCGACGACCTGCACGAAGACGTGCCGGGCCGAACGGGTGACGACGAGACGGGGGCGCTCTTCGGTGCCCACGACCTTCTTGCGCAGGCGGGTGTGACGGCGCTTGGTGGCGGCCGACTTGCTCTTTCCTCGTGTACCGAGACCCATGATTACTTACCTGACTTTCCGGCCTTGCGGCGGACGACCTCGCCGGCGTAGCGCACGCCCTTGCCCTTGTAGGGCTCGGGCTTGCGCAGCTTGCGGATGTTGGCGGCGACTTCGCCGACGGCCTGCTTGTCGATGCCGACGACCGTGAGCTTGTTGTTGCCTTCGACCGTGAAGCTGATGCCCGCGGGCGGCTCGACGGTGATGGGGTGCGAGTAACCGAGGGCGAACTCGACGTTCGAGCCCTTGGCCTGGACGCGGTAGCCGGTTCCGACGACCTCGAGGCCCTTCGTGTAGCCCTGCGTCACACCGATGATCTGGTTGGCGATGAGGGTACGGGTGAGGCCGTGCAGCGAACGCGACTCGCGCTCGTCGTCGGGGCGGGTCACGACGACCGTGCCCTCTTCGAGCTTGGCTTCGATGGGGCTCTTGACGATGAGCGACAGCTCACCCTTGGGGCCCTTGACGGTGACGGCCTGGCCGTCGATCTTCACGTCGACCCCGGACGGGATCGAGATGGGGAGTCTTCCGATTCGAGACATGACGAGTTACCACACGTAGGCGATGACTTCTCCGCCCACGCCCTTCTTCTGGGCCTCACGGTCGGTCAGCAGACCGGAGGAAGTCGACAGGATGGCTACACCGAGTCCACCGAGCACCTGAGGGATCTCGGTCGACTTCGCGTAGACCCGGAGACCGGGCTTCGACACGCGCTTGATGCCCTTGATGGAGCGCTCACGGGCGGGGCCGTACTTGAGGTCGATGGTGAGGGTCTGACCGACGCGAGCGTCTTCGACCTTCCACGCCTCGATGAAACCCTCGCGCTTGAGGATCTCGGCGATGTGGGACTTGAGCTTGCTGCTCGGAAGCGACACGGTCTCGTGGAAGGCCGAGTTCGCGTTGCGCAGTCTGGTCAGCAGGTCTGCGACCGGATCTGTCATCGTCATGCGATTGATCTCTTTCTCATCCGGTTTCGACATCCGGTACACCGGGTGCCGACCTGGACGATCGGGTGGTCGCAGAGCGAATCTCTGCGACCTCAGGGGAACGGTCGGCAACTCGACGTGCGAGTTGCCGACCGGACGATCTTACTTGGCCGAGTCGGCCGAACGGAACGGGAAGCCGAGCGCCTTGAGCAGCGCGCGTCCCTCGTCGTCGTTCTTGGCGGTGGTCACGACGGTGATGTCGAATCCACGCACACGGTCGATGCGGTCCTGGTCGATCTCGTGGAACATGCTCTGCTCCGTGAGACCGAACGTGTAGTTGCCGTTGCCGTCGAACTGGCGGTCGCTCAGACCACGGAAGTCGCGGATACGGGGAAGAGCGAGCGACAGGAGCCGGTCGAGGAACTCCCAGGCGCGGTCGCCGCGAAGCGTCACGTGGGCGCCGATGGGCTGACCCTCGCGGAGCTTGAACTGGGCGATCGACTTGCGGGCCTTCGTGACCTGCGGCTTCTGACCCGTGATGGCGGTGAGGTCCTTGATGGCACCGTCGATGATCTTGCTGTCGCGGGCCGCCTCGCCGACACCGGTGTTCACGACGATCTTGACCAGGCCGGGGACCTGGTGGACGTTCGTGAAACCGAAGTCGCTCTTCAGCTGCGGAAGGATCTCCGCACGGTACTTCGCCTTCAGGCGCGGGAGCGCCGTCGGGGTCGTGGTGGTGGTGTCAGTCATCAGAGGTTCTCTCCCGACGCCTTGGCGTAACGGACACGGACGGTCTTGGTGACGCCGTCCTTGGTGACCGTCTCTTCACGGAAGCCGACTCGCGTGGGCTTCTTGGTCTTGGGGTCGACGATGGCGACGTTCGACACGTGGATGGGAGCCTCGTGCGTCTCGATGCCACCGGTCTTGGTGCCGCGCTGCGTCTGGCCGACGCGCACGTGCTTCGTGACGAGGTTGACACCCTCGACGACGACGCGGTTGCGCTCGACGAGGACCTCGAGGACCTTGCCCTGCTTGCCTCGGTCGCCGCCACGCGTCTGCGTCGCGCCGGTGATGACCTGAACCAGATCACCCTTCTTGATGTTTGCCATGACTTAGATAACCTCCGGCGCCAGCGAGATGATCTTCATGAACTTCTTGTCGCGAAGTTCGCGACCGACCGGCCCGAAGATGCGGGTGCCACGAGGGTCCCCATCGGCCTTCAGGATCACTGCGGCGTTCTCGTCGAACTTGATGTAGGAGCCGTCCGGACGACGGACTTCCTTCTTGGTACGAACGATGACCGCCTTGACGACGTCACCCTTCTTCACGTTTCCGCCGGGGATGGCGTCCTTCACCGTCGCGACGATCACGTCACCGAGGCCGGCGTAACGACGGCCGGAGCCTCCGAGGACGCGGATGGTGAGGATCTCTTTCGCACCGGTGTTGTCGGCGATCTTGAGGCGGGATTCCTGCTGAATCACTTGTGTCTCCTTCTACGCAAGCAGGCCGCGAGGCCTACTTCGCCTTCTCGAGGATCTCGACCAGGCGCCAGCGCTTGGAGGCGCTGAGCGGACGGGTCTCGCTGATCACGACGAGGTCGCCGACACCGGCCGCGTTGGCCTCGTCGTGCGCCTTGACCTTGGACGTGCGGCGGATGACCTTGCCGTACAGGGGGTGCTTGACGCGGTCCTCGACCTCGACGGTGATGGTCTTGTCCATCTTGTCGCTGGTCACGTAGCCGCGACGGGTCTTCCGGTAGCCGCGGGTCTCGACGGCTGCCGAGTCGACCTCGGTCTTGTTCTCGGTAGCCATTACTTCTCCTCGGCAGTCTCGACGGTCTCGGCGGCGGGCGCCTCGTCGGCGGCGGCCTTCTTGGTCGACTTCTTGGTCGCCTTGGGGGCGGCCTCGACGGCGACGGGGGTGGCACGGATGCCGAGCTCGCGCTCACGCAGGACCGTGTAGATGCGAGCGATGTCGCGCTTCACGGCGCGCAGGCGGCCGTGGCTCTCGAGCTGGCCGGTCGCCGACTGGAAGCGCAGGTTGAACAGCTCTTCCTTGGCCTTCTTCAGTTCGTCGACCAGACGCTCGTCTTCGAAAGTGTCGAGCTCGGTCGGACGGAGCTCCTTGGATCCGATCGCCATTATGCGTCGCCCTCCTCGCGCTTGATGATGCGTGCCTTGAGGGGCAGCTTGTGGATCGCACGAGTGAGTGCCTCGCGCGCGATTTCGTCGCTGACGCCGCTGAGCTCGAAGAGCACGCGACCCGGCTTGACGTTGGCGACCCACCACTCGGGCGAACCCTTACCGGAACCCATGCGGGTCTCGGCGGGCTTCTTCGTGAGGGGACGGTCGGGGTAGATGTTGATCCAGACCTTGCCGCCGCGCTTGATGTGACGCGTCATGGCGATACGAGCGGACTCGATCTGACGGTTGGTCACGTAAGCGGGCGTGAGTGCCTGGATGCCGTACTCACCGAAGCTGACCTTGGTGCCACCAGTGGCCTGGCCACTGCGACCGGGGTGGTGCTGCTTGCGGTGCTTGACACGACGGGGGATAAGCATGGTTACGCCTCAGCTCCTGTGGTGGCGGGTGCCTTCTGCTCGCGGGGAGCGCGGTCGCCCCCGCCGCGACGGGCACCGTCACGGTCGTTACGGCGCTCGGGGCGAGACGACTTCTGGTTCGCCTGCTCGCGTGCGAGCTCCTTGTTGGTGATGTCGCCCTTGTAGATCCAGACCTTGACACCGATGCGACCGAAGGTGGTCTTGGCCTCGTAGAAGCCGTAGTCGATGTTGGCGCGGAGCGTGTGCAGGGGCACGCGGCCCTCGCGGTAGAACTCCGAGCGGCTCATCTCGGCGCCGCCGAGGCGACCCGACACCTGGATGCGGACACCCTTGGCGCCGGCGCGCTGGGCGCCCTGGAGGCCCTTGCGCATCGCACGACGGAACGCGACACGAGCAGCGAGCTGCTCGGCGATTCCCTGCGCGACGAGCTGAGCCTCGGCCTCGGGGTTCTTCACCTCGAGGATGTTGAGCTGGATCTGCTTGCTCGTGAGCTTCTCGAGGTCGCCGCGGATGCGCTCGGCCTCGGCGCCACGACGACCGATCACGATGCCCGGACGGGCGGTGTGGATGTCGACGCGGACGCGGTCACGGGTGCGCTCGATCTCGATCTTGGCCACGCCGGCGCGGTCGAGCGAGGTCTTGAGCAGGGTGCGGATCTTGACGTCCTCGGCGACGTAGTCGCTGTAACGCTGTCCCGGCTTGGTGCTGTCGGTGAACCACCGCGACACGTGGTCGGTGGTGATGCCCAGACGGAAGCCGTACGGGTTGACCTTCTGGCCCATTACTTGCTCGCCTTCTTCGTAGCGTCGGCAGCCTCGACCTCATCAGGCGTCGCGAGGACGATCGTGATGTGGCTGGTGCGCTTCAGGATCTGGAAGGCGCGCCCCTGGGCTCGCGGCTGGAACCGCTTGAGGGTTGCACCCTGATCGACGAATGCACGGCTCACGTAGAGGTCCTGCTCGTCGAGGTAGCTGTTGTCTTTGTCCGCCTTGACACGGGCGTTGGCCATGGCCGACGCGACGAGCTTGTAGACGGGCTCGCTCGCACCCTGGGGGGCGAACTTCAGGATGGCCAGGGCCTCGAGGGCCTGCTTGCCGCGGATCAGGTTGACGACGCGACGGGCCTTCATGGGGGTGACGCGGATGTGACGCACGCGTGCGATCGACTCCACCATTTCTCTCCTCCTTACGTCGCCGCGTTAGCGGCGACGACCCTTCTTGTCGTCCTTCACGTGACCACGGAAGGTGCGGGTGGGCGCGAACTCACCGAGCTTGTGGCCGATCATGCTCTCGGTCACGAACACGGGGATGTGCTTGCGTCCGTCGTGCACGGCGATGGTGTGTCCCAGCATGTTCGGGATGATCATCGATCGGCGCGACCAGGTCTTGATGACGTTCTTCGTGCTGGCCTCGTTCTGCGAGACGACCTTGCGGAGCAGGTGGTCGTCAACGAAGGGGCCCTTCTTAAGACTGCGTGGCATCTTCTACAACTCCTACTTACGCTTCTTGCCAGCGTTACGACGACGGACGATGAGCTTGTCGCTCTCCTTGTTGGGGTGGCGCGTGCGGCCCTCTTTCTGGCCCCACGGGCTGACCGGGTGGCGACCACCGGAGGTCTTGCCCTCACCACCACCGTGCGGGTGGTCGACGGGGTTCATGGCGACACCACGGACGGTCGGGCGGACGCCCTTCCAGCGCATGCGGCCGGCCTTGCCCCAGTTGATGTTCGACTGCTCGGCGTTGCCGACCTCGCCGATCGTGGCGCGGCAGCGGGCGTCGACGTTCCGGACCTCGCCCGACGGCAGACGGAGCTGCGCGTAGGGGCCGTCCTTGGCGACCAGACGGACCGAGGCACCGGCGGAGCGAGCCATCTTGGCGCCTCCACCGGGCTTCAGCTCGATGGCGTGGATGACCGTACCGACGGGGATGTTCTTCAGCGGCAGGTTGTTGCCGGGCTTGATGTCGGCACCGGCACCCGACTCGACGATGTCGCCCTGCGACAGCTTGTTCGGGGCGATGATGTAGCGCTTCGTGCCGTCCAGGAAGTGGAGCAGCGCGATGCGCGCGGTGCGGTTGGGGTCGTACTCGATGTGAGCGACCTTGGCGTTGATGCCGTCCTTGTCGTGACGACGGAAGTCGATCACGCGGTACTGGCGCTTGTGGCCACCACCGATGTGTCGCGTCGTGATGCGGCCGGCGTTGTTGCGCCCGCCCGACTTGGTCAGCGGACGGAGCAGCGACTTCTCGGGCGTCGAACGCGTGATCTCCGCGAAGTCGGCGACCGACGAACCGCGGCGACCCGGCGTCGTGGGCTTGTAGTTACGAATAGCCATGTTTTATCCCTCTGCTCCCTAGCCGACAGCCGTGAAGATGTCGATGGAACCGGACTTGAGCGTCACGATGGCGCGCTTGGTGTCTTTGCGCTTGCCGGTGCCGAAACGGGTGCGACGGGTCTTGCCCGTCCGGTTGAGCGTGTTGATGCTGTCGACCTTGACGTCGAAGATCTTCTCGATGGCGAGCTTGATCTCGGTCTTGTTCGACCGCGGGTCGACGATGAAGGTGTACTTGCCCTGATCGATCAGGGAGTAGCTCTTCTCGGAGACGACGGGCGAGATGATGACGTCGCGAGGGTCCTTGCCGTAGCCGCTCATGCGGAGGCCTCCTTCTTGGTCTTCGAGGCGACGAAGCCGTCGAAGGCGCTCTTCGTGAAGACGATGTCGTCGCTGACGAGCACGTCGTAGGCGTTGAGCTGGTCGTACGTGATCACGTGGACCGTGGTCACGTTGCGAACGCTCTTGCGGGTCAGCTCGTCGTCGCGGTCGACGACGATCAGGACGTGCTTGCTCGACGCGACGGACGCGAGGAGGTCGAGCGCGACCTTGGTCGAGATCGAATCGGCGACGAAGCTCTCGACGACGTGGACGCGGGCTCCGCGCGCACGGTCGGAGAGGGCTCCGAGCAGGGCTGCGGCGATCATCTTCTTGGGCGTGCGCTGCGCGTAGTCGCGCGGCTGCGGCCCGTGGACGATGCCACCGCCGGTCATCTGAGGGGCGCGGATCGAGCCCTGACGAGCGCGACCGGTTCCCTTCTGCTTGAACGGCTTGCGGCCGGCGCCGGAGACCTCGCCACGACGCTTGGTCTTGTGGGTTCCCTGACGGGCTGCGGCCTGCTGGGCCACGACGACCTGGTGGATCAGCGGGACGTTGGTGACGACGTCGAAGAGCTCGACGGGGAGCTCGACGGTGCCGGTCTTCGAGCCGGTGGCGTCGAGGACGTCGACCGAGGTGGCCGATGCTGTAGTGGTGGCCATGAGCTACTTCCCCTTCACGGCGGTACGGACGAAAACGATGCGGCCGCGAGCACCGGGGACGGCGCCCTTGACGAGCAGCAGACCCTTCTCGGCGTCGACGGCGTGCACCGTGAGGTTCAGGATGGTGACGCGGTCGCCACCCATGCGACCGGCCATGCGCATGCCCTTGAAGACACGGCTGGGGGTCGACGAGGCGCCGATCGAGCCGGGCTTGCGGTGGTTGCGGTGAGCACCGTGCGAGGCGCCGACGCCCTTGAAGTTGTGACGCTTCATGACACCGGCGAAGCCCTTGCCCTTGGAGGTTCCGACGACGTCGACCTTCTGGCCGGCCTCGAAGGTGTCGACCGTGAGCTCCTGACCGAGTGCGTACTCGGCGGCGTCGGCGGTGCGGACCTCGGTGAGGTGGCGGCGGGGCGTCACACCGGCTGCGTCGAAGTGTCCGACGGCGGGCTTGGTGGCCTTTCGGGGGTCGATCTGACCGGCGGCGATCTGGACGGCCGTGTAGCCGTCCTTCTCGAGCGAGCGGACCTGGGTCACGACGTTCGGCGCGATCTCCACGACGGTCACGGGGATGAGCTTGTTGTTCTCGTCCCAGACCTGGGTCATGCCGAGCTTCTTGCCGAGCAGGCCCTTGACGTTCTTGGTGGTGCTGATGGTCATGGTCGCCTCCCCTACAGCTTGATCTCGATGTTGACGTCGGCAGGCAGGTCGAGACGCATGAGCGAGTCGACGGCCTTCGGCGTCGGGTCGACGATGTCGATGAGGCGCTTGTGCGTGCGCTTCTCGAAGTGCTCGCGCGAGTCCTTGTACTTGTGGGGCGAACGGATCACGACGACCACGTTCTTCTCGGTCGGCAGCGGCACGGGGCCGACCACCGTAGCGCCCGCGCGGGTGACCGTGTCGACGATCTTGCGCGCGGAAGTGTCGATGACCTCGTGGTCGTACGACTTAAGTCGGATGCGGATCTTTTGTCCCGCCATGTGTGACTCTCTCTCATTCGGACGTCGCGCACCTCGGGGGCCGCCTGACGCTGTTTGCTGGGCAAACATCTGGCACTACGTGTCTCTCGCGTACCGCTGTTCTCGTGTCAAACATCTCGGAACCCGGGCGGAGGCCGCGGCGAAGACCCGGGGAGGGCAATCATCGCGGTCATCACCCCGCCTGTCGCACCCGGAGGGCGGACGTCGCGAGGGATTCCATTGTGAGATGTGTCCTGCTACCCGCGGCCCAGACGCATGGCGTCTGTGCACTGCCTGGCAGTGATCCGTAGCGGCGCCCGTGGCGCAACTCGGAATGTTGAACTAGACGATTTTGCCACACGCCTGCATTTGCTGCAACCCGGGCGTGTCGCGGATTTCCGCAGGTGCCGCGCGCGCCTCCTGGGCGGACGCGGCACCCGCGTGATCAGGCCTGTTCGACGGGCGAGGGCCGGAACCAGGGCGGGTAGACGGCGACCCGCGGAGCGTGTCCGCCGGCGTCGGCGACGAGGGCCTTGACCGAGTCGCGGACCTTGTCGTTCGGAACGCCGACGAGGGTCACGGCGTCGAAGGCGACCCGTGACGGGACCAGGACCTCGGGCTCGAGGAGGTCGGGGTCGGCGAGCGAGAAGCGTCGCACCATGCTCGAGGCCGCGTCGACGCCGACGGCGGCGCGGACGCCCTGCACGGCGGCGTCGCCCTCGGTCACCACGAAGTCGTCACCGAGCGCCGAGACCGGGACGACGAGCATCACGAAGTCGGTCGCCTTGGCTGAGCGCGCGGCGTCCGACCACTCGTAGCCCTCCGCACCGGTGCGGAGGGTGTCCCAGGCGCTCGCATGCGGCGACAGCGAGAACGGGACGTGATCCGCCACGGGAGCACCGGAGGCGGTGGCCACGGAGGCACGGAGCGCCCGCGTCGCCTCGGAGCTCACGTCGAGCGTCGGCGTGGCACCCGCCGTGATCTCACGCGACTCGAGGATCCCCGGGAGGTTCGAGACGTGGGTCCAGTGGTAGACCCGCTGCTGGGCGAACACCGGCACGGGCGTCAGAGCGGACTGCGCCGCCACGGCCGACGCGGCCATGTCCCGCGGGAGGGCCGGGGTGCTGCGGAGCGACTCGGGCTTCCGCGAAGCGGCGCGTCGCTTGGGCGCCAGGGTCACGACCTGACCGTCGGCGTCGACCTGGGGCTCGCGTCGGCGAGGTGCGCAGATGTCGCAGAGCTCCCTCTCGAAACCGTGGATGCACTCGTCCATCACTGCAGTATTTCCTCTCGGGCGTCGGACTCGATCCGACGCAACCCTCAACGGTACGTCATGGAGCCGAGCAGTGACTAATGCCGTGATGCCGGATCAGCGGTAGAGGAGGGCCCTGACCTCGGACTCGGCCGCGGTCGGACGCCTCGGGTCGATCGTCTCGCCGTGCTCGTAGGCGTCGACCAGTCGCGGGTCGACGTACGACGCGCGAGCGACCGTCGGGGTGTTGCCGAGCACCTCGGAAGCCGCCTGCATCGCCTGCGAGACGGCTCGGCGCCTCCTCGTCCGGGACTCCTGGGGCCCGCTCTTCGCGAGGCTGACGGCGGCGGCCACCGTGCCGTGGAGGGTCCTGAAGTCCTTGGCCGTGAAGTCGCCGCCGGTCTGCTCCTTGACGTACTCGTTGATCTCCGCCGCGTGCAACGGGCGCCAGGCGGCGCCGGCCTCGGGGCGCCAGGCCAGGAGCCGGGCCCGCGGGCCCCGGCGCTTGAGCCCCCGCACGACGGCGGCGAGATCAGGGTCCCGGATGGAGGACTCCCACGCCTGTCCGCTCTTCGCCGGGAACGACAGCGCCACGGTGTCGTCCGACACGGTGACATGGGCGCAGAGGAGCGTGGAGAGACCATGACTGCCGTGCTGCTCGGCGTAACGCTCGGACCCGACGCGGAGGGAGCCGGTGTCGAGCATGCGGAACCCCGCCGCCAGCGCCCTCGCCCGGACGGGTTCGGGCAGGTGGAGGTCACGCGTCACCCGGCCACGCGCCGCCGGAAGCGACTCCGCGAGGGACATGGCCCGGTCGAACTTGACCCGATCCTTCTGCTCGCGCCACGTCGGGTGGTAGACGTACTGACGGCGGCCCGCGGCATCGACGCCCGTCGCCTGCACGTGTCCGTTCGGATACGGCGCGATCCACACGTCGGTCCAGGCCGGCGGGATGCCGAGATGCCGGATGCGCGCCCGCAGATCGGGATCCGTGACGAGGAGGCCCGTCTCGTCACGGTAGGTGAAGCCCGTCCCCGATCGTCGGCGCGTGATCCCGGGACGGCTGGCATCTGTACGGCGGAGACGCGGCATGCGTCGAGTCAACACCGCACCGTCAGGGCCGGCATCGGCCCGGGGTACGCCATCGGGCGACCTCGGAGGACCGGGCCGCCCGACGAGGGCGTCGCTGGAGCGGTCGGGTCAGCGATCGCCGATCCGCTTGTCCGCCTGCTGGCGCGCCTGCTCGATCTTGTCGGTGTGCTTGCCGCCGGTCGCCTTGTCGGCGGCCTTCGCGACCGCGGCGAGGACGTCGTCGCTGACACCCTCGGCCTTCTCGCTCTTCAGGGCGTCCTGGACCTTGCCGTCCTTGAGGAACGCCTGGGCCTTCTTGCTGATGTCGTCGAAGCCAGCCATGAGATCTCTCCTGTCCGTGCCGGTCCGTCCGGCTCGCCTCCATGGTGGACCCGGATACGACGAAGAGGCCGGACCCCGGGGGGTCCGACCTCTCTGACGAGATCAGAAGTGCTGGAGGACCAGTACTTACTTGACGATCTTGGTGACGGTACCGGCACCCACCGTGCGTCCACCCTCACGGATGGCGAAGCGGAGGCCCTCTTCCATGGCGATGGGCTGGATCAGCTGAACGGTGATCTCAGTCGTGTCGCCGGGCATGACCATCTCGGTGCCCTCGGGCAGCGTGATGACACCCGTGACGTCGGTGGTGCGGAAGTAGAACTGCGGGCGGTAGTTCGCGTAGAACGGGTTGTGACGGCCGCCCTCATCCTTGGACAGGATGTAGACGTTCGCCTCGAACTCGGTGTGGGGCGTGATCGAGCCGGGCTTGACGACGACCTGGCCCCGCTCGACGTCCTCGCGCTTGGTGCCGCGGAGGAGGAGTCCGACGTTCTCACCGGCGCGTGCGTCTTCGAGCGTCTTGCGGAACATCTCGATGGCGGTGACGGTGGTCTTGGAGGACTTCTCCTTGATGCCGACGATCTCGACCTCGTCGTTCGGCTTCAGGATGCCGCGCTCGACACGACCGGTGATGACGGTTCCACGACCGGTGATCGTGAAGACGTCCTCGACGGGCATGAGGAAGGGCTGGTCCGTGGCACGGACGGGCTCGGGGACGTTCTCGTCGACCTGGTCCATCAGGTCGGCGACCGTGGCGGCCCACTTCTCGTCGCCCTCGAGGGCCTTGAGAGCGGAGACCTGCACGACGGGGGCGTTGTCGCCGTCGAAGTCCTGGCTGGAGAGGAGCTCGCGCACCTCGATCTCGACGAGCTCGAGGATCTCCTCGTCGTCGACCATGTCGGACTTGTTCAGGGCCACGACGATGTAGGGGACGCCGACCTGGCGAGCGAGCAGGACGTGCTCACGCGTCTGGGGCATCGGGCCGTCGGTGGCGGCGACCACGAGGATCGCGCCGTCCATCTGAGCCGCACCGGTGATCATGTTCTTGATGTAGTCGGCGTGGCCGGGAGCGTCGACGTGAGCGTAGTGACGCTTCTCGGTCTGGTACTCGACGTGCGAGATGTTGATCGTGATGCCGCGCTGCTTCTCTTCGGGCGCGTTGTCGATCTGGTCGAAGGCCGACGCCTCGTTGAGGGTCGGGTACTTGTCGTGCAGCACCTTGGTGATCGCCGCGGTGAGGGTGGTCTTGCCGTGGTCGACGTGACCGATGGTTCCGATGTTGACGTGCGGCTTGGTCCGCTCGAACTTGGCCTTAGCCACTGTGGGTCCTCCTCAGGACTCGGTTGCAGTGGAGCCGGGGGCCGGGTCGATGACCCGGCCTACCGGACACTGCGGATTGGTGTGTGTACATGTTACGCGGTCGAGGTTCGGCCGCGTGGTTCGGGACTATTCGCCCTTGTTCTTCTGGATGATCTCCTCGGCGACAGCCGAGGGGACCTCCTGATAGGACTCGAACGTCATCGAGTAGACGGCGCGGCCCGAGGTCTTCGACCGCAGGTCACCGACGTATCCGAACATCTCCGACAGCGGCACGCTGGCCCGAACGACCTTCACACCACTGGCGTCTTCCATCGACGAGATCTGCCCGCGTCGCGAGCTGAGGTCGCCGATGACGTCGCCCATGTATTCCTCGGGCGTACGGACCTCGACCGCCATGAGCGGCTCGAGGAGAACGGGCTGGGCCTTGCGAGCCGCCTCTTTGTAGGCGATCGACCCAGCGATCTTGAAGGCCATCTCGGACGAGTCGACGTCGTGCGCCGCACCGTCGAGCAGCAGCGCCCGGACGCCGACGGTCGGGTAGCCCGCGAGGACACCGACCTGCATGGCGTCCTGGATGCCGGCGTCGACCGACGGGATGTACTCGCGCGGAACGCGACCACCCGTGACCTTGTTGACGAACTCGTAGGTCGACTCCGCCGTGACCTCGAAGGGCTCGAGCGCGATCTGGACCTTGGCGAACTGACCCGACCCACCGGTCTGCTTCTTGTGGGTGTAGTCGTAGCGCTCGATGCCCTTCTTGAGCGTCTCGCGGTAGGCCACCTGGGGCTTGCCGACGTTGGCCTCGACGTTGAACTCGCGCTTCATGCGGTCGACGAGGATGTCGAGGTGCAGCTCGCCCATGCCCTTGATGACCGTCTGACCGGTCTCGGCGTTGAGCTCGACGCGGAACGTCGGGTCCTCTTCGGCGAGCTTCTGGATGGCCAGGGAGAGCTTCTCCTGGTCGGCCTTCGTCTTCGGCTCGATGGCGACCTCGATGACGGGCTCCGGGAAGGTCATCGACTCGAGGACGATCTGCTCGGAGGGGTCGCACAGGGTGTCGCCGGTCGTCGTGAACTTCAGACCGATGACCGCGTAGATGTGCCCGGCGGTGACGCTGTCGACCGGGTTCTCCTTGTTGGAGTGCATCTGGAAGATCTTGCCGATGCGCTCCTTCTTGTCTTTGGTCGAGTTGATGACCTGGGCGCCGGACTCGATGGATCCCGAGTAGACGCGCACGTAGGTCAGTCGACCGAAGAAGGGGTGCACCGCGACCTTGAATGCCAGAGCCGAGAAGGGCTCCGACGACTCGGGCTTGCGGATGATGATCTTCTCGGCGTCGCGGACGTCGTGACCCTCCATGGGAGGCACGTCGAGGGGCGAGGGGAGGTAGTCGATGACCGCGTCGAGCATCGGCTGCACACCGCGGTTCTTGAAGGCCGAACCGCAGAAGATCGGGTAGAGCTCGGAGTTGACCGTCATCTTGCGGACGGCCGCCTTGATCTCGGCGATCGTCAGCTCTTCGCCGCCGAAGTACTTCTCGAGCAGCACGTCGTCGGACTCGGCGACCGTCTCGAGGAGCTTGGCGCGGTACTCCGCGGCCTTCTCCTTGAGGTCTTCCGGGATCTCCTCGATCTCGTACTTCGCACCCAGCTCGACGTCACCCTTGGCGTCGCCGCGCCACGTGAGGGCACGCATCTCGACCAGGTCGACGACGCCCTCGAAGGAGCTCTCGGCTCCGATGGGGAGCTGCATGACCAGGGGCTTCGCACCGAGGCGGTTGATGATCGTGTCGACCGTGAAGTAGAAGTCGGCGCCCAGCTTGTCCATCTTGTTGACGAAGCAGATGCGGGGGACGTCGTACTTGTCGGCCTGACGCCAGACGGTCTCGGACTGGGGCTCGACGCCCTCCTTGCCGTCGAAGACGGCGACCGCGCCGTCGAGCACGCGGAGCGAACGCTCGACCTCGACCGTGAAGTCGACGTGGCCCGGGGTGTCGATGATGTTGATCTGGTTCTTGTTCCAGAAGCACGTCGTCGCAGCCGAGGTGATGGTGATGCCGCGCTCCTGCTCCTGCGCCATCCAGTCCATCGTGGCCGCACCGTCGTGGACCTCACCGATCTTGTGGGTGATGCCCGTGTAGTACAGGATGCGCTCGGTGGTCGTCGTCTTGCCAGCATCGATGTGAGCCATGATGCCGATGTTGCGGACCTTGTTCAGGTCGGTGAGCACGTCCTGTGCCACGGGTTCCTCCGAAGGGGTAGGTGGGGAAGTTGGGGGGACGAGGAGGTGCGGTGCGCGTCGTGCGCACACCGCGCCTCCTCGGCCGGTTACCAGCGGTAGTGCGCGAAGGCCTTGTTCGACTCGGCCATCTTGTGCGTGTCCTCGCGACGCTTGACAGCGGCGCCCAGACCGTTCGAGGCGTCGAGGATCTCGTTCATGAGACGCTCGGTCATGGTCTTCTCGCGACGAGCCTTGGCGTAGCTGGTGAGCCAGCGGAGAGCCAGGGTGTTGGCGCGGTGGGGCTTGACCTCGACGGGGACCTGGTAGGTCGAACCGCCGACGCGGCGCGAGCGGACCTCGAGAGTCGGGCGCACGTTGTCGAGCGCCTTCTTCAGCGTGGCGACCGCATCCTGGTCGTTCTTGGCGGAGACGCCGGCGAGAGCACCGTAGACGATGCGCTCGGCGAGCCCCTTCTTGCCGTCGAGGAGGATCTTGTTGACGAGCTGGCTGACGATCGGCGCACCGTAGACCGGGTCGGCGACGACAGGGCGCTTGGGCGCGGGTCCTTTACGAGGCATTACTTCTTGTCCTTCTTCGCACCGTAGAGGCTGCGAGCCTGCTTGCGGTTCTTCACGGCCTGGGTGTCGAGGGCGCCACGGACGATCTTGTAGCGCACACCGGGGAGGTCTTTGACACGACCGCCGCGCACGAGCACCATCGAGTGCTCCTGCAGGTTGTGGCCCTCGCCGGGGATGTAGGCGGTGACCTCGGTGCCGTTCGAGAGCTTCACACGAGCGACCTTGCGGAGCGCGGAGTTCGGCTTCTTGGGGGTGGTGGTGTACACACGGGTGCACACGCCACGCTGCTGGGGGTTGGACCGCAGGGCGGGGGCCTTGGTCTTGACGACCTTCGGCGTGCGTCCCTTGCGGACCAGCTGCTGAATAGTTGGCACTGGTTCTCCTCGTTCGATCTCGACCCGGTCTGACGACCACGTCGAGTCGCGTTGCTCTCGCATCGCTCTGCTCTGTCCGGCGGATCCGCCGGCATCCTCGTCTCGGTGGCCGAGACGGTCGGTACCCGACCCGGCGCTGACGCCGAGGGGGATTTTTCGGGCGCGCAGTTAAGCGCACACCCGCTAGAGCATAGCTTCGACCCGCGGGGTTAATCAAATGTCGGTGGGCCCATCGGGGACGCCGGAGGCGGACGCGCGGCGTCAGGTGCGCGGTTCGACCCGGGAGATCGCGATCGTCCCAGCCACCACGAGGCCCGCCCAGAGCGCCGAGCCGAGGACGAGGGGCGACAGGGCGTAGCGCCCGGCGAAGAGGGCCGTCGACACGAGCTCGTCTCGGACCAGGCCGTACCAGACCGAACCGACGAGGAGCATGCCGAGGTACACCAGCACGGTGGTCGCGAGGGCCGTCGGCAGCAGCGGGGCGTGCCCCGGGCGGAACTCGTCGTCCGGGTCGAGCGACGGGCGGGCGCCGGCCCGCCGGGCCGGATCGTCGGCGGGCTGAGCCGGGAAGGCCCCGCGCATGACGGGAGCACCGCCCTCCACCGCGTCGGCCACGGCGGCCGACCGCAGCAGCGCCAGCAGGACGATCAGCACGGCGGCGGCGAACATCGCGGGGCCGAGCAGCGTCCCCGCATCGGGCTCGGAGATGACGTCGCGGTCGAGGAGCACGCTCTCGAACGCGGCGGTGGTGATGATCAGCGCCGCGAACAGCACGGTGCCCATCACCGCGTAGACGGCGCGATTCATGTCGTCGAGGCTACGCCGGGCCGAGGAGGCGGTGGTACAGCACGTGGTCCTCCCACGCGCCCGCGATGCGCAGGTAGCTCGCCGCATAGCCGTACTCGACGAAGCCCGACCGGGTGAGCACGGCCCGAGAGGCTGCGTTGCGCGGCAGAGCGCCGGCCTCGAGGCGGTGCAGACGGAGGGTCTCGGTCGCGAAGTCGACGACGGCACCGACCGCTGCCGTCGCGAGACCCCGACCGACGTGCTCGTGGTCGAGCCAGTAGCCGACCGTCGCCCGCTGGGCGGGGCCTCGCACGATCTGGTTGAGCGAGATGCCGCCGACGACCTCGGCGCCCTCGACGAGGAGGAACGCCTGCCCCTCCCCCGCTGCCGAGGTCGCCAGCCTCTGGGTCAGCAGCGACCGCTGACCGTGCTCCGTGAAGAACGACGGCGGGCGCGCAGGGTCCCACGGGGCGAGGTGATCGCGATTGCGGTCGTAGGCGGCGGCGAGCGACGCGGCATCGGCGACCCGCGCCTCCCTCAGGACGACCGTGTCGGACAGCTGCCGTTCATAGCGCACGCCGCCGACCCTATCGCCGACCATGGGGCGACGCATCGGCTGGACGCGTTGACCGCGTCATGGGAACCTGATCGATGATTCACATCACGGTCGCAATGCAGAGGGAGTCGACGGCATGGGGCACATCATTCGCGAAGGGGCGGTGACGGCGTGCGGAAGGGTCGTGCTGGACGACCCCGCCTACGTCTCCGTCGAGGTGACCTGCGGCGACGACGAGTTCGGCGAGCCCCCTCGGGGCTCGACCGTGTACCGGGTGGGCATCACCGGGCGGGCGGCCGTCGTCGTCGCCGAGCTGTGGCGGCCCGAGGCCCCCGTGCTGCTGCTGTTCGCGGGTCGGTACGTCGTGCGCCACGAGCCGACCGACGGGCGGATCCACCACGAGGTCGAGGCCGACTACGTCGGGCTGCTCTTCGACGACCGTCGGCTGGAGCGGATCGGCGGCGGTCGCTCGCCGGAGTGAGGCGGGGACGACGGAGGGCCCCGGCCACGCACGAGGCGTGGGCCGGGGCCCTGTGTCGATTCGAGGAGGCGCGGTGCGGGACTGACCCTCACCGCACCTCCGCGGATCAGTTGTAGGTGCCGGGGGTGAAGTCGTCCGACGAGAACGAGTCGAAGTCGACGAAGCTGAGGTCAGCCTCGTTGAACGACGCATCGTCCGTGAACACGCGGTTGGGGTACCGCTCGGCCTTCGCCTCCTCCGTCGCCTCGACCGAGACGTCGCGGTAGCGCGACAGACCGGTACCGGCGGGGATCAGCTTTCCGATGATCACGTTCTCCTTCAGACCGACCAGCGGGTCGCTCTTGCCTTCCATCGCGGCCTGCGTGAGCACGCGGGTCGTCTCCTGGAAGGATGCGGCCGACAGCCACGACTCGGTCGCCAGCGAGGCCTTGGTGATGCCCATGACCTCTTGACGAGCGGACGCGGTCCGCTTGCCCTCGGTCAGCGCAGCACGGTTGATCTCGTTGTACTTCGACCGGTCGACGAGCTCTCCGGGGAGGAGGTCGGTGTCGGCGTGGTCGACGACGGTGACCTTGCGGAGCATCTGACGGACGATGACCTCGATGTGCTTGTCGTGGATCGGCACACCCTGCGAGCGGTAGACGTCCTGCACGCCGCCCACGAGGTGCTGCTGAACCGCACGGACGCCCTTGACTCGCAGGACCTCCTTGGGGTCGACGGCGCCCGCGATGATCTGCGCACCGAGCTCGACGTGCTGACCGTCCTCGACGAGGAGGGTCGAGCGCTTGAGCACGGGGTAGATGACCGGCTCGTCGCCGTTGTCGAGGTTGAGGATGACGCGGCGAGCCTTGTCGGTGTCCTCGATGGTGATGCGACCGGCACCGTCGGCGATCGGGGACGCACCCTTGGGGGTACGAGCCTCGAACAGCTCCGTCACGCGGGGCAGACCCTGCGTGATGTCGTCGGCCGAGGCCGAACCGCCGGTGTGGAAGGTGCGCATCGTCAGCTGCGTGCCGGGCTCGCCGATCGACTGGGCCGCGATGATGCCGACGGCCTCTCCGATGTCGACCAGGTTGCCGGTGGCCAGCGAACGGCCGTAGCACTGGGCGCAGACGCCGACGGCGGCCTCGCAGGTGAGGACGGAGCGGACCTTGATGGTCTCGACACCGGCCGCCACGAGCTCGTCGATCAGCACGTCTCCGACGTCGGCGCCGGCCTCGGCCAGCACCGTGCCCTTGGCGTCGACCGCGGCCGCGGCGAGAGACCGTGCGAAAACGGTGTTCTCGACGGTCGCGTCGCGCACCATGACGCCGTCGGCGTCGGGTGCGGCGATCGGCATCTCGAGGCCTCGCGAGGTGCCGCAGTCGTCTTCGCGGATGATGACGTCCTGCGACACGTCGACGAGTCGACGGGTCAGGTACCCCGAGTCGGCCGTACGGAGAGCCGTGTCGGCCAGACCCTTACGGGCACCGTGCGTCGCGATGAAGTACTCGGCGACCGACAGACCCTCACGGTACGACGAGATGATCGGGCGGGGGATGATGTCGCCCTTGGGGTTGTTCACCAGGCCTCGCATGCCGGCGATGTTGCGCACCTGCAGCCAGTTACCACGAGCACCCGACGTCACCATGCGGTTGATGGTGTTGTCGACCGGGAAGTTCGCCCGCATCTCGGCGGCGACCTCGTTCGTGGCCTCCGTCCAGATCTTGATCAGGTCGGCACGACGCTCGGCGTCCGAGATCAGACCCTTGTCGAACTCCGACTGGACCGCGGCGGCCTGCTTCTCGTAGCCCGCGACGATCTCCGGCTTGCGGGGCGGGGTCAGCACGTCGGACAGCGCGACGGTCACACCGGAGCGCGAGGCCCAGTAGAAGCCGGCGTCCTTGATGTTGTCCAGCGCCGCGGCGACCGCGACCTTGGGGTAGCGCTCGGCCAGGTCGTTGACGATGGTCGAGAGCATGCCCTTGTCGGCGACCTCCTGCACGAAGGGGTAGTCGTCGGGGAGGTTCTCGTTGAAGCGAGCGCGACCCAGGGTCGTCTCGAGCAGGATGTCCTGTCCGACCTCGTAGCCCTCGGGAGCCTCGCCCTCGGCGAAGTGCACGCCGTTCATCCGGATCTTGACCATGGCGTTGAGGTCGAGCGACCCCTGGTCCATGGCCATGATCGCCTCGGACACCGACGAGAACGAACGGCCCTCACCGGTGGCGCCGGGGGTGACCGTCGTCAGGTAGTGCAGACCGATGATCATGTCCTGTGCGGGCAGGGTCACCGGGCGGCCGTCGGACGGCTTCAGGATGTTGTTCGACGCGAGCATCAGGATGCGCGCCTCGGCCTGGGCCTCGACGGACAGCGGCAGGTGGACGGCCATCTGGTCGCCGTCGAAGTCGGCGTTGAACGCCGCGCAGACGAGCGGGTGCAGCTGGATGGCCTTGCCCTCGACGAGCTGGGGCTCGAACGCCTGGATGCCGAGACGGTGCAGCGTGGGCGCACGGTTCAGCAGCACGGGACGCTCGCGGATGATCTCCTCGAGGACGTCCCAGACCTGCGGACGCGAACGCTCGACCATGCGCTTCGCCGACTTGATGTTCTGAGCGTGGCTCAGATCGATCAGGCGCTTGATGACGAAGGGCTTGAAGAGCTCGAGGGCCATCTGCTTGGGCAGACCGCACTGGTGCAGCTTGAGCGTCGGGCCGACGATGATGACCGAACGACCCGAGTAGTCGACTCGCTTGCCGAGCAGGTTCTGGCGGAAGCGACCCTGCTTTCCCTTGAGCATGTCGCTCAGGGACTTCAGGGCGCGGTTGCCGGTACCGGTGACGGGGCGACCACGACGACCGTTGTCGAACAGCGCGTCGACGGCCTCCTGCAGCATCCGCTTCTCGTTGTTGACGATGATCTCGGGGGCTCCGAGATCGAGGAGACGACGGAGGCGGTTGTTGCGGTTGATGACGCGGCGGTACAGGTCGTTCAGGTCGGACGTCGCGAAACGGCCGCCGTCGAGCTGGACCATCGGGCGGAGCTCCGGCGGGATGACCGGCACGACGTCGAGCACCATCGCGGCGGGCGAGTTGCCCGTGGCGAGGAAGGAGCTGACGACGCGCAGGCGCTTGATGGCGCGGATCTTCTTCTGACCCTTGCCCTCGGAGATCTGCAGGTGGAGGTTCTCGGCCTCGGTGGTGAGGTCGAAGCCCTCGAGACGCTTCTTGATCGCCTCGGCGCCCATGTGGGCCTCGAAGTAGATGCCGAAGCGGTCCTGGAGCTCGTGGAAGACGGCGTCCTCAGGCTTGAGGTCGCCGACCTTCAGCGTGCGGAAGTCCTCCCACACGCGCTCGAGGCGGTTGATGTCCTCGTCGAAGGCCTTGCGGGTCTGCGACATCTCCTTCTCGGCGCCGTCCTTGGCACGACGCTTCTGGTCGCTCTTCGCGCCTTCCTCTTCGAGAGCCGCGAGGTCGTCCTCGAGCTTCTGGAGGCGGTCGGCGATACGCGTGTCGCGCTGCGACTCGAGCTGCTTGATCTCGAGGCGGAGCTCGTTCTCGAGGCCGGGCATGTCGGCGTGACGGCCCTCCTCGTCGATCGAGATGACCATGTAGGCGGCGAAGTAGATGACCTTCTCGAGGTCCTTCGGCGCCATGTCGAGCAGGTAGCCGAGACGCGAGGGCACGCCCTTGAAGTACCAGATGTGCGTGACGGGGGCGGCGAGCTCGATGTGGCCCATGCGCTCACGGCGCACCGACGACTTCGTGACCTCGACGCCGCAGCGCTCGCAGACGATGCCCTTGAACCGGACTCGCTTGTACTTGCCGCAGGCGCACTCCCAGTCGCGCGAGGGCCCGAAGATCTGCTCTCCGAAGAGGCCGTCCTTCTCGGGCTTCAGCGTGCGGTAGTTGATGGTCTCCGGCTTCTTGACCTCACCGTGCGACCAAGCGCGGATGTTGTCGGCCGTTGCGAGGCCGATCCGCAGCTCGTCGAAAGTTGTTGCTTCGATCAATGTTTATCCCTTTGTGAAAAAAGTGTCGACGTCGTCTGGGGAGGGCTTAGATCTCGTCGACGTTCGACGACTCGAAGCGGGAAGAGATGTTGATGCCCAGCTCTTCGGCGGCACGGAAGACCTCGTCGTCCGTGTCTCGCAGGCTGACCGTCTGGCCGTCGGCCGAGAGGACCTCGACGTTCAGGCAGAGCGACTGCATCTCTTTGATGAGGACCTTGAAGCTCTCGGGGATGCCGGGCTCCTGGATGTTCTCACCCTTGACGATCGCCTCGTAGACCTTGACGCGGCCGAGGATGTCGTCGGACTTGATGGTCAGGAGCTCCTGCAGCGCATACGCGGCGCCGTAGGCCTCGAGGGCCCAGACCTCCATCTCACCGAATCGCTGACCACCGAACTGCGCCTTACCACCCAGCGGCTGCTGCGTGATCATCGAGTACGGGCCCGTCGAACGCGCGTGGATCTTGTCGTCGACGAGGTGGTGCAGCTTCAGGATGTACATGTAGCCG
Organism: Frigoribacterium sp. Leaf172; assembly: GCF_001424285.1. Taxonomy (NCBI): domain Bacteria; kingdom Bacillati; phylum Actinomycetota; class Actinomycetes; order Micrococcales; family Microbacteriaceae; genus Frigoribacterium; species Frigoribacterium sp. Leaf172. The sequence goes on along the minus strand of NZ_LMPB01000001.1, from coordinate 581,425 downwards.
ACCGAGATCGGGTTCGGGAACGGCTCACCGGAACGACCGTCGAAGAGGCGGGCCTTGCCGGACGAACCGATGAGGCGCTCCCCGTCGCGGGTCGGGAGGGTCGAGTCGAGCAGACCCTCGATCTCGCGCTCGGCGGCACCGTCGAACACCGGGGTGGCGACCTTCGTGCCGGGAGCGGCGCTGAGCGCCTCGGGGGGCAGGTTCTTCGCCCACTCCTGGATGCCCTCGACGTTCCAGCCCTGCGCCGCGATCCACCCGAGGTGGATCTCGAGCACCTGGCCGAAGTTCATTCGACCGGGGACGCCCAGCGGGTTCAGGATGATGTCGACGGGGGTTCCGTCGGCGAGGAAGGGCATGTCCTCGACGGGGAGGATCGTCGAGATGACGCCCTTGTTGCCGTGGCGGCCGGCCAGCTTGTCGCCCGCGGTGATCTTGCGCTTCTGCGCGATGAACACCACGACGCGCTGGTTGACGCCCGAGCCGAGCTCGTCGTCGCCGTCCTGCGAGTCGAAGACCTTGACGCCGATGACGGTTCCCTGCTCGCCGTGAGGCACCTTCAGGGACGTGTCGCGGACCTCGCGGCTCTTCTCGTTGAAGATGGCGCGCAGCAGACGCTCTTCGGCGCTGAGCTCGGTCTCGCCCTTGGGCGTGACCTTGCCGACGAGGATGTCGCCGGGGCGGACCTCGGCGCCGATGCGGATGATGCCCCGCTCGTCGAGGTCGGCCAGCAGATCCGGGCTGACGTTGGGGAGGTCACGCGTGATCTCCTCCTTGCCGAGCTTCGTGTCGCGGGCGTCGACCTCGTACTCCTCGATGTGGATCGAGGAGAGCGTGTCGTCCTTGATGAGGTTCTGCGACAGGATCATCGCGTCCTCGTAGTTGTAGCCCTCCCACGGCATGAACGCGACGAGCAGGTTCTTGCCGAGCGCGAGCTCGCCGTTCTCGGTCGCGGGTCCGTCGGCGATGACCTCGCCGACCTCGATGCGCTGACCGGCGTCGACGATCACGCGGTGGTTGTAGCTGGCGCCCTGGTTCGAGCGGTCGAACTTGCGGAGGTAGTACTCCTGGGTCCCACCGGCGTCGAGCTGGACGGTGACGACGTCGGCCGAGACCTCGGCGACGACGCCGGCGGCGTCCGCGGTGACCACGTCACCGGCGTCGATGGCCGTGTAGCCCTCCATGCCGGTGCCGACCAGGGGGCTCTCGCTGCGGACCAGCGGGACGGCCTGACGCTGCATGTTCGCACCCATGAGGGCGCGGTTGGCGTCGTCGTGCTCGAGGAACGGGATGAGCGACGTGGCGACCGAGACCATCTGGCGCGGCGAGACGTCCATGTAGTCGACCTCCGCCTTGTCGACGAGCTCGACCTCTCCGCCCTTCTTGCGGACCAGGACCTTGTCGTCGACGAAGTCGAACTTGTCGTCGAGGGGCGCGTTGGCCTGCGCGACGACGTACTCGTCTTCTTCGGACGCGGTCAGGTAGTCGATCGTCGTGGAGACGTTGCCCTTGACGACGCGGCGGTACGGGGTCTCGATGAAGCCGAACGAGTTGATGCGGGCGAACGACGCCAGCGACCCGATCAGACCGATGTTCGGGCCTTCAGGGGTCTCGATCGGGCACATGCGGCCGTAGTGCGAGGGGTGGACGTCTCGGACCTCGACGCCGGCGCGCTCACGCGACAGACCACCCGGTCCGAGCGCCGACAGACGGCGCTTGTGGGTCAGACCCGAGAGCGGGTTGTTCTGGTCCATGAACTGCGACAGCTGCGAGGTTCCGAAGAACTCCTTGATCGCGGCGACGACGGGGCGCACGTTGATCAGGGTCTGCGGCGTGATCGCCTCGATGTCCTGCGTGGTCATGCGCTCGCGGACGACGCGCTCCATGCGCGACAGGCCGGTGCGGACCTGGTTCTGGATCAGCTCGCCGACCGCGCGGATGCGACGGTTGCCGAAGTGGTCGATGTCGTCGACGTCGAGACGCAGCTCGACGGACTCGCCCTCGCGGACGCCGTCCATCGTCTTCTGCTCGGCGTGCAGCGAGACCAGGTACTTGATCGTGGCGACGATGTCGTCGACGGTCAGGACCGAGTCGACCAGGGGCGCGTCGATGCCGAGCTTGCGGTTGATCTTGTAACGACCCACCTTCGCCAGGTCGTAGCGCTTCGGGTTGAAGTAGAAGTTGTCGAGGAGCGCACGCGCCGCCTCGGCGGCGACCTGCTCGCCGGGACGCAGCTTGCGGTAGATGTCTTTGAGCGCCTCCTCCTTGGTGAGGATGGCGTCCTTCTCGAGGGTCGCCTCGATGGAGGCGAAGCCCTTGAACTTCTCGGTGATCTCTTCGCTCGTCAGGCCGAGGGCCTTGAGGAAGACGGTGACGCTCTGCTTGCGCTTGCGGTCGATGCGGACGCCGACCTGGTCGCGCTTGTCGATCTCGAACTCGAGCCAGGCACCACGGCTCGGGATGACGCGGGCCGAGTAGATGTCCTTGTCGGACGTCTTGTCGGAGGCGCGCTCGAAGTACACGCCCGGGCTGCGGACGAGCTGCGACACGACGACACGCTCGGTGCCGTTGATGATGAAGGTTCCGCGCTCGGTCATGAGCGGGAAGTCGCCCATGAAGACCGTCTGCGTCTTGATCTCACCGGTGAGGTGGTTCATGAACTCGGCGTTGACGTACAGCGGCGCGGCGTAGGTCTTGCCTCGCTCTTTGCACTCGTCGATCGAGTACTTCGGCTCTTCGAGCTCGGGAGCGGTGAACGACAGCTGCATCGTCTCGCCGAGGTCCTCGATCGGGGAGATCTCCTCGAAGATCTCCTCCAGGCCGGAGTGGAGGGCGAGGTCGGTGCGACCCTGCTCGGTCGCCTCGGCGAGGCGGTCCTTCCAGACGTCGTTGCCGACGAGCCAGTCGAAGCTCTCGGTCTGCAGCGCCAGGAGGTCGGGGACCGTCAGCGTGTCGGTGATCTTGGCGAACGAGAGTCGCGATGCGCCTCGGCCGTTCTTGGGTGAGTTGGTGGATGCGGTGTTCGCAGCAGCCAAGGAAGTTACCTCCGTGGACCCCGTCGGGTCATCACTGTCGGACAGTATGGTGAGTGGTGAACGGCCCTCCCGGGGACGTCGGCCCCACGGCGGAAGGCCGGGGATCGAAGCCGAGAACGCCCCCGCCGCGATATTCGGGGGCCTGGTCTCGGGGGTGCGTCGCCGACCGGAATATGACGAGTCGACGCACGGGGAGCGCAAAGGTCAATACTAGGTCGACGAGGACACGCCTGGCAAGCCCTGTCGTTGACCTTCTGTGCGAGATTCGGTATAACCCGGGCGATGCCCAGGTATTCCCCGGGATCGGAGGCCTCGCGCGCCTCCTCGGCCGATGCGCGTCGTCGCCTCCGCCCCCGCGTCGGCGTGCCAGGGTTGACCCCATGGCCGCACAGCACGAGGACCCCCCTGTCGAGATCCCGCTCGGCGCGGGGCTCGCCCGCATCGACGAGGACCGGCACCGCCCCGGGGCGTTCACGCTCGTCGTCGACGGCACGCCGCAGTCGCACGTCGACCTCGACGACCCCACCCACCTGGCGTTCGAGTACGTGCACCGCATCGGACACGCCATCGACCTGCTGCCCGAGGGGCCCGTCACGGCACTGCACCTCGGCGCCGGCGCACTGACCCTCCCCCGCTACGTCGAGGCCACGAGACCCGGCTCACGTCAGCAGGTCATCGAGCTCGAGGCGGACCTCGTCGCGCTGGTGCGGGAGCGGCTGCCCTTCCCGCGGGGCGCCTCCATCCGGGTCCGCTACGGCGACGCCCGCGAGGTCATGGTGAAGCTGCCGGCCGGGCTGCGCGGCACCGTCGACCTGCTCGTGGTCGACGTGTTCGGCGGGTCGCAGATCCCCGCCCACGTCACGTCGCTCGAGTTCTACTCGGCGGCCGCGGAGTTCCTCTCGCCGACCGGCATGCTCATCGTCAACTCCGCCGACGGCGCCGGACTCGCCTTCGCCCGAGGTCAGGCCTCGACGTTGGCGACGGTCTTCGAGCACGTCGCGGCCGTCGCCGACCCCGCCACCCTGAAGGGCAGGAGGTTCGGCAACGTCGTCCTGATCGGGTCGCCGTCGCCGCTGCCCACCGACCGCATGCCGCGCCTGTACTCGTCGGACCCGCTGCCGGCCAAGGTCGTGCACGGCCGCGAGCTGCGCGACTTCATCGCCGGAGCGCCGGTCGTCACCGACGCCACCGCCGTGCCGTCGCCCGAGCCGTCGCGGAGCGTCTTCGGGGCGCGGTAGCGGCGAGTCGGCTCGGAGCCGCTCCACCGGAGACCTCGATCTCTCGAGGAGCTCCGTCAGCTTCTTCGGCTTCTTCCGACCGAAACGACCTCCGTTCGTCGCGATGGGAGGGCGCTCCGTCGTCGCCGGGCGTCTGCTCGCGCGGGTCAGCGGGGGGCGGGGCCGCCGAGGGCGGCGCGGAGGCGGGCCTCGGCGTCATCGGGCGCGGCGGCGGCCTCGGCGTTGGCCTCGGCGACGGCCTTGACGACCTCTTCGCGCTGGATCTTCACGCCGCGCGGGGCGTCGATGCCGATCCGCACGCCGTCGCCGCGCGAGTCGAGCACGGTGATGACGATGTCGTCACCGATGAGGATCCGCTCCCCGACCTTGCGTGTCAACACCAGCATCCGTCCACCTTACCCAGGCTGACGCGCACGACCGGTCTAGAGGGACTCCCGCCACCCGACCGGCACGCCCAGCAGGTGCACCGTGCCCGGCGTCGCGGTGTCGGCCTCGCCCACGACCGCCGCGGCGGCCACGGACGAGACGACCCGCACCTCCTCGACCCAGCGGGCCGTGTCGTCGTGCTTGCGCCCCACGTCGACGGCGACCCACACCTGGTCGGCGGCCATCGACCGCAGGGCGTCGCCGGCCGCGGCGTCCCAGGCGAGCGCGGTGACCACGGCCGTGCCGCCGTTGACCCCCTCGGCCCGCGCCAGGATCGCGCTGCGCCGATCGGCGACGTCGACCGACCGCAGCCCGAACGTCGCCGCCATCTGCGCCGCCACCCGGAACGCGTCGCCCGGGCGGCCCACGACGACGACGAGGTCGCCGGGACCGGTCAGGAGCGCGGGAGGCGCGGGCACGTCGTCGCCGGACCGCGCGACGGATGCGGGGGACGAGGCGACGGCGGCCGCGGCGAGGAACTCCGCGGCGTTCGTCAGGGGGCCCGGTCGCACCTCCTCGACCGCGGCGGCCGCCACGGCGGGGGCGGGAGCGATGCCGTTGAAGGTGAGGTCGTCCATGATCTCGGCGAAGGCGTCGCCCCGGGTCGCCGGCTGGGGCGTCGCGGGCGACGGAGCGGCAGCGGGCGCCGAGGCCGCGGACGCCGCGTCCGCCGCGGCGCGCGCGGCGCGACGGGGGCTGTCGGCAGCCGGGCGACCCCCGGCGAGGACCCGATCGAACGGATCCGCGGGAGCAGACGCCGCGGGAGGGGACGCCGCGGCCGGGGCCTCCGACGCGGGGGTGAACCCGTCGGCGGCGTCGGCGTCGGCCAGCAGCGCGGCGATGCCCGCCCGCGACGCCGACGCGGTGATGGTGACGCGCGCCGACGGCTGGTCGGTCGTCGGGTCGGGCACGTCGACCGTCGCCTCGTAGTGCTTGCGGGCGAAGAGCCCGCCCACTCCCCCGACGGTCACCCGCTGGGCCGCGACGATCCGCGCGCCCGGGCCGTGGGCCTCGCGCACGCGCCGCCGCAGCTCGTCGAGGGAGTCGCCCGTGACGACCACCCGTGTGGGCGCCATCTCAGGCCACGATCGCGTCGCTGGCGCGCACGACGCCCACGGTCTCGATGGTCGACCCGGCCGCCGTCGCCTCCTGGTACGACAGGACCGGCAGGCCGTTCTGCTGCGCCGAGACGAGTCGGTGGATCGCGGGGCGGAGCGCCGGCGCGCAGACGAGCACGGCGCTGAGCCCCTGCGACTCGACCGCCGCCACGGAGTCGCGCAGCGAACCGAGCACCTGCTCGACCCGGTGCCCGTCGAGCAGGATCTGCGTGCCCTGATCCGACGGCCGCAGCCCCTCGAGCATCGACTGCTCGAGACCCGGGTCGATCATGATGACGCGCAGCACGGCGCCGTCGAGGTGACGGGCCGACAGGGCGGGACCGAGGGAGGCGCGGGCCGCCTCGACGAGTCCCTCGGGGTCCGTCGACACCTTGGCGCGCAGGGTCAGCCCCTCGCAGATCCGACCGAGGTCGTTGATCGGCACCCGCTCGGCCAGCAGCCCCTGCAGCACGCGCTGCAGCTCGGCGAGCGACAGCATGCCGGGCACGAGGTCGTCGATCGCCGAGGGGTTGACCTGCTTGACGCCATCGGTCAGCACCCGGACGTCCTCGCGGCTGAGCAGCCGCGCGGCGTTGTCGGCGATGATCGACGAGAGGTGGGTGACGAGCACCGAGACCCGGTCGATCACGGTCGCGCCGGTCATCTCCGCGCTGTGCCGCATCTCGGCGGGCACCCACTTGCCCGCGAGGCCGAACACCGGCTCGACGGTCGCCGTGCCCGGCAGGCCGTCGAGGCCCTCGCCGAGGGCCAGGACCGAGCGAGCCGGGGCCTGGCCGCGACCGGCCTCGACCCCCGCGATGCGGATCGAGTACGTCGAGGGCGGCAGGTCGACGCTGTCCCGGGTGCGCACCGGCGGCACGACGATGCCGAGGTCGACGGCGATCTTGCGCCGCAGCGCCTTGACCCGTCCGAGCAGGTCGTCGGACGACCCGCCGACCATGTCGACGAGGTCGGGCGCGAGCAGGATCTCGAGCGCGTGCACCCGCATCTGCTCGAGCAGGTCGTCGGTGGTGTCGGTGGGGGCGACGACCTCGGCGCGCCGGCTCTCGAGAGCCGCGCGCGCCTCCTCGGCCTTCGCCTTCGCCGCGAGCCGCTGGGCGACGATCAGCAGCGTGACGCCCACCACGAGGAACGCGGCGATGGGCATGCCCGGGATGAACCCCATGCCGATCGCGGCGACCCCGGCGATCCCGATCGCGATGCGCGACTGGCCGAGCTGCGTCGCGGCCTGCGAGCCCATGTCGCTGTCGGCGCCCGATCGGGTGACGATCATGCCGGTCGAGACGGCCATGAGCAGCGCGGGGATCTGAGTGACCAGACCGTCGCCGATGGTCAGCAGCCCGTAGTGGTTCAGGGCCTCGCCGATCGCCATGCCGTTCTGCAGGGCGCCGATCGCGACGCCTCCGACCAGGTTGATGGCGATGATGATGATGCCGGCGATCGCGTCGCCCTTGACGAACTTCGACGCGCCGTCCATCGCGCCGTAGAAGTCGGCCTCGGCGCTGACGTCGGCGCGGCGCTGCTTCGCGACCTCGTCGGTGATCAGCCCGGCGTTCAGATCGGCGTCGATCGCCATCTGCTTGCCCGGCATCGCATCGAGCGTGAAGCGCGCCCCGACCTCGGCCACGCGCTCGGCGCCCTTCGTCACGACGACGAACTGGATGACCACGAGGATCAGGAAGATCACCGAGCCGATGATGATCGATCCGCTGACCGCCACGTGCCCGAAGGCCTCGATGACCTGACCGGCGAATCCCTCGCCGAGCACGAGACGGGTCGACGCGACGTTGAGCCCGAGGCGGAACAGCGTCGCCACGAGCAGCAGCGACGGGAACACCGAGAAGTCGAGCGGCTTCTTCACGAAGAGGGTCGTCAGCAGGATCACGAGCGCCAGCAGGATGTTGAGGATGATCAGCACGTCGAGCATCGGGGCCGGCACCGGCACCACGAGCAGCAGGACGATCCCGACGATGCCCACCGGGACGGCGAGCTTGGGGAGTGTCTTCTTCATCAGGCGGTTCCTCCGGAGGCGGACGGGCGGGGAGCGGGGCGGGCGGTGCGAAGGGCGGCGGGCCCCGGAGGCGCGGGTGCGGCGGACGAGTCGCGCGCGATCCGCAGACGCTGCGGCACCGCCTCGGCCGCGAGCGACCCGGGGGTGAGCACGGCGGCGACCTCGTCGGGCGTGGTCGGACGGGGGTTCGCGTGCGTGCCCGCGACCGCCGACGCGCCGCGCGCCCGGAGGGCCATGACGAAGGTCAGCACCCGGGCGACCGGGGTGTAGAGGTCGACGGGGATCTCGTCGCCGAGACCGCAGTTCGCGTGCAGGGCCCGGGTCAGCGGGACGTCCTCGACGAGGGGGACGCCGTCGGCCGCGGCCTTCTCGCGGATGCGGGCGGCGGTCGCGCCCGCGCCCTTCGCCACGACGCGCGGGGCGGAGCGACCCGGTTCGTACCGGATCGCGACGGCGTAGTCGGTCGGGTTGACCATCACCACGTCGGCGTCGGCGATGGAGGCCATCATGCGGTTGCGGCTCATGGCGAGCTGCCGCGAACGGCGCTGCGACTTGACCAGGGGATCGCCGTCGGTGCTCTTGTTCTCGTCGCGCACCTCCTTCTTGGTCATGCGGGTCTTCTTGCGGTTGCGGCGCATGACGACGAAGACGTCGGCCGCGGCGAGCACGAGACCGGCGACGACGGCGGCCTGGAGGAGGATCGCCGTGCCCGAGGTCGCCTCGTCGAGCAGCGCCGAGACGCTCAGCCCGCCGCCGCTCATCAGCACCGGCATGAGCCCCTGGATGGCCATCCACAGCACGAGCCCGACGACGGCGGTCTTGATCAGGGCCTTCGCGCCGTTCCACAGCGCCTGCCCGCCGAACGTCGTCTTCAGACCGTTGATCAGGTTGAACTGCTCGTAGTTGCCCGTCATCCGCTTGATGTGGACGCCGCCCTGCACGATCGCGGTGAGGAGCACCACGACGCCGACGACGGCGAGCATCGGGCCGATCGTCGCCGCCATCGAGCCGACGCCGTCGCCGAGCAGGGTCACGACGGTCTGCGCGTCGGGGTCCCGGATGGCCTGACCGATCGAGAGGAGCTGATCGGTGCCGGCCTCGGCGCCGCGCTCGATCGTCGTCGGGATCATGACGGCCGCGGCGCCGACGCCGAGCCAGGCGCTGAGGTCCTGCGAGCGCGAGAGCTGGCCCTTGGAGTGGACCTCCTTCATCCGCTTCTGCGTTGCGTCCTCGGACCGCTCGCCGGAGTCGTCGGCCATGCCTACCTCACCCCCGTGAGCAGATCGGCGGCGTCGCCGGACAGGTTCTGCACGACGCTCGGCAGCGCCAGGAAGACCCCGCCGGCCAGCATGACCGTCATGAGGATCTTCAGCGGGAAGCCCATCGCGTAGGCGTTCAGCGCGGGCGCGACCCTGCTGAGCAGGCCGAGCCCCACATCGGCCAGGAACAGCACGACGCAGAGTGGACCGGCGATCTGCAGGGTCGCGAGGAACATCTGCGTGACGCCGTCGGCCATGAGCCCCACCGGGTCGGTCAGGTCGATGCCGAGACCGAGCGGCACGGCGTCGAACGACCGGGTCAGGCCGCCGATGATCAGCTGGTACCCGCCCGTCGCGAACAGCAGCGCCAGAGCGGTCATCTGGAAGAGCCGCGTGAACTGCGCGCCGTTGATCATCGACTGCGGGTCGAACGCCTGCGCCAGGGTGAACCCGCCGAACAGGTCGATGAGGCTGCCCGCCGCCTGCACCGCCGAGAACACCAGGAAGACGAGGAACCCCAGCACGGCGCCGACCACGATCTCGAGCACGAGCGCGACGACGAACGGCCCGGTGGCGAGCGACTCGTAGCCGGGCGAGACCCGCGGCGCGACGGCGAGCGCGAGCCCCAGCGCCAGCATCGCCTTCACGCGACCGGGGAAGGCCCGGTACGAGAACGGCGGCGCGATGACGATGAAGGCGGTCATCCGCACGGCGGCGAGCAGCGTCGCTTCGAGGCCGCTGAGGTCGAGGTCGAGGTCCATGGGCGCGCTCAGCCGCCCGAGAGCAGCTGCGGGATGCGGTCGAACACCGCATGGGTGAACGTCACCATCTCGCTGATCATCCAGTGCCCGCAGACGAGGAGCGCGATGCCGACGGCGACGGCCTTCGGCACGAACGAGAGCGTGACCTCCTGGATCTGCGTGATCGACTGCAGCAGAGAGATCGCGAAGCCGACGACGAGCGAGGTGATGAGCACCGGCGCGGCGAGCTTCGCGGTGATGACGAGGGCCTGCATCGAGATGTCGAGGACGGCGTTCGAGTCCATCAGGCGGTCACCTGATAGCTCTCGATGAGACTCGTGATGATGAGCCCCCAGCCGTCGACCAGCACGAACAGCAGGATCTTGAACGGCAGCGAGATCATCACCGGCGGGAGCATCATCATGCCCATCGACATGAGGGCGGCGCTGACGACGAGGTCGATGACGAGGAACGGGATGAAGATGACGAAGCCGATGATGAACGCGGCGCGCAGCTCGCTGATCATGAACGACGGGATGAGCGTCAGCATGGGCACGTCGGCCTGGCTGTCGGGGTTCGGCTGGTCCGCCGAGCGCGTCATCAGCGCCAGGTCCTCCTGGCGGGTGTGGGCGAGCATGAACTCGCGGAGCGGCGCGCTGCCGGCGTCGACGGCGGCTGGGAAGTCGATCGTCCCGTCGAGGTAGGGCTGCACCGCGTCGACGTTGATGTGCTCGAGGATCGGAGCCATGATGAACAGGCTGAGGAACAGCGCGAGCCCGGCCAGCACCTGGTTCGGCGGGATCGACGGCAGCGCGAGCGCGTTGCGGGTCATCGCCAGCACCACGAAGATCTTCGTGAACGACGTCATCATCAGCAGCAGCGCCGGGGCGACGCTGAGCAGCGTGATGCCGAGCAGCGTGACGACCGCCGTGCTCGGGGCGCCGTCGGGGCCGTTGATGTCGATGTTCAGACCACCCGTGCCGCCGCCGTCGGGTTCGGTCTGATCGTCGTCGGTGAAGTCGGTCGGCGTCGTGCCGGTGGAGCCCTCGGTGCCCGGGGCGTCGGTGCCGGGATCGACCGGCGCCGTGGGAGCGGTGGGCTCGACGGGCGCGGCGAGGGCCGTCTGACCGATCAGCATGATGAGACCCGACGCGACGATCATCGCGAGCAGGGCGACGACGACGGTGCGCGCGAGGCGGGTGTCGGCGAAGCGCAGCGGGGCGGCGCCGACGGGCGCGGCGCCGAGGGCGTGGCGGGCGAGACGGCGCCGGTCGGCGAGCGGCGCGACCCGGGCGGTGGAGTGACGACCGGTCGTCGCACGACCGTGCAGCCCGTCACGGACCGTGGGGCCGACGAGACGGGCGATGGCGGTGACGAAGGAGGCGCGGGTCGTCCGGGCGGACGGGGCGCGGAGGGTCATCCGGCTCGCCCGCTGCGGAGGGCGGCCGCCGCCTGACGCCAGGTGCCGGGCGAGAGGATCGAGCCGTCGAGCGCCTCGGCGGTGCGACCGCGGCGACGGGCCGCGACGTCGCGGGGGGCGCGCTCGCGGACGACCGTGGCGCGGCGGGCCGCACCCCGCGGTCGGAGCATCGGCGCGTCGGCGGCCGATCCGCGGGCGGGCTCGGCGACCGGTGCGGCGATGGGGGCGGCGTGGGCGGAGAGGACGGCTGCGAAGGCGGGGGCCGAGGAGGCGGCGGACGACGGGAGGGGCGCGATCGGGGTGACCCGCGCCTCCTGAGCCGCCGGAGGCGCGTCGCTCGAACCGGCCACGAGCTCGAGGGCGACCGGTTCGACCGGCCGGTCGGAGGCCGCCAGCACGGTGACGGACGCGTCGGTGACGCCGAGCACGAGCCGCTCGCCCTCGACGTCGACCACGACGACGCTGGCCTTCGCGCCGATGCCCTGGCGCGCGACGACCGTCACCTGAGACGTCTGACGACCGGAGCGGCCGCCCGTGACGATGCGCTTCTGCAGGACGTAGAGCAGGGCGAGCACGACCCCGAGCGACAGGACGACACGGAGCCCGACGAAGACCGCGTCCACGATCAGAGGACGCCGTCGGCGACGTCGAGGATGGTCGTGATGCGGACCGCGTAGTCCTGGTCGACCACGACGACCTCGCCGTGGGCGATGAGCCGGCCGTTGAGCAGGACGTCGGCGGGCGCGCCGGCCGAGCGGTCGAGCTCGACGACCGCGCCGGGCTCGAGACCGAGGACGTCGCGCACCGACATGCGGGTGCGGCCGATCTCGACCGTGAGGGCCATCTCGACGTTGTTGATGCGACCGAGGTTGCCCGCGATCGACGAGAAGAGGGGAGCGGCGCGGTCGACCGGCGCCGAGCCTCCGACCGTTCCGTTCTCGCGGAGGCGGATCGCGAACCAGCCGGCGGGCGCTCCCGCGGCCGTGAGATCGAAGACCACGGTGTCGGGGTCGGCGAGGAGCGCCTCGGCCGGCTCGCGACGGCTTTCGCCGAGGACGCCGGCGCCGAGCACCGACGTCGCCGCCTCGAGCGCGGGGCGCAGCACGTCGGTGATCGAGACCAGGGGGTTGTCGGTGCCGGCGGCCGCGCCGAGACGGTCCATGTCGACGAGCACGAGCGCCGTGTCGGCCGACACCCCGCCGACGAAGGAGGTGACGACGACCGTGGAGGCGGCGGTCCGGTTCTCGGAGGCCAGCGCGGTGTCGAGGAGGACGGCCCGCAGCGGCGTTGGCGTCGGCAGCTTCGCGACCAGGGCCTCGGCCGCCGCGGTGTGCAGGGTGATGGTCGTGGCGGTCATGAGGTTCCTTCTTCGGTGCCGGTGAGGGAGGTGGAGACGACGATTCCGGCCAGACGCGAGCCGTTCGCGCCCACGGCCGCGCGGCCGACGGGCTGACCGTCGACGCGGATCTCGAGGGGGCGGGACTGCGGGTGCGGCAGGGGCAGCACGTCGCCGACGGCGAGACCCAGCACGACGCTCGGCAGCACCGCGGCCGGCGCGAACTGCAGCGAGACGCCCACCGGGACCGAGGCGAGCTGCGCGCCGAGCAGACGACGGGCCTCGGCCGCGCCGACCGCGGGGGTCGCATCGCCCAGCTGCGGCAGCAGCACCTCGGCGGGGAGCGCGACCGTGGCCGTCGACGGTCGGTCGGCCACCCGGATGGTGAAGATCGCGACGATCATCAGGTCGGACTTCTGCGCCGCCTGCGCGAACTGCGAGTTGTACTGGAAGCCGCCCACGCCGATCTGATCGACGAGCATGCCGCCGAACGAGTAGCGGAGATCGTCGAGGGCGTCTTCGATGAGACGACGCACGAGGGCCTGCTCGATGGGCGTGAAGGTGCGCTCGGGGGTGACCGGGGGCTTCGCCGCGCCCAGCATGTGACCGACCCAGGCCAACGCGGCCGACGCCGGGAACTGCACGACGGCCTTCGGCCCGACGCCCTCGAGAGGGCAGAGCACCATGGCCGTCGTCGCCGGCAGCGACGCCGCGTACTCGTCGTAGGTCAGCATCTGGACGCTCTCGCAGGTGACCTGCGACAGCACGCGGACCTTCGCGGTCAGCTGCGTGCCCCACTGACGGGCGAACGTCTCGAACGCCAGCTCGAGCGCCCGCGAGTGCTCGCGCGCCAGCGTCGTCGGGCGGCGGAAGTCGTAGACCTCGACCGTCTTCGGCGGGCGCGCCGACGAGCCGACGGTCGGAGCCGGTGCGGGAGCGTCGAGGAGGGTCACGGACGGACCTATCGACCCGCGCCTCCCGGGCGTTAGAGAACGGTGATCAGTGCCCCCCGGACTGGGCCCCCTCGTCGTCGTGGGCCTTCTCGGGCTCGTCGGCCGACTCGTCGGAGGGCGCCTCGGCCGGCGCCTCCGCGATCGGGGCGGTCTCGGCGGCGACGTCGTTCCGACCGGCGGTCACCGCGCCCCCCGCCCCCTCGGCCGCCTTCTGCAGCTCGGGCAGCAGGGCGCTGACGTCGTCGGACTGGTTCGAGAGGACGACGATGTCGACGCGGCGGTTCGCGGCGAGATCCGCTGCGGAGCCACCGGCGGCGAGCGGCCGCGACGACCCGAAGCCGACGGCCTGGATGTGCTCGACCGGCATGCCGCCGCGCTCGACCAGATCGCGCAGCACCTGCGTGGCACGCGCCGACGAGAGCTCCCAGTTCGTCGCGAACGGAGCCGTCGAGCTGCGCTGGTCGGCATGTCCCTCGACCGACACGTCGTGCTGCGCCGTGCGGAGCACCGGGGCGATCGCGTTCATCACCCGCGTCGCCTCGCCGCTGAGATCGGCGCTGTTCGTTCCGAAGAAGGTCTCGGAGCCGACCAGGCGCACGGTCAGACCGCGCGCGTCCGTCGCGAACTGCACGTCGGCGCTCAGCCCGGACCCCTCGAGGTTCGCCGCGATGGCCGCCTTGATCGCCGTCAGGTCGTCCAGCTCGCTCTTCGCCAGCGCCTCGGACGTCTCGGTCCCCTCGCCCGTCTCGGCCTCGCCCGACGCCGCCGCCTCGGCCATGTCGCTCTCGTCGCCCACCGAGTAGCCGTCGCCCTCGGGCGTCACCTGATCCACCGGCACGACGGTGCCCGACGCCGAGTCGATCGCCCCGACCTCGGTCTGACCGAAACCGGTCGCGAGGGAGTTGCGGAGCGCGACGTACTTGTCCTGATCGACCGTCGACATCGCGTAGAGCACGATGAACATGCACATGAGCACCGTGATCATGTCCATGTACGAGGCCATCCAGCGCTCGTCGGGGTGCTCGTCCTCGGCGTGCGCCTTCTTCTTCCGCCCGCCGCGCGAGCCGCTCATGCTGCGAGCTCCTGCTCGCTCTTCGCCTTCTTGCCGGACTCGAGCGAGTGCGACGGCACCATCGCCTTGAGGCGTTCGCCGAGGAGGCGCGGCTGGCTCCCGGCCTGCACCGCCAGCACCCCTTCGAGCAGCAGCGTCATGCGGGCCTCGTCGAGATCGGCGAGCTTCCGCAGACGCGCACCGATCGGCAGCCAGAGGAAGTTCGCGGTGAGCAGGCCCCACAGCGTCGCCACGAACGCGGCCGCGATCATGTGACCGAGCTCGTCGGGCTCGGCGAGGTTCTCGAGCACGTGCGTGAGGCTGACGACCGTGCCGACGATGCCGACGGTCGGCGCGTAGCCGCCGAGGCTCATGAAGAACTTCGACGCCGTGCGATCGGCCGCGAGACGCGACTCCATCTCGTCCTCGAGCAGGATGCGGAGCTCCTCGCCGTCGGTGCCGTCGGCGATGTTCTGCAGCGCGCCCTTCATGAACGGATCGTCGGTCTTCTCGGCCTCCGCCTCCAGCGACAGCAGCCCCTCGCTGCGCGCCTTCTCGGCGAGCGCCACGACGCCGTCGATCACGGACTGCGGCGGCACCACCTTGCCGGTGAAGGCGCGGGGGATCTTCGTGAAGCTGAGCAGGGCGTCCTTGATCGTCGTACCGGCGATGCCGACGCCGATCGTCGCCCCGAAGACGAGGATGATCGGCGCGGGCAGCAGCAGACCCATGAGGTTCACGCCCTCGAGCTGGATCATGCCGAAGAGCGCCCCGAAGGCGAGGACGATGCCGATTATGGTCGCGGGATCCACGGTCAGCGCCCTGCGTCGGCCGGGGTGGCGGCGGGGGCGGCCGGGGTCGGCTCGTCTGCGGAGGCCGGACGGAGGTCGCTGACCCGACCCGCGCCTCCTGAGCCTCGGACGAGCCCGCGCTGCGGACCGGTGCCGGTGCGCGTGCCGAGCGGCTGCGCGGAGGGCGACGTCGCATGCGGCTCGTCGTAGGCGATCGAGACGATGCGAGCCCGGTAGCGGGCGATCATCTCGATGACCTCGGACATCGGCTCGGTCACGATGTACTTCGCCCCGTCGACCATGATCAGCGTCGTGTCGGGCGTCTCGTGGATGCGCTCGATGAGGTCTGGATTGACAGCGAATCTGCTGTCGTTGAGTCGCGTGACGACGATCATCGGCCCGTCCTAGGTCTGTGTTCTCCGCCTCCATCCGTGGGGGCGGGGTGGCCTCCCGTCCTGGGTGGCTGGAGGGGACTATCGGCAGGGGGCGGGCGGGCGTTAGGTGCATGGCGCCGGGTGGCGTCGTCGAGTGGTCGGTTCTTGTCCTTCCGCACACCACGAAGGACAAGAACCGACCAGTCGATCCTGAGCGGCGGGGAGATGGGCGGCTCGGCGTGACGCGTCGACGGCTGAGGCGACACGAGCGTTCAACACCGGGCTGGCAGGATGCTGCGGTGACCGATACCCCCGCGAACGACGGCACGCGCGACGCCACCCCTGTCGCCCGGCCCTCCTCCCCCACGACCGCCTCCCCCGCGACGGGCCCGACGAGCCCGACCGGCTCGACGTACTCGACGCCCGACTCGACCGGGCTGGACGCCGCACTGTCGCGCGACACGGCGACGCCGCTGGTCGACGACCCGGCCCTGACCGAGAACATCGCGACCGTCGACGCCAACCGCCACACCCTCGTCGAGAACGTCATGGGCGTCGTGACCGGGGTGTTCCTGGCCTCGTTCGGCCTCTACCTGCTCAAGGAGAGCGGATCGGTCTCGGGCGGCACGGCGGGCATCGCCCTGCTGCTGAGCTACGCGACGCACATCTCGTTCGGCGTGCTGTTCTTCGCCGTCAACATCCCGTTCTTCGCCCTCGCCCTGTGGAAGAAGGGACTCGGCTTCACCCTCCGCACGACGCTGACCGTCGCCCTCGTCTCGGCGTTCTCGTACCTGCACCCGCTCGCGATCGACATCGACGGCCTCAACCCCGTCTACGGCACCCTCGGCGGCAACCTCATCGTCGGCGTCGGCCTGCTGATCCTGTTCCGCCACGGGGCGAGCCTCGGCGGCATCAACATCCTCGCCCTCGTGCTGCAGGAGAAGCTCGGCTGGCGGGCCGGCTACGTCCAGATGGCCGTCGACGTCGTCATCGTCGCGCTCTCGCTCACCGTCGCGTCGCCCTGGGTCGTGCTGCTCTCGGCCGCCGGCGCCGTCGTGCTGAACCTCGTGCTCGCGCTGAACCACAAGCAGGGGCGGTACCTGGGCCGCACCTGACGGACGGCGGGCGCGGCCGGACCGGACCGGACCGGCCCCGCCCGCGACCGGGCTCAGACGAGCCCCAGCGACCTCAGCACAGCGGTCAGCCACGTGACGACGACATCGCGCTGCAGCGCCGCGACGATGGCGATCACCAGCTGCAGCAGCGCCATCACGTTGGCCAGGGCGATCCGCCGCAGCGCCGTCGACGGCGGCACGAGCGCGATCGCTGCCAGGGTCACGAGCACGAACGTGTTGCCGGCCGAGTTCATCGGCACGGTGCCGATGACGAACCCGATCAGGACCGACGCCAGCAGCAGCGTCGCGATGACCCCGCCGGCCAGACGGCGGACGACCGCGGTCATCAGCCACGCGCTCGCCACCGGCGCGAGCAGCAGCAGCCCGAACGGCGTCGTGAACAGCGACGAGAAGATCGACCAGCGCGAGCCGTCGTAGTCGAGGGCGCTGCGGAACGCCCCGAGGGGATCGCCGCCGAAGCTCCACTGCACGAACACGAGGGCGGCGAGCGCCGACAGCGTGGGGAACACCAGCACCAGCGCATGCGCCCGACGCACGCCCACCTGATGCCGACCGTGCGTCAGGAAGGGCACGGTCAGCACGGCGGCCGTCGCATAGAGCAGCCCGTTGGGGTCGGTGAGCGTCGCGAGCATGAGCAGGATCCCCGCCCGGAAGCCGGACTGCGTGTTGCGGTACGTCACGAAACGCACCACGTCGGTCATCGCGAGACCGAAGAACGCGATCCCGAGGAACGCGGGCAGGTTCTCCGTCGCCAGGAAGAAGAACAGCGGGTTCGCGACGAGGGCCAGCGTCAGGGCCGTGACGGTCGACGCGTGGAAGCCCCGCTGCACCATCAGCTCGATCATGGCGTGCACCACGACGCCCGCGCAGAGGGCGCCCACGAGCGACAGGCCGAACGCGCCTCCGGGGACGACCGCGGCGAGCACGCCGCTGATCGGCGGGAACGTGTCGCCGAGCCAGGCCGCCCCCGACCCCGTCCAGTCGACGGTCGCGGCGCGCACGTCGAGCAGGGTGTTCGCCGAGATCGCGGCGGGCACCCCACCGACCTCGAGCAGGATCGCCACGACCACGAACGGGACGGCGAGCAGCAGCCGCAGGGCGGTCCGCCCGGCCAGCGTGCCGGGGAACGACTCGTGCGTCATGCCCGCCAGCACCGAGGCGTACCGGCGCTCCTCGACGAGGGCCCGCAGCGCCCGGGCGCGCGCGGTGCCCCGCGGTCGCCGGGACGGGGCCTCGGGAGGCTCAGGAGGCGCGGGTCGACGCATCCTCGTCGGTCGCCGGAGGAGCGGGATGGTCAGATCGACGCCGACCGAGGAGGCGCGGGTCGGGAGGACCGGGGCGACCGCCTCGTCGACGCGGGCGGGGACCGGAGCCGGCACCGCGCCTCCTGCCGGGATCGTCGCGACCTCCGCGGTCTCAGGACGTGTGAGCGGTGAGGCCATGCTCGGTCTTCTCCCAGTAGTGCGGACGGGTCAGCAGTTGAGCGAGCGCCTTGTAGGCGGCGACGGAGTGGAGGATCCAGTAGACGGGGTTGAGGAGCGCCCAGTGGATGAGGTGGAACGTGCCGCGCTTGTACGGCCCCATCATCGAGAGGTAGACCATGATCCCGTTGCCGATCACGAAGTTGAACAGGCAGATCCAGAGCACCCACGCCGGGAACAGAGCCGAGAGCCAGGCGGAGGGCAGCAGCAGGGCGACGATCGTGCCGAGGTACGACGGCAGCACGCCGAGGAACGTCGCCGGAGTCCCCCCGATCAGCAGGGCGAACGAGGCGAAGCGGACCACCCCGATCTGCCGGATCAGCTGCAGCGGTCGGCGCGCGTGCACCAGCGTCGTCTGCATGTAGCCCTTGATCCAGCGGCTGCGCTGGCGGACGAAGTTCGGGATCGAGGTGTTGGCCTCCTCCATGGTCGTCGAGTTGATGACGCCGACCCGGTAGCCGAGGGCGCTCGCGCGGATGCCGAGATCGGCGTCCTCGGTGACGTTGTAGGGATCCCAGCCGCCGAGCCCGATGAGCGCCTCGGTGCGGAAGTGGTTCGACGTGCCGCCGAGCGGGATGGGCAGATCGGCGTGGTCGAGCCCGGCGAGCATGTAGTCGAACCAGTAGCTGTACTCGAGGGTGAACATGCGGGTCAGCGCGTTCTCGGTCGCGTTGAAGTAGTTCAGGGCCGCCTGGACGCAGACGGTGCGCTCGCCGCCGCGCTCGAAGGCGATGACGGCCTTCTTGAGCTGATCGGGGTCGGGGGTGTCCTCGGCGTCGTAGATCACCAGGAAGTCGCCCGACGCCAGGTAGAGACCGACGTTGCAGGCCCGCGGCTTCGTCTGCGGGTGGCCCTTCGGCACCGTGACGACGTGGAAGTGCGCCGGAGGGTCGGCGGCGGCGATGGCGTCTCGCGTCGCGTCGTCCTCCTCCTCGATGAGGATGAGGACCTCGAGCTTCTCGAGCGGGTAGTCGAGCCCGCCCAGGTTGTCGATCAGCTGCGCGACGATGTTCGCCTCGCGGAACACGGGTACGAGGACCGTGTACCGGGGCAGGTCGGCGTCGTCGACCGCCGCGACCTCGGCGTCGCTGATCCGCTCGACGACGTCGAACCGGGCGCCCCGCATGGCGACGACGAACTTGAACCCGGTGCCCAGCAGGAACACGACGCTGACGACGGCGATCAGGGTGCTGGCGAGAGCGGCCGGCCACAGGACGCCGGTCACGAGCCCGACCAGCGCGAGGACGACGCCGCCCGCCTTCTGCCCGCGCGAGAACACCACCCGCGCCGAGAGCGCCGGGTTGGCCCGGTACAGGTCGTTCGCCGCGCTGTCGGCGACGATCTCGTCGAAGACGCGGATGGTGGCGTTCTTGATGCCCCAGGTCGACGCCACCCGGAACTCCACCGGGGCGCCGAGCTCGCGCTCGAGGTCGGCCTGCCAGTCGGGGCTGGGGCGTCTCGCCGAGGCGACGACGACGGTGCCGTCGCGGCGGCGGTGCACGGGCATCCAGTCCTCGGCGATGTAGCGCTGTCCCGACCCCGACCGGACGAGCTCGACGTCGAACCGGGCGGTCTCGGTGTCGACGATGTCGAGGCCCCACGAGCGGGCGACGAGACGCTGCAGGTCGCGGGCGTCGACCACGCCGAGCTGGACCAGCATCTCGTCGAGACCGCTGCCCGTGCGGGCGGCCGCGAGCAGCGCCTCCTCGATCTGCGGCTCGGTGGCGACGCCGGAGGCCAGGAGGAGGTCGGTGTAGTCGGCGTCGCCGGTCGTCAGACGGGTCGGGTCGAGGGTCATGGGGTTCACGGTGTCCCCGCAAAGGAGGACCGGGCACCCCCCTAACGAGTCGGATCGACTCGTTGTCACCCTGATTGGGGCCGACCGTGAACCCCGAAGGGGACGGCTTGTCCCCCGGACGAACCTCACATCCGTCCGACGAACGAGTCGTCCCCTCCGCGAACCCGCTGGCCGTCAGCGCTTCAGGTTCGTGAGCTCCTGCAGCACCTCGTCGGAGGTGGTGATGATGCGGGCGTTCGCCTGGAATCCGCGCTGGGCGACGATCAGGTTCGTGAACTCCTGCGACAGGTCGACGTTGCTCATCTCGAGCGTGCCGCTCGTCAGCGAGCCGACGCCGGGCGAGCCGGGGACGCCGACCTGCGGGTCGCCCGAGTTGGCGGTCGCGCGGTAGCCCGACGAGCCGGCCTTCTCGAGACCGCCCGCGTTGGCGAACGTGGCGAGCGCGATGCGGCCGACGGCGAGCGACTCCCCGTTGCTGAACTGGCCGACGAGGGTGCCGTCCTTCGAGAGCGAGAAGCCCTGCAGGGTGCCGGCCTCGCGGCCGTTCTGACCGGTGACGGCGACGGTGTTGAGCGTCGCGAAGCCGGTGATGCCGCCGAGGTCGACGCGGACACCGTCGACGGTGAGGGTGGCGTTGTCGTTGGGCTGCCGACCCTCCGTGCCGAAGGTGAGCGCCGTCGCGGGCGCGCCCGCCTGGTCGCCGCCGCGGACGGTCCAGCCCTGCGCCGTGCGGGTGAAGGTCAGCTCGAGCGTGCGCTCGTTGCCGGTGGCGTCGTAGACCTTGGTGTCGCGGACGACCGTGCCCCCGACCGCGGTGTCCGAGGGCAGGTTGCCGCTCAGCGTCGCCGCGGTGGTCGGCCGGGCGGGGGCCGCGCCGTCGAGGGGCAGCGTGATGTCGCCCATCGCGCCGCCGTCGTTGACGACCCCGTTCGTGGCCGAGTAGCCCTGGACGATCTTGCCGTCGGCCGAGGTGAGTCGCCCCTGCGCGTCGAAGTCGAACGCGCCGGCGCGGGTGAACACCGTGTCGTTGCCCAGGCGGGTCACGAAGAAGCCGTCGCCCGAGATCATGAGGTCGGTGGCCTTGCCCGTGGCCTGAGCGGAGCCCTGCGCGAAGTTGGTCGAGATGCCCGCGACCTGCACGCCGAGACCGACCTGCGCCGGGTTCGTCCCGCCGAGACCGGTCTGCGGGCCGCCGGCGCCCTGGGTCATCTGCGACAGGGTGTCCTGGAACTGCGTCGTCGACCCCTTGAAGCCGGCGGTGTTGACGTTGGCGATGTTGTTGCCCGTGACGTCGAGCATGGTCTGGTGCGAGCGGAGGCCGGAGATGCCGGAGTAGAGCGAGCGGAGCATGAGTGCTGCCTTTCGGAGGAAGAAGGAGGGGGACGAGAGCGTGAGGGGGATCAGGAGGAGGTCGACGCGGAGATGCCGGAGATGAGATCCAACGCGACCTCCTTCCCGGCGACGGTGACCGTGGGGACGGCGTCGGCGAACGAGACGCTGGTGGCCGTGCCGGTGACGGGCTTGCCGTCGGCACCGAGGTAGCTGACCTCGCGACCGACCATGCTCGACGCGGCGATCCGCATCTGCAGCGAGAAGCCCTCGGTCGCCGTGGTGGTCTGGTTGGTGATCTGCTCCATCATCGCCAGCTGGGTCGTCTGACCGATCATGGCGTTGGTGTCCATCGGCGACGACGGATCCTGGTTCTTCAGCTGCGAGACGAGCAGCTGCATGAACATCTCGCTGTCCATGTTCTGCTTCGGGGTGCGGATCGAGGAGTTCGCGAGCGCCGAGGCCACGCTCGCGGGGTCGACGCTTCCGCTGATCTGGTCGATGGAGGGCATGTCGGGGTCCGTTCAGGCCAGGACGTCGAGCGACGTCGTCGTGAGGGAGGCGCGGGTCGGGTCGGTCGCGAGCTGCGGACCGTCGGCACCGGGGTCGAGGGGGGCGCGGGATGAGCCGGGCGCGCCGGACGGGTCGTCGCCGCGATCGGCGCCGGTGCCGGTGCCGTTCTGGAGGGCGTTCTGCAGGGCGTTCTGGGCGGCGCTCTGACCGCGGGGGTCGGAGGGCTGGTTCTGGCTCGACAGGTCGATGCCGACCTGGAGACCCGCGCCTCCCATGTCCCGACGGAGGTCGGGGATGATCGCCCGGACGGCGTCACGCGCGGCGTCGGAGCCGGCGAACATCTCGACCTGCATGCCGGTCGCCGAGACGTGGGCGCGCACGGTCACGGGACCGAGCGCCTCGGGGGCGACCGTCACCGTCACCGTGTGGGTCCCGTGACCGGCCGACGCGAGCGAGAACAGGGGCCGGACGAGCTGCTGGCCGAGTGGAGCCGGCGCGGGGGCCGGGGACTGGCTGGTCGAGGCGGCCGGAGGCGCGGTGAGGGCGGACGGGCCGGTCGGCACCGCCGAGGGAGCGGGGAGGGCGCCGGGTGCTCCGGCGGCGGTCGGGGCTGCGGATCGATCGCCCGAGGTGCTCACGGCATCGTCGCCCGCAGCCGAGGAGGCGCGGGTCGACTGTGCAGCCGCGCCGACCATGATCGGCGTCTCGGTCGCAGGGGGCGCCGTGAGCGTCGGGGACGCCCCGCCCGGGTGCGCCGACGGGGCGGGGGGCGGGGTCGGGGTCAGCGGGGTCGGGGTCGCGGTGGCTTCGGCAGTGGCTCCGCGGGCGGGGTGTGCGCTCGGAACAGCTGTTGCGCCTGCATGCGCAGCACCCGGGACGGTTGCGGTTGCGGTGGCGGGAGCGACGGCGGCGACGGCGGGGGCGGGGACGGCGGGGGCGGGGGCCGAGGGCGCGGAGGCCTCGGCAGCGGCTCCGCGAGCGGAGTGTGCGCTCGGAAGAGCTGTTACGCCTGCATGCGCAGCAGCCGGGGTGGTGGCGGGAGCGACGGTGGCCGGGGTGGTGGCGGGAGCGACGGTAGCCGGGGTGATGGTGGCGGGAGGAGCGGGTGCGGGGGCGCTCTCGGCGGCTGCTGCGCCTGCATGCGGAGCGACGGGTGACCCGGCCGGTGCGCTGCCGGAAGGCGTCACGACTGCATGCGGAGCAAGCGGAGTCAGGGAGGACCCCGGAATCGGGCTGGCCTGACCGACTCCGGCGTCGGGCACGCGCGCCGACGGCGACGCCGCGGCTGTTGCGGACGTCGACTCTGTCGCGGGCGTTATCACTATCGCGGGCGCCGCGACTGTCGCAGACGCCACCGCTGTCGCGGACGCCGCTGCAGTCGCCACCGCCGCTGTCGCAGACGCGGGCCCCGGCTCGGACGCAGACGCAGACGCGAGCACTGGCGCCAGCGCGGACGCGGACGCGGACGCGGACACCGACACCGACACCGACGCCGACGCCGACGCCGACGCCGACGCGAGCATCGTCGCCGACGCGGACCCGGACTCCGACGGGAACGGCGCCGTCGTCGTCGCTGACGTCGACGCCTCTCCGGTGATGAGGTCGGTGCCCGGGACGGATCCGGGGGTGAGCGTCGCCGACTCGGATCCCCGGGTCGGGTCGTTCGACGAGGGAGCCTCGGCGGAGGCCGACCCGACGCGGACGGACGGCGACGGGGCCGCCGTCACCTGCGCGGGGACGGATGATCCGGGCCCGCTCGATCCGATCCCGATCGTGCCTGACACGGCCGGACCGGACGCAGCCGAGCTGGACGAGCCGGCACCGGCCGGGACCGCGCCGAGGAGGGCGAGGGCCCCGGAACCGTCGACGAGCGGCCCCGACGAACCGGCGAGCGACGAACCGCTCGGATCACCGAGCGAACCGGCCGTCCGGCGGTCGGGGACGACCGCATCCCTCGCGTCGACGTCGGACTCGGCGGAGTCGCGCGCACCGGAACGGCTCGCAGCAGAACCGGACGCAGCAGACCCCGACGCAGCATGACCGAGCCCAGCAGAACCGGACGCAGCAGGACCGGGCGTGGCAGGGGCGGGCGTGGCAGGGGCGGCCGACAGCATCGCCGCGCCGAAGGCTCCGTCGGCCCTCGCGCCTCCGGCCGAGGCACCCGACGCCCGTCCACGACCGGACGCCGCAGCATCGATCGACGGCGCCGCGAACGGCAGCGTGCGGAGGCCCGTCACGAGACCGCCCCCGCCCGCATCAGCTGCTGCAACGCCGCGGTCGTCATGTCGGTGCCCGCGAAGGCCGCCGACCCGACGCTCGCGACACCGGCGCTCGCCGCCGCGGTCGCCGGGACCACCCGGCGGATGGTCGACAGGTCAGCGTCGCTGTACCAGTTGTTCACGATCTGGACGTCCTTGCCGGGACGGGGCGCGTGCAGGACCTTGCCGTCCCCGACGTAGATCACGATGTGCCCCTCGCCCTTGGGCACGATGAGGTCCCCGGGGCGCGCGTCGGCGAGTGAGGCGACCTCGGCGCCCATCCGGGCCTGGTCGGGCACGACGCGCGGCATCGCCACCCCGAGATCCTTGAACACCGTCTGCACGAGACCGGAGCAGTCCATGCCGGTGCGGTCCTCTCCCCCGAACACGTACGGCACGCCGAGGTACTTCTCTGCCCCCGCCACCACGTCCGACCCGACGGCTCCGCTGCCGGACGCGATCGCACCCTTCACCGCATCGACCGACGTCGACGGGACCCCCGAGGCTGCACCGGCGAGACCGGCGCCGGAGGCGGCACCCGCGCCCGCGGCACCCGCCGTGCCCGCAGCACCCGCGGCACCCGGCAGCCCGAGCGCCGCAGCCGCCGCGGCGGCGGACCCCGCCGAGCCGAGCGTGTTGCCGGTCGCCGACAGGGCCGATGCGAACGCCGACGCGGACCCGCCCGACGCGGCCGACCCCGAGGCGCCCGACGCCGCGGACGCCGCCGCGGCACGACCGGTGACACCGGCCCGGATCTGCTCCATCTGCGATCGGATGTCGTCGATCCTCGACAGGACCTCGCTCACGGGACTCATGACGCGCCTCCTCGGCTCTGCGATGCGATCTCGTCGAGCACGGTCTGCTCGGCCCGCAGGTCGTCGGCCGCGGTCGTGGCGGCGTGCTGCTCTTCGAGCTTCTCGAGCGATAGGGCCGCCCGGCGGGCCTCGGTGTACGCGCGCTGCGCCTCGTCGGCCTCGACCCGGCGGCGCTCGGCCACGGCGTCGAGCTCGGTCAGCATGCCGCGGGTCGACGCCCGCGCCGCCGCGATCGCACTGAGCATCGCCGCGTCGGACACCTCGACCGGGCCGTCGTCCAGCGTGCGCCGGGCCGCCATCCGCCGATCGGACGCCTCGCGCAGCCGCTCGTTCGCGTCGGCCAGCGTCGCCGCCGCCTGCCCCTGCTGAGCGTGACGGAGACGGAGGAGCCCGAGGAGCGAGAACACGCGCGCCATCACACGCCCCCGAGCCGCTGGGTGAGACGGGCCAGGCGATCCCACGACTCGGCCGACGACGACTGCTCGTCCATGCCCTGCTGCAGGAACGCGTCGATGGCCGCCTGGTTGTCGACCGCCGCGTCGACCAGCGGGTTCGCCCCGCGCTGGTAGGCGCCGACGTCGAGGAGGTCCTGCGCCGCCCGGCGGGCGGCCATCACCCGGCGGAGCGTCGTCGCGGCGGTGCGCTGCGGCGGCGTCGTCACCTTCGAGGCCACGCGCGACACCGAGCCGAGCGCGTCGACCGACGGGAAGTGCCCGGTCACGGCCAGCTTGCGATCGAGCACGACGTGACCGTCGAGGATGCTCCGCGCCGCGTCGGCGATCGGCTCGTTGTGGTCGTCGCCGTCGACGAGGACCGTGTACATGCCCGTCACCGAGCCGACGCGGTCGGTCCCGGCGCGCTCGAGCAGCCCGGCCAGCACCGAGAACGTCGACGGCGGGTAGCCGCGGGTCGCCGGGGGCTCCCCCACCGACAGGCCGATCTCGCGCTGCGCCATGGCGACGCGGGTCAGCGAGTCCATCATCAGCATCACGTCGGCGCCCGCGTCGCGGAACGACTCCGCGATGCGCGTCGCGACGAACGCCGCCCGCAGACGCATCAGCGCCGGCTCGTCGCTTGTCGACACGACGACGATCGAGCGGGCGAGGCCCTCGGCGCCGAGGTCGTCCTCGAGGAACTCCCGCACCTCCCGGCCGCGCTCGCCGACGAGGGCGACCACGCTCACCTCGGCGTCGGAGCCGCGGGCGATCATCGACAGCAGCGACGACTTGCCGACGCCCGAGCCGGCGAACAGGCCGACGCGCTGGCCCTTGCCGACGGTCGTCAGGGTGTCGAGGACGCGGACGCCGAGCTGCAGCGGGGTGTCGATGCGGGCACGGTGCATCGCCGACGGGGTCTCGTGGTCGAGCGGCACCAGATCGGCCGGTCGACCGTCGGCGCCGACCAGCGGGCCCCGGCCGTCGATCGGACGCCCCAGACCGTCGAGCACCCGCCCGAACAGCCCCGCACCCGTCGGGACGAGCAGCGGCCGCCCCGTCGAGCGGGCCGGCGTGCCCGAGGTGATCCCGGCCAACCGCCCGAGCGGCATGCAGCGGACGCCGTCGGGCGTCGTCGCGACGACCTCGGCGAGGTTCGACCCGTCGGTCGCCTCGCCCACGCTGACCACGTCGCCGACGGCGGCGTCGAGCCCGATCACGGTGATGCCGAGACCGACGGCGGCGCTGACCCGACCGACCCGCTGGGGGCGGGCGGCGGAGCGGGCGGCCGCGAGACGGAGCGCGACGGAGCTCTCGGCGGAGGTCTCGTCGGAGCGACCGACCGGGCGCGCGGCGACGGCCCGGGGTGCGAGCGTGCCGATCACGACGCCGCTCCCGTCGAGGCGGGGCCCAGCAGGGCGCGGCGGGCGCGGTCGAGCGCGGTGCCCAGACGCGCATCGATCAGCCCGGCCGGCAGGTCGGCCTCGGCGTCGCCCCGCGCCAGCGACGCGTCGGGCGCGAACACCGCACCGGGAGCCGAGGAGGCGCGGGTCGACTCGTCGAGGAGCGCCAGGTCGAGCGGGTGCATCCGGATCGTCGTCACGACGCCTCCGGCCGCCCCGTCGAGGGCACGCGCGACGGCGGCCCGGGCGGTGCGTCCGACACGAGGGTCGGCGCCGGGCTCGGCGGGCGCGACGGCCGGGGCGTCGATCCCGCATGCAGCGCCGTCGGCGGCGGCGGGACCGGCGCCGGCGGCATCGGCGGCGCCATCGGCGCCGGCGGGACCGGCGGGCGCGGCCGGGCTCGACTCGGGCTCGGAGGCGCGCAGTTCGTAGCCGACCACGGCCTCGGCGAGTTCGAAGGCGGAGGCGACCAGCGCCTCCTCGGCGTCGGCGACCGTCCGCACCACGCAGGCGTCGAGAGCGCGTGCTGCGGCGCTCAGCGCGTCCGCGGCGGCCAGCGCATGGGCCTGGAGCCGCTGCACGAGATCGGAGTGCTCGGCCTCGAGCACGGCCCGGCGGGCGGTCAGCTCGAGCTCGGCGGCGCGGAGCCCCGCGGCGTACCCGGCGGCATGACCTCGGGCCTCGGCACGGACGTCGTCGGCCTCGCGAGCGGCCGCGCGGTCGGAACCGGGGCCGACGAGCGACGGGTACACGACGCGCGCGACGGAACCCGGCGCGGTGGCCGGGGCGTTCATCACGGATTCGAGCATCACGAGCCGTTCGGCGATTCGAGGACGACGGCCGATCCGTGGCCAGGGGGAAGCGAGCGATCCGTGCTCGACTGCGACTCTCGACCGGCGCCCCCGCCGCGTTAGCGCCCGCCCCGAAGGGGGGCCGCGCGGGCGCTCGCACCGCCGAACACCCCGGAAGCCGCGCTCCACCCCGAGAGATCGGGGTGGAGCGCGGCTTCCGGGGTGTCGCGCGAGTTCGGCGCGGCGCGCGGCGCGGGCGGCGCGGCGCGGTCAGTCGACCAGGGCGTCCTCGTCGGCGCGGTGCACGGTGATGGCGCCCTGCGCCTCGAGCTCGCGGATGGAGCGGACGACCTCGGCCCGCGCCTCCTCGACCTGCGACTTGCGCACGGGGCCCATCGACTGGATCTCGTCGTCGAGCAGCTCGGCGTTGCGCGCCGAGACGTTGCCGCGGATCACGTCGGTGACGGCCGCGGCGGCGCCCTTCATGGCCGTGGCGAGCACGGCCGCGTCGATGCCGCGCAGCACCTGCTGGATGTCACGCGCCTCGAGCTTGACGATGTCCTCGAAGGTGAGCATCCGCGAGCGCACCTCCTCGGCGAGCGCCGGGTCGCGGGCGTCGAGGCCGTCGAGCAGGGCGCGCTCGGTGGCGCTGTCGCTGCGGTTGATGATCTCGACGAGGGGCTGGATGCCGCCGACGACCTCGACCTGGTCGCGCGGCGACACGACGGCGCCGGCGCGGACCTTGAGGGTGGCCGCGACGATGGCGACCGCCTCGGGGGTCGCGGTGCCCATCGTGGCGATGGCCTGGGCGACGTCGGTGCGCACGTCGAGGTCGAGCCCCGCCAGCACGGCCGAGGCCTGCTGGGGCCGCACGTGGGCGAGCACGAGCGCGATGGTCTGCGGCAGCTCGCCGTCGAGCAGCGCGACGACCTGACCGGGCTCGGCTTCGTCGAGGAACTCGAACGACTTGCCCGCCATGTTCGACGCGAGGCGCTCCATGACGCCCGCCGCGCGCTCCGAGCCGAACGAGGCCTCGAGCAGTCCGACGGCGACGTCGTGCCCGCCGCGGCGCTGATAGCGGCCCGACACCGACAGCTCGTGGAACTCGGCGACCGCGGACTCGGCGACCGCCGGATCGACGCGACGGAGGCGGACGATCTCGGCGGTGATCTCGGCCGCCTCCTCCTCGCTGAACTGCTGCATGACGCTCGCGGCGCGGCTCTGCTCCATCTGCATGAGCACGACGGCGACCTTCTGCGGGCCGGTGAGGACGGCAGGAGGGGCGGTGGCCGAGCCGAAGGGCACGGCGACGTCGGTCACAGCCCGCTCCGCTGGTCCATCAGACCGCGCAGCAGCTCCGCGGTCTTGGCCGGGTCGCGCTCGGCCAGGGCGTCGACCTCGGCGCGGCGGCGTTCGGCCGAGACGGCCTCGGGCGACGGCTCGGGCGCCTCGACGACGGGCAGCATCTGCGTCGCGGAGTCGTCGCCGCCGAGCATCGACCGGCCGGAGGCGGCGTCGAGGTCGAGTCGCATGGTGGCGTCCCAGGTCTGGGCGGCGTTGGCGGCGGCGAGCTCGCCGAGATCGACGTCCTCACGGGCCTGGCGGCGGCTGCGTCGAGCGAAGACGATGAGCGCGATGACGGCGGCCAGGGCGATGACGCCGACGATGCTGGCCGTGCGGATCGTCGACCACATGGCCTCGGTCGCGGCGGCGGCGTCCGCGGCGGCCAGCGCCTCCTGAGCGGCGGTCGCCGCGGTCGTGTCGAAGTCGACCATCGCGACGTCGACGGTGTCGCCCCGGGCGCCGTCGATGCCGGCCGCGCTGTCGACCAGGTCGCGGATGCTCTGCATGTTGACGCCCTGCGCGGCCGTCGCGTTCAGAGCGACGGACACGGTCTGCCGGGCGACGGTGCCCGAGGGCACGCTCATCGTCTCGGTGACCTTGTCGACGGCGTTGTTCTTCGTCGCCGACTCGTTGACGTAGCCGTCGCCGGCCGCCCCGTCCGCGTCGGCGGCCTCGCCGTCGGCGCCGGTGGGCACGGCGATGTTGTCCGGTCCGAGCACGCCGGTCCGCCCGGTGCCGTCGCCGGCCCCGCCCGCACCGTACTGCTCGGTCGTGGTCGACTCGTTCAGGGCCAGCGGGCCGCTCTCGGGCTCGGTGAACCGCTCGGTGACGCGCGTTCCCGAGTTCGAGTCGAGCTGCGCCGCGACCACGACCGACGAGTTGCCGACGCCGACGACCTTGTCGAGCATGGTCTGGACGGCCGTCTGCACCTTGGACTCGTACTCGCCGGCCTCGCCCGCGCCTCCTCCGGTCGCCCCGGTGCCGACCTGCGACAGCACCGTGCCGGTCGAGTCGGTGACGGCGACGCCGGTGGGGGTCATGCCCTCGACGGAGGCGCTGGTCAGGTTGACGATGGCCTGCACCTGCTCGGTGGTCAGCGACACCCCCGCCTGCGTCTCGACGAACACCGAGGCCGTCGGGTCGCGCTGCTCGGCGACGAACACGGTCTGCTCGGGGATGGCGAGCTGCACGGTGGCGTTCTTCACGCCGTCCATCGCCTTGATCGTGTTGGCGAGCTCGCCCTCGATGGCGCGCTTGTAGGTGACGTCCTGCTGGAACTCCGACGAGGTGACGCCCATCGTGTCGAGCAGCGTGTAGCCGCCCGTGCCGGCGGTCGAGGGCAGGCCGGCGGCCGCGGCGGTGAGGCGCTCCTGGTAGACGTGCTCCTCGGGCACGAGGATCGTGTTGCCGCCCGCGGTCAGCTGGTATGGCACCCCGTCGGCCTGCAGCTGCTCGACGATGGCGCTGGCGTCGGCCGGATCGACGCCGCTGAACAGCGGCGTGTACGTCGGCTTCGTCAGCCAGCTGGCCAGGGCCACGACGCCGAGCACGAGGGCGGCGAGGAGGATGACCGCGATCGTCCGCTGGGCGATCGAGAAGCCCGCGAGGGTCGCGCGCATCCGGTCGAGCGAGTTCTTGACGGCGGTGGGCATCAGGCCTGCATCCTCATGATCTCGTTGAAGGCGTCGACGCCCTTGTTGCGGACGGCGCTGACGAGCTCGAGCGTGACCTGCGCGCGCGTCGCGGCGATGGTCGCGTCGTGGATGTCGGTGAGATCACCGGTCACGGCCTTGACGGCGAGGGTCTTCGCCTCGCCCTGCAGCTGCTGCAGTCCCTCGACGGCACCGGCCATCGACGCCCCGAAGGTCGCCCCGGAGGCGCTGGTCGCGCCTCCTCGGCCCGTCGCGTCGGGCGCACCGGGACCTCCGACCGCGCCCGCGTCCTGCAGAAGCGAGGCGGCGTCGGCGTAGCCGGACTGCTGGACGGCTCCGAGAGCCTGGATCGCCGAGAGGGGCATCAGCCACGTCCGATCTGGAGTGCGGCCTCGTAGGCCGTCTTGGCACGGTCGACGACAGCGGCGTTGGCCTGGTAGCCGCGCTGCGCCATGATCAGGTCGCCCATCTGGGCGCCGAGGTCGATGTCGGGCATGCGCACGTAGCCCTCGGCGTCGGCGAGCGGGTGGTCGGGCGAGTACGTGACCCGGCCCGCCTCGCTGCCGTAGCGGTCGGCGCGGACGAACACGCCCGAGGTGCCGTCGCCCTCCTGCACCTCGACGTAGCGCGCCTGGAACGCCGTGTCGTCCATCGACTTGACGGTGTTCGCGTTGGCGATGTTGTCCGAGACCGCGTCGAGCCACTTGCGGTGCACGGTCAGGCCGGTGCTCGCGATGCCGATCGCGTCGAAGGCGGTCACGAGTTCGTCCTGAAGGCGGCGCGGACGGCCGTCAGCTCGGAGTTCATCGCCTGCGTCGCGAACTGGTACCGCAGCACGGTGTCGACGTTCGAGAGCGTCTCGGTGTCGAGGTTCACGTTGCTGCCGTCGGTGCGGGTGGGCTCGAGGGAGCGCGCCGTGGTCGCCTGGATCGCCCCGCCGCCGTCCGCGACCGACCGGCCGAGCGCCTCCTCGAACTGCACGCGCTTGGCCTGGTAGCCGGGCGTGTTCACGTTGGCGATATTGTTCGCGATGGTCTTCTGGCGCAGCGAGAGACCGTCGAGGGCGCTCTGCAGCGCCGCTTGCGTCACGGATTCGAGTGGCATGCCTGTCCCGGTGAGGTGTCTGGGGTGCCCTGCGTCGGGCGGGGGCCGATCCATGGCCGGGTGTGCGAGCGATCCGTGCTCACGTCGCTCTATCGGCGGGGTCGGGGTCGGCGTAAGCCGCCCGGCGCGGGCCGCCCCGTAGTGGGGGCGCGGAGAGGATCGAGCCGAGGAGGCGCGGGTCGGGTCAGCCTCGGGAGTAGCGGTGCTCGGGGCGGCCGGTCGTACCGTAGCTGAGCTTCATCGTCACGAGACCGTCGGCCGCGAGCGCCGCGAGGTACCGCTGCGCGGTCGCCCGCGAGACCCCGACCCTCGTCGCCACGTCCGCGGCCGAGAGCTCGACCGGGGTGCCGGCGTCTCCCTCCTCGCCGGCGGCTCCCTCCGCACCGGCGGCGGCCGCCGCGTCGGCGTGGTCGAACTGCTCGAGCACCGCCTGCTCGGTGGCCGAGCGCGACGGCGACGCCGCCTTCGCCGCGTCGCCGGAATGGAGGATGCGCAGGGCCCGCTCGAGGGCCTCCTGGTCGACGGAGCCGCGGTCGTCGAGCACGTTGCGGTAGCGCTGATAGGCCCGCAGCCGGTCGGTCAGCACCCCCGAGGCGAACGGCTTGATGAGGTAGCCGACGACCCCGCGGCGCAGCGCCCGGCGCACGGTCTCGCCGTCGGACGCCGCGCTGAGCACGAACGCGTCGACATCGACCTCGCGCAGCAGGTCGAGACCGCTGCCGTCGGGCAGGTGCACGTCGAGCAGCAGCAGGTCGACGGGCGTCTCGGCGAGAGTCCGGCGCATCTCGGCGGCCGTGCCCACCGGTTCGAGCGCGCGGAACCCGGGCACCTCGTCGACCTGCCGGCGGTGCAGCTCGGCGACGTAGAAGTCGTCGTCGACGACGAGCACGGTCAGGTCGGGTGACGTCACGGCTCGATCCTCTCAGGCGGCGCGGGCGGGGCGGGCGGGGCGGACGGGGCGGACGGTGCCGGCGGCTGCACCGCGCCGACGAGTCGGGCGCAGAACACGGCGCCGTGGTCGTCGCCCCCGGGGGAGCCGAGCCAGACGTCGCCCCCGCGCCGCCGGGCGATCTCGCGCGACAGGGGCAGGCCGAAGCCGAGCCCGTGCACCCGCGAGGGATCGTCGTCGTCGGCGCGCAACCGCTCGAAGAGCGTGTCGACCTCGTCGACCCCCTGCCCCGAGTCCATCACCGAGAGGTGCAGGTCGGTGCCGTCGTCGAGCACCTCGACCTCGATCCACGCCGGGCTGACCCGACCGGCGACGGCGGCCCGCACGGCGTTGTCGACGAGGTTGCCGAGCACCGTCGTGACGTCACCGGGCTCGACCACCACGCCCGACACGAGCGTCTCGGGGCCGAGCTTCAGCAGCACGCCCCGTTCGGCGGCCTCGACCCCCTTCGCGCCGAGGAACGCCTGCAGGTAGGGCTCGGTCAGCCGATCCGCGTGGGCGACGGGGTAGCGCAGCGGACCGTGGTCGAGCACGTCGGCGAGGTAGCTGCGCGCCTGCTCGGTGCGCCCGAGCTCGAGCATCCCCGACACGGCGTGCAGGCGGTTGGCGAACTCGTGCCGCTGGGCCCGGAGCGCGGTGGTCATCGCGCCGACCGCGTCGAGCCGGCGGGTGAGGGCCTCGACGGCGGTGCGGTCGCGCATGACGGCGACGCGACCCAGGTCGACCCCGTCGCGCGAGACGCCGCGCACGTCGACGAGCAGCACGTGGGGCCCGACGACGAGGGTGGTGTCGTGCGGTCCGTCGGCGGTGCGACCGACCGCACCCGCGCCTCCCGGGCTCGCGGGCGGCGGTCCGGTCAGCAGGTCGACGAGCACGCCCGGCAGCCCCAGCCCGTCGACGGGGCGACCGACGATCGGGCCGGGGTCGAGGCCGAGGAGGCGCGGCGCCAGATCGTTGCAGACCGTCACCACCCCGTCGCGCGACACCGCGAGCACGCCCTCGGCGACGCCGCCGAGCACCGCCTGCTGGTTCTGCACGAGGGCCGAGAGCTCCTCCGGCTGGAGTCCGAGGGTCAGCCGGTCGAGGCGTCGGCGGATGAGCACCGAGGCCACGACCCCGACGGCGAGGGCCAGCAGGGCCATGCCGATCACGGGCAGGCTGTCGCGCGCGAGCGTCTCGTACACCCGGGCGGGCGCGTAGCCGACGCTGACCTCGCCCACCACGTCGGCGGCGTCGGCCACCCGCACCGCCTCGGAGTCGCCCGCGGACGGCGCCGCCGCAGCCGCGCCTCCTGAGCCGGCCCGCGGGTCGTCGGCCGTCGGCGTGACGATCGGCACCTTGGCGCGGGCGGACTCGCCGAGGGTGCCGCGCTCCCACGAGACGACCTCCTCGCCGCGGAGGGCGGCGTCGGGGCTCGTGCTGACCCGCTCGCCGATGCGCTCCGCGTCGGGGTGGGCCAGGCGGACGCCGCGGTCGTCGGTGATGACGACGAAGAGCGCCCCGGTCCGCAGCTGCGCCGCGACGGCCGTGCGCTGCAGGTCGCCGCCGGCCAGCGCCTCCCCGTCGAGCGGGGTTCCGTCGATGCTGAGGGCCGCGACCTCGGCCCGGACGTCGGTGTCGGACGCGACGCTCTGCGCCACGGCGAGCGCCGTCGACTCGGCCTCGCGGGCGAGGCGCTGCACCGCGATGGCGGCGAAGACCGCGCTGGTGAGCACGACGATCACGGTGACGACGGCGAGCTGCAGCAGCAGCACCTCGGTGGCGAACCGGCGCTTGCGCGGGCGCGGGCGTGAGCTGTCGTCGGTCACGTGGGCCAGGGTACCGGGCGCGGTCGGGCCGACCCGCGCCTCCTGCGGTCCGTGGGCCGTGCCCTCGGCCCTCGCGCACGGGCCGCGGCGGGTCACCGCGGGGGTGAGCAGAATGCGCAGAACGTGGCGAACGCGCGATAGTCGGCGAATGCGCAGAAGCGCGACAGGGCCGAGGAGGCGCGGCTAGCGTGCCCGGACACGCTCGGCTCCCCCACGGTGCCGCTCACGGACGAAGGAGTTCGGATGCTCGTCGTACTCGGTTACCTCATGGTGCTGACCTTCATGGCGCTGATCATGACCAAGCGGCTCTCGCCGATGCTGGCCCTGATCATGGTGCCCACGATCTTCGGACTGTTCGCCGGCGCCGGTCTCGGCATCGGCGACATGGTCATCGAGGCGATCGGCGATCTGGCCCCCACCGCAGCGCTGCTGATGTTCGCGATCATGTACTTCGGGCTGATGATCGACGTCGGGCTGTTCGATCCGCTGGTGCGGCTGATCCTGCGGGTGACCGGCAACGACCCGGCGAAGGTCGTGCTCGGCACGGCTCTGCTCGCGGGAGCGGTCTCGCTCGACGGCGACGGGTCGACCACGTTCATCGTGACGACGGCCGCGATGCTGCCCATCTACCTGAAGCTCGGCATGAGCCCCGTGGTGCTGACCTGCGTCGCCGGTCTCGCCAACGGCACCCTGAACATCGTCCCGTGGGGCGGCCCGACCGTCCGCGCGGCCGCGGCCCTCGGCGTGCAGCCGAGCGACATCTTCGTGCCGCTCGTGCCGTCGCTGATCGCGGGTCTCGTGCTCGTCTTCGTCTTCGCCTGGCTGATGGGTCTGCGCGAGCGCCGCCGGCTCGGGTCGCTCGAGATCGGCGGCTCGAAGCTCGAGGCGGCCGCGGCCGCCATGTCGCCCCTTTCGCAGGAGCTCGCGACCGCGTCGCGCGGCGGCGGCACGGGGATGCCCGGCGTGGGCGTCTCGATGTTCACCAGCCCCACGGTCGCCCTCGGCGTCCGCGGCGGACGAGCGGACGGCTCGCGCGCCGACGCCCCCGGCGAGCGTGCGGTCGACAACCCCGGCGGCTCCGGCGGCAACGAGAACGGGACCCCCGGCGGGGCGACGCTGGCCGACACGATGCTCGACCCCGACCGCCCCACGCTCCGCCCGCGGATGATCTGGTTCAACCTCGTGCTGACCGTCGCCGTGATGGTGCTGCTGGTCGCCGACCTGTTCCCGCTCGCCTACGTGTTCATGGTGGGCACGGCGATCGCGCTGCTCGTGAACTTCCCCCGCGTGAAGGAGCAGTCCGCCGAGATCGTCGCCCACGCCCCGAGCATCGTCGGAGTCGTGTCGATGGTCTTCGCCGCAGGCGTCCTGATCGGCGTGCTGAACGGCACGGGCATGGTCGACGCGATGGCGCAGTGGCTGGTCGACGTGATCCCGACCTCGATGGGGCCGTATCTCGCCGTCATCACCGGCGTGCTCAGCCTGCCGCTCACCTTCTTCATGAGCAACGACGCGTTCTACTTCGGCATCCTGCCGGTGCTGGCCCAGAGCGGGGCGGCGTTCGGCATCGACCCCGTCGAGATGGCGCGGGCCTCGGTCGTCGGGCAGCCCGTGCACCTGCAGAGCCCGCTCGTGCCGGCGATCCTGCTGCTCGTCAGCCTCGCGAACGTCAACCTCGGCGACCACCACAAGAAGGTGCTCTGGCGCGCGGCGGTGGTGTCGCTGGTGATGCTCGCCGTGGCGATCGTGATCGGCGTCATCCCCTGGGGCTGACCCGCGCCTCCTGACCCCGCGCGAGCCGCCACCCACGACGCCGAGCCCGCGCACGCCGCCACCGACTCCACACCCCGCCACCGGATCGCGTGGCGGCGTGTCGAGAACGTGGCGGCAGGGCCGCCGGCCTCCCCCACCACCCACGACACGCCGCGCAGCGACGCGTCAGCCCAGGGCGTCGAGGTACACGGGCCGACCGGGCTCGTGCGACGCCTCGACCCGGCGGACGGCGCCGAGCTGCTGCACGACCTCGGCCCGGTCGTCGACCAGCGAGCGGAGCACCGCACGCTGACGGGCCAGCACCGAGGAGGCGCGGGTCGTCAGCACGGACGGCACCGGTCCGAGCCCCGTGGGCGCCGTCCAGGCGGGGTCCGTCCCGCCGGCGTCGGCGCGCCCCGTGACACCGGGACGTCCGTCGCGTTCGAGGCGGGTGACACGGGCCTCGAGGTCGTCGAGCACGACGGACCAGGCCGCGACGCGCGACGCCGCGTCGTGCGACGCCGCATCGTGCGGCGCCGCATCGTGCGGCGCCGCGACGCGAGGCGCGGCGACGGACTCGGGCGCCGTCCCGGCACCGGGGGCGTCAGGCGACACCGAGCGCGCCTCCCGGCAGACCGCTCGTCGCGGTGGCGGCGGGTCGGGCGGCGGCCTCGGCGGCCTGCAGCGAGGAGCCGGCCTCGCGCCAGGCCTGCCGGAGCGGCTCGAGCAGGCCGACGACCTCGCGCGTGAGGGCGACGTCGCGGTGCACGTTGGCGTTGACGAGCGCCGTCGACGCGTAGCCGTAGAGGGCGAGCAGGCCCTCGCCGCCGTCCCAGACGTCGATGCGCAGCGACGACGACAGCTCGGCGACGATCGCCTGCGCGTGCTGCAGCTGCTCGGAGGCGACGAGCCACGATCCGCTCACCTGGGCGGCCTCGGCGCGTGAGAGGTCGAGCATGAGCCGGTCGTAGAGCATCGTGACGAGCTGCACGGGGGTGGCCGAGAGCACGGCCTCCGACGTGTACTGGGCGCGCTGGCGCCTCTCGGCGGCGGAGGGTCCCGCCGATGCGGCGGCGAAGGCCGCGAATCCTTGTGCGTTCATCATGAGCCGCTCGTCGAGGAGGTCAGGGAGGAGATCTGGCTGCTGAGCCAGGTGGACTGCGACTGGAGCGCCTGCAGCTTCACCTCGAGGTTGTTGTAGGTGGTCTGGAGGGTCGCGCGACGCGCGACGAGACGGAGGTCCCAGTCGGCGATGCGGACGCCGAGGTCCTTCACGACCGACTGCTGGCCGGTGATGACGGCGGTCAGGGTGCCGGTCGTCTTGTCCGAGGCGCCGGTGGCAGCCGCGGCGACGCGCTCGGCGATCCCGCTGAGCATCGACTGGGTCGCGGCGGGGTCGGCGGCGAGCGCCGCCTGGAACTTGTCTGCGTCGAAGGCGAACGAGCCGTCGCGTCCGATGCTGATGCCGATGGTCGCGGGTGAGCGGCCGTCGACGGGGATCGAGGCCGCCGACTGCAGGGCGATCTGGGCCGCTCGGACCGACGACTGCCCCGTGTAGGCACCGCCCTTGACGGTCGTGTTGCCCGTCGCGCTCGTGCTGCTCGTGGTGGCCTGCCCGCTCGTGATGGCGCCGAGCACGGCGTTGAGACTCGAGACGAGCCCCGACGCGACCTTGCCGGCCGTGGCGGTGTCGCGCGAGACGGAGATGGTGATCGGCTTGTCAGCGGCTGCCGAGACGGCGGTGACCGTGACCGAGACGCCGGGCAGCAGATCGGCGAAGGTGTTGGAGGCGCTGGTCACCACCTGCTCGGCGGGTGACCCCGCGTAGAGGGTGATAGACGCGTCGCGGGCCGACTTGACGACGGCGGCGCCCGGCTCGGCCAGCAGATCGGGCGCGGTGCCGGCGGTGACCTCAGCGGCCGTGCCGCGGTGCACGGCGAAGTCGCCGGTGGCGCCGGTCGTCTTCGACGTCAGCTGGAGGCGGTACTGCACGGCCCCCGCGGCGTCGGTGCCGGAGGCGACCTTGAGGGCGCTCACGCCGGCGCCCGACGCGTTGACGGCGGTGACGACGTCGTCGAGCGAGGAGGAGGCGGCGGTCACCTCGACCGTCTTCCCGGCGGCCGAGGTGAAGGTCAGGACGGCGGGCGAGTCGGGCCAGGCGGTGAGGGCCGCCGTGACGGCCGTCTTGGCCTGGGCGGTCGCTCCGACGACGAGGTCGAGCGAGCCGGCGGCGGCGGTCGCCGAGGCCGTGACGGTGGCCGCGGTCGAGCTGCTCGTGGCGGAGTACGCCTGCAGCGACGCGGGCTTCGCGGCGGTGGCCGCGGTCGTGGCGAGGGCCGAGATCTGGGCGTTCAGCGTCTGCATCGACGTGATGAAGCCGGTCGCGGCCGAGACCTTGTTTTTGAGCAGCGTCTGCGGCGTGCCCTCGATCGAGATCAGGTTGTTGATCAGGGTGGTGGTGTCGAGCCCGCTGGCGAGACCGTCGATGCCGATGTTGGCCATGGCGGGCTCCTGTCGCGTTCTCGGGTGGCGGGGCGGGTCGTGCGGGTGGATGACGAGCGACGGGCGACCGGCCCGCGGTGAGGGAGAGGGTCAGCTCTCGTCTCGGTGCGGGCCGGTCACTCGTCAGGCCCTGGTGTCTCGCGGCGTCTGCTGGGAGCTGACGCCGGGTCGACCTCCGACTAGCGGAGGAGCGACAGGACGCCCTGGGTGCTCTGGTTCGCCTGCGCGAGCATCGCGGTGCCGGCCTGGCTGAGGATGTTCGAGCGCGTGTACTTGACCATCTCCTCCGCCATGTCGGTGTCGCGGATGCGCGACTCGGCCGCCGTGAGGTTCTCCTTGGCGACGTTCGTCACGTTGATCGCGTGCTCGAACCGGTTCTGCACGGCACCGAGCTCCGAGCGGGCGGTCGAGACCGTCTGGATCTGCGCGTCGATCAGCTTGATCGATTCCTGAGCACCGGCCGCGGTGTCGAACTTGAGCCCACCGGTCGAGTTCGCACCCGCCGCCACCGCGGTGAAGAGATCGGTCGCCGCGTTCGCGGTCTCGGTCAGCTCGCCGCCGTCCTTGGCCGTGACGACGATCCCCACGCCTGCACCGTTGTCGTCCTTCTTCACGGCGACCGTGAAGTTGGCCGAGAAGGCCGCGTCCTTGCGAAGCGCGGTCGCGTACTCGTCGACGCTCGTGAACTTCGAGTCCGTTCCAGCATCGAGGAGCTCAGTGGCAACGGTCGTGGTGACGCCGTCCTTGACCGTGGTGAAGGACACGCCATCAGTCGCGGTCTCCATCTCGGCGAGGTCGATCGTGAACTCGGTGCCCGTTCCGGTGACTCCGCCGTCGAGGTTCGTGACGATGGCCGAGACGTCCGCCTTGTTCAGGTCGATCGAGATCTGGCTGGCCTTGGTGCCGTCGGCGCCGACCTGGAACTTGAGAGTCCCGTCGGCACTCGCGGAACCGTTGAGCAGGCTCGTGCCGTTGAAGTTCGTCGACGAGGAGATGCGTGTCAGCTCCTCCTTCAGCGCGTTGACCTCGGTGGTGATGGCCTTGCGCGAGTCGGCGTTGTTCGAGTCGTTGCCGGCCTGGACGGCCAGGTCGCGCATGCGCTGGAGGATCGAGTGGGTCTCGGTGAGCCCACCTTCAGCGGTCTGCACGACGGAGATGCCGTCCTGGGCGTTACGTGCGGCGACCGTCAGTCCGCCGACCTGCGAACGCAGGCCCTCGGAGATCGAGAGGCCGGCCGCGTCGTCAGCGGCACGGTTGATGCGGAGACCGGACGAGAGCTTCTCGAGGCTCTTCGAGAGGTCGTTCTGCGTGGCGTTCAGGTTGCGGTACGTGTTGTTGGCCGCGAGGTTGGTGTTGATCTGCATACCCATGGTGTTCTCCTCCGTGACTGGGTGGTGTTCGTCGGCCCATCCGTGGGCTGACACCGGCTACTGTCGACCGGCTCACGACGCGCGTTAGTGCGACGTCGAAAGTTTCCGAGGCGGTTCAGACCGCCGTGCTGAAGCCCTGCGGCTCGGGGTCGCGCAGCGCGCGCGCGATGCCCACGGCCGCGTTGGTCGCGACGCGCGACAGATAGGCGCTGCGTCGGGCGGGCGCCGTCTTCGAGACCGGCTCGAACGCGACGTCGGAGTCGTCGGCGTAGTGCGCGGCGAGCCCGTCGCGCAGCAGGCGGACGGCCTCGGTGCGCTGCTGCGAGACCGCGCTGTGGGTGATGCCGAGCTCGTCGGCGATCTCGGTGACGGTGCGGTCGCCGAAGTAGACGCCCTCGACGATGAGGCGCATGCGCTCGGGCAGCGCCTCGACGGCGGCCCGCAGGTAGCGGCTGCGCTCGTCGACGAGCAGGTCGTCGCCCGGCAGCGGCAGGTCGCTCGCGAGGTGGTCCGCGACGGTGTCGTCGAGCGTCGAGACGGTCCGGCCGGCGTCGCTCAACGCGGACTGCGCCGTCTGGCGGTCGACCCCGAGGGCCGAGGCGACCTCGTCGACCGACGGACGACGTCCCAGGGACGCGGTCAGCGC
The DNA here is from genome assembly GCF_001424285.1 of Frigoribacterium sp. Leaf172. NCBI lineage: Bacteria > Bacillati > Actinomycetota > Actinomycetes > Micrococcales > Microbacteriaceae > Frigoribacterium > Frigoribacterium sp. Leaf172. Next base: position 540,591 of record NZ_LMPB01000001.1, on the reverse strand, counting down.
CTCCTGGACGGCGAGGGTCTCCTTGATGCGCTTGCGGGTGCCGCGGCTGGCCCAGTCGCCCGAGCGCATGTCGTCGGCGAACGCGCCGACGATGCGGGTTCGGGCGTAGGCGCCGAACGGGATGCCGAGGGTGGGGTCGAAGGCGTCGGCGGCCTGGACGAGGGCGACGGCGCCGACCCCGGCGAGGTCGTCGCGCGACAGGTGCGTCGCGCGGGCGCAGACCTCGGAGACGAGGTAGCCGACCAGCGGCAGGTTCTCGACCACGAGGGCGTTGCGTTCGGTGCGGTTCATCGCTTGCTCCCAGCAAGAGGCGTCCGGACGGACGGTGAATGGATCGCGGGCGCGACGAACAGCCCTCTGACCAGGGCGATGTCGAACCGGTGCGAACGGATCTGCGGGTAAGCGACGAGTGGTTGCGGTGCGTCGGCGACGCACGGTGCGTCGGGTCGTGAACGGGTGACTCGTCCCGAGGTCGGGTGGATTCGGGAGGAGCTCCGGGTGGGTCTGCGACCCTCCCGGCATCGCCAACGCTATCGGCGTTCACACAGCCTGAAGGGGGCCTGGGTGACCCCAGTCAGGGGGAACGGGTGTCGCATCTGTGGAGGACGCGGCCTGTACCCCTACCCCCGCAGTGGGGCGCACCGGCACCTTCCGACGGACGTCGTCGACCCGCTAGGGGCGTGTCCCGACGATCACCGCGGCCCGTCGCCTAACGCCGAGCCGGGTCGCGCCGATAGTCCTCCTCGTAGGGGACATCACCGCTCCCCCGCCGAGACCATCACCGATCGAGGAGACCCCATGGGCGCGAACGAACTGTCCGCGCTGCTCTGGCGTGAACGCGAGCTGCTCGAACTGCTCACGTTCAAGCTCGAGGAGGAGCAGCTGCTGCTCACCGCCGGCCGCACCCGGTGGATCGATCACGCCACGCGGGAGGTCGAGCAGGTGCTCGACCGGCTCCGGTCCGCCGGCCTCGACCGCAGCGTCGAGGTGTCGTCGGTCGCCCAGGAGTGGGGCACGGACGAGGAGGCGCCCCTCCGCGAGATCATCGCCGCGGCTCCCGCAGGCCCCTGGGGCGAGATCTTCACCGCCCACCTCGCGGCCATGACCGAGCTCACGGCCCGCATCGCGCAGCTGCGCGACGAGAACGAGCGGTTCCTCCGCGCGGCGGCCCGCGCCACGCAGGAGACGCTCGCGACGACGACCACTGACGCGGGCGCCGCCGCCGGCGCCATCTACGACGCCACGGGCTCCACCGCGGCGACGACCGCCGGTCGCCGGGTCGGCACCACCGGCCCCGCCTCGAGCGGGCATCTCTTCGACGGGAGACTCTGACCATGGGCAGCACCTTCGGTGGGCTGAACACCGCCTACTCCGGCCTCGCCGCCGCTCGTGCGGGCATCGACGTCACGGGGCAGAACATCGCCAACGTCAACACCGACGGCTACACCCGCCAGCGCGTCGCGACCTCGTCGATCGAGTCGCCCGCCCGTGCCGGGATCTTCAGCGCCGGCGTCGTGCCCGGCCAGGGCGTCTCGGTCGACGCCATCGCACGGCTCGGCAACCAGGTCGTCGACGGTCAGGTGCGGAGCGCGGCCTCGACCGCCGGGTACCAGTCGACCCGCGCCTCCGCGATCGCCACCCTCGAGGCGTCGCTCGGCGAGCCGTCGACGAACGGCATCGCGAGTCAGCTGAACGCGTTCTGGTCGGCCTGGGGCGACGTCGCGAACAACCCGGGCGACTCCGGCCCCGCTGCCGTGCTGATCGGCCAGGCCACCTCGCTGGCCGCCGCGCTCTCGGCCGGGCACCGTGCCGTCGACGAGCAGTGGACCGGACTCCGACTGCAGGCCGACGGTCTCGCATCCGAGCTGAACAGCGCGGCGACGCAGGTCGCCGACCTCAACGACCGCATCCGCACGAACACGCAGCTCGGCGTCGGCTCGAACGAGCTGATCGACGCCCGCTCGGTGCTCACCGAGCGCATCGCGGCGATCGCAGGCGGTACCGTCCGCGACGCGGGCGACGGCACCGTCGATGTGCTGATCGGCGGGAACGCCCTGGTCAGCGGCACCTCGGCCCGCACCGTCACCGTGGCCGGCGACTACGCCCTCGCTTCAGGGGGCGGCGTCTCGGTCGAATGGGCCGACCGCCCCGGGCAGCCCATCCCGCTCACCGGCGGCAGCCTCGCCGGCACCGTGTCGCTGCTGCAGCCCGCCGCGGGCGGCGCCGGCGGCACGCTCGCGGAGGCCGCGGCATCGTACGACGCCCTCGCGACGCAGCTGGCCACGCAGGTCAACGCCGTGCACCGCACCGGAGTCACGACGGGTGGCGACGCCGGGGGCGACTTCTTCTCGGTCACGCCCGGCCTGTCGGCCGCCCGCAGCCTCACCGTTCAGGTCGCCGGAGCAGCGGGGATCGCCACCGGCGACGGCGTGGGAGGCGCGCACGACAACACGATCGCCCTCGCCATCGCGCAGCTCGGCGTCGGCCCCGGCTCACCGGATCGCGCCTGGTCGACCATCGTCGCCGGCATCGGGGCGACCGCGAAGAGCGAATCGCAGCAGGCGACCCTCACCGACCTCGCCGCGAACTCGGCGAAGAACCGTCAGCTCTCGGGCGCCGGGGTCAGCCTCGACGAGGAGAACGTCAACCTCCTCTCGTACCAGCACGCCTATCAGGGAGCGGCCCGAGTCATGACAGCCATCGACGAGATGCTCGACACGCTCATCAACGGCATGGGCCGGGTCGGGAGGTAGCGGACCATGATCAGTCGCGTGACCGACCAGATGAACAGCCTCCGGGCCCAGCAGCACCTGATGTCGAGCAAGACCCGGGTCGCCGAGAGCCAGGACCGCGCCTCGAGCCTGCAGAAGATCGGCAAGCCGTCCGACGACCCGACCGCCGCCGCCGAGGCCATGCGGGTGAAGAGCCTCCAGGCGCAGGCCGCCCAGCACTCCCGCAACGTCGACGACGGCGACGGCTGGTTGTCGACCGCCGACTCCGCGCTGTCGGCCACCGACTCGCTGATGGCGAAGATCCGCCAGCTCACCCTGCAGGGCGCCAACACCGGCGCCGTCTCGCAGGAGGCGCGTGATGCGATCGCGATCGAGATCGCCGGTCTGAAGGACGACCTGCTGGGCACCGCCAACGCGAGCTACAACGGTCGCAGCGTCTTCGCGGGCACCTCCGACGCGGGAGTCGCCTGGACGGACGACTACGAGTACACGGGCGCCGCCGTCTCGTCCGTCACCCGTCGGGTCGGTCCCGAGACGAGCATCCGCGTCGACGCCGACGGGGCCACGGCCTTCGGCGTCGGCGACGACTCGGTCTTCCGGCTCGTCGACTCGATCGTCGCCGACCTGAGGAGCGGCGCCGACGTCGGCACCCGCCTCGCCGAGATCGACACGCGGGTCACCGCGCTGCGGGCCGTGCAGTCCGACGTCGGCGCCCGCCACGCCCAGCTTCTGAGAGCCGAGGACACCCTGATGGACACCACCGTGAGTCTCGAGACCCAGCGGTCCCAGCTGGAGGACCTCGATCTCGGCCAGGCCGTGCTCGACCTCAAGCTGCAGGAGAACAGCTACCAGGCGGCTCTGGCCGTCACCGCCAAGGTCATCCAGACCTCGCTGATGGACTTCCTCCGATGAGCGGCACGATGCAGTCGCAGGTCAGCTTCGTCGGCTCGCCGTTCGGTCTCGAACCGCGGCTCGAGTTCGTGCTCGACGAGCTCGACGGCGCCCCGGGGCTCTACGCGCTGCGGAGCGCGGACGCCGACGACGACGTCCGGCTCTTCGTCCTCGATGCGGCCGTGCACCTCCCGGACTACTCGCCCGTCGTGACCGACGAGCAGACGACGCTGCTCGGGCTGACCGACGCGGACGACGCGATGCTCCTCGTCGTGGCGACCCCCGCCTCCTCGGGGATGACCGTGAACCTGCTGGCGCCCATCGTCGTCAACCGCCTGACCGGGGCCGGCGCGCAGCTGATCCTCGAGGGGCAGGACTGGCCGCTCCGGGCCGAGCTCGACCCCCGCTGACGACTCTCGGGCGCCGGCCAGGCGACCGTTCGCCGACCGGGGCCTGCGACACGCCGAGGGGTGTCCTCCAGAGTGCCGACACCCGCGTCACGGTCCGACAACGATGACCCGATCCGGGTCTGACGTGCCGGCCCGATGCTGTCTCATGGGGTGATGCACGAGGCACGGACGACCACCCCCCGACGGCTCGCCGCCCGGGCGCGGGCCGTCGCGAGCGGCGTCGCGCTGAGCGCCGTGCTGCTGCTCGTCGGCTGCACCGCCGACGTGCCCACCGCCGGCCCCGCCCTGTCCGACGCGTCGTCGTCGAGCCGCGCCGACGTGCCGACCACGGCGGGCCCCTCGCCGGTGGCGCCCACGACCGGCACCGGCGGCGTCACCGTCGCCGACGACGCCGCGACCACCGACGTCGTCACCGGCCTCGAGGCCCCCTGGTCGGTCGTCCGCCTCGACAGCGGGTCGGCGCTCATCAGCCTCCGCGACAGCGGCCGCGTGGTCGAGCTCACGCCCTCGGGCGAGCTGCGCGACGTCGCCCGGATCGAGGGCGTCGTGCACGAGGGCGAGGGCGGGCTGCTCGGTCTCGCCGTGCTCGGCGGAGCGCCGTCGTACCTCTACGCCTACCTCACCACCGCCGACGACAACCGCATCGTGCGGGCCCCGATCACCGGCGCCGCCGGGTCGTACGGCCTGGGCGGCCTCGAAGAGGTGCTCACCGGGATCCCGAAGGCGTCGAACCACGACGGCGGCCGACTCGCGTTCGGACCCGACGGCATGCTCTACGCGACGACGGGCGACGCCTCCGACCCGACCGCCTCTCAAGACCCCGACTCGCTCGGCGGCAAGGTGCTGCGCCTGTCGCCGACCGGCGCCGTGCCGACAGACAACCCGATGCCCGGCTCGCCCGTGTACACCCTGGGTCACCGCAACCCGCAGGGCATCGCGTGGGACGCATTCGGGTCGCTCTGGGCCGCGGAGTTCGGGCAGGACACCTACGACGAGCTCAACTCGCTGTCGCCCGGCTCGAACTACGGCTGGCCCGAGGTCGAGGGGCGCGGCGACGACGGCGAGTTCCTGAACCCCGTGCTGCAGTGGTCGACCGACGAGGCCAGCCCGAGCGGTCTGACGGCGGTCGGCTCGACCCTGTTCCTGGCGGGGCTGGGCGGCGAGCGGCTCTTCGAGATCCAGGTGCCCGAGACCTCCGACGCCGTGGCCACCGAGCGCTTCACGGGCGACGAGTCGCTGGGGCGGATCCGCGACGTGCTGCCCGGGCCCGACGGCACCCTCTGGCTCGTCACGGGCAACACCGACGGCCGGGGGTCGCCCGGCGACGACGACGATCGCATCGTGTCGGTGCCGCTGACCCGCGCACCCTGACCCGCGCCTCCCGACCCGCGCCTCGCGTTCCGCGCCGCGCCCCTGCTCCGCGCCTCCCGACCCGCACCTCCCGCGGCACGATCCGTGCCGTCGAGGGGAGGCCCCCTGCGCGCCGTGCGGTCCCTTCGGGGGGCGGGCGGGTTACCCTGTGACACGATGAGCGAGCACGACCCCCACCTCGGAACCGCACCCGGCAGCGCCCGTCCCCACAGCGTGCCGCCGGGTCTCGCCGCGCCCACGGGCACGCGTCTCGGCGGGGCCGGCGGCTTCGAGCCGATCAGCCTGCGCACGGCGGTCGACGTCCCCTCGGCCGAAGCCCGTCTGGCCGCTCTCGGCCAGAGCCGCAGCACCTCGGCCCTCGGCGAGCGCGCCGATCTGCTGCGTCTGCTGGGTCGGCTCGACGAGGCCCTGGCCATCGCCGAAGAGGCCTTCCGGCTCGCGCACTTCACAGGCGACCGGGCCGACTCGACGGCCGCGCGCATCCGCCGCGCTCACATCTTCCGCGAGCAGGGCAAACTCGATCGCGCCCTGAACGATCTGCACACGAGCCGCATCACGGCCGCCACCGAAGAATGGCGCGAGCTCGAGGCCGCCGCCGCCGAGCTCGAGGGCTACACGCTGCTCGAGCTCGAGCGGCACGACGAGGCCCGCGAGAACCTGGCGCAGTCCCTGACCGCCTACGCGGCCACCGGGGCTCCGCGCGACCGCGTCACCGATCTGCAGAACGCGTTCGACGACGTCCTCCGGGCGTATCTCGCGCCCGACGACGCGCCGGCCGCACCCGCCGACATCAGCGCAGGAGGCGCGGCGCACGTCTCCGACGCCCCTCTCGACGCCCCCCGCCCCGGCGACACGAACCCCACCGCGGGCCTGCCCTCGACGGCGCTGTCCGACCCCGCGGCCGCCGACCCCGTCGCCGAGCCGGTGGCCGTCGACCCCGCCGCAGCGGCCCGGGCGGCCGCCACGCGGACGGACGACTCGCACGACCGCGCGACCCGTCGTGACGAACGGGCCGCCGAGCGAGCGGCGGCCGAGTCCGACCGTCCCGTCCGCGCCGACACCAGCCTCTGGGGCAAGATCTCGAGCCTCGCCGCGAACGCCGCCGGGCACCGAGAGGGCGACCGCTTCCGTGACTCCGCCCCTCGCGGCGGCCGCGGTGCGGACTCCGACCACGACGACGACACGACCCGCCCGGGCGCCACGGGCGTCACCGGGGTCGTCGAGGGTCTGCCCGACGACGACCGGCCGACGACCTGGCCGTTCCCGTCGCGGTGACCCGCGCCTCCCACCGCACCCGCACCTCCTGCCCTCCCCGCGAGTCCTGACGTCGCCGTGGCCGATCTCGAGCGCGTGAGGCGCTGGGCCGACGCCCTCATCGCCCTGCATCTCGACCCGACGGTGTGGACCTTCGGCTTCGACAACGCGAAGACCCGTGCCGGGCTGTGCGACTACACGAAGAAGCGGATCACCGTGTCGCGGCATCTGGCGGGGCGCTACGACGACGACGAGATCCATCAGGTGCTGCTGCACGAGGTCGCCCACGCCCTCGCGGGGTCGAAGGCGGGGCACGGACCCCGCTGGAGGTCCGTCGCCGGCGATCTCGGCTACGTCGGCGACCGCCTGCACGACGGCGCCATCGCGTCCGATCTCGCCCCCTGGGTCGGTGTCTGCTCGGAGGGTCACGAGCACTACCGCTACCGCGAGCCGAGACGGCCGCTGTCGTGCGGTCGCTGCTCGCGCCGCTACGACCCCGAGCACCTGATCACCTGGACGAAGCGCGTAACCGCTTAGACTGGTTCGGTGCAGACCGGACAGTGGCTCAGATCCGACACCGACACACGGTGGTTCTTCGACTCGGGGTCGCTCGGGCTCGACTTCGCCTATCTCGGCGGGTTCCGGGCCGGATCGCGCTTCGGCCCCGAGTCGGGTCTCGACCTGCCGGCCGACGGGTCGACCCCGTGGGACGGCCTGCTGCTGCCCGCCGATCTCGACGACTGGATCGGCGAGCGCTTCGAGGGCGTCGCCGGATCCGCGGGCGACCGCGAGCTGGCCGACGCGCGGGGCCTCCGCGATGCGATCGCGCGTCTGGCCGTGGCCTCCGCCGACGGCACGTCGACCGATCCTCAGGACGTCGACACGCTCAACCTCTTCGCCGCGCTGCCCGACGTGCCGCCCTCGCTCACGGGCGGACGTCGCCAGGCGGGCGCCGGTCGACTCCGCCTCGGGCAGGCCATGGCGTCGGTCGCGCGTGACGCCGTGGCGCTGTTCACGACGGTCGGGTTCGTCGGCGGCTCGGACTCGCGCCTGCGCCGCTGCTCGAACGAGGCGTGCGGACTCGTGTTCTTCGACGAGTCGCGGGCGGGCAGTCGCCGCTGGTGCTCGATGCAGCGCTGCGGCAACCGCGCGAAGGTGCGAGCGCACCGCCAGCGCACCGCCGCGCGCTGACCCCGGGCGCACGCCGGTGCCCCGTAGGCCGCGCATGCAGAACGGCAGGTCGTGGACACGACACCGGCTCCACCCCGGGCGTCGTGACCACGACCTGGCGTCGTGACCGCAGCGTGGCGGCGAGGCGGCCTGCGCGAGTCGACCCGCGCCTCCTCGGGTCAGTCGACGACCGAGACGTCCTTCCAGAAGGCGACGTAGCCCGAGTAGTCCGAGCCGACGCGCTCGAACGAGGCGGGGATCGGCTCGGGGTAGCTCCAGGCGCGATCCTGCAGGAGGGTGTCGCCCGACTTGACGCTGAAGTACTGCGTGTCGCCCTTCCACGGGCAGTGGTACTGGGTGGGGCTCTTCTCGAGCAGGCTCTCGTCGACGCTCGACGGCGGGAAGTACCAGTTGCCCTCGATCGAGACGAGCTCGTCTCTCGGGGCCTCGGCGACGACGGTTCCGTCGGTGAGCACTGCCTTCATGGTTCCTCCAGCGGTTCGGGCGACGGGGTGGTCGCGATGCGGCACAGGCTACGCCGCGCCCCCGACAGTGGGCACCGGCGCGGCTCAGGAGGCGCGGCGCGTCTCAGGAGGCGCGGACCGGTTCAGGAGGTGCCGGTCGGCTCAGGAGGCGCGGGCCGGGCTAGGAGGCACCGGCGCGGCTCAGGAGGTGCCGGTCGGCTCAGGAGGCGCGGGTGGCCGACACGAGGTCGGCCCGGCCGGTCGCGACGAGCTCTCCCGCCGAGGCCGACGCCGTGAGCAGGTGCGACGTCGCCCGCCGGAGCGACACCGCGGCGGCGCAGGCGACGGCCGCCTCGGGCGACGACGAGTCGATGCCGACCGCGGCGAGCGCGTCGACGACGGCTCCGGCGGTGAGCTGGTCCTCGACCGCGGGGCGGAAGCCGTCGGGCTCGACGGCGCCGGCGGCGATGATCGCGACGACGGCGCGGTCGCCCCGGTCGGCCTGCCGCTCGAGCACGCGGCGGGCGACGCCGTCGGCGTCGGCGGGGGTCGTCACGAGCAGCACCTCGACGGTCTCGGCGTGCACGGGCCCGTCGCCGCGCTCGGTGGCATCGGCGCCCTCGCTCCGGTCAGCCCCTTCGGACGCCTCGGCGACGGCGTCGAGCACGGCGGCGACCGTCTCGTCGGTCGAGAGCAGCCCGTGCCCGTCGAGGGCGTCGACGACCACGACGAGGTGGGCGCCGGGTGCGATGCGGCCGGCTCCGGCGATGCCGTGGTCGAGCCTGACCTGGTACTTCTGCTGGCCGTGCGTGTTCATCCCTCCACAGTAGGTCGGACGAGCGGGGCGGTGGCCGAGCATGACGCGCGATGACGGACCGCCGCGACCCGCGCCTCCTCGACCCCTCCACAGGCGGCCCCCTCCACAGGCCGCAGGAGTTGGATCGACGCATGCACGTGCAGCTCAAGATCCGCCTCGCCTGCCCCGTCGACATCGCGACGGACGCCCTGCGCGACCCGCGCGTGATGGTCGCCGTGACCACGCCCCTCGTGAAGTACCGCTCGGATGCGCCCGAGGGCTTCCCCGAGCGCTGGACCGAGGAGGCGCACCCGGTCTCGGCGAGCATCCTCGGGGTCCTGCCCCTCGGCAGCACGCACGTCGACCTCGACTGGCATGAGCGCGATGGCGCCTGGATCCAGCGCGACACCGGCACGGGCACGAGCGGCCAGTTCGCCCGGATGCGCATCAACCACCGCATGGCCGTCTCGCCCATCGGCACGGGCGAGACGCTGCTGCGCGACCGGATGGAGTTCCACGCCGGCGCCCTCGGCCTGCTGCTCTGGCCCGGGCTCTGGGCGACCTGGCAGTGGCGCGCGTTCCGGATGAAGGCGCTCGCGCCGACCTGGCGCGGGGCGCCGACGCACCCGAAGCACGCCTAGAGGGTGATCCGAGGCCATGGGCGGCCGCGTCGTGGACCTGAGAAGGAGGCGCGAGCACTGTCGGAGGCGCTGCGTACGGTGGGTGACGTGACCGACCCGACCCGCGCCTCCTCAGCTTCCGCCTCCGACCTCACGACGCCCGGCGAGGCCGTGGCCGGCGACGTGCTCGCCCCGGCGAGGCCGAGTGCGGCGCAGGGGGCGCTCGACATCGCGTCGTGGCGTCGGACGATCCACCGCCTCTACCGCGATGTGCGCGAGTCGGCCGATCTGGTCGAGGCGCACGACCTCTGGCGGCGCACCCGCGACGAGCTCTTCACCACCCACCCGTCGACGCCTCTGCTGCCCGAGGATCGCCCCGGGTTCACCGGGCTGCCGACGACTCCGTACGACCCGGCCTGGCGGTTCGAGGTCGTCGTCGAGCCGGTCGAGACGCGACGCATGGTCGTCGAGACGGGCACCGACGGCGATGTGCAGTTCGACCTCGTCGGGGTGGCGAGCGTGCCCGGCGTCGGGCGGCTCGACGTGTGGAAGCTGGTGCAGTACGGCGGGGGCCTGTTCGTGCCCGTGAAGGACGCCCTGGCAGGCAGGCCCGGTGGCACGTACGGCGGCGGCCGCTACCTGATCGACTCGGTCAAGGGCGCCGACCTCGGCGCGGGCACCGAGCCCGGCACGATCGTGCTCGACTTCAACTTCGCCTACAACCCGAGCTGCGCCTACGACCCCGCCTGGGCCTGCCCCCTCGCCCAGCCGGGCAACACGGTCGCCGTGGAGATCCCGGTGGGCGAGCGGTACGGGACGGTGCGCTGAGGCGTCGTTCGAACGGGGGCTTGATGCTTTCGAAGTCGCCTGGCTGACGCTGAGGGGTGAAGAACGTCATCCCCGGAGGGGCCCGCTAGCCCCCACTCGTAGAGGATCCGCGCCTCCTCGGCACCCCCGTCGCGCTTTCCGTGCACCTCCGCTAGGCTGGGGTCACTTGCGAGTCGGCCTGACCGGCTCCCTGCGTCGTAGCACGCCCCTCCCCGCCTCTCCCGTCCTGGCACACACCCAGGCAGCCAGCAGGCGCGCGAAGCTCACTCTGCGGCGAAACGATCGTGCACACCTGCACCGTCGCCACATCTCGAGCCCGGCTACGACAGCCGTTCTCCCGGCTCTGCCCCGCCCTCGCGCGAACACGTCAGCACGACGTCGTCGCCCGTCACGGTGGTCACGCAGCCTGGCCCGGCTCGACACCGATGCCCCGAAAGGTGCACCACATGTCAACCACCACACTCGACACCGAGAACACCACCCCCGACGGCTCGACCGTCGACGAGACGACCGACACCGTCACCTTCAGCTCGCTCGGCGTCCCCGCCCCGATCGTCAAGTCGCTCGCGGCAGAGGGCAAGACCACCGCCTTCCCGATCCAGGTCGACACCCTCCCCGACACGCTCGCCGGGCGCGACGTGCTCGGTCGCGGCAAGACCGGCTCGGGCAAGACCCTCGCGTTCTCCATCCCCATGGCGGCTCGTCTCGGCGGCAAGCTCGCCGGCGGCCAGCGTCGCGCCGGTCGCCCCCTCGGCCTGGTGCTCGCCCCCACCCGCGAGCTCGCCACGCAGATCGATGCCGTCCTGGCCCCGCTCGCCGCGGCCTACGGCATGCGCACCACCACCATCTTCGGCGGCGTCTCGCAGAACCGTCAGGTGCAGGCCCTCAAAGCCGGCGTCGACATCATCATCGCCTGCCCCGGTCGCCTCGAGGACCTCATGAAGCAGGGCTTCGTGAAGCTCGACGCCATCGAGATCACCGTGCTCGACGAGGCCGACCACATGGCCGACCTGGGCTTCCTGCCCGGCGTCACGCGCATCCTGAAGGCCACCCCGAACGACGGCCAGCGCCTCCTCTTCAGCGCCACCCTCGACAACGGGGTGGACAAGCTGGTCAAGCAGTTCCTCCACAACGAGGTGCTGCACTCGGTCGACGAGGCCAACTCGCCCGTCGCCAAGATGACCCACCACGTGTTCGAGACGCCCGACGTCGACAGCAAGAACGCCCTCGTGCAGACGCTCGCCGGCGGCAAGGGCCGCCGCATCCTCTTCATGCGCACCAAGCACCACGCCAAGAAGCTCGCCAAGAAGCTGACCGACGCCGGCATCCCCGCCGTCGACCTGCACGGCAACCTCTCGCAGCCTCAGCGCGACCGCAACCTCGCCGCCTTCCAGGACGGCTCGGCCCGCGTGCTCGTCGCCACCGACGTCGCCGCCCGTGGCGTGCACGTCGACGACATCGAGCTCGTCATCCACGTCGACCCGCCCACCGAGCACAAGGCGTACCTGCACCGCTCGGGCCGCACCGCCCGCGCCGGAGCCGAGGGCGACGTCGTCACCCTCGTCATCCCCAGCCAGAAGCGCGACGTCGCCCAGCTGATGAAGAAGGCCGACATCCGTCCGACCATCACCGCCGTCGTGCCGTCCTCGCCCGAGGTCGCCGCGCTGGTCGGCGAGGTCGCCGCCTACGTGAAGCCGGCCCCCCGCGCGGCCGTCCAGCAGCAGCAGGGCGGCGGCGGTCGCTCGCAGGGCGCCAACGCGCAGCGCAAGCGCGCCGCCCGTCAGGACTCGCAGGGCAACCCCATCGCCCGCCAGGACCGCTCGGGTCGTCCCGCGGCCTCGGCCGGCGGCTCGCGCGACGGACGCCAAGGAGGCGCGGGTCGCTCATCCGACGCCGGTCGCGGTCGCGACGGTGCCGCTCGCTCGGGTGGCTCGCGTGACGGCGGACGCCAGGGTGCCGGCCGCGACGGCGGTGCGCGCCGCGACGCCGCCCCCCGTGGTGGAGCCTCGACGTTCTACTCGACCGAGTCCGGTCGCGGCGCGGTGACGCCCGTCCGCGAGGGCGGCCGTGACGCCGGGCGCGACGCCGGCCGTGACGAGACGCGTGGCACCCGCCAGACCGGTCGCCGCGCCCAGAGCGACGGCGGTCAGAGCCGCACCAACGCCGTGCGCAACGACCAGGCCGACTTCGCCGCATCGCAGGGCGGCCCCCGCGAAGGCGGGCAGCGCTCCGGCGGACGCCGCGCCTCCTCGGAGGGCGGTCGCCCCGGCTCGCTCAAGGTCGGCGGCCTCGTCGGCGGCAAGGCCCGCACCGGCGGCGGCCAGCGCAGCGGTCGCTGACCCCCGCGCCTGACGGCGCGACCCGCCTGACACCCCGTTCTCAGCGCAACACCCTCATTCATCGGGGTGTCGCGCCGACAACGGGGTGTTGCGCGTTGCACCGCCGCGCAGCGCGCGCAGCGCGTCAGCGCACGCCGGCGCGGCGGAGCGCAGAGACGAGCGGGTCGCCCCGGAGGGCGTCGGCCCAGCTCCACCTCACGACGGTCTTCACGCCGGGCAGCGAGCGCAGGGCGTCCTCCCGGCGCTTCTCGTCGATGACGACCTGCTCGGGCGTGCGTCCCCGCCTCGGACCCGCATCGCGGTACTTCACCTCGCCGTCGAACTCGCCGATGACTCCGCATTCGGGCCACCAGAAGTCGACGATCCCCACGAGCGGTCCCTCGCGCGGGAACCGGACCTGCAGCTCGGGCCTCGAGAGCCCCGCGAGGTGGATGACAGCGCGACTCAGGGACTCGCCCGGCGAGTCGGCGCGAGCGTCGGCGAAGGCGATCGCGGCCGTGGCGCGTCGACTGCCCGGAACGCCGGGACGCAGCGCCGCCACCGCCTCGAGCTCCGACCGCGAGAAAGCGCCGGTGCGCAGACCGTGGTCGAGGATCACGGCCCCGCCCGCGAGATCGTGTCGCCTCACAGCGTCGACGGCGGCCTGACGAGACACCGCGACGCGCAGACCGTCGACGACATCGACCTCATCGACGACGAACGGCCCCGCGTGCTGATGCGCCCAAGGGCCGACCTTGTCGCGATCACGCCGGGGGTCGATGACGTGCACGCGCTCGGGCCAGTCCCCCAGCAGCGGGAAGCCGCGGAGCGCCAGCGCCGACTCGTGCGAGACGACGACCTCGTCGCCGAACCGCGGCACGACGGCATGCACCCGGATCACATGGCGTTCGACGGCCGTGAGCGCCTGCCAGACAGGAGCGGGCACGTAGGCGCCGGGTGCGACCCGCTGCAGGAGCCCTCGCCGGGCGTCGCGCTCGATCGCCGAGCTGCCGCCGCCCGCTCGGATGACGGAGGCACGGCGGATCAGCATTTCGAGCACGGGTCGAGCATGACGCATGTGATCTGCACGACGCCACCCGCGCCTCCTCGGCTGTGGATGATCGGCCCAACACCCCGAAAGCCGCGCTACACCCCGATCAATGCGGGTGTAGCGCGGCTTTCGAGGTGTCGCAGCGAACGAGCGGCGGCGCGCCGGCGCGGCGGCGGCTAGTGGAGCGCGCCGACGGAGGCCAGCGCGGCCCGCAGCAGGGCGCCGCGCCCGCCCTCCATCTCGGCGGCGACGTCGTCGCTCGCGGCCTGATGCGGGGTCAGCCACGTGAGCTCGAGGGCGTCCTGGCGGGGGTCGCAGGTGCCCGTGACCGGCACGACGTAGGCGAGCGACACGGCGTGCTGACGGGCGTCGGTGTAGACCGACGAGCCCGGCAGCGGGAAGTACTCGGCGACCTGGAACGGCACCGGCGACGGCGGCAGCTGCGGGAACGCCATCGGCCCGAGGTCCTTCTCGAGGTGGCGGAACAGAGCGGTGCGCAGGCTCTCGCCGTACATGACGCGACCGGAGACGAGCATGCGCGACATCGACCCCTCCGACGACGCCCGCAGCAGCACGCCGACCTCGGTCACGACGCCCATGCCGTCGACGCGCACCGGCACCGCCTCGACGTAGAGGATCGGCAGACGCTGACGTATCTGGAAGAGCTCCTCTTCGGAGAGCCAGCCGGGATTCGGGTCGGGGGTCTGCACGGAGCTCATGGGGCATGTCTACCAACCCCGTGTGACGGTCGGGTGACGAAAACGCTACAGGCGAACACGGCGACCACGGCCCTGGATAGGCTCGGCCCATGGTGCAGATCGATCCCTCCGTCATCCAGTGGTCCGTCGACGAGTCCGAGCGCGACGGTCGGCCGCTGCTCGTCCTGCTGCACGGGGTGGGCTCGCACGAGGGCGATCTGATCGGGCTGGCACCGTACCTCCCGCAGGCGTTCGCGATCGCCTCGCTGCGGGCGCCGCTCGCCCACGGCGACGGTTTCTCGTGGTATCCGCTGACCACTCCGGGCTCGCCGGACCCCGCACCGGTCGACGAGGCCGCGACGGCCGTGCTGACCTGGCTCGACTCGCTCGCCGAGTCGCACCCGAGCGTGAGCCTGCTCGGCTTCTCGCAGGGAGGCTCGCTGTCGCTGCAGCTGCTCCGGCGTGCGCCCGAGCGCTTCACGTTCACGGCCGTGCTGGCCGGCTTCGTCGTCGCCGACCCGGCCTCCGCCGACGCCGACGCGGCCCTCGCGCGCGTCCGACCCGCCGTCTTCTACGGTCGTGGCGACGCCGACCAGGTCATCCCGATCGATGCCGTCACGCGCACGACCGACTGGCTGACCGAGCACGCCGACGTCGACGTCGAGGTCTACGCCGACCTCGCGCACGGCGTCTCGCAGGACGAGCTCGACGACCTCAACGCCTTCATCTCGCGCGTGACGAACCCGGTCACCGCCGACACCACGCAGGCGCCCGACAGCTCCGACGTCGTCCTCTAGGGGTCGGGTCGTGGCCGTCATCGCCGTCACCGGCAGCGTCACGCACCGGTATCGCGCCGAGCGCGGTCTGCTGCGGCTGGCGGTCGAGCTCGAGGGCGACGACCGGTCGAGCGTCGTCGACGACGCCGTCGCCGTCCACAACCGCGTCACCGAGCAGGCGACGACCCTGCGTCGCCAGGGGGCGGCGACGTGGTGGACGGCCCGATCCGTATCGGTGGGTCCCGTGACGGAGCCGGTCGCGATCGACGGGACCCGCGCCTCCTCGGTGCGGTACCGGACGCGGTCGACGATCGAGGTGAGGTTCCAGGACTTCACCGCGCTGACCGACTGGGTCGGCGAGCTCGCGCACGTCGAGGGCGTCACGATCGAGGGCGTCGAGTGGTCGCTCGGGCACGCGCGCCGGGCCGAGGTCGAGCAGGACGCCCGACTCGCCGCCGTGGCGGACGCCGTCGCGCGAGCCTCGGACTACGCCGACGCCCTCGGGCTGGGCGCACCCGAGCTGCAGGCCGTCTACGAGCCGGGGCTGCGGCCGGGCGAAGGAGGCGCGGGTGGCGTCCCGTTCATGGCCTCACGGTCGATGATGGCCGGCTCGTCCGTCGACGCCTCGGGCTCGGTCGTGTTCGACCTGCAGCCCGACGACATCGAGGTCACGGCGACCATCAGCGCGGACTTCACGGCCTGAGGCGCTCGCCCGCCCCGTCTGCTCGGACCTGCTTGCTCCACACCCCTTCGTACTCGAACGGGACGAAGCCGACGGCCTCGTTCACGTCGAGCATGGGCCGGTTCTCCTCCGCGTTGAACGTGAAGACGCCGGGGTGGCCGGGGCGTTCGGCGGTGAGCAGATCGGTCGTGGCGATCTTGAGCAGCCAGCCGAGCCGGTGCCCGCGGTGCTCGCGCAGCACGAGGGTGTCCTGCTGGAAGGCGGGGCGCGACCGCTCGGCCGGTGCCTCCAGCTGACTGAATCCGGCGAGTCGACCCGTCGGCACGTGCTCGACGACGGCCGTGAAGCGCGTGCGCGGGCCGGCGAGCGCCTTGTCCTCGGCGTCACGGAACCGCTCGGCGGTCCAGATGTCCTCGGGCTCGTCGACCCCGCCCGACGGTGCGTCCGTGCTCATGCGGGTCTCGAGGTCGGCGAGGTCGGCCAGCCACTCGTCGGGCGATCGGCCGATCCAGGTGCGCAATCGGTAGTCGTCGCCCGCGGCGGCCCGGGCGCGGTCTCGGATGCCGGCCAGCGCCTCCTCGTCCACGGGCAGGGCGAGGCGGCTGCAGCGCATCACCTGCCCGAGCACCCAGTCGCGCCCGAGCAGCAGGCGCACCGCCGGGTCGTCGGCGCCGACCGAGCCGGCGCCGGTCGGGGGCAGGAGGCGCGGTCCGGCATCACCGAGGGAGCGCACGTACGCGATCGCCTGGGTGCGACCCTCGCGGCGCGCGACCTCCTCGACGTGGGCGAGCAGCGCCGACCCGATGCCCCGGCGTCGGTGCGAGGGCAGCACGGTCACGTCGACGTGGGCCGTCGTCGCGGAGTCGCCGTCGAGTCGGCTCTCGTACGAGCCCGTGGCGACGATGCGACCGGCGTCGCGGACGACGAACCACCGCATGTCCTTGTAGGCGTCGAGCCAGTTCGGCAGCTGCTCGTCGGGCAGCCAGGCCATCTCGTCCGAGCCGAGCGCATGCGCCCGCGTCGCGTTCTCGACGGCGACCGCCTCGACGAAGTCGGCGGCGTCGGGGCCGTCGAGGGTCGCGGGGACGGCGATCCGCTCGATGACGATCGGTGCTCGGTCGATGGGGGTCATGTCGTGCCTTTCAGCCGCAGGAGCGTGCGGTCTCACGCTCGCCGCCCCGCGGGCAGCCGACCAGACTAGCGGGTCCGGTGCGGCGTAGAACGGGATCATGAGCGATCCGACCGACTCCGACCTGCTCGACCGGCACGACCTCGAGCGCTTCGTCACAGCCCAGGAGGCGCACGGCACCTACGACCGGGCCCTCGCCGAGCTGCGCGACGGCCGCAAGACGAGCCACTGGATGTGGTTCGTGTTCCCGCAGGTCGCGGGGCTGGGCCGCAGTGCGACCGCCGAGCGGTACGCCATCGCGACGATCGGCGAGGCCCGGGCGTACCTGGCGCATCCGCTGCTCGGACCGCGCCTGCTCGACTGCGTCGACGCCGTGCTCGACCTGCCGACGGACGACCCCGAGGAGGTCTTCGGCGGCGTCGACGCGATGAAGGCGCGGTCGTCGCTGACGCTGTTCGCCCAGGCGGCGCCGGCCGAGCGACGGTTCTCGCAGGCGCTGGCGAAGTACTTCGGCGGCGAGCTCGACCGGGCGACGCTCGACCGGCTCTGAGGCGGGCGGCCGGGGAGGCGCGGCCCACTAGGGTCGGATCATGAGCGTTCTGATCGCGGGCTGCGGCGACCTGGGCACCGAGACGGGGCTGCGGTTCGCGACCGACGGGCACCGCGTCGTCGGGCTCCGGCGTCGCGCCGACCTGCTGCCGTCCCGCATCGAGGGCCGGTCGGTCGACCTGCGCCGCGAGGTGCCCGTCGTCGACGACGACACCGAGGTCGTCGTCGTGGCCCTCGCGGCCGGCTCGCGCACGCCGGGCGAGTACCGCGCCACCTACGTGGAGGGCCTGCGCAACGTGCTCGACGGGATCGCGGCGTCGGCTGCCGACCCGCGCCTCCTCGTCGTCTCGTCGACCGCCGTGTACGACGTGACCGACGGCAGCCTCGTCACGGAGGAGACCCCCGCGCACGGCGGCACCCCCACCGCCGACGTGCTGCTCGAGGCCGAGCAGCTGCTGCGCGAGCGCGCGCCCGAGGCCGTGCTGCTGCGCCTCGGCGGCGTCTACGGGCCGGGTCGCGAGCGACTGATCGAGCAGGTGCGCGACGGGAGCGCCACGCGATCCGAACGGCGCGACGGCTCGCCTCACACCAACCGCATCCACCGCGACGACGCCGCGGCCGCGATCGTGCACCTCACGACGGTGGTCTCGGAGCCCGAGGCCGTCTACCTCGGGGTCGACGACGAGCCGGTCCGGCTCGACGAGGTCCTGCTCTTCCTGGCCGCCGAGCTGGGCGTCACGGCGCCGGCGATGGCTCCCCCGACGGGTCGGCAGGCGGGCGGCGACAAGCGGCTGTCGAACGCCCGACTGCGGTCGACGGGGTTCGCGTTCGCCTACCCGACGTTCCGCGAGGGGTATCGCGCCGTGCTCGGCGGCGAGGGGACGCGGCACGCCTGAGGGTGAGTGTGTGCGGAGGCGTGACGCTGAGGGTGTCGCGCATAGGGCCGCGGGCGCGCGCGCGGGCGGCGGGCGGCGGGCGCGGGCGGCGGGCGGCGGGCGCGGAGGGCGTGACGCTGAGGGTGTCGCGCATAGGGCCGCGGGCGCGCGCGGGCGTCGGGCGCGGAGGCGTGACGCTGTGAGGGCGTCGTGCACAGGGCCGCGGGCGCGGAAGGCGCCGCGCACAGAGCCGCTGCGGTGATCCCTCCCCCGCCGCGCCTCCTCGGCGTCGCGCACGGCCGCGATGACGGTTCGCCGGGGGGCCAGGCGCGCCCGGGTACGGTGGACGCGTGCTCCCCGACCATGACGTCCCTGCCGCTCGGCGACGGCTCTTCCCCCTCCTGACGCTGCCGATGGGGGTCCGCCGTGTCGATCGCGCCGCCGCGAACCTGATCAACGGTCGCGAGCGGCACCCGCGGTCGGACCGGGCCTGGAAGCGCCTCTCGCACTCCGCCGACCACGGCACCCTCTGGCTGACGACCGCCGCTGTGCTGCTGCTCGTCGGCGATCGGAGGGCCGGGTCGCGCGGCACCCTCTCGCTCGGCATGGCGAGCCTCATCGCCAACGCCGTCGGCAAGAACCTGATCGGCGGTCCGCGCCCTCTGCTCGACGACGTGCCGATCGCTCGTCAGCTGCGTCGTCAGCCGCGAAGCGCCTCGTTCCCGTCGGGTCACACGGCCAGCGCCGTGGCGTTCGTCACCGGGGTGGCGCTCGAGTCGCCCCGGACCGGTCTCGTCCTCGCCCCGCTGGCGGCCGCCGTCTCGTACTCGCGACTGAAGGTCGGGGCGCACTGGCTCTCGGACGTCGTGGGCGGGGCGCTGCTCGGCGCCGGCGTCGCCGTCGCAGGGCGCCTCGTGCTGCCCGTGCCCGCGCATCCGGCCGGCCCGGCCGCTCTGGCCGGCGAACCGATCGAGCTGCCCGCGTCGTCGCGCGGCGAGGGCGTCCTCGTGGTCTCGAACGGGGCGTCGGGGGCTGCTCGTCGACGAGACCCCGTCGCGCTGCTGCGCAGACGGCTTCCGGAGGCGCGCTACCGGTCGCTCGGTGACACCGACCTCGGCGAGATGGTCGCCGCCGAACTGCGGCGGCGGAACCCCCCGCGGGTGCTCGCGGTCGTCGGCGGCGACGGCACGGTCGAGACCGCCGCGAGGGTCGCGCTCGAACACGATCTGCCGCTGCTCGTCGTGCCCGGCGGCACCTTCGATCACTTCTCCCGTGCGGTCGGCACCGACTCGGTCGACGCGGCGGTCGCCGCCCTGTGCGCCGGCTCGGGAGCCCGCGTGGACGTCGCCGCCGTCGACGTCGACGGCGAGCCGCACCACCTCGCGATCAACGCCACGGCCCTGGGCGTCTACGCCGACTACCTCGCCGAGCGCGACCGTCTCGAGGGGCGCCTGGGCAAGCGCGTGGCCGGGCTCGTGTCCGGGGTGCAGATCCTGCGACGGGGGCGCACGGTGACCATCGAGCGAGACGACGATGCGGCGAGCCGCGGTGACGCTGGTGCGTCGGATGCCGGTGCGACGGGCCGCGATGCGGTGCGCCGCGGTGGCGGTGATGCGGCCGGCGTCGGTGCGGTGGGCCGCGATGCGGTGCGCCGCGATGCCGTGGGCCGCGGTGCGGTGGGCCGCGATGGCGGTGATGCGGCCGGCGTCGGTGCGGTGGGCCGCGGTGGCGGTGATGCGGCCGGCGTCGGTGCGGTGGGCCGCGGTGGCGGTGACGTGGAGGGCCGCGGTGGCTCTGTGCGCCAGGGGGCTGGGCGTACGGCGTGGTCTGTGTTCGTCGGGGTCGGGCGCAACGACGACGATGTCGTCTCGCCGATGCGGCGCCGGGCCCTCGACGACGGCTCGCTCGAGGTGCGCACGCTGTCGTCCGGTTCGAGACTGGGCCGGATCGGGGCGCTGTCATCGCTCGCGTTCGGCCCGAGGAGCACGGCGACCCTGCGCCTCCTCGGTCTCCTGCCTGAGAAGGAGGCGTTCTCGACCGAGGTGACGTCGCGGTTCGCGGTCACCGTCGCGGGGGCGCCCCGACCCGCGATCGCGCACGACGGCGAGGGCGACACCTCGCTGCCCGAGACCGCCGAGCGCGACGGGTACCGCTACGAGGTGCGCCTGCTGCCCCGGGCGTTGCGCGTGTACCGCCCCCGCGGCTGATCCACGACCCACCACCCCGAAACCCGCATCACACCCCGCGATCTCGGGGTGTCACGCCGAATACGAGGTGTGACGTGCCTGCCAGCAGCACGCCTGGCAGCTGCGGCACAGCAGAGCGCCCGGCGCCGCCGCATGAGCCGGTGGCACCCGCACGTTGCGCGTGTACCGCCCCCGCGGCCGAATCGCGGCCAAACACCCCGAAACCCGCGTCACACCCCGCGATCTCGGGGTGTCACGCCGAATACGAGGTGTGGGACGGCTCGCCCCGGCGCGGCAGGGCTCCGCGGCTGCAGTGCGACCCGGCGCCGCCCGGGCGCTCAGCGGCGTACGGCCCAGCGGCGCTACCAGCGCGGGTGGACGGCCTCGCGGAAGTACTTCTCGTAGATGCGGACGACCTCGGAGTCGAGCCCCTCGTCGAGCACGACATCACCGGCCGCGGCGTTCGCGCGAGCCTGCTCGACGTTGCGGGCCCCCGGGATCACGGTGCTGACGCCGGGCTGGTCGACGACCCAGGCGAGCGCCGCCTGCGGAACCGTCACGCCGTCGGGGACCGCCTCGGCGAACTCCTGCGCGGCCGCGACGCCCTGCTCGAAGTCGACGCCGCTGAAGGTCTCGCCCTGGTCGAAGGCCTCGCCGTTGCGGTTGTAGCTGCGGTGGTCGTTCTCGGCGAACGTCGTCGCGGTCGTGTACTTGCCCGAGAGCAGACCGCTGGCGAGCGGGACCCGCGCGATGATGCCGACCCCGGCCTCCTGCGCGCGAGGCAGCACCTCGTCGAGGGGCTTCAGCCGGAACGCGTTGAGGATGATCTGCACCGTCGCGAGATTCGGACGCGCGATGGCGGTGAGGGCCTGAGCGGTCTCTTCGACGCTGACGCCGTACGCGGCGATCGCCCCGTTCGCCACGAGCTCGTCGAGGGCGTCGTAGGCCGCGTCGCTCTCGAAGACCGGGGTGGGCGGGCAGTGCAGCTGCACGAGGTCGAGGGTGTCGACGCCGAGGTTGCGCCGTGAGCGGTCGGTCCACTCGATGAAGTTCTGCCGCACGTAGTTGGCGGGCAGCTGGTCGAGGCGGCGACCCATCTTCGTCGCGACGGTGATGTCGGCGTCGGGGTTCGAGGCGCGGAACCGGCCGATGATCTGCTCGCTGCGGCCATCGCCGTAGACGTCGGCGGTGTCGAAGAAGGTGACGCCCGACTCGACGGAGGCGCCGAGCACGTCGAGCGCATCGCTCTCGGTGACGTCGCCCCAGTCGGCGCCGAGCTGCCAGGTGCCGAGGCCGATGACGGATGCTTGACGGCCGGTGCGGCCGAGTGTGCGACTGTGCATGCCGCCAGCGTAGGCGGTGCCGCCGACACCGGGCCGAGGAGGCGCGGCTCGACCTACCCAGACCGGGTCGCCGCCCGAGGAGGCGCGGCTCGCGTCAGCGACGCCGGGTCGCCGCCCGGGCCAGCGCGAACGCCACCGCGATCAGGGCGACGGCGATGATGACGAAGGCGGCGCCCGCCACGACGTGCGCCTGGAGGATGCGGACGAGACCGACGAGCAGGGCGAGCGCCGACACGAAGGCGAGCACCTTGCTGACGGCCAGCTGCCCTCGTCGGAGCGCCGCGCCTCCTCGGCGGGTCACGGGCGGGTCACCGGCCGTCAGCCGAGACGTCGGGCGGCCTCGACCGCTGCCCGTGTGGCTTCGGCGAACTCGCGCTCGGCCCGCTCGCGCGAGCCCTCGGGCATGGGCAGGCGATCGCTCAGCGTGAGGTTCGTGGCGATCACCTCGAGCGACATGCCGAGGGTCTTCCCGAGGATGATGTCGAGCACGGGGGTCGCGTGGTCCCACCCCTCGGTGTCGGTGCCGACGTCGTAGACGCCGCCGCGGCTCGTGACGATGACGGCGGGGCGACCGGCGAGGGGCTGCTGGTCGTCGCCGTCGAACGGCGCCGTCACGGCGGGCAGATGGATGTTGTCGATCCACGCCTTGAGCGTCGAGGGCACCGAGTAGTTGTAGAGCGGCGCGCCGATCAGCACGACGTCGGCGGCGATCAGCTCGGCGATGAGGGTCTGCTGCAGGGCCTCGTGCGCGGGGTCGGGCGCGTCGCCCGGCTGACGCAGGCGCGGCGGCCAGTGCAGCGCGCTGTCGCTGAGATGCGGCAGCTGGTCGACGTGCAGATCGCGGCGCGTGATCGTGTGGTCGTCGCCGAGATCGCGCCAGGCGTCGGCGAAGGCGCCGGTGATGGCCCGCGACCGACTGGTCGCGAGGTCGGCGGACGAGTCGATGTGCAGGAGTTCAGGCATGCGACCACCGTAGCCGGGGCCACCGACAGGGCCGGCCGAGGAGGTGCGCGAGGCGGAATGTCGGTGGTCCGGAGCAAGATGGCACCGATGACCGACGTGCTCGACCGCTTCTCCCCCGCCACCCGAGAGTGGTTCCGCGGGGCCTTCGCCGCGCCGACCCGCGCGCAGGAGGGCGCCTGGACGGCGATCAGCCAGGGCGATCACGCTCTCGTCATCGCGCCGACCGGCTCGGGCAAGACCCTGGCGTCGTTCCTCTGGTCCATCGACTCGCTGGCGTCGTCTCCGCCGCCCGACGAGAAGCTGCACCGCACGCGGGTGCTCTACATCTCGCCGCTCAAGGCCCTCGGCGTCGACGTCGAGCGGAACCTCCGATCGCCGCTGGTCGGCATCACGCAGACGGCTCGGCGACTCGGCACCGAGGCGCCCGACATCACCGTGGGCGTCCGCTCGGGCGACACGAGCTCGAGCGACCGGGGTCGGCTGGCCCGCACCCCCACCGACATCCTCATCACCACACCCGAGTCGCTCTACCTGATGCTGACCTCGCAGGCCCGCGAGACGCTCAAGGGCGTGCAGACGGTCATCATCGACGAGGTGCACGCCGTCGCGTCGACGAAGCGCGGCGCCCACCTGGCCATCTCGCTCGAACGGCTCGACGCGCTGCTCGACGAGCCGGCCCAGCGCATCGGGCTCAGCGCCACCGTGCGCCCGCCCGAAGAGGTCGCGCGGTTCCTGGCCGGCCCGGCGCCCGTGACCATCGTCAACCCGCGGGCCGACAAGAAGTTCGACCTCAAGGTCGTCGTCCCCGTCGACGACATGACCGAGCTCGGCACCGCCGCACCCCTCGAGGGATCCGCCGCCGGCGCCGCCCCGCAGGGGTCGATCTGGCCGCACGTCGAAGAGGGCATCGTCGATCTCATCTCGGCGCACCGGTCGACCATCGTGTTCTCCAACTCCCGCCGCCTGGCCGAGCGTCTGACCGCCCGCCTCAACGACATCTGGATCGAGAGGCAGGGCGGCGACCTCGAGACCGCCGCGCGGGCGACGGAGGACGCACGGGGTCAGCTCGTCGCGGTCGGCGGCGCCGCCGCGGAGCGCGGGGCCGACGGCGGTCATGCGGCCGGCGACGCGTCCGAGGCGGGTGCCGACGTCGCCGTCGACCCCTTCGCGCCCTCCCCGCCGGCCCGCAATCCATCGGTCGGCGGCGGCGCACCCGCCCAGCTGATGGGCGGCTCGGGGCAGACCTCGGGCGCCGACCCCCTGCTGGCCCGTGCCCACCACGGCTCGGTGTCGAAAGACCAGCGCGCTCTCATCGAAGACGACCTCAAGAGCGGTCGGCTGCGCTGCGTGGTGGCGACCAGCTCGCTCGAGCTCGGCATCGACATGGGCGCCGTCGATCTCGTCATCCAGGTCGAGTCGCCGCCCTCGGTCGCCAGCGGTCTGCAGCGCGTCGGCCGCGCCGGTCACCAGGTCGGCGAGACGTCGCGCGGCGTGCTGTTCCCGAAGCACCGGGCCGACCTCATCCACTCCGCCGTCGCCGCCGAGCGCATGGTGGCCGGTCTCATCGAAGAGCTGCGCGTGCCGACGAACCCGCTCGACGTGCTCGCCCAGCAGACCGTGGCCGCCGTGGCGCTCGACGAGCTCGACGCCGACGAGTGGTACGACACCGTCCGGCGCAGCGCCCCCTTCGCCACCCTGCCGCGGTCGGCCTACGACGCCACGCTCGACCTCCTGAGCGGCAAGTACCCCTCCGACGAGTTCGCCGAGCTCCGACCCCGCATCGTCTGGGATCGCGTGCACGGCACGCTCACCGGGCGACCCGGCGCCCAGCGTCTCGCCGTCACCAGCGGCGGCACCATCCCCGACCGGGGTCTCTTCGGCGTCTTCATGGTCGGCGAGAAGGCGGCGCGCGTCGGCGAGCTGGACGAAGAGATGGTCTACGAGTCGCGGGTCGGCGACGTCTTCGCGCTCGGCGCCACGAGCTGGCGCATCGAGGACATCACCCACGACCGCGTGCTCGTCTCGCCGGCCTACGGGCAGCCGGGGCGTGTCCCGTTCTGGAAGGGCGACGGCATCGGTCGCCCGGCCGAGCTCGGCAAGGCGATCGGCGGCTACATCCGCGAGCTGTCGAACTCGAACGAGGCCGACGCGACGGCGCGGGTCGCAGCCGGCGGGCTCGACGAACGGGCCGCCCGCAACCTCATCGCGTTCCTGACCGAGCAGAAGGCCGCCACGTCGTACGTGCCGACCGACACGACCCTGGTCGTCGAGCGGTTCCGTGACGAGCTCGGCGACTGGCGGCTCATCCTCCACTCCCCCTACGGCATGCAGGTCCACGCCCCCTGGGCTCTCGCGGTGTCGGCGCGCATCCGCGATCAGCTCGGCGTCGACGGCGGGGCCATGGCGGCCGACGATGGCATCGTCGTGCGGATCCCCGACACCGACGCCGAGCCTCCCGGGGCCGAGCTGTTCTCGTTCGAACTCGACGATCTCGACGACATCGTCACCGAGGAGGTCGGCGGCTCGGCGCTCTTCTCGTCGCGGTTCCGCGAGTGCGCCGCCCGCGCCCTGCTGCTGCCGCGGTACAACCCCGGCAAGCGCTCACCGCTGTGGCAGCAGCGTCAGCGGTCGTCGCAGCTGCTCGACGTCGCCCGCAAGTACCCCTCGTTCCCGATCGTGCTCGAGGCCGTCCGCGAGGTGCTGCAAGACGTCTACGACCTGCCCGCGCTGATGAGCCTGACCCGCGACCTCGCCAGTCGGACCGTCCGCATCGTCGAGACCGAGACCGAGGTGCCGTCGCCGTTCGCGCGGTCGCTGCTGTTCGGCTACGTGGCGGCCTTCATGTACGAAGGCGACTCGCCCCTCGCCGAGCGCCGCGCCGCCGCGCTTTCGCTCGACTCGACGCTCCTGCAGGAGCTCCTCGGTCGCGCCGAGCTGCGCGAGCTCCTCGACGCCGACGTCATCGATCAGCACGAGCTCGAGCTGCAGCGGCTCGCCCCCGACCGCCGTGCCCGCGACATCGAGGGCGTCGTCGACCTCCTGCGACTGCTCGGCCCGCTCACCACCGACGAGATCATCGACCGCAGCTGGCTCGCCGTCACCCTCGTGGCCGGTGACGTCGCCGCCCGCGACGACGCGCACCGCGCCCTCGAGACCGCGCTGACCGACCTCGCCTGGTCGAACCGCGTGCTGCGCTTCACCCACGGCGGCGTCGTGCGCTGGGCCGGCATCGAAGACGCCTCGCGCCTCCGGGACGCGCTCGGGGTCGCCCTGCCCATCGGCGTCCCCACCGCCTTCGTCGAGCCGGTCGACGACCCGCTCGGCGATCTCGTCGGCCGCTTCGCCCGCACGCACGGCCCGTTCACGTCGGCGATGGTCGCCGAGCGGCTCGGACTCGGCGCAGCCGTCGTCCTCGACGCCCTCCGCAAGCTCGCCACCCAGCGTCGCGTCGTCGAGGGCGAGTTCCGCCCCCGCCAGCAGGGCAGCGAGTGGTGCGACGCCGAGGTGCTGCGACGTCTGCGCGGCAAGTCGCTGGCGGCGCTCCGCCACGAGGTCGAACCCGTCGCGCCCGAGACGCTCGGGAGGTTCCTTCCCGCCTGGCAGCACGTCGCCACCGGGCTGAAGGGCTCCGGGCTGCGCGGACTCGACGGCGTGCTGCAGGTCGTCGACCAGCTCAGCGGCGTCTCGCTGCCGGCCTCCGCCTGGGAGTCGCTCATCCTCCCCGCCCGCATCACCGACTACAGCCCCGCCATGCTCGACGAGCTCACGGCCACGGGCGACATCATCTGGTCGGGCACCGGCACCCTGCCCGGCAACGACGGCTGGGTGAGCCTCCACCTCGCCGACGGGGCTCAGGTCACGCTGCCCGAACCCTCGGGCGCCGAGACCGACGACCTGCAGCGCGAGGTGCTCGCCGCACTCGCCGGCGGCGGCGCGTACTTCTTCCGGCAGCTCTCCGACGCCGTCGGGAGCACCGACGACGAATCGCTGGTCGCCGCCATCTGGCAGCTGGTCTGGGCCGGTCAGATCACCAACGACACCTTCGCGCCCCTGCGCACCCAGGTCGGCGGCGGCAAGACGCCGAGACCGCGCACCCCCACGCGGTCGCGGTCGTCGTACCGCAGCCGCGGCCGGGTCGCGATGCCCCGCCAGGCCGGCCCGCCCACGGTCGGGGGCCGCTGGTCGCTGCTGCCCCTCGCCGAACCCGACGGCACGATCCGCGCCGCGGCGACGGCCGAGATCCTGCTCGAGCGCCACGGGGTCGTCACGCGCGGGGCGGTCGTCAACGAGGGCGTCCGCGGGGGCTTCTCGACCGCGTACAAGGTGCTGAGCGGCTTCGAGGAGACCGGGCGCGCCCGCCGCGGCTACTTCATCGAAGGGCTCGGCGCCGCGCAGTTCGCGACCGGCCCCACCGTCGACCGGCTCCGCTCGTTCATCCGCGACGAGGGCGACCGACGCGACGACGACACCCTCGTCGCAGCCGGTCGTCAGCTCGAGATCCCGGTCGTCACCCTGGCCGCTACCGACCCCGCCAACCCCTACGGCGCCGCTCTGCCCTGGCCCGGGCAGACGCTCGACGGCGCCCCCGCCGACGAGGCCGCCCGCATCGCGGCGGCGGCGGCCGAGGCGGCCTCCGCTGCGGCGGCGACCACGGCGACGGGAGCCGGGGCCCGAGGCGACGCGGCGGGCGCTGCGACGACGACCCGCGCCTCCTCGGCTGGCGGCGACCGGCAGGGCTCCGACCCGACCGTCGGCGCGGCTCCGGGCACGAAGAAGAAGGCCGGTCACCGCCCCGGGCGGAAGGCCGGCTCGCTGGTCGTGCTCGTCGACGGCCGGTTGACCGTCTACGTCGAACGCGGCGGGAAGACCGTGCTGACCTTCGGCGATCCCGACGAGCGCGAACTCGCCCTGGCCGCCGAGTCGCTGGCCCGCACGGTCCGCACGCGGCTCGGCAAGCTCGCCATCGAGCGCGTCGACGGCGAGTTCGTCCTCGGCACGCCTCTCGGCGACGCCCTGCGCGACGCCGGCTTCGCCCCCACCCCCAGCGGCATCCGATTGAGGTCGTGACCGATGCCCGAAGGAGACACCGTCTACCGGGCCGCGACGAACCTCGACAAGGTGCTGCGCGGCCAGACGCTGACCGCGACCGATTTCCGCGTGCCCGCCTTCGCCACCGTCGACCTGACCGGCGAGGTCGTCGACGACGTCATCCCCCGGGGCAAGCACCTGCTGCACCACATCGGCGATCTGACCCTGCACACGCACCTCAAGATGGAGGGCTCCTGGCACGTCTACCGGCACGGCACGAAGTGGCGTCGCCCCGCGTACCAGGCACGGGTCGTTCTCGAGACCGCCGACTGGGTGGCGGTCGGCTTCGACCTCGGACTCGTCGAGCTCGTGGCGCGCGACGCGGACGACAGCGTGGTCTCGTACCTCGGCCCCGATCTGCTCGGCCCCGACTGGGACGCCGCGGCGGCCCTCGCCAATCTCGAGGCCGACCCCGCGCGCGAGGTCGGGCTCGCCCTGCTCGACCAGCGGGTGCTCGCCGGCGTCGGCAACGTCTATCGGAACGAGCTCTGCTTCCTGCGCGGCGTGCTGCCCACCCGTCCCGTCGGCGACGTCGAGAACCGGGCGAAGCTGATCGACCTCGCCCACCGCCTCATCCTCGCCAACCGAGACCGAGTCGACCGCACGACGACGGGCAACCTCCGCGGGGTCACCGACTGGGTGTACGGGCGGGCCGGCAAGCCGTGCCTGCGCTGCGGCACGAAGATCCTCCGGGGCACGCTCGGCGAGAGCGAGCTCGAGCTGCGTGACACGTACTGGTGCCCTCACTGCCAGAGCTGACCCGGCCCCGCGCCTGCCGAAGCCGACCCGGCCCGCGTCCAGGCGGAGCCGACCCGGCCCGCGTCCAGGCGGAGCTGTCCAGGCCCGCGTCCAGGCGGAGCTGACCCGGCCCGCATCCGGACGGGCCGACCCCGCGCACCGCTCTGTGACGCCGCGTGACGCGCCGCAGCCCCGTCCCCAGCTCGCCTGCCTACGATCATCCGCACCTGAACAGCGCGTACCCGACGTGCCGCTCACCGTCGAGAGGACGACCATGTCGAACACCGGATCCGCCACCACGCCCCGCATCGCCGATCAGGTGAACGAGTTCAACGAGGGCTTCACGGCGCAGATCGGCCCCGAGTTCTCGAAGGTCTTCGACGACGAGCAGAGCGCCCTCCGCGCCGCCGGGGTGCCCGCCGACGCCGTCCAGCCGGGCGACACCGTCGTCGAGGCGACGCTGCTGACCCCGCAAGGCGCCGAGGTCTCGCTGGCCGAGACGGTCGGGGCGGGCCCCGCCGTGCTCGTCTTCTACCGCGGATCCTGGTGCCCCTACTGCAACCTGACACTCAAGACCTACCAGGCCGAGCTGCTGCCGCGTCTGCGCGAGCGCGGGGTGGCGCTCGTCGCCATCAGTCCGCAGACGCCCGACGGCTCGGAGGCGTCCGTGACGAACGGCAGCCTCGAGTTCCCGGTGCTCTCCGACCCCGGCAACGTCCTGGCCCGCGCGCTCGGCATCCGCACCGAGCCGAGCGCCGAGGCCCGCGCCGTCCACACCGAGCTCGGCTTCGACGTCGCCGACAGCAACGCGGACGCGACGGGCGACATCCCGTTCCCCACCGTTCTCGTCGTCGACCACGACGGCACGGTCGTCTTCGCCGACGTCCACACGGACTACACGACCCGCACCGAGGTCGACGAGATCATCGCCGCCCTCGACCTGCTCGAGGCTCCCGAGTCCCCCGAGGCCTGACCGGCAGGAGGCGCGGGTCGACCGGACACCGCGCCTCCCCGATCCGCTCGCATCACGCGACGCGACAGCTCGCCGCAGAGCTGACGGCTCCGCGGAGCCTCGCCCTCCGCGGAGTCGCCCCGCGGCCACCAGGCGGGCCCGGCTGCGCGCGCTCGACTACGATCAGGGGTCTCATCGAGCGCCGACCCGTTAGGACCCCATGTCGTCCCAGGACATCTCCGAGCAGGTCGCCGACTTCCAGCGGACCTTCAACGCCGAGATCGGCCCCGACCTGGAGGCGGTCTTCGAGGCCGAGCAGGCGCATCTGCGATCGCTCGGCATCCCGGCCGACGCCGTCCGCGTGGGCGACCAGATCGTCGACGCCTCGCTGCTCACCCCCACCGGTCGTGACATCGCACTCATCGACGCGATCGGCGAGGCTCCCGCGGTCGTCGTCTTCTACCGCGGCGCCTGGTGCCCGTACTGCAACATCACGCTCAAGACCTACCAGGACGACCTCCTCCCGGCGTTGCGCGCCCGCGGCGTCGAGCTGGTCGCCATCAGCCCGCAGTCGCCGGCAGGCTCGGAGGAGTCCGTCGCGGCCGGCGACCTGGAGTTCACCGTGCTGTCCGACCCGGGCAACGTGCTGAGCCGGGCGCTGGGCATCGCCACCGAGCCGAGCTTCGAGGCCCGCGGCGCGCACCGCGAGCTCGGCTTCGACATGGCCGACAGCAACATCGGCGGCTCGGCCGAGATCCCGTTCCCGACCGTGCTCGTCATCGACGGCGACGGGCGCGTGGTCTTCGTCGACATCCACACCGACTACACGAGCCGCACCGAGGTCTCCCTCGTGCTCGAGACCCTCGACCTGCTCGAGCTCGGCGTCCTCTAGCGGCGCCCTACCTTTACGTCGGCGACACGTCGAGTTCAAGACAGACGAGAGACGGCGAAATCGTCGCCCAGTTCGAATTGCACCGCTTCGCGCAGGAGTTCCCCGGTATGGAGGAAGTCATGCTCGTTCGCGGCGGAGTCCCACCCGAGGAAGGGATCGGAGTGTTCGCTCCAGAAGGCGTACCGATCCGCGAGCGCCGCTGCGAGGGACGGGGAGAGCCCCAGCTCGGCGGCCGACGGATTGATGTCCTCCCCGCGGGCCTCCCAGAAGACCGACGACTCGCCGATCTCGGGGAACATACGGATCTCACGCATGCGCAGCTTCCCTCTTTCTCGCTTCGACGCTAGCTGCGCCCGCGTTCGGCGCCCTGCTCGACCGGAGCCGCGTCCTCGCCGCGGCCGACGCGCGAGTGCCGGCGTCCGTAGGCGAAGTACACGATCACGCCGAGCACGAGCCAGGCCGCGAACCGCGCCCAGGTCAGCGTCGTCAGGTTCAGCATCAGCCACACGCACAGCGCGGCCGACAGGATCGGCAGAACCGGCGACAGGGGCACGCGGAACGCCCGCGGCAGATCGGGGCGCTTGCGACGCAGCACGATGACGCCGATGCTCACGAGCACGAAGGCCGATAGGGTGCCGATGTTGATCATCTCCTCGAGCACGCCGACGTCGGTGAAGGCGGCGACGAACGCGACGACCGTGCCGGCGATGACCTGGATGCGCACCGGGGTCTTGCGGGTCGGGCTCGTCTTCGCGAGCCAGCGCGGCAGCAGACCGTCACGGCTCATCGAGAAGACGATGCGCGACAGGCCGAGCAGCAGCACCATGATGACCGTGGTCAGACCGGCCAGCGCACCGACCGAGATGACACCGGCGGCCCAGTCGGCGCCGACCAGACGGAACGCGGTCGCGAGCGACGGGTCCTCCTCGCCGGCGAGGTCGCGGTACGACACCATGCCGGTCAGCACGATCGAGACGAGCACGTAGAGCACGGTGACGACGGCCAGGCCCAGGAAGATCCCGCGCGGCAGGGTCTTCTGCGGGTTCTTGACCTCTTCGGCGCTCGTCGCGACGACGTCGAACCCGATGAACGCGAAGAACACCAGCGACGCCGCGGCCAGCAGACCGAAGACGCCGTACTGAGCGGGGGCGGCGCCGGTCATGAACGAGAACATCGACTGCGACCACGTGTCGCTGGCGCCGGCGCCCGTGGTGCTCGGCTGGGCGGCGGGCACGAACGGCGTGTAGTTCGCCGCGCGGACGAAGAAGAAGCCGACGACGATCACGAACAGCACGATCGCGACCTTGATGATGGTGAAGACGGCGCCGACGCGGGCGGTCAGCTGCGTGCCCGCGACGAGCAGCGCGGTGAACACGGCGACGATGAGGAACGCGGGCCAGCTGACCTCGATGCCGCCGAGCATGAAGGTCGCGGGGATGCCGATGCCGAAGGTCTCGAACGCCGACGCGAGATAGACGCCCCAGTACTTGGCGAGCACGGCCGAGGCGGTGAACATCTCGAGGATGAGGTCCCACCCGATGATCCAGGCGAGGAACTCGCCCATCGTCGCGTAGGTGAACGTGTACGCGCTGCCCGCGACCGGGATGGTCGAGGCGAACTCGGCGTAGCACATGATGGCGAGGCCGCAGGTGAGCGCGGCGAGGACGAACGACAGGGTGACGGCGGGCCCGGCGTAGTTCGCGGCGGCGTTCGCGCCGACCGAGAAGATGCCCGCGCCGACGGCGACGGCGACGCCCATGAGCGTGAGGTCCCAGGTGCCGAGCGTGCGCTTCAGGCCGTTCTCGGCGAGGTTCGAGTCGGCGATCGACGACTCGACCGACTTCGTGCGCCAGAGGCTTCGCGGGCCGCGGGTGGGCGTGGGGTTCGCCATGTCGTCTCCTGGTTCGCCGGTGTCGACCCCCGTCCGGGGACGACGCGTCAGCATACAAGCAGGTGCGACCCCGTGACGAGGCGATCGCAGCCGAGGAGGCGCGGGTCGCCGTCTCGGGACACCGGCCGAGGAGGCGCGGCGCCGGTTCTCCACACCCCTCGCCCCGCACGCCGCGAGCGCCCCGCCCGCCCTCGTACGATGACGGCATGGAGCACGAGACGGGTGGGCTGCGGGGCCGCTGGCACCGCGCCTCCCCGGGTCGTCGGCTCACGGGGCTCGCCGTCGCGCTGCTCGTCGCGACCGCGCTCGTCACCGTGCTCGGCGTCGCCTCGCAGCCGGTCTACCCCGAGTGGTCCGACGACGACGAGCTGCTCGACGACCTGCGCCTCGCCCCGACGAGCGAGCTGTGGAGCACCGACCTGGCGACGCTCGCCGAACCGGGTCTTCCCGCCGGGTGCCGGGGGTTCCGCGCCGCCGGTCGCATCGACGACGACGCCCTCGTCACGAGCACCGCGACGGCGTACGACGGGTGCGAGTCGCCGGTCGCCCTGCTCGCCCGCATCGCCCCGACCACGGGCGAGGTGCGCTGGGTGCTCGACCTCACGTCGCGACTCGACGAGGCCGGCTCGTACCTCAACGTCGTCGTCGACGACGACGGTTCGCGGGGCACCGTGATCGGGCAGACCTCGCTCGCGTCGCGGGTGCTGCGGGTCGACCTCGACACCGGCACCGTGCTCGGCGACGTCATCGGCCCGGCCGACGACCCGACCGCGCCCATCGAGCAGGCGGTGGGCATCTCGCGCGGCCGACTGCTCGTCGCGCTGCAGCCGCCGGAGCGCGTCACCGACGACGGTCAGGGCCTCGAGTACGACTCGGGCGAGGCGACCCCGTACCGCCTGATCGACCTCGACGACCCCGACCGGTCGATCTGGAGCGGCGAGCTCGGCGTCTACGGCAGCCCGTTCCTGCTCGGGTCGTTCCTCGTGGTCGAGGCGGAGTCGCAGGGCGATCCGACGGTCGTCGACACGGAGACGGGCGAGGCGCATCCGGTGCCGGGCGACATCGGTGTGCTCGAGAACGCCGGCGCGGTCGACGACCTGCTCGTCGTCACCGTCACCACCCGAGACGGAGACCGCGAGGCCGTGGCGCTCGACCGCTCGGGCGACCGCGTCTGGACGACCCCGCTCGCGCTCGACGGGCAGGTGACCGTGACCGACGACTGCGTCCTGGTGACCGACCCGCCGTCGACGTTCCGCTGCCTCGAGGCGAGCGACGGCGGCGAGCGCTGGCAGCGACGGGTGACGCTCGACGAGGGCTACTCGGCGCAGATCGACTCGTACCAGCAGCTGATCGGCGGCTCGGCGGTCGTCGTGCACCTCGACTCGCGCGAAGCGGGCTCGGCCGATCTCGAAGGCGAGGACCCGGCCACGATCCTGGGGCTCTCGCCGCTGACCGGGGCGACGACGTTCTCGGCCGAGGTGCCGTCCCAGGCGTTCCTCACGGGCCTGTCGCGGACCGTCGGGTTCGCCTCGTCGTACATCGGCCAGGACTTCTCGCAGACGATCATGACCGCGTTCGACCTGTCCGACGGGCGGACGCTCTGGCAGGAGCGCTCGCCCTCGCGGGGCACGCTCGACCTCTGGGCCGGCACGCTCGTGTCGGTCGACGCCGAGGGGGTCGCCCACGGTCTGCGGACGCGGGCCGAGGTGGTGCCGCCGACCGCGGACGACGCGACGCCGCCGCTCGGCTGAGCCGCGGCTCCCCCTGTGCCGGCGCGGGCGGGTGCGCCGGGCGCGGCGGGCCGGCCGCACGATGCCAGGTTGTGGACACGACGCCAGGAGAAAGGCTGGCGTCATGTCCATCTGTTGGCGTCGTGAGGTTCCGCGCGCGACGACGCCACGAACTCGACACCCCGCCACCGGATCGGGTGGCGGGGTGTCGAGACGGTGGCGGGATGGCCGCCGAGCATCCGCCGGCCGGCGGCGACTCGGGCCGGCGGGGGTTCGGCCGGCGCGGGTTCGGCCGGCGCGGGCAGAGGCCGGCGCGGGCAGAGGCCGGCGCGGGCAGAGGCCGGCGCGGGCAGAGGCGGGCGCGGCGTCAGCCGGCGCGAGCCGAGGCCGGGCGGGCGTCAGCCGGCGCGGACCAGCGCCGGGAACACGAAGACGGCGAAGACGAAGAACAGCGCCATCACCCCGAGCAGGATGAACGGCCCCTTGCCGAGCACGGTCTGACCCGCGGCCTCGCGCCGACGCAGCACGCGCCTCCGGTATACCGCCTGCATCACGATGAGCGCGACGGCGGCGACCGCGAGGATCGAGATGATGAGGACGTCGATGGGGATGGCCTTCCGGGGCAGGGGCGGGGCAGGTCAGGGGCGGGGCGATCGGGCGGGGCGATCGGGCGGGGATCAGCCTACCCGCGGCCGTCACCGCCTCTCCGCGCGGTCGCCACCGGTCCGCGTGCGCCACCGGAACAGCCCCGCACCACCGGCCGTACGCTGAACCCGGCACCGCACGACAGCACCGCACGGCGCCGCTCGACCGCACCGCACGGCGGCACCGCACGGCCGCAGCGCACGACAGCACAGCACAGCACAGCACCGCACGGCACAGCACGACAACACCGCACGACGAGGCACGACGACGAGGCACCGAGGAGGCGCGGGTGGGCGAGCAGCGCGACCGTCCCGTCGACGGGACCCTCCGCGCCCGCTGGCACCGCGCCTCCTTCGGGCGCCGCCTCGTCGTGTCGGCCACGGCGCTCGTCGTCGCGACCGTCGCCGTGGTCGGTCTCGGTCTCGCCGCGCAGCCCGGCTACCCGACGGGCGGGGCGTCCGGCGGCCCGGTCGACGGCCTCCTGGTCGACGAGCTGCGCAACCGCCCCACCCCGGGGTCGTGGCGTCTGACGACGGCCGCGCTCGGGCTCCCCGAGGTCGACGACGGCTGCCTCACCTACTCGGTGCTCGCCTCGGTGGGCGCCGACGTGCTCGTGTCGACCTCGTCGCAGCTGGCCTACACCGAGACCGGCTGCTACGACGAGCGCGGCCGGGCCGAGAGGCTCGTGCGTCTCGACCCGCTGGCGGGCACCGTCCGCTGGTCGGTCGACATCACCGGGATCAGCGGGGGCGGCGGCACGCTCAGCGCATTCGTCGACGAGGCCCGGGGCGATGCGATCGTCAGCACGACGGGTCTCTACGGCTACGGGCGGGGCGCGTCCGGCTTCGCCCGCGTCGATCTGGCGACCGGCGAGCTCGCCGACGTCACGACGTCCGACGACACCATGCCGATCGTCGACGCCGCCGATGACGGGCTCGTGCTGGTCTCCGTCTCACCCGCGCCCGTCTACGGTTTCGCGGACGACCCCCTGGCCGGCGCCGCGGCCGAGGCCCTCGCCGGCGGGCAGGACGGCCCGCGCACCCTCCTCTACAGCCGCGACGACCTCCGCACCCCGATCTGGTCGGACGAGCAGACGGGCGGCATCAGCTCGTCGGTACTGCTCGACGACGGGCTGCTCGTGGTGAGCGCCGGCACGGGCACCGTCATCGACGGCGAGACCGGCGACGAGCGCCCGTGGGCCGACGGCCTGTCGCCCTCGGCTCAGGCGTACGGGGTCGGCGACACGGTGTTCCTGGTCGACTTCGGGCGGGGCATGGAATCGCGCGCCGAGGTGTCCGCCTGGTCGTCCGACGGCACGGAGCGCTGGCGGCGCCCCTTCGACCAGGATCGCCTCCCGGTCGTCACCGGCGACTGCGTCACGTTCTCGGACCGCGGCGGCGTGCACTGCGCCGACCTCGAGACCGGCGTCGACCGCTGGGAGGTCGAGCGCTCGGGGGAGAGCCGCGGCATCCCGGTCGTCAGCGACCCGCGTCCCGGCCGGTGGGACGATGACGTGGTCGTCCAGACCTTCAGCGCCCGCTCGGGGCTCGGCGACCCGGCCGACGACCGCGCGCTGCTGCTGCTCGACGCCGAGACGGGAGCCGAGCGGGTCCGGGCGTACGTGCCGCCGGACTCGTCGGTGGTCGCGATGTCGCGCTCGGTCGCCTACGTCGCCGGCAGCGACACCTCGGACGCCATCGCCGGGCACCGTGTCTTCTCGACCGTGGTCGGCGTCGACCTCGCCGACGGACGCACGCTCTGGCGCCTCGACTCGGACGCCGACCTGCAGTTCTGGGGCGGTGCGCTCGTCGAGATCGCGCCCGACGGCTCGATCCGCCGCCTGATCGACGACGTGCGCGTCGCCGGCTGAGCGGCCGCCGCGGCGCGAGTCGCCGGAGCCGAGGAGGTGCGGCGCGCGTCAGCGGGCGCGGGCGGCGGCGCTCATCACGTAGGCCAGGGCGTACGTCCGCGAGTTGCCGTCGTCGATGGCGGACGCGGGCAGGTCGGCGAGCGCGGCCCGCGCCTCCTCGGCCTCGTCGGGGCCCGCGAGCGCCGAGTACATCAGCACGTAGTCCCCCAGCGGCGCGGCAGCACCCGGCGCATCAGCACCCCCGGCGGCGGCACCTCCGGCAGCATCACCCCCGGCAGCGTCACCGCCACCGGGCGCGGCCTCCCCCGGCGCCACGGGTCCGGGCCCCTGCGCCTCGGCGACGATCGCTCGGACCCGCTCCGCGGCTCCTGCCGCATCCGACGACAGGTACGAGACCGACGTCGGGTCGAGCGGGATCAGCTGGATGCCCGCGATAGCCGACGGCTCGGCCGAGAACCAGGTGGCGTAGTCGCGCTTGGCTCCCCAGTTCAGCGAGACGATCTCGTGGTCGTAGGCGGCGAGCGCGGGGTCGGACAGGTCGGGGGCGACGAAGTAGGCGAGGGCCGCGGCGGCCTCGCCGCTGAGCATCCAGGTCGCCTGGGCTCCGAGGGCGTCGTCGCCGCGGGCCGCGGCCCAGAGCGCGAGCCCCGACGAGGCGGAGACGGCCTCCGACGACGACTCCTGGTTGTTGCCGTCGGCGAAGGGCGAGTAGCCGCTGGCCCAGCTGTGCGACCAGTACGCGTCGAAGGCCCGGTGGTCGGGGAACGCCCCGCTGGCCGAGCCCGAGCCGATGTCGGCGGCGACGAGATCCATCACCGGCGCCCAGCGCGCGACGAGGTCGGGCCGGTCGCGGCCCAGCACGCCCGCCGCGGTGAGCAGGTACCCGTAGTGGAAGTGATGATCGTTGAACAGCTCGGAGCCGAAGGACGGCACGCGGCCGACCAGCCCCTTCACCGTCGGGTCGTAGACGAAGCACTGCTGGGCGCGGACGGTGCAGCCGTCGGGGTCGGTCCACAGGTCGAGCTGATCGACGACCAGGCGTTCGAGGGTCGCGGCCGATTCGTCGTCGCCCAGCTGGACGGCGAGCCGCCAGAGCATCGCGGCGCGGTAGAGGGCCTTGCCCCCGTAGTAGGTGTCGGTCGGGAACTCCCCCGTCAGCGCCGTGTCGACCCGCAGTCGCCGCCGCAGCTCGTCGCGATCGGACTCGTCGAGCGAGTCGAGGTCGAGCTCGGCCGACGCCTCGAGCGCCGGCGCCCCGAAGGTCAGCGACGAACCCGTGGTCAGCGGCACGGCGCCGTGGATCGTCTCGTAGGTCAGCCCGGTACTCGTGAGCCCGGCCGCCTCGAGGCCCGATCCGAGCTGATGCGGCGCCGGGACGACGAGCGTGTCGCCGCCGGCCGCGGTCTCGTAGCCGAGCGTGGTCGTCGAGACGGCCGAGGAGGCGCGGGTCGGGTCGCCGCCGCCGCCCGCCCCATCGGCAGGGGACGTCCCGAAGGCCGTCCGCACCCCGACCAGAGGCGAGGCGGCCGTGTCGAGCAGCATCGCGATCTGATCGGCCGTCGCCCCGTCGGGCAGGGCGACGAGATCGATGGACCCGTCGGCGTCGAGCTCGACGGATGCGCCGTCGATGCGGCCGCCCACGACGACGACCCCCCACGAGCTGCCGCCGGCCTCGAACGTGCCGCGGCTCCCGGCGCCCGCGCCGGCGCCCGAACCCGCGCCGGCGTCGGCGGCAGCGGCAGCGCCCTCCAGGCCCGACACCGCCGTCCCGAGCCGGTCCGTCTGAGCGACCGCGGCCGTGTACGACACCATCGGCGACCCCTGCGCGACGGTCGTCCGTCCGAGCACGGCCCCGCCGGAGAGGTGCTCGATGGTGACGGCGACCTCGTCGTACGACGCGACCCGCGCCTCCTCGGAGCCGACGTCGAGGGTCGCCCCCGTCACGGCGGGCGCGACGATCGACGTCGCCGAGACGGCCGGGCGAGGCAGACCGGCGGTCACGCCCGTGTCGGTCAGGGCGAACGAGATCGGGAACGGGAAAACCGGCTGGGGCGTCTCGCCGAAGACGAGACCCGCGAACCACGTGCTCGTCGGGGGCACGAGGCCGTCGGCCAGACGCATCCGAGGAGGCGCGGCGACCTCCTCCGACGGCACTCCCGCGATCAGGGGGGCGACCTGCGCCGCGGGGTAGACCTCGGCGTCGGCGTCGCGCTCGTCCGGGCGGACGTCGCCCGCGGTGCAGGCCGCGATCAGGAGGACCCCCGCCGCCACGGCCGCCGCCGAGGCGAGGGAGCGGCCGAGCCCGCGGGCGCCGCCCGCCCGGGCGATGCTCAGACCCCGATCTGACGCAGGAAGTCCTGCACCGTGTCGACCGGGCCGGCCAGGATCCCGTCGTCGCGCAGGTGCATCGTCGCCTCGACCGGCGTGCCGCTCGCGACGAGGCCGTTGTAGGCGCCCTCGGTCAGCTGCGAGCTGACGACGCGCACGGTCGCGGCGGCCGCGCCGTCCTTCGTCTCGACGCTGACGAGGTCGACGCTGCCCGGCACGACGACCTGGTTCGGCAGCATGAGGTCGACGTCGGCGCCGTCCTGGATCCGCTCGTAGTCGCGCGGGGTGAGCGTGAACTCGGCGGCGACGAACAGGGTGCCCGACCGCTCGATCGTGGCCACGGCGGTGCCCGAGCCGACGAACCCGCCCTCGCGGACGTCGAGCTGCGAGACCGTCCCGTCGACCGTCGACGTGAACGTCATCGTGCCGTCGCCCGAGATCGTGTACGCGTCGGTGTCGGGCACCATGACGTCGTCGTCGAGGTCCTTCTGCAGCTGGAGGCTCTGCAGCGCGAACAGCTCGTCGCCCTTCGCCACCACGTCGCCGACCTCGACCTCGGTGCTCGTGACCGTGCCGCTGTAGTCGGCGCCGACCGTGAAGTCCTGACTGGCGATCGCGGCGCTCGTGCTGACGACCTGCGCCTGGCGCTGCGTGAAGATCAGCGTGAAGACGCCGACGAGCAGGATGACGACGAGGATGCCGACGGTCATCCGGAGGCGGTTCGCCCATGTCATGAGAGCACCGCCCGACGCCCGGAGGCGCGCGCTGCGGACTCCTCCGACATCACCACGAGGATCTCCTCCTGCGTGCGGGGCGCGGGCCGGGCCACGGTGGTGCGGAGCGGGGGCGCGACCACGGGGGCGGAGGGGACGGGGTCGTTCGGCGACGGTCTCGCGGGCACGCCTCGGCGGGCGGCCCGCCTGATGACCCGCGCCTCCTTGAGGGCCGCGATCAGGAACGCCGTCAGGACGGCCGTGTTGATGAGGTTCCACACGGTGGCCAGGGTCAGCACCCGGTTGTCGTAGTCGCGCCAGATCGCGACGAGCGACGTCAGCGACAGGAACACCCAGAACAGCACCTGCGGGATCAGGAAGTCGAACGGACTCGACGCCGTCCGACCGCCCGTCGCGTGCCAGGCGGTGTCCTTGCCGCAGAGCACGTTCCAGAGCGCCTTGACGTAGATCGGGAACGACACCGACGCGAGCATCAGCACCTCCCAGCGGAACGAGCCGAGGGTGAAGAACGCCAACGCGATCTGCAGCAGGTAGAAGCCGCAGTAGAACAGCAGCCACTGCAGCACCGAGATGTGCAGGTTCATCGGGCGCAGATCGAAGAAGATCTCCATCGGCGGCACCATGATCAGCAGCAGCGGGGCGATGCCCGTGAGGTAGTGCGTGGCGGTCAGCGTGTACTGGAACCGCTGATCCATCGTCAGGTTCCGACGCGGGCTGAGCGGGTTGTGGCGCAGCAGGATCTCGAAGCCGCCGGTCGCCCAGCGCAGCTGCTGCTTGCTGTACGCCTCGATGGTCTCGGGGGCGTCGCCGATCGCGAGGGTCAGCGGGATGTAGATCGAGCGCCAGCCGGCCTCGTGCAGGTGGAGGCTCGTCCAGACGTCCTCCGACTTGGAGTCGGTGTCGATCCCGCCGACGCTGTCGACGGCAGTCCGGCGGAAGACCACGTTCGTGCCCACGCAGAACGCGGCGTTGAAGCGGTTGCGACCCGGCTGGATGAACCGGTAGAAGACCGCCTGCATGTAGCCGGCGCCGCGACTGACCAGGCTGACGAGGTTGCCGTACGACTGCGGGGTCTGCACGAAGGCGACCTTGTCGTCGACGAAGAACGGCACCGTCTCGTGCAGGAAGAGGGGCTTCGGCACGAAGTCGGCGTCGAAGATCGCGAAGTAGTCGCCCTTCGCTACGGTCAGCGCGTGATTGACGTTGCCGGCCTTCGCTCCGTTGCCGCTCAGCCGCCTCACGTACCGGGCGCCGAGGGTCGCCGCGAGTTCGCGGACCTCGTCGCTGCGGCCGTCGTCGAGGACCCAGGTGCGATGCGCACCCTGCATCGACAGGGCCGCCTGCACGGTGAGGGCGATCTTCGCGAGATCCTCGCCGTAGACCGTGATCAGCACGTCGACGACGACGGGTCGTCCGCCGATCGCCATCGGCCACAGGTGCGGCTGGTCGCGGACCCCGAGGCGGTCGATCGCCTGCTGGTCGTAGAGGCCGTCCTGCGTCGAGTGGAAGTCGAAGTCGCGCGGGTTCTGACCGCCCGAGAGGATCGTCCACATCGACAGCAGCGCCTGCAGCACGAGCACCGCCTCGGCGACGATCACCGCCGCGTACGGCAGCAGGTCGCCTCGATTCGCGGGGTTCAGCAGGAACTGCCCGTAGAGCAGGATCCCCATCGTGCAGGCCAGCACGAGCAGCACCATGAACGGCGAGTGCGCCCGGCCCTCGGTGCGCGAGACGACCGACGCGTGGTGGTCGGAGGTCAGCCGCTTCGCCGGGTGCGGCGGCTCGGCCCGGGCGGCGCGGTCGGGCTCTGTGCCGCGGCCGGCCCGGTCGGGCTCGGTGGGGTGCTCGGGCTCGACGGGGTGGTCGGGCCCGACAGGGTGGTCGGGCCCCAGGGGGTGGCGGGGCTCGACCCGACCGTCGCTCGCGGGTGCTAGGTGTCTCAGACCGCGGGGCGAGAGGGGGGCGCCGGGCGATCGAGGGGGCGGAGCGACGGTCGGGTCGTCGAGGCGGTCGCGCAGGGCGGCCGCGGCGGGTGGTGGTGTCTCACTGGTGGTGGCGCCGCTCACGCGGACGCGCATGGTTCGGGACATGCGTGTTCTTCTCCTGCATCGGGTTGCGGAGATTCGCGGTCGACACGGGTGAGGGCACACCACGAGACGACCTGTGAGGGCGTCGACACCGGCGGC
This sequence comes from Frigoribacterium sp. Leaf172, assembly GCF_001424285.1. Taxonomy (NCBI): domain Bacteria; kingdom Bacillati; phylum Actinomycetota; class Actinomycetes; order Micrococcales; family Microbacteriaceae; genus Frigoribacterium; species Frigoribacterium sp. Leaf172. The sequence goes on along the minus strand of NZ_LMPB01000001.1, from coordinate 498,431 downwards.
GACGGGTCGGGGAGGGGATCGGGGTAAGCGGTCCCAGCCCCGTCCGGGAGGGGTGATCCCGGATCGGCGGTGGTCGTGAGAGCGTCTGCGTCGGGGTGGTGCGACGCCTCGTGACCGGATCGACGTGTGGGCCTTTCGGGGGACCTCACGGCGACTTGGTCAGAACAGTAGCGGCGGCCCCGACGGCGTCACTCCCCCCGTTCGGGGGTCACCGGGGGCGAACCGATTCGACCGGGCCGAGAAGCCCGGAAACATGCGGGTCGCGTCACCCGTCGCCCCTCTCGTGGTCACCCGCGGACCCGCCGATGTCACCCGTTCACGGGTCAGAGGAGAGAGGGGGTTGCGCCGACGCGGGAGCACGTGCAAGAGGGTGCCCCGAGGAGGCGCGGGTCGCCTCAAGCGCGCAGGTCGCCTCGGGCGCGCAGGTCGCCTCGGGCGCGCAGGTCGCCTCAGGCGCGCGGGTCGCCTCAGGCGCGCAGGTCGCCGACCCAGCCGGCCAGGAACTCCGCGCCGGCCTCGTCGTGGATGAGGTCGGTCGCGCTCGTGAGCACCGGATACGGCGTGACGGGCACCCCGTCGGCGGGGCGGACGTCGACGTGCGCGACGTCGTGGCCGTGCGCGTGCAGCCAGTCGGCCATGGCGTAGTCGCTGCGCGAGTCGCCGACGGTGCGCCAGCTCGTGGGCAGCGGACCGTCGAGGGCGAGCAGCTCGAGGGCCCGCTCGGCGCCGCGGTCCTTGCCGAGCAGCACCGATTCGATGTCGGTCGAGATGATCGTGGGGTCGATGCGCCACTGGACGGCGCCGGAGCCGTCGGGACGCACGTCGTCGAGACGGCGCACCCCGAACCCCCGGGCGACCAGCGCCTCCATCGCCCGGTGATCGAGGTCCGCCTGGCGGGCGAGGTAGTCGGCCGACGAGACCGAGGTCAGCTGCTCGATCGAGACCATGGCGCGCTTGGTGTGGTCGAAGAAGACCAGGTCGGCGAAATCGCTCGTGACCAGGGCGTCCATCTCGGCGGAGAAGTCGGCGGGCATCGCGAGCGACTCGTCGACGACGACCTCGCTCATGCCGCCGGGGCCGTGCTCGGGGCCGATCGAGAACCACGACGCGCCCTTCTCGCAGACGCCGTGCACGCGGGCGCCGCGCGGCAGGCCGGCGGCCATCAGCGGCACGACGACCTCGTCGCGGATGAACGCGTCGGAGCGGCCCGTGTTGAAGACCAGGGGGATACCCGCCGACGCCAGGGCGACGAGATCGCGCGTGATGGCCGGGATCGCGATGCTGCGCGTGACCGGGCTGGCGATGGGCCCGTCGACGTCGAGGAGCAGCCCGAGGGCCGGGGGCGTGGTGGCGGCTGAGTTCACTCCGTCATCTTCGCAGCCGGGACCTCCTCCTGTCGGCTGAAACGTCCCGAGGCTGTGGATGGGATGATGGACCACCTGAATCTAAGGAGACTCCTGTGGCGTCGCTCCCCCCGACCGTGGTCGAAGCACTCGAGACCTTCGCCGCGCCCGACCAGCGCGGCACCGTGCACGACCTGGCGCAGGTCGCCCCCGACGAGGCCGAGGCGCGGCTCGTGGCGGTGCTCGAGTCCGCCGACTGGGTCGACATGAACGCCAAGCACCCGGTCGGCCCCGATCGCAGCGACCCCGAGGGCATGCGCCGCCTGCTGCAGGCGATGGGCGCCGAGAGCCGCTGCGCCGTCGTGACCGCCCGGGGCTCCGAAGACGACCGCGACCTGGGAGGCGCGCTCGACCAGGTCCTGCAGCACCAGGACAACGGCGCGATCGTCGTGTGCCGCCCCGGTCCGCTGGCGTTCCTCGTGACCGCGACCGACGAGCACTGGCTGCTGAGCGACCGCGAGATGCCGGTGCTGACCGGCCAGATCCCCATCATCCGCGCGTGAGCGGACTCGAGGGCGGCTCCCCCGCCAGGATCGCGCTCGTCACCGGGTCGACCCGGGGCATCGGCCTCGTGATCGCGCGCGAGCTCGGTCGCGACCACCACGTGATCGTGCACGGACGCTCGCAGGAGGCGGTGGAGGCGGTGGCCGCGTCGCTCCCGTCGGCCACGGCCTGGGTCGCCGACCTCGGCTCCGGGTCGTTCGAGGCGCCGCGGCTCGACTCGCTCGACGTCGTCGTGCACGCCGCGGGCGTCATCGGCGGTGCCGAGGTCGAGCGCACCGCCCTCGACGACTGGCGCCGCGTCTTCGAGGTCAACGTCTTCGCCGTGGCCGAGGCGACCCGTCAGCTGCTGCCCGCGCTGCGCGCCGCCCGCGGAACGGTCGTCACGGTCAACAGCGGTTCGGGTCTCACGGCCGGCCCCGGCGGCAGCACGTACGCGGCGAGCAAGTTCGCCCTGCGGGCGCTGACCGACTCGCTGCGCGAGGAGGAGCGTCCGCACGGCGTGCGGGTCAGCTCGATCCACCCCGGGCGGGTCGACACCGACATGCAGCACGAGCTCGTCGAGAAGGAGGGCGGCGAGTACGACGCCGCGCTCTACCTGGAGCCGCGGTCGGTGGCCGACGCGGTCCGACTCGTCGTCGATCTGCCGCACGGGGCGACCGTCGAGTCGCTCTCGCTCCGCCCCACGCGCAAGCGCTGACGCGCGCTGCGCCCCGCGCCCCGCGCCCCGCGCTGACGCGCGCTTCCCGCCGAACACCCCGTTCCCCGCGCAATACCCCGATAGATGCGGGTGCAGCGCCGAAAACGCGGTGCAGCGCGGTCGGCCCGCGCCGGCGGCCGCGCGCGCCCCGCGCCCTTCCCGCCGAACACCCCCTTCCCCGCGCAGCACCCCGAGAGATGCGGGTGCAGCGCCGAAAACGGGGTGCAGCGCGGTCGGCCCGCACCGGCGGCCGCGCGCGCCCCGCGCGCTCCCCGCCGAACACCCCCTTCCCCGCGCAACACCCCGAGAGATGCGGGTGCAGCGCCGAAAACGGGGTGGAGCGCGGTCGGCCCGCACCGGCGGCCGCGCCCTCCCCGCCGAACACCCCGTTCCCCGCGCAACACCCCGACAGATGCGGGTGCGGCGCCGAAAACGGGGTGTCGGGCTGCACGAGGAGGCGCGCGAGGGCACCGGGCGCGCCTCCCGACTAGCGTGCAGGCATGACGAACGCGCCGACCGAGTCCGCGACCCTCCTGATGCTCGGCGCCAGCGGTGATCTCGCGGCGCGCCTCCTGATGCCCGGTCTCGGCGGGCTGCTGACGCACGAGTCCGAGCGGCGGGTGCAGCTGGTGGGCGCCGGCACCGAGGAGTTCGAGCCCGAGGCGTGGCGCGAGCACGTGACCGACGCGTTCGCGCGCGTCGACGCGTCGGGGCCGGCGGTCGACGCGCTGCTCGAGTCGACCGTCTACCGCACCGTCGACGTGACCGACGTCGAGCAGATGCGGGGGCTCCTCGAGGAGTGCACCGCGCCTCCCTCGATCTACTTCGCCCTGCCGCCCGCGATCACGGCGAAGTGCTGCGCCGCGCTGGCCGAGCTCGATCTGCCCGAGGGCACGGCGCTGGCGCTCGAGAAGCCGTTCGGCACCGATCTCGCGAGCGCCCGCAAGCTGAACGGCGAGGTGCTGGCGCTGGTGCCCGAGGACCAGGTGCACCGGGTCGACCACTTCCTCGGCCGGTCGACCGTGCTGAACCTGCTCGGGCTGCGGTTCGCGAACCGGCTGATCGAGCCGATGCTGAACAACACGCACGTCGAGAGCATCGAGATCGTCTACGACGAGGAGCTCGGGCTCGAGAACCGGGCGCGCTACTACGACCACGCAGGGGCCCTGGTCGACATGATCCAGAGTCACCTGCTGCAGGTGATGGCGGTGCTGACGATGAACGCCCCGGCGACGCTGACGGCCGCCGATCTGCGCGACGAGAAGGGGCTCGTGCTGCGTGCGACGCGGCTGTGGCAGAACGACCCCGTCGCCAACAGCCGCCGGGCGCGCTACGAGGCCGGCACGGTCGACGGCCGCGAGCTGCCGGCGTACGCCGACGAGGAGGGCGTCGACCCGGCGCTCGAGACCGAGACGCTGGCCGAGGTCGTGGTCGAGGTGGCGAACTGGCGGTGGGCCGGCGTGCCGATCCTGCTGCGCTCGGGCAAGGCGCTGGCCTCGAGGAGGCGCGAGATCGTGATCACGTTCCGCCCGCCCGCGCACGTGCCGGCGGAGTTCGAGGGAGGCGGCACGCCCGACCGCCTGCGCATCGCGATCTCGCCCGACGAGATGTCGCTCGAGCTGAACGTCAACGGGCCCGGCGACGCGTACGACCTCGGTCGGGCGGCGCTGCACGCGGAGTTCGGCAGCTCGGACCTGACGGCCTACGGCGAGGTGCTCAGCGGGATCCTCGACGACGACCCGACCCTCTCGGTGCGTGGTGACACGGCCGAGCAGTGCTGGCGCATCGTCGACCCCGTGGTCGCCGCATGGAACGACGGCGCGGTCGAGCTCGACACGTACCCGGCCGGGTCGGCGGGGCCCGAGTCGTGGCCGGCGGGGGCCCGGCAGGACGAGCCGGCCGTGCGCGCCGAGAAGACCGTCCCGGCGGCTCAGCGGCCCGAGTAGCGCGAGCGCTCCGCGCCGCCTGACCCCACAAAACCGCTGAGACCCTCGTGCGCGCACGGGGGTCTCAGCGGTTTCGCGGGGTATCAGCGCTCGCCACGGGTCGGGCGAGGACGTCGACGGGGCGCCAGCCTCGACGCCCCGGCGACGACGGGCTCTTGCCTCGGGCAGCCGCGGTCACGAGACTGGGCGGCATGACCACCCGCGGCCCGCTCGACCTCACCTTCACCGCGACCCTCGGCAGGGTTCGCGAGGGCGATCTCTGGACCTGCGTGCAGCTGCCCGACTCGGCGACGATCTTCGGAACCCGGGGCCTCGTCAAGGTCGCCGGGACCATCGACGGGGAGCCGTTCCGGAGCTCGTTCATGGCCCTGGGCGACGGCACCCACAAGCTGCCCGTCGCGGCGGCGATCCGTCGGCGGATCGGCAAGACGGACGGCGACGAGGTCACCGTGCACCTCGCCGAGCGACTCGGCTGATCGCCTGCGCCGCGACCTCGCGGGGTTGCGCTCTCAGAAGACGGAGATAGTCTCCTCTTATGCGGAGACGGTCTCCGCTGAAATCGGAGCAGCACGATGGCCGAAGTCATCACCCCGGCGGCACGGGGTTCGCGGGCCGACGCCCGGCGCAATCGCGAGCTCATCCTCGGGACCGCCGACGAGTACTTCGCCGAGCACGGCGTCGGCGGTTCGCTCGACGCCATCGCCAAGCGGGCCGGCGTGGGCCCCGGCACCCTGTACCGGCACTTCCCGACGCGCGACGCCCTGCTCGCGGCGCTCCTGTCCGATCGCGACGACGAGCTCGTCGCCCGGCGCGAGCGGCTCCGCGTCGAGTCCGCCGACACGGCCGCGGCGCTCGACGGCTGGCTGCGCGCCGTCGTCGACTGGGCCGCGGCCTTCGAGGGACTCCCCGAGCCCCTCCGGGCGGCCACGACGACGAGCGCGTCGCCCCTCGCGACGACCTGCGAGGGGTTCGTCACGACGACCGCGGAGTTCCTGACGGCGGCCCAGCGCGACGGCCTGGCCCGGAGCGACGTCCGCGCCCGCGACCTGTTCCTCGCGGCGCTGGCGACGAGCTGGGTCGGCGGGGCGGCCCTGGCCGACGACGCGACCACCACGGCCCTCTCGTCGCTGGTGCGGGCGGGATGGGCGACCTCCGCACCCCTCGCGAGCCGCGCCGACTGACCCCCGCGGCCTCGCCCGGCGAGCTCCGATCACCGAACGACACGAGAATCGAGAAGAAGACGACCATGAACGACATCGACACGACCACGGCCGACACGACCCCGGCAGACACGACCCCGAAGCGCCTCGGCGTCATCGGCAGCGGCGACATCGGGAGCGGCATCGCCCGGCTCGCGATCGCCGCCGGGTACGAGGTCGTCATCGCGAACTCGCGGGGGCCCGAGTCGCTCGCCGACCTCGTGGCGGAGCTCGGTCCGCGGGCGCGGGCCGGAGACGCCCGCGACGCCGTCGAGTTCGGGCCGACGCCCGTCCTCGCCGTGCCGCTCGGCGCCTACGAGTCGCTGCCGCGAGACGCCTTCGCGGGCCGCGCCGTGCTCTCGACGGGCAACTACTACCCGCACCGCGACGGGCGCATCGCGCGCCTCGACTCGCTCGAGGTGACCACGGCCGAGCTCGAGCAGGAGCTGCTGCCCGGCGCCGTGATCACCAAGGCGTTCAACAACATCCTGTTCCACCACATCCCCGCCCTGGCCGACTCGACCCCGCGCACCGCCCTGCCGGTCTTCGGCGACGACGAGCGGGCCACGGCCGCTGTCTCGGCGATCGTCGACGATCTCGGCTTCGAGCCCCTCGACGCGGGCACGCTCGCCGAGTCGTGGCGCACCGAGCCCGAGTCGGGCGCATACACGCCGATCTACGCCGCCGACCCCGAGGCCCTCGCAGCCGACCATCTGACCGCGGTCGCCGCGCCGGTCACCGTCGCGCGCCTCCGGCAGCTGCTGTCGGCGTCGCAGCGGGCCGACGTCGCCGCCCGCCGGTTCTGAGACGTCGGGGGACGACCGGCCGCCGGGCTCTTTAGCCCCGCGCGGGCAGTCCGGCGGCGAGCTCGTCGAAGAATCCCTGCCACCCGGCGACGAGACCCTGCTGCTGCTCGGCCGAGAAGCCGGGGGTCTCCTGCGTGAAGCGCATGGTCGTCCCGATCGGGGCGGGGCTCAGATCGACGGTGACGGTGGCCCGCTCGGGGGCGTCCGGCGCGTCGGTGATGGTGAGCACGAGGCGGACCGGGGCCTGGACCTCGACGAAGTCTCCGGCCCAGTCCATCGCGTTCCCGTCGGGCAGGATCATCGTGGCGGCCCAGCCGGCGCCCTCGACGGGCTCGTAGGCGAGGCGGTCGAGCGGCACGTCGACCGCGGGGCCCCCGAACCAGCGCGAGAAGCGCTCGGCGGTGGTCCACGCCTCGAACACGTCGGCAGGAGGCGCGGCGAAGTCGCGGACGATCTCGACGCCCTCCGAAGCGGGTGCGGTCATGAGGGGTCCCTCCGGTCCGGGGCGGTCGTCAGCGACCGCCCGCCTGATGCGACCCTAGACCCCGCAGGAGCCGATGTCGGTGGTCGATCGTACGGTGATGCCGACGCCCGCCGCGCCTCCCATGAGGTCACGGGCATCCGGGTGACGGCGTCGTGAAACGGCCGCCACGTCGGCGGGGCCGGGTCGGACCCGGCCCCGCCATCTCCTCCGGCGGTGCGCCCGTCAGCGCTGCGGGCGATCGCCCTGCTCGTCGGCCGAGGGCGCGGTCTCGTCGAGACGGCCGTCGACGGCCGGGTCGGGCGAGACGACGTCGACCCGCAGAGGCGGCTCGCCGGTGACCGCCGACGGCGACACGGCCGACGAGGCCCCGCCGCCCGCCGACGTCTCGGTCGACGCGCCTCTGACCCGGCGCTTCACGGCCTGCCACGAGCGGCTGAGCCCGCGGCCGCCCGACTGGGCCGGAGCGTCGACCTCGAGGCCGTAGTAGGCCCCGACGTGCTCGAGCAGCACGTCGCGCTCGGCCTTGTCGTACGCGCGTCGCTCGCGGGTGAACGCGATCACCGTCGACCAGCAGGTCAGCAGCAGCACGATGCTGAACGGCAGCGCCGTGGTGATCGCGGCCGTCTTGAGGGCGTCGAGTCCACCCGTCAGGAGGAGCGCGACGGCCAGCAGGGCGGCCACCAGCGCGAAGAACACCCGCAGCCAGTTCTTCGGCTCGATGTCGCCGCCCGAGGCGATCATCGCCATCACCAGCGACCCGGAGTCGGACGAGGTCACGAAGAAGACGCCGATCAGCAGGATGGCGCCGAAGGTGAGGACGGCGCCGGCGGGCAGCCCGCCGAGCAGGGCGAACAGCGAGCCCTCGACGTCGACGGAGCCGTCGGCGCCGATCAGGCCGCCCGAGCCGTCGGTCTGCTGGTGGATCGCCGCGCCGCCGAGGACGGCGAACCAGAGGAAGGTGAGGGCCGTCGGCACGAGCAGCACCCCGAAGACGAATTGGCGGACGGTGCGGCCGCGCGAGATGCGGGCGATGAAGATGCCGACGAACGGCGCCCACGACATCCACCAGCCCCAGTAGAAGGTCGTCCACGCGCCCTGCCACTCCTCGCCGGCGGCGCCCTGCTGGGCGGTGACGTTGAACGAGAGGCCGACGACGTTCTGCAGGTAGGCGCCGATGGACTGCACGAAGTCGCGCAGGAGGAACTGGGTCGGGCCGACGATGAGGATGAACAGCAGCAGGGCGGCCGCGAGGATCAGGTTGAAGTTCGACAGGATCTTCATGCCCTTGGTGACGCCCGTGATGAGCGAGACGAGGGTCACGGCCGTGATGACGGCGATGATCGCGATCTGGCTGACGATGCTGCTCTCGGCGATGCCCGCGGCCTCGAGGCCGGCGCCGATCTGGATGACGCCGAGACCGAGGGAGGTGGCGACGCCGAAGAGGGTCCCGACGAGCGCGATGACGTCGATGAGGTTGCCCCAGCCGCCGCGCACCCGGTCGCCGAGCAGGGGCTCGAGGGCCCAGCGGATCGAGACGGGACGCCCGCGTCGGTGGATGGCGTACGCGAGGGCGAGACCCAGCACGACGTAGATCGCCCAGGCGTGGAGCCCCCAGTGGAGGAAGGTCTGCGTGAGGGCCTGCTGCGCGAGCTGATCCTCGGTGCCCGTCACGCCGGGGCGTGGCGAGGCGAAGTGGCTGAGGGGCTCCGAGACGCCGTAGAAGACGAGGCCGATGCCCATGCCCGCCGCGAAGAGCAGGGCGAACCACGACCCGGTCGAGAACTCGGGCTCGTCCTTGTCCTTCCCGAGCTTGATGCTGCCGAAGCGGCTGAAGCCCACGAAGAGACTGAAGCCGACGAAGAACGCGGCGATCAGCACGTAGTACCAGCTGAAGTTGCGGACGATGCCGCTCTGCAGGCCGAGGAACAGCGCCTCGGCCGAGTCGGGCGCGATCAGGGTGAAGGCGACGAAGCCGAGCACGACGATCGCCGCAGGCCAGAAGACCCATCGCCGGAGCTGCGGTGTCGTCGTGACGGGTTCGGTCAGCGATACGGGGTGATCGCCGGGCCCGGTGGAGTGCGGAGTCGTCGTAGCCATTCCTCCATGGTCGCCGATCTCCGGCTCCGCCGCCTCCTCCGTTCGCCATCCGGGCCCGGAGCGGGTCAGCCCTTGAGCCCTCCCGAGATGAGGTCGAGCCGCCAGAAGCGCTGCAGGAACAGCACCAGCAGAGTCAGCGGGATGATCGACACGGCCGCCCCGGTGATGGCCAGCGAGTACAGCGCGGGGGCGCCCGATCCCTTCGACAGCAGCGTGTAGAGCCCCACGGTCAGCGGGTAGTCCGCCTGGTCGCTGAGCATGACGAACGGCAGGAGGAAGTTGTTCCAGATGCCGACGAACTGCAGCAGGAAGACCGTCACCATGCCGGGCACCATGATCGGCAGCACGATGTGGCGGAAGATGCGCCACTCGCCCGCGCCGTCGATGCGCGACGCCTCGAGGATCTCGTGCGGGACCGCCGACTGGGCGAACACGCGCGAGAGGTAGATGCCGAACGGGCTGATGATGATCGGCAGCAGGACCGAGATCGGCCCGCCCGCCAGCCCGATCTCGCTCAGCAGGATGTACTGCGGGATCGCCAGGGTGATGCCCGGGATGAGCACGCCGGCGAGGATCATGAAGAAGATGAGGTTCCGCCCGCGGAAGGTGTACTTCGCCAGGGCGTAGCCCGCCATCGTCGAGACGAGCGTCGAGAGCACGCCGCCGACGCCGGCGTAGAGCAGCGAGTTCGCGGCCCACAGCCCGTACTGCCCGCCCTCGTAGGCGAACAGGTCTCTCAGGTTGCCGGCCAGGCCGGTGCCCGGGGCGAACGAGAACGACGTGAACAGCTCAGCCGGCGACTTCGACGAGGCGATGAACACCCAGCCGACCGGCACGAGGCAGTAGAAGGCCCCGATGAGCAGCACGATCGTCGGCAGCACCTTGCCCTTGCTGCTCGGGCGGGGCGACCGGCCGCCGGGGCGGGGCGTCCCGCCGACGTCACCCGCGCCTCCTCGGCTCCCGGTCCGCGCCCCGCGGGGCGTCTGGACGGCGGTCACGAGGCCGCCTCCGCGCGGCGGCGGTTCGCGATCGCGAGCACGACGCCCGAGAGCAGCACGGTGCCCAGGGCGAGGATGGTCGACGAGGCGGCGGCCGCGGGCAGGTCGTCGGTCAGGAACGCGTCGCGGTAGATGGTCATCAGCGGGGCCCAGCTCTGTGTGATCTCGGTGGTCAGGGGACGGAGGGTGTTCGGCTCGCCGTAGAGCTGGAGCGTGCCGATCAGGGCGAAGACCCCGGTGAGCACGAGCGCGGGCACGACGAGCGGCACCTTGATGCGGAGCGCGACCTGCAGCTCGCTCGCCCCGTCGAGGCGGGCCGACTCGTAGATCTCGGCCGGGATGCCCCGCAGCGACGTGTAGATGATGATCATGTTGAAGCCGACGCCGCCCCAGATGGCGATGTTGGCGAGCGACCCGAAGAGACCGCCCGCCTCGAGGAACGGCACGGGCCCCCAGCCCAGGGCGGTCGTCACGTACGAGAAGGGGCTCGTGCTCGGCAGGTACATGAAGCCCCAGAGCAGCGCGGCGGTGATGCCCGGCACCGCGTACGGGATGAAGATCGCGGTGCGCGAGAACCGCCGGGCGCGGACCGCCGGCACGTCGAGCAGCAGCGCGAAGAGCAGGGCGAGCCCGAGCGTCAGGGGAACGGCGATGAGCCCGTACACGCCGAGGCGGCCGAAGCTCGCCAGCAGCTCGGCGTCCTGCAGCACGGCGACGTAGTTGTCGAACCCGACGAAGCGGTCGACGCGGACGCCGAGCACCGAGGCGCCCTCCTCGATCCGGTACGCCCTGAGGCTCGACCAGATCGTGTAGACGAGCGGGATGAGCATGAACGCGACGAACAGCACGACGGCCGGCGCCACGAACAGGTAGGGGGCCAGGGGGCTCCGTCGACGACGGGCCGGCCGTGGCGCCGGGCTCGCGGTCACGGGGTGCGTCATCTCGGGGCGCAGAGCGGTGTCAGTCATTCGCGGTCACCTGGTATCCCACCTGTTCCATGTCGGCGACGACCGCGGCCTGCGTCGCGACGAAGGCGTCGCGCCACGGGGTGCCGGCCGAGATCGCGGCGTTGAGCTCGTCGGTGAGCGTGGTCGTCGCCAGCGCGACGTTGGGGCCCCACGTGGTGGGGAGGACGTCCTCCGAGACGTCGGCGGCGACGTCGTAGAACTCGGTCTGCTGCGGCATCAGCGACGGCGGGGGGTTGCCCACGGCCAGCGCCTGACCCTCGATCGACGCCGGGTAGACGCCGCGGACGTCGAGCAGCGACTGGTTGCCCTCGGTGCTGGCGTTCATCCACTTGGCGAACGCCGCGGCCTCCTCGGGGTGCTCGCTGTTCTTCGTGACGATCAGCGCCGAGCCACCCTGGAACGGCACGGCGGCCTCGCCCGGGATCCACTCGGGCAGCGGGCTGATCTCCCACAGGCCCGACGTGTCGGGGGCCACGCCGCCCAGCACGCTCGGCGCCCAGATGCCGGCCGCCCAGCCGCCGATCGTGCCGTCGTTGACCCGCTTGTTGTACTCGGGCGACAGCACGGGGTCGGTGTCGATCGCCCCGTCGGCCGCGAGCCCCTCGAAGAAGTCGGCGACCTCGAGCATGCGCTCGTCGGCGATGCCGACCGTCCAGCCGCTCTCATCGACCGTCCACCAGTCGGCGCCGGCCTGGGCCGAGACCCCGGCCCAGAAGCCGAGCTCGCCGGCCGGGACCGCCGCGAGCACGGTGTCGGGGCGCTGCTCGTGCACGGCACGGGCGACGTCGCCGAACTCCTGCCAGGTCGTCGGCACGGCCTGCCCCGTCTCGGCCAGCAGGTCGGCGCGGTAGGTGAGCACCATGGGCCCGGCGTCCTGCGGCAGCGCGTAGACCTGGCCGCCGAACGTGGTCTGCGCCCAGGTGCCCTCGGTGAACGCGTCGTCGACGTCGGCCACGAGATCGGTGATGTCGCGGGGCACGTCCGCGATCACGAGCGACGGGATGGTCGTGTACTCGGCCAGCGCGACGTCGGGGGCGTTGCCCGCCCGGCTCGAGGTCAGGAGCTTCGCCGCGGAGTCCGTTCCGCCTCCGGCGTCGGTGTGCCGCACCTGCACGTCCGGGTTCGCGGCGTTCCAGAGGGCCACCTGCTCGGACTGGCCGACGCCCCACCCCCAGTACTCGAGCTGGACGACGTCGTCGCCCCCTCCCGCGGCCGAGCAGCCGCTGAGGGCGGCTCCCCCGAGCAGGAGGGTCGCCAGGGCGGCGACGCGGGTCGTTCTCTTCCGATGTCTCATGGCATCCCCTTCGATGCGTGTGCGATGCGTGCGGTGGCCGGCGGGCCGGGAGGCCGGCCGGGCCGATGGGTCAGGAGGCGCGGGCCGGCTGGTCAGGAGACCGGCCGGGCCGATGGGTCAGGAGGCGCGGGCCTGCTGGTCAGGAGGGGCTCGGCGCCTCGTGGAGGAACACGAACGCGCCGGGGGCGAGGTCGACCGGACCGTCGACGACCGGGCCGTCGGCTCCGTCGGCGCCGTCGGCTCCGCCCTCGAGGTCGATCGGCGTCCCGCGGAGCGTCACGGTGCGGGTCTCGGCGGTGTGGTTGATGGCGGCGACGACGACGCCCGAGCCCGCATGCCGTCGGACCACCTCCACCCCGCCTCCTGCTCCGGGCGCCTCGGCGCGGACGCCGGCGGCGGCGAGGGCCGAGGTGACGACCCTGGTGAAGGTCGCGTCGTCGAGCTCGGCCGAGACGTAGGTCGCGACGCCGTCGCCTCGCCGGTTCTCGGTGATCGCGGGCTCGCCGCTCAGCACCCCCTCGGCGTAGCGCGTGACGACGGAGGCGCCCCGCAGCTCGACGTGCTCGGTCCAGTCGTGCGCGCGGCCACCGCCCTCGATCGCGATGGCGACCCCCTTCGGCAGGGGGTGGGGCTCCTCGACGCGGATGCCGAGGGTCTCGGCGAACGCGCCCGAGTAGCCGCCGGGGCGCACGTGCAGGTCGGCGTCGACGGTGCCGCTGAAGCACCAGACGACGGCGTGGCCGCCGCGACGCACCCAGGCGTCGAGACCGGCGGCCTGCTCGTCGGTCGCCAGCAGCTGGCTCGGCACGAGCAGGAGGTCGTAGGCGTCGAGCGCGGCCGGGTCGTCGTCGAGGCGCACGAGATCGGCCGAGACGCCCGCGAACCACAGCTCGCGATGCGCGCGACGGACCGAGGCGAGCAGCGAGAAGTGGTCGGACGGCAGCGACGCCGACTCGAGCGCCCACCACGAGTCGGGCTCCCAGGCGATGGCGACGCGGGGCGTCACGACGCGGGCGTCGGACCCCTCGGGAGGCGCGACCACGTCGGTCAGTCGCCCCAGCACCCGACCGAGCTCGGTCATCTCGCGGAACGCCCGGCTGTCGGGGCCGCTGTGCGGGACCATCGACGAGTGGAACACCTCGGCGCCGGCCAGGGGGGCGCGCCACTGGAAGAACAGGGCCCCGTCGGAGCCGCGGGCCACGTGCTGCAGACTCGTGCGGATCACCTCGCCGGGCTCCTTGACGAGCATGCGGCCGGGGACCTGCGTGACGTTCGCGCCCTGCTCCATGAGCAACCACGGCCGACCGCGGGCGAACGAGCGGGCCTGGTCGGCCCCGAACGCCGCGTGGGCGGCGCCCTCGACCCCGGGCGAGTCGGAGTAGTGGTCGATCGAGACGAAGTCGACCTCGGCCCCGAAGTCCCAGTGGTCGAAGTGCAGCCAGGTCGGCAGCATGAAGTTCGTCGTGAGCGGCACGTCGGGGCTGAGGGCGCGGAGGATCTCGGCCTGCTCGCGGTAGCACTCGAGCAGCACCTCGGCCGAGAAGCGGCGGAAGTCGAGCATCTGCGTCGGGTTCGGGAGGTACTGGGTGGCCTGCGGCGCGAGGATCTCGTCCCACTCGGCGTAGCGCTGCGACCAGAACGCCGACCACCAGGCCTCGTTGAGGCGACCGAGGTCGCCGTAGCGGGCGCGCAGCCACTCGCGGAACCGGCGGTCGGTCGCCGGTCCGTAGCTGACGCTGCCGTACTCGTTGTGCACGTGCCAGGCGACGACGGCCTCGTGCCGGCCGTAGCGCTCGCCGAGGGCCGTGGCGACCCGCCGCGCCGCCTCGCGGTACGCGTCGGCGGAGGGGTCGTAGACGTCGCGGCTGCCGTGGACGAGCTGGACGCCGTCCGCGGTCCGGTTCAGCGCCTCCGGGTGCGCCTTCGTGAACCACGGCGGCGGCGAGGCCGTCGGCGTGGCCAGCACCACGCCGATGCCGTGGGCGTGCATCAGATCGATGACGCGGTCGAGCCAGCCGAAGTCGTACTCGCCCTCGCGGGGTTCGATCGACGACCACGAGAAGACGCCGAGGGTCACCGTGTTGACGCCGGCGATAGCCATCAGCCGGGCGTCGTCGTGCCAGACGTGCTCGGGCCACTGCTCGGGGTTGTAGTCGCCGCCGAAGAGGACGCGGTCGACGCCGCGGACCACGCTCATCGGAGCACGGGCTCTCGGCGGAGGGTGCGGCTGATCGGGGCTGATGTCGTCATTGACAGGGACTCTCGGTCGGGGTCGGTCGGGGTCGGGTCGATCGGGTCGAACCGTGTCGAAACGCTTCGACGATGAACGGAGATCGCGCCGGCGGACGAGCCCCGACGGGTTCACGGGGCAGGGAAGCGCTTCGACGACCTCTTCGGAAAGCGACGCTAACCGACGCCCGTCACCGACGCAAGGGATTTGTCGCGGGCATCCACATATCGCACCGCGAGCCTCCGGGTGAGACGGGCACCTCCCGGCGCACCATGATCTACGGTCGTCGCATGGATCGATCCTGGATCAGCTCCTGGGGGTGGGTCGCACTCGCTCTCATCAACGCAGGGCTCGCCGAGCAGAAGAACCGCACCCGTCTCGGATGGTTCCTCGGATCTCTGCTCATCGGCCCCGTGGCGACGGCTTACATCGTGTTCGCCGCACCCGCGCCTCCGGCCGACGACCTCGTCGCGACGCCTCGCAGGGCACCCGGCGACCCGGGATACGTCATCCTCGGCGTCGGCCTGACGATCGTCGCGCTGGCGACGCTGCCGGCGATCCGGGCCGCGGTCTCCGCCGAAGCGCCTCCCGGGGCTTGGTAAAGTCGACAATTCACGTCGTCGCGCTCGGCACGCGGTCGGCGGACGTCGCCGGCGATCACGGAGGACCACGTGCCGTCTGACGCACTGCAGCAGCGGGCCCGCGACCGCGCCGGCGAGCTCCCGGGCGCCGAGCTCGGGTTCCCGTTCGGGCCCGAGTGGGAGGTGTTCAAGGTCCGCGGCAAGGTCTTCCTGCTCATGACGGCGACGACGGGCGAGCCGATCGTCACCCTCAAGGCGGCGCCGGAGGACGGCGTGGCGCTGCGGCAGCAGCACGAGGGGATCACCGCCGGCTACCACATGAACAAGCGGCACTGGCTGACCCTGCGCCCCGACGCCGACCTGCCGGATCAGCTCGTCGATGACCTGGTCACCGAGTCGTACCTGCTGGTCGTGGCGGGTCTGCCCCGCGCGAGGCGACCGGTCGACCCGGCGACGTTCGGGCGCGACGGCCGCTGACCGAGAGCGGGGCCACCGCCCGGGGAAGCGCGACCACGGCCCAGGAGGCGCGACCACCGCCCAGGAGGCGCCCCCACCGACCCGGCCTCGGGTGCGACCCGATCGGCGGGCCGAGGTCAGCGGAAGTCGCCGACCTGCTTCTCGACCGGGACGGTCCCCTCGACCACGACGTCGCCGGTGTGCGCGGTGGTGACGGTCTCGATGAGGACGATCTCGACCTCCTCGTCGGCGACGGGGTTGTGCTGCACCCCTCGAGGGACGATGTGGAACTGCCCCGGCGTGAGCACCACCTCCTGATCGTCGGGGAGCTGGATGCGGAGCGTGCCGGAGACGACGAGGAACATCTCGTCCTCGGCGTCGTGGGCGTGCCACACCAGCTCGCCGAGCAGCTTCGCGACCTTGACGTACTGGTCGTTCACCCGCCCCACGACTCGAGGGGTCCAGTGCTTCTCGACGAGGCGCAGCTCGGCAGCGACGTCGATTCCGTGCAGAACGGTCATGACGACAGTCTCGGGCCTCGCGACCGGCGCCGTCTCCAGGCGAGCGCAGCCGCCGCGAGGATGCCGCCGATGACGGCGCCGAGGGTGTTCGTAATCCAGTCGCTCGTGTCGCAGGCGCGTCCGATCACGAGCACGACGGCCTGCACGACCTCGATGACGATCGAGAGCGCCGACGCACCGAGCACCGCCGCCACCGGTCGCCGCCAGAGCACGCCCGCGAGGAGAGCGATCGGCACGAACAGCAGGATGTTCGCCGTCGACTCCACCGCGGTCGGGGCGAGATAAGGCAGCCCCGCCGAGCAGGCGATCGTCGGGTAGGGGTCCCCATCGGGATACAGCGTCAGCGCCAGGACGGCGATCAGCACCACGACGAGGAGAGCTGCGGTGGGCCGCGGCCGGTCAGCGAGCCACACCCCGACGACCGGGCCGACGACTATGGCGGCGATCAGGACGGAGAACGCGAGCCACGGCGCCAGGGCGAGCAGGGTCGAGAGCACACCGCGAGACTACGGCGAGCGGAGAGCACGCTGCGGCCGTCACCGGGCGCAGGCCCGAGCGCCGTGGCCTCCGGGCGGTGACTCGCCCACGCCCACCGACCCGTGGCGGGCGTCGGGTCAGCCTCGGAGAGGTGACCCGGCGACCTCGAAGCGGTACCCGCCGAAGGTGCCGTCGAGGAGCGGCCGTGCCCGGGCGATCGCGTTCTGCACCTGGGGAAGAGCCAGGGAGGCGCGGTGCGCTTCGGCCGTCTCCCAGAGCTCGACGACGAAGACCGTGTCGGGATGATCGGCATCGACGCCGACCTCGTAGGCCAGGCAGCCGGCCGCGATGAGACTCTCGTTCCGTTCGGTGAGGAGGGCGACGAGTTCGTCACGCTTCCCGGGTGCGGTGCCGAGCGTGCCCACGTTCGCGAAGGTCATGCGGCGAGGCTATCGCCCGAGTCGCCCCCGCCGATCGTCTATCGGGCGGTCTTCTCACACACGCGTGACCATCTGAGCGAAGACGAGCAGGCCCGACCGCTCTCTCAAGGCCCGGCGCCCGACGGTGGCTCGGACGAACCGTTGACGCCATCGGACTCTCTCCTGGCCCTGCGGAGTCGTCTGGTGAGGAGCATCACGGACCCTCCAGCGATACAGACGATGCCTGCAGCCCCGAGCAGTCCGACGAGTGCCCACATCGGCAGCCCGTTCCGGGCCATCGTCTCACCGAGATCCGGCGTGTTCACGGCGATGAAGAAGCCGACTCCGATGAGCCCGACACCACCGAAGATGGTCGCGACTGCGTCTTCGGACCTGCTGATTCTCGACGCCTTCCCGTCGACGCCATCGCCTCCTCGACCCATACTGGCGACATGCCCCCATCCGAGACGCCCAGGGCCAGCGACCGTCGAGCCTTCGCGCTCACTCTCCTCATCCTGGGTCTCGGGCTCTTCGTCTGGGGTGTCGTTCTGGGTACGGACGGCATCACGTTCACCGGGATCGCCAGCCCCGGCGTGATCCTCGTCGTCGGTGCGCTCGCTTTCGCTGGCGGCTCCCACCTTCTAGGCCGCGAGAACCGCTGAGAGGGAGCTCAGGCAGCGACGAAGCCGGCGCACGCAGGTACTGATGCGTTCGCGGAGGGGCTCACCGACACCGGCCACGGACACTCGGGATGCTCAGACACACCGAGGGCCGGATGGATGGAGACTGAGCCATGCGAACTCGAGCGTCACTGCGGCGGAAGCGGCTGGCCGTCGGGCTGATGATCACGGCCGCGCTGCTTTTCGCCCTGCGCCTCGTGGCCGGTCTGGTCGCCCCAGGAGTCGCGTGGCCAGGTGGACTCCTCGGCATCGTGCCCGCTCTGCTCTTCACGATCGGCTTCCAGTTCTGGTACCGAGCCGACAGGGTCTTCGACCGTGGCTTCGAGCCAGATGACGACGGAGACACCCCCTATCAGCCTCGGTGACCCATCCAGACCTGGTCAGACGGGGCGGCGATCCGAGCCGACGCAGGGGTCCTCACCACGACCCTCCGACGGTGCCGTTCTCGCGTCACGGGGCGCTGACGGCGCGTCTCATGTCACCTCGATGAGCAGCGCCGTCGCGGTCGGCTATCGGACGATCTCGAATCGCTCGAGCACGACGACGCTCGAATCGTCAACCGTGAATCCGTCGCCCAATTCCTCCTGCATCTGTGCGGAGGACCAGAAGCGAAGATGGCCTGCCCGCCAGTCGTCGACTGACGCGTAGCCCTCTCCCTCGTCCAACGCATGCTGCAAAGGCACGTCGGAGAGCCGAACCAGCTCGACGGCGGTCGTCTCCAGCACGACGCGTCGCCGACCCGTCGAATCCACGAGGACCCCGCGAAAACCCACCTGAGGCACCGGTTCGCCCGCCACCTCGTACTCCCGCAGGAGCGAGCTCGTCGCCGTCTTGGCCCCCGCCTCGATCGCGGCGACGATCCTGTCTCGCAGAGGTCCGGGGAACGCGAACTCGATGATCGGCAGCTCAGCAGTCACGACTGCAAGCAAAGCAGACCCGCCCCCGATCGGGGTCCGATCCTCTAGAGAGACGCCTCGCCAGGCTCGCGCCGCCGACCCTGCCGGTAGCCGAACCACGCGGCCAGGACCAGCAGTCCGGCCACGATGACGGTCGCTCCGACGAGGCTCACGGTCGAGAACACGTGCACGCCCTGAACGCTGAACGTCGCACCGGACACCGGCGCGTAGGTGGAACCGCTGAAGGTGATGGGTTGCGCTGCCGCGATGACGAACATGACGACGCCCACGATCACGGCGACCGAGCCTGCACCGAGAACGAGGCGGGGAGTCAGGACGGAGCGACGGATCATGCCTGGACCATATCGCGCCAGGTCGCTCCGAGAGACCGAAGATCGTGTTCGGCGTCCGCCGCGATCGCTGGCCGCTGGCCACTCGTCCATCGGAGACGAGAATGCGCCGGCGCGCAACCACCGTTCCGTACGGAACACTGGGCGAATGCTCCAGCTCCCGCGACCAGTCGTAGCTGCTTCCACGACCCTTGCGCTCCTCCTGCTCGCCGGATGCGCTGGTGCGGAGACGCCGGACGCCGAGGACGACTGGAACGGCCGCATGACGCAGCTGCTGTCAGACCCGGCCGGTCTGGGAGGTGCGGGAGGCGAACTGACCCCGGGCGATGACTCGAGCCAGGAGGACGAGGTCGCTGAGGTCACGGTGGGACGGATCTCGGAAGGCGAATACGACGTCCTCGGTGTGTGTCGCAATGCCCGGACGGTCCATCTCGCCGTTCTGCGACTCGACGACGGCGGCCTCCCGGGCGAAGTCCTCTCTGAAGCGGACATCGCGTGCGGCGCCACGGGTCGGCTTCCCGTGTCGCTCGACGGCAGCGACCTGATGGTCAGAGCTTCCGGGCCTGGCGGCGCGGAGTGGGCGACGTCGATCGTCACCCCGAACTGGGAACCTCCGCTCACGACCTTCGGCTGAACGGACCACGCAGGAGCATCCGGCGCTTGAAGCGGGACTCGATGCCCTGAGGATGGCCTAGCGGACGGAACCGGGCCGTGAGAGCCTTCATGAAACACGTCAGCGCCACATCTGAAGGAGCATCGCCGATGATCAAGGCATTCCTGTCTCGTGCGGTGAAGCTGCTATCGACCGGCCTCGCGGCGGGGCTCACGAGCGTCGGCGTCCTCAGCGGTGACAAGGCTCACCCTGGCCCCCTCACGGACACGGAAAGGCGCGACCGCTACAGGCCGTAGATCGCTGGGGATCGTTCCGTCCGTGCGGCGCTGGGGGAGCCCTATCCGGCGTGCGGCTCCCTGTTCCGAAGCTCGTCGAGCATGCGAGTGAGCTTGTCGTAGCTCCGCCAGGAGCTGACCGTCGTCCCGATGAGCAGAGCGAGGAAGACGAGAGCCAGCGCGAACCAGACCGGACCCGTCGTACGCCGGCCTCGACGCCGGCTGTTCACCCGCGTACGGACACGAATGGCCTATCGGGACACCGGGACGATGGTGATCTCGGCGACGTCGACCATCGCATCGCCCGGCATGTCCGGGTAGTAGTTCTCACGCAGCTGCGCTGCGAAGAGTGCCATGTCCGTTCCCGGAGGCTCGTGCGCCTGCTCCGCAGTCAACTCGTCGAGCCGGTATCGCCAGACCGCGACGACCTGCCCGGTGAGTGGCAGGACAGTCGGATGGCCGTCGAACACGAACGTCGCTGCTCCGACCTGAAGCGACTCGCCCCACCGGACGGTCACCACCTTGTGGCCAGTGACGATCGCGTCGTAGTGCTTCCGATGGAAATGAACCAGATGCCGAGCTTCGTCGATCACCGGGTCAGCCTGTCGCAAGATCGTCCGCCCGTCGACCACCTGAGAGGCGGCACGTCAGCCCAGGTCTTGGCGGTCCACAGAAGCCTCATAGGCCTCGTAAGGGAGGGCTTTGAGGTAGAACGTGACCTTGAGCAGCATGGATCCGGTCACGGCGCTGAACGCGACACCGAGCCAGAAGATCCACATGCCCGTGACGATCGCAGCGAGAACGAGCAGACCCGTGGACAAGCCTGCGCCCATCGCGCCCGCGTACGTGATCTCGCGCGGGATGGAGCCCCACACCTTTCGATCTTCCAGAATCGTCAGACTCATTCGCTCTCCCCCGTTCGCAGCCCGGCAGGGCTTGGACGATCAGTCAACCGCGTCTCCTGATGGTCATGTGCTCGCCGCCCATCCTGCGATGCTCAGCCACTGCTAGGCGCGGAAGCCCAAACGATGTCTGCCGGCTCTAGCTGTCAGTCGCGTGGGGGCCGGAAACAAGCACTGCTTCTACCGAGACTGCACACCCACCACAACCATGAACACCAAGAAAACGACTACGCCCACCCACACGCACCACTTGAAGATCTGACGGCCACGTTCGGTGTTCGGCAGCCATTTTCCTTCGCTTGTCCACACGCACCAGACAGTACCGGCTTCAGTCCATAGGCTGCGGCCGGCTCGCGCCGAGCGGTTGGACGAGGTGACCGCTTCTCCATCGAGATCAAAATCGTAGGAATCAGCCGAGGATCGCCTGCATCTGCTGGTAGAAGGCCTTCGGATCCGCGCTCAGCGAGTCCTTCACCATGCGGCTCCAGTCGTCGACGACGACCTCGATCTCACCGGCAGCCACTCCGTCGAGCGCGGCGCGCGCCACGTCCCGCGGGTCGATCTTCGGGCCGTCGTAGCCGGCCATGATGTCGGTGTCGGCCGCGCCGAGGTGCACGCCCTGCACGAGGGTGCCCTGGCCGGCGAGCTCGAGCCGGAGCGCGTTCGTCATGTTCCACTCGGCCGCCTTGGCCGCCGCGTAGCCGCCCGAGCCGGGCGCCGCGAACCACGACAACGCCGACAGGATGTTGACGATCCCGCCGCCGCCGTTCGCGGCGAGGACCGGCGCGAAGGCCCGGATGACGCCGAGAGTGCCGAAGTAATGGGTGTCCATCTCGCGGCGGATCTCCGTCATGTCGCCCGTGAGGAGACCGGCTCCGGTCGAGATGCCGGCGTTGTTCACGACGAGCGTGACGTCCTGTGCGATCTCGGCGGCGGCGGTCACGGATGCGGGGTCGGTGAGGTCGAGTCGCACCACCTCGACCCCGGGGATGTCGATGGCCTCGGGTCGGCGGGCGGTCGCGTAGACCTTGCGGGCGCCGCGCGCGAGCAGTTCCTCGACGAAAGTGCGGCCGATGCCGCGGTTGGCGCCGGTGACGAGGGCGACCTGATCCTGGATGTCCATGCGTGCTCTTCCTTCTGCCGCCCGAATCGGATGCGGGGTACGGCACGGCCTACGCTAGGTGTTGACGTTGACGTAAAGGGCAAGTCCACCCGTCAGATCGGCGACGTCGACGTCGACGTGATCGACGGGCCGAACGGCCGGGAGGAAGACGCATGCTGCGCATCGGTGATGTGGCGACGAAGGCCGGCGTGAGCACGCGAGCGCTCCGCTACTACGAGGAGCAGGGGCTGCTGCCAGCGGAGCGCACCACGAGCGGCCAGCGCATCTATCCCGAGTCCGCGATCGAGCGCGTGCAGCTCATCCAGCGCCTGTACACGGCGGGGCTGCCGAGCCGCACGATCATGCAGCTGCTGCCGAGCGTCGACACCGGTGTCGCCGCCCCCGAGGCGATGGCCCTGCTCCACTCCGAGCGCGACCGCATCGCCGCGGGTATCGCCGAGCTCGAGCGGGCCCGCGAGGAGCTGTCCCGCGTCATCGACATCTGTCTGAATCCGACCCCCAAGCACTGCCCGGCGCTGCGCGAGAGCGGACCGGCGTACGAGGGCGCGCATGCGACGGCCGCCACGGCCTGAGCCGCAGGACGCTCCAACGGATCCGACGAACCACGGCCGCGACGGCTCTTCGATCACCCCGCCTACGAAGCGGCTGCCGCTGCCGTCGACCTCGTAGGGCCGTCCGTCTGCTCGATGGTGTGGGGCGGCGATCCGCGCCTCCGAGCAGGGGTTCGGTTCGCTGGCACCGTGTTTCTCGGTGAGGTATCGCCTATCGCACCTCCCTGCGTGGGATCGTGCGCAGCCGCGACCCGGTCACGCCTGGTCATCGCGGCGCACTCCGTCGACGATGCGGTCTGCGGCAGCGTGCAACTTCGCAGGTTCCACACCATCGAGCAGCTGCGTCGATAGCCCCAGCACGAATGAGTGAACCAGCACCGCCTCCACACCGGGGTCGAGGTCGGCACGGGTCACGCCTGCGGTGAGCCCTCGACGAAGGCATGCCTCGATGCGCGCTCGATCCTCGGCGCGCCGCTCGGCCACGACTGACCGCGCGGCGATGTCGTCGTCGCCGTCCGCGCCGAGGGTCGCGGAGAGCGTGACGAGGCAGCCGCCCGGGTGGGCGGCGTCCGACTGCATGTCGATCGTTCCGTGCAGCATCGAACTGAGAGCCTCGAGCGGATCTCTCCTCGGGTCGCCGACGAGCTCGCTCACTCGCCCAGGGCCAGCGGCGTAATGCTCCACCGCACGCTCGAACAAGCCCTCCTTCGAGCCGAAAGCACCGTAGAGACTCGCCGACGAGAGCCCGGTCGCCGCACGTAATCGCGCGATGGACGATGCCTCGTACCCGTGGCGCCAGAACACCAGCATCGCTGCGTCGAGCACATCCTGCTCGATGAAGGCTCTCGGTCGTCCCTGCTGTGACATCTTCACCCTTTCGGATCGGTCGATCCAGTTTGACACACGGGGGGACCCATCAGCAGTATTGGAGCGACCATTCCATAAACAGAGAAGAGTGATCGGTGCCCCACCCCCGAACCGAAACGACAGCCAGACGGCGACACCAGGACGAGCGCTCCCTCCCGGCACTGCCACTCGTCCTCATGGCACTCAGCGGGTTCATCATCATCATGACCGAGACGCTTCCAGCAGGCCTCCTGCCCCAGCTCGCCCACGCGTTCGACGTCAGCGACGGGACCGCCGGCCAGCTGATCACGGTGTACGCACTCGGCACCGTCGTCGCGGCCATCCCCACTATCGCGATGACCCAGGGGACATCGCGCAAGCCGTTGCTCGTCATCGGGCTACTGGGCTTCCTGGTCGCCAACACGCTCACCGCGATCGCGCCGACATTGGGGGTCGCCCTCGTCGTGCGCTTCATCGCCGGCGCATTCTCCGGCCTGATCTGGGGCATGCTCGCCGGCTACGCCCGCCGTATCGCCGCCCCCGAGCGCGCCGGGCAAGCCCTCGCGATCGCTATGGCCGGCACACCCATCGCACTCTCCATCGGCACCCCGCTCGGGGCCTGGCTCGGTGCGACGGTCGGCTGGCGATGGTCCTTCGCCGCGGTCTCTGCGATCACGGTGGTCGTCGTCCTGCTCGTGCTCTCGCACGTGCCGAACGCGCCAGGTCAGCGTTCGAGCTCGAGACTCCCCCTCGGCCGAGTACTCGTGATCCCCGGCATCGCCGTGATCCTCACTGTCGTATTCACCTGGATGCTCGCGCACAACCTGCTCTACTCCTACATCGCCCCTTACCTCGCCGGCACGAGCACCGGCATCCGCCCCGATGTCGCCCTTTTCGCCTTCGGCTTGGCGGCACTCGTCGGCATCTGGATCACCGGCGCACTCATCGATCGATCACTGCGGCACCTCGCTCTCATCAGCACGGCGATGTTCATCATCGCCGGAGCACTGCTGCTCGCCCTCCCCACCTCTGCGCCCGCCACGATCGCTGCGATCGCCTTGTGGGGTATCGCCTTCGGCGGCTCCGCAACACAACTGCAGACAGCGATGGGCAATGCCGCCGGCGAGAGCGTAGACGTCGCCAACGCCATGCTCACCACAGCCTTCAACCTCGCCATCTTCGGCGGAGGAGCGGCTGGCGCCATCCTCGTCGACGGCATCGGGCCTGCCGCAATTCCCATCGCGATGATCGCCCTCTCGGCAATCGCCTTGCTGACCGTCGCCCTCGGACGCAGGACAGCCTTCCCGCCGCGCTGAGCAGCCCCGCCGATCGGAATTTCTGACCAGAAGCGCCCGGTAGACGATCCTCGAACGCCCATGAGCTGGACGGTAGAAGAGACCACCGACATGAGCCTGACCGACGCCGGCACCCGTGATCGGTCACGCGCCGCGCGTGGGGCATGACGCTGGCCGCCCGCTCAGGGAGCAGGCGACCAGCGTCTCACTGCGGGTCAGGTGGCGTCGACTGGGGAGCAGCCCCACGCCCTAGACGGTGATGCGGGCGCGAAGGTACTGCGTGAATTCGTGGAAGCACCGGACGATGTCCAGTGAGTCTGGGCTCATGAGCCACTGCACCTCCAGACCCTCACTCATGGCAATTACCTGCCTGGCGATCACGGTGTAGTCGCAATCGCCGCGGAGCGAACCTTCTTCGACACCGGCCTGGAAGCTGGCAAGGAGCATGTCGTAGCCGATGTCGAAGTGGTCGCGGAAGTAGGTGCTCGCCGGGTGGTCCGCTCCGAGCGCCTCGGCAGTGAGCACGTGCGCAAGACGGACGAGGCCGTAGTTCCGGGCGTTGAGCTCCACGGTCTCGTCCCACGCGTCGAGGACACCGATGCCAATCAGCTTCTCATCGCTGTGGGATCTCCTGATGTCACGCTCGTCCCTCTCGTTGAGCACCGCCACGAGCAGGCCCGCCTTACTGGGGAAGTGATAGAGCACTCCCTGCTGCGTGAGGCCGACAGACCGCCCGACGTCCGCGAGGGACGTACCGCGATAGCCGCGGTCACTGAACGCCTCCTGCGCTGCGGTCAGAATGCGCTCACGTGCCGCGTCCCCCGCGGCGTTGCCGCCCCGACGACCCTTCTCAGGTGCTGGTGCTGTGGAACTCATGGCACCACGGTCGCACACATCGTGAGGAATGTGTTTCGGGCCGGTTACGAAAACCTACCAACCACTCAGAGATGTGTATGCTCGCCAAAACTTACTAGTCACTCAGAGTCTGTCCGGCGTTGCCGCTGACTCGCTGCCTGAATCGAGAAGCTCGTGACCTCTTCCCCGAACGGTGTTGTTGCGCCGGATAGTCGGCCCACCGCTGATCCGACACAGAAATCACCGATGTTCATTGCCTTGTACACGGTGGCCAACCTCGGGCTCTGGCTCGCGGTCTACGCACCGGCCTTGGTGACGTTGTCGATCCGGATGCGGGAGACTGCCGGCGAGAACGCCGTCAACGCCTACGGGCTGATCGTCGGTGTGGGCGCCCTGTTCGCGATGTTCGGTAACCCGCTCTTCGGTCGGTTGTCCGACCGCTCAAGGTCACGCTTCGGGCGACGCCGCCCGTTCTTCATTGGCGGGATGATTGTTGGCGTCGCCGCCCTCGCCGTCATCGGCTTCGCCACCTCGATCCCCGTGATCCTCGTTGCGTGGTGCGTGGCTCAGCTGGCGTACAACGCCGCCATCGCGACGCTGACTGCCGTTTTGGCAGATGAGATCCCGGCCGCGCAGCGGGGCAAGGTCGCAGGCCTTGCCGGGGTCTGCAACTACGGTTCGCTTGCCGTCGCTGCCTACGTCGCTGCCTGGTTCTCCTTCAACACCGCCCTGATGTTCATTGCACCCGCGGTCATCGGTCTGGTCCTGGTCCTCGTTTTCGCTCCCGTCCTCAAGGAGCGGCGGACCTCCGAAGCGCTTGCCCCGCTGAGCTTCAAGACGTTCATCACGACGTTCTGGGTGAGCCCGTTGAAGCACCCCGATTTCGCGTGGGCATGGTGGAGCCGGTTCTTCATCGTCCTGGCCTGGATGTGCCTACTGACCTACCAATCGTTCTTCCTCATCGATCGCCTTGGGTACACCAACGACAACGTCGCTACGGCCCTCGGCACAGCATCCCTCGTCCTGGTCGCCGGCATCGTCATCGGCTCAAGCGGCGGCGGATGGCTTTCCGACAAGCTCCAACGGCGCAAGATCTTCATTGTCGTCGCGACCTTCATCGCAGCTATCGGGTTTCCCGTCATCGCCTTCGCCGACAGCATCGGTGCGTTCTACCTCGGAGTCGTCGTCGTCGGCCTGGGGATCGGCATACACATGTCTGTTGACCTCGCCCTTATCGCAGACCTCCTGCCGGACGCGGATGAGGCCGGAAAAGACCTTGGCGTGTTCAACATCGCCAATGCTCTCCCCCAGTCCCTCGCTCCGGTCTTCGCCGCCATCCTCTTCGGCGTCCTCGGGTCCGAGAACTACACCGCTTTGTACATCTCGGCCGCCGTCTTCGCACTCCTGGGTGCTGTCGCGGTGCGCTTCATCAAAGGCTCACGATGACCGAACAGATCCCCTTCCCCTCTTTTTCCGTGCCTGAGGACTTTCTCTGGGGTGCAGCGACCGCAGCGCACCAAGTTGAAGGCAACAACGTCTCGAGCGACTGGTGGGCACTCGAACACTCGAACTCACCCGTGATCGCAGAACCCAGCGGCGACGCGGCAGATCACTTCAATCGCTGGCCCGAGGACCTCGACATCCTGGCCAGCCTGGGCTTGAACTCCTACCGTTTCAGCCTCGAATGGTCACGAATCGAACCTGAGCGAGGCGCTGTCTCAATGGCTGCGATCGATCACTACAAGCGAATGGTTGCCGGTTGCGTCGAGCGTGGCCTCACACCAGTGGTCACGTTGCAACACGTCACCCTGCCCGCGTGGTTCCGCCGAGCAGGAGGGTGGCAGGCAGACGGCGCCGCTGAGCTGTTTGCCTCCTATGCGGAGACGGTGCTGCCTGTGCTGAACGAGGGAGCGGAATGGGTTGCCACCATCAACGAGCCTGGACTGCAGCCGCTCATGAGCGCCCTTCATCGCGGCGATCAAGCCGCCCTGAACGCCTGGCACGGCGGGCCCATGCCGCTCGCCTCCGACACGGAGATCGAGAGTCTCATCACGGCTCACCGCGCCGCTCGCGATGTTGTTCGAGCCGGTACCGATGCACACGCCGGCTGGACCGTGGTTCTTCACGACGTCCAGCACGAAGAAGAGGGCCGCGCAGCCGCCGAGGAGTGGTTTGAGACGTTCGAGGCGCCGTATCTGCGCGCCGCCCGAGACGACGACTTCGTCGGTGTGCAGAACTACACCCGAAGTCGCTTCAACTCGGCAGGCGAGGTGCTTCCTGGCCCGGAGGACCGCATGACGGCCATCTGGGAGTACTACCCCGAAGCGCTCGGCAATGCAGTCCGGCTAGCCAAGAGCGTTGTCGGCGACGTCCCCATCGTCGTCACAGAGAACGGAGTTCCTACCGACGACGACACCGAGCGGGTCGAGTTCATCAACCGGGCGCTCCGATCCCTTGACGCGGCGATTGCTGACGGTGTCGACGTTCGGGGTTATCTGCACTGGTCAGCTATCGACAATTTCGAGTGGGCACTCGGCTACGGACCCCGGTTCGGCCTCATCGGCTTTGACCACACAACGTTTGCCCGAAGCATCAAGCCCAGCGCCCGCTGGTACGGCGAGCTCGCTCGCCGCCACTCACTGGCCCTCACCCCCTGAAAAGACACGGAGCACCTTGTGTACACGATGGTCATTCTCACCAAACGGGTAGCCGGCCTGAGCCGCGATGAATTCTTCGAGCACTACCGCACCATCCACCGACAGCTCGCACGTGAACTCCCCGGGTTGGTGTCGTACCAACAAGCTGAGCTCGCTCACGGAAAGCAAGCATGGACTGCCCCCGAGGCCTTCCCGCATCATGACGCTCTCTCGATCTACACCTTCGACTCTTACGACAGCGCTCGTGCAGCGTTTGATTCGGCGCAAGGCGTGACCGTCGACGCGGACACGGGCACGTTCATCGACTGGCCGAACGTCCTGTTCATTCCCGCAACGACCTTCCCCGGGACACACACCCCGACCACACGCTGACGGGCTGCCTTGCCCCGACAAGCGTTTTCACGACCCAAGACCGCACCACCCGTAAAGGACCCGAGATGAACAGCATCATCCCCTCCACGACTCTCCGCCTGATCTGGCCTCAGTGGCAGGGCGCAACGGCCGAAATGGTCGCTGAACTTGCCCCGGAGTTCCCCCTCGAAACGGCCCGGCGTGGATACGCAGTGGGAACAGAGGTCCTCCAGGCGGTCCTGCCTCAGCACGACGGCCCGACCGCTGTCGTCCCTGTCGATATGGGTAACGAGGGCCTGCAGGAGCGCGATGGTCTCGAGGCCAAAGAGGCCGTTGTTCGCCAGCTGTCGAAGGCTGTCGAGCTTGTGAGGGAACACGCACCGGAACGCATCCTCACCCTCGGCGGGGAGTGCTCAGTGAGCGTCGCCCCGTTCACGTCCTTGGCCGCGAAGTACGGTGACGATCTCGCCGTCCTCTGGGTCGACTCCCACCCCGACATCGGGACCGGCACCAGTGACTACCACGGCTACCACGCGATGGCGGTGTCAGCGATCACCGGTCATGGCGACCAGGACATCCTCGATGAACTCCCGGCCACGGTCCCCGCAGCCCGAGTAGCGCTCGTCGGCCTGCACGACTGGACTGATGACGACTTCCCCAATGTCGCGGATTGGGGGCTGTCTACTTTCACCCCGGACGATCTCCGCAGCGGCACCAATGCCTTAGTTGAGTGGCTCAAGTCCACGGGCGCCACGAAAGTGGCAATCCATCTCGACGTCGACACCATTGACAGCAACGAGGTCGTGCTCGGCCTCGGAGCAGTACCCGACGGCCTGACCAGCGTGCAAGCGCAACGCATCGTCGCCGATGTGCGAGCCGAGTTCGACGTCGTCGGCCTCACCATCGCGGAGTTCATCCCACGCCAGGTGATGCACTTGACCACCCTGGTGGCCGATTTCCCGCTCGTCAACGGGCGCCCCTGAAGCTTGTCACGAGGCGTTTTCGCGAGCGTCGCCCTGTCGCCCATCTGGTCTAGCGAAGACCAGAACGTCCGTAGCTCCCGACTTAACAGGTGTACCTACTCTGGAAGCG
Source organism: Frigoribacterium sp. Leaf172 (assembly GCF_001424285.1). Lineage (NCBI taxonomy): Bacteria > Bacillati > Actinomycetota > Actinomycetes > Micrococcales > Microbacteriaceae > Frigoribacterium > Frigoribacterium sp. Leaf172. The sequence continues at coordinate 468,865 of NZ_LMPB01000001.1, read as the reverse complement.
CAACAAACTGATTTTCTGCGCTCACGAAGGGTGGGGCGTCCTCACGTGGACGCCCCACCCTTCGCTTCCACCCACACGACCCCTCACCTCATCCTGCGTCCCATCGGAATCTCGGGAAACGATTCCCTCTTGGGCCGCTGTGTTACTGCTCATCGCCTGGCCCGTAGCGGCACGGGAGAGGGGATAGGCGCAGGCTGGGGACGACAAGGAACAAGAACGTCGACAGCAGCCACCCGGCGACCCAGTAGGCGGGACTCGAGAAGATCGCAACGTAGACCTCGGCTGTCAACGGGTCATTCAATCCTGTGAGTTCACCCGAGACTCCGGAACTCTCTTCCCAAAAATTAGTTAGCCGGCTCATGATTGCGTAGACGGTCAATCAGAGGAGCCCCACCATGACACAGACGACAGCCGCCGTGGCAGTTTTCGCAGCAACCGGAGCACAGGGAGGCGCGGTCACCGACGCTCTCCTCGAGCGCGGCGCGAGAGTGCGAGCGCTCCTACGCAACACGGCATCGGAAAAAGCCACTGCACTGGCTGCGCGCGGTGTCGAGCTCGTGCAGATCGACATCGACTCCCCCGCGACTCTGACCGCGGCCCTTCAGGGCGTGGACGCATTCTGGTTCATGACCACCCCTCCCGGCGGTATGCAGAACGTTGACCTGGAGGGCGAGACCGCACAAGGCATCGCCCTGGCTGACGCGGCCGCCGCCGCCCGTGTGGGCCAAGTCGTGTTCAACTCCGTCGGAGGCGCCGAGCGCGGATCCGGCGTGCCGCACTTCGATTCGAAGCACCTCGTCGAGCAGCACCTGGACTCACTCGGCCTGAACACGACGATCCTTCGGCCCGTGTTCTTCACCGATAACTTCTTCGGCTTCGCACCCACTGTGGAGGAGGGGACCTTGGTCCTGCGTCTGCCCTTCCCCGACGCAGTCCCCCTTCAGCTCATCGCCACCCGCGACATCGGCGTCATCGCTGCCGCCGCATTGCTCGACCAGACCGCGGTGCCCGCATCGCTCGAGATCGCAGGGGACGCCCTGACGGGCAGCGAGATCGCGGCCGCGTTCGCCGAGCACACAGGCATGCCCGCCCGGTACGAGGCACTGCCCCTGACGGTCATGGACGGCAATGACGACATGCAGGCCATGTTCCGCTGGTTCGCCGAGACGCCCGCTTACCAGGCCGACCTCGAGCAGGTCCGACGCATCGCCCCCGGAACGTGGACCTTCCGCCAGTGGCTCCACGCCGTCGACTACACCCCCGCCGCGTAACCGCATCCGACACATATCAAGACCAGGAGCACCGCATGAGAGCCGTCCAGTTCACAACCTACGGTCCCGCCGACGTCCTCGACATCGTCGATGTGGAGACCCCGAGCCCGTCCGCAGGTGAGATCCTGATTCAGGTCGCCGGGGCGGGAATCAACCAACTCGACGCGAAACTCCGTGCCGGCATGATGTCAGGCGGGGCACCGCTCACGGCCCCGAGCGGCACGGGATTCGACGCGGCCGGCACGGTCCTCGACGTCGGCACCGACGTCGATGACGTCGCGCCGGGCGACGTCGTCTTCGGCATCGGGCGGAACACGCTCGCCGAACAGGCTGTCCTGAACGCGTGGGCGAAGGTTCCCGGCGGCGTCGACCCCGTCGAGGCCAGCGGCTGGGGTGTCGCAGTCGAGACCGCTCACCGCCTCCTGTTCGAGCTGGGAATCCACGACGGGACGATCCTCCTCAGCGGCGCCTCCGGCGGCGTCGGATCGGCCCTCATCCAGCTGGCCGCAGCCCGGGGGCTCCGGGTCATCGGCACTGCCAGCGAACACAACCAGGCCTACCTGCGGGAGCTCGGGGCGGTAGCCGTGACCTACGGCTCGGGCCTCGTCGGCCGGGTCGAGACCGTGGCACCCGAGGGTGTCGACGGCGCACTCGACTTATCAGGCAAGGGAGTCATCGGCGAGCTCATCGCCCTGGTCGGCGACCCCACCAAGGTCATCTCGATCTCCGACTTCACCGCGCCGCAGCTCGGCGCACGCGTTTCCACGGGTGATGGCCGCACCACGGATCCCCGCGACGCTCTCGCCGAAGCCGCAGCCCTTCCCGCGTTCGGTCTGCACATCGATCGGCGCTTCGAACTCGCCGACGCGGCGATCGCTCACCGGACCTCCGAAGCCGGCCACACCCGCGGAAAGCTCATCGTCATCCCCTGACCAGTCGTCACCCCCACCGAAGGAAGAAGCACAATGTCGCACAGGAACTCATCCGTCGCAGCACCCATCAACAACCAGACGCTGTTCATCGGGTTCGCGGCCGAGGCCATGACGACCGAAGAACTCGCCCCGCTGAACATGACCGTCGAGCAGCTCTCCGAACAGATCGAACGCGGTTGGGCCGCCATCAAGGAACAAGGGGTCGAGGGTGCCCTCTGCGGCATCAGCAGAGATCCCGACGAGACAGAGGCCCATCTCCGAACTCGTTTCGCGGAGCAGCCCTACGGAGTGGCCCTCATCGGCGGCGGCGTTCGCATGCTGCCGGAGAACACCGTCCTGCTCGAACGCGTCGTGAACGTCCTCATCGACCTCCAACCCGGCATCCGCATCAGTTTCAACACCAGCCCCCAGAACGCCTACGACGCCATCCAGCGGTGGATCACTCGCTGATCATCGGGGTCTGCGCCAGGTGGGAGACTGGCGCGCAGCGTTCCGAGCAGCGAGAAGGACAGGTAGCCGCATGTCGTCGCCCCACGAGGAGATCGGCCTGACCCGACACACGGTCGGGCCGATCAGCTCGCTGATCCCCACAGTGGCCAAAGCGCACCGGAAACTCGCCGGGTCGCTCCTGGAAGAGCTCGGTCTCGCCGCGGGCCAGGAGTTCGTCCTCATGCTGCTGTGGAAAGAATCCCCGCGGACTCAGGCCGATCTGACCCGTCTGCTGCTCATCGAGCCGCCGACAATGGCCAAGATGCTCGCGCGACTCGAGCGCAGCGGCTTCATCGAGCGGGAACGGTCATCGACTGACCGTCGCGTTGTCCTCGTGTCACCGACAACAGCCGGACGGGAACTGGAAGACGCCGTGACAGCGGCCTGGGCGACCCTCGAGGAGCACACTTCGGCCGGACTGTCCTCCGATGAGCAGGCTCAGCTCCGTGACCTTCTGGCCCGCGTGGCCGTGACACTGACGGAGACGACAGCCGATCCGGCCTCATGAGCGACGCGGGCACCGACGTGCCACACCGAGCTTTCACCTCACACCGGTGGGGCCGTGGCAGAACGTGCGATCGTCCGCCTACACGCCCCATCGATCAGAACCGGGAGGACGCATGCAGGGAGAAGGTCTGCAACGAGCAGCACGTGACACGGCAGGAACACTGGCCGGTGTCAGTCGAGGCCACCCGTTCACCCCGCATCTCGAGGTGTGGAAAGTGGACAAGAAGGTGTTCCTCATCGTCACCGAGGATGACCCGGACTTTCAGATCATCACCGTGAAAGTCGATCCCCACCGAGGTGATGCGCTTCGCCGCGACCACGCCTCCATCGCACCTGGTCGGTATCTCGACAAACAGCATTGGATCTCCGTCGGCGCGGGAACCGGCGTGACGAAGACACTCATCGACGATCTCGTCCGCGGATCCTACGAACTCGCCGGCGGACGCTTGGAGGATGCAGCCGATGAGTGAGCAGCCTCCTTCCCTGTTCGAGGTCGACGACACCTCCCGGCCTCTCGCGGACCGCCTGCGACCTCCCGCGCTGGGCGATGTGGTCGGTCAGGAGCACCTCCTCGCCACTGACGCCCCCATCGGGCGGATGGTCAGCACCAGGCGGCTCATATCGATGATCCTGTGGGGACCGCCCGGGTGCGGCAAGACCACCATCGCGCGCCTCCTCGCCGAACAGACCAACCTCGCCTTCGAGCCTCTCTCGGCGACGTTCTCCGGTGTCGCCGACCTGCGGAAGGTCTTCCAGGCGGCACAGCGTCGTCGGGAGCTCGGTCAGGGGACGCTGTTGTTCGTCGACGAGATCCACCGCTTCAACCGGGCGCAGCAGGACTCCTTTCTGCCCTACGTCGAGGACGGCACGATCGTCCTCGTCGGCGCCACGACCGAGAACCCCAGCTTCGAGCTCAACGGTGCGCTCCTCTCGCGCTGTCAGGTGTTCGTCCTCGAACGTCTCGACGCGACAGCGCTCGACACCTTGATCGGCCGAGCCGAGACCGTACTGGGACGACCCCTGCCCCTCGACGCGGACGCCCGTCAGGCCCTGGTCGCGATGGCCGACGGCGACGGTCGCTATCTGCTGAACATGATCGAGCAGATCGAAGCACTTCCCGCGCCCGTTGACCCCGCAGCTCTCGCCGCGGCCGTTCAGAGACGTGCCCCCCTCTACGACAAGTCGCAGGAGGGGCACTACAACCTCATCTCCGCGCTCCACAAGTCCATGCGAGGCTCGGACCCGGACGCGGCCCTCTACTGGTTGGCCAGGATGCTCGACGGCGGAGAGGACCCGCTGTTCATCGCCCGGCGCATCACCCGGTTCGCCACCGAGGACATCGGCATGGCCGACCCCGGGGCCGTGCAGCAGGCCCTGTCCGCATGGGACGTCTACGAACGACTGGGCTCCCCCGAGGGGGAACTCGCCATCGCCCAAGCGGTGCTCTACCTCGCGACCGCACCCAAGTCGATCGGCGTCTACCGCGGCTTCACCCGAGCCCGCGCCGCAGCCCGACGTACGGGCTCGCTGATGCCGCCGGCGCACATCCTCAACGCCCCCACCCGACTGATGAAGGATCTCGGCTACGGCCACGGGTACCAATACGACCCCGACACCGAGACGGGCTTCTCAGGAGCCGACTACTTCCCCGACGACATGCCCCGAGAGACGTTCTACGAACCGACCACCGGAGGCTACGAGCGGGCCATCACCGAGCGCCTGCGCCACTGGGCTCAACTGCGCACCGAGAAGCCCGAAACCACCGACCGGACTGCCGCCTCGGACTAGCCACCCGACCAGCACCGGACACTGCAGGCGCGCTCGGCGTCATGACCGGGCGAGGGCCACCTCGAGCCCTCGAAGGGTGCTCGGGAACCGTTCCAGCATCTCTTCTAGTTCGCTGGCGGTCACGTTCGCGCCGAAGGTCTCGGCGTGTGGTTCGAGTTCGATGCTGTCGTGCAGCGAACCGGCCAGGACGGGGTCGAAGCCCCACGCGTCGACGAGAGCCGAGACCGTGGCGACGGCGTGAGGATCGTCTCCGGCGACCGCGATCGCTTTGCGGTCCGCAGCGCCCACGGGCCTGGGTCCTTCGTCGAGGTCGTGGTATCCCATGTGGTTGAAGGCCTTGACGATCACCGACTGAGGAAAGTGATGCTGTACGAGCTCGCTGGTCGAGGTGCGGGGGTCGCCGAGATCGTCACGGGTGCCGTCGACCTCCCACCAGTAGTTCATGGCGTCGATCACGACCTTTCCGTGCAGTGCGTCGGCAGGGACGGTGCCCAGCCGTCCAAGCGGCAGCGCGAGGATGACGACGTCTGCCGCGTCCACGGCGTCGGCTGCGCGAGCGGGCTCCGCGCCGGGAGAGACGACGGCGAGGATCAGGCGGATCCTCTCGGGGTCACCGGATCCCGCAACGAGAACCCGGTGCCCCGCCGCCATGGCCAGCCGGGCCAGGACGGTGCCGAGCTTGCCGGCGCCGAGGATCGCGATGGTCGGGGTCGTCACGCGGTCACGACCGAGGGGCGGGCTGGCATCTCGGCCAGGAGCTCTCGGACCCGGGGGATGACCGTGGTGCCGTAGAGCTCGACCGATCGGAGGCGGTCCTTGATCGACTGCGTGCCGGAGGTGTAGATCATGTCGAAACGGCCGACACCCATGGCGTGGATGGTCCGGGCCATCTTCTGGGCGACCGTCTCGGCCGAGCCGACGTACATCGACCCGGACGCCACCTCGCGGTCGAACTCGCTCCGCGTCACCGGCGGCCAGCCGCGCAGAGCGCCGATGCGATCGCGGACGACCTTGAAGTGCGGGTACCAGGCCTCCAGCGCCTCCTCGTCGGTGTCGGCGACGAACCCGGGCGAGTGCATGCCGATGGGGTGGGCCGTCGTGCCGAACTCCTCGGCGGCACGGCGGTAGAGGTCGAGGTATGGTGCGAATCGCTGCGGTTGGCCGCCGATGATGGCCAGCATGAGCGGGAAGCCGTACTTCGCCGTCCGTACGACCGACTGCGGCGACCCGCCGACGCCGACCCAGGTCGAGAGGCCGTGCTCGGTCTTCGGGAAGACGTCCGCGTCGGTCAGCGGCGCCCGGGTCGTCCCGGACCAGGTGACCGGCTCTTCGGTCAGCAGGCGCGAGAACAGTTCGATCTTCTCCTCGAAGAGGACCTCGTAGTCGGCCATGTCGTATCCGAAGAGGGGGAACGACTCGGTGAACGAGCCACGCCCGAGGATCACCTCGGCTCGGCCACCCGAGAGTGCATCGACGGTCGCGAATCGCTGGAAGACGCGCACGGGGTCGTCGGAGCTGAGCACGGTGACCCCGGAACCGAGGCGGATGCGACGGGTCGCCGTCGCGAGCCCGGCGAGCACGGTCTCGGGTGACGAGACCGAGTACTCGGGTCGGTGGTGCTCACCCACCGTGAACACGTCCACGCCGAGCTCGTCGGCCATGACGGCCTCATCGACGAGCTGCCGGATGGAGCGGGCGTGACTGACCGGCGCACCGGTCTCGTCGGAGGGGACGTCCCCGAAGGTGTCGAGGCCGAAGTCGACGTCGATCATGATTCCTCATCTCATTGACACGTCAACCGTGTGGTTGACGTGTCAATGATCTGCCGCTACGGTCAAGATGTCAACAAGGAGGCGCGATGAAAGACGAAGACGACGCACCAGCACGACGGAGATCGCCCAATGCGGCCGAACTGGCGATCTGGCGCGACTACGTCGAGACGTCCGAACAGGTCAAACGCACCCTGACGACCGCGTTCCACGACACGTCGGGGATCTCACCCGGCGACTACGCGGTCATGCTCGCCCTCAGCGAGGCGGCCGAGAAGACGCTCCGGTCGTCCGATGTCGCGGATGTCGTGGGGTGGGAGCGGAGCCGCCTGTCGCACCACCTGCGCCGCATGGAAGAACGCGGCCTCATCACCAGAGGGCTCGTGGGCGGCGACGCACGAGGAGCCGCCGTGACCCTGACCGACACCGGCGCCAGGATCTTCCGCAGCTCATCGGCGTCTCACCTGCGGCTGGTCCGCGAGATCTTCATCGACGCGTTCACTCCGACTCAGCTCGACGCGATGCGAACCCTGACCGAGACCCTGCACCAGCACCTCGACACCACCCAGCCAACCACCCCCAGCTGACCTACCCCAGCTGACACAGCCCAATGAAAGACACCATGGACATCGCACTCTGGATCATCATCGGCCTTCTCGCTCTCGCCTTCCTCGGCGCCGGGATCCTGAAGCTCCTCCGCCCCCGAACGGCCCTCATCGACGGAGGAATGCCCTGGGCGGCAGACTTCTCCCCGCTGGCGATCAAAACCGTCGCCGCCTTGGAAGCCATCGGGGCGATCGGACTCGTCCTGCCCCGTCTGACCGGAGTCGCGCCCCTTCTCAGCCCGATCGCCGCTCTCGGACTCGCTGCCCTCATGGCCGGTGCCGTCGTCGTTCACGCACGCCGAGACGAACCGGTCCTCCCGCCGCTGGTACTGGGCGTGCTCTCGATCGTCGCAGCCGTGCTCGGCTTCATCGTGCTGGTCTGACCCTCCCACTGAGTGGCGGCAGGACTAGGGGGTCGTGCCGGTGTCGACACGCACCGTGAGGGACACCTCGTAGCCGGCGGTCGCGTCACCGGTCATCGTCGCGAGCTGGAGAGCGCCACCGTCATCACCGAAGACCATGTCGGTGTCAAGGCCGACCTCGTTGAGGTTCCCCGAAGAACCGTCGTAGCCGGCCTTGGAGTAAACGGCCCGGCTGGCGTCTTCGAGCAGGGCGACCTGGGATGTGGCGATGACGTTCCCGGACTCGCTGATCGCGTCACGGTTCGGGTACACCTCGAAGTGGATGTGCGGCCAGCGACCGGTGTAGCAGCCGGGGAAGATCGACGTGAACCCCACCGTGCCGGTCGCGTCGGCGACCTGCACGCCTCGGAGGTACGTCTCGTCCTCGAGGCCCGCGGAGTACATCGAGTAACCGCCACTCGCGTCGCACTGCCAGACGTACACGGCGACGCCGGCGAACGGCGCGTCTCCGTTCGCCATGTCGAGAACCGTGAGGCGCAGGGTGATCGGCACCCCGGCAGCAGTGGCCCCTCCCCCGATGCTCGTCCGGATGTCGCTGCGGACGATGCCCGATCGCTCGAGAACGTCGGCCCCGTTCGAACCGTCTCCGGGGAACGGGCCGGCGGTCTCCTCCGGGATCTCACCTGCCACCCCTCCCGTCGTCGCCGCATCTCCAGGACTGACCACCGGGTCGGGGGCCGCGGCACTGCAGGCCGCCAGCACCACCGCGCCGGCACCGATGCCGATGAGGCTCAACACGGCCCGGCGCGAGAAGAGCGTCCCGACATCGAAAGCGACCCCCTGGTCGACGACCTCATCGCCGGCCCTCTCGAGCAGGCGCCCCTCGTAGGCAGGCCCATCGGGGGTGGCGTCGGGCTCGGGGATGCGGCTCATGCTGTCCTCTCGAAGAACGAGCGTCGGGGAGGATCACGATCCCGGTCCGCTGTGAACCAGTGCCCTGAGCCGGTGATGAATCAGCTGTGAACGACGTCAAGACGTATTCGGTTATTGCGCGTCTCGCAGCCGCAAGGATCGAATGGTGACGATGCGTGCGATCGGACCGATTCGCAACCACGCACACGAGTCGCCCCTCGGCGGAACCCAGCACTGGTCCCGTTGATCGTGCTACCCACGATCGTTTATCGAGACACCGGTTCGACGTCCCCGGGTTCGATCGGGGCGCGCTGGTTCGGGACGAGACGAGGGACGAGCCGGACGAAGATCACCATGCCGATGAGTTCGACGAGCGTCTGGGTGACGACGACGACCGGAGCAAGCGAAAGCGACGCCGGCAGGGCCAGCACGAGAGGCAGGACCACGAGCGAGTTCCTGGTCGCGCCGCTGAACACCAAGGCTCGAGTGGCTGGCACGTCGAGCCGGAAGATCCGGCCGGCACCGATGCCGAGCGCTGCCATGACGACGAGGAACCCGGCGTAGATCGGCACCAGCACCAGCAGCCGCCCCATGGAGTCCCCGACAGCTCCCGCCTGCGAGGCCACGACGGTGAACAGGGTCGCCATCATCAGCGGCACCATCAGACCCAGCATCGTCCGCTCGATCACGACACCGGATCGGTGCCGCCGGGCGAGGGCCTGCACGAGCGCGGCCGCCGTGAGCGGGATGACGATCAGGAGCAGGAACGCCCGGGCGAAGGGACCGACCTCGACCAAGGCGACGCCCTCGGGGCCGATGAACAGCAGCAGGTACAACGGCAGGAGCAGGATCTGCGCCAGCATCAGCAGCGGTGCCGCAGCGAGGAGCCGTTCTGACGCGCCGCCGGCAAGGCCGGCGAACACGATCACGTAGTCGATGCAGGGGGTCAGCAGCACGAGCAGCACCCCGAACAGCAGCGCCGGCTCGTCCGAGACGAACCGGGACAGCCCGTACGCGACGGGCGGGACGACGACGAAGTTCAGCACCCCGACCGCGGCGAGGAACCGTCCGTCGCGGAGGGACTTCCCCATCGCGGCGAACGGGACACCGAGGAACGTCGCGAACAGCAGCAGCGCGAGCACGGGCTCGATCGCTCCCTCGAGGTGGTGTGCCCCCGGCACGATGAGGCCGACCACGCCGGCAGCCAGGATCGCGACCAGGTAGAGCCCGATCTGCCGGTGTTCGAGCCAGGAGACGACCACGTTCACGGCAGGACCGGTGTGGAAGAGGAAGGCACGTCAGCCACCGTAGAGGTTCGAACCGGATAGCAATCTTTTCGAGGACACTATCGACGGTTCGCGTCAGGTCGTGTCGGTGGAGGCTGGCAGGACCAGCTCGAGCGTCGTACCCGCGGCAGACGTCGAAGCGACCCGGACGCTTCCTCCGTGGCGGAGGGCGATCTCCCTGACGAGGGCGAGACCGATACCGAAGCTCGGTCGGGTGCCGCCGCTGGCATGCCGCGCGGCTCCATCTGCCAGCTCCGACCGCGCGAACCGGTCGAAGACGTGCGTGGGCTCGATGCCTGTGATCCCTGGCCCCTCATCGGTGACCGCGAGCACGGCCGAGCCGTGCTCGTCCCGAGTCGACAGTGTGACGGTCGAGCCCGGGGGCGCGTGGCCGATCGCGTTGTCGAGCAGAGCCAGCACCGCCCGTCGGAGGCTCGCGTGCGGCACTCCGACCCTCGAGGCGGTGGTGGTGTCGTGCCGCAAGGTCACGTCGCGCTCGTCGGCGAGCACTGACATCGACCGCAGGACCTCCGCGACCACGCCGTCGATGCGCACAGCTTCGGGCACGACAGCCGGCCGAGCAGGGTCGCCTCCCGCTGCCTCGAGCAGGTCGCCGACGATGTCGACCAGGGCCCGCGAGTCGTCGCGGAGTCTCGCCAGGTCGGCGGTGACGTGCTCGTCGGCGGCCGCCGCGCCTCCGGCGATCTTGCGCTGCAGGGCCTGGAGGCGGGCGTCGAGCACCGCCAGGGGAGTCCGCAGCTCGTGACTCGCATCGGCGACGAACTGGCGCTGCAGCCGGAGGGCCTCACCCAGCGGCCGGACGGCACGGCGGGCGATGACAACCGTGACGAGCCCCGCGAAGACGACGCCCGCGACGCCGAGCACGACGAGGCCGGCGACGACGTCGGCGGCCGAGACGAAGACCTCGCCCTGACCTGCGGCGGCGACCTGCTCGAGGCGCTCCTGCGGGACGGTCTGGTGAAGCACCCACGCGATGGTGAGTGCGAGGGCCCCGACGACGACCAGGGCCGAGACGAGCACGATCTGTCGGCCGATCGACCGGGCAGCGGCCTGCAGCGCCGCGGCCTCGGGTGCGGTCTCGGCTTCAGGACGGGACTGCGCGCCGGTGCGCCCTCGTGCGCGCCCTAGCCGTCGCCGTCCACTCACAGCGCGCCCACCCGGTAGCCCCTCCCCCGCACCGTGAGCACGACGTCGCGGTCGATCTTGCGGCGCAGGTAGCTGACGTAGGTGTCGACGGTGCCGAGCTGCTCGCCGTGCGGGAACACCCGCGCGAGAAGCTCGGCCCGGTCGAAGGTGTGGTCCGGGCGCTGGGCCAGCTCGGCCAGGAGGGCGTTCTCCCGCTCGCTCAGCACGATCCGGCTCGACCAGGGCGTGACGACGATGCGGCTCTCAGGGAAGAAGCGCGCCTCCCCCACGTCGAGCCAGCGCTCCTCGGTGACGAACGACCGCGTCAGGGCGCGGAGCCGGGCGAACAGCTCGTCGAACTCGAACGGCTTGACGAGGTAGTCGTCGGCCCCGCCGTCGAGCCCCGCGACGCGGTCGGCGGTCGTGCCGAGCGCGGTCAGCATCAGCACGGGGGTCGTCACGTGTTCCCGACGGAGAGCCGCGACGAGCTCGGTTCCCTCGAGCCCGGGGAGGCGCCGGTCGACGACCAGGACCGCGTACGCCCCCGACCGGGCCGCGTCGAGGCCCCGGAGACCGTCGGTCACGAGGTCGACCTGCCAGGCCTCGCCGAGCACGTCGGCCACGATGGGCCCGAGCCCCGGGTCGTCCTCGACCAGCAGGAGGCGCGGGTGCGTGTCAGGACCGGTCACCCACCGCCTCCTCGTCCGTCCTCGCCCTCGGGTTCGTCGCCGTCGCGGTCTTCTCGGCCCGGCCGGTGTGCGAGCGCCGCAGGGCGGTGACCACGATCGGCAGCACCGACACGACGACGAGCCCGACGGCGAGCAGGTCGATGTGGTCTGCCACGAAGGGTAGGCCACCGAGGAGCGATCCGAGCACCGTCATGCCGACGGCCCAGAGGAACGCGCCGGTGAGGTTCCACACGATGAACCGGCGGTACGGGTAGCCGCTGGTGCCGGCGGCGAGGGGCACGAAGGTGCGGACCACGGGCACGAAGCGTCCCAGCACGAGGGCCTTGCCGCCGTGGCGCTCGAAGAACGCCTCGGCCTGCTCGAGATGCGCCGTCTTGAGCACGCGGGCGTCAGGGCGGAACCAGCGACGTCCGAACCGGTGCCCGAGGAAGAACCCGACCTGGTCGCCGGCCGCCGCCGCGACGAACGCGCATAGCGCGACGCTCAGGCCGAGGCTCTGGTGCAGCAGTCCGGCGGTCACCAACAGCGAGTCGCCCGGCAAGAAAGGGAACAGCAGGCCCGACTCGACGAAGATCATCAGCGAGAGGCCGCCGAGGACCCACGGGCCCATGCCGGCGAGGAGGGTCTGGGGGTCGAGGATGCTCACGAGCGGGTCCGTTCTGGGTCGGTGGTCGTGGAGGGGTTCGGCGCCGAGGGCTCGACGAGGTGGGGCTGCCGGGAGCACTGCTCGATCCGGTCGAGGAGGCGCAGCCACGGTGGCAGGGCCAGCGCCACCACCGAGCAGCCGAGCACGACCGAGGCGACCGTGTCGCTCGGCCAGTGCACGCCGATCCAGACGCGTGACCGCCCGACCGCGGCCACGGCGAGGGCGGAGGCCCCGACCACGACGGGCGCGCAGCGCCTCCCCCAGACGAGCAGCACGAGTGCCAGCGCGAGCCCGGTCGCGAGGGCCGTGTGCCCGCTGGGGAACGAGAACGAGTGCGGCTCGATGATGAGGGGGTCGACGAGCAACCCCGGGTCGGGCCGGTCGCGCTGCACGACGAGCTTGACCAGCTCGGCCGCGGCCCACGGCCCGACCGCGACGCCGAGGACGGTGAGGGCCGCAGCCGCGCGACGGCTCACGACCCACACCGCCACGACCAGCAGCAGCACGAGGGCCGCGCCGAGCTGCGGCCCGAGCAGCCGGTCGACGAGCAGCGCCGCCCCGTCGAGCACCGGTTCGTGCGCGCGGCTCGCGTGCTGCACGAGGTCGAGGTCGACCTCGCTCACGCCGCCGGCGCCCGAGGTGATCAGCAGCCCCGCGACGACGACGCCGACGATGCCGGTCGCGCCCCACGCCGCCCACGCCCGGTCGTGGACGGCCGCTCGGACGGCGGGGAACAGAGGAGGCGCGGTGCGGCCACGAGAGAGCGCCGACGAGGGCGGACGGTGCAGGACGGTCATGCGCCGAGGCTCCGCCCGGCCGTCCCAGAAAACGCCCAGATGCCCTGGCGGGCCGACCCGTGCCTCCTCGTCTCGGACTCTGGGCGGTTTCTGGGAGGCGACCCGCGACCGTCATCGCATGACGACACGCGCCGTTCCGACCGGAGCCACGGCCCCCGACCGCCGGGCCCTGCTCAACAAGGTCCCCGAGATCACCGTCGCCTTCTGGGTGATCAAGGTGCTCTGCACCACCGTCGGCGAGACCTTCGCCGACTTCCTCGCCGACGGGCTCGGCCTGGGGCTGACTGTGACGAGCATCGTGATGGCGGTCCTGCTCGTCGTGGCCCTCGTCGTGCAGTTCAGGACGCGCGCCTACGTGCCCGTCGTCTACTGGCTCGCTGTCGTGCTGATCAGCGTCGTCGGCACCCTCCTCACCGACACGCTGACCGACTCGCTCGGGGTCAGCCTGTGGGTGTCGACGGCGGTCTTCGCGGCGGCGCTGGCCGTCGTTTTCGTCGTCTGGCACCGCGTCGAGGGCACCCTCTCGATCCACGAGGTCACGACCCCGCGTCGCGAGTCCTTCTACTGGGCCGCCGTGCTGATGACCTTCGCGCTCGGCACCGCGGTCGGCGACCTCCTCGGCGAGCAGCTCGCGCTCGGCTACCTGCCGTCGGCGCTGCTGTTCGCGGCGGCCATCGCCGTCGTCGCCCTGGCGCACCGGTTCGCCGGCGTCGGGTCGGTGCTCGCCTTCTGGGCCGCGTACGTCCTCACCCGGCCCCTCGGCGCCTCCGTCGGGGACTTCCTGTCCCAGCCGGCAGCCGACGGCGGGCTCGGCCTCGGGTCGACCGTCACGAGCGTCGTGTTCCTCGCGGCGATCGCGGCCCTCGTCGTCGTCCTCACGGTGCGGCGGCCGGCGCGACCCGCGCTGCGCGTCTGACCCTCCGGCACCACCCACACGAGAAAGAAGAACCTGATGGACTGGCAGATAAACGGCCTCCCCCTGCACCCGCTCATCGTCCACCTCGTCACCGTCGCGTTCCCGACGGCGTCACTGCTGATCCTGATCGGCGCGTTCTGGCCCGCGCTCCGTCGACGGCTGGGCGTCATCACCCCGCTGATCGCGCTGGTCTCGCTAGTCGCGGTGCCGCTCGCGACGTCGTCGGGAGAATCGCTGGAGGAGCGGGTCGGCCACAGCGCCCTGCTCGAGACTCACACGCAGCTGGGCGACACCCTGCTGCCTTGGGCGATCGCGGTCTTCATCGTCGCCGTCGCGCAGTGGGCGTGGCAGCGCTGGGTGCTCACACCGGAAGTGCACCGCCCACGGCCGGCCCTCCGGCACGACGTGCGCCTGGTCGTCAGCGCCGTGCTCACAGTGCTGGTCGTCGGCACCAGCATCGGCGGGATCGTCACGACCGTCCGCATCGGCGACTCAGGCGCGAAGGCCGTCTGGTCAGATTCGTCGGCCACCTGAGCGCACCCGTCCGCTCGCACAACCCTGTGTTGACCAACAGCAAAGCGTCACGCGAGCCGGCCACGCCCGGATATCGATCGGCTATCGGACAGAAGCGAAGACGATGCGGTGAGCTGTCCTACACGGTCTGCATGTTCCACGGCACCCTGGGTGTCTAAGACGAATGGGCAGTTCAGCCTGGGAAGGTGTGAAGGCCGCGTGCTGCCCGCTCCGACCATGGGCGGGGACGAGCTCAGCCGATGAAACGAGAACCACAGCGATGAAGGACAAGAACCGCCCGCCCATCCACAGCTACCGCTTCCTGATCGTGGACTGGCTGCAGAAGAAGAGGTACCGCGAGGCGAGACTCGACGAGAGAGTGGAGTTCAGCGTCGCGTACACCGAGCAGGGCTCCGACCCGGGTCTCGACACGATCCTCGAGACCGCGATGTACGGCGGGTCCTGGCTGGGCGGCCCAGCCGCCGGCATCACCCAGGAGGACTGGCCTCGACGCCGCGACGGGCAACCCCTCGCCCACGTCGCCAACTTCCACCTGGGCGAGGCATCCGGAGTCATGGATTCGGCGATGCGCGCCGGCTGGCCCGACACCCGCGAAGACCTCCCGCACCACGGGATCCTCCAGATCTTCCACGACCTCGAGACCTACGGCACCGAGCCCGCGGACGGCGACACCGGCGGCTGGCTCGTCCGCTGGCTTCCCGAGCCCGACCTGACACTGCTCGCCAGCTCCCCCGACGATCTCGACCTCCCGACCGATGCAGCCCAGGAGGTGACGGCGATGGCGACGTTCTCGATCCCCACTTCCCTCGATCTCGACGTGACGACCGAGAAGGCATGTCAAGCTGCCGAGGAGGCGACGATCGCCTTCCAGAGGATGTGGAACTGGCAACGAACACAAGACCGCCACGCCGGACCCGCTCCCATCACGCACCTCTACGGCTACTCGCAGGCCGGGCACACCGTGGCCGGAGGAGACATCCTCCCCGGGTGCCTCCCGCTGGCTGCTCCCGGAGACTCGTATCGACTCGTCGCCGACATCGAGAGCGGGACGACCTTGGACGGCTGGTTCGGCGACGCGTCACCACTCGAGGTCTGGATGCGCCAGAGCGACCTCGATGCCCGATCCTTCGACCGCGCCTGGTGCATCATCCGCGCCGACTGAGACGACCTGACGCCCGGTGCAGGATCGTCTACCGGGCGCGGTTCAGCTCACTGGTGACTTTCGAGCGTGGGCCGCTCGCAGGGCATGTAGTCCCTCTTCTCGCCAGGCTCGGGCGGATGCCATGACTTTCGTAAAGGCGCTGGACCCGTGGATGTGCCCGAGTTGTAGGGAGAACGTTGCGGGAACTCGGTCGAGGGTGAGGCGTTCGGCGTAGCGTGCGCCGTCGTCGACGATGGGGTCGTATTCCGCCGACATTATGTGCGCCGGGGGCAGGTCGCTGAGGTTCTCGGCGAGCAGCGGTGATGCGTAGGGGTTGGTCGCGTCGGCCTCGGACGGAAGGTACAGGCGTCGGCACAGGTGCAGGGTCTGTTCGGTGAGTCCGTAGCCGGTGGCGTTTCGGCGGATGGAGGGGCTGCTGAAGGTGAAGTCGAGCGAGGGGACTTCCAGCAGTTGGAAGGCGATCGCGGGGCCGTTGTTGTCTCGGGCTTTCAGGCAGAGGGCGGCGGCGAGGTTGGCGCCGGCTGATCCTCCGCCGACGGTGATCAGGTCGGCGCGG
Organism: Frigoribacterium sp. Leaf172; assembly: GCF_001424285.1. Taxonomy (NCBI): domain Bacteria; kingdom Bacillati; phylum Actinomycetota; class Actinomycetes; order Micrococcales; family Microbacteriaceae; genus Frigoribacterium; species Frigoribacterium sp. Leaf172. Next base: position 452,498 of record NZ_LMPB01000001.1, on the reverse strand, counting down.
GCACCGAGGTTCTCGATATTCTCGGCGACCCAGAGCAGCGCGGCGTAGCTGTCATTGAGAGCGGTGGGGAAGGGGTGTTCGGGGGCTTTGCGGTACTCGACGGCGACGACGATGCAGTCCGCTCCGGCGGCGCGTTCCTGGCAGAGGATGTCGATGACCATCGAGTGGATGGTGCCGCCGATCCAACCGCCGCCGTGGAAGTAGAGGTGGACGGGGTGGGGGCCGTCGCTGTCCGGGTGGAAGACGTTGAGAGTGATCTCCCCGTCCTGGACGGGGAGGGTCACGGTGCGCTTGCTTCGGACGGGTGGGGCGGGTTCGAGCAGCTGCTCGGCGAGTGCGGCGGCGCCTGCGTTCTCCTGCAAGCGGAATGCGGCGATGTCCTCGATCTCGGCGGGGACGGTCGGCATGGTCTCGAGCAGGGGAACGAGGAACGGGTCGAGCGGCATGAGTTCTTCTCCTTCGAAGAGTGGGGTTTCAGAGGCTGTCGCGCAAAGCGCGGCAGAGAGCCTCGGCGCGGTCGTCGGGGTAGCCGCCGGGGCGGATTGTCGCGTATCCGAGGGAAACACCGGATTCGGCATGCGCGAAGCCGAGCTGACCACCGGCTCCGTCGTGGCCGAAGCTGCCGGGGCCGGCCATGCCTCGGGGGGCGGAGTCGAGCATGAATCCCGTGCCCCAGCGAAGCCCCGAGTCGGGTCCGAAGAACGGCGCGCCGACCGATTGAGGGAGGCGGGCGTCGCGGGTGGTGGCGGGCTGAAGCAAGCGGATCCCGTCGACCTCGCCGATCGTCGCGGCGTAGAGGCGGGCGATGTCGTGGGCGGTGCCGACGATGTTCGCAGCGGGAATCTCGAAGCCGAGAAGGTCGGGGGTGTTCGCGGAGCCGAACAGGTTGAGGCCGTCGATGGCTCCGTTCATCCCCATCACGCGCGCCAGCATGTCGATGTTCGGGCTCTTCCACGGTGGTGCGGCGGTGTCGGGGAGTGGCTGCTCCTGCAGCGCGAAGTCCGGGTCGGTGTCGGGGTCGGTCCCGAAGGTGAGTCCGAGGCCGAGGGGGCCGGCGATGTGCTGGTGGAGCCAGTCCGCGGGGCGTAGTCCGGTGGTGCGACGGAGGACTTCACCGGCGAGCCAGCCGAAGGTGAGGGCGTGGTATGAGTGCGCGGTCCCAGGCTCCCAGAGCGGGTTCTGCCGGGCGAGGGCCTCGGTGACCGGATGCCACGCGCGCAGGTCCTCCACTGTGAGGGGCTCGTCGGGGGCGATGAGTCCGGCGCGGTGCGCGAGGAGCTGCCGGACGGTCAGTGCGCTCTTGCCGTGGTCGGCGAATTCCGGCCAGTAGGTGGCGACCGGTTCATCGAGGGTGAGATGGCCCGCTTCGACGGCCATGAGCAGGCAGATGGTGGTGACGCCTTTGCTGACGGAGAAGAGGATGCTGCGGGTGTTGGCCGTCCACGGTCCGTGGCGGAAGGTGCCGCCGTGGAGGTCGACGACGGGGACGCCGTGGAGATAGACGGTGCAGGCAGCCCCGGTGTCGCCGCGTTCGGTGAAGTTCTGAGTGAACGCGTCGGCGACGCGTTGGAATCCGGGTTCGACGTGTCCGTGGATGGTGGGGGCGGAAGTGCTCATGGGTGGCGTGGAGGCCTTCTGGGTGGGGGTGGTCATGATGCTGAGGACGAAGTGGCGGCGGTGATGTCGATGCTCTCGGTCTCGTGGTGGAACTCGTTGATGAGGCGTCCGCTGCGCACCCCGAACCAGCCGACGGCGATCCCGGCGGCGGCGAGGACGGAGAGGGCGATCAGGAAGCCGTTGATTGAGCTCGAGAGAAGGAACGGCACGGGGACCAGGAGCAGTGCTGGCACCAAGCGGGCGATGGCGAAGATGACGCCTTGGCCGGTGGAGCGGAGCATGGTCGGGAACGCCTCGTTCACCCACACGCGGAAGATGGGCTCTCCGCAAAAAACGGTGCCCATGCCGGAAACGAGCACCGTGGTGACGAGCGTGGCCAGGTTCATCCCGAGGATGACGGGAATGAGGTATGCCGCGACGTAGAGGATTCCGCCGAGGATGAAGAAGGTGAGGCGGAAACGGGTGTCGACCACTCGCATGAAGATGACCTGCACGATGATCGCGAGCGGTACGAGGAACAGCACGAACACGGAGAATTCGGACACGGGAGTGCCGGTGAAGTTCGCTCCGATGTAGGCCGCGTAGGAGCCAAAGAGCGTGATCGGGATGCTCACCAGCGTGAAAAACCCGACGAGGATGAGGAACGGGAAGCGCAGCGGGGGCGTGATGAGGTCCCGCAGCTTCGAGCGGTCAGCGCGCACGGTGTGCACGCCCTGTGACTGTTCCAGGCGAGCAGCTCGCCAGCTGGTGGATTCGGGGATCGTAATCCGCAGCGCGAGGACGATGACCGCGACGACGGCGATGAGACCGAAGATGGCCTGCGCGGCGAAGATCCCGGTCCCGCCGGTGAAGGTGGCGACGAGCACGACGGCGCCGATGCCGACCCCGGCGAGGAGGTTGGACATCACGAGGATCTTGCCGCGGTTCTGATCTGTCGCCGCTTCGGCGATGGTCGCGAGGGAGACGGGGATATCTGCCCCGATCGCTACACCGAGGACACCCAGACCCAGCAGCAGCAGCGGGAACGCGGTGGCCACGATCGGGACCGATGCGCCGAGGGCGATGAAGATCATCGTGACCACGAACACCCGACGCCGCCCGAAGCGGTCGCCAAGGCGACCGCCGATCAGAGCGCCGACCGCCACCCCGAAGGTGAGTGCGCTGGTGAGCACCCCGATCTGCCCGGGGGTGAGACCGATCGTCTGCTGGAGGATCACCAACGCGAAACCGACACCGTTCAGGGCCGCGCCATCGACGAAGGACGCCATGCCGGCCACTGTCCCCACCCACCAGGCGTTCACCGCGCGAGGGGGCGCCGGAATCGCTTCTGTCATGACCTTCTCCTTCGAAGACATCGAGGCCAGGCCTCGTCGTGGGTACCGGCGAATCCGGCTGCGGCTGACAGTAGATCAAAATTGTCCAGGATGGCAAGCATTCGAGGCGGCAATTATTCGGTTTGGCAAATGTTCGTGCGAGGATGAGGTGCAGGGCGCGGGTCTCGCGGATCGAAGGAGAGCAGATGGCGCCGGAGGCAACGGAACAGCCGGCCGTGTCGAAGCGGCGCGGACGATACGCGAACGGACTGCAGCGGCGAGACCTGTTCATCGACCGTGCGTTCGAGATATTCGCGACGCACGGCTTCCAGCGCCTGTCGTTGCGGAAGATCGCAGAGGAGCTCGGGGTCAGTCACGCCGCCCTCAGCTACCACTTCCCCTCTAAGGAGGACCTGCTGCAGGCCGTCTTCGACCGTCAGGCGGAGCGGGACCGGCCCCTACTGGAGCGGTCGCTCTCCGAGCGGGGCTTGCTGGCTGCACTCCCGGAGCTCGTGCGACAGAACGAGGATTTTCCGGGATTGATCCAGCTCGACGCCACCATGCAGGCGGAGGCAATTCGGAAGGACCACCCGGGGCACGACTTCACCCACCACCGGATCGATCTGTTCAATGCCGACGTTCGTCGGGAGCTTGAGCGTGAGCAGGAAAAGGGTCGTCTGCGCGCGGACCTGGACCTCGACCTCACCGCGCGTCAACTCACCGCCATGGCGCGCGGGCTCCAGATGCAGTGGCTCTATGACCCCACGGTCGACGTCGCCGCGCACCTCGATGGGTTCCTAGCGTTCCTGCGCGCCTGAGCGCATGAGCGCATGAGCGCATGAGCGCACGATGCCTCGAGGGCGTCGCGACCTTGCGATCAGTCCGAAGACCGGCTGCTTCTCCTGACCGCATCGATAGCGCCTGAGAGGGCATCGTGGATCAGTTTCAGGGTTTCATCGTCCTCGCGGTGTGCTCCGACGAGCAGCTCCACCCGCACGACGATCCCCGCAACGATGCCCAAGGTGATCTGCACCCCCGGGTGATCCGGCGGGACGTCGAGGTCTTCCGCAATCGCGTCGGCCGCGATGGCGAGGAGGGGAGGGGAATCCTCTGGTCCGGACCCCTGCAGCACCGGATTCCGCTCAAGCATGGCGGCTCTGAGCCGCCACTCCTGCTCCGGAACAAAAGCCGGCTCTTCGCGGAGCCACTGAACGACACGATCGACGATCGACTCGCCCTCGTCACGTGAGCGCAACGCGAGGATCAAGCGATCAGCCGCCGCGGACGAGGACGCCGTGGCGATGTGGAGCTTCGTCGGGAAGTACGCCGACACAGACCGGGTCGACACCTCCGCCTCCTCAGCGATCTGCGCCACTGTCGTCGCGTCGTAGCCCTGTTCGGCGAACAGCCGCATGCCGGCAAGGAGAACAGCACGGTACCGGCGCTCCTTCGAGCGCTCCCTCAGCGAAGTTGCAGCCATACGCCGACCTTACCTCTTCTGTACTTCTGCACTGAAGCGTATAGTTGCAGTCAACCGCAATTTTGGAGGACTCATGGTCGACCCGACCCTCGCCCGAATCGAACGCCCCCGCTGGACTCGTTGGGCGCTGCTCACCAGTGGCCTTTACGTGCTCCTCGTTGCCTGGGCCGAGCCGTTCTTCGTCCGTTACCCCCCCGCGGGAGCCTTGCTCCTCGTGGGCTTGCTGGCCGCAGGTGTGGCCTGGCGCCGCCCGGGGGGCAGCAAGGCGGCCTGGGTGACGATCCTCTCGGCGATCATCAGCGCCAGCGCGCAGATCGCGTGGCTGGTGACCGCCTGGTACCCCGCGTGGGCAGTGGCCCTGGGGGTTGCACTGGTGGTTGCCTTCTCGTGCTTCGCCGGTTTCTGGAAGCTGAGCAGGACGCGTCGCCGCGCCCTCGGGCAGGAGCGTGCCACTGCGTCTACTCGATCCCTTCTCACCATCCTGCGGAGCGTCGTGAGCACCCTTCTCGTCGTCATCGCCGCGGTCACCTCCGCTGTCGTGCTCCTGGTTGCCGCGGCACCCGCGGCGGTGGCCATCCCTATCCAAGCCGCCGCCGGTCAGACACCATCGTTCCAACCCCGAGGACCCGAGGGAGCTGTCAGCGTGACAGCGAACGGAGATGGGCTCACGAGCGACGTCCGATACGGCGATGAGTACCCCAGCAGCTTTCTCGACATCTACATCGCCGATGACGACGCATCGGTCAAGCGGCCCACTTACATCTACATCCACGGTGGCGGCTGGATCGGTGGGACTAAGTCCGACGGCGACCCGAACGCACCCGGTGGCGGTTTTGCCGTCACCACAGACCCCGTCCTCGACGGTGGGTTCAACTTCGTCAGCCTCGATTACGGCCTTGCCCCGACCGTCAAGTACCCCACACCGGTGAAACAAGTTTCGCAGGCAGTCTCCTTCCTTCAGCAAAATGCCGAGCAGTACGGCCTGAACATGTCCGACGTCGTCATCGGAGGTGGAAGCGCCGGCGGCCAGCTCGCCGGCCAGTTCGCGAACATCCAGACCAACCCGACCTATGCCGCGAGTATCGGAGTGGAACCTGTCATAGGTGACGCTCTACGAGCAGTCATGCTCGACAGTCCTGCGCTCGAGCTGGAGAAGACAGGCGAGACGCAGACGCCGCAACCGGTGAAGGACCTCATCTTCGGACTGTCTGCACGCAGCTACGTGGGCACCTCCGCGGCCCTGATTGAGGAAGCATCCGTCACCAACCACGTGACCGCAGACTTCCCCGCCACGTTCATCGCGGACGGGAACACCGGCACGTTCCCGGATCAGGCCGAGAACCTGCACGAACGCCTCGACCAGCTCGGAGTGACGAACGCCGTCGACGTTCCGCCGGCGAGCTCGGCGATTCTGGGCCACGGCTACATGGCGATGCCGGGCAAATGGACCGACACGTACAACGAGAAAAAGCTCGCGTTCTTGTCAGCACTCGGTCTTTGACCACTCACCTCACGCCGCCGTGCATCCGATGCTGGTGGGATGCCCCGGTCCGATACCGGGGCTTCCCACGAGGGGATCCCCTAATGGGCAGGCCACAGAAGTGGGTTGCCATCGCTCCTCGCCCGCAAAGGGGCAAGGAACAGCCGGCGCCGTTGCCGCCTCAGCAGACCATCGTCTGCGTGAAGCTAACGGGCGCATAGGCTCAACGCATGTCGGGGACCGATTCCATTCTTCTTGCCCTCGCTGCAGGCGCAGTAGCCGGTCTCCTTCTGGGCGTGGTCGGAATTGTGAAGACTGTCCGTCACCATGGATGGGGCAAGCAGACGTGGGCACCTCCCGCGAGGCCATGGCTTGGCGCGAGTGCTGTCGTGCTCATCGTGACCTTGGGCTGCGGCGTCCTTTGGGCTGCATCGAACTAGCTCAACGAGGTTGCTCTGCCGCCCACGGTGCAAGTACCGACTACGGCGCCCCGGTGACCGATCGGCTATCGGGACACAGGAGACGGCGCGAGGCCGATCTACGCTCTGAGCATGAGCGCACGAGGGATCGCTTTCTTCGACATCGACGGCACGTTGGTTCGGTCCATGTCGAGTAGCAGCTTCCTTGCCGAGCGGCTCGGCCACCAGCACGAGCTCGACGCTGCCGAGGAGCACTACGCCTCGGGCAAGGCGACCAACGAAGAAGTCAGCGTCATCGACGCCGCAGGATGGCGCGGTATTCAGGCTCGGACCGTCGCCGAGTGGCTCGTCGATCTTCCACTGATCGCTGGCGTCGACGCTGTGGTCGCCTGGTGCATCGAGCGCGATGTCGAGCCAGTGCTTGCATCCCTTGCGTGGCAGCCCGTGAGTGAGGCGATCGCGAAGCGCCACGGCTTCACCGTGAACGGCGGCCCGCGAGTGCACGTCGTCGGCACCGTCTATGACGGCACCGTGGCGGAACACTTTGACGAGTACGACAAACGTGACCGCGCCCTCGAGCTCGCAGCCAAACGTGGTGTCTCGACTGACCAGTGCTGCGCCATCGGAGACAGTCGCTCAGACATCCCCCTGTTCGACACGCTGCCGGCCTCACTAGCTCTGAACGCCGGCTTGGCGGCACGGGCTGCTGCGACCGCCGCCGCCGATACCGATGATCTACGCGACGTTCTTCCCTGGCTCGCAGCGTGGGAGCGCACCCTCCCCTGAGTGCGGTCGACCATCCCCTGTCGGAACATCGTGTTCAGGGCGGACGTGGCAGGGACATCGAGCCGCGAACTGGGCACTGTCGGGTAGATGTCGCCTGCTTGTCGGGGCCCTGACATGGACCCGTTCAAGCGCCCTTCATACTGTGGACAGCATGAGCGAGACACGAATACTTGAACTACGAACTCAACGAGGGTGGACTCAGGAGCGCCTTGCAGAGGTCAGCGGGGTGACCGTTCGCACTCTCCAACGACTCGAGGCGGGGAACGACGTCAGCCTCGACACGCTCTCCCGGCTGGGTAAGGCATCGGGTGTGCCGGTGCGAGACCTCTTCATGGAAGCCCCCGAGAGCGAGTACGGAAAAGCCGTGTCCGCACTGAGCGAGACCGAGGCGAGAAGCTTCTCGGATGCGGCGCGAATCGCCTGGCGCCATATAGCCCTCGCCGTGGCACTGTTCGTCACGTCACCCATCCCCGTGGTGCTGCTGATCGCCGGGGCAGACGCAGGCGTCATCCCGACGAGTGTGGAAGTCGCCATAGCTATCGGCCTAGGTGCTCTTTTCTTGGTCGCCGCAGCCGGGGCAGTCCACCTCGTTCGGGCGTCGAGCACGTTCTCGCCATTTCCGCTGATCCGCCAGAAGCGTCTGAGTTCCAGTTTCGGAGCCCAGCAGTGGGCAGAAAGCCTCGAAGAGACCAACGGACGTCAGCGAGGCACCTCTCTAGCCGTGGCCGTGGGACTCTGGCTGATATCGCCGCTCCCGGTCATCGTCGCAGCGCTCCTCGAACCGTCGCAGTGGCAAGGGCTCTGGATAGCAGGCGGCGTAACCTTCTTCCTCCTCGTCGTCGCCGCAGGGACGTTCGCCGTTCTGCAGGCGGCATGGTCCCGTTACGCCGCAGAGAAGCTGACCGCATCCGCGGCATAGCGCCCTGCCCTCTGGACGATCCCCAAACTGAACGGCTCGGGCGTGCTCGCTTCGGTTGCGTAGGCGGCCGTGAGGGTCGATAAGCCCGATTGGTACTCGGGCGCCATGCTGGTCATCACCGGGGAGGACGCGTCTACGAGGAGGCGGTGTGAGGGCAGTGGGATGCGAGCCGTCCGAGATCCCCGCCTTCGATTCCTGCCCTGGTCCGTACTCGTGGTGGCGTGGATCGGTTCGATCGTTGTCGAACAAGTGCTGTTCGGCGACTCGATTGGCTGCGAGCTCTCTCCAGGTACATCGGTCTTCGGAGACGCTGGATGGAGCTGGTTTCCCCTCGGGCGCACCTGCACTTGGCTGATCGACGGCGTCACTGTGATCGACCATCCGTCGCTGATGGAACTGCTCATCCCTGCGACGCTGCTCGTCTGGTTGGTCGCTCTTTTGCGAGCACCGGGTACCCCGCGAGTGTCCGCGTAAGCCATCGTCTACCGGGACATCTGCGGGGTGTAGCTAGCTAGCTGAGGCTGCCGACGGGATCAGTGCCCGACAGTGACCTTGATCACCGTGATCAGGGCACCAAGTGCAGCCAAGGTCAGGCCGGCGAGGACCGTACGTCGTGAACTCGGCACACCGCGGTACCGCGCGACGAGGGCTCCGATGAGGCCGAGACGGATCACGAGGTAGAGCCCCGCGATCCCCTGAGCCCAGACGCCTGGGATGCTCGACCAGGCGGTGAAGGCCAGCAGCAACACGGGAAGGATCGCGGCCGAGAGCACGGGCACGGAGTCTCGAAGCTCGGCCACGAGCTGACTGGTGGTGAGCCGGTGCGGGGAGCGAAGTCGACGCCCTATGCCGTCAGCGACGGCGTGAGCCAGGAACGTCGACGCCGCCACCCCCGCCACGACCAGGGCAGCGTGCCCGGAGGTCATCGCGTCTTGGCTGAGGGAGGCAAGGGCGGCCAGAACGACCATGTTCCCGTAGACGTAGGCGCTGATCCGGGCCGCAGCGTCCTCAGGGCTGAGAACAGCTCCGGTCCGGACGTCCCGCAGTGCCGGGGCTGTCGCGGCCCGCGGAATGGTCAGTAGTTCGGAAGTCATGTCCGGGCCGCCACGGGTCAGGACGACGAGTTGCTGCTGGTCGAGCCGGAGTCGTCGGTGGACGTGTCGTCGTCTGTGGCGGGAGGTGTCGCGCTGTCAGGAGCGGTGCCCATGTCGGGCGGTCCGCCGTTGCCGAAGTCCGGGCGCGTGCCGTTGCGATCGAAGCCGCCCTGCTCGGTGCTGCTGCTGTTGCCGGTGAAGACAGTCGTGCCGAGGGCGATGCCAGCACCTCCTCCGATGAGGAGGCCGACCACCAGTGCAGCCGCGCTGACGATGGCCAGGACTCGGCGGGAGAACGACCTGTTGGGTGCGACAGCCGGTGCGGGGGACGCCTCGGCAGCCGTCGCGGGGGCGGGCGCGGTCGAGGGGTCGACGGGCGGACCGGCCGGCGGGAACGGGCCGGCGTTCTGCGGCTGGTTGGGGTCGTGGTTCGTCATGGGTTCGCCTTCTCCTTCATGGACTGGGTGCGGTCGGGGGCTTGTTCGCCCCGGGCGGGAAGGCCACCGCTCGTGAGCTGGTGGCCTTCTCGTGGTGTGTGGCGGCTAGTTGCCGTCGGGGCCGCCGCCGGCGGGAGCGCCGCCGCCGCCGCCCATGCCGCCGGTGGCCGCCTGCTGCTCGACGCTGTTCGCGTAGTCGTCGGTCGGGTCGCGGTAGATCGTGTGGACGTGGCCCCAGCCGGAGGTGGAGACGCCGTCGACGTCGGCGCCGGCGGAGCCCTGCTGGGCCTGGAACCCGACGTAGACGTTCGGCCCGGAGATCGAGAAGTTGATGCCGTCGCCCTGGGTCATGTCGTAGGTCGTCTCACCGGACCACGCGACCACGGTGTCGTCGAGGGTCGCCTCGATCTCGGCACGGGTGGTCGCGGCGCTCTCCTCGTCAGCCATGCCCGACCAGTTCGCGATCAGGTCGAGCAGCAGCTCGCGCTGCTCCTCGGTGAGGTCGGCTCCGGTCAGACCAGCCCCGGTGCTGAAGTCGCAGGTGTCCCCGGGGGCGCACATCGTTACGTCTCCCGAGGTCAGGGTCTCCTGCTGCTCGGCCGTGAGGGAGTCGTAGAACGCGAACGCGTCGGTGTAGATCCCGTCGAAGGCCTGCACCTCGGTGCCGTCGTCGGTGGTCCAGTCCGCGGGCTGCACGCCGAGGTGGGTCGGGGCGAAGGTGATCGCGTCGGCGGTGCCGTCGAGGGTGGCGTTGATGCCGAGGTGGTGGCCGCCGAACTGGACCTCGTAGGCGCTGGTGTCGGTGGCGTCGCCGAAGAGGGCGATGTAGTACTGGCCGAGCGAGGACTCGGTGGTGCTGCTGTTCTCGACGAGGTACTGGTCGCTGGCGATGATGTTCGACACGGTCTCGTAGGCGTCGTCGCTGAGCAGCGCCTCCAGCACCTGGAGGGCGGCGACCTGCTGCTCCTCGGTCAAATCAGCGACGTTCAGCCCGGCCCTGTCGACGAAGGTGACGGGGAAGTTCGACCACGAGGTCGTCTTGGTCTCGTCGTCGTAGTCGTAGGTGACCGCTTCCTTCTGCTCGTCGGTGAGTGTGGCGAGGAACGCCTGGACGGCCTCGGTGGTGTTCGTGATCGTCTCGGCTGTCGTGCTCGAGTCCGATTCCGTGACCTCGGTCGCGGCCTCAGCGACCGTGAGGTCGCCGGTCGCGCTGCTCGAGGTGGTGGCGCCGGAGCCGGTCGTGGCGGAGGAGCTGGTGGTGCTGGCGGCGCAGCCGCTGAGCAGGAGGCCCCCGACCAGGAACACGGTCGTTCCGAGGAGGATCTGGCGGCGGCGCGGGCGCTTGTTCGTGTCCGTGGTCTTCGTCATGTGGGCAAAGCTAAGGACCTCGGCTTGGTCAATCCGATGAGAAATCTATGAGCTGGTTATGAGGGCCAGATCGGTTTCAGGTGTCGTAAGACCGTCCGATAGACGATCGTCTATCGGACACCTAAGCCGCACCGTGCTTGCAGAAGCGCTCGGCACATAAGAGTCCTGGGCACGTTGGGTAGCTCCCAGGTCGAGCCGCAGTTGATGGCCAGGCAAGACCACGGTTCTGTGCCCAGACAGCCAGGGCCGCGAATGCGCCACGGCTCTCCAGTGAACCCTGGCTATCGGCCCGACCGTACGAAGATGGCCACTAGTCCGACGACGAGACCACTGATACCGAGGCCCAGCCCGGCGAGGTAGAGAAAGATCAGTCCGAAGTCGACGCCGGTGCCATCTGGCGTCAACGGCACCAGCACACCTTCCAGCACCACCATGATGAAGCCGAGGGCGCAGAGGATAAAGGCAAGGGTCAAGGCCTTGGGTCGCTTAGTCACGGTGTACTTCCTACTGAGGCGCGGCTTTAGCGCGTCGATCCATCACGACGAACGTAGGGCACGGAGGAACCTGGGCTTGACCGCCTCGAGTACGATCCAGGTAACGAGATGTGCCGCACCATCATCCACGGACTCCCTCGCCTGGCGTCGCGGCACGCGCCAGCTCGCACCATGAGCCGATCGGCTATCGAGACGGCCAGGCAGCCGACCTCAGTCTGCCGAGACGTTTGACTGACCCATAACGCCGTTCATCGGTACAAGGAATGCGTGACTGCATTACTCGTCGCCGCCGACGTTGGCCTTCGTGCGGGTGCCGAGCCAGCAGACAGCCACGGTGACCACCAGAGCGGCTAGGTAGCGCACGACGTTGTGGACATCAGTCGTCATGGCGAGCGCAACGTTGACCCCGAGGCCAAGACAGACCGCCACGACGGTGACGACGCGTCGACGCGCTTTCGAGATCATCTGACGATCCTAGAGGTGGGCTAGGTCCCATCCCGAGGGCGGCCGCTTTGTGCATTCGGTTGAGGCGTGAGCGTATCCGATGAGCAACGGACGGCTGTAGCGTTTAGACCCCCTTCACCGGGCATTCTTGCGGGACAGGCATACGCGAATTCGCAGGCCAGGCCCCACTTGACCTCGGCCGATGAAGACGGGCTCGAGCAGGTGCCCCGATGAACGACCCTCTGGCGGGCAGCAGCGGTGTCATGCCAGGAGAAGTCGCGAAAGGGGCATCCCGGGCGAACGGAGGCGGCCCGCTTCGGGCTGGTCCTCGGTTCGGGTGAGGAGAACGGTCAGGAGACTCGTCGATGGACTCTGACGCTGCCCGAATCCTCAGTCTGGGCGTTCGGCGCCGCAGAGCTGGGGCCGACACGGAAGGGTGTGCCGTTGAGCCGGTGGTCCCCCAGGGCGCGCTGGCGGTGGATCGCCGGGTTGTGCGAGGCGACGGTCCGGGCGTTCCGCCAGTGCCGATCCAGTGAGCGGTTCGCATCGACGGCGGAGGCGCCGCCCACCTCGAAGAGAGAGGTCGCGGCCTCGAGCACGAGGGGCAGCACGACCTGCTGCGCCTCGAAGACCGCCGCCAGAGCGGCCTGGAAGTGGTCGTCGCCGGCCGAGTCCTCACCCTCGGCGGCCTCGAGACCCCTGACCGCCGAGAGCGTGATCGCCTCGACCGACGACGCGATGGCCGAGAGTCGACCGACGACGCTCTGGACGGAGGGGTCCTGGCTCGGTCGCGAGACGCCCGGCACGCCGAACGTGCGGGTGCGCGGGCGGACGAAGTCGATCGCGTCACGGAGGACGGCCCGGGCGGTGCCGGCCTGCGCCGCGAGCAGGACGAGCTGGTACAGCCCCTGGGTGAAGGCCAGCGGGCGGCGCTCCGCGTTCTCGCGCCACGGGAGCACCTGCCGCGGGTCGACCTCGACCTCGTCGAACACGGTCGTGCCACTGCCTGTGAGTCGCTGACCGAACCCGTTCCAGTCGTCGCTGCGCGAGACCCCCGGCGCATCGGCCGGCACGGCCAGGGCGACGGGCTCATCGCCCCGCATGGCCCCGACCCAGAGCCAGTCGGCGTAGATCGTCCCCGTGCTGTAGAACTTGCGTCCGTTCAACACGAGACGGCCGTCTCTCTCGTCGAGCCGGGTCTCGATGGTGGTCGCGCCGCCGCGTTCGGCCTGGGCATTGCCCACGAGGACGGCACCGGCACCGAGCCTCCTGAGCCATTCGGTGCGCAGCTCCCCGTCGGGCTGCGCCCGTTGCGTCTCGACGAACGCGACATGCCCGCGCAGCAGCTGCGGCAGGTTCGAGTCGGCCGCGCCGAGGCGGATGAGGAGGCGGAACTCCTGCTCGAGCGTGACGCCCCACCCCCCGAAGTCCGTCGGCACCCGCAGGGCGCCGAACCCGGCCGCCCGCAGGGCCGCGACCTCGTCGTAAGGGAGGCGGCGGTCGCGCTCGCGCTCGACGGCACCGGCGGCTATCGCCTCGATCACGGGGCCGAAGACCGATTCGAGGCGCTCGTCGAGGGCTCTGCTGTGTTCGCTCATGTGGTCTGTTGTGCCATGTCCGCTCCGTCTCGCGACAGCGGCCTGTCACATGACGAAACGTCACGAAACACGGGGAAAGCTGGCGACACATGTCGTGCATGACGGGCAGCGCCTCTGGCAGGGTTCACAGCCATCACCCGCCCCGACCTCAGGAGTCACCGTGTCCGATCACGACGCAGCACCGCACGACGCACCGCAGTCCACCACCGCAGGCAGCGCACCCTCCGGTCTCCGCGCCTCCCTCGACGACTCGCGCCGCCGACGGCGCCGCGGGCTCCTCGCCGGCCTCGGGGCGGTCGCCGCCGCGGCACTCGTCGGCGGCGGATTCTGGGCCGGCACGGCGGTCGGAGGCTCCGACGCCCAGGCCGCCGGCAGCGCATCCGGGTCGGGCGAACGCCTCTCGGTGACGATCGCCGGCAGCGGCGAGAGCGACCTGCAGGACACCGTGAAGACCGTCGCCGCCGAGGAGGGCCTCGACGTCACGTGGGTCAACTTCGACGACTGGACTCTGCCGAACTCGGCGCTCGTCACCGGTGAGGTCGACGCGAACGCGTTCCAGCACACGGCGTTCCTCAGCGCGTACAACGTCGCGAACGACACCGACCTGACTCCCGTGTTCTCTACCACCATCACGCAGTGGGGCGTCTTCTCGGCCACCCTCGACTCGCTCGACGACCTCGGGCGGGGCGACCGGATCGCCATCCCCGACGACGCCTCGAACGGCGCCCGGGCGCTGTTCATCCTGCAGGCGGCGGGGCTCATCGAGCTCGGACCCGACGTCGGCGTCTACCCGACCGTCGACGACGTGACCGGCAACGACCTCGACCTGGAGTTCGTGCCCATCGGCGCGACGACGATCCCCACGCAGTTCGACGACCCGAGCCTCGACGCCGTCGTCGTCGGCACCTCGTACTTCGACCCGACGCAGGAGATCGACGCCGACGACGCGCTCTACCTCGACGACTCGCTCAGCGATGAGTCCCGCCCCTACGTGAACGCCGTCGTGACGCGGGCCGACGACACCGACGACGAGGCCTGGGCCCTCCTCGACGAGGCGTACGCCGACCCGCGTGTGGCCGAGGCCCTGGAGAAGGAGTCGTTCGGCAACACGCAGCTGGTCGAGGTGCCGGCCGACGATCTGCGCAGCACCCTCGCCGAGCTCGAGACGGCCGCGCGCGAGATCACGTCGTGACGGCCGCCCCGGTCGTCTCGTTCGAGCACGTGTCGAAGTCGTACACCGTGCAGGGTCGTCGGTTCGACGCGCTCCGCGACGTGAGCCTCGAGGTGCGGCGCGGCGAGGTGTTCGGCATCGTCGGGTACTCGGGGGCGGGCAAGTCGACCCTGCTGCGGACGGTGAACGCCCTCGAGCGGCCGACGAGCGGCCGGGTCGTCGTCGACGGACGCGAGGTGTCATCGCTGAAGGGCAAGGAGCTCTACGCGGCCCGTCGACGGATCGGCATGGTCTTCCAGCAGTTCAACCTGCTCTCGTCACGTACCGTCTACGGCAACATCGCCTACCCCCTGCGTCTCTCGGGCCTCTCGCGCGACGAGACGGTCGACCGGGTCGACGAGCTGCTCGACTTCGTCGGGCTGACCGACAAGGCGCTCGAGTACCCCGCGAAGCTCTCAGGCGGTCAGAAACAGCGGGTCGGCATCGCCCGGGCGCTGGCCAACCGACCCGACGTGCTGATCTCGGACGAGGCGACGAGCGCCCTCGACCCCCAGACGACCGGCGAGGTGCTCGACCTGCTGCGGCGGGTCAACGACGAGTACGGACTGACGATCCTGCTGGTCACGCATGAGATGGATGTCATCCGCGAGCTCGCCGACAGCGTCGCGGTGATGCAGGGCGGCGAGGTGATAGAGAGCGGCTCCACGTACGACCTCTTCGCCGACCCGCAGCACCCGACCTCGAAGCGGTTCGTGTCGTCGGTGCTGCACCACCAGGCGACACCGGGGGCGCTCGACCGGATCAGGGAGGTGCACACCGGCCGCATCGTCCGCCTCCACGTCGAGGACCGCGAGACGAACGACCCGTTCCTGTCGCGCATCGCCCGCACCCACGGTGTCGACTTCAACGTCGTCTACGGCGGGGTCAGCGAGCTGCAGTCCCGGCTCTTCGGCGACCTCACCATCGAGCTGCTCGGCGACGACGACGCGATCGACGCGGCCGTCGTGGATCTGCGGCGCACGACGATCGTGTCGGAGGTGACCGCCGATGCGTGACCTCGACGCCGCGGTGCTGTGGCCCAAGATCGTGACAGCGCTGCTGCAGACCCTCCAGATGGTGACCGTGTCGTTCATCCTGGCGACGGTGCTCGGCATCGCGCTCGGGCTGGTGCTCTACTCGACCCGTCGAGGCAACCTGCTGCAGAACGCCGTGGTCTTCACCGCGCTGAACGCGGTCATCAACGTCATCCGGCCGATCCCCTTCATCATCCTGATCGTGGCGATCTCCCCACTGACCCGGGTCGTGATCGGCACGAGCATCGGCACGAACGCGGCGATCTTCGCCCTCACGATCGTGGCGACGTTCTCGATCGCCCGCATCGCCGAGACCAACCTCGTCGCGGTCGACCGGGGCTCGGTCGAGGCGGGCGCCGCGATGGGGGCCTCGCCCGTGCGCGTGCTCGCGACGATCGTCGTGCCGGAGGCGCTGGGACCGCTCGTCCTCGGACTCACCTACATCTTCGTCGCCCTCGTCGACGCGACCGCCGTGGCCGGCCTCGTGGGCGGAGGGGGGCTCGGCAACCTGGCGATCACGTACGGCTATCAGCGGTTCGACACGGTCGTCATGGTCACCGTCATCGTGCTGATCATCGTGCTCGTCCAGGTCGCCCAACTGCTCGGCAACCTCGTCGCGCGCAGGGTGCTGCATGAGGGTCCGGCCGGTTAGCAGCGGTCGACGGTCGACTGCGATCAGCGCCGGCCCGTCGGGAACGGTGCGGGTTGCTGATCCACCGCGACCGCCGAGGAGGACGCGCGCCGCTAGCCGACCGCGCGCCGCGACCTAGACCCCGGCGCGGGACTGCAGGAGCTTCTGCACGACGCCGTCGATGCGTCGCGCCCGCGTCGCGTCGGTCTTGGCCCCCTCGACCGAGACGATGTGGGCCTTGCGAGCACTCGGGGCCAGCGCCTTGAAGTCGGCGGTGACCCCGGCGCCCTCGAGCGCCTCGCCCAGGTCGGCCGGGACGGGCATCTCGCGAGACGACGTGTCGAGCTCGATGTCGACCTGCAGGGCGTCGCCGCCGCCGATGCCGGTCAGACGACGCTTCTCGGCGGAGAAGGGGATGAGCGCGCGTCCCCCCATGGCGCCGACGGTCGAGGTGAACGAGTAGTCGCCCAGAGTCACGCGCACGGCGGGACGCCGCCCGCCCGCCAGGGCCTCGAGCACCTCGGCGGGCACCTCGATGCCGGTGTTGTGACCGGCCTGGAACATCGTCGTCTCGAAGCGCATGGTCTGACAGTGCCACGCGCGTCTCGATCGCGCGAGCACGACGTGGACCCGCATCCGCGACCCCGTCCGTCGCACCGCTGGACGGGCGGCGACCCGACGGACACTCGGAGCATGGTTCGACATCGAACAAGAACCGCACCTGCCGCTGACAGACCGGGTAATTTCTCCAGCACGTCGGGGGCAGTTCACTCTCCGGCTTCGGGGTACGGGGATTCGGGTCCTCGTGCTTCCGGGTGGGGCCGCCGCGCAGGGGTGCGCGATGCCGGCCCCGCCCCTCCCTCGGCGTCGCCCGTCACGGGTCAGTCGTCGGGGTGCAGGCTCGCATCGGCGGCCACGCTCCGCCACGCGGTGAAGAGGACGGTGAGATCGCCGCGGGACGGAGCGCAGCACATCGGCCCGGCGGTCACCGCCGCATCGGCGTC
Organism: Frigoribacterium sp. Leaf172; assembly: GCF_001424285.1. NCBI lineage: Bacteria > Bacillati > Actinomycetota > Actinomycetes > Micrococcales > Microbacteriaceae > Frigoribacterium > Frigoribacterium sp. Leaf172. Next base: position 435,170 of record NZ_LMPB01000001.1, on the reverse strand, counting down.
GAGGGGTGCGACCCGCACCATCCGCCACGGCTCGTCGTCCACCCTCGCCCGGATGGTCAGCGCGTCGCCCGACCGGCTCGCGCGCATCGTGACGAGACGACCGTGCCAACCCGAGACGGGGGACAACGACCAGTCGGACACGCCGCGCGTGACGACGGCTCCGAGGCTGTCCTCGCCGTCGCTGCGCTCGACCCCCGCCTTGATCCAGGTCGCCTCGTCGACCTTGACGAAGAGGCCCGCCTGATCGAACTGCGCGGCGAAGTCGAGGCGGAACGACACCTCGACCGCGGTGTCCTGAGCGAAGGGAGCGAGAAGGGCGTGCTCGGTGTCGTGCACGAAGCCGTACGAGGTGGTGCGCCAGGCGTCGCTGCCCTCGGCGGCGGTGACGCGCATCCCGTCCGCTGCGACCTCCACTCGGGTGGGCGTCGTCGTCCAGGTGCCGGAGTTCCAGTCGAGGTCGGTCATGACGATCAGCGTACGCTCGTACACATGACTGTCGATCACTTCGCCGGAGACGACCGCACCAACCGCGAGCGGATGCTCGCCGGCGACCTCTACATCGCCGACGACCCCGAGAGCGCCCGGCTCGCGCGACGCGCGATGCGGCTCACCGACGCCTACCACCGCGCGGCGATCGACGACGAGGCCGCCGCCCGGCCCCTGCTCGACGAGCTGCTCGGGTGGCTCGGCGCGGACGCCTACGTCAAACCTCCGCTGTTCGTCGACTACGGCGAGAACATCCGCATCGGCGCCCGCACCTTCGTCAATCACGGACTCACCGCCCTCGACGTCGCCGCCATCACGATCGGCGACGACTGCCAGATCGGGCCGAACGTGCAGCTGCTCACCCCCACGCACCCCGTCGAGCCCCAGCCGCGGCGCGACAAGCTCGAGGCCGCCCGGCCGATCACCATCGGCGACAACGTCTGGCTGGGCGGCGGGGTGATCGTCTGCCCCGGCGTGACCATCGGCGACGACAGCGTCATCGGGGCGGGCTCGGTCGTCACCCGCGACATCCCCGCCGGAGTGGTGGCCGTCGGCAACCCCGCGAGGGTCATCCGAGACGTCGCGCCGGGATCCTGACGCCCGCCGCCTGCCGCCTGCCGCCCGACGTCTGGCGGCACGACGCTCACGCCGGTCCGCTCGACCGGTCGGCGACCACGGACTCCGGTCAGATGGTCGCGACCGATCCGGCGTCGACGCGGTAGTTGCTCCCGTTGACGAAACTCGCCCGATCCGAGACGAGGAACGCGATCACGCTGGCCACCTCATCCGCCTCGCCGCGCCTCCCGAGCTCCAGATACGGACGCTCCTCCTCGAGGAACGAGCTGACGGCCTCCTCGAACGACGTCCCGTTCTCGTCCGCCCGCTTGGTCATCATCGCGTCGGTCATCGGGGTCGCGATGAACGCCGGGCTGACGGTGTTCACCAACAGGCCCTCCGTGGCATAGGACCTCGACAGGCCCTTGGCGAACGAGAGGATGCCGGCCTTCGCGGCGCAGTACGGCAGCTCGTCGTCGTACGGCTGGACGGCGTCCTCGGACGCCGTCAGCACGAGGCGGCCCCATCCCCCGGCTCGGAGATCGGGGAGGAACTCGCGCACCAGCCGCACCGGCCCGAGGAGGTCGGTCTCGATGGTGCTGACCCAGCCCTCGTCATCGATCTCGTGGAACATACCCTGCGCTCCGGTAACACCGGCGCACTGGACGAGGATGTCGATCGTCCCCACCGCGTCCCGCACGGAGGCGTGCAGCCGTTCGAGCGAGGCCACGTCGCGGATGTCGGCGGGGAACGCGAACAGCGTCCCGTCAGCAGCCTCGAGCTCCGCTGCCGCGGCATCGAGCCTGCCTCCGTCGATGTCGGTGATGACCACCACGACGCCCTCGCGGAGCAGCTGCTGCGCGGTGTGCCATCCGATGCCCGAGTCCGCTCCGGTGACCAGAGCTCTGCGTCCGCCGATCCCGAGATCCATGTCAGCTCACCGCCTCGACGGCGTCTGCGACGAGGGCCCGTGCCTCATCGACGTGGTGCGGTCTGTCTGAATGCCGGGACATGCTCTCTCCGTTCACTGGCTGATGCCGTGGACGATAGCCGTCGCACCGCGTCTTCGTGACGGACCGGACTCAGGATCCGGCGACGACGTAGGCGGCGGCCGCGTCGAGCACGGGGGCGTGACGGTCGCTGACGACCGTGCAGGCGGCGAGGCCGAACGAGCGGCAGAGGGAGACCACGTCGAACTTGCTGCTGTCGGCGAGCACGACGGTCTCTCGGCTGTGGGCCTGGACGAGACGCTTCTTGTTGGCCTCGCGGATGTCGAACGTGGTCACACCGGCGTCGGCGTCGATGCCGGTCACGCCGATGAACGCCCGGTCGAAGTAGAGGTCCTCCAGCTGGCGGTCGGTCATCGTGCCCGCCACCGAGCCGATGTCGGGCAGATAGTCGCCGCCCAGCGCGGTCACCGTGACCTTGGGGCGCGGCACCATCCCGAGCACCTGCGTGTTCGACGTGATCACGTGCACCGCGATGTTCGGCAGAGCCACCATGAACTCGGTCAGCGAGGTGCCCGAGTCGACGTAGATCGTCTCGCCCTCGACCACCATCGCGGCCGCCGCCCTCGCGATCGCGACCTTCTCGTCGCGGTTGATCTTCGACTTCATCGCGGCGGGCAGCTCGGCCGCACGCTCCTCGGCCCGGATCGCGCCTCCTCGGAGGCTCACGACGTGACCGGACTGCTCGAGCTCGCGGATGTCCCGTCGGACCGTCGACGGTGACGCACCCGTCGCCGTGACGAGGTCGTCGATCAGGATCGAGTCACCCAGCGCGACGCGATCGAGGATCAGCTGATGTCTGGCGAACGATTTCATCGTCGAGGGCCTCCCGTGTCGGCATGCTGGACTGCGCGCCCATCCCCGCGACCGTCACCGAGGCGACCAACGCGGCCGTGCGGGCGGCCCGGAACGGATCGACCCCCTCGGCGATCGCCGCGGCGAAGGCCCCGATGAACGAATCGCCGGCGCCGGTCGTGTCGACCGCGTGAGCCGCGACCGCCGCCACGAACTCCGCCCGGTGATCGGTGGAGACGTAGCAGCCGCGACTTCCGAGGGTGAGCACGACGTTCGAGCAGAACGAGCCTAGCTCGCCCACCACGGCCCGCATCGCGGCGTCGTCCGTCACCTCGCCGAGGGGGTGCCCGAGGTACTCGGCCGCCTCGTCCTCGTTGACCACGAACCAGGTGCAGGCCCGCGTCATCGAGAGCGAGACCGGTCGCGCCGGCGCCGCGTTGTAGACGACGGGCACCCCGGCGGCCGCGGCGAGCGCCACGGCCCGCTCGTTCGCCGACGCCGGCACCTCGTTCTGCAGCACGACCACGGCGGACGACGCGACCAGGTCGGCGTTCTCGCCGACCCACTGCCCGGTGACCACGGCGTTGGCGCCCTCGACGATCGTCGCGTGCACCTCGCCCTCGCCGACGACGTGCACGATGCCGAGTCCGTTCGACGCCTCGGTCGGGCGCAGTCGGTGGTCGACGCCCTCGCTCTCGAGGTTCAGCCGGCAGAGCTCGCCGTACCGGTCGGCCCCCGCCGCCCCGACGAAGAGCACCTCGGCCCCGAGCCGCGCGGCCTGCACGGCCTGGTTCGCGCCCTTGCCGCCGAAGTCGCCGCGGAAGCCCGTCGAGACGAGCGTCTCGCCCCGGCGCGGCAGCCGCTCCTGACTGACGATCAGGTCGTAGTTGATGCTGCCGATCACCAGGATGGCGTGCGCCGTCATGCCGTTCTCCACTTCATCGTGCGGGGCGACCTGCCGTCGCCAGGGCCGAGACTAGGCGCTGATGACAAAAATTGTCAAAGCTGTGAGACGCAGAGCGCGGCCTACACAGCACAGAGGCCCGTAACCAAGTGAATCAGAATGACGCGGGTTGACAATGCTTGTCATGATCCGTACGGTCACCACCATGAAGTTCGCCACGCGCCTCAACTCGTTCATCGCCGGTGGAGACACCGCCGCAGCCCTCCGCCGCATCAGCGCGACCCAGGGCATCGACTACGTCGATCTCAACTACCCCGAGCACTTCGTCGGCATCGAGCCCGCCGACATGAAGCCCCTCCTCGACGAGCTCGGACTCACCCTCAACAGCGTGGCCATGCGGTTCCGCAAGGACTTCGTCCACGGCGAGTACAGCAACCGCGACGAGGCCGTCCGCCGTGAGGCCATCGAGCTGACGAAGGCCGGCATCGACGCCGCAGCCCTCGGCGGCAGCGACCTCGTCACCGTCTGGCTCGGCTTCGACGGCTTCGACTACACGTTCCAGAAGGACTACGCGAAGGACCTCGGCCGCATCGTCGAGGCGTTCCAGGAGCTCGCCGACTACCGCCCCGACGTGCGCATCAGCATCGAGTACAAGCCCTACGAGGAGCGCGTCCACTCCGTCATCCGCAGCGTCGGCCAGACCCTCCACGTGCTGCAGCTCATCGACCGCCCCAACGTCGGCGCCACCCTCGACTTCGCCCACATGCTCATGGCCGGCGATGCGCCCGGCTTCGGCGCCGCCCTCCTCCTCGCCGAGGGCAAGCTCTGGGGCGTCCACCTCAACGACGGCAACAACGACCACGACGACGGGCTCATGATCGGGTCGATCCACCCGTTCGAGACGATCGAGTTCCTCTACTACCTGCTTCGCCACGACTACGACGGCGTCATCTACTTCGACACGTTCCCGATCCGCGAGGACGCTCAGGAGGAGGCGGAGACCAACCGCGCCACCGTCGAGCTGCTCATCGCGAAGATCGAGGCCGTCGGCGTCGACCGCATCACGCAGGTCATCGAGCAGGCCGACGGCATCGCCTCGCAGCGTCTGCGCAACGAGCTGATGAGCATCGCGCCCGCAGGCCGCACCGCCTGACACGGGAGCCGCCCGGCTCCCCGGCCGGCGCCTCCGGAACCGCTCGTCGACCGGAGGCGCCGGCCGACCGCCCGAACACGAACACGAACACGAACACGAGCACCCCGAACCCCTCTCACACCTAGGTGGAAACGCAATGGCGCGATCTAGAACAGTCTTCTCACTCTCCCTCGTGGCGACCATCGCCCTCGTGGCTCTCGTCGGCGGCGTCGTCGGCGGCCGGGCGACGGTCTCCGAGGCGGCCTCGAACGGAGGTGGGGCAGGAGGCGCGGCGTCGGGAGTCAAGGTCGACGTCATCATCCGCGCCAGCGACTCCGCCTACTGGCAGACCCTGCTGGCGGGCTCCGAGGCCGCCGCGACCGACTACGGCATCGAGGTGAACACGTTCGGTCCGACCTCCGAGACCGACATCGCGGGCCAGGTGCAGCTCGTCGAGAACTCCGTCTCGCGCGGCGCCGACGCCATCCTCATCGCACCGAGCTCGAGCGAGGCGCTGAACACCTCCATCGACGCCGCCCGCGAGGCCGGGATCAAGGTCATCACGGCCGACACGAAGGTCACGGCCGAGATCGAGGGCCACATCGGCACGAACAACGTGCTCGCCGGCACGGCCGCTGGCGAGCGCATGTGCCAGCTGCTTACCGAGCAGGGCACGACCACGGGCAAGGTGCTCGTCGAGGCGCCCATCGCCGGCATCGAGGCCAACCAGGATCGCGACGCCGGCTTCCGCGCCGGGCTCGCCGTCGACTGCCCCGACATCGACTCCAGCCTGCAGAGCTACAACAACAACGACATCGCGACCGCCGCCTCGCAGGTGAACGACGCGATCTCCGCCAACCCGGATCTCGTGGGCGTCTTCGCCGACAACAACAGCTCGGGCGTCGGCGCGGCCACGGCCATCAAGGACAACGACGCGGCGGACGACATCGCCGTCGTCGCGTTCGACTCCGACCCGGCCGAGAACGCCGCCCTCGCCGACGGCAGCATCGACGCGCTGATCGTGCAGAACCCGTGGTTCCTCGGCTATCAGGGCGTCGTCGAGGCCGCGATGGCGACCCAGGGCCGCATCCCGCCGGCGAGCCTCGACCCCGGCGTCGCGGTGGCCGACCGCGACAACATGGAGACCCCCGAGATCAAGTCGCTGCTCGAGCCCCAGACCGCCGAGATCGACTGATGCCCATCCGCGAGCCCGAAGGCACCGCCGTGCTGCAGCTCACGGACGTCTCGAAGGCGTACGGCGCCGTGCAGGCCCTCAGCGGCGTCTCGCTCAAGCTCGTCCCCGGGCAGGTGCACTGCCTGGCGGGCGAGAACGGCGCCGGCAAGTCGACCCTGATCAAGATCCTCACCGGGGCCGTGCCTCGCGACTCGGGCGACTACGAGATCGACGGGGCCACGGTGACCACCGCCTCCCCGGCGGCCCTCCGCACCGCGGGCGTGCAGGCCGTGTACCAGGAGCTCAGCCTGCTGCCGCACCTGTCGGTCGGCGAGAACATGTTCATGGGTCGACTGCCCTCGCGCTCGGGGGTCATCCGGGCGCGCGACCTGCACGACCGCTGCCGGTTCGTGCTCGACTCCCTCGGGCTCGACGACGTCGACCCCGACGTGATCGTCGAGCGGCTGCCCGCGGCGACGAAGCAGCTGGTCGAGGTGGCGAAGGTCGTCACGGCCGACGCGGTCAAGGTGATCGTCTTCGACGAGCCGACGACCGCGCTGACCGAGGCCGAGTCGGACCGTCTGCTCGACCAGATCCGGAAGTTCCAGCGGGAGGGCGTCGCCATCCTCTACGTGACGCACCGGCTCGAGGAGATGTTCGCGATCGGCGACTGGGTCACCGTGCTGCGTGACGGCGAGCTCTCGCAGAGCGGCCCGATGAGCGACTACACCGAGGACACCCTGATCAACGCCATGGTCGGTCGCGAGGTGTCGTCCCTCTATCCCGAGGAGGCGCGCGAGGTCCTGCCGTCGCGCCTCAGCCTCCGGGCCCTGAAGCGGACGCCCGACAGCCCGCCCGTCGACCTCGAGGCCCGAGGCGGCGAGATCCTCGGCATCGGCGGGCTGCTCGGGTCGGGTCGCAGCGAGCTGCTGCTCAACGTGTTCGGGTCGGAGCCCGTCGCGTCGGGCGAGATCCTGATCGACGGGGTGGCCGTCCGCGCCGACGGACCCCGCACGATGATGGACTCCGGCATCGCGCTGCTGACGGAGGACCGCAAGGTGCTCGGACTGCTGCCCGAGCTGTCGATCCGCGAGAACGTGACGATCGCGAGTCTGCGGGTCGGGTCGCGGAAGGGCCTGCTCCCCGGCAGGGCGCAGGCCGCCGAGGCCGATGCGCTGCTCGACAGCCTGCGGATCCGCGCCGGCTCGTACGACCAGCCCGTGTCGACCCTCTCGGGCGGCAACCAGCAGAAGGTGCTGCTCGCCCGCTGGCTGCTGACGAAGCCCAAGGTCATCATGTTCGACGAGCCGACCAAGGGCATCGACGTCGGCGCCAAGGGCGAGCTCTACGACGTCATCAACGACCTGGCCCGACGCGGTCTCGCCGTGATCGTCGTCTCGTCGTACCTGCCCGAGCTGCTCGGCCTCGCCGACCGCGTCGTCGTCCTCCGCGAGGGCGCCGTGGCCGGCGAGCTTCCGGGCGGCGCCTCCGAGGAGGACGTGCTCCGCCTCGCCAGCGGCGGGGTCGACGACTCCGCCGACCATCTGCGCGGCATCCCGCCGCTCAGTCACGATCCGCACTCCGACCCTGTCGCCCGACAGAACATCGAGGAAGTACCCAATGCCTAAGCTGATGTGGCGCGAACCCATCGAGACGACGACCATCCGGGTGGTGCGGAACGGCGACGACGCCTCGGCCGCCGCCGCCGCCCGGGCCGCAGCGAAGCCGAAGGTCACCACGCTCGGCAGCATCGCCGGCCGCGAGAGCGGCGTGCTCGTCGTCCTGCTCGTCGTGTTCGGCGCGCTGACTCTGCTGAGCGACGACTTCCTGACCGGGAACAACCTCGCGAACCTGGCGCGTCAGGTGTCGATCTACGGCATCCTCGCGATCGGTCAGCTGATGGTGATCCTCACCGGGGGCATCGACCTCTCGGTCGGGTCGATCCTCGGGCTGGCCGGCGCCGCGACGGCCCAGCTGCTCGTGGCGGGCGTCCCGATCCCCCTCGCGCTCCTCCTCGGCGCCCTGGTCGGCGCCGTGCTCGGCATCATCACCGGGCTGCTCGTGACGAGGTTCAAGCTGCCGCCGTTCATCGCGACGCTCGGCATGCTCGGCATAGCCCGGGGCGTCGTGCTCGTCATCACCGACGCGAACACCATCCAGGGGCTGCCCGACGGGTTCCAGGAGATCGCGAACGGCTCGGTCGTCGGCATCCCGAACCTGCTGATCCTGTTCGTGGTCATCGCGGCGATCGCGGCGTTCGTGCTGAAGCGCACGGTGTTCGGCCGCTACGTCTACGCCGTCGGATCGAACCCGGAGGCGGCACGACTGGCGGGCGTGCCGGTGCGGCTGGTCACGATCACGGTCTACGGAATCGCCGGGCTGCTGTCGGCGGTCGGCGGGGTGCTGCTGACCTCGCGACTCGGGGCCGGGGTGCCGACCGCGGGCACCGGGTTCGAGCTGCAGGCCATCGCGGCGTGCGTGATCGGCGGGGCGAGCCTGTCGGGCGCCCGGGGCAGTGCGATCGGCGCGGCGTGCGGGGCTCTGCTGATCGGGGTGCTGAACAACGGCGGCAACCTGCTGGCCGTGAACTCGTTCTATCTGCAGATCGCGATCGGCCTGCTGATCCTCGTGGCCGTGGCGTTCGACCAGATCAACAACCGGGCCTCGGCTCGCGAGTAGGACGCGATCATGCTGAAGGGGATCGACCCCGCGCTGACGGCCGAGCTGCTGATGGTGCTCATGTCGATGGGCCACGGCGACGACCTGCTGCTCTGCGACGTGAACCACCCGGCGGCGTCGATCGCGGCCGACACGACCCACGGACGGGTGATCGATCTGGCCGGCTGCGATCTGCCGCGGGCCGGGGCGGCGATCCTGTCGCTGATGCCGCTCGACACGTTCGTGCCGGCCCCGGTGAAGCGGATGCAGGTGGTCGGCGACCCCGACCGGGTCGTGCCGGTGCAGGAGGCGTTCCAGGAGATGCTCGACGCGGCGGCCGGGCGACCGGTCGCCGTCGAGGCACTGGAGCGGTTCGACTTCTACGCGGCGGCGCGGCGCTCGTTCGCCGTCGTGCGGACGTCGGACTGGGGGCCGTACGGCTGCTTCATCCTCCGCAAGGGCGTGGTCGAGCAGCCTGTGTGACAGGTGCGGCGGGCCCCGTCATCCGGGGCGGGTCAGCGCTGACCCGCCGCCGATGACGGGGACCCGCCTCACACCCACGCTCAGCGCTGCGGCAGCGCGACGCCCGTCTCGCGCTCGAGCACCGCGAGCACGGCGTCCTGGAACCCCTCGTCGCCGACCGAGTCGTGCGGCCGCTGCTGCTCGTCGTGGAACCAGTACGCCCCGCTGACCTCGCCCAGCTCGCCGAGCGCCAGCAGTCGCTGGGTGCGGTGACCGAGCTCGAAGTCGTCGGGCGCCCCCGCGCCTCCCATCTTCGTCGCCACCCAGCCCGGGTCGACCGCGTTGCTCCGCAGGTCGGGCCGGAGGCGCGCGACAGCCGCCGAGAGCGCCGTCACGAACAGCTTGCTGTCGGAGTACGACCCCGTCTCGCGCGACCCCGCCCAGTCGACGCCGTCGAGCACCGAGGCGGTCCCGCTCTTGTGCATGCCGCTGCTGAGATACACGTGCCGTGTCGGCGCCGTGACGAGAGCGGTGAGCAGGTACGGGGCGACGACGTTGACGGGCATCATGGCGGCACCGCGGATGAGTCCCGCGTTGTGGATGACGGCGTCGAGCGGGGTGTCGAGCGCGTTCAGCTCGTCGGCGAGCGCCGTGACGGCGTCGCGGTCGGAGAGGTCGGCGACGACGAGTCGGGCTCCGCGGTCGACGAGGGGCTGCAGCACCTCTCCGCGCGAGCCGCTGCGAGCGTGGACGACGACGTGGTGCCCCTGGTCGAGCAGGGCTTCGGCGGCGCCGCGGCCGAGGCCGTCGGTCGAGCCGGTGACGAGGATGTGTGCCATCCCTGCATCCTGGACCCCGCGCCTCCCACCGTCCTGGATCCCCCTTCCGGCGCGGTCCGTCCTCCTCGCGGTGGACGCGGAGGCCCGCCGATCTGCCCGAGACTCGGCCCCATGCCCTCCGACACGTACGAGCCGCCCGCCGCCGACGACGGCAGGAGGAGCCGGTCGAGCAGTCGGGGGACGGTCGTCTCGGTCGTCGTCCTGGCTCTGCTCGTGCCCACCCTCGGCCTGGGCGGCCTGGCCTGGCTGCTGTCGCCGGGACCGGTGATCACCACGGTCGTCGACGCCTCGGGGCGCGAGACCGAGCTCGACTGGAGCGAGCACCCCGGCCGGGTGGACATCGGCGTCGACGAGGTGCTCGCGGGGCCGAGCCTCGAAGAGGGCCTGGCGGAGGGCGAGGCGATGGTCGTTGAGATGAAGACGGCGCTGACCGAGCGGTTCTCGGTGAGGTGGGTCGCGCCTCCGGGGGATCAGGCCGACATCGACGTGACGTTCCCGGTCGAGAACGGGTGGGGCGGGGAGTCGCTGCTGCAGGTGGTGAACCTGCCGACCGAGCAGACCTCGTCGGTGCCGCGGACGTGGGCCGAGAAGGAGGCGGCGGTCGCAATCATCGGCGAGGTCGCCGCCCGACACGGCTGGTCCGAGCCCGTGTTCGACGAGGAGCGCTACCCGCAATCGGACGCCGACCGGCTCGAGTACACCGGCGGCACGACGCTGCCCGAGCAGGTGATCGTTTCGGGCGGCATCGAGGGGCCGACCGGCCAGTGGCTCTCGTTCACGTTCCAGGATCTGTCGAAGGACGACGCCCAGGGCACCTTCGCCGAACGCCTCGCCGGCCCCGAGGACGAGGGGTGGGAGCCCGAGACCATCGCCCTGTCGTACGGGGCGAACGGGCTGCTGCCCGAATCGCGCCGCGCCGAGTTCGAGCGCCGCGCCGAGCCGTTCGCCGGGTACCCCGTGCCGGAGGGGCTCGAGCCCTGAGGCGGTGAGGGCGGCCCGTGCGGGGCCGGCGCGGGAGGCTCGCCGGGCCGGGCGATGATCGTCGTCGGCCGGTTGGCCTAGGTTGGTGAGAGGTCGTCAGCACTGCTGCGGGGGCCTCGACCGCGACCGCCCGGGGGGCACGCATCATGAGAATCCTGGCATCCGTCGCGTCCGTCCTCCTCCTGACGGGGCTGATCATCGCCGCGCCGCTCCTCCTTCTCGGGGTCGCGCCTCCTGAGGACGAGTGGACCCTGATGCTCGCCGTCTTCGGGGTGCTGCTCCTCGGCGGGGGGCCGCTCGTGCTCGGGTCGCTGCTCGCGACGTGGGACGTCCGGCGCGGCGCGGCCGGCCGGCGCCTCCTGCGGGGCTGGTACCTCGGCGTCGGGCTCGCCGAGGTCGTGGGGGCGGCGGGGGTCGTGGCGTACGGCGTGCTCAACGGCGCGCCGGTGTGGGTCTCCGTGCTGTTCGTCGCGGTGGGCGCGGCGCTGACCGCGGCGGCGGTCGTCGTCGGCCCCGCCCTGCTGCGGCGCGAGCAGGCCGATCGCGCGGGGGCGCCGCCGTGGGCCCCGGTCGCGCAGCGCGAGATCCGGCGGAAGGTCGTCATCATCGCGCTCGTGTTCGGGGCGGTCCTCATCGCCGCCTCCTTCGCCCTCGTCGCGTTCGTCGGCTTCGAGGACGCGCCGGAGAGCCTGCTGGTCGCGCTCGGGCTGGCGTTCACGGGGTCCGCCCTGACCTGCATGATCGTCTCGGCACCGTTCAACCGTGCTCTGCGCGAGAGCGCCGGCGGCGACACGACGCTGCTGAAGAAGGTCGGCAAGGCCGTGCTGGGGCGCCGCCGGGTCGACCTCGACCCCACCGAGCGCGACGCCGCGATGATCTACGCGCAGGTCTCGAGCATCACCCTGCCGTTCCAGGTGGCGTGGATCACGCTGCTGTACGCGGGGCTGATGATCCAGCAGATCACGCGACTGCTGGACGAGGTCGACGTCTTCAGCCTCGTGCTGCTCATCGTCCTCGCCGCGATCCTGCTGGTGGTCCTGCCTCTGATGCTGGTGCGCATCTCGCGGTCCCGGAGGTGGGTGCGCGCCGGCGAGGCTGTCGCAGCCGGGTCCGCTGGCGAGAGCGACGGGGCTGCACCGCGAGCGGAGCAGCAGCCCTAGCCCGGATCTCAGCCCGGTGCGGGTCCCGTGCCGGCTCCCGCCCCGGCTCCCACCCAGGGGGGCATGTCCCGCACCGCCAGCTATCACGCATCGATGCGTAATAGCTGCCTCCCGATGAGACCCCGCCCGGGGTCGGTCAGGCCGCGTCCGCAGCCCGGAAGGAGGCGGCACGACCGCTGGGCGGACACGGCGGGCTCCTCAGCGCCGAGGGATCCGGCTCAGCCGAACCAGCGGATCTCATCGAGCAGCCCGGCGCCGACGTCGACGAGCGTCAGCAGGGTCCAGACGGCCGCAGCCGCGGGCAGCACGGGCCACGCCCGTCTCTCGAACGCGACCGCGAGGCCGCTGAGGAGGACCGCCACGGTGCCGACGACGCCGATGCCGATCACGCCGAGGATGGTCGCGAAGGTCTCTTCGCCGTCATCGTTGTTCGGATCGCGGAGCCACCACCCGAGCCGACCTCCCGCGGTGTGCAGCCCGAGGACGAGGAACAGCCGGGGGATCGAGGCGGCGAACCACGCCGCGACGAAGACGACGACCACGCACAGCACGACGGCGAGCACCCGTCGAGCGCCACCGTCGGCACGGGGATGGCGCTCGACGGCTGATCGTCGCATCACGAACGCCCCCGCAACGTCTCAGCTCTGGGGCGTCGCGGCGGGCCGTTCGCCGTCCGTCACGGCGGCGCGATCGCCGTCCGTCGCAGCGATGCGGTCGCCGTCGGCTACGGCGGCGCGATCGCCGTCCGTCGCGCCAGCACGGTGGCCGTCCGCTCCGGCGGCGGGCCGGTCGGAGGGGCGGCGGAGCCCCTCGACGGACCACACGACGGCGCCGGCCAGCCCCGTGAAGCCGGCCAGGAACAGTCCGACGACCGCGAGCACGCCGCCCCACACCAGACTCGAGGCGTCGCGCTCGCACGACTCGAGCGTCTCATTGCCGAATTCGTCGAGCACCCCGCACAGGCCGGAGAGATTGCTCACGCCGACGCCGACGGCCACGAATCCGACGATGAGGCAGACGAGCGTCAGAGCCGCCAGGGCCAGCACCCACAGCCGGGCGCCCGAGGAGGTCTTCACGCGGACCCAGAGGTTGTTCACATCGCGAGGGTAACGCCCGGAGCGGCCTGCCGGACCTCCGCCCCACCTCCCGACGAGCGGCCGGCGCGACTACTCGGGGCGGCCGCGGCGAGCGCGGCGGGCACGATGCTCGTCTCGGAGGACGAGGCACAGGCCGACGAAGGCCGCGCCCAGCACCAGTGGGGCGATGACGGAGAAGATCATGGCGTCAGTGTGCTCGCTCCCGGCCGTGCTGACCAGGGGTCGGGCGGTCGGGGTGGGTGCCGGTGACTACAGTGCTGGTGTGCTCCCCGCTGCGACCCCGCGCCTCCGGTTCCGGCCGATGACGTCGGGGGATCTCGATGACATGGCGCGCCTCCTCGGGGATCCCCGGGTGATGGAGTTCTACCCGGCACCGAAGACGCGCGACGAGGCCGCTCGGTGGATCGCCTGGAACGAGGAGAACTACGCCGCGGACGGCTTCGGGCTGTGGATCATCGAGACCCGCGAGGGCGTCTTCGTCGGAGACTGCGGTCTGACCTGGCAGGACGTGAACGGCGAGCCGAAGCTCGAGGTCGGATACCACGTCCGCACGGAGCTGCAGGGGCGGGGGCTCGCGACCGAAGCCGCCGCCGCATGCCGCGACCTCGCCCGCGAGCACCAGATCGCCGACGAGCTCGTCGCCATCATCCACCCCGACAACACGTCGTCCGAGCGGGTCGCCCGCAAGATCGGCATGACCCGGCTCGACGACGACCGCGGCGGGGGCGGGGGCGGCATCGCCGTGCGGACCGTGCTCGGCTTGAGACTCGATCGCGCGTCGACGGGACCGCTCGCCGGCTCCGACTCGACGCCGTAGCGGGGCCGGCGCGGTCGGGCCGGGATCACTCCGGTCGGGTAGGAGGCGCGGGCAGGGCGATTGAGAGAATGTCACTGTGATCGATCGACTGACACTGCCCTCGACCCTCCGCACCGGCGGCACGCCTCTCGTCGTCCGCCGGGCTACCCCGGACGACCTCGAGGCGATCATGCGGCTGCTCTCGGACGACCCGGTCAGCGCCGGCCGCGGCGACACGGCCAGCGACGACGACCGTGACGCCTACGCCCGGGCTCTCGCCGACATCATCGCCGACCCGGGCAACGACATCGTCGTGGTCGCCGGCCCCGACGGCGCCGTCGTCGGCACGCTGCAGCTGACGGTGATCCCCGGCATGGCCCGCCGCGGGAGCTCCCGCCTGCTCGTCGAGGCCGTCCGCGTCTCGAGCAGCGTGCGGTCGTCGGGGATCGGCGGGACGCTCATGCGCTGGGTGACCGACGAGGCCGCCGTCGAGCTCGAGACGCCCCTCGTGCAGCTCACCTCCGACGCGGCACGGACCGACGCCCACCGCTTCTACACGCGCCTGGGCTTCGTCGACTCGCACGTCGGCTTCAAGTACTCGGTGCCGCTCCCCGCCCCCACCCCGCGCTGAGAGCCCATCACAGGGCTCGGTGCGCCTCGCGTTCTCCCCAGGTGCGCCTCCCTGCTTCCCGGCGCCGCGCCTCCTCGTGTCAGGCTCGGAGGATGGTTCAGATCCGAGCGTTCACCGAGGCCGACACCGAGGCCGTCGTCTCCCTCTGGCAGGAGGCGCGGCTCACCCGACCCTGGAACGACCCGTACCGGGACATCCGGCGCAAGACGACGACGCAACCCGAGCTGTTCCTCGTCGCGGACGACGACGGGTCGGTCGTCGGCACGGCGATGGTCGGCTACGACGGGCACCGGGGGTGGATCCACTACCTCGCCGTCGCCGCCTCGCAGCGCGGCACGGGGCTCGGCCGAGCGCTCGTCGGCGAGGCCGAGTCGATGCTCGCCGCCCTCGGCTGCGCGAAGGTGCAGCTGCAGGTGCGACCCGACAACACCGACGTCCTGGCGTTCTACGAGAGCCTCGGCTACGAGACGTACGAGGCCGTGAGCATGGGCAAGCGCCTCGAGAGCGATGAGGTCGGCGGGGTCTGAGGCGGCGGATGCGGGGTCTGGGCCGCGGGTGGGGCTTGCGGCTTCCGTAGCGTCATGTGGTCTGGTTGTCCGTGGGGTCGCAGAGGCTGCGTTCCCGGTTCCGCTCCCGTCTCTTCTCCGTCCCCGTCCCGCTCCGTCCGCCGAGGAAGGCCCCTTCATGCACCCGTCGTTCATCCCGCCGCGCCAGGTCCAGATCGGCGATGCCGCGACATTCGTCGGCACGACGCCGCGCGCCATCCGCCACTACGAACAGCTCGGGCTGCTGCCCGCACCCGAGAGGGGCGGCGACGGCCGACGCCGCTACGGGTACGACGACATGATCCGACTGCTGTGGATCCGCACGATGGCCGACGCGGGCATCTCGCTCGACGACATCCGCGGGGCCTTCGGCGGCGCGGGGTCCGAGGGGCCTCCCATCCATGCCGCTGCGGCTGCAGGAGGCGATGACGATGACGTCACCGACGTCCTGCAGCGCCTCGAGACCACGCTCGCAGCCCGCGAGGCGGAGCTCGCGCGACAGCGGGCGGCCGTCGAGCGGATGCGGACCCGGGGCAGTCGATTGGGGCTGCTCGACGACTTCGTCGCCCGTCGTCTCGAGCACCTGCCCGAGGGATCGCTGCGGCAGTCCGACCTCGACACGCTGCTCGTGTCGGAGCGGATGCTGAGCCCTCTCGGCGCCGCGATGCAGGCCGGGCGGTTCATCCTGCTGGCCTCGCGACCCGACCTCCGCGCGGAGTCCGACCGCGTCGACGCCGCCGAAGAGGCCCTCGACGACACCGTCGCGGTCGACGACCCGCGGGTGGCGCAGGTGGCGGCCGAGCGGCACGCCTTCGAGGAGCGACTGCTCGCCGCCATCGTCGAGTCCGGAGAGCCCGACGAGGACTTCGCGCTGATCGACCTCTGGGACGAGCTGCACCCGCCGGCCGACGACGGCGGTGCCGGTGGTTCCCCTGCCCGGGCCGACGGCGCTCGACGCGCGCCCCGCACCGCGATGGACGCCCTCGGCACGATGCCCTACGACTTCTCGCCCGCCCGTCTCCGCTGTCTCGAGCTGTCCGCCGAGCTCATGACGGAGTCGCCCCTCCCGCCCGGCCTGCGCTGACCGAGGCACCTGCCCGGCCGGTGCCGGCTCGACTTCCGAACATGTTCGGAATGAAGTAGCCCCATGAGCCAGACGACCGAGAGCCGCTCCCGCACCCGTCGATCGTCCGACCTCAGCAAGCACTCCGCAGAAGTGTTCGCCGAGGCCGAGGACCACCCCGTGACGGTGACCCGTCGTGACGGTGAGGACCTCGTCCTGATGTCGCTGCGCGAGGCGGTCGGGCGCACGACGCTCCTCGACCTCGCCGCTCAGCTGATCACGGCGACCGTCGACACGGAGGGCACTCTGAGCGAACGCATGTCACGGGCCTTCCCGTGGATGCTCGCCCTGTCGCCCGGCGACCGCGAGACCTGCGCGCGTGATCTCCTCGACGCGGCGCGCGCCTCCTTCTCCACCGATCAGTCGCATCTCGTGACCGTCGAGCTGGCGGCCTGGAAAGAGACCGCCACGGCCGTCGCCGCCGGGCTCGGCCGTGTGGATCTCGAGTGGCTCGACGATGAGGCCGACCAGATCGTCGATCGCCCCTAGCCGTGGCGACGACGAAGAGGGGCGAGCTCGTCCCCCGCCCGCCGAAGAAGATCGAGTACGAGCTCCGGTTCGCGACGTCCGAGGCAGCCCGGGGATGGCGAGACCTGACGTCGACGATCCGTAACGCCATGACCGACACGCGGGATTTCCTGACGAGCACGCCGCTCACGACGACGCCGACGAACTACCGACTCCGCGGCGAACTCGGGACCATCGACCGCGGCGGCGAGGCTTTCGAGCGCTGGCAGCACAAGCCGACCGCCCGCGGCACGGCACGCGTCTGGTACTTCGTGGAAGGGCGGACGGTCTTTCTCGAGCACGTCCACACGAACCACCGAACGAGACGAAGTGAGCGCGACGACGATGCCGACACCCGATGAGCCAGACAGATCGACGTCCTCCACCGATATCGGTGCGGCGGGCAATGTGGTCATCTGCGCCGGAATCATCATCGCCATACCGATCTACGCCCTGTCGACCGGCATGCAAGGCGCTGACCTGCTCATCGCGGGAGGCGCCCTCGTGATGGGCATCGCGTTGGAGATCGGGTTCATCCGCACTCTGATGGCCCGGAGGCGGCGGAGACAGGGCACCCCGCAGCCGTCGGAGAAGCCCCGGGACTGACTAGCGTGGGCGCATGAGCAGCGACGACCGCGACGGCTGGGAGGCGCGCGTGGCCGCCGCGTGGGCCGACGAGACCATCGACGATCAGCGGCGGATCGAGGTCGTGCAGGTGCTGGCCGACGAGGCGCCGCACCCCGCGCTGGGCGAGTTCGAGCTGGGCGGCGCCTACGACTCGGGCGGGCACGAGGTCGAGGCCGACCGGCACTACACGGCAGCGACGGCGGCCGGTCTCGACGCCGTCGACCCCGATCGCGCCGCCCGGATGGTCGTCCAGCACGCCTCCACCCTGCGGAACATCGGGCGCGTCGACGAGGCCATCGCGATGCTCCGCGACGCCCCCGAGCACCCGGCGACCGGTGCGGCCCCTCGCGTCTTCCTCGCCCTCGCGCTGCACAGCGCCGGTCGTGCCGACGAGGCCCTGCGCGTCGCCGTCGAGGCCCTCGAGCCGACCCTCCCCCGCTACCACCGCTCGGTCAAGGCCTACGCGGCGGCGCTCACCGAGACGTGACCGGCGGCCGGCGGCTGGCGGCTGGCGGCTGGCGGCTCAGCCGAGGCTGACGAACTCGGCGACGTCGTCGGTGGGGAGCTCGTCGACGACGGCGGTGACGCGCATGCTCGCGACCGTCACCGCGCCTCCTCGGCTCGAGAGGAACGCGGTGTCCGACGCGTCGCGCCCCGTCGCGATCCGCACGAGCGATTGCCGCGGAGCGAGCGCCGTCGCGTCGACCACGTGCCACTGCTCGTCGACCCACGCCTCGGCGACGGCGTGGAAGTCCATCGGCGACAGGCCGGGCGCGTACACCGACACGAGCCGGGCCGGCACGTCGAGCGCCCGCAGCAGCGCGACGACGAGATGCGCGTAGTCGCGGCACACTCCCCGCCGGTCGAGCAGCGTCTGCACGGCGCCGTCGGTGGGCGCGCTCGCCCCGGGCACGTAAGCGAGGTGCGCGCCGACCCACGAGCTCACGGCGGCCAGCAGGTCGCGCCCCTCGAGCCCGCCGAACTCGGCGCGTGCCGTCGGGAAGAGCGTGTCCGACTCGCAGTACCGGCTCGGACGCAGGTACCTCACGAGGTCGATCTCGTCGAGCGCGGCCGGCCCGATGCGGCCCTCGACGACGGCCCGGTAGTCGACGACGACCCGCCCCTCCTGCACGTCGCAGAGATGCAGCCGGGTGCCGTGCCGGTCGTCGAGCTCGCGGACCGTGATCGGCTCGCCGTTCTGAGTCACGACCAGGGTCTCGTCGGTGACGGCGTCGTACAGCCGCGACACGGCGATCGACAGGACGAACTCGGCCGGAGCGGCGACGTCGAACTCGAGCAGGGCGGCGGCGTGGCGTCTCATCCGCCGATCATGACAGCCGAGGAGGCGCGGTGCGTGTCGGGCGTGTTACCGGCGGCCGCATCCGTGGCCGGCGCCCGCGCCCGCGCCCGCCCCACTGGTCAGAAGATGCTCACTCCAGCCCGCCGAAGAGCATCTTCCGACCACTCGAGCTGGCGAGCGAGCGCGAGCGCTCCAACGACGAGACGCCCTCCCCGCGAGGGGGAGGGCGTCTCGAGTCGGACGGATCAGTACCAGTTGACCGCCTGGCTGTGCGACCAGGCGCCGCACGGGCTGCCGTAGGCGCGGTCGATGTAGTCGAGGCCCCAGGCGACCTGGGTGCTGGCGTTCGTCGCCCAGTCCGAGCCGGCCGACGCCATCTTGCTGCCGGGCAGCGCCTGCGGGATGCCGGTCGCGCCTCCGTTGGCGTTGTAGGCCTGGTAGTTCCAGCCGGACTCCTTCGTCCACAGGGAGACGAGGCACGAGAACTGGTCGGCGCCCCAGCCGTAGTCCGACGAGGCGAGTCGCTGCGCGGTGGCCTGGGCCCCGGCGACGGTGTTGCCCTCGGCGAGCGAGGCGGCCTCGGCGGCGGCTTCCGCAGCGGCCTTCGCCTCGGCGGCGGCCTCGGCCTCCGCAGCGGCCTTCGCGTCGGCGGCGGCCTTCTCTTCGGCGGCCTTCTTCTCGGCGGCGGCCTTGACCTTCTTGTCGACCTCGGCGGCGGCGGCCTGGACCGTCTGCGCCGTGCTGGCCGTGTGCGCCACCCGGTCGTCGACCGCGTCGGGGTCGAGCGACTCGTAGTCGTCGAGTGCGGCGACCGACGTCTCGAGCGCGCTGGTGTCGACCTTGCCCGAGGTCGCGGCGACGACCTGGTTCGCGATCGAGATCGTCGACTTGGCCTTCGCGTCGCTGAGCGACTCGGCGATCGCGGCCTCCTGCGCCTCGACGTCGGCTGCGTGGGAGGCGGTGGTCGTCCCGGTCGCGGGCCCGGAGGTCGTGTACACGGCGAAGCCGGTGCCGCCGACGAGGGCGACGGCGGCGATCGAGCCGATCGTCATCAGCTTGCGGCGCGCGGCCCGGCGGCGGGCGGTGGCCAGCGCTCGGCGGGTCGTGGGCGCAGGGGTGGTGCCTGGTGTCTCGGGGGGCATGGAGTCCTCGTGCTCGGCCGACCCGCGCCTCCTCGGTGCACGCAGGAGGTCACGACCCGGTTCGGACGACGGAGATGACACGTCGTCGATGCCGGGGATCGGCGGTGGGGGTCCGTCGAGGCGTCAGAGCCTCGAGTCGTCCGCCCACGCTCCCGTCAGACGGGCGTGCGCTCGGGCGAAGCGGCAAGTATGCAGAAGATTCCTGATCATCCGCACAGAATCATCCTGCAGAGGGATGCGGCGGTGGTTCAGTGCTCGCGCGCGAACCGCGGACCGTCGTAGCCGTCGCGCTGCACGGTGGCGACGAAGTCGTCGAGGGGACGCACCCAGAACGAGTAGTCGTCGTAGAGCTTGCGATAGAACACGAGGGCCTCGTCGGTCTCGCTGTGGCGGCCCGTGCCGACGACCTCGTAGAGGGCACCCTTGAAGTGGCGGTAGATGCCGGGCTCGGGGGCGGAGGTGGGCTCGGGGGTGATCGGCTCGCTCATCACGATCACACTACGACCACCCGAGACGGACTCGACTACGGCTCAGGTCCGCGCTAGCTTCGACCCCGGCAGACCGGGAGGTGCGGCCGCCGGCAGCAATGGCGCTGACGACGGCCGTTCCTCCCGGCCAGCCCCCGAGGGCCACCCGGGGGCCGACCGGCACTCGGGTCAGATGGCGGCGCGGATCTCCGCAGCGGCCGCGGCGACGTCGTCCGCACCGTAGATCGCGGCACCGGCGACGGCGACCTGCGCACCCGCGTCACGGACCGAGCCGACCGACGACGCCTTGACGCCGCCGGCGACCGAGAACGGCACACCCGAGGCCTTGCCGGCCTCGAGCAGCTTCTCGAAGGTGAAGCCCTCTTCGGCCTGCTCGTCGAGGCCGGCGTGCATCTCGACGAACTCGGCGCCGAGCGCGACGACCTCCTTCGCGCGGGCGGCCTTGTCGGTGACGCCGATCAGGTCGACGACGATGCCCTTGCCGTGGGCCTTGGCTGCCTTGACGGCGCCGGCGATGGTGCTGTCGCCGGCGACGCCGAGCACGGTCACGAGGTCGGCGCCGGCCTTGAAGGCCTCGCCCGCCTCGAGCTCGCCGGCGTCCATCGTCTTGAGGTCGGCGAACACGATCTTGTCGGGGTGCGCCTCTTTGATGGCGGTGATGGCGCGGAAGCCCTCGGCCTTGATCAGCGGCGTGCCCAGCTCGATGATGTCGACGCTGGGTGCGGCGGCGGCGGCGAGCTCGAGGGCGGCCTCGGTGGTCAGGGTGTCCATGGCGAACTGCAGCTTCATGTGGTGCTCCTTCTGTGATGCGGATGAGGGGAGGATCGAGGAGGCGCGGTGCGACTACTCGAGGTTGGCGTGCCGAGGCCAGAGGTCGTCGGCGTCGATGCCCGAGCGCTTCCACAGGGCGTGGAAGAGCGCGTCGCCGACCAGCACGACGACCTGCTCGAACAGGCCGCCGGCGTACTGCGCCGACGCGTCGCCCGAGCGGTCGAGCTTCTCGGCGGCCGGCACGATGACGACGGCCGTGGCGAGCTCGGCGAGGGGGGACGAGGAGGCGGTCGTCACCGCGGCGACGCGGGCGCCGGCCTCGGTCGCCGCCTCCGCCGCACGGACGATGCCGCCCGTCGTGCCCGAGCCGCTCGCCGTCAGCAGCACGTCGCCCTCGCGGATCGCAGGGGTCGTGACGTCGCCGACGACGTGCACGGCGAGGCCGAGGTGCATGAGGCGCATGGCCGTCATGCGCAGCGCCAGACCCGAGCGCCCGGCACCGTGCACGAAGACGCGCTCGGCGCCCGAGACCAGATCGGCCACGGCCTCGAGACCGTCGGGGCTCGTCTCGACCACGGCGCGGATCGCCTGATCGACCTCGGCCCGGACGAGCTCGAGCGCGTCGGCGGGGGTGGGGGTGCTGTCTGCGGAGGGCATGGGTACCACCCTGCTCGCCCGCACCTCCTCGTGCGCCGTGCATCCGACGAGGTGCGACTACCCGTTCGGGTGGGCCGCCGTGTGGAGGATAGGTTGGCCCCATGCTCGACACCACCGCGCCCCTCGCCGATCTGCCGTCGCCCGCCAGCCGATCGCTCGTCGTCGAGCACGCCCGAACCGTCGCCGAGCTCGTCGACCGGCAGGCCCTCACGCTCGAGTCCCTGCTCGCGACCCTGCGGTCGGCCCGCCTCGACGACCGCGCCGCCCGCACCATGGCCATCGACATCGCCGCCTCGGCCATGGTCGAGATCCGCACCGAGACGGACCACCAGCGGTCGCTGCTGCTCGAGCCGGTGGTCGGGGCCTTCGCGCGCCTCCGGAGCGATCTGCGGCCCCTCGTCCGCTTCGGCGACCTCGACGTCCAGTTCGTCGAACCGCCCGCGACGGGTCGGGCCCTGCCCGGAGAGGTCGCCCACGCGGCCCGGGCCATCGTCCGGAGCGCCGTGCTCGCCCTCGTCGACACCGGCGAGTCGCGCCGCGTGCGCATCCAGTGGGACTGCGACGGCCTCAACCTGCTGATGAGCATCCGCGACGACGGCGCCGGGGCCCTGACCGTGCACGACGACTCGCTGCGACCCATCGCCGAGCGGGTGACGGCCCTCGACGGCTCGCTCTCGGTCGCCTCGACGCCGGGCTGGGGATCCGACGTCGCCGTCACGCTGCCGCTCGACCCGCCCGCCGAGAGCGGGTCGCTCGACGACACCGTGGCGCTGAGCGTGCGCGAACGCGAGGTGCTGCGCTTCGTCGCGTCGGGCGCACGCAACCGGGCGATCGCCGAGTCGCTCGGGATCAGCGAGAACACGGTAAAGTTCCACGTCTCGAACCTGCTGCGGAAGGCCGGCGCCCGCACGCGCGCCGAGCTGACCGCGCTGACGCGGTAGCCGGGGCGAGCGCGTCGGCCCGCCCGCGCCGGCCGGCCGCGCCCGGCCGCGCCCGGCCAGGCCAGGCCAGCCCATCGCTACACCCGCTTTTCGGCGATACACCCCGATGAATGCGGGTGTCACGCCGAGAACGGGGTGTCACGCGGAGAACGGGGTGTCACCCCGGGGACGGGGTGTCGCGAAGGGGACGCGCCATCGCGTCAGCCCGGCCACGCCCGGCCAGCCCAGGCCGGCCCATCGCTACACCCGGTTTTCGGCGATACACCCCGATAAATGCGGGTGTCGCGCCGAGAACGGGGTGTCGCGAAGGGGACGCGCCGGCGCGCGGGACGCGCGGCCGGCAGCGGCGCGCGGCCGGCCGCGGCGCGCGGCGCGCGGCGCGCCGCGCTAGCGCTAGCGCTCGAGCTCGACGAGGCGGGCGCGGTGCGTGCTCCAGGAGTCGACCTCGACGTAGCCGTCGCCGAGCAGCTCGCGCAGACCCGACTTGGGCGAGGTGCTGCCGTCGGCCGCGACGTACTCGACGAACCAGACCCGCGGGGCGTCGTCGAAGCGACCGGCCGCGGCCGCCTCGGGCACCGTCAGCACGTCGTCGCGCCAGCCGTCGGCGTCGACGAACGGCGTCTTGAGCGTCACGTCGCGCAGCCCCTCGAACCCGTCGGGGTAGGTGTGCAGCGCGAGTCGCGGCTCGATCGACGGCTTCGGCGACTCGTCGAACACGAGAGCGTCGCCGGCCGAGGCGTGCTCGCCGACGAGGGCGCTGAGGTCCTGCCAGCCGGTCGCGTTCTTCGCGTACGGTCCGCGCTGGTCGAGCCAGACGGGGGCGGCGAGCCCCACGACGAGCGCGACTCCGAGCACCGCGACCGCCGTGCGTCGTGAGGCGAGCACGTCGATGCCGATCGCCACGAGGATCGCGACGGCCGGTGCGCTGAACGACAGGTAGCGACCCGAGAACGCGGGCACGGCGAGGTTCAGCACAAGCAGCGACACGGCGGGGACGAAGGCGAGGAGGAGCGCCGTCACCGTGAGCACTCCCCGGGGCGTCACCGAGAGGGCGGCCGTCCAGCCGTCACGGGCGCGGTGCAGCAGTCCGACGACGAGCGCCACGACGGCGACCCCGACGAGCGCCCACGCGACGACGGCGAAGCGGGCGTCGCCGAACCACAGCTCGACGAGCAGCGCGCGCGGACTCGTCGTGTCGCGACGCGCGAGGAACGACACCTGGCCCCGCTGGGCGACCGAGAAGACGACGATCGGCGAGACCGCGAGCAACGCGACCACCACCGTCGCCGCCCAGGCCCGCAGGACGTCGGCACCCTCGCGCAGGCGCCCGCCGGCCGCGCCGGCACCCGCCACGCCACCGGCAGAGACACGCGCGTCGCGTGCGAGCGCGGCCAGGAGCAGCGCGTGCACGCCCACGATCAGCCCGAAGTACACGAACACGCCGACGCCGGCTCCGGCGAGCACGCCGTAGGCGACCCAGTCCGCCCGGGAGGCGCGGTGCCGGCTGGTCACGATCCGCACCAGGGCCCAGGTGCTCCAGACGGCGAGGGCCGCGCCGATCGCGTACGACCGCGTCTCGGTGCCCATCGAGGTGACGCGGGGCAGCACGGCGGCGACGACTCCGGCGATGACGGCGAGGCGGCGGGTGCCGAGCCGGTCGACGAGCAGCACGACCCCGGCGACCATCGCGCCGACGGCGAGCGCCGACGGCAGTCGGGTCGAGAAGGGGGAGGCGCCGAACAGGTCGATCCAGAAGTGCAGCCCGAGGTAGTACAGCCCGTGGACGGCGTCGATGTGGCCGACCATGTGGAACAGGCTGGGCAGGGGGCGCTGCGCCGACATGACGCTCGCCGCCTCGTCGCCCCAGAACGACGGGATCCACGAGCCCGCGGCGGGGATGACGGCGGCGATCAGCCCGAGCACGACCGCGAGGCGGATCGGCGGGCGGGCGGCCGTCCGGGCTGCACCCCACTCCGCCGAACCGCGGTCCGCCGCACCGCGGTCCGCCGCACGGACCCCGCCGCTCCGAGGGCCGCCGAGCGGGACGGGGATCGAGGAGGTGCCAGCCGACGGCGAGGGGGTGGATGCGCTGGTCACGGGGTGCCTCTCCGACCCGGGGCCCGTCCGCGGATCGTGGCCGAGGCGACCGACGGGCACCCGCAGGCCGAGGGGCGGACCGCGGAGGCGGCGCCCGGCTCGTTCCGGACGGTCGGCCGCGCAGAGCAGCCGCCGTCAGGGTATCGACGGCGTCTGCACGGCGGCTGCGGCGTGGGGGACGCTCGCGTTCCGCGGCCAGCGGACGCGCCGAGCGCGGCGAGCAGGTGCGGGCGGGTGCGGGCTGGTGTGGGCGGATGCGGGCGCCGACGCTCCCCCGCCGGCGACCCTCGGCCCGCCGAGCGGGTCCCCCGCCGAGCGGGTCCACCGCCGCGGCCCGATCGCCGACACCCCGCCGCTAGGCTCGCGGGATGGTCACCGTCGTGCTCCCCTGGCGTCCGCAGCCCAGCCGCATCACGGCCTTCGAGGTCGTCCGCGACTGGTACGCGGCGGCGCTGCCCGAGGCCGTCATCCGGACGGTCGACTCGCCCGACCCGGTGTTCAACCTGGCCCAGTGCCGCAACCTCGGCGTCGCGGCCCTCGCCGACGACGAGATCGCCGTGATCGGCGATGCCGACACCCTCCCCCAGCGCGAGCCCCTGCTCGCCGCGATCGAGGCCGCGCGCGACAGCGGCAGCGTGCACCTCCCCTACACCGAGTACCACTGGCTCGGGCGCGACGGGACCGCGCAGGCGGCCGCCGGGACGCCCCTCGAGCAGTGCGACTTCGAGCTCGTGCGGGGCGCGTGCTCGGGGGTCTACGTGACCCGCGCCTCCTCGTGGCGCAGTCACGGCGGACAGGACGAGCGGTTCCGCGGCTGGGGCTTCGAGGACGCCGCGTGGTACCTCGCGCACAGCACGCTGCTCGGCGAGGCTCCGCGGCGGCACGAGGGCATGGTCTTCGCGCTTCATCACCAGGCCGAGTCGCGCAAGGGGCCGCAGTACGACGCGAACGCGGCCCTCATGGAGCGGTACCGCGAGGCCGCCGTCAGCCCCGAGGCGATGCGCGCGGTCGTCTTCGGCTGACACCCGACCCGACCCTAACCGCAACGACCCGAACCGAGGAGGCGTGGGCCGGCCGGGTCAGCGCCCGGCGGTCAGCGCCGTCGCGGCTCGCACCCTGCCCGGCACCTCGTTCAGCGCCGAGGCGAGCGCGGCCAGGCCCGCCGCCGCGTCGGGCGCGCTCTCGGCGAGGGCGAGCACATGCTGCAGCGCCTCGGCCAGCTCGCCCTCCGTCGCCGTGTTGGGAGCGAGGGCCAAGCCGAAGCCGGTCCGCTCGAGCGCCGCGGCCCCGGCGAACTGGTCGGTCGAGAACGGCAGCACGACGAGCGGCACACCGGCGGTCATCGCCTCGGTCACGCTGTTGTTGCCCCCGTGCGTCACGGCCGCGGACGCCGCCCCGAGCAGCCTGACCTGCGGCAGGAACTCCCGGACGAGCCAGTCGGACGGGATCTCGCCGAGGTCCTCCCGCGTGCCCGACCCCAGCGCGATCGCCGCTCGGACGCCGAGCGTGCGGAGCGCCGCGGCCACGCGGCCGAGCACGTCCGAGCGCACCGAGAGGAAGCTGCCGAAGCTCACGTACACGAACGGCTCGGCGGCTGCGGCGGGTTCCTGTCGGCCAGGGCGGGTCAGCGCTGACCCGCCCTCGATGACGGGAACCCGCCGAACCGCGGCGCCCTGAGCGAGCCAGGCCTCGACCTCGGGGTCCGCGGGCTCGGAGCGCACGGCCGAGCCGAGCCAGACGTGCGGCGGCAGGAGCTCCTCGCGGGCGGGGTCGGCCAGCTCGCCCGGGTAGTTGTAGAGCAGCAGCTCGCCGTGCTCGCCGAACGCGCTCGTCGACGGCGGCAGGTCGGGGGCCAGCTCGGCGAGCGCGGTGTTCCACTCGGCGGTGAACGACGCGTCGACCCGCTCGCACAGCTCGCGCAGCCCGGCGATCCCGGCGGCGTCACGTCGCGTGGCACCCCCGGCCCCGGTCTCCGCGGCCTCCCCGGCCTCCCCGGCCTCCCCGGCCTCCCCGCCGGCGGCGTCGTCGAACGCGGCAGGCCACTCCGGCGGGCAGCCGTACACCTCGTCGCCGACGGGCAGCGCGGTCGGGTGTCCGAGCACGACGTCGGCGTAGGGCACCCCTCCGGCGACGAGCGCGAGGCGGGCGCTGAAGGCCAGGTGGTCGACGATGATCCGGTCGGGGGCGACCTCGGCGACGACGGCCAGCACGGCGCGGGCCGTCTCGACCGGCTGCCACATGAGGTCGGTCAGTCGTTCGCGCGCCTGGTAGCCGAGCGTCTCGATCATGCCGAGGCGGGTCGCGTCGAAGAAGCCGCGGAGCGATGCGTCCTCGTCGGCGACCTGCTCCTCGGCGCGGATGACGCCGGGGTTCGAGCCGCGGCCGAGCTGCAGGTGGGCGCGCTCGAAGCCGAACGACTCGACGATGGAGGCGGTGGCCGGGCCGGTCGCCACGACCACCCGTTCGCCGCGCTCGCGCCACTCGGTGGCGAGGGTGGCGAGCGGCAGCAGGTGCGAGGCGTAGTCGGGGCTGATCACGAGCAGGGTCATCGCGAGCTCACGCTCCACTCGCGCTGCTCGAGCTCGTCGTCGTGCACGGTGCCGTAGACCCCCGTGAGAGCGCCGGCCATGGCCTGGATGGTGAACGACCGCTCGACGGTGTCGCGTGACCGGCCGGCCCGCGCCTCCGTCGTCTCGGAGCCCGCCGCCTCGAGCGCCTCGGCCATCGCGAGCCGGAGCGCCTCGACGTCCCATGTGCGGGTCAGGAACCCGGTGTCGCCCTGCCGCACGTACGTCGACGGCCCGCCGCCCTCGGGCGCGACGACGAGCAGCCCCGACCCCATCGCCTCGAGCAGCGCGATGCCGAACTCCTCCTTCAGGCTGCCGCAGACGTAGACGCCGCGCGGCGCCGACAGACCGGGCACGCCGAAGCGCGCCGCCGCGACCCACCGGGCGACGGTGTCGTTCGGACGGTGCCCGGGCAGCAGCAGGCCGGAGGCGCGGTGCCGGTCGGTCGGGACGATCCCGTCGATGAGGTCGAGCTGCTCCCGCTCGTCGGCGCTCGGGTGCCGCAGATCGCCGCCGATCAGCAGCAGATTCGCCCGGTCGCTCAGCGCACCGGCCCCGCCGGCCGCACCGGCCCCGCCGGCCGCACCGGTCCCCCCGGCCGCACCGGCCCCGTCGCCCGCACCCCCGCCGGCCCATGCCTCGACGATCGTCGCCATGCCCTTGACGCGGTGCAGGCGCCCGACGCTCACCAGCAGGGGCAGACCGCGCCGCGCCTCCGGGAGGGTCTCGAGCAGGTCGCGCAGCTCGGCGAGCGGCGGGGTCGGCGGCAGACCCGCCGCGTGCTCGGCCGCCTCGGTCACCGAGCGGTCGACCACGTCGAGGTCGATCCCCTCGGGCACGACGGTGTGCCGCTCGGGGTGGGCCGTGATGTCGATGCCGACGAGCTCGCGCATGTCGCGCCGCAGCTCGGGCCGGGGGAACAGCACCGTGTGCGACGCGTTGGCGGCCAGCTGCTGCACCAGTCGGGTGCGGAACCAGAAGTGCTCGCGCTCGTCGACGTCGCCGAACGTCTCGCGCGTGAGACCGCCCGCGAGGTCGAGCGACTGGATGACGGCGTGCGGGTCGGGGGCGACCGTGAACACCACGGGGATGTCGAGCTCGCGGGCCACGTCGGAGGCCGCGAGCGAGCCGACGTCGGCCATCCGCAGGTGGAGCAGATCGACCCCGCCGCTCGCCCGGAGGATGCGGCGGATGCCCCGACGGGCCGCGACGCGCAGCGGCCAGGCAGTCGCCGACGAGACCGGCTCGCTGAGCAGCGGAACGCGACCGTACGTGTGACCCGAGGTCGTGGCGGCGACGCGTTCGACGCTGTCGAGCGCCCCGGCGGCGGAACCCCGCGAGAGGGTGACCACCCGGCCGACGCGGGCCGTCCCGGCTGCCGCGCCCGCGCCTCCTCGGCCCGCATCGGCTGCGAGAGCACCGGCGTGGGCACCGGCGCCGATCGCGCGCCCGGCGAGCGCGTCGCCGAGTCGCACGAGCAGCGTCGCGATCCCGCCGTTGTCGCCGCTGCCCGCCTGGGTCAGGTCGGCGTCGATGTCGGCGTGCAGGAAGAGCTGAGCCACGGTGAGGTCGTCCGACGGGATCCGCAGACCCTCGTGCCGGGCCGACAGATCGACGACGGCCAGCCGGGCGACGTCGCCGAGGAACCCCTCGTGCCGGGCCAGCCCGTCGACCGCCGAGGCCACGGCGACGTCGCCCCGGCGCTGTCCGAGGGCCGAGACGGCGGCGACCCGCACGCGCTCGTCCTCGCCCGGGTCGAGCGCCACGGCGAGCAGGGGGCGGGTCGCGATCGCCGCGCGCACGAGGCCGAGCGTCTCGACCAGGCGGTAGCGCGCGCCGGGTTCGTGCACGCCGAGCAGCGCGCCCTCGAGGCCGACGGCGACGAGGGCGGGCGACGACGACGTCCACTGCTCGAGGGTGCGCTGCGCGACCATGCCGGTGAACCCGCCCGCCGCGACGAGGCCGATCAGCCGCCCGATCGTGTCGTAGCGAGGGAGGCGCTGGCTGAGAGCCGAGGCGGCGTGCTCGCGCAGGAACGTGCGTTCGCTCGACAGCAGCGCCGAGAGCACGACGTCGGCCTCGTCGTCGAAGACCTGGGCGAGGGCGTTCGCGGCGGCGACCGCGACCAGCTGATCGTCGCTCGAGAGGGCCGACCGCAGCACGCGGATCGTCCGGGGGCCGCCGGTGCGGGCCGCGTCGAGCGCGAGCTCGTCGGCGAGGCGCATGGAGTCGACGAGGCGCTCGGCCTCGTGGATCGCGTCGAGCGAGGTCTGGATCCCCATGGTGCCGCCTCTCGGGTGGGTCGCCGGGTCGGGCGCAGCGCCCGGTCCCCCGGGCCGCCCGGACTCCCCGGGCCGAGGGGAGCCTATCGCCGCCCGGGGTCGCGCAGGCGCGTGCGCCGCCCCACCCGTCCGAAGCCCCGCCCCGCGATCCGCTACCGTCGTCTGGGCGCGGATCCGCGACCCTCGAACCCCACCCCGGAGGCCCCGCGTGCGCATCGTCACCATCGGAGACGTCGGCGTCGTCGACGACATGATCCACATCGGCGACGAGGCCATGTTCGACGAGTTCGCGGCGCAGCTCCGGGCCCGCGGCGCGACCATCACGGGCGTCTCGTCGACCCCGGCCGAGACCTCCGCCCGCTACGGCGTCGAGGCCGTGCCCGCCCTGGACTTCTCGCCCGCGACGGCCGGTGACCGCGACGGACGGATCGAGCGCAGGAGGCGCGTGCTGGCCGCCGCCGACGGCGACCGTTCCGCACTCCCCGCCTCCGACGCCGCGTGGTCGGCCATCGAGGCGATCCGCGCCTCCGACGCCTTCGCCGTCGCCGGCGGCGGCAACATGGCGTCGCTCTGGCCGATGCACGTGTACGAGCGGGCGACCCTCGCCGAGCTCGCCCGCCGAGCGGGCAAGCCGTACGTCGTCACCGGTCAGACGATCGGACCGGTGCTCGACGGCGACGACCGCGCGCTCGTGGCCGAGCTGCTGTCGGGCGCCGAGCTGGTCGGGTTGCGCGAGCGCGCGTCGTTCGAGCTCGTGCGGACCCTCGGCGTGCCCGAGTCGCGGCTGACGGCGACGATCGACGACGCGAGCTTCGTCGGGCTCGGGCTCGGGCTCGGGCCGGGGCTCGGGGTCGGGCCGAGCACCGACGCGGCGACCGGCGCCGCAGCCGCCGCCGCACCGTACTGCGCCGTGAGCCTGTCCGCGCACGTGGGAGCCGCCGACCGCACCGCGTTCGCGGAGGCCGTGGCGCGCCTCCTCGACCGGGTCGTCGACGAGACGGGACTCGAGGTGGTGTTCCTGGCGCACTGGGCGTCGCTGCGGAGCGACGACGAGCGCGGCGACTCGCTGCTGCACCGCGCCGTGATCGACCGCATGACCCGGCCCGCCCGCGTCGAGCCCACCACCGACACCGCCGCGGCCGCCCGGTTCGCCCGCGAGGCGTCGCTGCACCTGACGAGCCGCTACCACCCGGCCGTGTTCGCCGTCGCGGCGGGCGTTCCGACGGTCGGCATCGCGGTCGACGACTACACGACGGTCAAGCTGACCGGCGCGCTCGCGAACTTCGGCCAGTCGAGCGTCGTCTCGGCCGAGCAGGTGCTGGCCGGCTCGGCGGACCGGATCGTGCTCGACGCCTGGGGCGCACGCGACGCGGTGCGCACCGCCTGGGAGGCGCGGGTCGGCCCGGCCCGGACCGCCTCCGCCGCGTGGTGGGACCGCCTCGCCGCCGCCCTCCGCGCCTAGCCCGCGCCGCGCAGAGCCCGCGCCGCTACACCCGCTTTTCGGCGCTACACCCCGGTAGATGCGGGTGTAGCGCCGAAAACGGGGTGTCACGCGTGCGAGCCGGCGGCGCGCCGGATCGCCGGCGAGGCGCGCGTCAGCCCCGGTCGAGGGTGATCGTGTCGCGAGCCCCCGCGGCCGCGTCGGACGCCAGCGCGCCGGTCCGGGCGAAGTCGGCCCAGATCTGCCGCACCCGGCGCCCTCGGCGGTCGACGTCCTCCCACGCACTCGAGCCGATCAGCCGCGTGTGCCCCCACGACTCGCGCCCGCCGAGCAGCAGCGGCACGTCGGTCACGTGGGCGGCGCCGAACTCGGCGCCCTCGGGGGCCCAGGTCATCCGGTACCGCACGGCACGACCGCCGGAGGCGCGGTGCCGGTCCACGAACGCCCGCGCGTCCCGGCCGTAGATCACGTGGGTCGTCCCGCCGACCAGCACCCTGCGCACCAGCCCGCCCACGAGGGGCAGCGCGGCGAGGCGACGGAGCGCCGGGATGAACATCAGGAAGAGCCCGGTCTCTTCGGTGGTCGTCCCGATCAGCACGTCGATCCGCGGAGCGACGCGGCGCCAGGCGGCGTCGCGGTCGGCCTCGGCGGGCAGGGGCGACCTGCCGTACTGCAACCCGAACGCCATGCCGCCGCGCAGTCCGAAGCGGCGTGCGGCCCTCTCGGCGACGGCCTGCTGGGCGAGCAGCTCGTCGATCGGGGCATCGCGGGCCGGCGTGCCGACGGCGGCGGCCATCGCGGCCGCCATCTTCGAGCGGCCCGACGTGATGCCGAGCGGCGCGCTCTGCACGATCGCCCGCTGGAAGAGCCCCTCGGCGCCGTCGGCGATCATCAGGTGGGCGATGGCGTCGCCGCCGGCGGACTGGCCGAAGAGGGTGACGCGGTCGGCCGCGCCGCCGAACGCCCCGATGTTCGCGTGCACCCAGCGGAGCGCCTCGAGCTGGTCGAGGAGGCCGAGGTTCGCGGGGATCCGATCGTCGTCGGCGAAGAATCCGAGCATGCCGAGGCGGTACGTGACGGCCACGACGATCACGCGCTGCTCGACGACGAGCGCCCGAGGGTCGTAGACGGAGAGGTCGCCGGCACCGGTCACGTACGACCCGCCGTGGATCCACACCATGACCGGCAGCCGCTCGTCGGGCCGGGCGTCGGCGGGCAGGGTGATCGAGACGAACTGGCAGCTCTCGTCGGCGATCAGGCCGTCGCCGGCGCCCTCGATGAGCGAGCTCAGGGTCTCGGACGGCAGCTGCGGCGACCCCGGCGAGGGCTCGAAGGCGAGCACGGGCTCGGTGGCCGGCGGCACGGGCCGGGGCGGCGCGAAGCGCTCGGACTCGGCGTAGCGGATGCCCGTCGCCCGCACGACGTCGCCGTCGACCCGGCCGATGATCACGCCGGCCGGTGTCTCGAACCGTCGCCGCGCCTCCTCGGGGATCGATGCGGCAGGAGGCGCGGTGCGAGAGGTCTGTTCGGTCACCCCGCCACGCTAGGCCAGCCCCCTGCGTCCGGCCCGCGTGCTCCGCTCAGGCTGCCGAGTGGTCGGAAGATGTCCTTCGCGGCCAGTGGAAGGACATCTTCCGACCACTGGACCGGCCTGCGGGCCCGGCGGGCGGACCGGCCAGCCGGCGGGCCCGGCTAGCGGGCGGGCTGGCGGGCCCGCCCGGCGACCCGCAAGCGGGCCCGCCCGGCGACCCGCAAGCGGATCCGCTACAGGCCGCGGGCGAGGCGGTGGTACGCGGCGTTCCAGGCGACCTCGTGACGGAAGTCGCGGATGCGGGTGTCCTCGTCGATGACGAGCAGCTCGGTCTCGACGATGCGGGCGAGGTCCTCGAAGGCCTCGAGGCCGACCGCCGTCGACATCACCGTGTGGTGCGCGGCGCCGGCGGTGAGCCAGGCCTCGGCCGACACGGGGAACGAGGGGCGGGGCTTCCACACCGCGCGGCCGACCGGCAGGTTCGGGAGGTCCTCGTCGGGCTCGACGACGTCGACGACGTTCACGGTCAGGCGGAACCGGTCGCGCACGTCGCTCATCGCGACGACGACGGCCGGGCCGGGGTCGGCCGAGAAGACCAGGCGCACGGGGTCGTCCTTGCCGCCGATGCCGAGCGCGTGCACCTCGAGCGACGCGCGCTGCGACGTCAGGGCGGGGCTGACCTCGAGCATGTGCGCCCCGAGGATCTTCTCCTCGCCGGGGACGAGGTGGTACGTGTAGTCCTCCATCAGGGAGGCGCCACCCGGCAGACCGGCGCCCATCACGTTGGCCGCGCGCACCAGCACCGAGGTCTTCCAGTCGCCCTCGGC
The DNA here is from genome assembly GCF_001424285.1 of Frigoribacterium sp. Leaf172. Taxonomy (NCBI): domain Bacteria; kingdom Bacillati; phylum Actinomycetota; class Actinomycetes; order Micrococcales; family Microbacteriaceae; genus Frigoribacterium; species Frigoribacterium sp. Leaf172. The sequence continues at coordinate 401,647 of NZ_LMPB01000001.1, read as the reverse complement.
GCCGAAGCCGTAGCCCTCGGCCATGAGGCGCTGCACGGCGAGACCGGGCAGCTGCTTGAGAGCGCCGAGGTCCTCGAAGTTCGTCGTGAAGGCGCTGAAGCCGCCCGCCTCGAGGAACGACCGCAGGCCGATCTCGATCGCCGCCCCGTCGCGCAGCGACTGGTGACGCTCGCCACCGGCGCGGAGCGCGGGGACGACGTCGTACTCGGCCTCGTAGACGGCGACCAGCGTGTCGATCTCGGACTCGGTCGCGGCGGCGACGGCCTCGGCCAGCTCGTTGACGCCCCAGGTGTTGACCTGCACGCCGAAGGCCAGCTCGGCCTCGGTCTTGTCGCCCTCGGTGACGCCGACGAAGCGCATGTTGTCGCCGAAGCGCGCCAGCTTGAGCGAGCGCATGGCCGAGGCGCCGGCCGCGGCGCGCATCCACGTGCCGACCTGCTTCTGCACGCGGGGGTCGCTCACGTGACCGACGACCGTCTTGCGCGGGACGCCGAGCCGGGTCTGCATGTAGCCGAACTCGCGGTCGCCGTGCGCGGCCTGGTTGAGGTTCATGAAGTCGAAGTCGATCTCGGCCCAGGGCAGCGCGACGTTCGCCTGCGTGTGCAGGTGCAGCAGGGGCTTGCGGAGCGCGTCGAGACCGCCGATCCACATCTTGGCGGGGCTGAACGTGTGCATCCAGGCGGTGACGCCGATCACCGAGTCGTCGAGGTTGGCCTCGAGCATCGTGCGGCGGATCGAGTCGGCGTCGGTCAGGACGGGCTTCCAGACGAGGCGGACGGGCACGTCGGAGGCGGCGGCCAGCTCGTCGGCGATCGCCTTCGACTGGTCGGCGACCTGCTTCAGGGTCTCCTCCCCGTAGAGACCCTGACTGCCGGTGAGGAACCAGACCTCCTTCGAGGCGAGGAACGCGGTGGGGTCGAGGGTGTCGTTCATGAGAGTTCTCCTGCCGGCGCTTGGCCGTAAACATTCTGATAGCGGTCGAACAGGGCGTCGATGCTCTGCTGAGGGATGGGGAGGGGTTCGCCGAGCTGGCGGGTGATGTGCACGGTGCGGGCGACGTCCTCCGTCATGACCGCGGCCTTGACCGCGTCGCGAGCGTCCTTGCCGATCGTGAAGACGCCGTGGTTCTGCATCAGCACGGCGCGGCTGCGGTGACCGGTGAGCGTCTCGACGATGCCCTCGCCGATGGACTCGTCGCCGATGATCGCGAAGGGCCCGACGGGGATCTCGCCGCCGAACTCGTCGGCCATCGCGGTGATGACGCAGGGGATCGCCTCGCCGCGGGCGGCCCACGCGGTCGCGTAGGTGGAGTGCGTGTGCACGACTCCCCCGACGTGCGGCATGTTGCGGTAGACGTGGGCGTGGGCGGCGGTGTCGCTCGACGGGCTGCGGTCGCTGCCCGGGGTGCCCTCGAGCACGGTGCCGTCGAGGCGGCAGACGATCTGGTTCTCGGGCGTCAGGTCGTCGTACGAGACGCCGCTCGGCTTGATGACGAAGAGGTCGGTGCCGGGCACGCGGCCCGACACGTTGCCGCCCGTCCAGACGACGAGGCCGTAGCGCACGAGCTCGGCGTGCAGCGTGGCGACGTCTTCGCGGGTGGCGTCGATGGCCGCCTGGGTCGCGCGGTCGATCCAGCCGCTCATGCGGAGACCTCGGCGTCCACGGCGGCCTGCTCGACCGAGTCTGAGTCCGAGTCGGAACCCGGAGTTGAGGAGGCGCGGGTCGCCTCCCGACGCATCGCCCGCAGGCGGTGCATCACGTCGTTGCCGCCGCGGCCGAACCAGTCGTGCAGCAGCAGGTACTCGGCGTAGAGGGCGTCGTAGGCGTCGGCGTTCGCGGGGTCGGGCGTGTAGGTGGCGCGCTCGACGCTGCCCATGGCCTCGGCCGCGGCGCGGATGTCGGCGTAGGCGCCCGCGGCGACGGCGGCGTGGATGGCCGACCCGAGGGCCGGGCCCTGCTCGCTCGTGATCGTCGAGATCGGCATGCGGAGCACGTCGCTGTAGGTCTGCATCAGGTGCTTGTTCTTCAGCAGACCGCCGGCGGCGATGAACTCCGTGACGGGCACGCCCGACTCGTCGAAGGCCTGCACGATGCGACGCGTGCCGAAGGCCGTGGCCTCGAGCAGCGCGCGGTAGCCGTCGGCGGGCGACGTGGCGAGCGTCTGACCGACGATGACCCCGCTCAGCTCGTGGTCGACGAGCACCGAGCGGTTGCCGCTGTGCCAGTCGAGGGCGACGAGCCCGTGGGCGCCGACCGGCTGCTCGTACGCGACGTCGGTGAGGTGCTGGTGCACGCTCTTTCCGGCGGCCGCGGCGTCGTCGACGGCCGACTGCGGCACCTGGTTCTTGACGTACCAGGCGAAGATGTCGCCGACGCCCGACTGACCGGCCTCGTAGCCGTAGAGGCCGTCGACGATGCCGCCGTCGACCACGCCGCACATGCCGGGCACCTCGGCGAGCTTGTCGCCGTTCATGACGTGGCAGGTGCTCGTGCCCATGATGGCGACCATCTGGCCGGGCTGGGTGGCCTTCGCGGCCGGGGCGGTGACGTGAGCGTCGACGTTGCCGACGGCCACGGCGATGCCCTCGGGGAGGCCCGTCCAGCCGGCGGCCTCGGCGGTCAGCGTGCCGGCGGAGTCGCCGAGCGCGCCGATCTCGTGCACCACCTTCGTCTCGGCGAAGTCCGCGAAGTCGGGGTTCAGCGCAGCGAGGAACTCGCGGCTGGGGTACTCGCCGTCCTGGTAGATGCCCTTGTAGCCCGCGGTGCAGGCGTTGCGGACGTAGCGCCCGCTCAGCTGCCAGACGATCCAGTCGGCGGCCTCGACCCAGTGCTCGGTCGCGGCGTAGACCTCGGGGTCCTCTTCGAGCAGCTGGAGGCCCTTGGCGAACTCCCACTCGCTCGAGATGAGTCCGCCGTAGCGGGGCAGCCACGACTCGCCGCGCTCGGCCGCGAGCTCGTTGATGCGGTCGGCCTGACCCTGCGCCGCGTGGTGACGCCAGAGCTTGACGAAGGCGTGGGGATGCGAGGCGAAGCGATCGAGCTCGTTGAGCGGGGTGCCGTCGGCCGTGGTCGGGACCATCGTGCACGCGGTGAAGTCGGTGCCGATGCCGACGACGGCCGCCGGGTCGACGCCCGACGCGGCCAGCGCCTCCGGCACGGCGTTCTTCAGCACGTCGACGTAGTCGGAGGGCACCTGGAGGGCCCAGTCGGCGGGGAGCCGCTCGCCCGTGCCCGGCAGCGTCGTGTCGACGACCGCGTGCGGGTACTCGAAGACGCCGGCGCCGAGCTCGGCGCCGTCGGAGACGCGCACGACGACGGCCCGGCCGCTGAGGGTGCCGTAGTCGACGCCGACGACGTAGGTCTCGGTCGAGGCGCCCGGGGCGGTGGGGCCGGAGCCGCCGGCGACGGGGCCGTCGCCGGTCTCGTCGGGGGTGGCCGGGGGAACGTGATCGACCATGATGACCTCTTCGTCGTCGGGGTGGGCGGGCGGACCCCGCACCGAAAGTGAGCGCTCACATTCTGCCATGTGAGCGCTCACCCTGCAACGCGGAGGAGGCGCGGGTCGCCGTCTCGGTCGACCCGCGCCTCCTCGGGATGTTCAGTTGTAGTCGTGCCCCGCGACCCCCGTCGCCCGGTAGACGACCGGGTCGGAGTCCGCCGTGTCGGCGTCGAGCTCGTACGTGATGTCCTCGCCGTCGGCCGCTCCCGGTCGCGTGAGCGACTTCACCGGGGCTCCCGCGATCGACTCGAGCTGCTCGGTCGACACCTCGGCGCCGCCCTCGTCGACGAACGACGCGGTGTACGTCGACTCGTCGCTCATGCCTGGACGTCTCCGCGCCAGGCGCCCGTCTCGGCGCCCTGCGACTCGATGAACTCCTTGAAGTTGCGGAGGTCCTTCTTGATGGCGTGGTTGTCGGCGCCGAGCGTGTTCCCGACCTTCTCGAGGAAGCCCTCGGGGGTCCAGTCGATCTGCACGGTGATGCGCGTCTCGGAGTCGCTCAGCTTGTGGAACGTGACGACGCCGGCGTGGTCGACCTCGCCGCCGGTGCTGTTCCAGGCGACGCGCTCGTCGGGGTGCTGCTCGGTGATCTCGGCCTCGAAGGTCTTCTCGACCGGCCCGACCTTGACCTTCCACACCGTGAGGGTGGGCGTGGTCTGGGTGATCGACTCGACCTCGTCGAGGAACTTCGGGAAGTCCTCGAACTGGGTCCACTGGTTGTAGGCGACGCTGACGGGCACGCTGACGTCGATGGTCTCGATTGCTTGCGACATGGTTCGTCCTTCGTTCTGCTGGTGGAACAGGTCTGACGTGGACGGTAGGTCCAGGCGCAGGGCCGTGTCCGGGCCGTCCAGCGGATTGGCAGGGCGACGGGGGACGCGCCGCCCCGCCGGCAGGGTCGAGGAGGCGCGGGTCAGGTGGTCGCGCGCCGCACCAGCTCGGTCGGCAGCGTCATCGCCGCGGGCTTCTGTCCGTCGATCAGCTGCAGCAGCAGCCGCACCATCTCGGAGCTGATGCGGTCGAAGGGCTGACGCATCGTGGTGAGCGGGGGCTCGGTCTCGGCCGCGATGCTCGAGTCGTCGAAGCCGCCCACGGCGACGTCCTCGGGCACCCGGCGGCCGGCGGCGGCGAGGGCGTCGAGCGCGCCGGCGGCCATCCGGTCGTTGGCCGCGAAGACGGCGTCGACGTCGGGTGATGCGGCCAGCAGATCGGCCATGGCGGCCTCCCCGCTCGCCCGCGAGTAGTCGCCGTGACGGATCAGGCTCTCGTCGAGCTCATCGCCGAGCTCCACGCGGTAGCCGTCGAGCCGGGTGATGCCGCCGGGGGTGTCGAGCGGGCCGGCGATCGTCGCGATGCGACGACGCCCCAGCGACCGGAGGTGCGCGACCATCTCGCGGGCGCCCTCCTCGTCGTCGGCGGCCACGTAGCCCATCCGCCTCTGGTACCCGAGCGGGATCCCGCACGCGATCGCGGGCACACCCGAGCCGACGATGTCGGCGAGCAGCCGCTGACCGCTGTGCGCCGAGACCAGCAGCACGCCGTCGACGTGACCGGCCTCGATGTACGCGACGGCCCGCTTCTGCTCGGCGGCCGACCCGGCCATGATCAGCACGAGCGACATGTCGCTGTCGGCGAGCGCCGCCGCGGTGCCCTTGAGCAGGGCCGAGAAGTTCGGATCCTCGAAGAGCTGCTGGTGGTCCTCGGTGAGGAGGAACGCCACAGAGCCGGTGCGGTTCGTCGCCAGGCTGCGCGCGTGCGGGTTGACCCGGTAGCCCGTCTTCTTGATGGCGGCGTCGACGGCGGCCTTCGCGTCGGGGCTGACCCACCGGCCGCCGTTCAGCACGCGCGAGACCGTCCCTCGCGAGACGCCCGCCTGGTCGGCGACGTCGTTGATCGTGGGCCGCTGGCGACCGGGCGTGCTCGTCACGCGCACAGCCTAGGGCTCCGATCGCGCCGAGCCGCGCCCGCCCGCCCGGGCCGACCCGCGCCTCCCACTATTTGACGGCGCCCGCGGCGAGGTCGACCCTCCAGTACCGCTGCAGCACCAGGAAGATCAGGATGAGCGGGATGACCGACAGCAGCGCCCCGGTGATGACGAGCGTGTACAGCGCCGGAGCCGACGCCCCCTGGTTCAGCAGGCCGTTCAGGCCGACGGTCAGAGGGAAGAGCGAGTCGTCGCCGAGCATGATGTAGGGCAGCATGAAGTTGTTCCAGATGGCGACGAACTGGAACAGGAAGATCGTCACGAGACCCGGTCCGAGCATCGGCACCGCGATGCGGTGGAAGATGTGCAGCTCGCCGGCGCCCTCGGTGCGCGCCGCCTCGATCACATCGGTCGGCACGGCCGCCGCGCCGTAGATGCGTGCCAGGTAGATGCCGTAGGGGCTGATGATCTGCGGCAGCAGCACACCCCAGAAGGTGTTGGTCAGACCGACGTTCGCCAGCAGGAAGTACTGCGGGATCGCCAGGATGACGCCGGGCACGAGCACGCCCATGAGCAGCACGTTGAAGACGACCTTCTTGCCCGGGAACTCGAACTTCGCGAGCACGTAGCCCGACAGCGCCGACACGTAGGTCGAGGCGAGGGCGCCGATGCCGGCGTAGAGCGCGGTGTTGAGCATCCACCGCCAGAAGAGGCCGTCGCGGTACTGGCTCAGCGCGACGAGGTTGTCGAGCAGGTGCGTGCTGGGCGCGAGGGTGAAGGTCGAGAACAGCTCGCCGCCGCTCTTCGTCGACGCCATCACGACCCAGAGCACGGGGAACAGGCAGTAGACGGCGCCGATCAGCACGATGGCCGTCGAGACGAGGCTGCGACGCTCGGTCAGCGAGCTGCCGCCGGGGCGACGGACGCTGCGGGGCCGGCCCGCGCCTCCGGGGCCGGTCGCCGAGGAGGCGCGGGTCGGGTCGACCGGGGAGCGTTCGCCGCGTCGGGTGGTGTCGTCGAGGTCCGCGATGGTCATGGTCAGTCCTCCTGGCCGAAGGCTCGCTTCTGCACGACCCGGAGGAAGAAGAAGGAGACGATGAAGGTGGCGAGGGCGATGACGACCGAGGTCGCCGCAGCCGAGTAGATGTCGTCGCGGGTGAACGCGTCGCGGTAGACGAGCATGAGCGGCGACCAGCTGGTCGACAGGCTGTTCGTCAGAGGCCGCAGGGTGGTCGGCTCGGCGAAGACCTGGAGCGTCGCGACCATCGAGAACAGGGCGGTCATGACGAGCGCGGGGGCGACCATCGGGATCTTGATGCGGAGGGCGATCTGCACCTCGCTGGCGCCGTCGAGGCGGGCGGCCTCGTAGATGTCGCTCGAGACGGCCTTCAGCGACGTGTAGATGACGATCATGTTGAAGCCGACGCCGCCCCAGAGGGCGATGTTCGCGATGGCGAACAGGATGGTGCCCGAGCCGAGCACGCCGGGGACCTCCCAGCCGAAGCGCTCGAACACGTAATAGAACGGGCTGACCGCCGGCAGGTACAGGAACCCCCAGAGCAGCGAGCTGATCACGGCGGGCACGGCGTAGGGCAGGAAGATCGCGATGCGGGAGAACGACGTGGCGCGGGTGCGCTTCGAGTCGAGCAGCAGGGCGAAGAGCAGGGCGAGACCGAGCATGCAGGGCACGAGCACGAGGCCGTAGAGCAGCACGCGGCCGACGCTCGAGCCGAACTCGGGGTCGGTGAGGGTGCCGATGTAGTTCTCGAGGCCGGCGAACCCGGTGCCGCGCGCAGCCGAGCCGAGGCCGAGGCCCGAGACCTGCTTCTTCTGGAAGCTGAGGAAGAGCGTGTAGATGATCGGCGCCGCCATGAAGAGCACGAAGAGGATGATCCCGGGCGCGAGCATGGCGTAGGGGGTGAGCACGCGGCTGCGGAAGCTGCCGGTGCCGTGCCGCCCGACGGGGGCGGTCGCCCGGCGGTCGGACGCGGCGCCGACCGGCGGGGTGATGGGGGTGAGCGTGTCGGCCATGACGGTTCCTCGCTGGTCGCGGACGGTGACGGTGTCGGAGGGGTGAGGGAGGAGGGGCGGCTCAGGATGCCGCCCCTCCTGGTCGTCTCGGCTACTCGACCGAGAAGCCGCTCTTCACGAGGTCGTCGGTCGTGATCTCCTGCATGGCGTCCACGGCGTCCTCGAAGGCCGACTGCGTGCGGGCGTCGGCGGCCTTGGCGAACTCGTCGTTGTACGCGCTGAACGCGACGTTGACGTTCGGGCCGTAGGTGAACGGCGCGACGGTCGACGACGCCTCGGCGGCGATGTCGTAGAAGTCGCTCTGCTGGCTGAAGAACTCCGGCGCCGTGTCCAGCGCGGGGGCGGCGGCGTCGGTCGCGGCCGGGTAGACGCCCGAGATGTCGGCGAGCGCGGCGACGGCCTCGGGGTCGGTGTTCAGCCAGGTGGCGAACTCGACGGCCGCCTCCTTCTCATCGGACTGCGTGGTGACGGCCGTGGTGGACCCGCCCCAGTTCCCGTCGGACGGGTTCGCGGCATCCCACTGGGGCAGCGGCGCGGCGGTCCACTTGCCGGCGGTGTCGGGTGCGTTGCCGCTCAGCACGCCGGGAGCCCAGACGGAGCTGATCCAGCCCACCTGCGAGCCGTCGTTCAGGCCGGCGTTCCACTCGGGGGTGTACATCGGCTTGTTGTCGATCGCGCCGCTCTCGACCAGGCCGCCCCAGTACGAGGCCACCTGCTCGGTCGGGTCCTCGGCGATGTCGACCCCCCAGCTCTGGTCGTCGATGGACCACCAGGAGGCGCCGGCCTGCTGCGAGAGACCGGCGAACCAGCCCGCGTCGTTGGCCGAGAAGGTCCCGAGGTACTTGCTCGGGTCGGCGGCGTGCAGGTCCTCGGCGACCTGGGCGTACTCGTCCCAGGTGGTGGGGACGTCGAGGCCGAACTGGTCGAGGATGTCGGTGCGGTAGTAGGCCATCATCGGGCCGCTGTCCTGCGGGATGGCGTAGACGCCCTGTCCGTCGAGGGTGACGGACGACCAGACGCCCTCGCTGAACTCGCCCTCGAGATCGCCGGCGCCCTGGTCGGTGAGGTCGGCCAGCGCGTCGGACGAGACGAGCGTGGGGATCTTCTGGTACTCGGCCTGGATGAGGTCGGGTGCGCCGCTGCCGGCCTTGATGGCGGTGAGCAGCTTCGTGATGGCGGGGTCCCCGCCGTCCTGCTTGTTGACCGTGACCTGGATGTCGGGGTTCTGGTCGTTCCAGATGTCGACCACCTTGTCGAGGTTGGGGGCCCAGGCCCAGTAGGTCAGCTCGACGGGACCGTCGGAGGAGCTGCCTCCCCCGGCGCCGGAGCAGCCGGTGAGGATGAGGGCCGCCGTGGCGACCGTGACGACGCCGATGCGGCGGAGTGAGCTGTGCATTCGTCCTCCTTGAGGAAAGCAAGAGCTGGTGGAGCGGACAGCGCGAGCCGGGAGAACCACCACGCTGTGCCTGTGAGCGGTAACAGTTACGCACACGGCTTTTCTGTTGTCAACACGGCTTTCGTAACGGTTTGGCAGGGCGATTGCATCTTCTGCACGCCTTTCGCGTGTGCTAGAACTGGGAGCGCACACAGTCAAAGGAGATCACCGCATGTCACTCGACCTCGACGCCCCGGCCGTCACGCCGACCCCCGAGAGCGAACCGCGTCGCACGACGAGCTGGCTGCCCGGCCGTGCCGACATCCGCTACGGCGGCGACTACAACCCCGAACAGTGGCCCCGCGAGGTCTGGCTCGAGGACATCGCGCTGATGAAGCAGGCCGGCATCAACCTGGTCAGCGTCGGCATCTTCTCGTGGGCCCTGCTCGAGCCGCGCGAGGGCGAGTACGACTTCACGTTCCTCGACGACATCCTCGGCCTGCTGCACGATGCGGGCATCGACGTCGACCTGGCGACCCCCACGACCGTGCCGCCGGCCTGGTTCTGGACGGCCTACCCCGACTCCCACCCGGTGACCCGCGAGGGCCTCACCCTCGGCCGCGGCTCGCGCGGCATGGTCAGCCCGAGCTCGCCCGACTACCGTCGCGCCGCGACCGCCATCACCGAGAAGCTCGCCGAGCGCTACGCGGCCCACCCCGCGGTCGTGCTCTGGCACGTGCACAACGAGTACGGCGCCCCCATCAGCGACGACTACGGCGTCCACTCCGTCCGGGCGTTCCGCGCCTGGCTGAAGACCCGCTACGGAACGCTCGAGGCCCTCAACGCCGCCTGGGGCACGCTCTTCTGGGGGCAGACCTACGGCGAGTGGACCGACATCGACGCGCCCCGCGTCTCGGCCACCGTCGTCAACCAGACTCAGCGGCTCGACTTCGCGCGGTTCACCTCCGACGCCCTGCTCGCCTGCTTCGTCGCCGAACGCGACGTGATCAAGAGGCATGCGCCGCACCTCCCGGTCACCACCAACTTCATGTCGACCAACTGCCCGTCGATCGATTACTGGAAGTGGGCCCGCGAGGTCGACGTCGTCGCGAACGACCACTACCTCGTCGCCGAGCGGCACGACAACCACGTGCTGCTCGCCCTGGACGCCGACCTGAACCGGTCGCTGGCCGGGGGCGACCCGTGGATGCTGATGGAGCACTCGACCGGGGCCGTGAACTGGCAGCCCCGCAACATCGCGAAGCGCCCGGGCGAGCTCGCCCGCAACAGCACGACGCACCTGGCCCGCGGCGCCGACGCCATCCTGTTCTTCCAGTTCCGCGCCTCGCGCTACGGGGCCGAGAAGTTCCACTCGGCGATGCTGCCCCACGCCGGCACCTCGTCGCGCATCTGGCGCGAGGTCGTCGAGTACGGCGCCGAGCTCGGTCGCCTCGCCGAGGTGCGCGGATCCCGGGTGGAGGCGCGGGTCGCCCTCCTCTGGGACGTCGAGTCGTTCTGGGCCCACGACCTCGAGTGGCGCCCGTCGGTCGAGCTCGACCACCGCGAGCGCATCGTCGCCTTCTACACGGCGCTCTGGAACCTGGGCGTCACCGTCGACTTCCGCCACCCGCACGACGACCTTTCGGGCTACGACCTCGTGCTCGCGCCGTCGCAGTACGTCGTCGACGCCGAGACCTCCGAGAACCTGATCTCGTACGTCCGAGCGGGCGGGCGCTTCGTCGCGTCGTACTTCTCGGGCGTCGTCGACGAGAACGACGCCGTGCCGGCGGGCGGCGCACCCGGCGGCCTGCGCGAGGTGCTGGGACTCTCGGTGCCCGAGTTCCTCCCCCTCTACGCCGACCAGGTCGTCACGCTCGACTCGGGCGCGACCGGCACCGGCTGGTCGGACGACATCGTGCTCGAGGGCGCCGAAGCCGTGGCCCGGTACACGACCGGCCCGGCCGCCGGTGGACCGGCCGTCACCCGCCACCACCTCGGCGACGGGACCGCCTGGTACGTCTCGACGCGCCTCGCCGGCGGCGACCTCGCGGCGTTCGTCCGAGACGTGCTCGACGAGGCCGGGGTCGTCGTGCCCGAGGGCCACGTCGAGGGGCTCGAGGTCGTCACGCGCCACGGCGACGACGCGGTCTTCACGTTCTTCGTGAACCACGCCGACGTCGACGCGCAGGTGGACGCCGGCGTGGGCGTGGGCGTCGAGCTGCTGCACGGCGAGACCGTCGAGGGCTCGCTGACCGTGCCGGCGGGGGGCGTGCGCGTCGTGAGGAGCCCTCGCGGCTGACCCGCGCCTCCTCGGTCCACCCGATGAACCGGGGAGGCGCGCGCGGGCGAGCGGGCGGGCCGCGGGTGACCTGTCGTCCGACCCCTTGTCGGCGGCACCGGCACCGACTACACAAGGGCCATGAAGCACATCACGTTCGCCTCCAAGTCGCTCTTCGTCGATGACGAGGCGGCGGACACGCTGCTCGAGTACGCCGCACTGCTCGCCCAGTCGGGCGACGCCGACACGGTCGAGCTGAACGCGATCAACGCGGATGGCAACCAGGTCGTCGCGACGCTCCTGCTCGACTCGGGGTCTCCTCTGATGGCGGAGACGACGACCAGCTCGCTCGAACCTCCCGAGAACGACGAGGCGGTCGCCTACATGCGGACCGAGATCGGGCGCGCGTTCTCGGCCCTGCTGCCCGACGAACGGCATGGAAGCCGGGACTAGGGCATCGTCCGGGCGAACCGTCCGGCCATTGTGCGAGTCTTGTTTTGAATTACTCAAAAGACGGTCTAGAGTCGGACGCATGACCTCGACGCACAACTCCACCTCCACCGCCCAGCTGCACCCCCTGGGTGGCCACTACGTCTCGCGGGTCGACACGGGCGCGGGCGTCGGCTCGTACACCGGCTCGAGCGCCCACGACGCCACGGTGATCGGCTCGTACGTCACGACCGGCGCCGCGCGCAACCTCGCCGTCGGTCGCTACACGCGCAGCGAGCGACGCGGCGTCTCGGCCTGGACCACCGCGGTCCGCACCCTCACGGGGTCGATCGTCACGCACCGCGCGGCTGCCTGAACCGGTCGCGCGCTCTCTGCCCGGAGAGGGACGTCTTGCCGCGGGGCCCCCGCGCAAGGCGTCCCTTTTCCGCTGGAAAGCGCCGAGCGGGCTGGGCGCGCCGAGCCGGTGCAGCATCGGCGCCGACCGGCGTCAGCGGTGCAGCGTCAGCGGTGCAGCGTCGCGGAGGGCTTCTCGCCGAAACGCTCGCCGTACGAGGCCGAGAACCGGCCGAGGTGGGCGAAGCCCCAGCGCGTCGCGATGGCGGCGACGGTGGTCTCGCGCGGCCCGAGGTTGAGCAGGTCGGCCCGCGCGCGGTCGAGGCGGATGCCCCGGAGGTAGTCGGTGGGCGTCACTCCCAGCTGGCGGCTGAACGCCACCTGCAGACCGCGGAGGCCGAGGCCCGCGTGCTCGGCGATCTCCGTCGGAGTGATGGGCAGGTGCGCGTTGGCGTGCATGAACTCGACGGCTGCCCGCAGGCGCGCGTTGCGCGGGGCGAGGAGCTGCTCGGGGAGCTGCGGCCCGCGGTGCTTGAACGTGTTGAGCAGCGTGACGGCGGCGAGCCGGTTGACCTCGGAGCGCAGCAGAGGCGTGGCCTCGCCGCCGAGGACGGTCTTGGCCACCGTCGTGATCGTGTTCTTCCAGTCGCGGAGGGCGTCGGCGTCGGGGACGGCCGTGTGGTCGAACTCGAGCGAGCCCGGGAGCGTGCCCTCCTCTTCGGCGGCCACGCGTTCCAGGAACCCGGCGTTGAAGTGGACGAGGTTCTGGCGGTAGTCCTCGAACTCGAACTCGAACTCCTTGCCCGTCGGGAACATCGCCGGCCGGCCGATCTGGAGGGGCAGCTCGTCGCCGTTCAGGTCGTAGACGCCGGAACCGCCGGTGATCCACGAGACGACGTACTCGTTCTCGGGCTGGATGGCGCCCTTGATCGACCCGAGGAACATCGACGACCGCAAGGTCATCTCGTCGTCGCCGGTGATCGTGTACCGGTACGCGAAGTCGGTCTCGGTGCGCTCCGTGTCGAAGCCCTTGCCGTTGTACCCGTCTTCGTACATGGCCCGGGCCTGATCCATGTCGCGACCCGCGATCTCCGACCTGATCGGCGGCTGGGTCTCACGGCTCATAGGCCGATAGTCCCATGAACGCACTCCCAACGCCGAGCCGACAGCCGCAAAGCGCATCGGTCGAGGAGGCGCGGGCCGAGAACCGCATCCGCCCTCGGTGCTCCGCGACCCGGCTCAGGCGTCTTCGGAGTCGCCCAGCACCTTGAGCAGCGCCGTCCGGAGAACCGATCGGAACGCCTTGGGAACGCGGATCCGGTAGGGGTGGCCGGCCTGCAGGGTCAGCACGACGACGGGCCCCTGGACGACCAGCGCCCAGCCGGAGACGGCCGAGAGCGGCACATCCTGCGAGCCCTCCGGCACCTCGGGGCCCTCGACGTGGACCCGGTCGGGGTAGACGAACACGGCGTGGTGGTCGCCCGAGAGCGTGGCGGAGCACTCGAAGACGAGGTCCGGGTCGAGCTCGCCGTAGAACTCGGCCCAGTCGTCATCGGCCGTGAGGTCGGGCGCGACCGGACGGCGGTCGCTGAACGCCGCGGGAAGACCGTCGGAACCGGAGAAGGAGTCGAGGAGGTCGCTCTGCTCGCTCCGTGATCGATGCGGAGAGGTCGGGTCGGGTCGCAGCTCGGTCACGACGCACCACCCTCCATCTCGGACGAATTCCTTTACGACGTCAGTCAATCAGCAGGGCCCACCTCCCCGCGAGCAGGTCACTGCCAGCCTCCGCCTCAGCGGGGGACGTCGCGAGCGTCGGATCGGCAGCGGGGTGGGGATCGCGGGGGCTCTCCGGTCGCCGAACGGATGTCGGCGCACAGTCCGCAAAACGAACTCCGCAGGAGCACGCGGCGATCAGCCCGCGATGAGAGCGAACGACTCGCTTCGCATGTAGCCCATCATCGAACCGACGTCGGCGGACGACGACAGGGAGACGTCGACGATCGAGGTGCCGGAACCCGGGTCGGTCGTGGCGGTCGGGGCCGGAGACGCGGGCACATCGATCGTCGCGCGATCGGACGGGGAGGTCTCGGTCGCGACCCCGAGCGGGCCGCGCCCCCAGAGCACCGTCGCGACGAGGAGGACCAGCCCGACGGTCGTCAGCATCATCGTGCCGTGGACCGCGCGGCGCGTGGCGTCGTGTCCGTCCTGATGCATGACTCCCCCTCTCGTCTCGTCGACGTTAGGGGGTGCAGATCACCGCCTCCTGGGTCGCACCCGTCAACACGCTGACAACGGGGGTCGCACCCCCGTGGCCACGCTCTCGACGAACCTCAGGGCGATCGCCGTGGCCGCGGCCTCGTAGCCGGGGTACTCGGGCAGCCCCTGCGCCAGGAGCGAGAGCAGCACCACCACGTCGGTCGTGCGGATCGTCGAGACCACCGACCCGTCGTTCCGACCGCGGGCGACGAGCACGTCGATCCGCCGACGGATCTCGTGGTCGAGACGCGCGACCTCGGGCGCCGGCAGACCCGGCGCCCCGAAGCCGGGCAGCATCAGCCCGTCACGGCCGTCGATCACCTCGGCGAACAGCGTCTCGAGACCGGAGATGCCGTCCGCCTCGAGAGCGATCACCTGGTCGAGCAGCGAGAGGGTGTCGCCGTACGCCCGGGTCACCACCCCCTGGGCGGCCGGGGGGTCGTCGGCGTCGGGTCCGTCGGGCACGAGTCGGGGCGGGAGACGAGTCACGATATGTAGCCTACGAAACACCGGCTCCCGGCGCGACCCCGGCTCAGATCGTGTCGGGTGCCTCCGAGAACCGCGCGCTGCACTCCCAGAGGCCCCGGGCGAGCTCGGCGTCGTCGGCGGACCGGTGCAGACGCCCCGGTGCGCGCAGCCGGTCGAAGTGATTGCCGCTCGGCGCCGGGACCCGAGGCGCGGCGGCGAGTCGCACCAGCGGCTCGGCGCCCTCGTCGGTCGTCACGGCCAGCCGCTTGCCCAGGGTCGCGACCGTGCCCGACCCGCCGAAGCCCGAGGCGACGAAGCCGGGGTGGAACGCGAAGGCCTCGACGCCGGTGCCGCGCAGGCGACGCGCCAGCTCGCGGGTGAAGAGCACGTTCTCGAGCTTGGAGGCGCCGTAGGCCCGCATGCCGCCCGCCCACGGACCCGTGGCGGTGCCGAGGTCGTCGAGACGGACGCCGCCGAGCCGGTTGCCGGCGCTCGAGGTCTGGATGATGCGGACGGCGCCCTCCGGCGCGCTCTCGGCCGTCTCGAGGAGGCGCGGCAGCAGCAGGGAGGTCAGGAGGAACCCCGCGAGGTGGTTGCTCTGGAAGGTCGTCTCGAAGCCGTCGCGGGTGCTCGTGCGTTCGGTGAAGAGGCCCCCGGCGTTGTTCGCCAGGACGTGGATGCGCGGGTGGTCCGCCAGCAGCGACGCCCCGAGATCGCGCACCTGGGCGAGGTCGGTGAAGTCGCAGACGTAGGCGCGTCCGCCCACCTCGGCGGCGACGGACGTCGTGCGGTCGGGGTTGCGGCCGACCACGGCGATCTTCGCGCCGAGCCGCGACAGCGCCCTCGCGGCGCTGCGGCCGATGCCGGAGCTCGCGCCGGTGATGACGATCGTGCGGTCGGACTGGTCTCGTGCCTCAGGCAGCGTCACGCTCATGCCTGCACCGTAGGCCCACCCTCCTCCGAGCGCGCCCGGTGAGCGGCACGACGGCGGCACGAGGACGACGGAGGCGCGGTGCCCGTCGGACACCGCGCCTCCGTGATCGATGCTCCGCTACAGCGTCGCGAGCGCCGCGTTCAGCGTCGCCGACGGCCGCATGACGGCCTCGGTCTTCGCCGCGTCGGGGCGGTAGTAGCCTCCGATGTCGACGGCCGTGCCCTGAGGGGCGATCAGCTCGCCGACGATGACCTCCTCGCTCTCGCCGAGCGATGCCGCGAGCTCGGCGAACGAGGCCGCCAGGTCGGCGTCGTCCGTCTGCGCCGCGAGCTCGTCGGCCCAGTACTTGGCGAGGTAGAAGTGGCTTCCGCGGTTGTCGATCGAACCGAGCTTGCGCCCCGGCGACCTGTTCTCGTCGAGGAACGTGCCGGTCGCACGGTCGAGCGTGTCGGCGAGGATCTGCGCCCGGGCGTTGCCGGTCGAGGTCGCCAGGTGCTCGAAGCTGACCGCGAGGGCGAGGAACTCGCCCAGGCTGTCCCACCGCAGGTAGTCCTGCTCGACGAGCTGCTGCACGTGCTTCGGGGCGGATCCGCCGGCGCCGGTCTCGAAGAGTCCGCCGCCGTTGATCAGCGGGACGACCGAGAGCATCTTCGCCGAGGTGCCGAGCTCCATGATGGGGAACAGGTCGGTGAGGTAGTCGCGGAGCACGTTGCCGGTCACCGAGATGGTGTCGTCGCCGCGGCGGATGCGCTCGAGCGAGAACGCCATCGCGTCGACGGGCGACAGGATCTCGATCTGCAGACCGTCGGTGTCGTGCTCGGCCAGGTACGTGCGCACCAGACCGATCAGGGTCGCGTCGTGCGAACGGGTCTCGTCGAGCCAGAACACGGCCGGCGTGCCGCTGGCACGGGCCCGCGTGACGGCGAGCTTGACCCAGTCGCGGATCGGGACGTCCTTCGTCTGGCAGGCGCGCCAGATGTCGCCGGGCTCGACGTCGTGCTCGATGAGCGTCGCACCCGACGAGTCGACGATGCGGACGACGCCCGCGGCCGTCAGCTCGAAGGTCTTGTCGTGCGAGCCGTACTCTTCGGCGGCCTGCGCCATGAGGCCGACGTTGGGCACGGAGCCCATCGTCGCCGGGTCGAACGCGCCGTTCGCGCGGCAGTCGTCGAGCACGGCCTGGTAGATGCCGGCGTAGCTCGAGTCGGGGATCACGGCGAGGGTGTCGTGCTCGTCGCCGTCGGGGCCCCACATGTGACCGGACGTGCGGATCATCGCGGGCATCGACGCGTCGACGATCACGTCGGAGGGCACGTGCAGGTTCGTGACGCCCTTGTCGGAGTCGACCATCGCGAGGTCGGGGCCGTCGGCGATGCCCTGGTCGAAGGCCGCCGTGATCTCGGCGCCGTTCGGCAGGGCGGACAGGCCCTGCAGGATGCCGTTCAGACCGTTGGCGGGGTCGAGCCCGGCGGCCTGCAGGTCGGCGCCGTACCGCTCGAAGACCCGGGGGAAGAACGCGCGGATGACGTGGCCGAAGAGCAGCGGGTCGCTGATCTTCATCATCGTCGCCTTGAGGTGCACCGAGAACAGGACGCCCTCGGACTCGGCGCGGGCGATCTGCGCCGCGAGGAACTCGTGCAGCGCGGCGACGTGCAGCACGGTGCCGTCGATGACCTCGCCCGCGAGCACGGGCACCGACTCGCGCAGCACGCTGGTGGTGCCGTCGGCGCCGACGAACTCGATGCGGAGGGTGTCGTCGGCGGGCATCACGACGGTCTTCTCGTTCGACCGGAAGTCGTCGACGCCCATGGTCGCGACGTTCGTCTTCGAGTCGGCGGACCAGGCGCCCATGCGGTGCGGGTGCTTGCGGGCGTAGTTCTTGACCGACAGCGGCGCGCGGCGGTCGCTGTTGCCCTCGCGCAGCACCGGGTTGACCGCGCTGCCCTTCACCCTGTCGTACCGGGCCTTGACGTCGCGCTCGGCGTCGTCTCGCGGGGAGTCGGGGTAGGCGGGCAGGTCGTAGCCCTGCGACCGCAGCTCGGCGATGGCGGCCTTCAGCTGCGGCATCGACGCCGAGATGTTGGGCAGCTTGATGATGTTGGCCTCGGGCGTCTGCGCGAGGGCGCCGAGCTCGGCCAGGGCGTCGCCGATGCGCTGCTCGTCGGTGAGGCGCTCGGGGAACTGGCTGATGATGCGTCCGGCGAGCGAGATGTCGCGGGTCTCGACGTCGACCCCCGCGGTCTTCGCGTACGCCTGGATGATGGGAAGGAACGAGTAGGTCGCCAGCAGCGGCGCCTCGTCGGTGAGCGTGTAGATGATCTTGGCCATGGCGGCGGGTACTCCCTCGTGTCGCTCGTGCGTGTGTTCCTGCTCAGGCTAGCGGGAGGAGATGTCTCGATGTCGAGAGAACTCGGCGCGCGGGGGACACGAGGCCGCCGATCAGCGGGGGATGACCGAGAAGAGGAACCTCTTCCGCACCATGAACCAGACCAGCAGGATGACCACCGTGTGGATCACGGTGCCGGCGAGGACGTTCGACCGGTCGAGGCCCGGGATCGAGGCCACCGCGAGGGCGAAGAAGACCTGCCAGATGAAGACGTACAGACTCGCCTGCCCGAGCGGGATCCACAGCCATCCCAGGGCGGCCGCGATGGGCTTCCAGAACACGGTGAGGATCGCGTAGACGCACACCACCACGAGGGCGACGTCGACGAGGCGGCCCCACTGCATGTCGACGCGCTGGTACCCCGTCAGGTACAGCGAGTCGTAGATCGACGACGGGATCGGTCCGAGATCGAAGCCGTAGGTGCTGCCCGCCCAGAGGAGGGCGAGGAACCCGGCGTAGCCCACGACGCCGACGCCGACGAGCACCTTGCCGACCGTCGACGTCAGCGCCGAGACGATCTGACGCCGGTAGTTGCCGATCACGAGACCGTGGGTGAACAGCACCTGCCAGGCGAAGAGCGGGAACACCGGCTCGAACTGCGACGGCAGCAGTGAGAAGTCGGGGAAGAGCACGCCGACCGCGTAGACGGCCCAGCTGGCGACGAGCACGACCCACCAGAGGCCGCGCTTGACGAGCCACATGAGACCCGGGATCGTCAGGCTGAGCACGACGAAGAGCCCCATGATGTTGAACGGCCAGGGGCCCATCTCGAGCAGCAGCAGCTGACGCACCGCGTACCAGGGCGGCGGGTAGTCGAGCAGGCGGTCGGCGTTCGGGTAGAGGTCGTAGACGCGCCCCATGGCGCCCGCGCCGGTGTCGCCGGTTCCGCGGTCGGTGAAGGTCGTGATCTCGTCGGTGTTCACCAGCGGCACGAAGCTCAACGCGAAGACGATCAGGATGACCGCGAGTGTGACGACGTACTGCTTGCGCGCCCGCACGAACGCGCCGATCGCGGCCGTCTTCTCGCCGAACCTCCTGACCCCGAGCGGGTAGACCATGCCGAGCACGAGCCCGCTGAGGAACACGAACATCTCGGCGCCGGTGATGGCGCCCACCGCCTTGAGGGTGACGAACGAGTAGGGCCCGGCGACCTCGATGTGCGTGATGACCACGGCGAGGATGATGAAGCCGCGGAACAGGTCGATGCGCAGGTCGCGCCCCGGCTTGCCGTCGTCGGGGTAGCGCCAGCTCGGCAGCAGGCGACCGGCGACACCGCTCAGCAGGAACGCCAGGGCGAGGGCGACGGCGCAGCCGACGATCCAGCCCATCTCGTCGCCGCCGCCGTCGCGGACCTGCACGGTGGCCGCGTCGCCCTCGGCGTTCGTGACGGGTTCGGTCACCGGCCCGAAGACGACGTCGGAGGCGGTCAGATCGGCACGGAGAGCGGCGGCCATGTCGTCGTCGGCGGTCGCACGCCAGTCGACCTCGCGGCCGTCCGCCTCGGCCTCGTCTCGCACCGTCTCGAGCCAGGTCACCCCGGCGATGAGCGGCCGGTCGGGCAGCGCGGCGAGCACCTGACGCCACCAGCCCCGCTTGACGTCGACCTCGGGGTCGCCGTCGATGCTCTGGTCGTACAGGGCGCCCGTGTCGAGCAGCAGCGGGTGGTCCGTCCCGGCGGCGAACCGGTCGTAGAACGTCGACTGCTGCGGCTGCGTGTAGCCCCAGGTCTCGTCGAAGCGGGCCTCGACCTCGCCGGCGGTCGGCGCCTGGTTCATCTCGAGGGGCACGTCGGTCCCGGCCGACGTCGAGGCGTCGCCCTTGCCGAAGAAGAACATGGTGAGCCCGACCCAGTCGACGGCGTCGTCGCCCGGGTAGTACGGGCCGTACGGGTCGTCGGCCGCGGTGACGGCCCCGTCGCCGTCGGTGTCGAGCAGGGCCTCGTCGCGGGCGCCGGTGGCGGGCAGCCGGCCGTTCGCCTCGGCGAAGGGGTAGCCGGCCCCGTACGACGGAGCCCACACCATCGTCGCATCGGACGTGCCGGCGTGCACGGTGTCGGCGATCTCGCCGAAGGCCCGCACGAACTCGGTCGGCTGCTGCCCCCAGCGCTGCCAGTTGCCGTTCATCTCGGGGGCGAACCGCACGAGCTGGGCGAGCCCGTACTGGTCGTGGAACTCGGTCATCAGCTCGTCGGCGCGGGCGGCCTGATCGGCGTCGAGGTCGGCGAGCGGTCTCGACGGCTCGAGGCTGACCACCAGGGCCGCCCCCTGGGCGGCCGCGGCCCGGGCCGATCGACGCCACTCGTCGACGGCGCCGTCGTCGAGCGGGTAGTCGACGTTGACGCCGTACATCGAGGGCGTCTCGCCGAGGCGACCCGCGTAGCCGTCGGGCCCGTCGGAGCCCCAGTCGAGATCGGGGCCGAACCAGGCCCCGTCCGCAGGAGGCGCGGTGGCGGCCGTCGCCGCCGCCGCGCCTCCCAGGGCCAGCGGCACCGCGGCCGCCACCGCCGCGAGGGCGGCGACGACGCGCAGCGCCCGGCGTCTCACCGACGGCACACGAGCGTCCAGATGTTGCGGCCTCCCTCGTGCGTGTAGTCGAGCGATTCGAGGCTGAGGAGGGCGAGGGCGAGCCCCCGGCCGTCCTCGTCTTCGAGGTCGGCCATCGACACGTTGCTGAGGTCGATCTCGGCGGGCAGCCCGTTGTCGTTGAAGACGGCCGTCAGACGCTCGTCTTCAGCCCGGAGCTCGAGCTGGAACCGACGCCCGTCGACCCCTTCGAGGCCGTCGGCGCGGATCGAGTGCTCGATGACGTTCGCGGCGATCTCGACGATCGCCGTCTCGAACGGGAACCGCACCTCCATCGAGTCGATGCCGAGCGCGGACCACCAGGCCTCGAAGGTGTTCTGGACGAGGTCGATGCTCTCGGGCACGGCAGCGACGTCGATGACGCTGACGCCGTCGCTCTCAGTCATGGAGCGCTTCTTCGACCGAAGCGCGGGGCTGGAGGATGCGGTCGAGGTTCGTGAGCTTCAGCACCATCGAGACCTGCTCGGTCGGGGCCACGAGTCGGAGGTCTCCACCTGCCTGTCGCGCGGACTTCAGGCACGACACGAGCGCGCCGAGCCCCGACGAGTCGACGAACGTCGTCTGCGAGAGGTCGACGATGATCAGGCGGTCGCCGGCCTCGATGCGCGTCGACACCTCTGTTCGGAGCTGCGGGGTGGACACGACGGTGAGACGCCCCTGCGGGGAGATCACGACCCCGCCCTCGACGGTCTCGACTCCAACGGTCATCATGGGGATTCCTTGTCTCGGGGCGCCTCTGGCCCCGTGTAGAGAACGGCTCGGATGACGATACTGAAGATCACCAGGTCGAAGACGACCCAGAGGATGTTCACCAACGGCGCGATGCCGTCCGCCTGTCCGGTCGCGTAGCGGATGCCGACGAGCACCAGGGCCGCCGCGAGGCAGCCCATGGCGATCAGCTGCGGCTTCACGAGGTCCCAGCGCGGCCCGTTCGAGGCCTGCTTGGTCTTGGGGGTCACCGAGAAGCCGAGTGCACGGCCGCGGTAGACGTTCTGGAACGCGGTCGTCACCGAGGCGATCCAGACGGGGAACAGCGCGAGCGAGTACTGCTGCCCGCGCCAGGTCGGGCGGCCCGCGGCGACGACCCAGAACAGCACCTGGTTGAGCACCAGGAACGGGATCAGCCGCGCGAAGAAGTCGACGCTGTACGCCGTCACCGGGACGACGCCGAACGAGAGGCACAGCACGGGCGCCGCGATGTAGACGAGGGCGGCGAAGCCCGAGAGGTAGCTCCACATCGTCGAGAAGTACATGAGGCGCTGACCCCACGAGAGGCCCTTCTGCACGAGCGGGTTCTCGCGGAAGAACACCTGCATCGTGCCCTGGGCCCAGCGGAGGCGCTGCGTCATCATCGTGTTGAGGTCTTCGGGGGCGAGGCCGATCGCGAGGATCTCGTCGTGGTAGACCGACTTCCAGCCGAGACCGTGGAGGCGCATGGCCGTCGCCATGTCCTCCGTCACCGAGATCGTGGCCAGCGGCATGATCGCCTGGGCCTCGTCGCCGCGGTCGACGTCGAGCGCGTTCACGAGCATCGAGATCGACTCGATGGCCTGCAGCGGCGACGACGAGCGCTGGCTGAGCAGGTCGAGGGCGGCCTGGTCGAGGGCGTCGAAGGTGCCGGGGCCGACCGACATGGCGGCGAGCTCGGCGATGTCGTCCTGCATGGCGGCCACGTCGGCGTCCGCGAAGCGGTACGCGATCGTGTCGATGCCCCGCTGGAACCGGTAGGTCACGTCGCCCAGCGAGTCGCCGCGGGCGACCTCGACCCGCGCCCGCTCGACGATGGTCTCGGCCTCGTCGAGCACCTCGAGCACGCGGGGCTGGTCGACCGCCTCCTCGCGGGCGCGGGCGATGAGACGCGTCGACGTCTTGATGGCGCGGCGGACGGCCGCCTCGACCTCGGCGACGTAGCGCGACACGCCCAGCTGCATGAGGGCCTCGCGACGCAGCACGGCGTTCGAGCCGCAGAAGAACGCGCTGTTCCAGCCGTCCTTCGACTGCTGGATCGGCCCGTAGAACAGGGGCGCCTGGCTGCCGAGCGGGTCGGACTCGGGCACGTTCTCGAACCACTGCGGCGTCTGCACGAGGGCCGTCTTCTCGTCGCGGAAGTAGCCGAGGGTGCGATGGAGGATGCTCGGCTCGGGCACCTGGTCGGCGTCGAGGATGAGCAGGAACTCGCCCTCGGTCGCGAGCAGCGCGTTGTTCAGGTTGCCCGCCTTCGCGTGGCGGGGCCGGTCGACCCAGTCGGACGACCTCGTGATGACGCCGATGCCCGCGGACTCGGCCGCCTCGCGGATCTCGGCGCGACCGCCGTCGTCGAGGATCCACGTCGTGTGCGGGTACTCGATGGCCTTCGCGGCGAGCGCCGTGCGCATGACGAGCTCGACGGGCTCGTTGTAGGTGGTGACGAAGACGTCGACGGTGACGACCGTGTCGGGCGACTCGGGCGACGGCGCGGTCGGCGGTTCGCCGCGTTCGCGCAGTCGCCAGGCGCCCATGCCGAACAGCAGCGAGTCGATCACGCTGTACGTCTCGGCGACGATCAGCGGCACGGCGATCCACCACGACGACCAGTTCACCGACACGGCCCAGCGCCAGATGATGTAGTTCAGCCCCGCCAGCGATGCGAGCAGCACGACTATGCGGATCGGGACGATGCGCCGGGGCGGCGTCGTCCGCCCGAGGAGGCGCTGGTCGCGTCGGGTGAGGAGGTCCGTCATGGACGACGGTCCAGTACGAGGAGGGTGACGTCGTCTCGGGCGATGCGGTCGTCGGCGAGCATGCTGATCGCATCGACGAGGTCGGGCCCGTCCGTCCGTTCGCCGTCGCCGGAGCGGGCGACGATGCGGCCGATCTCGCGCACCCAGTCGAGGTCGTCGTCGAGGATGTCGAGGACGCCGTCGCTCATGACGACGAGCCGGTCGCCGGTCAGCAGCGGAGTGGTGTGCGTCTCGTGCGGCTGCGCCTCGAGGCCGAGGGGCAGATCGGCGCCCATGAGCTGCTCGATCGTGCCGTCGGCGCGGATGATGAGCGAGAGCCCCGAGCCCGCGTCGACGTACGACAGCTCGTCGGTGTCGAGGTCGAGCACGGCGTGGAAGTAGGTGACGAACGACCCGGTGCGCTGCAGGTCGCCGAGGACGGCGCGCTCGATGCGGTCGACGGCGGTGCCGAGGCGACGCCCGTCGGTGACCGTCGGCACGGCGGCGCGGCACGCCGCACGGACGGCCGCCCCCAGGATCGCGGCCCCGACGCCCTTGCCCATGACGTCGCCCACGGCCACGTGCACCTGTCGGCCGACGACGCCGTAGTCGAAGTAGTCGCCGCCGACGCTGAGCGAGGGCAGGCACACGCCCTCGACGTGCACGTCGTCGATCTCGAGGGGCTCGTCGGGGAGCAGGGCCTGCTGCGTCGCCCGCGACGAGGCGGCCTCGGCGTCGGCGAGCAGCTCGCTCTGCGCCCACGCGGCGAGGTCGACGAACTCGGACATCTCGAGCGGGTTCAGCTGCCGCGGCTCGGGGGCCATGACGCAGAACGACCCGACGACGTTGCCCGAGCCGTCGAGCAGCGGGTGGCCGAGGTAGAAGCCGAGGCCGTTGGCGCGGAACATCGCGATGTCGTCGAAGCGCGGGTCGATGCGGGCGTCGTCGGTCGTGATGATCTCGCCCGAGTCGATGACGAGGCGGCAGGGGGTGTCGGCGCGGCCGACGACCGGCACGTCGAAGCCGTCTCGCCCCAGGAAGAGCGCGCGGTCGGAGTCGATGACCGTGACCGACGACATCGGCACCCCGAAGATCGCCCGGGCCATGCGCGTGATGCGGTCGAGGCGGGGGTTCCGATCGGTGTCGATGACGCCGAGGCTCTCGACCGCCCGCTGGCGTCTGACCTCGCGCGTCGACTCCTGCATCGTCGCACCCCCTCTCTGTGGACACTCTAAACAGATGGAGCGGTCTCCGGGGAGCCTCCGCCCGCCTCCGGTGACCCCACTTCTGGTGCGGTCCGAGGGGGAGGGAGGACGGACGCCCCGTCGCGTCAGCGCGCGGCGAGAGCGGCGGCGACCGAGGCGGCGGACTCGGCGTCGTCGATGGTGACGGCGACGGCGCTCCCGTCGCGGCGTCGGACGACGATGCCGGGGCGGCGGCCGGTGACGTAGGCCGTTCCGCGCTTCGAGACGCGCAGTCCCCAGCCGCCCCAGGAGAGCGGGTCGAGGGTCTCGGTCTCGACGCCGGCGACGTCGGCCAGGCGCACCCGCAGCAGGCGGATGCCGAGCAGGGCCGACACGAGGCGCACGCCGCGCCGGTCGACGGTCAGCCGCACCCGGCCCAGGGCGAGGACGGCGGCGCCGGCGAGGAACAGCACGGCGGCGTGGACGACGACCGAGGAGGCGCCGGTCGCGAACAGGACGACGCCCACGACGATCGCCAGGGCCATCAGGACGGACCCCATCACGACGAAGACGGGGCTGCCGGTGGTTCCCGACCACGCCAGCCGCTCCCCCGGTCGCAGATCCGCCGGGCGGACGCTCGCCCGGTCGTCGAGCTCCTCGTCGGGCAGGGCCCGGACGCCGCTCCCGGTCGCCAGCCAGCCGACGACGACGCCCCAGGCGAGGCCCGGGAGCGTGAGCGCGGGTGTCCAGCCGGCCACCGCCTCCTCGGGGGTCGGCGCCGCCGCGGTGGCGAGGGCGGTGGCGACCCAGGTGCAGGCGGCCAGGCCGGCGAAGGAGGCCGCGCCTCCGGCGATCAGGCGTGACGGGCGCCCGCGCCGGGTCAGGGCGGCCACGATCGACACCGCGGTCAGGGCGGCGACGATCGTCGCGACGACGGCGAACGACGACCAGGTGCCCGAGAACCCGTCGGCGGGGCCGTCGCCCGACCAGTGCCGCGCGATGGTGTCGCCCAGCCGCGGACCGACCACGAGGGCGACGACCACGAGGAGGGCCGCGGGCGCGAGGGCCGCGACGACGGCCGAGGAGGTGCGGAGCAGGGCCGTCCCGTCGACCCCGGCGGGCGCATGGTCGGCGGGCGCGTGGTCGGCGGGCGCGTGGTCGGCGGGCACGGGCGCGGTGCCGGTCTCGGGCTCGTCGGGCGTGCTCGGGTCGGGTCGGTCGGTGGTCATGTCATCCCCCTGATGATCGTGGCGAGGTCGGCGGGTGCGATGCCGAGGCGGGCGGCGTCGCGGACGAGCGCGGCGGCGGCGTCGTAGAGGGCCGTGGTCGGGGCGTCGGCGCCGGCGATGACGACCGCCCCACGACCGCGGCGGAGCTCGATCAGGCCGGACGTGCGGAGCGAGTCGTACGCGCGCAGGACGGTGTGCATGTTGATCGCGAGAGCGGCCGCGAGGTCGCGAGCCGAGGGCAGTCGCTCGCCGATCTCGATGCCGCCGTCGGCGATGCCCCGGCGGATCTGCGTCACGACCTGGTCGGCGAGCGGCATCTCGGACGCCGGATCGAGCCTGATCAACATGTTCTATCTCTACTAGAACAAGTCCCGAGATCGCAAGGGCTGGGGTGCGCTTTCCGGATAGTCGAAAAGCGAGCTTGGGCGGGAGACTCCCAGGAGGTGCACAGTCGACTTACCGCTAAGCCTCGAGTTGAGGCTCATGAGCTCGTCGCCACCTCGGTGGTGACGGGATCAGGCGGTGTCAACTTGTCACCAACCGCTCGAAAGGTCTCTCATGAGCTTCCTCGCCTTCCTCCTCCTCGGTCTCATCGCCGGCGCCATCGCCAAGCTGATCCTCCCCGGCCGTCAGGGCGGCGGCTGGATCGCCACCCTCGTGCTCGGCGTCATCGGCGCCCTGCTCGGCGGTTGGATCGGCGGCGCGCTGTTCGGCGTCGACTTCAACGGCTTCTTCTCGATCGAGTCGTGGCTGATCGCCATCGTCGGCGCCGTCGTGGTGCTGTTCGTCTACGGCCTCATCACGGGTCGCAGCAAGCGCTGACCTCAGGGTCGGAGAGAAGGGGCGGGCGCAGTGCGCCCGCCCCTTCTTCGTGCCCGGGGTCAGCCGACGTTCACGTGATCGACGAGTCGGTGGTCGGAGACGACGACTCGTCGATCGCAGGACGCGGCTACGCGAGGACTGTGGGTGGCGATGATGAAGCTGATACCACTGTCCTGCAAGGATGCGAACAGGCCCAGGATGTCGTCCTCCGTGTCCTCGTCGAGTGCGCCGGTGGGCTCGTCGGCGAGGATCAGAGTCGGACGCTTCACTATCGCCCGTGCGATGGCGACGCGTTGGGCCTCCCCACCGGACAGTTTGGTGACCGACTTCTTGCCCATCCCCTGCAGTCCGACCGCTTCCAGGGCTTCCACGGTGCGCTCTTGCGGCTGCGCGAGTCCGCGGGCGCCGAAGAGCACGTTGCGCTCGACGGTGAAGTCATCGAGGAGGTCGTAGGACTGCGCGATCAGGCCGATGTGAGCACGTCGATGGTCGGCGAGCGGATCGAGGCGTCTCGGCAGGGCTGTGCCCTGGAAGACGTACGACCCCTCGTAGTGAGCGTCCAAGCCTGCGATGATGCGCAGCAGTGTCGTCTTTCCGCTCCCGCTTCGTCCGAGAAGGGCGATGGAGCGCTCGTGAGAACCCATCGCGAAGTCGAGGCCTTTGAAAATGCGGCGCACGGAACCATCAGGCTCGCGCACTGTCTTCTTGAGGGACTGCACGGTGAGGAGCTCGGTCATGGTTCGTTCCTTGGTCTGTTTCGGAGGGTGTGCTGCAGCTGCGTCCGGCGGTGAAGCAGGTCGAGAGCGCCGAGCAAGGTGACGAGCCCGAGACAGAACGTCTGTACGGACGATTCCTGGTTCGGAAGAGAGTGCGTGATGGCCAGGAAGACGAGGGCGAGTCCCGCGTATTCGACCGCGACGATGGCGAGCACCGCTCGTCCGAGGTCGCTGCGACTCTGACCGAGCTCCCATGCAATCCGAATGCGCCGCTCCCGACGTCGGGCGGCACTGCCGGTCAGGATGGCACTCATCACGAGTGCTGCGGCGGCGATCAACATCTCGACCGTCAGCACCACGGCGAAGTTGTCGTGCACCAGCGCCCGGACCGATGAGAACTGCGTCAGGTAGCTCGGCACATTCAGCAGCACGTAGTGCTCGAACCCCGAAGTCGCCGCTGCATCTTCCAACGCCTTGAACACCGTGTCGTCGGAAAGCCCTCGATCGACGGCGATGTTGGCATTCAGCATTGCGAAGGCGAGGATGCCTGAGAAGTCGCGATCCGAATCCGGCGAGGCGGTGATGCTCGTGGGGTAGGGGACGATCAAGTAGTCGTCGAGGAAGTGGTTGATGTCGCCCTGGTAGAACATCGAGGCGTTCGGTGGGAGAAAGCCTGCGACCTGCATCCGAGTCGGCTTGAAGTAGTAGTCGACGGCCAGCTGGTCTCCTACGGCGTAGACGCCCTCGTACTCGGCCCCCAGGAGCACGGGGATGGTCTTGCTCTCGTAGTCCACAGCGTCCCAGTCGAGATCCGTGCCGCCCTGCCCAGCGAGGTTGTAGAACTCGAAAGTCTCGCGGCTCAGCTGCATGGACTTCACGTCGACGACCTGCTTGTTCGTGAACGGATCCTCGTAAGGCCCCTGCGCGGCGCCGGGAACTCCATAATCATCTTCGAAGGTCTCCCCGCCGGCGAAGTCCTCGACCGGCATGGGCTGGTCGAAGGCCGAGAGCAGCTGAACGCCCTCGGGGGCGTTCTGCGTCAGGGCGTCGTAGAACGTGGTGACCTTCTGGATGTTCTCCGTGGATTCCCGGTACTGCGAGAACATCGTCGGGTCCGTCAAGCCATCGATGAGGCCGTACATGTCGACCTCCGCTGAATCGCCGAAGCTCTGAATGGCTGCATCCTGCGTCGACAAGGAGAAGGTCAGCACGTTGTAGAGACTCGTCAGGAGGAACGCGAGCACGAGGATCTTGGCCACGAGCCGCCCGTAGGTGCCGCGGAGCAGTGCGCGCGTGTTCATCGACTCCTCCTCACCAGTGACGCCACGAGCGCCCCCCACGACACGACCAAGCTCACTGCAAGCGGAAGTCCTGCGGCGGCGGCGAGTTCCGGCAGCGAGCGCAGCGCTCCCGCCGAGAGCAGTGCGCCGATCGAAACGGCGACGAACACCGCTCCCGCGAACCAGGCGAGGGGAAGGACACTCAGCATCACGACTCGCGGGCGCCGGAGACCGAGTCGATACCGCAGGGCGGCGACAGGCCGTCGGAAGCCTGCGATGAGCAGGCCGGCAGCGATCGCGCCGAGGAGCGTGAGCCCCCACCCGCAGATGATGACGATCGGTGAGACGAAGTCGATGTTGGTGCGCCGGTCCGCACCCCCGCCGACCGGCGCCACCATCTCCGATGTCACCCCGGCGACCTCCTGCACGCCACCCTCCACGTCGACGAACACGGGCTCGTCGTCGCTGATGAGATCCGGAGCCTGGAGGAGAACATCCTGCGCGAGTCCGCCGTCCGCACGGACACCGAGCCGCCCGATCACAGCGAAAGCCTGCCCTGCATAGTCGACGTACTGTCGGCCATCATCCGAACGGGTGACCACCCCGTCGCCGACCAGAGCGACGAGCTCGTCGTCGGCACGCAACTGCCTGCCTTCATGGATCGGCAGCGCCTCGGGGTGACCGAATGTGCGAACCGCTCGGAGGTCGCCGCTGCCATCCAGATCCTGAAACACACGCCCGCTGAGACTCGTTTCGTCGAGCAACGTCGGATCGAGGGCGGTGGAGTCGAGCATCACCGCCGTGCTGCTGAGCAGATTGCCACCCTCGAGCGACAACGCGCTGCGGACGTTCGCGTACACGCTGATCCCGGCACCCAGCGAGCTGAACAATGCCAGCAGCACTGCGCTGAGGATGAGTTTTCGGTAGGTCATCGATGTGTTCCCTTGGGCTCGAGACGACCAGGCCGGGAGGGCACGCGCCCTCCCGTCCCGTCTTACTTGTTGCCGTAGTAGGAGCGCGCAGAACCCTTTCCGATGGTCGTGTTGGCCTTGAACCACGGGGAGGTCGCTTGGGTCCCACTAGTTCCCCACTTGCGACCGGATGATGTGAGCACCCTGTTGCCATGCTGCATCTGAGCAGTCGTGTAGTGGCGCACGCCGACCCACGTCGTCCAACCCTTGGCGCGCTTGTGAGTGGTGCCGTTGATGCTCTTCTGCTCGGACGCACCGCTGTGGTTCGGTGCGGCCGCGACAGCGAACCCACCATCAGTCTGCGCAGTCGAGGAGTGCGCGAAGGCACCTGTGTTCTCGTCCCAACCACCCAAGTCAGCCGCGGTCGCCGCACCGGCCGGGAGAGCGAGAGCCCCGACGGCGATCGTCGCCATTGCAAGTGAAATCTTTATCTTCTTCACGATCTCCCCAGTCTTTCTTTCGGAAGGAATCGGGGCTCGTGGTAGATGACTTCCGTGAAGTCACGTCCCACTGCCGATCGACACCTCGGCGAATCATTCCGCCTGAAATCATTACTATCAGTATGCTTTGCTTTCGGGCAAGCGGATCGCTCGATCGCAGGACTTGGAATTCCCCGTGACGCAGTGGGTAGATCTTGATTCCCCGCCCTTCACCGGGGATCGATGGTGAACGCCGGGCACACTCGCCTCATCGGCGACTGCGGCTCCAGACGGATCGCCGCCTCGACGATGCGTCGCCGAGGGTGCACGATCGGCTCATGACCCGCTTCGCGATCGACGCGCCCACCTGCCTCGAACTGCTGCGCCGCCGACCGGCGCTGCCGGCGGACCACCGGCTGGTGGCTCCCGCGGCGCTGAAGTCCGACGTGCTGGCGCTGCTGTTCGCCGAGGTGCGGTCCGGGGCGCTGCCCGAAGCCGTGGGGCGGCGGGAGCTGGACCGGTTCGCGGAGCTCTCGGTGCGCCTCCTCGGTGACCGTGTCTCGCGCTCTCGGGCCTGGGCGATCGCGCGCGACCTCGGCTGGGACGACCCTCGGCCGGCCGAGTACCTCGCCGTCGCGGTGCTGCAGGCGGATGCGCTGGTCACGGCCGATCCGCATCTGGTGGAGGGGGCGCGCGGGCGGGTGCCGGTGGTGCCGCTCGCCGAGCTGCTGGCCCTGGCCGACTGAACGCCGGGCGGACCGGTGCCGGATCACCAGGGGCCGAGGTCGCCGCCGTTCATGCCGTAGACGACGATGCCGGCGATGGCCGCGAGCGCGAGGAGACCGACGACGAGGGGCGCCCAGTCGAGGAGCCTGTCCGTGCGCGAGCGCTCGTCGCCGCGGCGGGCGGTCGCCGGGGCGAGGAGCCGCGAGGAGGCGGAGGCCGACCGGTGCGATCGCGTCGCCGCCCCGGGGTCGGCGGCGTCTCGTGCGCGCTCGGGGGTGCCGCTCGTCCGGGGAGCGGCGGCCTGGACGCCGGGGCCGGAGCGGGTGCCGGATCGGGTGGTGCTGGTCTCGGTGCCGGTGTTGGTCTCGGCGTCGACCTCGGCGAGGCGGCGGCGGAGCTCCTCCCGGAACCGGCGGTCGGCGGGTGAGCCGATGGTCTCGTCGGGGTCGGTCATGGTGCTCCTGTCGGGTCGGCCGGGCGCGTGCCCCGTCGGGTCGCATGCTACCGGGGCTGGTGGGGCCGGATCGCGGAGCCGCGGAGGCGGTGCCGCGCAGGGCCAGGGGTGCGACGGTCGCGGCGCGCGGGTCGCGGCGGGGTCGGAGGGAGATCGGCGGCTGCTCGAGCCGGGCGCCCACACGGCTCGTCGTTCCGGGCTCGACGTCAGCGTCGCCGAGCGACGAGCCCAGGGCGGATTGACCGGTCTCGGCGGAAGACTGCTGTGCAGCGGACCTGGCCCCGCGCGACACCCGGGCGACGTCCTCGCACCACCGCCCCGCCCCATCACCTCGCCACCGACGGAGAGACCATGCCTCGTTCATCACTGTTCGCCCCCGACGCGCCTGCGGCCATCGGCCCCTACGCCCACGCCGCCGAGCCCTCGGGCACCCGACTGCTGTTCCTCTCGGGGCAGACGCCCATCGACCCGGCGACGGCTCGACTGGTGACCGGGGACGTCGCGATGCAGACACGACAGGTGTTCGCGAACCTCGAGACCGTGCTGGCGGCCGCCGGCGGAACGCTCGCCGACGTCGTCAAGTTCAGCGTCTATCTGACGACGATGGACGACTTCGCCGAGATGAACGAGGTCTACGCGTCGCTCGTGCAGGAGCCGTACCCGGCGCGCACCACGGTGGCCGTCGCAGGCCTGCCCCTGGGGGCGCGCATCGAGATCGAGGCCATCGCCTCGCTGTCGTGAGCCGGATTCGCCGCCAGCGCAGGGCCGTGTCGAAGGAGGCGCACCGCTTTCGGCCACCGCCTTCGACGGAATGAGAAAACCCCCGCGCGAGCGGGGGTTCTCTGTGGCGGGTTGTTTGCACAACCCCTGAATCGCCGCGGAGTCGGGCCTTGGACACCCGACTGAAGCTGAATTTCCCCCGAGCGTCGCTGCGATTTCCCCTGCGGGCTCCCTCAACCTCGTAAGCGCACTGGACTTGCCGTGGCCGCGCCTGCGATCGGGCAAGCCTCCCCACGGCGCCAGATGGTTGACGAGTTGACCTGGGCGGTGGCGGGCCGCCCCGCGGCCCAGTGGGGGATCCTCGAGCATGAGCACCCCATGCGCGGACGCAGGGGGCGCACCGAGGTCACCGCGCCGTGCGGCCTCTCGGACGCTTTCGCGTTCGAGAGTCGGGCCGTTCCCTTAACCTCGTCCCATGAGCAGCTCGACGATTCGGTCTCAACTCGAGCGGAAGCGCGCACAAAAGGCCGATGCCGAGAAGAAGGCGTCGGCAGCGCGAACGAAGGAGAACGCCAAGCGCGCCGATGCAACGAAGGCTCGGGCTGCGGCATCCAAGACGAGCAACGACTCGACGCGAAAGTCACGATCGCGGGACGCGGACAGGTACGAGCAGGACGCCAATGCCGCTGGCAAGGACGCCGCCGCTTGGCAGACCAAGGCGAGCAAGTACCTGGTTGAGGAAGTGGCTTTACAAAAGCAGCTGTCAACCGCCGAGAGGTCGGAACAGAAGGCGTCG
The DNA here is from genome assembly GCF_001424285.1 of Frigoribacterium sp. Leaf172. Classification (NCBI taxonomy): domain Bacteria; kingdom Bacillati; phylum Actinomycetota; class Actinomycetes; order Micrococcales; family Microbacteriaceae; genus Frigoribacterium; species Frigoribacterium sp. Leaf172. The sequence goes on along the minus strand of NZ_LMPB01000001.1, from coordinate 369,115 downwards.
GAGCGGAAGCGTGAGCAGACCGACACAGCCCTAGAACGGCAACGAGCTCAGCAAGTGACGGCAGCCAGAGCTGAGACGGGCCGTCTGCGCGACGAGACGGCGATGCGCTTCGACGTGCACGAGAGAGCGATAGCCGAACTTCGACAGCCGAAGAAAGAGCGCCTCCGTATCCTCGTCCTCACCTCGTCAGGCCGAGATGACCTCCGTGTCGGACGCGAGCAAAAGCAAATCCAGGATGCAGTTCGGTTCGCGTCTGGTCGCGATCAGGTTCGGCTAGACGTCCGGCCGGCTGCGACGGGTGAGGACCTCTTGAACGGTCTCACGCAGGGCACCCCTCACGTCGTCCACTTCTCCGGCCACGGCAACGAGGACGTCATCGTCTTCGAAGAGGATGTCGACGCCCACAATGACGGCCGCGCGATGTCCGGCCGGCTACTTGGCCGTGCTCTACAAGCTGTCGACGAAACTCCCCTTCTCGTCGTCCTGAATGCGTGCAAGACCGCGGAACAGGCTCGTCGCCTCACAGAAGGCATTGCGGCCTTTGCTATCGGTCATTCCGATTCGATCGGAGATTCTGATGCGATCAACTACGCGGCGCGCTTCTATGCGTCCATCGCGGACGGACAGTCCATCGGCGCTTCGCACGATCTCGCCAAAACAGCTCTCGAGATGATGGGGCTGCCTGATCATGATCTCCCGCAGCTGTATGCCGCTGTGGGCTACAACCCCTACGAAGCTCGCCTTGTGCTGTCCGAACTACCTTCGGATTCTTGAGTCCGACAAAGCCAGAAGGAATGGTGAGGTTCAACGCGGACGGGCGGCGCTAAGACGACGCATAGCTCGCTTCCGCTCTTCAGCCTGGTATTCCAGGATCCACGTGCTGGGCGAAACAACCTGGATCAGGCCTGGGAGTGAAGCGTTGAGGAAGCCGGTGTCACGAGTGATGCACACGCGGTCGACGTAGCCATCATCAGGATCGTCGGCATCCCGGGCGGTTGCGTACACCGTCCCATCTTCATGATCGAGCGGCGGGTCCCCGTAGGCGCTCACGATCTCACCCACCGTGTCACCCTCCGAGCGAATGACGACTTCCCAAACGAGGTCCTCGAGCAAGGTCTGGGCATCGGCGTCTAGCCATCCAAGACCTGGGTTCCCGACGCCCGATGTGGGATGGGCAGCCTTAGATGCGACCATGAGGTTGATGTGGTCGCTCGTCCAGACACTCAGGCTGCGCCCGTCTGCGTGCTGGCCGCCCGCGCAGGCGAGGATGGTCAACACGCTGTCAAGTCCCGGATCCCTACGGTGCGGAACTCCATCGGCTCGCGCCCGGACCCCTGCTGCTTCGAGCCGCTCCCAGGTGAACGGCGCGCCGACGACTCGGGCGGCGTCGAGGTAGACGTTCACGTCCAGGATGACTACAAGGCGTGAAGCCCTAGCTGGCGATCCCGTCCCTGCGTCAGTTGGCACGCCTAACGGGCCGCGAAAGGCGGAATCGTGACTTTGCTGCCTCGTAGGCGGGACCAGATGTCGTAGCAAATTGAGCAGTGCCGAGCGACGGATGCTCAATCGCGGCATGTTCGGAGGCCCGCAACCGCCCAGCCTTGCGAAGCTCCGCTACCCGCCGGTACGCGGCCCAGTCGCTTCCGATCTCCGGCTGAGGCAGTTCAATGTTCAGCGAACCCTCGCGGTAATGCTTGTCCCACACTCGGCCCGGCTCATGGGTCAGTGCCCAGAGCGCGCCCCCAGTCATATCTCCAAAAAGCGACCACACGTCTTCGACGTCATCGATGACTTCCTCACGCAACTCCTCAACGCTGATGGCTGAGGTGTCGATGTGAGCTATTGGCTGATCGTGGTACTCCTTGTACAAGCCGTAGAGAGGCTTGACCACGGGGCCGTTTTTCCAGGCCTGAACCGGCTCTCGGAACGTCGGCGCATGTCGCTCTGACAGCCCCTTGCTCTGAACAAGGAAGACGAGCTTTTGCAGTTGCAGGTTGGTGAGACTTCGACCATCGTGGTTCGCGGCGACGAGCAGACGTGACGCAATCGATGCAGCAGCAACGGTTCGCTCCACGGTCAACCCCCCATTCGTCATGATTCCCATCAACGAGATCAACTCACACTACGCGATGTTGATTCCCTCCAGCTGTAAGCCATGCGGCATCTTGAGTGCATGCGCCAGCCAAGAGACGAGGGAAAACGCAGCAGAACTCAGGCCGTTACAAGGAGCTTGCCGAGGGAATCGAGGGCCCCAGGGACGAGCGCGTAGTACGCCCAGATCCCGCGCTTGTCGCGAGTGAGGATGCCGGCGTCGACGAGCACCTTCAGGTGGTGCGACACAGTCGGCTGGCTGAGCCCGAGAGGTTCGGTGAGGTCACACACGCACGCCTCGGCCCCGTCGTGCGCGGCAACCATCGAGATGAGCCGGAGCCGGGCCGGGTCCGCGATGGCTTTGAGGCTGCGGGCCAGCTTCTCGGCGTTCTCCGCGTCCATCGCCTCGCGGGCCAGCGGTGCGCAGCACGCGGTCACGTCCGTGAGGGGCAGGAGTTCGGCAACGGGCATGTGAACACTCTTCCACACAGATTGACAGTCGTCGATGGGTTGGGGCAGGCTCAACACATCGACACTCATCGATCTACGGAGCTGCATGACGACCACCACCACCGCGCCTGCCCGGCTCGGGACCGCTGACCGCTTCCTCCCCGTGTGGATTCTCGCCGCCATGGGCGTGGGGCTGCTGCTGGCGGTGTTCGTGCCGGCTTTCGGTGAGCTGCTGCACTCGTTCCAGGTGGGGCAGGTGAGCGTCCCGATCGCGGTCGGGCTGCTGGTGATGATGTACCCGGTGCTGGCGAAGGTCCGCTACTCCGACACCCGCGCCATAGCCGGCGACCGACGCCTCCTGGTGTCGTCGTTGGTGATGAACTGGGTCGTCGGCCCTGCTCTGATGTTCGCCCTGGCATGGGTGTTCCTGCCGGATCTGCCGGAGTACCGCACGGGGCTGATCATCGTGGGCCTCGCCCGGTGCATCGCCATGGTGCTGATCTGGAACGACCTCGCCTGCGGCGACCGAGAAGCTGCCGCGTTCCTCGTCGCCCTGAACTCGGTGTTCCAGGTCGTCGCGTTCGCCGGCCTCGGCTGGTTCTACCTCCAGATCCTCCCCGCCTGGCTCGGGCTCCCGGTCACGAGCGCGTCGTTCAGCATCTGGTCGATCACCCTCAGCGTCCTGGTTTTCCTCGGCATCCCCCTCCTCGCCGGCTACCTGTCCCGCCGCATCGGGGAAGCGACCAAGGGACGCACCTGGTACGAGACACGCTTCCTGCCGAAGATCGGCCCCTTCGCCCTCTACGGGCTGCTGTTCACGATCGTGATGCTCTTCGCCCTCCAGGGACAGCAGGTCGTCGACCGACCCCTCGACGTCGTCCGCATCGCCGTCCCGCTGCTGGTGTACTTCGCCGTCACGTTCCTCGTCGCGTTCTTCACCGGACGGGCCATCGGCCTGGCCTACGAGCGGACGGCGACGCTGGCGTTCACAGCCGCGGGGAACAACTTCGAGCTGGCGATCGCGGTCGCGGTCGGCACGTTCGGGGCCACCTCCGGCCAAGCCCTCGCCGGCATCGTCGGCCCCCTGATCGAGGTCCCGGCGCTCGTGGCGCTGGTGTACCTGTCCCTGTGGCTCCGGCCACGCCTGTTCCCCTCCCCCACCCCGGCAGCGCGCATCGCTGAACGGGTCTAACCCCTCACCCGAAGGAACCCGTCATGAGCACCAAGCCCACCGTCCTGTTCGTCTGCGTCCACAACGCCGGCCGCTCCCAGATGGCCGCCGGCTACATGCAGGCCCTGGCCGGCGACCGCGTCGACGTCCTCTCCGCCGGCAGCGAGCCCAAGGACCAGATCAACCCGATCGCGATCCAGGCCATGGCCGAGGAAGGCATCGATATCGCCGGGAACCAGCCCAAGGTCCTCACCACCGAGGCCGTCCGGGACAGCGACGTCGTGATCACGATGGGCTGCGGCGACGCGTGCCCGATCTTCCCCGGCAAGCGCTACGAGGACTGGGAGCTGACCGACCCCGCTGGCCGCGGCATCGAGGACGTCCGCCCCATCCGCGACGACATCAAGGGCCGCATCCAGGCCCTCCTGGCCGAGATCGCACCCGCGACCGCCTAACCCCCTGAGCTGTGAGGAAACGACGATGACGGACCTGACCACGAGGCGCGGCCTGCCGGGCCTTGCCTTCCCCGAGGACGCACTCAAGCGTGCCGCGGGCGACCTCGCCACCCGGTTCGAGGGCATCTTCGGACCGGAGACGATCGAGCGGTACGTGCTCGAGTCCTACACGGCTCTCCTTCGCACAGCGCAAGTCCGGGCGCACCTGACCACCAATGCGACCCGGTTCGCGATCGACCGGCTGACTGCTCTCGGGCAGGCCACCGGGGCGATCGAGCGGACGGTGCCGGAGGTGCTGTTCGTCTGCGAGCAGAACGCCGGCCGGTCCCAGATGGCAGCCGTGTTCACCAACGTCCTCTCCGGCGGTGCCGTCCACGTCCGCTCCGCCGGGTCTATGCCCGCCCGAGACCTCCACCCCGTCGTCGCGGAAGCGATGCGAGAGCTGGGCCTCGACCTTGACGAGGCGTTCCCGAAGCCGCTGACAGACGACGTCGTGCAGGCAGCCGACGTCGTGATCACGATGGGCTGCGGCGACGCGTGCCCGATCTACCCCAGCAAGACCTACCGCGACTGGCACCTCACCGACCCCGCCGGGCTCCCCCTCGAGCAGGTGCGCCTCATCCGCGACGACGTTCGCAAGCTCGTCGAATCGCTCCTGGCCGAACTCGGCATCGAATCGAAGGGTCTCCCCGCATGAGCCTCACCCTCTCTGTCCCGCCCCGCACCGACGCACCGACCCTCGCCGGGCTCCCCGTCGCCGTCATCGGCGCCGGCCCTGTTGGCCTCGCTGCTGCCGCGCAGCTCCTCGAACGCGGCGTCGACGTCGTGATCTACGAAGCCGGCCCGAGTGCCGCGACGGCGGTCCGCGCGTGGGGTCACACGCGCCTGTTCACCCCGTGGGAGCACCTCGTCGACCCGGCCGCCGCACGCCTCCTCGACACCACCGACTGGGAGGCCCCGGCAGCGAAGAAGCTCCCCTACGGTGCCGACTTCGTCCGCGACTACCTCGAACCCCTCGCCGCGACCCCTGAGCTGTCCGGCCGCATCCGGTACGGGCACCGGGTCGCCGCAGTGTCCCGGCAGGGCATGGACCGCACCCGCTCCACCGGGCGGGCCGAGACGCCGTTTCTGCTGCGCCTCGACCACGACGGCGAGGTGCGCGACGAACTCGCCCGCGCCGTCATCGACACCTCAGGCACCTACACGACCCCCAACACCCTCACCTCCTCCGGGGTCGGCCTTTCCCACGGCGACGACGTCGCCGGCAGCATCAGCCACGCCCTGCCCGACGTCCTCGGCCGCGACCGGGAACGGTTCGCTGGCCGGCACACGGTCGTCGTCGGCGCTGGCCACTCGGCGGCGAACACCCTCCTCAAGCTCGCCACCCTCGCCAAGGACGCCCCCGGGACGACGATCACGTGGGCGATCCGCAGCAGCACCCCCGCCCGGGTCTACGGGTCAGCAGCCGACCAGCTCGAAGGCCGTGGTGACCTCGGCAGCGCCGTCCGCGACCTCGTCCGTGCCGGCGCGATCGCCCTGGTCGACCGGTTCGAGGTCGACGACGTCACCAAGACCGCTGACGGCGTGCAGCTCGTCGGGCGTCGCCGCGGTGAGCCCCTGACGGTCGCCGCGGACGTGGTGGTGAACGCGACCGGGTTCCGCCCTGACCTCGACATGCTCCGTGAGATCCGGGTATCCCTGGACGAGATCGTCGAAGCACCTCGGCAGCTCGCACCGCTGATCGACCCAAACCTGCATTCCTGCGGCACGGTCTACCCGCACGGGGTCGCAGAGCTCGGGCACCCGGAGCCGAACTTCTACATCGCCGGCATGAAGTCGTACGGCCGTGCCCCGACGTTCCTGCTGCTCACCGGCTACGAGCAGGTGCGTTCCATCGCGGACGAACTCGCTGGCAATCACGAAGCCGCCCGCCTCGTGCAGCTCGAACTCCCCGAGACGGGTGTCTGCTCGACGAACCTCCCGGACGCCTCCGGGTGCGCCGTCGACGGGCCGGCAGCAGGTGGGTGCTGCTCGTGAGCGTCACCGTCCGGGCCATGGCCCCGGACGACTGGCCCGCCATCGAGCAGATCTACCAGGAGGGTATCGACACCGGTAACGCCACCTTCGAGACCCGCACCCCGACCTGGGACGCGTTCGATGCAGGCAAGCTCGCCGCGCACCGGTTCGTCGCGGTCGACGACACCGCGGGCGCCGTGCTCGGCTGGGTGGCGGCGTCTGCGACGTCGGCCAGGCCAGCGTATGCAGGTGTCGTCGAGCACTCCGTCTACGTCACCGCCGCGGCGCGAGGACGTGGCATTGGATGGGAGTTGCTGAGTGCGTTCCTCGACTCGGTGGATGCTTCGGACATCTGGACCGTTCAGTCGTCGATCTTCCCCGAGAACGGGGCGAGCCTGGCCCTCCACGACAGGGCGGGGTTCCGCCGGATCGGGACGCGGGAACGGATCGCGCGCTCCGAAGCAGGCCCTTATGCCGGCGTGTGGCGCGACACCGTTCTGATCGAACGACGCTCACCCACCGACCCTTCCTAGGCGCTGGTGCGGAAGACGCACTCGGTCGAGCACCGCTCAGACCGGTCAGGGCATTCGGCCAGGTCGTGCTCGGCGCGCGAGAGACGCGATCGGAGCTGGTCGAGGCGGGCCTGCTTCTCCTCGATCTGACGCACCTGCTCGGCCAGGAGCGGCCGTAAGGCTTCGCGGACATCGGTGCAGGACGTCGACTCCATGGTGCTGAGGTGCACGCCGATCTGATCAAGAGGCAGCCCGAGTTCCTTGCTGGCCTCGATCAGGTCGAGCCGACTGAGAACGTCCGGGCTGTAATCCCGGTACCCGTTCAAGGTCCTGGCAGCAGTCAAGAGCCCGATGGACTCGTAGTAGCGGAGCGCCGTGGCGGGGACGCCGCTGCGCTTGCTGACCTCGGAGATTCGCACACCGCGACCATAGAGCCGCCGGTGCCACTTGACCTTCAAGCGGCTCGAACCTCTACGGTCACTGACGTGCCTTCCTCCTCCACACCAGTCCAGCCGTGAACGCGGTCGTCTCCTGGCTCGAACACCGGCAGATAGGCCTCTACCTGGCGGCGATCCTGGCTGCCGGCGTCGTCGGCCTCACCGTGCCGGGAGCAAACCACCTAGAGGCAGCGATCGAGCCCGTGCTCGCGCTCCTGCTGTTCGCGACGTTCCTCGGGGTCCCGTTCGCCGCGATCGGGAAGTCCCTCCGCGACGGACGGTTCCTCGCCGCGGTCGGGGTGCTGAACTTCGCCGTCGTCCCGGTCGTCGCGTACGGGCTGTCCCGGTTTGTTGCGGACGAGCCGGCGCTGCTGTTCGGGGTGCTGCTGGTGCTGCTGACCCCGTGCATCGACTACGTGATCGTGTTCGCCGGCCTTGCTGGCGGCGCGTCGGAACGGCTCCTCGCCGCTGCACCGCTGCTGATGCTGGCGCAGATCCTCCTCCTGCCGCTGTACCTGCTGGTGTTCATCGGCCCCGAGGGCGTCGCCGTGGTCGAGGTCGGCCCCTTCGCCCGGGCCTTCCTTCTCCTGATCGCTGTCCCGCTCACCGCGGCCGCGCTCGTGCAGGCACTCGCCCGGCGACACCGATCCGGTGTCGTGATCGAGCGGACGATGCTGGGCGTGATGGTGCCGCTGATGATGGCGACCCTGTTCACCGTCGTGGCCTCCCAAGCGGGAGCTGTTGGGGACTCCTTGGGGCAGTTGCTCGTGCTGGTGCCGATCTACGCCGGGTTCCTCGTCGTCATGGCGGCGATCGGAATCGGCATTGCTCGCACCTTCCGACTCGACGTGCCAGCAACCCGGGCCCTGGTGTTCAGCGGCGCGACCAGGAACTCGCTCGTGGTCTTGCCGCTCGCGCTGGCCCTGCCGGCGTCACTGTCGCTTGCCCCGGTCGTTGTCGTGACCCAGACGCTCGTCGAACTCATGGGCATGGTGATCTTCGTCCGACTCATCCCCCGCCTCGTGAGCAGTCAAACCACAAAGGCCCATCCCGTCACGAAAACTGGCAAGTAGTCCGAGATAGGCCACCGGCCCTCGCCAGCGTTTAGCGTCGAGAGATGCAAATCACCTTGCAGTACTTCGACGGGTGCCCGAACTGGGAAACCACAGCCGAGCGTCTGGCCGTCATTAAGGCAGATCGGAATGACTTCACCGTGATCGAGCAGCGCGTTGAAACGCAGGCCGACGCAGAAGCGTTGGACTTCCGAGGCTCGCCAACACTGCTCATCGACGGCACCCCGCTCTTCCCGGCCCCGGACGCGCCTCCTGGTTTGGCCTGCCGCGTCTACCTCACTCCCGATGGTCTTGCAGGTTCTCCGTCGCTGGCTCAGCTTCAGGAAGCCATCTCGTCGTTTCAGAGCACGGACCATTAGCGCGTCCACCAGTTCGCAGGTGTCCGATAGACGATCCCCTATCGGGCGCTCCAAGCACGCGCTTCTACAGGGCTGAACGTCGGCGCATGCTCGTGGTTGCATCAGGTTCGCGACCGCTTCGTGCAGCCGCATCAGTCGGCGGCCGCCGACTCCCTTTTCCGTTTCGACGAACGAGTGAGCAGGAGAAAGCATCATGAGCAACACCGTCATCCATGACTTGGTTTCCGAGATGCTGAGTCAGCTTCCGTCCGGTGGAGGCATCGTGGCTGTGGATGGCGATGCTGGCGAGCATCTCTCGGACATGGGCAGTCAGTTAGCTCGGGAGATCAGCGCGAGAGGCCTCACGTCGTCGGTCCGATCATTCACGGGCGCAGACTTCGAGTCTTCACCCGCCGGCACGGACGTGCTGTTGGTCGTCGGCGAAGGCGCGTTGCAGCCTGGCGTCCGGACGCGGTGGAACTGGACTCTGTGGGTCGAAGCCTCCGGGGTGCGTGATCCGGCGAGCAACGACCGCAGTGCGGTGGCGTTCGAGAGCTACCGGTCGCGTGACGAGCCCAAGGGCGCCGCCTCGGCCATCGTCGACGTCAGTGACCCCGAGGCCTATCGCCGTGACTGGAACGACGCCTGTTCGATCTGAGCCACTCCCCCACGCACCCTCGTCGTCCGCGGTCAGGGCAGGGGACGGGGAGGCGCGAGGAGCGTTCCGCGTATGACGCTGCCGTGGAAGGTGCGCACGGCGACCGTGACCCAGGCCCCGACGAGCCCGATGTAGAACACGACCGCCAGTACCTGCAGCGCGACGAGTCCCGTGTGCAGGGCCAGACCGTTCAGGCCTGTCACGCAGGTGCCGACGGGGAAGGTGAACGACCACCAGGTGAGTGAGAACGGGAGCCCCTGGCGGATGGTGCGGAGGGTGATGGCCGATGCCAGTGCCGCCCACATCAAGGCGAATCCCAGAGTGGGCACACCGTAGACGAGCCCGAAGACGAACAGGGCGTGCGAGGTTCCCTGGTCGACGGCGAGGTGGGCGTTGCCACCGAGCAGGTTGGCCGCGGTGATCGACTGCCCCAGGGGGCCGAGGACGATCCAGAGGGTCGGGACCATGCCGGCCGGGCCGATCTTGTGCTGGGCCAGGCGTGACCAGATCAGCGTGATGATCACGATCGACGCCAGCAACGACAACCCGAACATCGCGTAGCACCCCCAGAGCATGTTCTGCCTGGCCTGCCCCGCGGGCAGGAAGGGCAGCAGCAGCGCACCGGTCGAGGCAGACACCATCGGGGGAACCACGGGCATGAGCCAGCCGCCGAACGCACTGTCGGGGGCCGTGTCGTGCCGGGTGAACGTCAGGTACGGGACCGCGATCGCGCTGACGAGGCCGAGCACCGTACCGATGGTCCACAACACCCAGTCGATGCCGACCGCCAGGGGCGTACCGAGGACGTCTCTGCCCAAGAGCAGGGTGCCCGCGCCGACGGTCAGCAGCGCCATGGGCGGTGCCCCGTAGAAGTGCGCCATCACCGGATTGAGTCGATGCCCCCGCGCGGTGGCTCGGTAACGCACCCAGTGCATGACGGTCGCCGTGCTGAGAGCGACCAACAACACGCTGGCCAGTGCCCAGACGATGGTCGCGGCAGGGCGCAGCCCCGGGAACTGCAACGGCAGGGTCGCCGCGGCGTTGGCGACGATGCCGGTCCCCATGATCGACGCGAACCAGTTCGGGGTCAGGTTCGACACGATCTGCCCGCGGTGCTCGAGCTGGCGGAACAGACCGTGCGTGCGGGGAGGGGCGACAGTCGGTGTGATCGCGGCAGGCATGCCTCGATCTTCGTACGTGCGTCCGGCTGCCGATACGGGCGGATGCTTGTGGTGTCACAATCGATCCTTGTGACCGGACTCCCTGTTGATCTCGAGACGCTCCGACTGCTGGAGGCGATCTCGAGATCGGGCAGTCTGGGCCGGGCCGCGACATCGGTGGGCATCAGCCAGCAGGCGGCGTCGTCTCGCATCACGGGCGCCGAGCGGCGGCTGGGTCGTACGTTGCTCGTCCGCTCTCGGGCGGGCTCGGCGCTGACCGAGCACGGACTCCTGGTGTGCGAGTGGGGCCGACCTGTGCTCGAGGCGGCGACCACCTTCGAACGATCGCTGCACACCCTGATGACCGGCGCCTCCGACGCTCTCCTCGTCGCGGCGAGTCAGACGGTGTCAGAGGCGCTGATGCCACGCTGGATGACAGCGGCAGCGGATCGTGTCCGGGTACGCCTGGAATCGGGCAACAGCGACTGGGTCGTCGACGAGGTCCGTTCGGGGCGCGCGCACCTCGGGTTCACGGAGACCCCTGATGAGGCCGACGGGCTCGCCACGACCGTCCTGGGTGTCGACGAACTGCTCGTCGTCGTCTCGCCGAGGCACGCATGGGCATCGAAGTCCGAACCCGTGACGGCAGCGGATCTCGCATCCACACCGCTCGTGTCTCGGGAGTCGGGCTCGGGCACCCGCCGGACCCTCGAGCTCGCCCTGGGGATCGACCCTGCCCTGATGGCAGAACCCGCTGCGCAGTTGTCGTCGACGGGCGCCATCCGGGCGGCCATCGCCGGCGGTGTGGGTCCGGGAGTCATCAGCTCGTTGCTGGTCGAGGACGACCTCCGTGCCGGGCGCCTCGTCACCGTCCCGGCAGCCGTCGACCTGAGGCGCCCGTTCCGCGCCGTGTGGTCGGCCGGTCTGAGCGCCGGGGCGCAGGATCTCCTGGCCGTGATCGCCGCGTCGCAGCACAGCCCCGACTCCTCGCCGAGATGATCAGAGAAGCGAAGCGTGCCGTAGGGCCGTGACGGCCCGCAGGTGCTTCTCGCCGGCGCGGGTGGCGTTCGCCGGCGACAGATGGGGTGCCGCGAGCACGGGCACGACCCTCGCACGCGGTTCCAGGGTGAAGTACCTCATCACGCCCGTCAGGGCCGGAGTGCCGAAGGTCACGATCGCCCGCAGCTGCGGCAGAGAAACGAGCAGCTGAGCCAGGGCAGGGCGTGCCTCGTCGAGATCGGTGACGGTCGGCGCCCGACCAAGGGCCCACGGGACGATGTTCCATCGCAGGTAGACGTTCCTGCCCAGACCCGACTCGATCCGTGCTCGCCTGAACGCAGACGCCGTCGGCCCCGGGTTGTCCTCACTGCTGATCGCGTCCTCGCCCTGCCTGATCGTGGCAGGACCGGGTGATTCCATCAGCACGAGGACCTTCGCCGCTGCTCCTCCACCTGATGGGTCGAAGCCCGGCACGAAGCGCGCACGGTCTGGTCCGGAGCTCCGCCACTCCGACACGAGCTGATCGAGGCCCCTCGGCTGCTGCATCCCTAGACGCTACGACGTCGAGGACCATTTCCGCCCACGCTCACCGACGACGCGGAACGACCAAGACGGCGTCCGCTCCGAGTGCACTCGCCCCACAGCACGTGATCCAGTGGGCGATCCTCTATCGGGCACCGTCCACGAGTGCGTTCAAGCGATCAACCAGTTGCGCCATTCGGGGCGGTCCGAGTCGAAGGACGAGCGACTCCGAGAACCAGCGCATCCACACCGCCTCGACATCAAGGATCGTGACGGCATCGGCCCTGAGGAGAATGCGAACCAGGTCGACCGCCTCCATCTCGCACTCATCTGACGGAGCACCGTCCGGCTGACCAGGCTCGAGACCATACGGATCGACATCGCTGAGAACAGCCAAGACACCAGCGAGGGTCTTCCCGTAGGTCGCTGTCCCCGCTCTCATGCCCCTCATGATGCCTGGGGCTGCCTCAACCGGTGACCGATTGCTAGGCGGACGTTTTCAGCACGGGTCACATCCTCACCAGCAGGACTGCGGGAGCGACGTCGACCACGAGGCCGGCGACCGGTATCGCTGCCACCCCAGGTGGCGACCAAAATTCCGCTGCTTGTGGCTCCCCGAGCCATCCCGGGACTGCATTACCAAGACCGAGATTCTGGTGACCGTCTTGGGGCACGCTGGCCTGCGACGAGGACGGCTACTTGATTACCGCGAGGAGGTCTTCCATCGTGTCGATCTGGTCAGTCTGAGAGGAGACGATCGCTGTCGCCAGCTGGACCGCGTCAGGGTTCTGCCCACCCTCGATCTCGGTCTGCGCCATCTCGACAGCCCCCTCGTGGTGTGTCGTCATCTGTTCCAGGAACAGCCGCGCCGCGTCGGTTCCGTCAGCATTCTCGAGGGCGTCCATGTCGGAGTCGCTCATCATGCCGTCCATGGAGTGATCCATGGACGCCTCAGTGTCCTGCCCCCAAGCCTTGAGCCATGTCGTGAGCTGATCAATCTCCGGGGCCTGCTCGGCCTTGATCGTCTCGGCAAGGGTGATCACGTCCCCGTCGATACCGTCTTTCGCGAGGAGCATGTCGCTCATCTCGACGGCCTGGGTGTGGTGCGGGAGCATCATCTGGGCGAACATGACGTCTTGATCGTTGAAGGCAGCAGCCTGGGACGACGACGCGGACGACGTGTCGCCTGCGGACGACGACGCCTCGGCGCACCCCGCGAGGGCGAGGGCAGCAATGGTCGCAGTTGCGCTGATGAAGATGGTGGCGGTGCGGTTCATGGTCGTTCTTCCAGGATCAGAATCGAAAAAAAGATACCCCCCGGAGGTATCGTGCCGCGTACGGCTGATGAGAGCCTCTGAGCCGGCACCGGTGGTATCGGTGTAACGGTGAACGCGTCGAGGTTGCCGAGCGCGGCGCGCAGATGCGCCTCGGCCTGGTCGGCGGTCTGGGACGCCGTCAGGAGGTCTTCGGCGTCGACCTCGATGGTTGCGGAGCCGGTGAGACGGTGCCCGATCCACCGGAGATAAAGATCGTGGACGCCCCGCACGCCCAGGGCGTGTTCCAGGGCGTGTTCGGCTCGCTTGTGGAGGTCGGGGTCGATGCCGTCCATCAGCCGTCGGCCGATGGATTTCACCGTCCCCCAGGGCAGGACCATGATCGAGGCTGCGATGAGCAGGCCGATGATGGGGTCCGCGAGCGGGAACCCGGCGAGGACCCCGATGGCGCCCAGCACGACAGACAGGGACGTGAAGCCGTCCAGGCGGGCGTGGACCCCGTCAGCGACAAGGGCTGCCGATCCGATCCGTCGCCCGACGCGGATGCGGTAGATCGCGACGAGTTCGTTGTCTGCAAAGCCGATGAGCCCAGCGGCGACCAGCAGCCAGGGATTCGCGATCGGCCTGGGGTCGATGAGGCGGTTGATCGATTCCCAGCCCGCGGCGGCTGCCGACGAGTGCAAGGCGCCTGGACCGGCCGGGGGCCGCCGGCATCCGTCTCGACGATCGCCCCGCGTCGAGAGGCGCACCCCGAGGAGTTGCATAGCACGCATGGACACCCTTCCCCTCTGGCTGTTAGCCGCCATCTTCGTCGCCGGCGCCGCCGTCATCTGGGTCGCCGGCATCCAGCTGTCGAAAACGACCGACGTCCTCGACTCCCGACTCCACCTCGGTAGCGCGCTCGGCGGACTCATCGTCCTCGCGGTGGCGACCAACCTGCCCGAGATCGCCATCACGGTCAGCGCCGCCCTCTCGGGCTCGCTCGAGGTGGCCGCGGGCAACATCCTCGGCGGCATCGCCCTTCAGACGGTCGTCCTCGTCGTCCTGGACGCCCTCGGGAAACGCGGCAAGGGTGTCCACCCCCTCACCTATCGCGCGGCCTCCCTAGGGCTGCTGCTCGAGGCACTGGTCGTGGTGGCGGTCCTCGCCGTCGTCATCGCCGGAACCCAGCTGCCGTCCTCGCTCACAGTGGCGCGCCTGACGCCGGACGTCGTCCTCATCGCCGTCATCTGGCTCGTGGGCCTGTTCCTCGTCCGGCGTGCCGGCAAGGGCCTGCCGTGGCACGAGGCCGGAGCGGCACCTGACACGTCGACGCCGCGACCGCGCGGACACCGGACGCGCTCGAACCCGTCGCCGACGACCATGAGCACGAAGAAGGCCGCGGTCGTCTTCGGCCTGTCGGCCCTCGCCACGCTCGTCGCCGGCGTCGTGCTCGAACGCGCGGGCGACGCGGCCGCGTCGCAGATCGGCTTGTCGGGTGTGCTGTTCGGCGCGACAGTCCTGGCCCTGGCGACGAGCCTGCCCGAGATCTCGACCGGGTTGCAGGCCGTCAAGCAGGGCGACGACAACCTGGCCATGAGCGATATCTTCGGCGGCAACGCCTTCCTGCCCGTGCTCTTCCTCGTCGCCACGGTCATCTCCGGGCAGGCGATCCTGCCCCAGTCGAACACCAGCGACGTCTACCTGACCGCCCTCGCCGCGCTCCTCACGCTCGTCTACGCCGTCGGCCTGCTCTTTCGGCCGCGACGACGCATCGCGGGCATGGGCGTGGACTCGTTCGTCGTGCTCGTGCTCTACGCGGTCGGCATCGGTGGCCTCGTCGCCATCACGCTCGGCTGACAGGACCAGCCCGGCGACACTGGCGACCGTCAAGCCCAATGAGCCGTGGAAGTTGACCAAGGCGCCCATGCTGCTGTAGCCGCGGGCGTCCTTGTACTCGACCTGGCCGACGTCTGAGATCGCCGTAATCCGGTCCCGGGGGATGTTTCGAGACCAGATCACGTCGTGAACATGGATAGTCACGTCGTCCAGCAGGGCGTGACGCCGCAGCTGCGAACAGTGGCCCAGAGTGATGATGTGTGACAGCGGTGCCCTCGGTGCAGGGTTGCCACTCGCGTCTGCCACCCGTTTCGCCGGGAGTGAGGACGGCTGCCTGCGACCGCCAATCTTTTTCGGCCACGGATGAACTTCTGGATGAGCTGCATCGTGTTCGTAGTAAGCGGGCTACCTGGGCCGGCGTACCAGCAGGAGGAATCATGCACAAGCGAATGACCATCACCCTCACGACGGCCGTTTTGGCGGCGGCCGCTCTCTCCGGGTGCACCACATCTGCCGAATCATCCACGACGACCGACTCCACCGAGCCGGCCCCCGCCGAGACCACCGCGGCAGCGGCAGTCCTCGGCACCGCAACGTCTCCCCTGGGCGAGATCATCACCGACGACGCCGGGTACACGATCTACACGTTCAAGATGGACAAGCAGGACTCGGGCACCAGCAACTGCTACGACGAATGCGCCACGACCTGGCCGGCAGTTGAAGCCTCCGACACGTCCTCCCCAGAAGGCATCACGGGCAAGATCGGTTCCCTCACCCGCACGGACGGGACAACCCAGCTGACCGTCGACGGCTGGCCGGTGTACCGGTTCGCGAAGGACACCGAACCTGGACAGGTCAACGGACAGGGCGTGAAGGATGCCTGGTACGTCCTCCAGCCGGACGGCACGATCAACATGGAAGCAGCCACTGAGGGCGCAGCAACCCCAGCCTCCTGATCGCACGCCTGCCTGCCGGACAGAACTCTCCGGGTTGCAGGCCCTCGCAGCTCCACAACCCCACCCGAGCAAAGGAGCCACAAGGCAGTGCTCATCGACATCAAGGCAGAGACAGTGGGTGCGAATACGTCGACTGCTTCCGCTCAGACGGTGAACCCATGTCCTGGCCTGGTCGATGGCATGAGGTTCGATCACTGGTGCGCATCGGCGTTCCTCGGTGCGCTCGATACAGGCACGACAAGAGGCGGTCCTGGATCAGGCACTAGCCGGACTTCACTGGCGCGAGGCGGTGAAGGTCATGGCCCGAGCCAGTGACGAGCTTTTGTCGACATTGTTCGAGTGCCACGGCGGGGCGCTTCGCCGTTACACACACAGCCTCACTCGGAACGCGGCGCTGACCGAGGACATCGTTCAAGAGACGATGCTGAGAGCATGGCAGCGTCCTAAGGTGCTGGAGCTCGACAAGGATGCGGCTCAAGCGTGGCTGTTCACGGTCGCTCGGCGCCTCGTCATCGACGACGCACGATCTGCCCGGAGTCGACGAGAAGTGGCAGCCCTTGGCGAGGTAGAAGGCACTGCTCTCGATCGCACTGATGCCGTCCTGGACAGCATCATCGTTGCGGACGCGCTGGCGTCGCTCTCCGACCACCACCGTCAGATCGTCATCGATGCGTACTTCGCTGGTCAGAGCATTCCTGAAATTTCGAGACGGCTTGGCATCCCAGAAGGAACCGCGAAATCGCGGCTCCACTATGGGTTACGCGGGCTGAGGCTAGCCCTCCAAGAAAGGGGCGTCACACGATGACTGAGCATCCCGATCTTCAAGCTAACGAGGACCGTTACCAAGACTGGGACGCGTCCTACGTCCTCGGAGCGCTCCCCACCGATGAACGTCGCGAATACGAGCAGCACCTCAGTACCTGCGCCAACTGCCGTGAAGCGGTGACGGAACTTGCGGGTCTCCCAGGCATCCTGAGCCGAATCTCGCCGGAAGAGGCCCTTGCCATCCATTCACCTCTGGGTATGGATGAAACTCAGGCGCCATCAGAAACGTTGTCGCTGATGGCCCACCGCTTCCGCAAGAGTCAACGCCGCCGCCGAGGAGTCATGGCTCTCGCAGTTGCCGCTGCTGTTGCTGCCGCCGTCTTCGGGGGGCTCGCCGTGGGCGCAAGAAACGACGTCGGCCCAGCGACGGCCCAAATGACGTTCCAGCCCATGGACCCCGGAACTGACTCCACCACCCTTACTGCCGGTCTGCAGATCGAGGAGAAATCTTGGGGCACGAGGCTCGATTGGAACTGCGACTACGGCGCGGATGCGCCAGACAACTCCCGATACGAGCTCGTGGTCACACAAACGGACAACACCACGCTTACCGTCGCGACGTGGGACGCAGCTGGCTCGCGTGCCGCAGATCTGTCTGCGTCGACGGCTATTCCCAGCCTGAAGATCACGAGTGTAGAAATCCGCTTGCAGGGATCCACGGTCGCGTTGGCTCGGCTAGACACCTGAGCACCTCCCGAACAAGCCGCCCGTTAGACGATCGTCAACCGGACGATCGCCAACCTCGACCATTTCCTCAGAGCTGCACTGATCCGACTGTCGCAGATAGGTGGTCCGAAACAGATTCCGGTGACGGGCCCCTATGTGACACTGCCGAAATGACCTCGTCGCCCCTCCTCGAATGCGCCTGTTCGCCGATCGTCGCTCCCTACCTCACAGCCCCGCATGACGCCCAGGCAGGTCTTGGAGGGTCGGCCCAGCCGATGCAGAAAAGCGAGGGCGGGCCAGGAAGAAACCTGGCCACCCGGTCGGCTCCTGGGCACCTATCGCCAGTCAAGCCGTTGACGGTCACCCCGTTAGCATCGGTGCCCGCCTCCCTCGGAGCTGATGCATGATCGAGCGCCCCTCTCCCGAACACCGTGCCCGAGTACGCGCCACCAGCCTCGATCGAGAGCACCTGGTCGCGATGGGCGAGGTCGCGTACTGGTCTGCTCGATTGGAGCGCACGCTGGCGTTCACAGTCATGGCCCTCGTCAGCGACGATGACCGCGAGACAAACGAAATAGGAATTGTGGTGACTCGGGGAGCCTCCTTCAGCGGCCTGCTCGAGTTGGGCGCAAAGCTCGTGAAGCTGCACCGCTTCGAGGGGCAGGTCCGCGACATGTTCACGCGATTGTCCGCCGACTCGAGGGTTGCGATGGAGAGCCGGAACCACCTGCCGCACGGGGCGTGGACCACACCGGGTAAAGGACCAGCTTCGGCGAGCCGGGTCAGGGCCAAAGGGACGGTGGACCGCCCATTGACCGTGGCACAGGTGGAAGACGTCGCCTATGACCTGGCAGTGCTCGCAGAACAGCTATTCATGCTGTTTCTCGTCATCGAAGGCGCAGTCGACTACGAGGAGTGATCACCTTGGGCCGATGCTCTGCGAAGGGTTCTGGGCTCACCGCGCCACCCCCCGAGTGGCAATCAATCGGGATGCCTCGGACCGATCGGCACGAGGTTCGAAGCGGCCCTCAGTGAGCCTTCTGCGACAGTTCCAGCGACGATTGCAAGCCCGATCTGCGCGTACGCGGCCATCAGCGTGCCGACACGGTGCCGAGCATCTCGCTCGAGGCGCTCACCCTCCGCCGCAAAGCTCCGATCCGTGACGAAGCACTGCAACTGGTCGTACACGTGGTCCCACCGGACAGCGACCCGAGCGCGGCGCGATCCGTCAACCGCCTCGAAGTGGAGAGACCCGAAGGGCCTCCCGTCCCTCATTCCCAGATCGACTCCAACAAGTCGCCAGCCTGGAGCCTCGCGCGAGACATCCGCCCCCCACACGACCACGCGCGGCGGGCTCGCGCCTAATCCGACAATCGCGTGTTGCCCTCCAGCCTGCTCGCCCTCGGCCACCCCGCCACCTTCTAACTTTTCGTGATCCTGGACCCTTCGCATGGATGGTGGTAATAGTAATGACCATGAATGCAAGCAAACAAGCGAAGCCGACCTCGGGGCAGCGCAAGGCCTTCGGCATCATCACCATTCAAGGGCTAGTCCTGGACCTGAGCGACTCGCTCCTAGCCCGGCCAAGCAGCAGCGTCACATGGAGAGCTCATCCTGCCGGCCCACTCTCGGGCCTCACAGCAGCCACAGATGAGCACGAGGCGTCGATCAGCTGGGCACCGACGTCGGACGTGCTCCGCGAGACGAGTACCGAAGATGCCCCCGACGAGCTCTTGGCCCATGTGCGACAGACCTATCTGACCTATCTCGAGCTGTGCCTCAGGCTCGGCGAGTTCCAACTCGAGGCAACTCCGGTCACTGACGCCGCAGAGAACATCACCGGAACGTCACTTCGAGCCCGGCTGGTAGAGCGAGGAGCAGTCTGGCTCGACGAACTTCCCACTGCCGACCAGCAACGGTTCGCACCAATCCCCAGGGCCGACGAGGTGACCATGGTGGACGTTCCCGACAGAGCCTCGCCGCAGACAGCCCCCGGGGGCGGGCAAAGGCCTGATGAATCGACATGACCGAGACCGCCACGTTGGAACGATCAGCTGTGGCGCGGCCAGAGGGATACGCCGAGCCCCCGCTCGAGCTTCGCGATCGTTTCGAGGTCCGGCCACACCTGGCCCGCAAGGACGCTCAGCAGGGTCGTATGGGTGACACCTGAAGCTTCGGCTACCGACCGGATGCTGCGACTGCCGACGGCCTGACGAAGGTTCTGCGCGAATCTGCGAGCCACTTCCCCGATCGGGTCGTTCGAGCGAACGTCTGGCCACGGGGACGGGGCCAACGCGGCTGGTTTCGCGCGCGCAGTTCTACCCATGCCGCAAGGCTAGGCGCGCCAGCTCGCACGCACGGCCGCCCCGTCGAACGTATCACAAATTGGTCATTGTAATGACCACCTTCGAGCTTGGAGATGAGCGCTGGTGAGCGATGAAGCTGACGAACGCCGCGAACGGCAGCTCGACGCGGTGAGGCGCATGGCCGAGAGGGAGCCTGAGGTGCCGGCTGCGGCTCATTACCAGTACACGCCGAAGATGCCTGCTGATCAGTGGGCCGCCATCCGCCCCTACGTGCAGCGCGTCGTCCGAGACACAGCCCACAGAACGCCGTACTCCGAGAAGGAGCTCTACCCGGCCGTTTCCCGTCTCGCTTTATTCGCCTGGGCGACAGCGAGCGTTCCCCTCGAAGATGACAACGTCTTCGACCCGCGGTTCATCAACCGCTTCGTGCAACATCACCTCGGGCAGTACAGCAGGGCCGGCAAGAACACCCTGCGCGCTCGGTTGAGACGCACGTCGGAGGCGCTCCTGGGCGACGAAGCTGCGGGTACATTCCGGGCCCTGGGCAAGGCTGAGGCGTCACGTCCGTACACCCCGAGCGAGGTGGCTTCGTTGTTGTCGTGGGCCGGTAGCCAGCACGACGAGGAACGGACGACCAGCGCCGGCGCACTCCTCGCGCTCGGACTCGGGGCAGGACTGACGGGGCGGGAGATCATCGATCTAGAACTCGTGGACATCACCTCAGATAGTCGGGGCGTCATGGTGCGCGTGTCGGGTGACGATGCGAGAGACGTCCCGGTTCTTGCCCAGTGGGCCCCCCTCCTGCAGTGCCGAACGGCGTCCAAGGCAGCCTCCCGGTGGGCATTCCGGAGCGGTCAGCGAGGCGGGAACATCAATCTCGTCACTGACTTCGTCAGTCGGAATCCGCGCCCCACGGTCGAGCTGCAGTCCCGACGCATGCGAGCGACCTGGATCGTGGAACACCTCCGGCGGGGGACGCCCCTCGACCTATTGCTGGAGGTCGCCGGCTTGCAGTCAGCCGAAGCGCTCGACCGGCTCTTGCCCTACGTCGCCAGAGCGGACGACGACCCCCGGCGGGACTCACTTCGGTGATAGCTACCACCCCGGCGCGAGCCGAGGCTGCGGCCATGACGTCCGTATAGGGACAGGACGATCACTTCCCGCGTCGGCCAGGTTCCCTCAGACGCCCAAATGGCGACGGGCATTTGCCACGTCTTCCAGACGCATCACGACCTCACCCCTGAGCAGACGCCCCAGCCGCTCAGGACTCTGCCCAGAGGCAGCCGCGTACGTCCCGACCGAGCGGAACCGTCTCGCTATCTCGACTCGGATGCTGCACGCCAGCCGATGCTGAATGCGTGCAGCACCCCACTGGTCGAGCTGGCCTGACGAGAACGACACCGCCGAGACCCACTGAGCTTCGGGGTCGCGACCGAAGCGGCCTGGCTCACGTAGGTAGGAGCGCGGCTCGAAACGTGGATCAGGCACCTCCGCAGTCTAGATGTGCGCTGAAAGCGCACCAGACCGCGTGATGGCCTTGTCTTGTCGCATGTCCATCTCTCGTGACCACCCCTGACGAGACACAACCTCCGACCTCCCCCTCTTCCCAACTCGAGCGTGCCGTAGCACACTTTGGTCAATCTAATGACCACGCCACGCTGGAGCTTCAGGAGGCGATCTTGCGCTACCACCCGCGCCGTATCGCCCCGACCAAGTGGTTGCCTGTGCGGGACTTCACGCTCGCGTGCATCCTCGACGCCAAACCCCACGACATGCTCTACACGAGGATCCTCCTGACCTTCGCGAGTCGGTACGTCGTGTGGGCGTTCCACGACGCCGGTGCGGAGCTGCGCCGCGATGACCTCTTCTACCCGTCCATGATCTACCGCTTCGCCCGCACCTACCCCAGTGCCAAGACGCAGCAGCTTGCCGAGACCAGACTCCTGAACCTCGCTGAAGCGCTCGGTTACGAACCGTCTCCTCACCGCCTCAACAAGCAGAGCCGGGAGATACGACCCTTCTCGCACGCCGAGCTTCCCGCTTTCGAGAGCTGGGCCGCGTCGAGGTCCACCGACCGAGCCCGCCGGGATTCTTACGGGCTTCTCGCGCTTGCCGGTGGTGCAGGCCTCGGCGCAACCGAGATCGCCGCGGTCCGTGGCCGCGACTTGACGCGCACTCCGGCTGGCTGGGTCGTCCGTGTGACCGGAAAGGCGCCGCGAAGCA
Organism: Frigoribacterium sp. Leaf172; assembly: GCF_001424285.1. Classification (NCBI taxonomy): domain Bacteria; kingdom Bacillati; phylum Actinomycetota; class Actinomycetes; order Micrococcales; family Microbacteriaceae; genus Frigoribacterium; species Frigoribacterium sp. Leaf172. The sequence continues at coordinate 347,165 of NZ_LMPB01000001.1, read as the reverse complement.
TCCCCATCCGTGTCGGGTGGGATTCGTACGCAGACATCGCCTTCGAGGGACTCGGCGACGATGACTACGCGGTCATCCCCCACCGCAAGGAGTCCTCCCGGGAGATCGCGCTCATGCACTACGGCGCCCGATACGACGGTCCTGCTATTCGCCGCCTCCGCATCACCTGGATCGTGGACCAGATCAACGTTTTGCCCCTGGCGAGCATCGTCTACGCGGCTGGCTTCAAGAACGTCTCGTCCCTCCTTCGCTACGCGCCCTTGGCCAAGGTCATGCCCGAGGTTGAGCTTCACGCGCTTCTCCGCTCAACGGGAGCGACTCAGTGACCGGCAAGCCCTCGTTCCACGACGAGGAGTTCTTCAATGGCATCTACACAGCCGACCGGATCGTCAGCGGGTCGACCAAGACCACCAGGTTCCGCGGCGCCGACGCCCGTGAGTGGATGACCTTCCTCCGTTCATCGGGCGTCATCGAGCTCCTCGCGACCTGGCGCGCGGAGGACCGCGAGAAGAAAGCCCCGGGCGGTGTCAAACCGAAGATCGACGACCTGGCCATCCTGACCGTGGTGATGATGCTCCTATCGGAGCAGTCCATGATCTTCGTGCGCGAGATGGGCCGCGTCTTCGAACACCGTCTCGACGATGAAGCCCGTCGCGAGCTCGGCATCGCTCACCTGTACGACAACGACAAGCCCAACGACTGGTACTTCCTGGCATGGCGGGCGATGCACCGCATCATCGACCTCTGGGATGCCTGGCCGGCGCCCCGCCGCCTGCTCACCCGCGACGAGCGGAGCAGCCTTGACGCGCTCCGGGACAAGAACATCGAACGCCGGGCACACGAGCGCAGCATGACCTTCACGAACACGCTGCTGGAAGCCACGGCCCAGAACCTGCCTCGAGCCGTGCGACGTCAGCGTCTCGCGCTCTCCGTCGACCAGACAGTGCTGCGTGCACCGAGCCAGAAGAACCGTTGGCCGCGGGAGAACGGCGTCGAGCAGCCCATGTTCATCGCGGGCACGGACAAGGAACAGCCGAAGTACGCGATGGAGCTTGAAGCTGACCTCTACCCGATCGACAAGGGAGAGAAGGAACGCGTCTTCAGCAAGCACACCAAGGAGAACGGCAAGGCGAGCGTCAAGCAGGCACGGAGCCGGTGGCTGCTCGCCTACACGGCTAACCTCATCATCGACGTCAACGAGGACCCGACAGGTGACCCCACCGAAGCACCGCAGCTGATCCGCGGGGCGAGCCTGACGACGCCCAACAAGGGCATCGGCTTCCACACCGTCGAGCTCGTGAAGAACATCCAGGAACGCGGCTACGACATCGCGCGCCTGTCGTCCGACCTTGGGTACTCCGCGGGTCTCACGATGGAGGACTTCCACCGTCCGATGAGAGAGCTCGGCGTCGGCCTCGTCTTCGACTACAACCGCGCGAACCAGACCGGTGTGCGGGGCCAGGTCGGCGGAGCCAAGCTCGTCGAAGGCGGTCAGTTCTGCCCCGGTACACCGAAGCGGCTCCTCGATGCAACGGTGCGGCGCAACAACAAGGAGATCGACAACGTCGAGTGGTCCCAGCAGATCGACGAGCGTGACGCATACCGACTTCACAAGAAGGAGGGTCCCGACGCCAACGGCAACGTGAAGATGCGCTGCCCAGCCCTCGGCCCGAGTGCGACGGTCGAGTGCCCGCTCCGCAAGCTCGACAAGCGTGCATCGCCTGACAAGGAACGCCGGCAGGTGCTGCGCGCCAACGTCCCCAAGCAGACAGATAAGGTCTGCTGCCAGACCTCGATCACGGTGCGCCCGGAGGACGGCGAGAAGATGAACCAGATGCTGCCTTATGGCAGCAAGGAGTGGTCCAAGACCTACCGCCGCGACCGCAACAGCATCGAGAGCTTCAACGCCTTCATCAAGACCGGTCCCGAGCGCATCGCCGACTCCAGTGCACGGCGCCTGCGCGGTCTCGCCGCTCAGCAGTTCCTTCTCGCCATGCTCGCGACGGCCGCCAACATCCGCAAGATCGTCACCTTCCTCGCCGCCAAGCACCGAGCGCCGAAGGACCGCGACCGCCGCGTCGCGAAGGGCCTGACGCCGGTGCCTGCACGGCGCACCCGCCGTCGTGATGCCGAGGGCATGAGCAACTACCGCGCCGACTACGTCCGACCCGAACTGTCCCCGTTCCCGACGAGTGGACCCACCGTCGATCCGCCTCCGCGAACGTAGGCCCAGGCCCGTTCCAAGGCACCACACCCGAGCCTTCCGCTATCCCCCACCGCTCACGAGTCAATCCGGCGCGCCCAGAAGGGCGCGTCGCTTCGTCGTTTAAGCCGCCCGCACGCCTGGTGGCCGAGAGGGAGAGGCCAAGAGGTCCCGAACCCCTCGCCGGGAAGCGCTTCTTGGCCCAGAAACGGAAGAAAGCCCCCGAGCTACTCGGGGGCTTTCTTCTCGGGCTGAGTTCCGCAAACGAATTTCGGATGATGCGCAAACAACCCTGTGGCGGTACCGGTGGGATTTGAACCCACGGTGGAGTCAACCCCCACACATGTTTTCGAGACATGATCCTTCGGCCGCTCGGACACGGTACCGAGAGCGAGTGTAATACACGACGGGGGCTGTGTCGAAATCGGGATCCGCACCTCCTCGGCTCCGGTGGGGGCACGGAGGCATCGCGATCGTGATGTCAGTGGTCGGGCGTAGGTTCACCAGCATGACGCAGCGCACCTCCTTGGCCTTCTTCTCGGGCGTGGGCACGACCCTCGCCGCCGCAGGTGGCGTCTTCGCCCTGTACCGCCACTTCGCCGGTCAGCAGCGGGCCGCCGCCCACGATCTGACCGAGAAGCTGCCGGTGCACAGCGCCTGGTGGCGCTCGCGCTACGACAAGAAGGGGGCGCTGCTCTACGTCGCCCTCGGTGACTCGGCCGCCCAGGGCATCGGCGCCTCGAGCCCGGCCCGCGGCTACGTGGGGCGCCTGTCGGCCGGCATCCGTCGCACCACCCACTCGTCACTGCGCATGGTCAATCTCAGCGTCAGCGGGTCGACCACCTGGCTCTGCCGCAAAGACCAGCTGCCGAAGTTCGCCGACTACGAACCCGACATCGTCACCGTTGCCATCGGCGCCAACGACATCATCGACTACAAGGCCGAGTCGTTCGAGAAGAACATCCGGGCCATCTACAGCGCCCTGCCGAGCCACGCCATCGTCGCCGACCTGCCCGCGATGTGGCTGCCCGACCGCGAGAAGAAGGTCGCCGAGGCCAACCAGATCATCCGCCGCATCGCCGGCGAACTCGGGCTCACGGTCGCACCCCTCTACGAGACCACCCGCCGACAGGGGCTCCTCCGCACGTTCCGCAACTCGGCTGGCGACCTGTTCCACCCCAACGACCTCGGCTATCGCGTCTGGGCCTCCGCCTTCGAACCCGCCCTCGCCGACCGGCTCATCGAGCTCGCCTCCGACCGCGCCTGACCGGCCCTCCCGCGGCTCTCCACACCCCCACCGAGGAGGCGCGGTGACTGTCGGCGGCCACACCTAGGCTGTCCGCATGGCACGCCCCGCATCCCCACCCTTCCGCTGCACCGAATGCGGGTGGACCTCCCTCAAGTGGGTCGGCCGCTGCGGTGAATGCCAGCGCTGGGGCACCGTCGTCGACGTCACCTCCACCCTCGTCAGCGCCCGCGGCACCGCACCCGTCAAGGTCGGCGCCGACCGCGCCGCACGGCCCATCACCGAGGTCGAAGCCACCAGCGTCGCCTCGTGGCCCAGCGGCATCGACGAGTTCGACCGCGTGCTCGGCGGCGGCATCGTGCCCGGCGCCGCCATCCTGCTCAGCGGCGAACCCGGCGTCGGCAAGTCGACCCTCCTGCTCGAAGTCGCCTCCCGCGCCGCCGCCACCGGTGCCCGCGTGCTCTACGTCACCGCCGAAGAGAGCGCCTCGCAGGTCCGGCTCCGCGCCGAACGCACCAACGCCCTCCACCCAAACCTCTACCTCGCCGCCGAGGTCGACCTCGCCGTGATCCTCGGCCAGATCGAACAGGTCGACCCGCAGCTCGTCATCGTCGACTCCGTCCAGACGGTCTCGTCGTCCACCCTCGACGGCATCGCCGGCGGCACCTCGCAGGTGCGCGAAGTCGCCTCGACCCTCATCCGCGTCAGCAAAGACCGCAACCTGCCCGTGCTGCTGGTGGGGCACGTGACGAAAGACGGCACGATCGCCGGCCCGCGCCTCCTCGAGCACCTCGTCGACGTCGTCTGCCAGTTCGAAGGCGACCGGCAGACCTCGCTCCGCTTCATCCGCGCCCACAAGAACCGCTTCGGCCCCACCGACGAGGTCGGCTGCTTCGAGATGACCGGCGACGGCATCGCCGAGGTCGCCGACCCTAGCGGCCTCTTCATGTCACGCACCGGCGCCCCCGTCAGCGGCACCTGCATCACCGTCGCCATGGAGGGCCGCCGCGCCCTGCCCGTCGAGGTCCAGGCGCTCATCGTCGCCAGCTCGGCACCGCAGCCCCGCCGCGTCGTCAACGGCGTCGACTCGTCGCGCGTCGCCATGCTGCTCGCCGTGCTCGAACGCCGCGCCGGCATCCGCCTCGGCGACGCCGACGTCTACGTCTCGACCGTCGGCGGCATCAAGCTCACCGAACCCGGCGCCGACCTCGCCATCGCGCTCGCCCTCGCCAGCGCCAGCCGCGACGTGTCGTTCCCCCACACCATGGCCGCCATCGGCGAGATCAGCCTCGCCGGCGAGATCCGACCCGCCTCCTCCGCCACCCAGCGCACCGCCGAAGCCCGCCGCCTCGGGTTCACGCACCTCGTCGACTCCGACGCCACGCACCTCCGCGAGGCCCTCCGCCGTGCCTTCAGCATCGGCAGCAGCCCCCGCGAACGCGAACTCGACGCCGCCTTCTGACCCGTCGGCCCGACGCACGGCGACGCCCGCGAAAGGGAGACGGTTCGAGCCCGGGCCCGAGCCCCGAACGGCCGCGAGCCGCCGAACGCGATGGCGCGAGCAGCCGCAGCGCCCGACAGCCGCAGCCGCCGACAGCCGCTACCGCTACCGCGACCGCGACCGCTACCGCAGCGCTTTCAGCAGGTCCTCCGGCGTCGCGGCCATCGTGTGCGGCCCCGCGATGTCGAAGAACACCTGCTCGAGCACGTCGAGATGCACCTCGAGGAAGGCCCGCAGCGCGGCGGCGTCGTACAGCATCACCTGACGGTTCGTGTCGTTCGGCACCATCGCGGCGTACGCCTCGTCCGACGAGAACAGCAGCAGGATCCGCTTCTCCGTGTTCTCGCGCCCGAACACCCGCACCTGCTCCGTCGCGCCGAACGCGACGCCGTCGGCCCCCTCGGCGACCAGCTTCGGCACCACCACCACGTCATGGCGCAGGGCGAAGGCCACCCCGGCGACGTCCTGCTCGGCCAGGGCCTGCTCGAGTTGCTCGGAACGGTAGGAGGATTCGCTCATGGCTCAGTTCAGGATCATCGGGGCGGCGTCGGCGGACGTGATGTCGCCGACGAAGACGGACAGGCGGTAGGTGGCACCCGCGGCCGGCACGGCGTCACGCGATTCGCTGTCGCAGGTGTCGGGCGACGAACGCGTGCGATCCCAGGCGATCGCCGGGGTCTCGAGGGTCTGACCGGCGGTGAGGGTGACGTCCTGGTCGGTGCCGTTCACCTGGCAGTCCTTCGACGACCAGTACTGCTCCTCGCCGCTCGACACGACCAGGCGCTGCTGGTTCGACCCGAGGTCGATGACGCAGTCCGAGTCGCCGGTGTTCGTGATCGACATGGCCATCTGCGGCAGCTCGGTGGGCGCGTACGACTCCTTGTCGAGGATCGCCGCGAGGGCGATGTCACCGGGGTCGCAGGCCGTCCCGTCGGCGGTCGACGCACCGGAGGTGGGCTCGGCGGTCGCGTCGGCGGCGGGTGCGGTCTCGGCGGCCGCCGGCTCCGTCGCCATGTCGGCGGGGGCCTCGTCGGCCGGCGGAGCACTCGACGTCGGCGCCGTGCCCGGCTCGCCGCTGCTCGACCCGGGTCGCACGACGATCAGCACGATGATGACGATCACGGCGATCAGCCCGAGGGCCACCACGGCTCGTCGGCGCCAGTACACCGAAGGCGGTTGCGGCCCCGTCGGATTCGTGAACGTCGACATGCGCCCAAGCTAACCGCAGGTCAGCCCGCGATCCCGGCACGCGGACGGCGTGTGGGCTGAGAATCGGCCCAGCAGTCGCGGCCTCAGGCCGAGAGCGGCGGCAGCGCCTTGAGCATGCGCGAGTTCCCCAGCGTGTTCGGCTTCACACGCGCCAGGTCGAGGAACTCCGCCACGCCCTCATCAGTCGATCGCACGAGCTCGCCGTACACGTCGGGCGGCACGAGCCCCTCGTCGCCGACGTTGAGGTACCCGTGCTTCTCGAAGAAGTCGACCTCGAACGTGAGGCAGAAGAGGCGGCCGATCTCGAGGCGGCGCGCGGCGCCTTCGAGGGCCTCGAGGAGGCGGTGGCCGACACCGCGACGGATCCAGGCGGCATCGAGAGCGAGGGTCCGCACCTCGGCGAGGTCGTCCCACATGACGTGCAGCGCGCCGCAGCCGATGGGGGTGCCGTCGGGGCCGACGGCGATCTGGAACTCCTGCACGTCGCCGTAGAGCGTGACGAGGTCCTTGCCGAGCAGGATCCGCTTCTGCACGAAGGGCTCGCAGAGCCGCTGGATGTGCGGCACGTCGCTGACGACGGCATCGCGGACGGTGATGCCGAACTGGTCCGCTGTGGTCATCGGGCCAGCCTACTCAGGCCGACCCGCGCCTCCTCGGCTCGGACGGCCCCGAGGAGGCGCGGGTCGGCTCCCTGAGGAGGCGCGGGTCGGCTCCCGAGGAGGCGCGGGTCGGCTCCCCCGGGAACGCCGGAGGGCGGCCCGGCCGGAGCCGGACCGCCCTCGCGGTGAATCAGGTGACGCGTCGATCAGCTCTCGATCTCGGGGGCGTCGCCCACCAGGACCTCGTCGCGACCGGGCTGGCGCGACGTCTCGAAGGTGAACTCGCCGTCGACGAAGTCGATCGCGACGTGGTCGCCTGCGGTGAGATCACCCGTGAGGATGCGCTCGGACAGGCGGTCCTCCACCTCGTGCTGGATCGCACGACGCAGCGGACGAGCACCCAGCGACGGGTCGAAGCCGATCTTGATGAGCTGCTCCTTCGCGGGCAGCGTCAGCGCGGTCGTCATGTCGCGGTCGAGCAGACGCTCCGAGAGGCGCTTCACGAACAGGTCGACGATCTGCAGCAGCTCGGGCTTGCTCAGCTGCGGGAAGACGATGGTGTCGTCCACGCGGTTGAGGAACTCGGGCTTGAAGTGCTTCTTGAGCTCCTCGTTGACCTTGGCGCGCATCCGGTCGTAGCCGGTCGCCGTGTCGCTGTCGCTCTGGAAGCCGACCGGTCCGCCCGCGATGCCCTTCGACCCGAGGTTGGTCGTCATGATGATGACCGTGTTCTTGAAGTCGACGACGCGACCCTGACCGTCGGTCAGACGACCCTCTTCGAGCACCTGCAGCAGCGAGTTGAAGATGTCGGGGTGGGCCTTCTCGATCTCGTCGAACAGCACCACGGAGAACGGCTTGCGGCGGACCTTCTCGGTCAGCTGGCCGCCCTCTTCGAAGCCGACGAACCCGGGAGGGGCGCCGAACAGACGAGAGACGGTGTGCTTCTCGCCGTACTCCGACATGTCGAGCGAGATGAGCGCGCCCTCGTCGTCGAACAGGAACTCGGCGAGCGCCTTGGCCAGCTCGGTCTTGCCGACGCCGGTCGGACCGGCGAAGATGAACGACCCGGAGGGGCGGTTCGGGTCCTTCAGACCGGCGCGCGTGCGGCGGATGGTCTTCGAGAGGGCCGCGATGGCCTCCTCCTGACCGATGACGCGCTGGTGGAGCGCCTTCTCCATGAAGACGAGACGCGAGGTCTCCTCTTCGGTGAGCTTGAAGACGGGGATGCCGGTCGCCTGGGCGAGCACCTCGGCGATGATGCCCTCGTCGACGGTCCCGCCGGCTCCGGCCTCGCCCGAACGCCACTGCTTCTCGAGACGGAGACGCTCGCCGAGCAGCTTCTTCTCCTCGTCGCGAAGGGAGGCGGCCTTCTCGAAGTCCTGGTCTTCGATCGCACCCTCCTTCTGACCGCGGACGCCGGCGATGCGCTCGTCGAACTCGCGCAGCTCGGGCGGGGCGGACAGGATCGACAGGCGCAGGCGGGCGCCGGCCTCGTCGATCAGGTCGATCGCCTTGTCGGGCAGGAACCGGTCGCTGACGTAGCGGTCGGCGAGGTTCGCCGCCGACACGATGGCGCCGTCGGTGATCGAGACCTTGTGGAACGCCTCGTACTTGTCGCGCAGCCCCTTGAGGATGTTGATCGTGTGGGGCAGCGACGGCTCGTGCACCTGGACCGACTGGAAGCGGCGCTCGAGAGCGGCGTCCTTCTCGAAGTGCTTGCGGTACTCGTCGAGCGTGGTCGCGCCGATCGTCTGCAGCTCGCCACGGGCGAGCAGCGGCTTGAGGATCGACGCGGCGTCGATGGCTCCCTCGGCGGCACCGGCGCCCACGAGCGTGTGGATCTCGTCGATGAAGACGATGATGTCGCCGCGGGTGCGGATCTCCTTGGTGACCTTCTTCAGGCGCTCCTCGAAGTCGCCGCGGTAGCGGCTGCCGGCGATGAGCGAGCCGAGGTCGAGCGAGTAGAGCTGCTTGTCCTTCAGGGTCTCGGGGACCTCGCCCTTGACGATCGCCTGGGCCAGGCCCTCGACGACGGCCGTCTTGCCGACGCCGGGCTCGCCGATCAGGACGGGGTTGTTCTTCGAGCGGCGGGAGAGGATCTGCATGACCCGCTCCATCTCCTTCTCGCGTCCGATGACCGGGTCGAGCTTGTTGTCGCGCGCGGCCTGCGTCAGGTTGCGACCGAACTGGTCGAGCACCTGGCTGCCGCCCTGCGCGCCCTGGGTCGCCTCTCCGCCCACGGCCACCGCCTCCTTGCCCTGGTAGCCGGACAGGAGCTGGATGACCTGCTGGCGGACCCGGTTGAGGTCTGCGCCGAGCTTCACGAGCACCTGAGCGGCGACTCCCTCGCCCTCGCGGATGAGGCCGAGCAGGATGTGCTCGGTGCCGATGTAGTTGTGGCCGAGCTGCAGCGCCTCGCGCAGGCTCAGCTCGAGGACCTTCTTCGCCCGGGGCGTGAAGGGGATGTGGCCGGTCGGCTGCTGCTGGCCCTGGCCGATGATGTCCTGGACCTGCTCGCGCACGGCGTCGAGCGAGATGCCCAGAGACTCGAGGGCCTTGGCGGCGACGCCTTCGCCCTCGTGGATGAGACCGAGCAGGATGTGCTCGGTACCGATGTAGTTGTGGTTGAGCATCTTCGCCTCTTCTTGGGCGAGGACGACGACGCGACGGGCTCGGTCGGTGAATCTCTCGAACATCTTCTTTGCTCCCTTGGTGACGGGGTGGAGTTGTCGCCACCGATACGCAGTCGGTGCCCGCAGGGGGTGGCACCGGTTTACACAGAGAGTAACCACGGGACACCGCTTAATCAGCCCCTGTTCGCTGGGGGCATAGAGCGTCCTCGCGGCGGGCCGCGGGAGGCCTCCGGGGTCGGGCTGACAGGGCCGGCGACTAGCCTCGGCCCCATGGGCACCTTCACCGTCGGCCTCGTCCCGCACCCCACCAAGTCGGTCATCGACAGCGTCGCGATCCTCCGTGACTGGACGGCGCGATCCGACGCCCACCTGCTCGCGATGACCGCCGACGCGGCCCGGGTCGGCGACGGCGTCGAGCTCGTCGACGAGAGCGTCTTCCGCGAGCGCGTATCGGTGGTGGTGGCCCTCGGCGGCGACGGGACGATGCTCGGCGCGATGCGTCTCGTGGCCGAGCGGCCGGTGCCCGTGCTCGGTGTGAACTACGGCAACGTGGGGTTCCTGGTCGAGGTCGAGCCGCGCGACCTGCCCGAGGCCCTCGATCGGATCGGCGAGAAGCAGTTCTCGCTGGAGGCGCACCATGCCCTCGAAGTGACCCACACGTCGTCCGGTTCCGAGAGCACCTACCTGGCGTTCAACGACGTCTCGGTGGCACGGCGCCCCGGCGAGGGCGTCGTCACCGCCGACCTCGTGCTCGACGACACCCCTTACGGCTTCTACAAGGCCGATGCGATCGTCGCCTCGACGCCGGCTGGCTCGACCGCCTACAACTACGCGGCCGGAGGGCCGATCCTGTCGCCGGCCGTCGCCGCCGTCGTCGTCACGCCGGTCGCGCCCATGTCGGGCATCGACCGCTCGGTGGTGCTGGGCCCGCGCGAGCTGCTGCGGTTCGAGATCGGCGACGGCACGCACTCGGCCGCGCTCGAGATCGACGGGCGCGTCATGGCCGACGTGAGCGCCGGGTGCGTCATCCGCCTGCGGTTGCGCCGCGACGCGGGTCAGGTCATCCGACTCGACGCCGACCGCCACGGCCGCAAGGGGCGGCTGAAGCTGAGCCTGCTCGACCTGCCGCTGCGCGAGGACCAGCTGCTCGAGCTGGTGCCGAGCGATGTGCGGGCGCGATTCCGCGAGCGCGCGGAGCGCGGCGCCCGCCCCTCCGACGTCGACTCCGCCCGCTGACGCCGCGAGCGAGTCACCCTCTCGCCGCGGCGGCGACGGTGGTCAGAAGTCGCCCTTCGTTCGGCGCTGAAGGGCACCTTCTGACCATGGTCACCAGCTCGGCTGCATCGGTGGTCAGAAGTCGCCCTTCATTCAGCACTGAAGGGCACCTTCTGACCAACCTGACCCGGACCGGACTCGGCGGGGTCGAACGTGACCCTCTGCCAGGCACGGAAGAGCATCTTCTACCCACCCGCTCAGTGACATCTGAGGCTGTCGCCTCTAAGGAGAAGGCGCTCGACGCGGGCGATGAGTTCCGCGGCCCGCCGCCCGTCGAGGTCGTCGCCCGTGCAGCGGACCGTCCGCCAGCCCGCGTCGGCGAAGCGCTCTCGCCTCAGGATGTCGTTCCGGAATCTCCGACGATCGAGCCGGTGCTCGTCACCCTCGTACTCGATCGCGACCTTGCACCACCGGTACCGCAGATCCGGCTTGCCGAGATAGCGACCGCTGGCGTCGTAGGTCGGCTGGTTGATCTCGGGCTCGGGCAACCCGGCGCGGACGAGCAGAAGGCGCAGATCGGTCTCTCTCGGTGACTCGACGCCCGAGCGGACGAACTCGAGCGCGGCTCGAACGCGCCCGGCACCCGGTACCCGACCCACGGCGGCGATCGCAGCGACGAGGTCGTCGATCGGCCGTTCGCGCGCCTCCGCGTGAGGCGACCATGAACCGGCCAGAGAGTCGCCGACGCGGACGAGCTCGTCGACGGTCAGCAGGGCGCCGGATCGCGCCCAAGCCGAGAGAGGATCATCGACCGGGAGTTCTCGTCGGATCGAGTTCTCGGTGCGCGGGAGTGCCGACGACGAGACATCGAGCCGCATCGGCTCGGAGAGTCGCGTCGGGGCCGACCGGTGCCCGACGACGCCTGGCCGACGTGGGCCGCGCCCGACGCTCGTGCTGACATGCAACGGCTCGATCCCGGTGCTGACACGGAGCGGGACGGGCAGACCCCACAGCGCCAGCGCCGTCGTGTGTGAGAAGACCCAGCCGTTCAGCATGACGGGCTGCAGCGCCAGTGCTCGATCGACGACCATGGCCGGTGGGCTCGCGAGGGCGGCCGATCCGGTCCCGGCTAGGCATGGCACCGACGCCAGGCCGAGCGGCCTCGCGGCGTTCGTGGCACCGTCGTGAATCGCGACGCGCTCGGAGCCGACACGGACTCCGCGATGCGGTGCCACGAGATCGGGGCCGCGGAGGCGCTTGCCTCCGACTCCAGCTCCTGTCGCCTCGGCGACGGAGAACGGACGATCGACGAGGTCAGGGGGCAGAGGGATACGGGGCATGAGCCGAGACTGGCGCGATGGAGTCGACCCGCCCCTCCTCGGCTTCGCCTTCTGGGGAGGATTCGGCCCGTGAGGCGATCGGGGAGGACTCGCCCTGCCGGGGGAGCCCCTGGTCGCCCAGAGCCGACGTCTCACGGTGGGCGGAAAACGTCCCTGCAGCAGGCCGGGAAGGGCTACTTCTGACCACCCAGGCCAGAGGCCCACTCAACAGAACTCGACTGTGGGCAGAAACCGTCCCTGCAGCTGGCCGCGAAGGGCTGTCACCGACCACCGTGGCCGGGGGCGGGGCGCACGGAGAAGGGCCGCCACCCGAGCGGACTCGGGGCGGCGGCCCTCCGACGCGGAGAAGCAGACGCGTCCTACTGCAGGTACAGCTGGAGGTCCTGGCTGACGGCCTTGGCGAACATGCGCAGGCGGGCGCGGCTCTCGACGCGCGAGACGGCCTGGCGCGACGAGTGGACGCGCTTCGAGATCTCGTCGAGGGTCATCGGCTGGTCGTCGTCGAGGCCGAAGCGCATGCGGATCACGCGGGCCTCATCGTCGGGCAGCGTCGCCACGAGGGCGTGCATGTCGCGGTTGAGCAGCGAGTTCTCGGTCGCTGCGGTCGGCGAGGGGGTCTCTTCGTCTTCGATGAAGTCGCCCAGCTCGCTGTCTTCGGCGTCGCCGACGACGGTGTGGATCGAGACGGGCTCGTGCGAACGCGACTTGAGCTCGACGAGGTCGGCGACCTCCATCGCGACCTCGGCGGCGACCTCCTCGACGGTGGGCGCACGGCCCAGGTCGACGGTCAGGTCGCGCTCGGCCCGCGAGATGCGGTTGATGCGCTCGACCGTGTGCACGGGGATGCGGATGGCGCGCGCCTTGTCGGCGAGGCCGCGGGCGATCGCCTGGCGGATCCACCAGGTGGCGTAGGTCGAGAACTTGTAGCCCTGCGTGTAGTCGAACTTCTCGACGGCGCGCACGAGGCCGAGGTTGCCCTCCTGGATGACGTCCATGAACGGCAGGCCGCGCTGCGTGTAGCGCTTCGCGATGCTGACGACGAGGCGCAGGTTCGCGGTGATCATGCGGTCCTTCGCACGCTCGCCGTCGTGCTGCAGCCACTTGAGGTCGCGCATCATCTGGGCGTGGGCCTTGGTGCGGTCCTTCTTGATCGCGTCGGCGGCCTGGAGGTCCTTGAGCTTCTCGGCGGCGAACAGGCCGACCTCGATGCGGCGGGCGATCTCGGTCTCCTCGGCGGCGTCGAGGAGGGGCATGCGGCCGATGTGGCGGAGGTAGTCGCCGACCTGGTCGGTGGAGGCCCCGCGGACCTGCGACAGGACTTCGACTTCGGTGTCGTCGGTCGCTGTGTCGGTGCTCGTGTTGCGCGTGGTGACGGAGGTGTTCGTCATCGTTCTCTCCCTGCTTCGAATGCTGACTGTGCTGCTGTCGAATAAGTTCGTGAAGCTCTTCGGCGTGATACGAGTCTGGCGTGCGGGAGTTTCGGCGCGAAAGCCGCGGAAGCGCTTCGCGGGGGTTCTCGGAGCAGGCACACAGGGTTTCGAGTCGGACGGGGTACGAGAACGAACTGGCTTTGACGGCGAGCCTCGATCGGGTGTAGGCCTTTCGCCCTCCCGAGCGGGGTACATCTCACCGAGCCGATTCTCAAGAGAAGCCCGGATCTCCGGGCCTCCCGAGGCGCATCCGAGCCGGTGGGGGGTGACAGTCCGCCGCGATGCACAGTTCGACGCGTGCTGCTCGCCTTTTCTTCACCTCGTCTTCACCGGCCGTTCGGATACCGGCTAGGGGGACATCTTCGAGTGCGCAAAGCGGATGCGACCGGACAGCGCGAACGCCCGCCGACATGGTCGGGCGGGCGTTCGGAGGGTCGAAGCCGAGGAGGCGCGCTACGGGGTGGCGGGCCGCGGACCGTCGTCGAGGTGGTCGACGCCCCGACGGTCGGCCGCCAGGCGCTCGGTCTCGAAGTCGGCGGCCGCGACCTTGGCGCGCTCTTCCGCCTCGATCTTCGCGTACGCGGAGCGCTCGGTCCGGTCGGCCCGGATCAGCGAGCGCACGACGAACCAGAAGATGAGACCGACGACGATGGTCGGCGTCAACGAGAAGACGAACGCTCCGAGGTACGATTCAGGCACTCGTCAAGGGTACGTCCCGCGGTGTCACTTCACCAGCGGGAACAGGATCGTCTCGCGGATACCCAGGCCCGTGATCGCCATGAGCAGGCGGTCGATGCCCATGCCCATGCCGCCGCTCGGCGGCATGCCGTGCTCGAGCGCCGTCAGGAAGTCCTCGTCGAGGCGCATCGCCTCGACGTCGCCGCGGGCCCCGAGGGCGGCCTGCTCGACGAAGCGCTCGCGCTGCACAACCGGGTCGACGAGCTCGGAGTACGCCGTGGCCAGCTCGAATCCGCGGACGTAGAGATCCCACTTCTCGACGACGCCCGGCTTCGAGCGGTGGCTGCGGACGAGCGGGCTCGTGTCGACCGGGAAGTCCATGACGAAGGTCGGACGGTCGAGCGACGGCTTGACGAAGTGCTCCCAGAGCTCTTCGACGAGCTTGCCGTGCGTCTCGTGCGGCACGACCAGGTCGACCGTGGCGGCCAGCGCCTGCAGGTCGGCGACCGACGTCGTCGGGGTGACCTCGACGCCGGCGGCCTCGCTGAGCGACTCGTACATCGGCACTCGGGCCCATTCGCCCCCGAGGTCGTACTCGGTGCCGTCGGCGAGCGTCACGACGTGGGTGCCGGCGACGGCGAGGGCGGCGTTCTGCACCATCTCCTGCGTCAGACGGGCCATCTGCTCGTAGTCGCCGTAGGCCTGGTACGCCTCGACCATGGCGAACTCGGGCGAGTGCGTCGAGTCGGCGCCCTCGTTGCGGAAGTTGCGGTTGATCTCGAACACGCGGTCGATGCCGCCCACGACGGCGCGCTTGAGGAACAGCTCGGGCGCGATGCGGAGGAACAGCTCGGTGTCGAACGCGTTGCTGTGCGTCTGGAACGGCCGAGCCGCGGCCCCGCCGTGCATCGTCTGCAGCATCGGCGTCTCGACCTCGAGGTACTCGTGCGAGTCGAAGGTGCGACGCAGCGAGGCGACGGCCGCGGCGCGGGCGCGCACGGTGGCGCGGGCCTGGTCGCGGACGATCAGGTCGAGGTAGCGCTGACGGACGCGGGTCTCTTCGCTGAGCTCGCCGTGCAGGTTCGGCAGCGGCAGGATCGCCTTCGACGCGATGGTCCAGTCGGTCACCATGATCGACAGCTCGCCGCGACGCGACGAGATGACCTCGCCGGTGACGAAGACGTGGTCGCCGAGGTCGACGAGCTCCTTCCAGTCGGCGAGGGACTGCTCGCCCACCTCGGCGAGCGACACCATCGCCTGGATGCGCGAGCCGTCGCCGGCCTGCAGCGCCGCGAAGCAGAGCTTGCCCGTGTTGCGGGCGTGCACGATGCGGCCGGCGAGGCCGACGACGTCGCCCGAGCGGCTGTCGGTCTCGAGGTCGACGTGGCGTGCGCGGACGGCCGCGATCGTGTCGGTGACGGGCACCCCGACCGGGTAGGCCTCACGACCGGAGTCGAGCAGGCGCTGCCGCTTCGCGAGGCGGACCTGCTTCTGCTCCGACGCCTCGCGCGCCTCCTCGCTGACCGCCTGGCCGTCGGCGCCGGCGGCCCCGTCGATCGCGGGCGAGGGGGTGGGGTCGGACGAGGCGGTCATGTGTCAGCTGCTCCAGCGGGAAAGAGAGGGGTGGGAGGCGCGGTGCCGGTCAGGCGCCCGGGCCACCGGATGCGGACGACCCGTCGTCGAACGAGGCCACGTCGATGGTACCGGGGCCGACGGACCCCTCGGCGATGCCGAGCGCGCGGTCCATCGCCGACCGCACGAGCGGGGCGATGACCCGGCCGGGCTCGGGCATCCCCAGCTCGGCGAGCAGGTCGACCGACTGGCGCACGATGGCGGCCGAGAACTCCGTCGCCGTCGCCACGGCCTCGGCGTACCGGGGGCGGTCGGCGTCGGAGACGAGCACCGGCTCGGCGCCCATCTCGACGACGAGGGCCTGCCCGATCGGCTGCACCGGCACGGGAGCCGTGACCGCGCAGTAGGCGCCGCGCAGGCGCACCAGGTCGATGGTCGTGCCCGTGAAGGTGAGGGCCGGATGGATGGCGAGCGGGATGACGCCGGCGGCGAGCGCGGGTCGAAGCACCTCGAGCCCGTGGGCGGCCGAGGTGTGGACGACGAGCTGCCCGGGCTGCCAGCCGCCCGTCTCGGCGAGGCCGGACACCAGGTCGGCGAGCTGATCGTCGGGCACGGCGATCAGGACGAGCTCGCTGCGTTCGACGACCTGCTGCACGGTGAGGATCGGGACGCCGGGCAGGATCGCCTCGGCGCGGTCCCGAGCCCGGTCGGACACGGCCGAGATGCCGACCACCGCATGCCCGGCCGCGGCGAGCGCCGCCCCGAGGATCGGCCCGACGTGCCCCGCCCCGATGACGCCGACGCCGAGTCGGCCGCTGCGCTGGGGGCTCATGGGCGCTCCCCCGCGCCGTCGGCCCCGGCCCCGGTGGCCGCCGGATCGGGAGAGACCGCAGGAGGCGCGCCCTCGGTCCCGAGCGGAGTCTCCGCAGAGGATGCGGCAGGAGGCGCGGCGACGGTCCCCGCAGGAGGCGCGGCTTCGGAGGACGCCCCGCTCACGGCGGCCGACAGCCAGCGGTGCGTCCGGTCGGCTCGCGCCGCGCCGACGGCGTCGCGTGACGCCGCGTGGAAGAAGCCGAGGGCGTCGTGCTCGTCGAGCGCCCCGATCTCGGCGGTGATCGGCCCCTGGACGGTGTGCACGCTCACCTCGGCGAGCCGGAGTCGACGCAGCAGCGGCCCCTGTCGGAGCGCGACGCTCTGCATCCGCGGCAGCGGCACGATGACGAGTCGGCGCCAGACCGCGCCGGTGCGCAGCAGCACGGCGCCGGGCGCCGAGCGGAACCCGTTGCGACGCCACGAGAACCAGCGCAGCACGGCCGCGCGACGCGGCGAGACGGTGAAGCCGCCATCGGCGCCCGTCGAGGTGAGGCTCTGCTCGACGATCGAGACGGTGCGCGCCGCGTGCTCGCCGGCGGTCTCGCGGAACTCGCGCGCGACGCCCGCCGGATCGGAGGCGAGGGGCCCGGTCGAGGCGACCAGCGCCTCCTCGGTGTCCGCGTCGGCGGCGGCGACCCCCACCAGCTCGGGCAGCACGAACTCGAGCACGCGCCGCACATCGCCGATGTCGCCCACGGGCAGGATGCTCGTGTTGCTCTGCCCGTCGGCGCCCTTCGCACTCGACCGCGAGGCCCGGTTGATCGAGACCTCCCACCAGCCGAAGGGCCGCCAGAGCAGCGGCTGACCGACCTTGACCGAGTGGATGCGCCCGGGCGGCAGGGTCTCGTTCGTCGTCGAGAAGAGGCCGTAGCCGATGCGGACCCCGTCGCGCGTCGACGCGATGCTGAAGCGCAGCGACTTCGAGACGCGGTTGACGTAGAAGCCGCCCGAGCCGAGCAGCGCCGGCAGCAGGGCGAACAGCAGGAAGAACTCGCCCGTCACCGCGATGCTGACCGCGACGGCCACGGCGGCGGCGATGATGAACAGCGTGTAGCCGCTCAGCAGCACCGAGCCGATGAGACGGCCCGGCGCGATGCGGACGACCGAGTCGGGGTCGACCTCGCGCGGGTCGAGCTCGGGGGCCAGGAGCTCGTGGGCCCGCTGCTCGACGACGTGGCCGAGTCCGCTGCGGACGGGGGCTCCGCCGGGTCCGGTCACCGCGCCTCCCGGGCCGTCGACCGCCGACCGCCCGCCCGCGGTCGGGCCGGAGCGCTCGGGACGCTGGGCCCCGGAGGCGCGGCGCAGGATCTCGCGCCGGAGGTCGTCGGCCGCGGCCCCCTTCAGATACGCGAGCACCACGTTGGCGTCGTCGCCCGCCTGGTTGACCTCGAGCCGAGCCGCGCCGAAGATCCGCGCGAGCAGCGGCCGCTGGATGTTGATGCCCTGGATGCGGTCGAGCCGCGCCCGGCGGTTCGTGCGGAACACGACGCCGCTGCGGATCTCGACGATCTCCTCGGTGACGCGGAAGGTGTTCATGCGCCACGACAGCCAGAACAGGCCGACGAGCGCCGCGATCACGACGACGAGACCGAGCAGCGCGAAGCCGAACCAGCCGTTCTGCCACACGTAGCCGAACGCGTCGCCCTCGTCGGGCCCGCCGCCCCGACGGCCTCCCGGCAGGAAGAGCTCGAGCACCCAGTCGCGGGCGTTGTTGATGATGATGCCGAGGGCCACGACCAGCGCGATGCCGCCCTTGAGCACGGGCGTCGCCGGGTGCAGCCGGTGCCACTCGCCGTCGGTCAGCGCCGCGACCTCCGGCGGGGCCGAGCCGCCGAGCGGGGCGGAGCCGGACTGCGCGTCCGGCTGCGCGCCCGCGGGGGCCGAGCCGTGGTCGCCGTCGGGGGCGCCGTCGCTCACAGGCCCGCCCGCCGCGATTCGGCCAGACCCACGAGGCGATCGCGCAGCGCGTCGGCGTCGTCGGCCGGCACGCCGGGGATCGTGACGCCCGACGCGGCCGCGGCCGTGACGAACTTGAGGTCGCTGAGACCGAGGGCGCGCACCACGGGCCCCCGGTTGATGTCGATGAGCTGCATGCGGCCGTAGGGGACGGCGACGAAGCGGACGAACATGACGCCCTTGCGCAGCAGCAGGTCGTCGTCGCGCAGCTGGTAGCGGATCGCCCGCACCCGTCGCGGGGTGAACGCGGCGACCAGGGCGAAGATCACGACCACCGCGGCCGTGATGCCGTACGCCCACCACCGGTCGAGCAGCCACAGGGGCGTCGTCGCGGCCGCGACGATCAGCCCGGTGACGACCCAGCCGATCAGCTCGGGCCAGACGTACTTCGGCGAGACGCCCGTCCAGACGCCGGCGGCCGGACCGGCGTCGGGGCCATCCGAGACGGCGTGCGCGCCGTCCGGGTGGTCGTCGCCGCGGGCGATGTCGTCGTAGGCGCTGTCGAGTCGGTCCATGGCGCGGGCTCCTCCGGTGATCACGGGCGAGGCGGGACGGCCCTCAGACCGCCTGCGCCCCCGGTCCGCCGTCGTCGTCGCCCGGCGGCACCGTGCACATGCGCTCGGCGACGACGCCCGCCACCAGGAGGGCGAGGCCCCCCACGACGGCGACGATCGTGGGCACGAGCGAGCCTACCGCGACGCTCACGCCGCGAGTCAGCATGAAGATCAGCACCCCCGCGGCGGCCCCGCCGAACAGTGCGCCCGACAGGCTGCTGGCCTTCGCGAGCAGCAGCACGCGGGTCGCGTAGTACGGGTCGATGCGCTCGGTGCTGGTGCCGCGGGCGACGCGTCGCACGGGCACCGCGAGGCTGATGACGATGCCGCCGATGGCGAGCAGCACGAGTCCGAGCGGCACCGGCGGCACGAGCGCGGCCCGCCCGTTCGCGACCAGGGCCGTGTCGACGACGAACCCGCCGAGGAGGGCGACGACGCCGAGCGCGACGAGGGTGGCGGGGCGGGTGTGCTTCATGCGGTGGCTCCCTCGTCGCGGACGGCCGGAGCTGAGGAGGCGCGGCGCCCGTCGTGCAACCGCGTCGCGCCCGGCACGGGGTGCGTCCGGTCGGGCAGCGCGGCGATCAGGTCGGTGACGCGTCCGAGCGAGCCGAGCCGCGCCTCCTCGTCGATCTCGGACCAGGGCTCGAGCACGAAGGCGCGCTCGGCCGCCCTCGGATGCGGCAGGGTGAGGCGCTCCGTCTCGAGCTCGAGGTCTCCGAAGGCGACGAGGTCGAGGTCGAGGGTGCGGTCGCCCCAGCGGACGTTGCGGGTGCGCCCGTGGTCGGACTCGATGGACTGCAGGGCGTCGAGCAGGGCGATCGGGTCGAGGCTGGTCTCGACGAGGGCCACGGCGTTGAGGTACTCGGGGCGCGTCTCGTCGGGGCCTTCGGGGGTCAGCGCCACCGACGAGACCGGCGTCGAGGCCGAGACGACCGTGACCCCGGCGACGGCGTCGAGGGCGGCCACGGCGTCGCGGAGCAGCTCGTCGCGAGCGCCGAGGTTCGAGCCGAGGGCGACGACGGCGCGGGTGACGGGCCCGGTGGCGTCGCTCACGGGCGTTCTCTCACGATGGTGATCGAGACGTCTCCGAACGGCACGGTGATGGGCGCGCTCGGCTTGTGCACGGTGATCTCGGCCCGGGCGGCGGCCGGGAACGCGAGCACGACCCCGGCGAGCCGCTCGGCGAGGGTCTCGATGAGGTCGACGGGGTCGGTCTCGACGGCGGCGACGAGCTGCTCGGCCAGCACGCCGTAATGGACGGTGCGCTCGAGGTCGTCGGAGCCCGCCGCGGCACGGGTGTCGAGGTGGACGACGGCGTCGATGACGAACTCCTGGCCGTCGCGGCGCTCGTGGTCGAACACCCCGTGATGACCCGTGGCGCGCACGCCCGACAGTCTCAGCACGTCGAGGCCGACGGCGATCGTCGGCGCGGGCGTCGTGCCGGGGATCGGGACGGGCGACGGGGTCGGCGTCGGCGACGGCGGGGTCGGCTCGACCGGTCGCGGGTCGTCGGCGCTCATGCGTGCCGGGCCGGTCGGCTGGGGAGGGCGCCCTGCTGCCAGGCCCCCCACACGTCGAGCGCCGCCCGGGTCGCCGCGACGTCGTGCACGCGCACGGCCCAGACGCCGGCCTGCGCGGCCAGCACGCTGATGACGGCGGTCGCCGGGTCGCGATCGTCGACGCTCGCCCCCTCGGGGAGCAGATCGGCGAGGAACCTCTTGCGCGAGGCCCCGATCAGCACGGGCAGACCGAGACGGTCGAGCTCGTGCAGACCGGCGAGCACCCGCCAGTTCTGCGCGGCGTCCTTCGAGAACCCGATGCCGGGGTCGAGCACGATGCGCGCCGGGTCGACGCCCCGCGCCACGAGCTCGCCGACCCGGTCGGAGAGCTCGTCGCGCACCTGGGCGACGACGTCGTCGTAGTGCGGCCGGTCGGTGCCGTCGAGGGGGCCGCGCCAGTGGGTGGCCACGAACGTGCTGCGGGTGTCGGCGACGACCTGCGCCATGAAGCGGTCGGCCAGGCCGCCCGAGACGTCGTTGACGATCTCGGCGCCGGCCTCGACGGCGGCGTAGGCCGTGGCCGCGTTCATCGTGTCGATGCTGATGCGGATGCCCTCGGACGCCAGCTGCCGGATGACGGGGAGCACACGGCGCTGCTCGTCGATCGGCGCGACGCGGGCGCTGCCGGGGCGGGTCGACTCGCCGCCGACGTCGATCACGTCGGCGCCGGCCGCGACCAGCTCGCGGGCGTGCCGCAGGGCGTCGTCGACCTCGACGTACCGGCCGCCGTCGCTGAACGAGTCGGGTGTCACGTTGAGGATTCCCATCACGAGCGTGCCGCGGCCCGACGGCTGCGCGTGGGCGCCGGCGCCGGTCGGCACGACCTCGAGCACCCGCGTGGCGACGTCGGGCTCGGGGGCCGAGTGGCGGTCGCCCGTGACGCGGGGTCTCAGCTCGTCGGCGCCGCGGACGGGCGGCACGACGAGGCCCGGCGCCGCGTGCGACCCGACCCGGGTGCGGGCGGCCGCGGCGTCGCGGTCGTCGAGGGGGCCGTCGAAGCGCCCCCCGGCGATGAGGCGGCGTCCGGAGGCGCGGGTCGGCTCCCCCTCGCCGCCCACTGTCGCGGAAACGGAACCGGAACCGGAACCGGAACCGGAACCGGAGACGGCCGCGCCCGCGGGACCGGCCTCACCGGAGGCGGCGGGTGCCGCCGGCGCCGAGGGCGTCACGCCCACCGGGCCGCCCGGAGTGCGCGTCGCGGGGGTCTGCGTGACCGGGGGCAGCTGGGCCGGCGGCCGAACCGCCGCACGTTCGCCGAGCGAGAGCACGAGGCGACGCTCGCTGCCGGCGGCGGGGGCGCTGGCCGGAGGGGCGTCGAGCACGACCGGGTCGGGGTATCGCTCGCGACCGCGGGGGCGCTTCCAGACACGCCTGGCCGACGTCTCGTCGGGTGCCCGGTGGGCTCCGCTCGGTGAGTCGGTCACGGCGTGGCGCCTCCGATCGGGCAGGGACGAACAGGATCGATACCCAGGGTAGCGACCGCACCGGTGTCGTCGAGCCGGTGCGGTCGCCCCGAGCGGCGGTCAGGCCGTGGCGATGCCGGGGGTGGTGCGCGGCGGGCGCTGACGGCTGGTCGCGCCGTCGGCCTCGGGCTCGGAGCCCACGCCGCCGTCGACCGCGGCCGCGTCGACCGGTGCCTTGGTCGGCATCGGGATGGCGGGCCGGTCCGAGACGGGTCGCTTGTCGCTCGAGAGCCACTGCGGGCGCTCGGGCAGCTTCTTGACGTCCTTGAAGATGTCGGCCAGCTCGTCGTGGTCGAGGGTCTCCTTCTCGAGCAGCACGGAGGCGAGGTGGTCGAGCACGTCGCGGTTGTCGTTGATGACCTGCCAGGCCTCGTCGTGCGCCTGCTCGAGCAGCACGCGCACCTCGGCGTCGACCGTCTCGGCGATGTTCTCGGAGTAGTCGCGCTGACCCATGTCGCGGCCCATGAACTGCTCGCCCGAACCCTGACCGAGCTTGACCGAGCCGACCTTGTTGCTCATGCCGTACTCGGTGACCATCTTGCGGGCGGTGCCGGTGGCCTTCTCGATGTCGTTCGAGGCGCCCGTGGTCGGGTCGTGGAAGACGATCTCCTCGGCGACGCGACCGCCCATGGCGTAGGCCAGCTGGTCGAGCAGCTCGTTGCGGGTGACCGAGTACTTGTCTTCGAGGGGCAGCACCATCGTGTAGCCGAGAGCGCGACCGCGGGGCAGGATCGTGACCTTCGTCACCGGGTCGGTGTGCCGCATCGCCGCGGCAGCGAGGGCGTGACCGCCCTCGTGGTAGGCGGTGATGAGCTTCTCGTGGTCGTTCATGATGCGGCTGCGACGCTGGGGCCCGGCCATGACGCGGTCCACGGCCTCGTCGAGCGCGCGGTTGTCGATCAGCTGCGCGTTCGAGCGAGCCGTCAGCAGGGCGGCCTCGTTGAGCACGTTGGCCAGGTCGGCGCCCGTGAAGCCGGGCGTCTTGCGGGCCAGGACCTCGAGGTTCACCGAGGCTGCGAGGGGCTTGCCCTTGCCGTGCACCTCGAGGATCTGCTTGCGACCGTCGAGACCGGGGGCGTCGACGCCGATCTGCCGGTCGAAGCGACCGGGACGCAGCAGGGCCGGGTCGAGCACGTCGGGGCGGTTCGTGGCGGCGATGAGGATGACGTTGGTCTTGACGTCGAAGCCGTCCATCTCGACGAGCAGCTGGTTGAGCGTCTGCTCGCGCTCGTCGTTGCCGCCGCCGACGCCCGCGCCGCGGTGGCGGCCGACGGCGTCGATCTCGTCGACGAAGATGATGGCGGGCGAGTTCTGCTTGGCCTGCTCGAAGAGGTCGCGCACGCGGCTGGCGCCGACGCCGACGAACATCTCGACGAAGTCCGAGCCGGAGATCGAGAAGAACGGGACCCCGGCCTCGCCGGCGACGGCGCGGGCGAGCAGGGTCTTGCCGGTGCCGGGAGGGCCGTACAGCAGCACGCCCTTCGGGATCCGAGCGCCGACGGCCTGGAACTTCGCGGGCTCCTTCAGGAACTCCTTGATCTCCTCGAGCTCCTCGATGGCCTCGTCCGCGCCGGCGACGTCGGTGAACATGACCTGCGGGGTCTCTTTCGAGTTCAGCTTCGCCTTGGACTTGCCGAACTGCATGACCTTGCTGCCGCCTCCCTGCATGGACGACAGGAGGAACCAGAAGATCACGCCGATGATCAGGAACGGCAGAAGGATGCCGAGCAGCGACACGAGCCAGTTGCTCTGCGTGACGGTGTCGTCGAAGTTCTCGAGGTCGGCGTCGGTGATCGCCGTGACGACCTCTTCGCCGCGCGGCGTCGCGTAGTAGAACTGCTCCTGCTTGTCGCCGTCTTTCAGCACGAGGTCGACCCGCTGCTCGTTGCTGAAGATGGTCGCCGACTTGACGTCGCCGGCGCTGATCGAGGCCAGACCCTTCTGGGTCGACACCTGCGTCGTGCTCGACGAGCTGATGACGCTCCACCCGATGCCGATGCCGATCACGGCGATCACGATGTAGATGATCGGGCCGCGGAAGAGTTTCTTGAAGTCCATGTCAGTACGGGCGGAGCCCGAGACCTTTCTGCAGGGAGAAGATGAGCAGAAGGTTACATCGAGCCCCCTATGCGCCCCATGGGTGTTCGCCGTGGGCCTAATGCACCCGCGCCGGAGCTAGCTGTAGACGTGCGGCGCCAGCACCCCGACGCCGCGCAGGTTGCGGTAGCGCTCGTCGAAGTCGAGCCCGTAGCCCACCACGAAGTCGTTGGGGATCTCGAAGCCCACGTACTTCACGTCGACGTCGACCTTCGCGGCCTCGGGCTTGCGCAGCAGCGCGAAGATCTCGACCGAGGCGGCGCCGCGGGTGCGCAGGTTGTCGAGCAGCCACGACAGGGTCAGACCCGAGTCGATGATGTCCTCGACGATGATGACGTCGCGACCGTGGAGGTCGGTGTCGAGGTCTTTCAGGATGCGCACCACACCCGACGACTTGGTGCCCGAGCCGTACGACGAGACGGCCATCCAGTCCATCGCCGCGCTCATCTTCAGCTCGCGCGAGAAGTCGGCCATGACCATGACCGCGCCCTTCAGCACCCCGACCAGCAGCGGGTCGCGACCGGCGTAGTCGGCCTCGACCTGACGGGCGACCTCGGCGATCTTCGCGTGGATCTGCTCTTCCGTGTAGAGGACGGAGGTGAGGTCGCTCTCGATGTCGCTGAGTTCCATGGCGGGGTCGTGCTCCAGAGGTGAGGGGAGGGGCGGTGGCGGGGATCTCAGGAGGCGCCGGTCGCGGCGAAGTGCAGCGCGCCTCCGGTGCGTTCCACTGTAATGCCCGGCAACGACACGGGCCCCTGGCCGTGCCAGTCGGTCACGAGACGCGCCACCTCGAGGGTCTGGGCGCGGCTGAGGGTCACGGCGAACTCGCTCGCGACGGCCAGGCGGATCAGCCGCTGGCGGAGGGCGGCGGGGTTCGCCGCGAGCGACCGCACGTCGAGCGAGATGCCGGCCTCGGCGTGGTCCGCCACCTCTTCGGCCTGCTCGAGCGCGAAGTGGTCGAGCGCGTCGTTGTCCTCTCGCAGCTGGGCCGCCGTGCGGACGAGCGCCTCGGCGACGCCCGGCCCGAGCTCGCGCTCGAGCACCGGCAGCACCGCGTGGCGCACCCGCACGCGGGCGTACGCGGGGTCGTCGTTGTGCGGGTCGTCCCACGGATCGAGACCGAGGTCGGCGCAGGAGGCGCGGGTCGTCTCGCGACGCACCCCCAGCAGCGGTCGGCGCCACCGCCCCGACACGGCGTCCATGCCGTGCAGGCTCACCGGGCCGCTGCCCCGCGCCAACCCGAGCAGCACGGTCTCGGCCTGGTCGTCGAGCGTGTGGCCGAGCAGCACGACGGCGGCGCCCGTCTCGGTGGCGACCTCGTCGAGCGACCGGTAGCGCGCCTCCCGGGCTGCGGCCTCGGGCCCGCCGTCGACGCCGACCCCGATGCGGCGGATCTCGACCGGGGCGAGACCGAGGGCGGTGGCGGCGGCCGCGGCGGTGGCCGCGACCTCGGCCGAGCCGGGCTGCAGCGCGTGGTCGACGACGACGGCCCCGGCGCGGAGGCCGGCCCGGGGCGCCTCGAAGGCGGTGGCGGCCGCGAGGGCGAGCGAGTCGGCGCCGCCGCTGAGGGCCACGAGCACGAGGGCGTCGGAGGGCAGCCCGTCGAGCGAGGCACGGACGGCCCGACGCACGTCGGCCATGGCCGGGGTCAGGCGCGGGCGGGTCGGACGGTGCTCGGCGCTCATCTTGTAACGTTAGCGAAGCCGTCGACCCGCCTGGTCGGCACGCCCCCGAGACTGAAGCAGGAGCACCCATGGCCGCGTACGACGCCGTGATCGAGATCCCCAAGGGAAGCCGCAACAAGTACGAGGTCGACCACGAGACCGGTCGCGTCTACCTCGACCGCGTGCTCTTCACGGGCTTCGTGTACCCGACCGACTACGGGTTCTTCGAGAACACCCTCGGGCTCGACGGAGACCCCGTCGACGTGCTCGTGCTGCTCGACTACCCGCTGTTCCCGGGCGTGGGCGTCAAGGTCCGCCCCGTCGGCGTCTTCAACATGACCGACGACGGCGGCAGCGACGCCAAGGTCATCGCGGTGCCCGCGAAGGACCCGCGCTGGGAGCACATCCAGGACATCTCGGACGTCCCCGAGTACCTGCGTAAAGAGATCGAGCACTTCTTCGAGCACTACAAGGACCTCGAGCCCGGCAAGTGGGTCAAGACCGAGGGCTGGGGCGACGCCGCCGAAGCCGAGGCCATCGTCGAGGCCGGCATCAAGAAGCTGGCCGACGAGGGTCACTGACCCGTTCCGCATCATGAGGGGGCCCCGCGATCACTCGCGGGGCCCCCTCATGGTCTGACGAGGGAGGACGGACGTGTTCGAGAGCAAGACGGTGGTGGCGATCTGCGCGGGGATCATCCTCGTCGTCGCGGTCCTGATCTGGATCCAGATGACCGGCGCCTTGGCCGTCTTTTTCGATCACGAACCCGAGGAGGACTACGCGATCGCGGTGCTGCGGTCCCTCTCGGTTCTGGCGCGCGCCTCCTGAGAGGCCGGGGAGGCGCGGCTAGAGCGTGATGCCGCGCTGCGCCATGAAGGCGACGGGGTTGGCGGCGGTGCCGTTGATGCGGGTCTCGAAGTGCAGGTGGCAGCCGGTCGAGTTGCCGGTCGAGCCGACGTGGCCGATCTGCTGGCCGAGGGCGACCCGCTGGCCGACCCCGACGATGATGCCGCCGTCGGGCTGGTGACCGTAGGCCGTCGTGATGCCGTTGCCGTGGTCGATCAGCACGTAGTTGCCGTAGCCGCCGTACCAGCCGGCGTAGACGACGGTCCCGGCCGTGGCGGCGAAGATCGGGGTGTTGCAGGCGGCGGCCAGGTCGGTGCCCGCGTGCAGGATGTACGCGCCGGTGACCGGGTTCACGCGCATACCGAAGCCGCTCACGACGTTCCCGCCCGAGGGGCGCGTCCAGCCGAAGCTCGACGTGACGCCCACGGGCGTGCCCGAGGTCGGGCTGCCGAGTCGGGCGGCGCGGGCGGCGGCCTCGGCCTCCTTCTTCTTGCGCTCGGCCTCGCCCTTCAGGAACTGCTTCTCGGTCGTCTTCGTGTTCGTCTTGAGCGAGGTCAGCTGCGCCTGGAGGCGCGCGCCGTTCTCCTGCTGCTCGGCGAGCGAGTCGGCGGCGGCCTTCACGGCCGCGTTGGCGGCGTCGAGCGCGGCCTCGGCCTCGTCGGCCAACGCGCCCAGCGCCTCCTCGGCGACCTCGGCCTGGTCGGTCAGCCCCTGCGCCGTGTTGCGGTCCTGCGTGGCCTGCGAGTAGATGCCGTCGGCCTGCTCGGTGAGCTTGGTCATCGCGCCGAGCTTGTAGAGCAGCTCGCCCGCGTCGCCCGGGTCGGCGATCAGGGTGCCGGTCATGTCGTTGCCGTTGCCGCCCGATCGGCCGAGCTGGGCGGCGAGCTGACCCGCGCGCTTCTCGCTCGCGGCGGCGACGGTGGCGGCCGCGTCGGCCTGCCCGCGCAGCTGCTGGGTCCGGTACTGCGCCTCGTCGAAGGCGCTCTGCGCCTTCTGCAGCAGATCGCCCTTCTCCTTCGCGTCGGCGTTCTTGCGGTCGAGGTCGGCCTCGATCGTGTCGAGCAGCTTCTCGAGCCGCGCGATCTCGGCCTTCTTGGCCGCCTCGTCACCCCGCGCCTTCTCGACGTCGGACCACGACGGGTAGCTCGCCGCCTGCGCCGAGTCGACCGGTCCGCCGGCGACCCCCACGCCGACGACCAGGGCGAGCGCGACGGCGACGGCGGTCAGTCGGCCGCGACGACCGGCCGGGGCCGAGGTGCTCGAGGCGCCGGGGAGACCGAGGAGGCGGAGGAGAGTCATGCGTGTTCGATTCACTCGGGATGCTGGGCGGCGCCGACGTCGGCCCGTCGGACCTTCAAGCGCAGGTCGAAACTAACGGCGGCGGGGCCCGACGGCGGGAACCGCGCCGGAGTGGCGTGGCGACTCGTGTCGAGCCCGCCGTGCGGGCATCTCGTTTTGCATTAAGCCCGGCGGTTCCGTATGCTCGTCTCTCGGTTGCTCTGTGCTCTTCGGAACACACGGCCCCATCGTTTAGTGGCCTAGGACACCGCCCTTTCACGGCGGCAGCACGGGTTCGAATCCCGTTGGGGTCACTGGTTCGGCAACGATCCAGAGTCCGGTTAGTATAAGTAGCAATTGTTTGGCCCTGTAGCGCAGTTGGTTAGCGCGCCGCCCTGTCACGGCGGAGGTCGCCGGTTCAAGTCCGGTCAGGGTCGCGAAGGCGAGTTTCTCGCCTGGAGGGCACGTCCCTCCGGTGGGCCGGCAGGTCGGGGCACAGTCTCCACCGAGGCCCCACGGCTGGGTAGCTCAGTTGGTAGAGCGTTCGACTGAAAATCGAAAGGTCCACGGATCGATGCCGTGTCCAGCCACCCAAGGCCCCGCCCCGGCGGGGCCTGTCTTCTTTAAGCCAGGGGTCGCGTGAGCATCGGCCACGACCCGGGCGTCGCGCATCCGCGGCACCGCTGGCTCGACCCGCTGCTCGCGGGACTCCTCGCGGTCGTCGTCACGGTCACCGGCAGCTGGATCCCCTCGTACTGGAGCGACGAGGCCACCACCCTGCTCGCGGCGCGCATGCCCCTGCCCGATCTGATCGCGTTCCTCGGTCAGCGCGACGCGGTGCACAGCGTCTACTACCTGTTCATGCACGCCTGGATCGGCGTCGTGGGCGAGAGCGAGTTCGCCACGCGCCTCCCCGGGGTCCTGGTCACCGGTCTCGGAGCCGCGGGCGTGCTCGTGCTGGTGCGCATGCTGACGAACCGCACGACGGCGGTGCTCGCCGCCGTCATCTACGCCGTGCTGCCCCGCCTGACCCTCGAGGCGATCGAGGCTCGGCCGTACGCGCTCACCGCGGCCCTCGCCGTGTGGATCACCGTGCTGGTGCTCGTCGCGTCTCGCCGGCACAGCTGGTGGTGGTGGGCGGCCTACGGGGCAGGGCTCGCCGCCGCCGTCGCGACCTTCGTGCCGCTGGCGCTGATGGTCGTCGTGCACGGGGTGTTCCTCGCGTTGGCCCCGGCTCAGCGCCGTCGTCGGGGAGCCCGCCACCGCCTCCTCGGCTGGTCGGTGTCGACCGGGGCCGCGCTGCTCGCGACCGCACCGTTCATCGGCACCGTGCTCGGCGAGCGCAGCCGGCTGCTCGGGGCCGACGACCCCTCGACCGGCGCCGACATCACCTGGTGGACCGTGCTCGTCGAGCCGTGGTTCGCGACGTCGATCGCCTACGTCGTCATCGGGCTCGTGCTGCTGATCCTGCTCGGCACGCGCCTGCGCGACCGGGCCAGGACCCCCGGCAGCGTCGTGCTGCTCGGCGCGCTCTGGGTCGTCATGCCCATCGGCGTGCTGCTGCTGGCCGGCATCGCGCTCGAGCCGATCTACCAGGCGCGCCTCGCCGTGTTCGCCGCCCCCGGCATGTGCCTGCTGCTGAGCGTCGCCATCACCGGGTTCCGCCGTCGCTGGATCAGCATCGCCCTGATCGCGCTGCTGGTCGTCGCCTCGGCACCGACCTGGGTGCTTCAGCGACAGCCGACGGGCAAGGGAGGCGCGGCCGACCTGCGTCAGATCGCGAGCTACATCGAGCAGCAGGCACGGCCCGGCGACGCCTTCGTGCTCGACGCGTCAGGCACCGTCTCGACCAGGCCCCGCCAGGCCCTCTACGCCTACCCGGACCGCTTCGACGGGCTGGAGGACGTCGCGTTCGTGCGCTCGGGCGCCTCCGAGGGCCGGTTCACCGACGTCACGCTGAGCCTCGACGACGAGACCCAGCGCGACGAGCTGCAGGAGCGCCTCAGCGACGTCGACCGTCTCTGGATCACCCGGCTGCAGGTCGACGCCGTCGACGACTCCGATCTGCGGACCCTCGGCGGCTTCGGCTACGACCTCGCGCAGGAGCACCGCACGGGCCGCAGCGTGGTCTACCTGTTCGTGCGCCCCGACGGCCGCGGCTGAGCACGGACCGCCGAGGAGGCGCGGGTCGGGTCGACCGTCAGCGTCGCAGATCGAGGGTGCAGCACTTGACCCCGCCGCCGCCCAGCAGCAGCTCGGAGAGGTCGACGCCGATCGGGTTGTAGCCGCGTTCGCGCAGCTGGCGCTCGAAGCCGGTGGCCCGGGCGGCGATGACGACGTTGTAGCCGTCGCTGTACGAGTTGAGCCCGAGGATCGCGGCATCCTGCTCGTCGACCAGGATCGCGTCGGGGAACCTCTCGCGGAGGATCTCGAGCGAGGGCGCGTCGAAGGCGCTCTCGAGGTAGGCGATGTTCTGGCGGCCCTCGACCGGCTCGGGGTCGAGCACGGCCACGGCGGTGTCCAGGTGATAGAAGGCGGGGTCCACCAGCGTGAGCCCGACGACCTCGCGGCCGAACACCCGGGCGACCTCGTCGTGCGAGCGGGTCGAGGTGCGGAACCCGGTGCCGGCGAGCACGACGTCGCCCACGAGGAGGAGGTCGCCCTCGCCCTCGTTGATCTCGCTCGGGACGGCGACCTCGAAGCCCGCGTCGCGGAACCAGTCCATGTACGCGGGGCCCTCGGGCTGGCGCTCGGGGTAGGTGAAGAGGGCGCCGTAGGCCTTGCCGTCGACGACGAAGCCGCCGTTCGCCGCGTAGACCATGTCGGGCAGGCCGTCGATCGGGTCGATCAGGTGCACGTCGTGGCCGAGCCCGACGTAGGTGTCGTACAGCACCTGCCACTGGGCGACCGCCTTGGCCGTGTCGGTGGGCTCGGCCGGGTCCATCCACGGGTTGATCTTGTAGCTCACGGTGAAGTGGTCGGGTCGGCACATCAGCACCGTGCGCGGGGTGGCTCGACGGGTGATCGGGTTCTGGGGGTCTCCGGCGGTGTCCACGGAGTCGCTCGTGATGCTCACGGATGCCAGTGTCACACGCCGTGCGCGCAGGTGATCGGGCTGCCACGCAACGAACATGCGTTGTGAGCACTGCGCACGCAACGAGTAGGGTCTTCGGGTGGACAATCTCGATTTCGGCATCATCGACCTGCTCCGCCAGAACGCCCGCGCCGGGTACGGCGACATCGGGGCGTCCGTCGGCCTCAGCGCCTCGGCCGTGAAGCGCCGGGTCGACCGGCTCGTCGCCGACGGGGTCATCAAGGGGTTCACCGTGCAGGTCGACCCCGCGGTCGACGGGCTCGGCACCGAGGCCTACGTCGAGCTCTTCTGCCGCGGCACCGTGTCGCCGCAGGAGCTGCAGCGCATCCTCAGCACCGTGCCCGAGGTCGTCGACGCCGGAACGGTCACGGGCAGCGCCGACGCGATCGTCCACATGCGCAGCCGCGACATCCCCTCGCTCGAGGAGGCGCTCGAGCGCGTCCGCAACGCACCCAACGTCGACCACACCCGCAGCGCCATCGTCCTGTCGAAGCTGATCAGCCGACACCCGGCCTGAGCGGCTCGGTGCGCAGGGGAACCAGCACGGGCACGGGTCACCGCGAACGGGCGAGAGCACGGGCACGGCTCGCCGCACACGCGGTCCGCACCTCGGAGTCAGCGGAGACCCTGGAGCCGCGCGCCTCCGAGCCGGCGCAGGCCGCCGAGCTCGCGCAGGCCGCCGAGCCGCACCGCACCTCCGAGCTAGCGCAGGCCTCCGACCAGTCGGCGCAGCGAGGCGTCGGGGCGCCCGTCGCGGTGGGCGGCGACCGTGACCGTCTGCTCGTGCACGAACGGCAGCAGCTCGACGCGCCCCTCGTCGGTCACCTCGCCCGTCCACACGGCGACGTCGGCGCTGTTGCCGAGGGCCGACGACAGGGCCGTCCGCCCCTGACCGATCAGCCGGATGCGCAGCCCGCGGTAGTCGGCGACCCGCCGGGGCGCACCCGACGGCGCGATGCCGAGGTCGACGACGAGGTCGCGCTCGTCGTCGGCGTTCTGAAGCCCCCCGACGGCGGCCCGGTCGAAGAAGGCCTCGTCGCTCTCGACGACCACCGAGCCGACCTGGACCGGCGACTGCGGCGAGGTGATCAGCAGCCGGAGCGAGGCGGGCAGGGGCGAGGCGGTGCTGACGACGACGCGGGCACGGGCACGGGTGGCAGCCGCGATCAGCCGCACGAGGTCGACGGGGTCGCCGCCCGACGCCAGACGCAGCACGACCGACGCCGGTCGGTGCCGTACGAGCGTGCGCTCGACCGGGACTCCCCCGATCTCGCGCGACGCCCCGAACAGGTCGCTCCACGCCCTCTCGTCGCTTCGAGCCGCGGCGCGGACCCGGTCGAACTCGTCGAACGAGAGGTTCGCTCGCGCGGCCTCGATCAGCCGGACGACCGGTTCGGAGACGCCGTCGAGGGCGAGCGACTTCTCGGGCGACCGGGCCACGCGCGACCAGGCGCCCTGCGCGGTCACGGTGTGCGCGCCTCCTGAGGCCGTCGTCCGCCCGATCGAGGCACGGCGTCGACCAGCCGCCGGCGACCGCCCGGCGCGAGGGGCCGCGACGGGGCGGTTGACCACGAGCGAACCCGCCTCCACCTCGTCGAGCCAGCGTTCGACCTCGCCCGCGTCGAGCGAATGCAGGCCCGCGGTGATCGAACGGTCGAGCGAGTTCTGCACCTCGATCGCCTCGCCGAGGGTGTCGACGCGCATCAGGCCGATGACGGGCCCGCCGCGGGTGGGTGCGAAGAACGTTCCGCCCGGTCGCACGCCGTCGCGCACACCGGGCCGCCAGAGCAGGCCGTCGTCGTCGAGCCGGTCGGGCTCGACCAGCCAGCTCTCACCGGAGTCGAGCCGGGTCAGGGCGGCGAGCAGCGGCCCCTCGGCGGGGTCGATCAGCGGCCCGACGTCGGTCGTCACGACGTCCGGCCAGCCGACGCGGAGAGCGGCGACGGCGTCGACGAGCCGACGACGGAAGGCGTCGACCCGGATCGGCGACCCGACCACCACGACGAGACGCGCGACCCACGGCGCCTGACCGGCGTGAGCCACCGCCCCCGCGACGACGTCGACGGCCGCGCGGTCGAGGTCGGCGCTCTCGGCCACGGCGACGGAGTTCAGCCCGGCGGTCTCGGCCCACATCTCGCGATCGCCGCGGAAGGAGCGGATCCGGGCCGCGTCGTCGAACGATCCGTGCTGCACGACGCGGTCGACGGCCGGGTGCATGAGCAGATCGTGGGCGAGCT
The DNA here is from genome assembly GCF_001424285.1 of Frigoribacterium sp. Leaf172. Lineage (NCBI taxonomy): Bacteria > Bacillati > Actinomycetota > Actinomycetes > Micrococcales > Microbacteriaceae > Frigoribacterium > Frigoribacterium sp. Leaf172. The sequence goes on along the minus strand of NZ_LMPB01000001.1, from coordinate 313,918 downwards.
CGAGGTCGTCGACGATCGCCGTCGACACGAGCGACGTCGGCACCCCGGCCGAACGCAGCAGGTCCGAGACGACCGACGCGGTGCGGCAGGCCTCCGACGCCGGGCGGACGACGACGCCGCTGCCGGCGGCGAGCGCAGCCGAGACGGAGCCGATCAGGGTCGAGACGGCCGAGTCGGCGGTCGGCACGACGACGGTGAGCCGAGGAGGCGCGTAGCGGGCACCGCGGACGTCACCCAGTCCGCGGGCGAGCACCGCATGCCAGCGGGCGGCGTCGACGGCCGCGGCGACGTCGAGGTCGGCCTCGGTCATGGTCGCGCCGGTCTCGCTGACCAGCACCTCGATCAGGCGGGCCCGATGCGAGTCGATCTTCGCCGCCACCCGATCGAGGAGCTCGGCGCGGAGAGCATGCTCGCGACGCCCCCAGGCGACCCCGGCCTCGACCGTGCGCGCCACGATCTCCTCGAGGCGCCCGTGGTCCCGCACGCGGGCCCCCTCGATCTGCTCGAGACCGAGCTCGGAGGTGCGGGCGGCCACGAGGATCCGCCGGGCCCAGGCACGGACCGCGTCGAGGGCGGGATCCGAGTCGGGCGCGGAGACGAGGTCGCCGTAGGGAGGCGCGGGCCGCGTGGATGCGTCGCCCGATGTCGCGTCGTCGGCCCCGTCGGCGTCGATGGCGTCGGCGTCGTCGGCCCCGTCGGCGTCGATGGCGCCGGCGGCGTCGGCCCCGTCGGCGAGGTCGTCACTCCCCGCACCGGCACCCGCACCCGCACCGCCCCCGGCGCTCGGACCCCCGCCGATCAGGCCCCGGATGAGAGCGCCGACCGCCGCGTCGGACTCGGCGGGCGGCGCCGTCGGCGTGTAGACGGCCATGCCCCCGACCTCGGCCGCGACGACGCGGGTCTGAGCCGGGGCGAGTCCGTGCATCATCTCGAACACGACCGACCCGGCGACGTCGCGGTGGCGCGCGAGAGTCCAGGCGTGCGCGAGGTCGGTCAGGTCGTGCGTGGCGACGCCGACGTGCGCCACGGCGGCGTTCTCGGGCCGCAGGGCGTGATCGAGCAGGCGTCGGTACGAGGCGTCGGTCGCCGCCTTCGACGGGAGGGTGGGTGCGGCCCGCCCGTGACGTGCCGCCTCGACGGCCTCGGCACCGAGGTTGCCGCCCTTGACCAGCCGGACGCGGATCGGCGCGCCGCCCTCGGCCACCCGCTGCCGCGCCCAGTCGGTGAGCAGCTCGAGGGTCGCGAGGGCGTCGGGCAGATAGGCCTGCAGCGCGATGCCGGCGTGCAGACCCCGCAGCGAGGGCTGATCGAGGAGGCGCGTGAAGACGTCGACGGTCAGGTCGAGTTCGCCGCGCCTCCCCATGTCGAGATCGAGCAGGGTCGGCGTCTCGCCGCTCCGCGCGAGCTCGTAGAGCGGGGTCAGCCGCTCGACGAGGGCCGCCGCGGTCTCGTCGAGGCCCCAGGGGCCGAACGGGCCGCCGACGTCGCGCAGCGAGAACGAGACGTGCCGCACGTCGCCACGGGCGACGAGCGCGCGCACCCGGGCGAGCCGTCGGTCGGCGCCCGCCGGTCCGACGACGGGTTCGCCCAGCGGGGCGAGGTTCGGCCACGATCCGTCGACGGCGAGCGCCGGCAGCTGCGCCGCGAGCCGCTCGGGCGTCTCGTCGACGACGAGGTGCTCGACCAGGCGACGGAACGCCCGCCGGGCGACGGGGATCACGGCGCGGGGCGCCAGCGGGCCGAAGCCGCCGCCGGTCGAGACGGCGGCGCGCAGAGGCCACGGGAGCGAGTCGGGCATCGAGCGGCTGAGGCCGTCGAGTCGGCGGGCCGCGACGGCCGGGTCGTCGACGAGGACGACGCCGTCGATGAACGCCGCCGTGAAGTCGAGACCCTCGGGATCGCGCGTCACCCGGGCCAGCCGGGCGGCCGTCGCGTCGACCGGTGCGCCGCTCGCGGCCTGCTGCCATCGCCGGGCGGTCTCGGCGGTCTGCTGTGTGAGGTCGGCGGCGTTCACATCGGGCATGGCCCGAGGATATGCCGCACCACCGTCTCTACACTGGGCGAATGTCCCACGAACTGACCGACGACGAGTGGGCCGTCTGGGACGCCTTCTACACCATGCGACGACGGCTCGATCGCGCGCTCGAGCTGCGCCTGCACACGCAGTCGGGCGTGTCGGCGGCCGAGTACGAGATCCTGGTGGGCCTGGGTCGCAGCGCCGACCGGCGCCTCCGCGTCCGGGACATCGCCGACCACATCGGCTGGGAGAAGAGCCGCGTCAGCCATCAGGTCACCCGTATGGAGAGGCGCGGGCTCGTGCGCCGCTCGGAGTGCCCGACGGACGGCCGCGGCACCTGGGTCGAGCTGACGGCCGACGGCCGACGCGCGATGCTGACGGCGACCCGTGGTCACACCGCGGCCATCCACGAGTACTTCGTGACCTCGCTCGGCGACGACGCGCAGACTCTGCACGCCTTCGCCGATCGCGTCCTCGGTGCGATCGGAGCGGACGCCTCGCCCGACGGCCCCGCGCGCCCGGGCCCCGATCCGACCGCCTGACCGCCGACCCGGCGATCCCCCGGTCCGCCGCGACCTGCGCCGACCCCCGAGGAGGCGCGCCCGGGGAGGACCGGAGGCGTCAGTGGAAGCGGTGGTCCTGGATGGTCATCCGCGGGCCGAACTTCGGCTTCGAGAAGCCGCTCGCCGAGATGAGGCGCATCACCCGCTCGCGGTGACCCCGCCACGGCTCGAGCAGCTCGAGCATGCCGTCGTCGTCGACAGGCCTCCCGATCAGGGCCCAGCCGACGAGCGCGGGGAGGTGGTAGTCGCCGACGCTCGGGCTGTCGGCGTCGCCGTGCGAACGCTGCATCGTCTCGGCGGCCGTCCACACGCCGATGCCGGGGATCGACCGCAGGCGCCGCTCGACCTCGGGGCCCCCGCGCCCGAGCGACAGCGTCCGCTCGAGCGACGACGCCACGGCGCAGACCCGCATGACCGTGTCGGACCGCTGGGGGCCGACCCCGGCGCGGTGCCAGTCCCAGCTCGGGATGCGGCGCCAGCCCGCGGCGTCGGGCGGCACGACCAGCCCCTCGGGGGCCGGCCCCGGCGCGGGCTCGCCGTGTCGGCGGACGAGATCGCGCCAGGCCCGCCACGCCTCCCGGCTCGTCACCTTCTGCTCGAGCACCGCCGGCACGAGCACCTGCACCACCTGGTTGACCCGGGTCAGCCGGAGCCCCGGCAGGCGGTGCCGGGCGTCGCGCAGCAGGGCGCTGCCGGAGACGTCGAGCCCCGACCAGTCGTCGCCTCGGCCGAGCATCTCGGGCACGGACTCGATGACCCACTCGGCGCCGGGGCCCCACGCGCGGGCGTGCACGCCGTCGGCGGCCACCTCGAGGCGCAGGGTCGCGGCCCCCGACGGCGTGCGGATCGCCCGCCACACGACGCCGCCGATCACGCGGTAGGCGGGGTCGCCGGCGCCCCGCGAGAGCGGCCGCAGGGTCGCCCGCACGTCGACCGGGTCGGACGGCCGGTACACGGTCACGACCGCTGGGCCGCCCGCCGGGTCGACGTCGTGGTGCGTCGAGGCGGGATCGGACATGGAGCGATGGTAGACGCCGCCGCCGACACGATCGGGCGCGCGTCGTGCACGCGGAGGCGGCGGAGGCGGCGGAGGCGCGGAGAAGGAGGAGGCGCGGTGGGGCTGCGACCGGCACCGCGCCTCCTCGGCGTCACCGGGTCGGGATGACCACCGTGCCCTGGACGACGCCCTCGGCGATCGACGAGAGCGGCGCCTGCGCCGAGCGGGCGTGGGCGCGGAGGAGGCGGTAGGCGCTGTCGGTGTCGAGCTCGTGCCGGTGCGCGAGGAAGCCCTTGGCCTGCTCGATGACCACCCGGCTGTCGAGGGCCCGCTGCAGCTGCTCGCGCACCTCGTCGCCGTCGCGGATGACCCTCTCGCGGATGATGCTGATCGTCGCGACGTCGGCGAGCGCCTGGGCCGCCGTCGCGTCGGCGTCGTTCAGCGCGCCGTCGTGGTCGCGGAACAGGTTGAGCGACCCGATGGTCTGCTCGCGCAGACGCATGGGGATCGCGTGGGCCGAACGGTAGCCGGCGTCGACGGACGCCTCGGCGAAGACCGGCCAGCGGTCGACCATCTCGGCCGGATCGACGACGGACACGACGACGCGTCGCGTGACGGCCTCGATGCAGGGGCCCTGCTCGGCCTCCAGCTGCAGCCGCCCGATGCCGCGGCACTCCTCGCTGGTGGCGGCCGCGACCTCGAGGTGCGCGTCGTCGGCGCCGAGGACGATGTTGCAGTCGGTCGCGTCGAAGAGGGTCGCGCACTGGTCGACGAGGGTCTGCAGCGTGTCGATGACGTCGTACTCGTTGACGAGCGAATCGGCCAGGCTGACGAACGAATGGACGAGTTGCGCTTCACGGCTCTCCGACATCGCCCCATTAAAGACGGCTGGCGGACACTGGGGACGGTTCGGCGGCCGACGGCGTGTCACTCGGGGCCGGCGGCCTCCCGGGCGGCGCCGTTCAGGGCGTCGGTCACACGGTCGAGCTGCGGGAGCACGGCGGTGATGGCATCGTCGGTGCCCGAGGTCGAGAGCACGTAGCGGTACGCCTCGTTCAGCATCGACATCGTGTCGTCGCCCTTCTCGGTGAGGCGGAGGTGCAGGCTGCGACGGTCGCCGGGGTGCTTCTCGCGGAAGATGTGCCCCGAGCGCTCGAGGCGGTCGATGACGGCGGTGGTGGCCCCCGAGCTGAGGACGATGTCCTTCGCGAGCGCCCCCGGCGTGATGCCGGGCGTGTCGTTGATGGCGGTCAGCGCGGACAGCTCCATGGGGCTCACGTCGACGACCCTGGCGGTGTACACGCGGTACCGGCGGTGGGCCTCGTCGAGCTGGTGGAGGGTGTCGGCCAGTCGTGCGACGGACTCCGGGGTGTTGGCCGGGGTCGCGGGCAGATCGTCGTGCATGGGTGCTCTTTGCTCAGGGTGCGAGGGCGCGGTCGTCGCGCGCGGCTTCTTCCCGCGGGGCGGCGGGGCGGTGAGACCGTCGGGCCTCCCCCGATTCTGTCGCGCTGCGGGGTGCCGCGTCTATGCCCTGTTCGAGGCAGACGACGCCGCGGGCGGCCGGGATGCCCCGACCGCCCGCGACCCCGGTGCCCCGACCGCCCCGCCCGCGGGTCAGCCCGCCGTCGCCGCGAGCGCCACGTTCAGCTCGAGCACGTTCACCGTGGGCTCCCCGAGGTAGCCGAGGTCGCGGCCCTGGACGTGACTCTCGACGAGGGCCGACACCTCGTCGGCGGGCAGGTCGCGCGCGGCCGCGACCCGGGCGATCTGCAGACGGGCGTAGGCGGGGCTGATGTGCGGATCGAGGCCCGAGCCGGACGCGGTCAGGGCGTCGACCGGGATGCTCGCGGGGTCGACCCCGTCGCTCTCGGCGATCGCGGCCCGGCGCTCCTCGACCGCGGTCACGAGGTCGTCGCTCTCGGGCCCGAGGTTGCTGCCGCTCGAGGCCGAGGCGTCGTAGCCGTCGCCGGCCGCGGAGGGCCGCGACTGGAACCACTCGGGCAGAGCGACCCCGTCGGCGTCGGTGAACGACTGCCCGATGAGCGACGACCCGACGGTCTCTCCGTCGAGACGGACGGCCGAGCCGTCGGCCCGACCGCTCAGGGCGACCTGGCCGATGCCCGTGACGACCGCCGTGTAGACGACGCCGAGCAGCAGGGTGAAGACGAGCATGGCCCGGAGGGCGACGCCGTGCTGGCGGAACAGGGTGCGTGTGTTCATGGTCTCTCTCGTTGCGTGGGGGTCGCGGGCTCGGCTGGCCGGCTCAGAAGCCGGGGAGGAGGCTGACGACGAGGTCGATGAGCTTGATGCCGACGAACGGGGCGACGACGCCGCCCACTCCGTAGACGAGCAGGTTGCGCGACAGGATCGCCGACGCGGACGCCGCCCGGTACCGGACTCCGCGCAGGGCGAGCGGGATGAGCGCGACGATGACCAGCGCGTTGAAGACGATCGCCGACAGGATCGCCGACGCGGGCGAGCTCAGCTGCATCACGTTCAGCACCCCGAGCCCCGGGAACACCCCGGCGAACATGGCCGGGATGATCGCGAAGTACTTCGCGACGTCGTTCGCGATCGAGAACGTCGTGAGGGCGCCTCGGGTGATGAGCAGCTGCTTGCCGATGCGGACGATGTCGATCAGCTTCGTGGGGTCGCTGTCGAGGTCGACCATGTTGCCGGCCTCCTTCGCGGCCGAGGTGCCCGTGTTCATCGCCACGCCCACGTCGGCCTGCGCGAGCGCGGGGGCGTCGTTGGTGCCGTCGCCCGTCATGGCGACGAGCGCCCCGCCCTGCTGCTCGCGGCGGATGAGCGCGAGCTTGTCTTCGGGCGTGGCCTCGGCGAGGTAGTCGTCGACGCCGGCCTCGGCCGCGATGGCCTTCGCGGTGAGCGGGTTGTCGCCCGTGATCATCACGGTGCGGATGCCCATCGTGCGCAGCTCGGCGAAGCGCTCGCGCAGCCCGGTCTTGACGACGTCCTTCAGGTGGACGACGCCGAGCACGCGGGCATCGGCTGCGGTCGTCTTCATGGCGACCACCAGGGGCGTGCCGCCGGCGTTCGAGATCTCGTCGATGCGGGTCTGGAGCTCATCGCGCTCGCTGGACGAGAGGCGGCGATCCTCCTCGACCCACGAGATGATCGAGTTGCCGGCGCCCTTGCGGATCCGGGTGCCGTCGGGCAGGTCGAGCCCGGACATCCGGGTCTGCGCGGTGAAGGGCACGATCTCCCCTCGCCGATCCTCGGCGTCGTGCCAGCCCGTCGTCAGGGCCAGGTCGACGATGGACTTGCCCTCGGGCGTCGGGTCGGCGAGGGAGGACCGCGCTGCGGCGTCGACGAGCTCGGCCGGTGCGATGCCGTCGAGCGGCGTGAACTCGGCGGCCTGGCGGTTGCCGTACGTGATCGTGCCGGTCTTGTCGAGCAGCAGCGTGGTGACGTCGCCGGCGGCCTCGACGGCGCGACCCGACATGGCCAGCACGTTGCGCTGCACGAGGCGGTCCATGCCGGCGATGCCGATGGCGCTCAGCAGGGCGCCGATCGTCGTGGGGATGAGGCACACCAGCAGGGCGATGAGCACGGGGATGCTCACCGACGCGTCGCTGTAGGCGGCGATCGGGTTCAGGGTCAGCGTGACGACGACGAAGACGATCGAGAGGCTCGCGAGCAGGATGTTCAGCGCGATCTCGTTCGGCGTCTTCTGCCGCGAGGCCCCTTCGACGAGACGGATCATCCGGTCGACGAAGGTCTCGCCCGGCTTGCTCGTGATCCGCACGACCACGCGGTCGGACAGCACGCGCGTGCCGCCGGTGACGGCGCTGCGGTCGCCGCCCGACTCGCGGATGACCGGCGCGGACTCGCCGGTGATGGCCGACTCGTCGACGCTGGCGATGCCCCAGACGATGTCGCCGTCGCCGGGCACGACCTCGCCGGCGGTCACGACGACGACGTCGCCGAGGGTGAGATCGGCGGACGAGACGGACTCCGAGGAGGCGCGCTCGGCTCCGCCGTCGGACACCGCGTCGTACGCCGTGACGCGCCGGGCCGTGGTGCTCGTGCGGGTGGCCCGCAGGGTCTCGGCCTGCGCCTTGCCGCGCCCCTCGGCGACGGACTCGGCGAGGTTGGCGAAGACGACGGTCAACCACAGCCAGACGGCGATGGCGGCCGTGAACGAGCCGGGCACGGGCGATCCGCCCGAGGTCTCCGGGCCCGTGAAGAGCCCGGCCACGGCGAGGATCGTCGTGTAGGCGGCGCCGACCTCGACGATGAACATGACGGGGTTGTGCCACATCTCGCGCGGGTCGAGCTTGCGGAGGGCCCCCGGGAGGGCGGCGACGAGCTGGGCGGCCCCGAAGGCGCCGCCGCGCTTCGGCGGGGTGCCGGTTCCGGTGTCGGCGCGGGTGGCGTCGTGGGCGTCGTGTGACGCGTCGGTGGCAGGTGTGTCGGTGGTGGTCATGGTTACTGCAGCCCTTCGGCGAGCGGCCCGAGTGCGAGGACGGGGAAGTAGGTCAGCGCGGTGATGATCACCGAGACGCCGGTCAGGAGGCCCACGAACTGCGGGCGGTGGGTGGGCAGCGTGCCGGCCGTGGCGGGCACCCTGTCCTGTGCGGCGAACGAGCCGGCGAGCGCGAGCACGAGCACGATCGGCACGAACCGGCCGAGCAGCATCGCGACGCCGAGGGTCGTGGTGAACCAGGGCGTGCTCGCGGTCAGCCCGGCGAAGGCGGAGCCGTTGTTGTTCGCCGCCGAGGTGAAGGCGTAGAGCACCTCGCTGAAGCCGTGCAGCCCCGGGTTCCAGATGCTGGTGCCCTCGACGTCGGCCCGCACCGCGGGGATCGCGAAGCTCAGCGCCGTGAACGCCAGCACGATCGTCGGCGTGACGAGGATGTACAGGCTCGCGAGCTTGATCTCGCGCGGCCCGATCCTCTTGCCGAGGTACTCGGGCGTCCGCCCGACGAGCAGCCCCGCGATGAACACGGTGATCACGGCGAGCACGAGCAGGCCGTAGAGCCCGCTGCCCACACCGCCGGGGGCGATCTCGCCGAGCATCATGTTCAGCATCGCCATCATGCCGCCGAGGGCCGTGTACGAGTCGTGCATCGAGTTGACGGCGCCGGTCGACGTGATCGTCGAGGTCGTGCCGAACAGGGTCGACCCCCAGATGCCGAACCGCGCCTCCTTCCCCTCCATCGCGCCTCCGGCCAGCTGCGTCGCGGTGCCCGCGCCGCGCAGCTCGAACCAGGTCATCGCCGACAGGGACACGGCGAAGATCGTCGCCATGACCGCGGCGATGGCGACGCCCTGACGGGTCGAGCCGACCATGCGGCCGAAGGTCCGCGGCAGCGAGAACGGGATGACGAGCATCAGCAGCACCTGGAGGACGTTCGTCCACGGGGTGGGGTTCTCGAACGGGTGGGCGCTGTTGGCGTTGAAGAAGCCGCCGCCGTTGGTGCCGAGCAGCTTGATGGCCTCCTGCGAGGCGACCGGCCCGCCGGGGATCGTCGCGGCGCCCCCCGTGAGGGTCGTCACGTCGGTGAAGCCCGCGAGGTTCTGGACGACGCCGCCGGCGAGGAGCACGAACGCCGAGAGGACGGCGAGGGGCAGCAGGAGGCGCGTGACGGCCCTCGTCAGGTCCACCCAGAAGTTGCCGAGGGTGCCGCTGCGGACCCGGGCGAGCCCGCGGATCAGCGCGACCGCGACGGCGATCCCGACGGCCGCCGACACGAAGTTCTGCACGACGAGTCCGAGCACCTGCACCGCGTAGCCCATCGTGATGTCGGGCGAGTACGACTGCCAGTTGGTGTTGGCCACGAACGAGGCCGCCGTGTTGAACGACAGCCCCTCGGGCACGGCCGGGAAGCCGAGCGAGTACGGCAGGACCGCCTGGAGCCGCTGCACGGCGTAGACGAACAGCACGCCGACGAGCGAGAACGCGAGCACACCGCGCACATACGCGGGCCAGGTCTGCTCGGAGGCGGAGTCGACCCCGATGAGGCGGTAGAAGCCGCGCTCGAGCCGGGCGTCCTTCGCCGTGGTGAAGATGCGGGCCATGTGGTCGCCCAGGGGGCGGTGCACAACGACCAGGACCACCACGACGGTGAGGATCTGGAGGATGCCGGAGAGAGCGTCCACTAGAACCTCTCGGGCTTCACGAGGGCGTACACGAGGTAGGCGAGGGCGGCCACGGCGAGGACCGCCGCGCCGATGCTGAAGACGATCACAGCTTCTCGACCCCCTTCGCCACGAGGGTGACCACTGCGAACACAGCGATGACGGCGAGCACGTACACGATGTCGAGCACTACGACTCCAAGAGGATGATCGGCGGGCCCTGAGGCCCGGGTGCCCGTCACGGGCACAGCGAGTCAGTAGACGCCCCCTCGGCGCCTCGGCCGGCGGCCTTTACGGGTTCCTCACGTCGGGCTCGGGGATCCTCACGGACTCCACACGCCACGGCATGATGGAGGGCATGCGAGACAGCGCCGTGATGCCCGCCGACGACCCGCGCCGCGCGGCGCTCGAGGCGGAGGGCTGGCGCGTGACGGCCGGGTCGTTCGGCGCGGAGCTCGACGCCGACCGCATCGACCGGGCGAGGCTGCAGGAGGCGCTGGCCGGCTCCGTCGGACGGGCGGGCGTCGCGCGCGAGCTCACCGCCGACGACGTCGACGCCGTCCTGGCCCTCGACGCCGCGACGGCCCGCGACTACCCGGGCAGCGTGGCGACGCGGCACCGGCCCGTCGATCGCGATGGGGCGACGCCGTCGGCCTCGCGCCGCATGTTCGGGGTGCTCTCGGCGGGCGGCGAGCTGCTCGCGCTCACCGTCGTCGACGTCGACGGGGCCGCGGCCGAGACCGATTTCACGGTGGTCGCACGCGACCGACGGCGCCGGGGTCTGGGCGTCGCCGTGAAGGCGCTCTCGGTGCTGACCCTCGTCGACGACGGCGTCGAGCGGTTCCGCACCGGCGGCTCCGCCGACAACGCCGGCATCCTCCGGGCGAACGCCCTGCTGGGCTACGTGCGCGACGAGGAGTGGGTGACGCTCGAGCCGGGCGACGCCCAGCCGATGCGCCCCGAGCCCCGCCTCAGTCGGGGAGGATGACCCTCAGGCGCGCGCGGATCGCCTCGACGATCTCGTCGTCGGAGACCGCCTCGTCGACCGCCGACGACATCGCGAGCATGACGACCGCCGAGATCACCTGGGCGAGCGAGGCGGCGTCGGCCGGACTGCGCGACGTGAGGCGCGTGATGATGCCGGCCACCGCCTCCTCGGTGCGGGCCACGATGGCGAGGGCCTCGGCGTGATGCGGCTCGGTCGCGTCGCCGAACGCCATCTCGCGGAGGTACGTGCGGCCGTTCTCGACCTGCTCGCGGTTGCAGTGCACGATCGGAGTCAGCACGGCGACGATGGCCTCGACGGCCGTCGCGGCGCTCTGGGAGGCGCGGATCCCCTCGTCGAGGGAACGCGCGTAGTTCGCGTTCTGCGCGAGCAGCAGCAGCTCGCCCTTCGTCCTGGCGTAGAGGAACAGCGTGCCGGCGCCGACGTCGGCCGCCTCGGCGATCTGCTGGGTCGTGACCTCGTCGACGCCATGGCGGGAGAACAGGTCGGAGGCCGCCCGGGTGATGCGCTCGAGCTTCGCCTGCTTGTTGCGTTCGCGCCGCCCGGGCTCGGGGGATGTCGACGACATGGCATGCTCCAGGAATAGATTCTGACTGAACTCAATTATGACATGAGTCAGATATCTGGCGGCTCGTATTCGAGCATCACATCTTCTCACCCTCTCGGAAGGAACACCCATGACCAGCATCGAAGGCTCCGTCGTCCTCGTCACCGGAGCGAACGGGGGCATCGGCACCGCGTTCGTCGAGGCCGCCCTCGCCCGCGGTGCCGCGAAGGTCTACGCGACCGCCCGCACCCCGCGCGAGTGGAGCGACGACCGCGTCGTGCCCCTCGCCCTCGACGTGACCGACGCCGCCTCCATCGCGGCCGTGGTCGAGGCCGCCCCCGACGTCACCATCCTCATCAACAACGCCGGCGCCAACACGCCCACCCCCGGGATCCTCAGCCACACCGACGACGAGATCCGCGCCAACGTCGAGACGAACTTCTTCGGGCCGCTGTTCCTCGCCCGCGCCTACGCCCCGCTGCTCTCCGCGCAGGGCGGCGGCACGGCGATCATCGACATCCACTCGGCCCTGTCGTGGTTCGCCGTCGCGGGCATCTACTCGGCGACCAAGGCCGCTCTGTGGTCGGCGACGAACTCGCTGCGCCTCGAGCTGCAGCCCGCCGGCGTCCAGGTGGTCGGCGTGCACGTCGGCTACGTGGACACCGCGATGGCCGCCGGCGTGACCGACGCGAAGACCTCGCCCGTCGACCTCGTCTCCGACGTCTTCGACGCGACCGAGGCCGGCGAGCACGAGGTCCTCGCCGACGAGACCTCGCGGCAGGTGCGGTCGGGTCTCTCGGCCCCCCTCGAGGCCCTGTACCCGCAGCTGGCCCGCGGCTGACGCCGTGACCGGCCGAGGAGGCGGTCCTCGCGACCGCGGGCGCGCCTCCTCGGCCCCTCCCCCGATGTCGGGGGTGCTCCGTAGGCTTCACCCCATGAGCACCCTGACGATCGTCGCCGACCGCGCCGCGGCGCGGGGTGCCGTCGGGGGCGCCCGGTGAGCGCCGCGATCATCGGACCCGTCGGGGGCGACGAGCGACCCGAGGGGCTCCTCGCCCGCCTGGCGCCCGAGGCCGTCCCCGCGGGCTTCCCGTCGCCGGCGCAGGGCTACTACACCGGCCCCGTCGACCTCAACCGCCACCTGATGCGCGACCCGACGGCGACGTTCATCGTGCGGGTCAGCGGCGAGAGCATGATCGGCGCGGGCATCTTCGACGGCGACGAGCTCATCGTCGATCGCGGGCTCGACGCGCACGAGGGCGACGTGGTGGTCGCCGTCGTCAACACCGAGCTGACCGTCAAGCGGCTGTCGTACCGGTCGGGCCGCATGGTGCTGAGCCCCGAGAACCCCGCCTACCCCGAGATCGTGCTGTCCGAGCACGACGAGGCGACCATCTGGGGCGTCGCCACGAGGTGCCTGCACCGTGTCTGAGCCGCGCTCCCCGTCGACGGCTTCGCGGCGCAGCATCGCGATCGTCGACGCCAACAACTTCTACGTCTCGTGCGAGCGCGTGTTCGACCCCGCCCTCGAGGGCCGGCCCGTCGTCGTGCTCTCGAACAACGACGGCTGCGTCATCGCCCGGTCGCAGGAGGCGAAGGCGCTGAACGTCGACATGGCGGCGCCGTGGCACACGATCGCCCCGATCGCCGCGATGCAGGGCGTGGTCGCCGTGTCCAGCAACTACGAGCTCTACGGCGACATGTCGGCCCGCTCGGCCGAGATCCTCAGCCGGTACACCAGCAGCCAGGAGGTCTACTCGATCGACGAGTCCTTCATCGAGCTGACCGGCACGCTCGACGACACCATCGCGCAGGCGCGCGAGATCCGGCGCATGATCCGCAAGCTGATCGGGCTGCCCGTCAGCATCGGCATCGCCCCGACCAAGACCCTCGCCAAGCTCGCCAATCGGGGCTCCAAGCAGAACCCCGCCCTCGCGGGAGTGTGCCACCTCGGCAGCTACGGCCCCGAGCAGCAGACCGCCATCCTGGCGAGCGTCGACGCCGGCGAGGTGTGGGGCATCGGCCGACGGACGGCCAAGAAGCTGATCCCGCTCGGCATCCACACCGCCGCCGATCTCCGCGACGCCGACGTCGCCCGCATCCGCAAGCGGTTCGGGGTCGTCCAGGCCCGGGTCGTCGAGGAGCTCCGCGGCGTCGACTGCCTGCCGATCGACCAGGTGCAGCCCGAACGCGACCAGATCCACCACTCGCGGTCGTTCGCCGTGCCCATCACGACCGTCGCCGAGCTCGAAGAGGTGATGTCGGTGTACACGCAGCGCGCCGCGGCCCGACTGCGCAAGCAGGGCTCGCTGACCCGCATGATGCGCTGCTTCGCCGCGACCTCCCCGTTCGCCGAGGGGTCGGCCCACACGAACCACGTCGTCTCGGCCGCGTTCCCCGAGCCGACCGACGACGCCACGACGCTCTACCGCGCCGCCATCGCCGCGCTCGGGCCGCAGCTCGAGCCCGGCAAGAGGTACGTCCGCGCCGGCGTCACCCTGATGGAGCTCACGCCCCGCGACGAGCACGCCAGCCTCGACGTCTTCGGCGAGGCCGCCGAGACCCCGCCCGCCTACGGGGCCGTGCTCGACCGGATCGCCGGCCGGTTCGGCGAAGAGACGCTCGGCCTCGGCGTGGCCGGTCTCCGCCACCGTCGTGGCTGGACGATGAAGCGCGACATGGTCTCGCCCCGCGCCACCACCCACTGGGACGAACTCGCGGTCGTCAAGGCCGACTGAGCGCCGGCCGACCCGGCTGGGGGTGGCTCCGCGACGGAGGAGGAGGCGCGGTGCCGACCGGCACCGCGCCTCCTGACCTCGGCTACTCGCCGACCGCGGTCGCGATCTCGTTCGGGGTGACGTCGAGCTCGCTCGTGGCGACGACCTCGCCCGTGGTCAGGTCGACCGCGTGGATGCTGTTCTTCGCCGGCTCGGTGACGTAGCCGACGCCGTCGGCGCCCACGACGATGGCCGGGTGCGCGTCCTGCCACTCGACGGGGCTCTCCCAGGCGTCGATGACGGGGTACGAGGCGGTCAGCTCGCCGGTCTCGGGGTCGAGCACGTGCACGGCGCCGTCGGAGCCGATGATGTACGCGAGGTCGTCCGGGCCGCGGGCGACGTCACGGAAGGTGTACTCGACGCCCTCGGGCAGGTCGACGACCTCGAGGGTCTTCGCCTCGGTGTCGATCAGGGTCACCGCGTTCAGCAGGTAGCCCTCGGCGTCGGGGTCGTTCTTGTAGTCGCCGACGATGATCGGGCTGGTCTCGCTCACGTACGCGTTGCCCATGCGGCCGTAGGGCTGGTCGGGTGCGTCGAGCTTGGTGATCTCGCCGTCGTGGTAGACGATCGCGCCGTCCTCGCAGCCGAAGACGACGGCCTCGTCGGCCGCGGTGCCCTCGCCGTGCACGCCCGGGCACTCGTCGCTCTGCACGACGACCTCGCCGGCCGCGTCGCGGACCTCGATGCCGTTCCGGCCGTCGGCGTTCCCGACCGTGGTGAGGAACGTGCCGTCCTCGAGCACGACCGAGACGCCGTGGTGCGCCTCGACGCCCTCGATGGTCTCCGTCTCGGGCAGACCGTCGGCGGTGGCCAGGTCGGCGGTGTCGAAGACGGTGGTGTCGCTCGTGCCGTCGGCGTAGAGGATCGTCTTGCCGCCATGCCGCACGACGTGGCCCGGGGTGTCGGCCGCGAAGACGGTGTCGGTGAGCTCCGGCTCCTCCGACGTGCCGGCCGCGGTGTCGAGCAGCTGGAAGCCCTCGCTCATCGTGACCATCACGTGGCGGCCGTCGCCCGCCGGGTTCAGCCGGGTGAACTCCTCGGAGTCCATGTCGGCGACGGTCTCGAGGGTCGTGCCGTCGAGCACGAGGATGCCGCCCTCGTACGAGACGGCGACGCGGCTGCCGGCCGGGCCGGATGACGCGTCGGCGGCGGGGGTGGTGCCGTCGCTCTCGGGTGCGGCGCCCGACGAGCAGGCGGCCAGGGCGGCGACGAGCCCGAGGGAGGCGGCGGCGAGGCCGACTCGGCGGAGGTGGGGGGTGCGCATGGCGGGTTCCTTCTCTTGATGGTGGATCAGGGCGCTCAGGGCGAGAGCCCGGTGGCGATGCGCTGCGTGTTGACGCGCATCATGGTGAGGTAGTCGGGAGCCCCCTCGTCGGGTCCCGTGAGGGACTCGGTGTAGAGCTCGACCACCTCCACGTGGATGTCGGCCTCGCCGGCGAGGGCCTGGACGAGGCGGTCGGGCGACGACGACTCGGCGAAGATCGCCCGGACCCCGGTCTCCTCGACCGCGTCGACGAGGTCGGCGAGGTCCGAGGCGGAGGGCGCGGCCAGGGTCGTGCCCCCGGGGATGACGGCTCCGACCACGTCGAAGTCGAACCGGTCGGCGAGGTATCCGAAGACGTGGTGGTTCGTGACGAGGGCGCGGCGGTCGTCGGGGATCGCCTCGAACGCCGCGGTCATCTCGGCGTCGAGCGCGTCCAGCTGCGCCCGGTAGTCGGCGGTCCGCTCGGCGACGGCCTCGGCGTCGACGCCGGGGATCCCGGCCAGCTCGGGCTCGAGCGCGTCGACGACGTCGAGCATCCGCGCCGGATCCGTCCAGAAGTGCGAGTCGGGCATGCCCTCGGCGTCGCCCTCGCTGTAGTCGAGCACGTCGATGACGTCGCCGGCGACGAATGTCGGCACGTCGTCCGCCGAGGCCGCGTCGAGGTGCTGTTGCAGCCCCTCCTCGAGACCGAGTCCGTTCGAGACGATCAGATCGGCCGACCGCAGGCGCGCCGCCTCCTGGGCCGAGATCTCGAACGAGTGCGGGTCGGCGTTCGGCTTCATCAGCGTCATGACCTCGGCGTCGTCGCCCACGAGCTCCTCGACCACGTCGCCGAGGATGTTCGTCGAGACGGCCACGAGCGGCCGGTCGTCGCCCGCGACGGGCGAGCAGCCTGTGAGCGCGAGGCCGGCGACGGCGGCCGCGACGATCGCGGACAGGGTCGCGCGCCGGGTGGTGGATCGCATGGTCATCGTCCCGTCTCGGCGGTGAACGCCGGCTCGGTGGCGGTGTCGAACGTGCGGGCGACGCGGGCGCCGTCGGCGTGGTCGATCTCGAACAGGCGCCGTTCGGACGGGCCGCTGAGGTAGGCGCGCTGCTGGTCGGCGACGAGGGTCGGGGTCGCTCCGGCCGCGAGGGACTCCGCGACGAGCGGCTCGGTCTCGGCGAGCACGGCGCCGTCGGGGCTCATGACCACGACGCGGCCGTCGGCGGTGAGGGCGAGGACGTTCTCGTCGGCGTCGTCCACCGCGGTGACGTGCACGAGCGGCGCCGGGGCGTCGATCAGCGTCCACGAGCGCTCTCGGGTGTCCAGCAGCCAGACGCCCTCCGAGCCGGCGAGCGCCGCGACGGTGGGTCGCCCCTCCCGGTTGTCGAACGACGTCGCGGGCGGCGCGGTCGTCCCGGCCGGGTAGGGGATCCGCTCGACGGTGAGCTCGTCGTCGACGACGGTGGCCAGCAGCGCCCCGTCCGAGCAGCCGATGACGGCGCCGACGCGGGTGGTGATGGTGCCCGACGCCTCGGGGCACGCCTCGTCGAGCCCGGTCGGTTCGCCCTCGGCCGTGTAGCCGACGGCGGTGCCGCCCTGCGCGACGACCGCGAACGACCCGACGGACACGACCATGCCCGGGCCGGGCTCGGCGTCGAGGCGGAACAGCTCCGAGACCTCGCCCTTCGACAGCGCCTCCGTGTCGAGCAGGACGGCGTCGCCCGAACCCTCGAAGAACACGCCGGTGCCGCCCGACGTCGAGAGGTTCGTGGTGGCGATGCGCGCCTCCCCGCCTCCGTCGACGGCGCCGAGGAGGCGCGGGTCGGCCCGGTAGTAGTGGAAGTGGTCGACGTGATCCCACGTCCACACCCCGCTGTCGACGACCTCGACGCCGGCCTCCGTCTGCGCGAACAGGTACCGGCCGTCCGTCGTGATGGCGGACGGGGCGCCGATCTCCCCGATGTCGGTGACGCTCTCGTCGAGCAGGTCGAGGTGCGAGACCGCGCCGTCGGGGTCGATGGCGGTGAGTCCGAGCCGCGGTTCGGCGAGCTCCTCCGCTCCGGCCACGGCGCCGTGGCCCTCGGCGGCGGCCGTCGTGGTGGGGTCGGACGCGGCGGGGGCGTCGGACCCGGTCGAGCACGCGGTCAGGGCGAGCGCGCAGACGCCCACGAGGGCGGAGTTCAGGATGCGGGAGATCACGGGATCCTTTCGAGGGGGGCGGGCGCGGGGGTCGGCGCCGCGGGCGGGACCGTCGGTCGAACCGCGGCCCGGCGCCGACGGCTCGTCACGATCGAGCGCGCGGCCCACGAGAGACCCGACAGGGCGATGGCGGTGGCGGCGACCGACGCGCCGGCCGCCGTGGCGGCATGCCACGAGACGAGCAGTCCGATGACGACCGCGGCGATGCCGACGACGGCGGCGAGCGCCATGCGGGTGGGGATGCGCGTCGTCCACTGGCCGGCTGCGACGGCCGGTGCGAGCAGGAGGCCCACGACCAGCAGCGACCCGACGGCCTGGTACGAGGCGACGACGGCGAGGGTGACGAGTCCGACCAGGACCGCGTGCGCCAGCCGGGGGCGGAGTCCGAGCACGGCGGCGATCCGCGGGTCGAGCGCCGAGGCGACGAGCGGGCGGTGGAACACGACGGCGACGACGAGGCCCACGACGGCGGCGACGGCGAGCAGCAGCACGTCGAGCGGGGCGATGGCGAGGATGTCGCCGAAGAGGATCGAGGTCGCGTCGGTGGCGAAGCTGCCCGAGTGCGAGATGATCACGACGCCGAGGGCGAGCATCGAGACGAAGAGCATGCCGATGCTCGTGTCGTACGAGAGCCGGCCCCGACGCTGCAGGGCGGCGATGCCGAGGCTCATGGCGACGGCGCTCAGGGCGCCCCCGACCAGGACGGGGGCGCCGACGACGGTCGCGAGGGCGACGCCGGGCAGCATCCCGTGGGCGAGGGCCTCGCCGAGGAACGCCATGCCGCGGATGACGACCCAGGTGCCGACGACGCCGCAGAGGACGGCGACGAGACCGCCGCCGACGAGGGCGCGCTGGAGGAAGTCGAGCGTGAACGGCTCGAGGATCCCGGTGATGGAGGAGGGCACGAGGCATGACCGTAGCCGAGAATGAGAACGGTTATCAACTTGTAGGGTGGAGACGTGCTCTCTCATCGACCCGCCCCCCTCCCCTGCGTCAGCCTCCGCGGCGCGGGTGTCGACTTCGACGGTCGCGCCGCACTCGACGGGGTGGACCTCGACCTCGCCGCCGCGTCGCTGACCGTCGTGGCGGGCCCGAACGGCGCCGGCAAGTCGACGCTCCTCGAGGTCGTCGCCGGCACCCGCCCCCTCTCGCGCGGCACCCGCGTGGGCTCCCGCGTCACGGCCTTCGTGCCGCAGCGTGCCGGTGTCTCGGACCGCCTGCCGGTCACGGTGCGCGACGTCGTGACGATCGGCACCTGGGGCCGCTCGACGAGCCCCCGGCACCGAGGAGGCGCGGCGCGCGAGACCGTGGCGGTCGCGCTGGACAGGCTCGGCATCGCCGACCTCTCGGGCGAGCCGTTCTCGTCGCTGTCGGGCGGTCAGCGCCAGCGGGCGCTCCTGGCGCAGGGCCTCGTCGGCGGCGCGGACCTCCTGCTGCTCGACGAGCCCACGACGGGGCTCGACGACGAGAGCTCCGCGCGGATCCGCGACATCATGCAGACCGAGGCGCGCCGCGGCGTCGCGGTGGTCTGCGTCTCGCACGACCCGGCGGTGCTCGCCGTCGCCGGGCGCGTGATCCGTCTCGACGGCGGCCGCATCGGATCGGACACGACGGCGTCGGCGTCGGCGTCGGCGGGGGCCTGACGCCCGTCCGCCGCCCGCTACCGCTCTGGCGAAAAAGAATGACGGATGATATGTTCTGCTTCTGACTTTGGAGGCAGCATGCCAGTTCCCGACCGCTCGACGCGTCGCCCCCGGCGACTGCTCCGCGATCTGACGTTCGAATCCGTCCTCGACGCCATCCTCGACGGCACGCTGCATCCCGGCGAGCGCCTGTTCGAAGACGACATCGCGGCCTGGCTGGGCGTCTCGAAGACGCCCGTCAAGGAGGCGCTCGCCCGGCTCGCCACCCAGGGCCTCGTCGACATCGAGGCGAACCGGTACACCCGCATCGCGTCGGTGACGATCGCCGACCTGCTCGACACGTTCGAGCTCATCGGCGTCCTCCACGGCGAGGCGATGCGCCACGCGAGGCAGCTGCCGGGCGACGAGACCGCACCCCTCGCCGACCAGCTGGTCGAGGCCCTCGCGGCCGACGACGCGACGTGCGCCGACATCGTCCGTGAGACGACGGTCTTCGTCGACCGGGCCGGGAACCCGCTCACGCGTCGGGCCGCCGAGCCGCTCGACCATCGCGCGGCGTTCCTCTCGCAGCACGTCTCGATCGGCCTCGGCGAGCCGGCCCTCCGCCCCTCGGTGGCGGTCTTCGCGGCAGCGGTGTCCGATCGACGCTGGCTCGAGGCCGGCGATGCGCTCGTCGAGCTGCTCGGCCGCGAGACGCTCGGCCCCGCCGTCGCAGGGCTCGACGACATCCCGGCCGTGCCCGACACCCGGCGGGCGGCACGGTGACGACCACGCCCCTCCGGCCGGGCTCGCCCCGGGGCGCGACCCCGACCCCCCTCCCCGACGCCGTCACCCCGAACGCCGTGGCCCCGGGTGCCGTCACCCCGGAGGCCTCGCCGGGCGCCTCGCCCTACCTCGCCCCGCCGCCCGTCCGCCGCCGTCCGCACCGGGTCGCGAAGCGCCTCGTCGACGTGATCGTCGGACTCGTCCTCGCCGTGGCCCTCCTCCCCCTCGCCGTCCTGGTCGCCCTGGCGGTCCGCCTCGACACCCCCGGGCCGATCCTCTACCGACAGCAGCGCGCGGGTCTCGACGGCCGGCCCTTCACGATGCTGAAGTTCCGCACCATGCACGTCGATGCCGAGGCCCGGCTCGCCGAGCTCGCCGCCCGCAACGAGGCCGGCGGGCCCCTCTTCAAGCTCCGTCGCGACCCCCGGGTCACCCGGGTGGGTCGCCGACTGCGTCTCCACTCGATCGACGAGCTGCCCCAGCTGCTCAACGTGCTGCGCGGCGACATGAGCCTCGTCGGCCCCCGACCCGCGCTGCCCAACGAGGTCGACCGCTACTGCGACCGAGCGCGGCAGCGCCTGCTGGTGCTCCCCGGGCTCACGGGCCCGTGGCAGGTCGGCGGCCGATCCGACCTCCCCTGGGAGGCCGCGCTCGATCTCGACCTCTCGTACGTCCACGACTGGACCCCGGTCACCGACGCCGTCGTCCTCGTCCGGACGGTGCGCGCCGTGGTGCGCCCGGTCGGCGCCTACTGACCCGCCGACGAGGCGATCGTCTCGACGGCCGTGCGAGCCGCCTCGACATCGGCCCTCTCGAGGGCGACGGCGAGACTCGACAGCCCCTCCGTCAGACCCGCCTCGTCGAGGTCGTCGCCGACGAACCGGGCGTGAAACAGCAGCGCGACCCCGAAGTGGACGACCATTCCCTCGAGTCGACCGTTCGACGAGGCGGCGGCCATCGTGCGAGCGGCCGAGACGAGGGCCTCGACGACCGGGGGCGCGCTCGGCGCCACGACCCGCGCCTCGTCCCCCGCCGGGGCCTCCGCACCGGCCTGACGGAGCACCGCCGCCACCGCGACCCGCGTCTCGTCGTCGGCGACGGCCTCGACCAGGGCGAGCAGCACGAGCGAGCACAGCGTGGGCAGCAGCGGGCGCACGAGCCAGGGGCGGGCGTGGCTGACCCGGGTGTACCTCTTCGGCACGGTCTCGATCAGAGAGAGGTCCTCGAGGCGGGCCAGTGCCATGCGGATGGGCGTGCGGGAGACGCCGAGCCACTCCTCCAGCTCGGTGTCGCGCAGCCGCTCGCCCTCGGCGAGCTCGCCCGACACGATGGCGTCGAGGACGAGCTCGAAGACCTCGTCGCGGTGGAGCCGCCGGCAGAACGCGGGTGACGGGGTCGTCGGGATGGGCATCGATCCTCCTCGTGGTCGACGGCCCCGACCGGCGATGTGCCGCCCGGTGCCGTTCCACATGTCAGAATAGTGCATTCATCATCCAGGACTGCACAGTCGACGACTAAGCTCTCCGGGTGGCCGTCCCCAAGATCCTGCTGTTCTACGTGTTCACCCCGCTCGCCGACCCCGAGGCCCTGCGCCTCTGGCAGCGCGACCTGTGCCGCTCGCTCGACCTGACGGGTCGGATCATCCTCTCGCCCCACGGGATCAACGCGACGGTCGGCGGCGAGCTCCGAGACGTCAAGCGCTACCTCAAGACGACCCGCGAGTACGCGCCCTTCGCCGGCCTCGACGCGAAGTGGAGCGAGGGCACGGGTCACGACTTCCCCCGCCTGTCGGTCAAGGTCCGCGACGAGATCGTCACCTTCGGCGCCGCCGACGAGCTTCGGGTCGACGCCGACGGCGTGGTCGGCGGCGGCACGCGCCTGTCGCCCGACGGGTTGCACGAGCTCATGGCGCGCGAGCAGGTCACGTTCTTCGACGGTCGCAACGAGTTCGAATCGCGCATCGGCCGGTTCCGCGAGGCGATCGTGCCCGACGTCGCCACGACGCGCGAGTTCGTGGCCGAGATCGAGAGCGGCCGCTACGACCACCTGAAGGACGAACCGGTCGTCACGTACTGCACCGGCGGCGTCCGCTGCGAGGTGCTCAGCTCGCTGATGACGACGCGCGGCTTCACCCGCGTCTACCAGCTCGACGGCGGCGTGGTCCGCTACGGCGAGCGCTTCGGCGACGACGGCGTCTGGGACGGCTCGCTCTACGTGTTCGACGGCCGCGGCTCGGTCGACTTCTCCGACCACACCGCCGTGCTCGGTCGATGCGTCCGCTGCGGCGACGCGACGAAGCGGATGCGCAACTGCAGCGACGTCCAGTGCCGCGAGCAGCTGGTGGTCTGCGACGCGTGCGCGGAAGGAGGCGCGGTGCACTGTGACTCGCACCGCACCTCCGGCGTAGCGTCACCCGCATGACCGACACGAACGACATCAAGCGCATCTCCGAGGTCCTCGACAAGGGCCGAATCGGCATCCTCACGACCCAGGGCAGCAGCCAGCACCTGGTCAGCCGGCCCCTCGCCATCGTCGACCGCGAGTTCGACGGCAAGGTCTACTTCTTCACGCCCGACCCGTCGCCCAAGGTCGACGACGTCCGCGCGCACCCGCAGGTCAACGTCGCCGTCGAGACCGGCAAGGGCTACCTGTCGCTCTCCGGCAAGGCGACCGTCGTCAAGGACGCGGAGCTCATCGACGAGCTGTGGACCACCGGGGCCGAGGCCTGGTTCGACCAGGGCCGTGACGACCCCACCGTCGCCCTGCTCGAGGTCGACGTCGAGACCGCCGAGTACTGGGTCAGCAACGAGCCCAAGGCCGTCACGCTGCTGAAGTACGCGAAGGCCGCGATCACCGGCGGTCACCCCGAGAACATCGCCGACACGGGCACCGTCCGACTCTGAGACGATCGGCGGCCAGCACGACCGGCGTCAGTCGCAGGTGACCGTGCGTCCGGCCGGGTCGGCGTACTCGCCGGGGCCCAGCTGGGCGCACGTCGCCGACAGCCGCGCCAGGTGGTCGAGCGCGCTGACGCCGTAGACGATGCTCGCCACCATCACGACGGCGGCGATCGCGACGCCGATCAGGGCGAGGCGCCGCGAGTGGCCCGCCCGGGCCGAGCGTCGGGCCGACACGAGGCCGAGGACGAGCCCGAGCGGGGCGAAGAAGACCGCGAAGACGATCGACGCGACGGCGAGACCGTGACCGGGGTCGTCGTGTCGGGGTCTCGGGGCGTCCCACTCGTCGTCGTCGGCAGGGGCGAAGTACGAGTCGAACCCGGCCGCGTCGGGCCGGGGCTCGGGGGCGGCGGGCGCCCACGTCTGCTCGGCGGCCGGCGCGAACGGATCGACCCGCGCCTCCTGCCGGGGCCGAGGAGGCGCGGCGAGAGGGATCTCGCGGCTCTCGCCCGGTGCGGGCCGGGTGAAACGCGCCCAGGGCGACGGCGGTCGCGGCGTCGACTGGTCGCTCATGCGTCGAGGGTAGTACGCCATGATGGAACCGACCTCGGCCCTCCGGGCCGGGCCCGACCTTGCGATGGAGCATCACGATGAGAATCGGAATCCTCACCAGCGGCGGCGACTGCCCCGGCCTGAACGCCGTCATCCGCGGAGCCGTCCTGAAGGGCACGCAGATCCACGGGCAGGAGTTCGTCGGATTCCGCGACGGATGGCGCGGGGTCGTCGACGCCGACATCGTCCCCCTGGCCCGGAAGGACATCCAGGGCATCGCCAAGCAGGGCGGCACGATCCTCGGCACGAGCCGGACGAATCCCTTCGAGGGCGACGGCGGCGTGGCGCGCATCACCGAGAACATGGAGCGGCACGGCATCGACGCCATGATCGCGATCGGCGGCGAGGGCACCCTCGCGGCGGCCAAGCGCCTGACCGACGCCGGTCTCAAGATCGTCGGCGTGCCGAAGACCGTCGACAACGACCTCGGCGCCACCGACTACACCTTCGGCTTCGACACCGCCGTGCAGATCGCGACCGACGCCATGGACCGCCTCCGCACGACCGGCGAGTCGCACAGCCGCTGCATGGTCGCCGAGGTCATGGGCCGCCACGTGGGCTGGATCGCCCTGCACTCGGGCATGGCGTCGGGCGCGCACGCGATCCTCATCCCCGAGCAGGCGACGAGCATGGATCAGATCGTGGCGTGGGTGAAGTCGGCGTACGACCGGGGTCGCGCGCCGCTGGTCGTCGTGGCCGAGGGCTTCGTGCCCGATCAGGGCACCGACGTGCACTCCGAGCGCGGGCTCGACGCCTTCGGCCGTCCCCGTCTCGGCGGAATCGGCGAGCGCCTCGCGCCGATCATCGAAGAGCGCACCGGCATCGAGACCCGCGCCACGACGCTCGGTCACATTCAGCGCGGCGGCACGCCCACGTCGTACGACCGGGTGCTCGCGACGCGTCTCGGGCTCGCGGCGAGCGACGCGGTGCGGGACGAGCGCTGGGGCCGCATGGTGGCGCTGCGCGGCACCGACATCGTGCACGTCTCGTTCGAGGAGGCCCTCGACAGCCTGAAGACCGTGCCGCAGCACCGCTACGACGAGGCCGCCATCCTCTTCGGCTGATCCGGGCACCCGCCGAGGAGGCGCGGGTCGGCGACCCGAGGCGGATCCGTCCGCATTCCCCCGCGCAGCCGAGGCGCGGCGGGTCGTCTTCTGACAGTCTCGTCGCATGGTCACGTTCATCGTCGTCGGGTCGGTGGGGCTCGTCGTCCTGCTGCTCAGCATCGTCGTGGGCGATCTGCTCGACGTCTTCGACATCGGCGACGGCCTCGTCTCCGGCGTCGCCGTGGGCGCCGCTCTGGCGATCTTCGGCCTCGCGGGCGTCGTCACCCTGCAGAACGGCCTGCCCCCGGGCTGGACGTACGTCATCGCGATCGCGATGGCCCTCGTCGCCCTCGTGGTCATCCAGATCCTCGTCCGCCGGGTCACCCGCCGCGAGACCGGCGGCCACTGGTCGCCGGTCGGCTTCGTCGGCACGGCGACCGAGACCATCACGCCGACGGGCGGCGAGGTCCGCCTCGACGACGTCCGCGAGCTCGAGCGCCGCCTGGCCGTCAGCAGCGAGCGCATCGAGCGCGGCACCCGCATCCGGGTGGTGGCCGAGGCCGGTCCGCGCGTCGAGGTCGTGCGCGACGGGTCCGAGCCGACCCGCGCCTCCTAGGCTCCGCCGCCCCCGTTCCCCGACCCGCACCGGGTCCCCCGACTACCGCCCCGCACCACCGAAAGAGAAACGAGAAGCCCGATGGACTTCATCTCCGGAAACATCAGCGTCGTCGCCATCGTCGTCGCGGTCGTCATCGTCGTCGCCCTGCTGTCGTTCGTCGCCAGCCGCGTGCGACGCGTCCCGCCGAACGAGGCGCTGATCGTCGTCGGCCGTGGCGCCGAGCGCTCCGAGGGCGGCGGGATCTCGAGCCCGCAGAAGGTCATCATCGGCGGACGCACCTTCGTCTGGCCGATCTTCCAAGAGGGGTTCAAGCTCAGCCTCGAGCAGTACCAGACCCCCGTCGAGGTGCAGGCGATCGACGCCAACTACATCCGAACCGCGGTCAAGGCCACGGTCAACTTCAAGGTCACCGGCACCGAAGACGGCGTGCGTCGCGCCGCCCAGCGGTACCTGCTGCAGCAGCAGCAGCTGCCCGTGATCGTCCAGCAGTCGCTCGAGGGCTCGATCCGCGGTCTGATCGGCGGCCAGCCGGTCGACGACCTCGTCAAGAACTTCTCCCGTCTGGCGGCCGACGCCGTCAACGAGACCAAGGGCGAGCTCGCCGAGCTCGGTCTCCAGATCGAGACGATGAACATCCGCGAGATCGAGACCCCCGGCAGCACGTACCTCGCCGACCGCGGTCGCGCCGAGGCCGCCGTCGCCAAGCAGAACGCCGACGTCGCCGAGGCCGAGGCCGAGCGCATCGCCGCCCTGGCGCGCATCGGCAACACGCAGCAGACCGCCGAGCGTCAGCTGCAGCTCGACGTGCGCCAGGCGCAGATCAAGGCCGAGACCGACCGCGCCAACGCCGAGGCGTCCGCCGCCGGCGAGCTGGCCCGCGCCACGCAGGACAAGCTCGTCGCCGAGCAGGAGAGCATCGCCGTCGCCGAGCAGGCCAAGGTCAACCAGGAGCGCCTGAACATCGACGTGCGCCAGCCCGCCGAGGCCGCCGCGTACGCCGCCGTCCAGAACGCCGAGGCCGAGCGCGACGCCGCCAACGCCGCCGTCGAGGCCGAGGCCTTCCGCCGCACGCAGCTCGCCGACGCCGCCCGCGCCGCGGCCGAGAACGAGGCCGCCGCCGTCGAGGCCGCCGGTCGCGCCGAGGCCGCCGCCATCAAGGCCAAGGGTCTGGCCGAGGCCGAGGCGGTCGACGCCCTCGCCGAGGCGCAGGGCAAGTTCGGCCAGGCCGCCCTGGCCTCGCAGGTCATCTCGCGTCTGCCCGACATCGCCCGCGAGATGGCGGCGCCGATGAGCAACATCGACACGCTCACCGTCGTGTCGACCGACGGGGCGAACGAGCTCACCAAGTCGGTGGCGAACAACATGACGCAGCTGCAGGACGTCGTGAAGGCCACGACCGGTCTCGACCTCGTGGGGGCCCTGGGTGGGTTCCTCGGCGGTCGCGCCGGGGCGGCGTCCGACTCCCCCGTCACCACGCCGCGCGACTCCGCGTAGCCTGGCGCGCATGCGAGCCGTCGTCGTCGAGAGAGGTCAGCGAGCCACCCTGCGCGAGGTGGCGCCGCCCCTCGGCGGCGACGGACTCGAGCCCGGCCGGGTCGTCGTCGACGTCCTCTGGTCGAGCCTGAACTACAAAGACGGACTCGCCCTCGCCGGCGACCCGGGCGTCGTCCGCGTCAGCCCGCTCGTGCCGGGCATCGACGTCGTCGGGCGGGTCCTTTCCGTGGGGCCCGAGACCGCCGACGGATCGTTCGCGGTCGGCGACCTCGTGGTCGCGACCGGCGCCGGTCTCGGCGAGACGCGCGACGGCGGCTTCGCCGACCAGGCCGTGGTCGACGCCGACACGCTCGTGGCCGTGCCCGCCGGCATCAGCGCACGGCAGGCCGCCGCGATCGGCACGGCCGGGCTGACGGCGATGCTGAGCGTGCTCCGCCTCGAGCGCGGCGTCCGCCCGGGCGACGGCGAGATCGTCGTCACCGGGGCGGCCGGGGGCGTCGGGTCGGTCGCCGTCGCGGTGCTGAGTCGCCTGGGGTACTCGGTCACCGCCTCCTCGGGGCGGGCCGACGAGCTGGGGCCGTATCTCCGGTCGCTCGGCGCCGGCACGGTTATCGACCGGTCCGAGCTCGGCGAGCCGGGCAAGCCCATCCGCCGGCCGCGCTGGGCCGGCGGAATCGACTCGGTCGGCAGCACCACGCTCGCGGGGGTGCTCGCCGAGACGTCCTGGGGCGGCACCGTGACGGCCTGCGGGCTGGCGCAGGGCTCCGATCTGCCGACGACGGTGCTGCCGTTCATCCTGCGGTCGGTCACCCTGGCGGGCATCGACTCGGTCCAGGCGCCGGTCGCGCTGCGTCGCTGGGCCTGGGCGCGTCTGGCGGACGACCTCGATCTCGACCTGCTCGACTCGATGACCCGCGAGGTCGCGCTCGACGACGTCGTCGCCCAGGGCGGCGCCATCCTCGACGGACGCGTGCAGGGCCGCACCGTCGTCCGCGTCGGCGCCTGACACCTCGACCCCCGACTCGCGGGGGCGCTCTGTGGACACGCCCGGGGTGGTCTACTAAAGTACCGGATAATCGATACATCCTCGTGCATTGAAGGTCTGATACATGCCCATCCCCTCCGGTCCCGACGCTCCGGCACCCCGCCGCCTCCTGCGCGACGTCGTCTTCGACAAGCTGCTCGCGGCGATCGAAGACGGCACGCTGCAGCCCGGTGAGCGCCTGAACGACGACGAGCTCGTCACCTGGCTCGGCGTCTCGCGCACGCCCATCCGCGAGGCGATCGCGAAGCTCGTCGACCACGGCCTCGTCGAGATGGAGGCGAATCGCTACACCCGCATCGCCCTGCCCGACTTCGAGATGTACCGGCACGCCCTGCAGGTCTACTCGGGGCTGAACGAGCTCACCGCCCGCTGGGCCATCCCCCTGCTCGACGACGCCGACGTCGACGAGTTCACCGGGTTGGTCGACGTCGCGCTGGCGCGTCTCGCGGAGCACGACGTCGCCGGGCTGCCCGACTTCCAGGCGGTGCCGGCGTACCTGCGGGCGAAGGTCGGCAACCCCCTGCTCGACAGCGCGGAGCGGCTCATCAACGCCCGGGTGATGTTCAACTCGAAGCCCGTCCTCGACCACTGGCAGTGGGATCTCACCACCGAGTACCTCACCCGGATCCGAGAGGCCGTGCGCCGGCGCGACGTCGCCCTCGCGATCGCCGCCTTCCAGCCCCTCGACGAGGCGAACCTCCGCCACCTCGAAGCCGTCGAGGTCGTCGGCGCGCTGCTCACGACCCGGTCGTAGCACCGCCGCACCGCGACACCCGCACGACCAGTTCCACAGCACGACCAGTTCCACCGCACCATCCCCGGTGCGGGCCGACGCAGGGAAGTCGGCCCGCACCTCCCGCCCTCCGCCCGACCCAGGAGACCCCATGCCGATCCCCACGCTCACCGACCAGCCGCCCGCCCCCCGCCGTCTGCTCCGCGACGTCGTCTACGACAAGATGTTCGACGCGATCATCGACGGCACCCTCGAGTTCGGCGAGCGACTGAACGACGACCAGCTGGTCGCCTGGCTCGGGGTCTCGCGCACGCCCGTCCGCGAGGCCATCGCCAAGCTCGCCGACCAGGCCCTGGTCGACATCGAGGCGAACCGCTACACGCGCATCGTGCACCCCACCTTCGACGAGTTCGTCGACACCATCGACGTCGGTTACGCCGTCTGGGCGCTCTTCGTCGAGCGCGGCGTCGCCCGCCTCGGCTCGAGCCAGCGCGCCGAGGCCCTGAAGATCCTCGACGCCCGCATCAAGGCCTTCTCGGCGAAGAAGCCCGAAGACGACGCCGCCCTGGTCCGCTTCAACGAGCTGCTGCTCGAGGCCAGCGCGAGCACCTCGCTGGCGCGACTGTGGGCGAACACGGGCCCGCGCCTCCTGCTGCTGATCCGTCGTCCGTCGTCGCAGGGGCTCTTCGACTTCGACGCCGCTCTCGAGTTCACGGAGTCGCTGCGCGAAGCCGTGGCCTCGGGCGACGCCGCCGCCGCGGCCGAGGCCGTCCGCACGCAGCCGGCGCGCCTCGCCGCGTTCCACGAGCAGGTCCGCGAGGCGGGCGTCTACCTCTCGTGACCCCGGCGTCGGCGACCGGCGCGCGGCCGAGCCCGGTCGTGCTCGACGTCGCCGACGTGCGGGTCGCGCGCTCGGGTCGCGACCTGCTGGCCGACGTGTCGCTGCGGGTCCGATCGGGTGAGCACTGGGCCCTCATCGGCCCGAACGGCGCCGGCAAGACCACGCTGCTGACGCTCTGCGGGGCCCTCGGGCACCCCACCTCGGGCACGGTCGACGTGCTGGGCCGCCGTCTCGGCCGCGTCGAGCTGAGCGAGCTGCGGCGGCACATCGGTCACGTCGACCCGCGGCACCGCATGCTGCGCGACAACATCGTCACCGAGGTCGTGCTGACCGGGCTCACCGGCAGCAGCGACCCCGTCGCCCGCTGGTCGCCGACACCCGCCGAGGAGGCGCGGGCGCGTTCGCTCATCGCCTCCGTCGGTCTCGGGGCCCGGTCCACGGCGCGTTGGTCGGTGCTGTCGCAGGGCGAACGGGGTCGCGCCCTCATCGCCCGGGCGCTGGTCGCCACGCCCTCGCTGCTGTTGCTCGACGAACCCGCGACCGGTCTCGACGTGGCCGCCCGCGAGCACCTGCTCGACACCCTCGACGGCGTGCGGGCGGCCCACCCGGACATCGCGTCGGTCACGGTCACGCACCACCTCGAGGACCTCCCGGCGAGCACGAGTCACGCGATGCTGCTGCGCGACGGCCGCGTCTTCGCCCAGGGAGCGGCCGACCACGTGCTGACATCGGAGCCGGTGTCGGCGGCCTTCGACCACCCGCTCGACGTGGAGCGCGTCGACGGACGCTGGTCGGCTCGGACCCGGCGAGGCGCCCCGCCGGCCTGAGTTCCCGGCGCACCTCGCGCCCTGGGGCGCGCACCCGCACGCGCGGCCCGACGGGACCACGGCAGCGAGCCGTCGCCCCGACGGACCCGGCCGGCCTAGACCGGCGTCGGCGGCGTCGCCGCAGCCGCGGCCTTCGCGGCGGCGGGCAGGGCATCCAGGATGCGCGACACCGCGGTCTCGTCGTGCGCCGCCGTGACGAACCACGCCTCGTAGACCGACGGCGGCAGGTTCACGCCCGCGTCGAGCATGGCGTGGAAGAACGGCGGGTAGCGCCAGGCCTGCTGCGCGCGGACGTCGTCGTAGTCGACGGGTGCCGTGGGCGTGAAGGCGAACGAGAACAGCGAGCCCGCGCGCTGCACGGTGTGCTCGACCCCCTCGGCGGACAACGCGGCGGAGACGGCGTCCGACAGCCGGTCGGAGACCGAGTCGAGCGTGGCGTACACCTCGGGCGTCGCGAGACGGAGGGTCGCCGTGCCCGCCGCGACGGCGACGGGGTTGCCGCTCAGCGTGCCGGCCTGGTAGACGGGGCCGACAGGGGCGAGGTGGTCCATCACGTCGGCACGACCGCCGAGCGCGGCGAGGGGCATGCCGCCGCCGATGACCTTGCCGAACGTGACGAGGTCGGGCTCCCACCCGCTGCCGTCGGGCACGATGTCAGCCGCTTCGAGACCCCACCAGCCGGCCGGGCCGACCCGGAACCCGGTCAGCACCTCGTCGACGATCAGCAGGGCGCCGTTGGCGCGCGTGATCTCGGACAGGCTGCGGTTGAAGCCGCGCTGCGGCGCCAGCACGCCCATGTTCGCGGCGGCGGCCTCGACGATGACGGCCGCGATGCGCGGCCCGTGCTCGGCGAACGCGCGGCGCACGGCGTCGAGGTCGTTGTACGGCAGCACGAGGGTCTGCGCCGCGGTGGCCGCGGTGATGCCGGCCGAGCCGGGCAGCGACAGGGTCGCGACTCCCGAGCCGGCCTCGGCCAGCAGCGAGTCGGAGTGTCCGTGATAGTGGCCGGCGAACTTCACCAGCAGATCGCGGCCGGTGCAGCCGCGGGCGAGACGGATCGCCGTCATGGTCGCCTCGGTGCCCGTCGACACCATGCGGATCTTGCCGATCGGGCGGGCGTCGCCCACGGAGACCCGCTCTCGCACGAGCTCGGCGAGCTCGGTCTCGCCCGGCGTCGACGCCCCGAACGAGAGACCGCGGGCGGCGGCCTGCTGGACGGCCTCGAGCACCTCGGGATGCGTGTGGCCGAGGATGGCCGGACCCCACGACGCGACGAGGTCGACGTACTCGCGGCCCTCGGTGTCGGTCACGTAGGGGCCCGAGGCGCCGACGAGGAACCGGGGTGTGCCCCCGACCGACCCGTAGGCCCGGACCGGCGAGTTGACGCCGCCGGGGATGGAGCGCTTCGCTCGCGCGAAGTACCCGTCGTTGGTGCGGTCTGTGCTGCGGTCGGTGATCATCGGATCCGTCCTTCCCGGAGGCGCGTGGCCAGTTCCGTGGCCCAGTACGTCAGGATCGCATCGGCTCCGGCCCGCTTGATCGAGAGCACGCTCTCGTACGACGCGGCGTCGAGGTCGATCCAGCCGTTGGCGGCGGCGGCCTGGATCATCGCGTACTCGCCGCTGATCTGGTACGCCCAGACGGGCACCGGGCTCATCGCCGCGGTCTCGGCGAGCACGTCGAGGTAGCTCATGGCGGGCTTCACCATGACGATGTCGGCGCCCTCGGCGAGATCGAGCTCGACCTCGCGGATGCCCTCGCGACCGTTGGCCGCGTCCTGCTGGTAGGTGCGGCGGTCGCCGACGAGCGTCGACTGGACGGCCTCGCGGAACGGCCCGTAGAACGCCGAGGCGTACTTCGCGGCGTAGGCCAGCAGAGCGGTGTTCGAGAAGCCGGCGGCGTCGAGCGCGTCGCGGGCCGAGCCGATCTGGCCGTCCATCATGCCGCTCATGCCGATCAGCTGCGATCCGGCCTCGGCCTGCACGACGGCCATCTCGTCGTAGCGGACGAGCGTCGCGTCGTTGTCGACGGAGCCGTCGGCGGCGAGGACGCCGCAGTGCCCGTGGTCGGTGAACTCGTCGAGGCAGAGGTCGGTCTGCACGACGAGGGCGCCCTGCGCGGCGTCGACGGCCACCCGGGTCGCGACGTTCAGGATGCCGTCCGGGTCGGTCGCACCCGAGCCGACGGCGTCCTTCTCGAGCGGGACGCCGAAGAGCATGACACCGCCGACCCCGGCCTCGGCCGCCTCGGCGACGGCGTGCGGGAGGCTCGCGAGGCTGTGGTGGACGACTCCCGGCATGGACGAGATCTCGACCGGCGAGTCGATGCCCTCTCGGACGAACATCGGCAGCACGAGATCGGCCGGATGCAGACGCGTCTCGGCGGTCAGGCGGCGGAGGGCGGGGGTGGCGCGCAGCCGACGGGGGCGCACGCGGGGGAACTCGGACATCAGTCTTTCTCGGGATCGGAGGGGCGTCCGTCGAGGGCGTGGTCGACCACGGCCTGGACGAGGGCGGCCGCCGAGCGGGTCTCGGCGATCAGGTGCACCGGCAGCCCGGCCGCGCGGGCGTCGAACGCCGTGCGCGGCCCGATGCAGGCGACGAGGGTGCTCGCGGGCAGCGGGGCCAGCTGTGCCGCGATCTGCCGGGCCACGCTGCCCGAGGTGATGAGGATGACGCCGATGTCGCCCGACCGGACGCCGGTCGCGACGGACTCGGAGACGTCGACGCCGACCGTGCGGTAGGCGGAGACGAACTCGGCGTCGAAGCCGCGCTCCGACAGGCCCGCGACGAGGGTCGGCTCGGCGAGGTCGGACTGCGGCACCAGCACGCGGCCCTGGACGTCGTCGCGCGGCCACTCCTTGACGAGACCCCGCGCCGAGTTGTCGCCCTCGGGCACGAAGTCGACGCGGTAGCCGGAGAGCGTGAGGGCCGCGGCGGTCGTCTCGCCGACGGCCGCGATGCGGGTCGAGGCGGGTGGGCGGATGCCGTTGCCGACGAGCACGTCGACCGTGGTGGCGCTGGTGACGACCAGCCAGTCGTAGACACCCGCCTCGAGACGGGCGAGGGCGGCGGCCAGCAGCTCGGGCGTCTCGGCCGGAGCGAAGTTGATCATCGGGGCGATGACGGGGGCGGCGCCGTGGGCGCGCAGGGCGGCGGCCACGCCGTCGCCCCACTTGCCGCCGCGAGGCACGAGCACACGGGTGCCCTTGAGCGGCCGATCGACCGTCACGACGCGCTCCCCACGGGGTCGCCGCCCGACGGTCCGCCGCCGAGCGGCGCCAGATCGGCGGCGCCGAGCTCGAGCAGCTCGTCGACGACGCGACGGGCGACCTCGGAGACGTCCACCAGCTGCGACTCGAGCGAGCCGTCGTCGAGCGACACGGCGTGCGAGGAGCTGACGGTGCCGGCGCCCTCGGGGCTGTAGACGGTGGCGCTGAGCAGCAGCAGACCGGCGTCGACGACGGCGGTGGCGCCGATCGGTGCGGCGCAGCCCGCTTCGAGACCGGCGAGCACCTGACGCTCTGCCGTGACGACCAGTCGGGTCTCGCGATCGTCGACCGCGGCGAGCCCGCGGGCGAGGACCTCGTCGGGGTCGCCCTCGCGCACCTCGACCGCGAGGGAGCCCTGACCGGGGGCGGTCGGCCACCAGCCCAGGCCGAGCAGGTCGGTCGCCGCGTCGAGACGCCCGAGGCGGCCGAGGCCCGCCGCCGACAGCAGCACGGCGTCGAGGTCGTCTCCGACCCGCCGGAGGCGCGTGTCGACGTTGCCGCGGATGTCGACGATCTCGAGGTCCGGACGACGCGAGAGCAGCTGCGCGGCACGTCGAGGGGACCCCGTGCCCACGCGCGAGCCCTGAGGCAGGGTCTCGAGGGTGAGCCCGTCGCGCGCGCACAGGGCGTCGCGGGCGTCGGCCCGGCCGGGCGTCGCGCCGATGACGAGACCGGGGTGGGAGGCGGTGGGCAGGTCTTTCAGGCTGTGGACGAGCACGTCGCATTCGTCGGCGAGCAGCGCCGAGCGCAGGGCGCTGGCGAAGACGCCGGTTCCGCCGAGGCTGGACAGCGACTCACCCGACGACTGGGTGCGGTCGCCCTCCGTCTTGATGCGGACGAGCTCGACGTCGGCGCCCGTCGCACGCCCGAGCCGCTCGGCGATGGTCGTCGACTGGGCGACGGCGAGTGCGCTGCCGCGGGTTCCGATGCGGAGTGTCGTCACGGCGTCAGGGCACCAGACCCGAGAGCGCCGGCTTGAAGCCGAGGCGGACGTTCTCACAGCACCCCGGGCGGCAGACGTCGTACCAGGGACCGAGGTCGGTCACGTGCGGGCGGTCTTCGGCCGGGACCCCGTCGCGTCGCTCGAGCACGAGGTCGACCAGACCCGTCACGTAGTTGGGGTCGATGCCGGGCGTCGGCGTGCGGACGGCCCAGAAGCCGTTCTTCTCGCTGGTCTCGAGCGCCTCGTTGTCGAGGTCCCACATGACCTCCATGTGGTCGCTGACGAAGCCGAGCGGCACGATGACGACGGCGCGGGTCGGACCGCTGGCGAGATCGTCGATCGCGTCGTTGATGTCGGGCTCGAGCCACGGCATCGACGGCGGACCGCTGCGCGACTGGTAGACGAGCTGCCACGGCACGGTGCTGCCGCCGCCTTCGGGGATCTCCAGCTCGAGGGCGGCCTCGGCCGCGGCCATGACGACCTCGGCGACCGCCTTGTGCTGGGCGGCGTAGGCGCCGTCTTCGTCGAAGCCGCGCGACTGCGGCCCGCTCTTGGCCGCATCGGTCGAGGGGATCGAGTGCGTCGCGAAGAGCACCTGGATCTCGGACGACAGGTCGAGACCGTCCAGCTCGGCACGGGCCTTCAGCAGCGCGTCGCGCACGCCGTCGATGAAGGGCTGGACGAAGCCGGGGTGATCGAAGAACTGACGCACCTTGTCGATCTGCATCGTGTCGGCGAGACCCGTCTCGTCGAGGGCCATGGCGAAGTCCTCGCGGTACTGGCGGCACGAGCTGTACGACGAGTAGGCGCTCGTGGCGACGGCGATGAGCTTGCGGAACCCGCGGCGGTCCGCCTCGCGGACCGCGTCGGCCATGTAGGGATCCCAGTTTCGGTTGCCCCAGACGACCGGCAGGTCGATGCCGCGTCGCTCGAGCTCGGCCTCGAGGGCCGCCTTGAGCTCGCGGTTGTGCTCGTTGATCGGGCTGACGCCGCCGAAGTGGCGGTAGTGGGTGGCCACCTCCTCGAGTCGCTCCTCGGGGATGCCGCGACCACGCGTGACGTTCCGCAGGAACGGGATGACGTCGTCCTGGCCCTCGGGGCCGCCGAAGCCGGCCAGGAGGATGGCGTCGTAGTCGGTCGGCTCGGAGACGTGCTCGGGGCCGCGCTCGGCCGCCGGGGTGGCGTTGCGCACGAGCTCGCCGTTGGTGATTCCGCTGGTGTCGGTCACGACAGAACCTCGATGATCTCGGTGGTGGTGATGCGTCGGCCGGTGAAGAAGGGGATCTCCTCGCGGACGTGACGACGGGCTTCGGTGTAGCGCAGGTCGCGCATGAGGTCGACGAGCTGGACCAGCTCGGGCGCCTCGAGGGCGAGGATCCACTCGTAGTCGCCCAGCGAGAAGCTCGCGACCGTGTTGGTGAGCACGGCCCGGTGCTCGGACCCCTGCTTGCCGTGGTCGGCCAGCATCTGGCGGCGCTCGGACTCGGGCAGCAGGTACCACTCGTAGCTGCGCACGAAGGGGTAGACCGTCAGCCACGCCTCGGGATCCTTGCCGCGCATGAAGGCCGGGCTGTGGTTGCGCGAGAACTCGGCCTCGCGGTGCATGCCCATGGCGTTCCAGGTCGGGAGCAGGCCGCCGAGCGCGTCGGTGCGGACCAGGCGACGGTAGGCGGACTGGATCGCCTCGGGGATCTCGCCGTGCAGCCAGATCATGATGTCGGCGTCGGCGCGCAGGGCGCTGACGTCGTAGAACCCGCGGACGACGACGCCGTCGGCGGCCAGCGACTCGACGACGGCGTCGAGCGCCTCGGCGTCGGTCTCGTCGGGGGTGAACGGGTTCTGGGGGTCTCGGCGGAGCACGGCCCACAGCGTGTAGCCGAGACGCTCGGCGCCGGCGCCCGACGACGGAGCCCCGCTCGGGGCCGATGCGGGAGCGGCGGGTGAATCTGACGTCGGCAACACGGGTGCCGACCCGTCGGCGCTGGTACTCATGCGGCTATTCTCCCCCTCTCGCGGCTGGGAGCCCAACCAGGTACTTCCAGTTCGAGAGAACGGTGGAGGACGCCCCGGGCGGGGTCGATGGGGAGGGGCTAACGGCGCTTGACGACGCCGACCAGGATGCCGCCGACGGTCAGCGCGACGACCCCCGCGCCCGCGAGCCACGGCCACTTGTCGCGCTCGTACGACGCCTTGGCCCGCTGCCCGGCGGCACCCAGCTGCTTGGGCACGTTGAGCTTGTCCTCGATCTCGTTCAGCGTCGCGGCCAGCTCGGCACGCGTCTTGTCGATGTGACCCTGGATGTCGTTCGTGTCGCTCACGATGGTTCCGTTCGGTGCAGGGGAGGTGCGGAGAGGGGGAGGAGCGTCAGGACTCGTCGAGACGCGTGCGGGGGATCGTGCCGACGCCCTTGATGGCCCGCAGATCGCGCTGCAGGCTGGCCAGGGTCTTCTCGGGGACGACCGGCAGCCCGACCTTGATCTTCTTGTAGCCGACCCAGCCGAGGATGCCCGCGCCGATCAGCAGGGCCACCGCGACGATGAGGGCCGACAGCCAGCCCGGGAGCCAGATGGCGATCAGGAGCACGATCGCGGTCAGGAGCACCCCGAGGGCCGCGAAGACGAGCACGAGCGCGCCGACGACGAAGCCCGCCCCGAGGCCGAAGGCCTTGAGGGTGCCGAGGATCTCGCTCTTCAGCAGCGCGATCTCGCCCTTGACGAGGTCCGTCACCAGGGTCGGGACGTCGTGCAGCAGCGTGAAGAGCGACCGGGAGCGGGTCCGTGAGCCGGAGTCGTGGCGGATCCGGTCGCTCCGGGTCGAATCGGTCATCGGGTCTTACCGGTGGTCGTCGACTTCTGCTTCTTCCTGCCGCCGCCGAAGGCCCGCACGATGACGAACTTGACGGCGTTGACACCCGCGTCGACGACGTCGGCCGTCTTGGCGCCGGCGAAGTCCTCGGCCTTGACCACCTGGCGCTGGACCGCGCGGCTGTGCCAGAGCTTCGAGCTCGTCGCCGAGATCTGCTCGTAGCGGTCTCGACCGGCCCGGGCGCCCAGCACGAAGCCGAGTGCTCCACCGGCGACGAAGATCAGTTTGCCTCGCATGTCGCTCCTTCTGTGGTCTGCGCGCGGCCGTCGGCCACGCGAGACCCCAATCTAGTCCGAGGGCGCCGCGAGATGCCCGACGCCGTCGCTCAAGACGGCCGCGGCGGTCGCACGGGACTGCGCGATGACCGAGGCGAGGCCCCGTCCCGCCACGGCGCCGCCGACGCGACGGACGCCGTCGAGGGGGGTGACGGAGCCGACCCGCGCCTCCTCGGCTCCGGTCGCGGGCGTCGTCAGCGGGGCGTCCCAGGCGACGCGCGCCCAGCCGTCGACCCGATCGGGGTCGAGGGCGACGCCGAGCAGCACCCCGGCATCGGCGATCGCGACCGCACGCAGCTCGGCGTCGGGGGTGCTCCGCTCGACGACGGGCGAGTCGTAGCTCAGCCGCAGCACGTGGCGACCGCCGGTCCGCTCGGCGAGCCACGGCCACTTGACGGTGGCGTGCGTGAGGGCCTTCGCCCGCACGTCGAGGGCGCCCGGCGCGACGAGCACCCCGGTGCCCCGCGGGCCGCCGTCGAGGGCCGGTTCGCGGACGACGAGGGTGACGAGCGTGATCAGGCCCGCAGCCGAGGAGGCGCGACCCGCCAGGGCCCGCCCCGCACCCTCGCCGACGGCCAGCACCACGGCGTCGGCGACGAGCCACTCGCCCCCGACGGTCACGGACGACGCGTCGAGCGCGCTCACGGGGGCGTCGAGGCGGGTCTCGACGCCGAGCCGGGCCAGATCGGAGACGAGCGCGTCGACCAGCCGGGCGTTGCCGCCCCGCAGACCCGCGACCGCCGAGCCCGCCGGGGCCAGTGCCCGCAGGCTCAGGACGGCGGCCGTGAGCGACCCCTCGCGCAGCAGCGCGCGGCGCAGGCCCGGCGACACGCGGTCGACGAGGAGGTCGTCGGGGTGACGCGAGTGGACGCCGCCGACGATCGGCGTGACGAGCCGGTCGAGCACGGCGTCGCCCATGCGCGCGCGGATGAACGGACCGACGGCGATCTCGTCGGCGCCGACCTCGGCGGGCTGCGCGTCGAGCCGGGCGGCGATCGCCGCCCCGTCGGCCCCGATGACGCGCAGCACGTCGGGGTCTGCGAGATCGCCGGGGATGCCGAGCAGACCCGTGCGGGGCAGCGGGAACGCCTCGCCGTCGGCCTGATGCACCCAGGCGCCTCGACCGTCGGGCAGCACGATGTCGTCGCCGAGGCCGAGATCGGCGAGGTAGGCGGCGACCGTCCCCCCGCGGGTGGCGAAGCTCTCGGCGCCCGAGTCGAGGTCGATCCCCGCGACTGTGTGCCGGCCCACCTCGCCGCCGAGTCGACCCGAGGCCTCGAGCAGCAGCACGCGCGCCCCGCCTCGGGCCAGCTCGCGCGCGGTGACCAGTCCGGCGACCCCGCCGCCGACGACGACGACGAGCGCGCGCCCGGCGGCGGGCGCCGGCGACTCGGAACCGACCGAGGAGGCGCGGAGCGGGTCGTACACGGGCGTTCCCCTTCTCTGAGAGCGGTCTTCTAGAGCGTGTGCGCCAGCGCGACGATGCGGGTCAGCACGTCGGGGTCGGTGTCGGGGTTGACGCCGTGCCCCAGGTTGAGCACGTGGGCCGGCGCGGCGCGGCCGCGCTCGACGACGTCGCGCACGTGCGCCTCGAGCACCGGCCAGGGCGCCTGCAGCAGTGCGGGGTCGATGTTGCCCTGGAGCGGGGTGCCGCCGCCGAGGCGACGCGAGGCCTCGTCGAGCGGGATGCGCCAGTCGACGCCCATCGCGTCGACGCCGACGTCGCGCATGGCGGTCAGCACCTCGCCGCTGCCGACGCCGAAGTGGATGCGCGGCACGCCCAGGTCGGCCACGTGCGACAGCGCACGGGCCGAGTGCGGTGCCACGTTCGCCGTGTAGTCGGCGAGCGACAGCGACCCGACCCACGAGTCGAACAGCTGGGCGGCGCTCGCACCGGCCATCACCTGCGCGCGCAGGAACGCCCCCGTGACGTCCGCCGCCCAGGTGAGCAGCGCCTCCCAGGTGTCGGGATCGCTGTGCATCAGGGTGCGGGCGCGGATGTGGTCTTTGGAGGGGCCGCCCTCGACGAGGTACGCGGCGAGGGTGAACGGGGCGCCGGCGAAGCCGATCAGCGGGGTGGCGCCCAGCTCGGCGACCGTCTGCGCGACGCCGGCCGCGATGGGGGCCAGCGCGTCGTCGTCGAGCGGGCGCAGGGCGGCGACGTCGGCCGCCGTGCGGATGGGGTTCTCGAGCACCGGACCGCGCCCGGGGACGATGTCGACCGACACCCCGGCGAGCTTGATCGGCACGACGATGTCGCTGAAGAAGATGCCGGCGTCGACGCCGTGGCGACGGACCGGCTGCAGCGTGATCTCGCTGGCGAGGTCGGGGGTGAGGCAGGCGTCGAGCATCTTCGTGCCGACGCGCAGCTCGCGGTACTCGGGCAGCGATCGACCGGCCTGACGCATGAACCAGACGGGCAGCGTCTCGGGCCGGTCGCCCCGCAGTGCCCGCACCAGGCGGGAGTCGGCGGTGAGGCCGGTCGCGAGCGGGTGCTGGTCGGGCAGGGCGGAGGTGATCACGGGGAGCATTCTCCCATCGCCTGCTGGGCGTCTCGTCGAGGCGACCCGGCGGGGGTCCCGCGGTCCCGGGACCGCCCGCACGGCCGCCTCGCCCTCGGCTCGCCGACGACGCGGAGGCGGGAGCCGAGGAGGCGGGAGCCGCGGAGTCGCGGGTCAGCCGACCTTGACGACCATCTTGCCGACGTTGGCGCCGCGCATCAGCCCCGTGAACGCCTCGAAGGCCTGGTCGATGCCCTCGACGACGGTCTCGTCGTGGACCACGTCGCCGTTCGCGAGCCACGGGCCCATCTCGGCCTGGAAGGCGGGGGCGATGTGACGGTAGTTACCGAGCGTGAAGCCCTTCATCATGAGACCGCGGGTGACCATGTTGGTCATGCCGGTGATGCCGACGGGGGCCCCGGTCGAGTTGTAGTTGGCGATCGAGCCGCAGAGCGCGGCACGGCCGCCGTCGCGGAACGAGTCGAGCGCGGCCGAGAGGTGGTCGCCCCCGACGTTGTCGAAGTAGACGTCGATGCCGTCGGGCGCTGCCTCGCGCAGCAGCTCGGTGACGTCGCCGTCCTTGTAGTTGAACGCCGCGTCGAAGCCGTACTTCGAGGTGAGCAGCTCGACCTTCTCGGCCGATCCGGCGCTGCCGATGACGCGCGAGGCGCCCTTCAGCCGGGCGATCTGACCGACCATCGTGCCCACGGCGCCGGCGGCGCCGGAGACGAAGACGACGTCGCCCTCGCGGATCCCGGCGATCTCGGTGAGGCCGACGTAGGCCGTCAGACCGGTGAGGCCGAGCACGCCGAGGTGAGCGGACAGGGGCACGCCCTCGACGGTCTGCGTGGCGCGGAACGAGCCCGCGCCTCCCTGGGCCACGTCGCGCCAGCCGAGGTCGTGCTGCACGACAGTGCCCACCGGGAGCTCGTCGGAGCGCGACTCGACGACGCGTCCGATGGCGCCGCCGGTCATCGTCTCGTTCAGGGCGAAGGGCGGCACGTAGGACTTCACGTCGTTCATGCGACCGCGCATGTAGGGGTCGACGGACAGGAACTCGTTCTGCACGCGCACCTCGCCGTCGGCGAGCTCGGGCAGGGTCACCTCGACCCGGCGCACGTCGTCGGTGGTGGGCTCGCCCTCGGGGCGGGCGATGAGCTGCCACTGGATGCTGGTGGTCATGATTCTCCTGTCGTCGGGCCGATCGGGGTGGTCGGCGGGGCCTCATGTTGCAATGCGCAACACTGCATGCGCATTCCCGGGACCAGCCTGACCCCGTGCATCCTCTCGACATCGAGGCATCACCCAGCCGGATGCGTCGATGAGCGTTACTCTTGATCGGTGCTTATCTGCCTGACGGCGTCCCACCGGAACGCCAGCTTCGACCTCCTCGAGAAGTTGAGCATCGGCGCACCCTCGGCGGTCGGCACCCTGGTCGACGGCAGCGACTTCGTCAACGGAGCCGTCGTGCTCGCGACCTGCAACCGCTTCGAGGCCTATCTCGACGTCGACGAGCCCCTCACGGCCGGCAGCGCCGTCGCGGTCGAGGCCACCATCGCGACCATGAGCGACGCGAGCGACGTCACGGCCGACGACCTGCGCGACAGCGTGCGCATCATCACCGGCGACGAGGTCGTCGAGCACCTGTTCGCCGTCAGCTCGGGTCTCGAGTCGGTCGTCATCGGCGAAGACGAGATCTCGGGCCAGGTCCGCCGCGCGCTCGAGCGCGCCCGCGAGGGCGGCACGACGTCGTCCGACCTCGAGCGCCTCTTCCAGAAGGCCTCGCACACCTCCCGCGGCATCAAGAACCGCACGAACGTCGGAGGCGCGGGTCGTTCGCTCGTGCGCCTCGCCCTCGAGCTCGCGTCCTCGCGCGTCACGGACTGGGCTGACGCCCGGGTGCTGATCGTGGGCACCGGCCAGTACGCCGCCACGACGGTCACCGCCCTGCGCGACCGAGGCGCCGACCGGCTCGCCGTGTACTCGTCGTCGGGTCGCGCCTCCTGGTTCGGGCTGAAGCACGACGCCACCCCCTACGACGACCTCGCCGAGGCCATCGCCTGGTGCGACGTGCTCATCACCTGCACGTCGACGACCGAGCCCGTCGTCACCCCCGACGTCGTCGCCGCGGGCGACCGCCGCCTGGTCATCGACCTCGGCCTGCCCCGCAACGTCGACCCCCTCGTCACCGAGATCGACGGCGTCGAGCTGCTCGACCTCGAGACCATCAGCCTGCACGCCCCGCTCGCCGAGCTCACCGCCGCCGACGACGCCCGCGCGCTCGTCTCGACGGCCGCGGCCGAGTTCCAGGCCGTCGCCGCCGAGCAGTCGCTCACCCCCGCCGTCGTCGCTCTGCGCAAGCACGTCTTCGATCTGCTCGACTCCGAGATCGAGCGCGCGCGGTCCCGTGGCGACTCGTCCGACCGCACCGAGGCCGCCCTGCGCCACCTGGCCGGCGTGCTGCTGCACACCCCGTCCGTGCGAGCGCGCGAGCTGGCCCGCGAGGGTCGCGGCGAGGAGTTCCGCGACGGGCTCGAGGCCCTCTTCGGCCTCACCGAGACACGCGCCGCCACCCCGGCCCCGCACCTGCGCGCCGTCGGCGACGCGAGCTGACCTCTTCAGGCCGGTGCGAGGATGACCGGATGGAACCGATCGTCGTCAGCGCCCTCGCCCTGATCCGCGACCGGCGCCTCCTCATGGTCACGGCCCGCGGCCGCGACGTGCTGTACCTGCCGGGCGGCAAGCTCGAGCCGGGCGAGTCGCCCGCCGAGGCCCTCGTGCGCGAGTCGCGCGAGGAGGTCGCCGTCGAACTCGACCCGTCGACCGTCGTCGAGCTGTTCACCGTGCGGACCCAGGCCCACGGCGAACCGGACGGGCGGGAGGTGCACATGACCCTGTTCTCGGCGGACCCGACCACGGCCAGCCCCGAGCCCCTCGCATCGGCCGAGGTGGGTGCGCTCCACTGGGTCACGTCGGTCGACGCCGAC
This sequence comes from Frigoribacterium sp. Leaf172, assembly GCF_001424285.1. NCBI lineage: Bacteria > Bacillati > Actinomycetota > Actinomycetes > Micrococcales > Microbacteriaceae > Frigoribacterium > Frigoribacterium sp. Leaf172. The sequence goes on along the minus strand of NZ_LMPB01000001.1, from coordinate 271,097 downwards.
CGGTGCCCCCCGGCCGGCGTCGCGACCCTCGACGGTCTCGTCCGGCTCGGCCTGATCGACTGACCGGCGGGGCCGCGCGGGGTCACCAGATCGTGACGCGCTCCTCCGGCGGCAGCCAGGCCGCGTCGCTCGGCGCGACGTCGAAGGCGGCGTAGAACTCGTCGATGTTGCGCACGATCTGGTTGCAGCGGAACTCGTTCGGCGAATGCGGATCGATCGAGAGCAGCCGGACGGCCTCCTCGTCGCGCAGCGTGATCTGCCACGCCTGCGCCCAGCTGAGGAAGAACCGCTGGGCTCCGGTCATGCCGTCGATCACAGGAGCCTCGGCCCCCTCGAGCGAGAGCAGGTACGCCTTGTAGGCGATCGACAGCCCACCGAGGTCGCCGATGTTCTCGCCGATGGTGAGGGCGCCGTTGACGTGGTGGTCGGGGACCTGAGCCGGGGCGAGCGCGTCGTACTGGGCGATCAGCGACGCGGTGAGCTTCTCGAACGCCTCGCGGTCGGCGGCCGTCCACCAGTCGCGGAGTCGGCCGTCGCCGTCGTACTTCGACCCCTGGTCGTCGAAGCCGTGGCCGATCTCGTGTCCGATGACCGCGCCGATCGCGCCGTAGTTCGCGGCGGCGTCGCGGGTCTCGTCGAAGAACGGGAACTGCAGGATCGCCGCGGGGAACACGATCTCGTTCATGCCGGGGTTGTAGTAAGCGTTGATCGTCTGCGGGGTCATGAACCACTCGCCGCGGTCGAGCGGCTGTCCGATCTTGCCCAGCTCGCGGTCGAAGCCGACGGCGGCGGTCGCCCGCACGTTGCCGACCAGATCGGCCGGGTCGACCTCGAGGGCCGAGTAGTCGCGCCAGGTGTCGGGGAACCCGATCTTCGGCGTGAACTTCTCGAGCTTCTCGAGGGCGCGGCCGCGGGTCTCCTCCGTCATCCACTCGAGGCCGGTGATGCTCTGCCGGTACGCCTCGACCAGGTGCGCGACGAGCACGTCCATGGCGGTCTTGGCCTCGGGCGCGAAGTGGCGCTCGACGTAGATGCGGCCGACGGCCTCGCCCATGGCGCCCTCGACGAGCGAGACGCCGCGCTTCCAGCGGGCGCGCTGCACGGGCGCTCCCGTGAGGGTGCGACCGTAGAAGCCGAAGTTCGCCTCGACGAACGGGGTCGACAGATAGGCCGCCGATGAGCGGATGATCTGCCAGCGCAGCCAGTCCTGCCAGTCGAGGAGGCGCGCTCCGGTCAGCAGCGACGCCAGACCCGTCACGAACGACGGCTCACGCACGACGAGCTCGTCGAACACGCGCTCGGGCGCGCCCAAGGCGTCGCGCCAGACGGTCAGGTCCACGCCCTCGGCGAGCGCGTCGAACCCCGCCCAGGGCAGGAGGTTGTAGGTCGCGTCGCTGTCGCGGGTGGCGACGTTGTCCCAGTGGCGCGAGGCGAGCTCGGTCTCGAGCGCCATGATGCGGGCGGCGCGGTCGGCGGCCTCGTCGAAGCCGGCGAGCTCGAGCATGCGGGCGACGAAGGCGACGTAGGCGGTGCGGATCGACTCGGACTTCTCGTCGCGGTAGTACGACTCGTCGGGCAGACCCAGACCGCCCTGCTCGACGAACAGGACGTAGCGCTCGGGGTCGCCCGGGTCGTTGTCGACGAAGAGCTGCACGAAGCTCGCGAGCCCCTGCTTCTCGAACGAGCCCAGGAGGCGCAGGAGGCCGTCGACGTCGGTCACGTCGTCGACGGGGTCGAGCAGGGGGCGGATCGGCTCGGCGCCGAGCGCCTCGACGCGCTGCTCGTCGAGGAAGCTCGTGTAGAGGTCGCCGACCTTGCGGGCCTCGGTGCCCGGCTCGGCGTCCTGAGACTCCTGGATGATCTCGCGGACGGCCGCCTCGGCCTCCTCGGCGAGGACGTAGAACGAGCCGTAGCGCGCCTTGTCGTCGGGGATCGCCGTCCGGGCGATCCAGCGACCGTTCACGTGACGGAAGAGATCGTCCTGCGGACGCACCTCCGGGTCGAGCTCGTCGGTCAGGATTCCGGAGGAGAGGGCGTCGCTCGTCATGGTCGTCAGCCTACGACCGCGTCGCCGCTACAGTTCTGAGCATGGCACTCCCCTGGTCCCTGCACGGTGACGGCAAGACCGTCGACTCGACCGAGATCGTGGCGCCGGAGGAGCGGCTCACCTGGCCGCGCACCATCGGCCTGGGCGGTCAGCACGTCGTCGCCATGTTCGGCGCGACCTTCCTGGTGCCGATCCTCACGGGTTTCCCGCCGAGCACGACCCTGCTGTTCTCGGGCATCGGCACGCTGCTGTTCCTGATCATCACGAAGAACCGGCTGCCCAGCTATCTCGGGTCGTCGTTCGCGTTCCTCGCTCCGATCGCCGCGGCGAAGGAGGTCGGGGGCATACCGCTCGCTCTCAGCGGCATCATCGTCGTCGGCGCCCTGCTCGCGATCATCGGCGTGGTGGTGCACCTCGCGGGCACGCGCTGGATCGACTCGCTGCTGCCGCCGGTCGTCAGCGGCGCGATCGTCGCCCTGATCGGCTTCAACCTCGCGCCCGCCGCCCGCGACAACTTCGCGCTCGCCCCGCTGACGGCGGTCATCACGCTCGCCGCGGTGGTGCTGAGCGCCGTGCTCTTCCGAGGCCTCCTCGGTCGCCTCTCGATCTTCGTCGGCGTGGTGGTCGGCTACATCGCCGCCGTGCTGCTCGGCGAGGTCAGCTTCGATGCCGTGCGCGACGCCCCCTGGGTGGGTCTGCCGACCTTCACCGCGCCGGCCTTCGATCTGTCGGCGCTGCCCGTGTACCTCGGTTTCCTGCCGGTCGTGCTGGCCCTGATCGCCGAGAACGTCGGGCACGTGAAGGGCGTCGGTCAGCTGACGAAGCGGAACCTCGACCCGCTGACCGGCCGAGCGCTCTTCGCCGACGGCCTCAGCACGGTGCTCGCCGGGCTCGGCGGCGGCTCGGCCACCACCACCTACGGCGAGAACATCGGCGTGATGAGCGCCACCCGGGTCTTCTCGACCGCGGCGTACTGGGTCGCCGGCATCGTGGCGATCCTGCTCGGGCTGTCGCCGAAGATCGGCGCCGTCATCTTCACCATCCCGCCGGGGGTGCTCGGCGGCGTGACCACGGCCCTCTACGGCCTCATCGGCGTCATCGGCATCCGCATCTGGGTCGAGAACAAGGTCGACTTCAGCCGACCGAAGAACCAGCTCACGGCCGGCATCGCCCTGATCATGGGCATCGCCGACTTCACGCTGTCGCTCGGCGGCGCCACGTTCGGCGGCATTATCCTCGGAACGGTCGCGGCCATCGTCGTGTACCACCTGATGACGCTGGTCGGCCGGGCCCGCGGCACCGACTGAGGTGCGCCTCCGGAACCCCCTCGACCGCGAGATCGTCCGTCTGGCCCTGCCTGCGCTCGGGGCGCTGATCGCCGAACCGCTGTTCCTACTGACCGACACGGCCCTGATCGGGCATCTCGGCTCGGTGCCGCTGGCCGGTCTCGGGGTGGCCGGGGTGATCCTGCAGACGGCGCTCGGGCTGCTGATCTTCCTGGCGTACGCGACGACCCCGACCGTGGCGAGGAGGCTCGGTGCCGGTGACCGGGCGGGGGCCATCCGCGCCGGCGTCGACGGCCTCTGGTTCGCGCTGCTGCTCGGCGTCGTGCTGGCCGTCGCCGGAGCGTTCACGGCGCCGTCGCTCGTGGGGCTGTTCGGCACGGAGCCGGCCGTGGAGGCCGCCGCCACGACCTATCTCACGGTGTCCATGATCGGCCTGCCGGGCATGCTCATCGTCATCGCCGCCACCGGCCTGCTGCGCGGCCTGCAGGACACCCGCACCCCTCTCGTCGTCGCCGGCGTGGGCTTCGCCGTGAACGCCGGGCTCAACGCCGTGTTCATCTACGGGTTCGGCTGGGGCGTCGCCGGGTCGGCGGCCGGCACCGTCGTGGCGCAGTGGGGCATGGCGGCCGTCTACGTCGTGATCGCCGTGCGCGCGGCCCGCGCCGTCGGCGCCGATCTGCGCCCCGGGCTCGCGGGGGTCGGACGCACGGCCCGGTCGGGCGCGTGGCTGCTGGTGCGGAACGCGAGTCTGCGGGTCGCGATGATCGCGACCGTGGCGACCGCCGCCTCCTCGGGGGTGACGGGGTTGGCGACCATCCAGGTCGCGCTGACGGTCTTCAGCACGCTCGCCTTCGCGCTCGACGCCCTCGCGATCGCCGGGCAGGCCATGATCGGGCACTCCCTCGGAGCGGGGGACCGCGACCGGGTGAGGGCGGTGACCCGCCGCCTGATGCTGTTCGGGGTCGGCGGCGGGGTGCTGCTCGGGGCGCTCGTCGCCGCGCTCTCGGGGGTGCTCGGGCCGGTGTTCACGACCGACGAGGGCGTCCGCGCACTGCTGCCCGGGGTGGTGCTCGCGATGGCGGTCGGCATCCCGCTGGCCGGGTTCGTGTTCGTGCTCGACGGCGTGCTGCTCGGAGCCGGCGATGCGCGCTACCTGGCGCTGGCGGGGGTGGTGAACGTGCTGGTGTACCTGGCGATCCTCGTGCCGGTCGAGCGCGCCGTGGGCGAGGGGCCGGGGTCCGTCGTCGCGCTGTGGTTCGCGTTCGGCCTCGGCTACATCGGGATCCGCGCCGTGACCCTCGGGGTGCGGGCCGCGGGGTCGCGCTGGATGGTCGTCGGCGCGCGCTGAGCCCGCCGCCACGGTCTCAGATTCATCCCAGCGTGCTCGAAGCGATTTTCGAGACAAGCCCGCTGACCGGGATTTATCCTCTTCTCGTCGGCCGGATCCGAGACCGGGACCGGCCCGGATAACCACACGCGAACACCGAAAGGGGACTCTTCATATGGCTGTGTCTTTCGATCCTTTCACCGAGCTCGACCGCCTCGCCGCCGGGCTCCTCGGCACCCGTCAGGGCCCGAAGGTCATGCCCGTCGACCTCTACCGCGACGGCGACCGCTACGTGCTGAACGCCGACATGCCGGGCATCGACCCGGGCTCGGTGGACATCGACGTCGACGGTCAGCTGCTGACCATCCGCGCGAACCGCACCCCCGACACCCGCGACGGGGTGACGTGGCTGTCGCAGGAGCGCCCGCACGGGTCGTACCTGCGGCAGTTCAGCGTGGGCGAGGGCATCGACTCGAACGCGATCACCGCCCACTACGACAACGGCGTGCTGTCGCTGCTGATCCCGGTGAGCGAGCGGGCGAAGCCGCGCAAGATCGAGGTGACCGCCGGACCGGCGACCGAGCCGTCCGTCGGCGCTCCGTCGGCCGAGCGACGGTCGATCGACAGCTGACCCGACGACCGGAGGGCCCCCGCGCAGGCGGGGGCCCTCCGCACGTCTGTCCACCCCCCGGCCAGGATTCTGCGCGATGTGTACCGTCTCCTCTCGTGCCTTCCTTCGACGAGACCCCGCTGATCGACCGACACTTCGACGACTACCGGCCCGGCGCCGGCGGGACGTACGGCCCGGTCGAGGTCACCGCGAGCTCCATCGTGGGCTTCGCGGCCGACTTCGACCCGCACACGATGCACCTGGATCCCGTCGGCGCGGCTGACGGTCCCTTCGGCGGTCTGATCGCGAGCGGCTGGCACACGACCGCCATGATGATGCGGCTGATGGTCGACAACTTCCTCAACGAGCGGACGAGCCTCGCGTCGCCGGGTGTCGACGAGCTGCGCTGGCACCGGCCCGTGCGACCGGGCGACCAGCTGCGGGCGCGGTTCACGGTGCTCGAGGCCCGCCCCTCGCGGTCGAAGCCCGACCGCGGCATCGTCCGCACCCGCATCGAGATGCTGAACCAGCACGACGAGGTCGTCATGTCGCAGATCATGATGAACCTGATCAGGCGCCGCGCCTAGCGGTCGCTTCCGCACCGCTCGCCGCCTGCCGCCCTGCCGCCCTGCCGCGGCCACGGTGGGCGGAAAGTGCCCCTCGCAGAGCTCGGACGGGCATCTTCTGACCAACGACAGGCCAGCGCACCAGCCCCGCGGCCACGGTGGGCGGAAGGCGCCCCTCGCGCGGCGCTCGAGGGCGTCTTCCGACCAGGGTCGCCGTCAGCCGGGCCGGGCGGCGCCGGGCGGCTCGGCGCCGGCCTCCAGCCGGGCGACGGCGCGGGCGATGCGGCCGACCCGCGCCTCCTCGGTGGGGGCCGTCAGCACCGGGTGCATGACCGAGTAGCGGGCCGACCGGCTCAACCCCGCGAACGTCCGGGAGGCGCGGGTCGAGTCGGCGAGCGCGGCCGCCAGGTCGGCGGGCGGCTCCATGTCCGCCTGGCCCGCGTAGGCGCGATCCCAGCGCCCGTCGCCCTTCGCCCGGTCGATCTCGGCCTGACCCCGCGGGCGCATCCGCCCCGAGTCGACGAGGCGGGCGACGTGGTCGACGTTGCGCATCGACCAGATCGACCGGGCCCGCCGGGGCGTGAAGTGCTGGAGGAAGGTGCCGGCGTCGAGGGCGTTGCGGCGCCCGTCGATCCAGCCGCTGCAGAGGGCCTCGTCGAGCGCCTCGGCGTACGTGAGCGACGTGGGGCTCGTGGTGCCCTTCTTGGCGAGCACGAGGCGCACCCCCTCCGAGGTCGACTCGTGGGCGTCGAGCCATGCCCGCCAGGCGACGGCGTCGGGCACGGTGAGGCGGTCGTCGGGCATGTCTCCCTCTCGGTGCGGGCCGGTCGGCGGGTGGCGACCCGCGCCTCCTCGGCTCCGTCGTCAGCCGGCGGCGGGCGGTTCGGCGGTGCGCAGGGCGATGACGACCTGGTCGAGGAACGCGTCGACCTGATCCTGGTCGTACCCCTCGCGGAACCTCGTCGCCTGGAACTTCGCCGCGATGACCTCGTCGGCGGTGAGGGGACCCGGGCCGCGCCCCTGCTCGAGGGCCGCGAACGTCGCGGTGATCCGGTCGAGCAGGTCGTCGACCTGGTCCTGGTCGTAGCCGTCCCGGAACCGGGTCGGTGTGAATCTCGTCGCGACGACGTCCTCTGAACGCATGTCTCCCCCTCGATCGTGGCTCGATCCTGCCACAGGGCGGGGCGGGCTCTCGAGCAGCCGCATGCGCAGGATGCCGGGCGGCCTCGACCCGCCCCCGCCGACCCCGACCCGACCCGCCGGCCCCGCCGAGACCCGGCTCAGCCCCAGGGGACGATCACGTCGATGATCCACGTCACGCCGAACCGGTCGGTGAGCTTGCCGTAGTACGGCGAGAACATCGACGGTCCGAAGGGGACGTGCACGGTGACGCCCTCGGACGCGGCGAGCGCCGTTCCGAGCTGCTCGAGCTCGGCCGCGTCGGTGCTGCGCAGCGACAGGTAGAAGGGGTTGTCGCCGGCCGCATACGGCAGCGAGTCCTGGATGTCGTACGCCATGACGTGGAACCCGCTCGGGGCCATGACCTGCCCCCAGACGATCTGGTCGGCCTGGTCGGGGCCCTGACCCGACTCGGTCTCGCCGTAGGGCACGAGCACGAGGTCGCCGCCGAAGACCGAGTGGTAGAACTCGAGCGCCTCCTTCGCCTGGCCTCGGAAGTTGATGTGCAGGGTGGTGATGACGCTCATGGTCTGTCTCCTCGACGTGATGTCGCGCTCTCTCTGAGCGCTGAGACAAGTCGACTCCGTGTACCGGTCAGCTTCGGTCCGGTTCACGCGCGATGATGACGTCATGCCCGCCGCAGCCGCCTCGTCGACGTCCCAGCGCCTCCTCGCCCTGCTGTCGTTGATGCAGACGAACCGGTCGTGGTCGGCTCCGACGCTGGCCGCTCGGCTCGAGGTCGGCGAGCGCACCGTGCGTCGCGACGTCGAGCGTCTGCGCGAGCTGGGCTACACGATCGACACGACCCGCGGGCCCGAGGGCGGGTACCGGCTCGCGGCGGGCGAGTCGCTGCCTCCGCTGCTGCTCGACGACGAGCAGGCGGTCGCCGTGACCCTCGCGCTGCAGACCGCTCGCCTGGCCGGGGCCGGTCTCGACGACGCCGCGGCCCGGGCCCTGCTGACCGTGACGCGACTGCTGCCCGATCGCGTGGCGCAGCGCATCGCGCGACTCGAGGTCGGGGCCCTCACGCCGGGCTCGCCGTCGACCCGCGTGCAGGTCGACCCCGAGGTGCTGCTGCGCATCGGCGACGCGATCCACCGCCGCGAGGAGCTCCGCTTCGACGTCGACCGGGCCGAGGAGGCGCGGCTCGCCTCCGCAGCGCACCCCGCGTCGACGTCGCTCCCGGCCTCCGCGTCGCCCCCGCCCCGACCGCCGCGACGCGTCGAGCCGCATCACCTGCTGCTGAGCTCCGGCCGCTGGTACCTGATCGGCTGGTCGGACGAGCACGGCGACTGGCGGGTGTTCCGGGTCGACCGGTTACGGCTGCGCCAGCACACGGGTCGGCGCTTCGAGCCGAGGGCGGTGCCGGGCGGCGACCCGGCGGCCTTCCTGTCGGCGCGGTTCAAGGGCTCGAGCGGAGCCGACGCCTGGGCCTGCGTCGGCACGGTCGAGCTGTCGCTGCCGGCGAGCGCCGTGGCCCCGTTCGTCGGCGACGGCGTCGTGGTCGCCGTCGGTCCCGAGCGCTGCCGCGTCGAGGCCGGGTCGTGGTCGTGGGGGTCGCTCGCCGCCTCGTTCGGCCGCTTCGACGCCGAGCTCGTGGCCGTCGGCCCGGCCGAGCTGATCGACGCCTTCGCCGATCTCGCGGGCCGGTACGCGCGGGCGGCGGATCGACGGGCGAGGCCGCGGCCCGTGCCGACCTCAGACCCGGGCGTCGCCGTCGTGCCGCAGGTCGGTCACGAACAGGACGGCGATCGCGGCTGACCGATCCGGCCGGAGGGCCGCGACGACGACGGCGGGGCCCGTGTCGGCGGAGCAGAGCGCGATCTCGGTCTCGCCCCGCTCGGCGAGCCGATCGACGAAGTCCTCGAGCCCGACGACGGTGACGCCCTTCTCCCGGGCGATCGAGTACTTGGTCCGGAACGTCCGCGAGGTGGCGATGGCGCCCTGTCGTCCGACCCGCAGCGACTCGTCGGGCCTCTCGTCGAGCACGGCCAACGCCCGAGCGACCGCCGACGAGGCGGCCGCCGCGTCGTCGGACCGTCTCAGCAGTCCAGCCAGCTCGGCGGCCGAGACGCTATCCGGTTCGACGACCGGCTCCACGGACGCGGCGGTGACGGCCCCACCCGCATCGATCAGCATGATCGCGACCTCGGTCTCGGTGTCGTATCGCCCGAATCGCACGTCGTCGTCGCCGAGATCGTCGAGCACCGCCAGGAGCGCCGTGAGGCTCCCGCTCGACGGCGCCCGGCTCGAGCGGAGTCTCCGGGCCAGGACGGCTGCGGGCGCACGATCGAGACCGATCCGCTCGTCGCGGGGCGACCGCCCCAGGAGGCCGACCAGCGCCTCCGTCCCGGGGGCAGTCGTTCCCGCCGCCCGCTGGCACAGCTCGCCGACGCTGATGGTCTCGCTCATCCGGTCGATCATCCTCGCTCGAACAGCACCTCGCCCTCCGCCACGACCACGTCGGGCGACCAGTCGTCGCCGAGCACGACGAGGTCGCCCCGCGCCCCGACCTCGAGCCGCCCGAAATCGCCGCGGCCGAGCAGGTCGGCCGGGGTGCGCGTCAGCGCCGTGATCGCCGCGACGGGGTCGACGCCCGACCCGACGGCGAGCCGCAGGGCGACGTCCTGCGTGAGCACCGACCCGGCGAGCGCTCCCGAGTCGGCGAGCCGCGCCTCCCCGGCGGCCACCACGACGTCGAGCCCGCCGAGCCGGTACGACCCGTCGGCGCAGCCCGTCGCCGACATCGAGTCCGTGACGAGCGCCACCCGGCCCGGTGCGAGCGCGAAGACCGCCCGCCAGACCGACGGATGCACGTGCACCCCGTCGACGATCAGCTCGAGCACGGCGCCCGCGTCGACGGCGGCGAGCACGGGGCCGGGGTCGCGATGGAGCAGGGGCGGCATGGCGTTGAAGGCGTGGGTGAGGGCGCGCGCGCCCCGGGCGAAGGCGTCGAGCGCGAGGTCGTGGTCCGCCGCCGTGTGCCCGAGGGCGACGACCACCCCGGCGTCGGCGAATCGCCGCAGCGCGTCCGCGGCCCCGTCGAGCTCGGGTGCCAGCGTGATCATCCGCAGGCTCCCGTCCGCCGCTCCGAGCAGCCGGTCGACGGTCTCGGCGGTCGGCGTCGCGAGCGCGCTCTCGTCGTGCGCGCCCTTATGCGAGGCGGCGAGGAACGGCCCCTCGAGGTGCGAGCCGAGCACGAGCGGATCCGTGGCCGCGAGCGCCGCGATGCGCCCGAGCGCCGCCTCCAGTCGGGCGGGTGGCGCCGAGACGAGGCTCAGCACCTGCCGCGTCGTCCCGTGTCGACGGTGGTGCGCGAGCGCGGCCGAGAGGTCGGCGTCGTCGTCGTACGACAGGCCGGCCGCGCCGTGTCCGTGCAGGTCGACGAAACCCGGGGCGACGACGCGACCCCCGGCGTCGATCACGCGCGCCGTCGATGTCGAGGGACCGTCAGCCGACGCGCCGGGCAGACCCGTCGCCCCACCGGTCGCTCCCTCGGGCCGACCCGCGCCCTGGGCGACGGCCGCGATCACCCCGTCCTCGACGCGGATCCAGCCGGGTCGTCGGCCCGCGGCGTCGATCAGCACGGCGTCGTGGACGACGACGGCTCCGCTCATGGTGACGCTCTCTCTCGTTCGGTGCCCGGGCGTTCTCGCGCTGCGGCCGACGCTACCTCGACGACCCGCGTTCGGGGGAGAGCGCATGCCGCCGAGATTTGCGACCGTGGAAGGTGGGCCGTCGTCGTCGGTTTCGTGACGTTCGGCCTCCGGGACACGTCCTGATGATGCAGCCGCGTGCCCCACCAGCACCGGTGCGAGACGCTCAGGACCAGGAGACCTCATGACCACCACCTACCTGCCGAGCGGGACGCCCCGGCCCGAGCCGGGCCAGACCCCCGGCGGCTTCGACCGCTTCCAGGTCACCGGCGACGACATCGAGGAGGCGCGACACAGCCTCGAGACCTCTCTCGACGGTCGTCAGTTCCGTGCGCGCCTCGCGGACGAGCCCTTCTCATTCCGATTCGCCTCGGCGGGCGACGAGCGGCTCAGCGTGCAGACGGGATCGTTCACCGGACATCTGCAGGGCGTGATCCCGTGGTCGAAGGACTACGTCGTGTCGTGGTTCCGCAGCGGCGAGGTGACCATCGACCACCCCGGCGGCCAGCTGACGAGCGTCGTCGGACGGCCGTTCCTGACCCCGAGCGAGACCTCGTACTCGTTCACGATGACCCCGCACCATCACGGGATCGTGCATCTCGGCGCCGACTTCCTGGAGGACGTCGCGACCGAGAGGCACGGTGGCCCGCGCCAGCGCATCGTGTTCGACTACGACGCGGTGCCCGACGCCGCCGGACTCGCCGCCTGGCAGAAGGCGCTCGGCGCGGCGACTCCGCTCGTCGTGGGCGACACGACGAAGCCCCTGGCCCGCCACTCGGCGCAGGTCTCGCTGGCGCACGCCCTCCTCGACCTGTTCCCGTGGCAGGCCGTCGACGTCCCCGAGGAGCTGCGGACCGAGCAGACCCGCAAGCTCCGCCAGGCCGCCGAGTACGTGCACGCCTTCGCCGACCAGCCGATCTCGGCGGGCGACATCGCGACGGCGGCCGGGGTCCACACGCGCACGCTGCAGCAGCTCATGAACAAGCACCTCGGCTCGAGCCCGACGACGTACCTCCGGCACGTCCGTCTCGACCGGGCCCGGCAGGATCTCCTCGCGGCCGATCCGGCCGCGGGCTTCGTCGCCGACGTCGCGCGTCGATGGGGATTCGGCAATCTCGGTCGGTTCTCGGCGTCGTACGCGAAGCGCTTCGGAGAGTATCCGCGCGACACCCTCGCGCGGTGGTGAAAGGCATTCCCGGTCACTCGTGAATGCGTCCGCATAAACGATCGGCGTTCGCGCGACGGCCTGCCGAGTGCTTTAGGGATGTCATACAGACACGCATGAATTACACTTGTTCCCTAGCACGCCGTCGCACGTTTATCTTCGGCGCTTTCCATTGTTTTTTCAGGAGACTCCGTTGGCCCAGAAAACACTCATCCAGCTCGTCGATGACATCGACGGCACCCCCATCGCCGACGGCGAGGGCAAGACCGTCTCGCTGACGCTCGACGGCGTCTCGTACGAGATCGACCTGAGCGACGCGCACGTCGACGAGCTCACCGAGGCCCTGGCCCCCTTCACCGGCGCGGCCCGCCGAACCGGTCGCAAGGCCCCGGCGCGCAGCGGCTCGACCCGGTCGAACGGCGACGATCTGCAGAAGATCCGCGAGTGGGCCAAGGCGAACGGGCACGACGTGTCCGACCGCGGCCGCATCGCCGCCGCCGTCCGCGACGCTTACGACGCGGCGCACTAGACCATGGCCACGACATACGAAGTCGGCACGACGCTGGTCTACCCGCACCACGGCGCCGTCACGATCACCGACCTGACGACCAAGAACATCAAGGGCTCGCCCACCGAGTACATGTCGCTGCGCGTGCACACGAGCGAGCTCGTCATCCAGATCCCCACGGGCAACGCCACCGACATCGGCGTCCGCGAGGTCATCGACCAGGCCGGCGTCGAGCGCGTCTACGACGTGCTCCGCACCTCCGAGGTCGAGGAGGCCGGCAACTGGTCGCGTCGCTACAAGAGCAACCAGGAGAAGATGACGAGCGGTGACGTCTACAAGGTCGCCGAGGTCGTCCGCGACGTCTGGCGTCGCGATCAGGACAAGGGCATCTCCGCCGGCGAGAAGAGCATGCTGGGCCGCGCCCGGCAGATCCTCGTCTCCGAGCTGGCCCTTGCGTTGAACACCACCGCCGAAGAGGCCGACAAGGCCCTCGAGGGCGTCCTGGCGACTCCCGCCGCCTGACGCCTCCSCCSCGCCGATCGGCGGGGGGTCGCTCTCGTCTCGCCCGGTCAGTCCGCCGGGAGCGGCGGCGGCCCGGTCGTCGACCCGCGTCGGAACGTGCTCGTGAACGACGTCGACTCGACGGGCGCCCCCGACAGCAGGTCGAGCAGCGCCCGTCCGGCCGCGCGACCCTTCTCGACCGCCGGCTGACGCATCGTCGTGAGGTCCGCCGCCCGGGGGTCGTCGAGACGGATGCCGTCGAAGCCGACGACGCTGAGATCGCGCGGCACCTCGAGGCCGAGCTCGGCGGCGGCCGCGATGACCCCCGACGCGAGCAGGTCGCTCTGCGCGATGACGGCCGTCGGCCGATCGGCGGGTGCGACGTCGAGCAGGGCCAGTCCGGCCCGGTACCCCTCCGACGTCCAGCTGCCCTCCGTGACGACTCCCCCGACCCGACCGAAGACCTCGCGGACCCCGGCGAGACGCTGCAGGGCGATGTAGGTCGTCCCCGAGGCGACCCGCTCGTCGGTGATCGGTCCGAGCGCCCGGGTGGGTCCGAGCTGGAGCGACACGACGGCGACGCGGCGGTGTCCGAGATCGTGCAGATGCCGAGCGAGCGTCCGCGACGCGTCGAGGTTGTCGAGACCGATGTCGAGCACGCCCTCCATCGCCCGCGCCTCGATGGACACGACCGGGATGCCCCGCCGTCGCACGACGGCGACCGACTCGTCGAGTCGGAGACTGCAGCCGAAGAGCACCACGGCGTCGAGCGGAGCGTCGATCAGGCGAGACCGCTCGGGCCCGGTCTCCGTGAGCAGCAGGAGCGAGTAGTCCGCCGGTCCGGTGACGTCGGCCAGGCCGTCGAGCATGGCCACGTTGACGGGATCCCGGAAGGCGTCGCTGAGACTCGACTCGATCACGGCCCCGACGATGCCCGAGCGACCGCGTCGCAGCGATCGCGCCCGGGGGTCGGGTCCGCCGTAGCCGAGCTCGGCGGCGGCGGCCAGGACCCGGTCGCGGGTCGCCGGCGAGACGGGGCCGGCTCCGCTGAAGGCGAGGGAGGCGGTGGAGGCCGAGACGCCCGCGGCACGTGCCACGGCGGCGAGCGTCGGCCTGCCGACGTCGGGCTTCTCTGCCGGGCTCATGGTGGTGCAGCCTAGCGGTGCCCGCGGGGCGCCCCCCCTACGGCTGGTCGGGTGCGAACGCGATGCCGAAGTCGGCCATCAGGCCCGGGATCGAGCGCCACTCGCCGTAGTGCACGGCCGCCTCGATCTCGTCGACGATGCGGGCGCGGAGGTCGTCCGGGAGGGCGGGGCGCGAGTCGTGCACCCGCAGCGCGTCGATGCTGGCGAGCACCGAGAGGGGGCCGACGACCTCGCGGTCGAGTCGTGCGGCCTCGTCGTCGTCGAACAGTCCGAACAGCGGGTCGGCCAGCTCGACGAGTCGAGCGATGTCGAGGGGAGACTCGAGCCCGAACCGGTCGGCGAGGGTGGCGCCCGGTCGCGGCTCGGGGAGGTCCTCGACCTGCGGCCCGCGAGCGAGCGCGATCTCCATGGCGCCCCCGAGACGCCGCAGGAGGGTCGTGACGCTGTAGGCAGGCAGACCGACCACTGCGTCGCGGCCGAACGGCGCCCGCAGGAGCACCCCGATGCGGCAGAGCACGTCGATCGAGCGGCGCACCTCGCCGAGGCTCACGCCGAGCTCCCGGGCGACGGCCGAGTCGTCGAGGACGTCGCCCGGGGTGTGGCGGCCCGTCGCGAGGTCGATCAGCAGGGCGTCCGCGGCGACGCCGATCCCCGACCGGCCGTTCGTCGCGGGCGAGTCCTGAGCGGTGGCGGGCAGCGTGGTCGACATGGGTTCCTCCGGGGTCTGGTGCTGGTGCTCGGGCCGCTCCTCGCGGTGTCATGAACATATTTCGCATTTCACACTCTGTCAAGCGCCCAGCAGGAGAGGCGGACCGATCGCCCGACGCCGACGCTGTCGCCCGACCCGCGCCTCCCCGCCTAGGATCGTCGGGTGCGTCTCGTCATTGCCCGTTGCTCCGTCGACTACGCCGGGCGACTCTCGGCCCACCTGCCGCTGGCCACGCGCCTGCTCATGATCAAGAGCGACGGCAGCCTGCTCGTGCACTCCGACGGCGGCAGCTACAAGCCGCTGAACTGGATGAGCCCGCCGTGCTCGATCAGCATCCTCGAGGCCGACGCCGACCAGCAGGAGGCGGGGGTCGTCGAGCTCTGGAAGGTCACCCAGGCGAAGACGGCCGACATCCTCGTGGTCTCGATCCACGAGGTCCTGCACGACTCCAGCCACGAGATGGGCTTCGACCCGGGCCTCACGAAGGACGGCGTCGAGGCCGATCTGCAGAAGCTCCTCGCCGAGCAGATCGAGCTCCTCGGCGAGGGCCACACGCTGGTCCGGCGCGAGTACATGACGGCGATCGGCCCGGTCGACATCCTCGCGCGCGATGCCTCCGGAGGCGCGGTGGCGGTCGAGCTGAAGCGCCGCGGGGACATCGACGGCGTCGAGCAGCTGACCCGCTACCTCGAGCTGATGAACCGCGATCCGCACCTCGCGCCGGTGACCGGCGTCTTCGCCGCTCAAGAGATCAAGCCCCAGGCGCGCACCCTGGCGCACGACCGGGGCATCCGCACGCTGCTGCTCGACTACGACGCGATGCGGGGCCTCGACGACTCGCACTCGCGACTGTTCTGAGCCCCATCCCCGAGAACAGGGGCGCGGGGGCCGATCCGAAATACATCAGCCGACCCCTTGCGCGGGCGGAATATGAGCGTAACATTTCTCATGTCCCGCTCTTCCCCAGCCCGCAACCCTCGGAGGCTCCCGTGACCTCGCCCATCTTCGATCAGATCCTCTCCCAGCGAGAGGCGACGCCTCTGTTCGAGTCCATCTCGGGCTCCTTCCCGAGCGTCGTCCGCGACGACGTCGCGATCGTCCCCTCGACGCCCCGTGGGCGGACCGACTCCGCACGACCCGCCCGTCGACCCGGGTCGACCGCGCCGAGCCGGGGTCGCACCGCGGCCTCCGGCCCGCGCTCCCTGCCCGCGACCACCTGGCCGCTGGGCCCCGTGGCCTGACGGGCGTCCCCACCCGCCCACGGCGCGCCTCCCCGGGGGTGGTCCCGGTGCCTAAGCTGAGGGGGATGACTCTCCCCTACACCGCCGTCCTCTACGACCTCGACGGCACCATCGCCGATTCGGCGCCCGCCATCACGGCCAGCCTCGCGCACACCATCGAGGCCCTCGGGCTGCCCGTGCCCTCGCCCGACGAGCTGATCGCCTGGGTCGGCCCGCCCCTCCCGCAGAGCTTCGAGGTGCGTCTGGGCCTGACCGGCGACCGGCTCGTCGAGGCCATGCGCCTCTATCGTGCGCACTACCTCGAGACCGGCGCCCTCGGCAGCCCCATCTACCCCGGGGTCCCCGATCTGATGGCCGCCGTGCACGCCGCCGGCATCCCCACCTCCACGGCGACGTCGAAGCCGGAGACCCCCGCCACGCGCATCCTGCAGGTCAACGGTCTCGACCGCTACCTCGACGTCATCACGGGCGCCTCCGACGACGAGGTGCGCAATACGAAGGCCGACGTCGTGGCCGAGGCCCTCCGCCGGCTCGACGCCCGCGGCGTCGACCTGTCGCGCCCCGTGCTGATCGGCGACCGGCACCACGACGTCGAGGGCGCCGCCGTCCACGGCGTGCCGACCATCATGGCGGGCTGGGGCTACGGCGACGAGCTCGAGTACGCCGGCTCGGTCGCGGTGGCCGCCGACGTCGACGAGCTCGCCGCCCTGCTGGGCGTCACCCTGCTGCGCGGCGCGGCGTGAGCCCTCGCGCGGGCACCGTCGCGCGGTCGCCCGCCGCCTGGCTGCTGACCCTCGCGATCATCCTGATCGCGATCAACCTGCGCGGGCCCATCGTGGCCACCGCGCCGGTGCTCGACCAGATGATCGGCGACCTCGGTCTCACCGCCGTGGTGGCGGGCCTCCTGACGAGCATCCCGGTGCTCTGCTTCGCCGTCGCGAGCCCGGCCGCCTCCGCTCTCATCGGCAGGGTCGGCCCCGAGCTGGCCGTGACCCTCGGACTCGCGGGCGTGCTCGCCGGCACCGTCATCCGCACGCTGGGCAGCTCGTTCTGGCTCTACGCCGGCACCATCGTCATCGGCGTGGCCATCACGATCGGCAACGTCGTGCTGCCCGTCGTCATCAAGCGCGACTTCTCGCCCGAGCGCGGCGGCTTCGTGACCGGCATCTACACGTCGGCGCTCAACGTCGGGTCGATGATCACCTCGCTCGGCACCGCGCCCATCGCCTCGGTCGTCGGCTGGCCTCTGGCCCTGCTCACCTGGGGACTGCTGGCGGTCCTGGCCGGCGTCGTCTGGTCGATCGCCGTCGGTCCGCGGGTCGCTCTGCGGGGCGCGCGCCTCGGTTCGGCGACCGGTCCGGTCCACACGGGCCGCGCCTCCTCGTCCGAGGGCGACGCGTCCGACGTGCTGACCGGCGGCATCCCCGTCGTCGACGAGCGCGCGGCGGCGGCCGACGCCGAACGCCGCGCCGAGGCCGCACGCCCCCCGCTCCTGAGGCGCTGGACGACCTGGGGCCTCACCCTGGCGTTCTCCGGTCAGGCGTTCGGGTACTACGGGCTCACGGCCTGGATGCCGACGCTGCTGCGCGACGAGATCGGCCTCACCCGCGAGGCCGCGGGCGCCAGCTCGTCGGTCTTCCAGATCCTCGCGGTGGTCGGCGCCCTCGGCGTGCCGGTGCTCGCGCTGAAGCTGCGCCCCGCCGTGGTCATCGCCCTGATCAGCCTGTTCTGGACGGTCATGCCCCTCGGCCTGCTCTTCGCCCCCGAGCACTGGCTGCTCTGGTCGATCTTCGGCGGCGCGGCCCAGGGCGGCGGCATCACCATCATCTTCATCGTCATCGTGCGCATGGCGACGACCGACACCGACGCCCGGCGGCTCTCGGCCCTCGTGCAGGGCGGCGGCTACGCGATCGCGGCGCTCGGGCCCCTCGCCATCGGCGGTCTGCACGATGCGACGGGCAACTGGCAGGCGCCGATGCTCGGCGTGTTCGCGGCGACGCTGGTGCTCGGGGTCAGCGGCGTGCTGTCGTCGCGGCGGGTACGGTAGCACCACCCCACCGCCCCACCGCTCAGCAGCCGACGACGGCCTCAGCGCGCGGCGACGACCTGCTCGAGCGTCAGCGGCTCGCGCCCCGTGAGGTCGCGCACCGCACGCGAGACGCCCGCCACCTCGCCCGAGGCGATCGACGTGTAGGTGCTGACCCAGGCGTCGGCCATCCACGGCTCGGGTCGCCAGGCCGCACGCGACGCGTAGGCCTCGTCCAGCGTCTCGTCGACGAAGACGTGGTCGCGGCCCGTCGCGGTCGACAGACGGGCGGCGAGCTCGGCGAGCGTCAGCGCCTCCGGTCCGGTCAGGTCGTAGGTCGCGCCCCGGTGCGCCGCCGGGTCGCGCAGCACGGCGGCCGCCGCGTCCGCCACGTCGGTGCGGGCGACGGCGGCGACCCGCCCCGCACCGGCCGGCCCGCGGAGCACCCCGTCGGCGTCGGCGAAGTCGATCAGGGCGTCGAGGTAGAACGAGTCGCGGAGGAACGTCGTCGCCATGCCCGACGCCAGCAGGTGCTGCTCGGTGGCGGCGTGGTCGCGGGCGAGCGTGAAGACGGCGTCGGGGGCCGCGCCCTGGAACGACGTGTAGACGACGTGCCGTACGCCCGCCTCGGCCGCGGCGTCGACGAAGGCGCGGTGCTGGTCGAGCCGGTCGACCGCTTCGGCCGCCGAGACCATGAAGAGCGTCTCGACGCCCTCGAGCGCCGCCCGGGCGGCGGCGCGGTCGGCGTACGAGGCGACGGCCACGTCGACGTGGTCGCCGAGCGACGGCGCGCGCGCGGCGTCGCGGACGACGAGGCGCAACGGCACGCCGTCGGCGGCGAGGGAGGCCGCCACCCGCCCTCCGAGGGCGCCGGTGGCCCCGGTCACGGCGACGGGGCGGGGGGAGGCCGAGGAGGCGCGGGTCGAGTCCATGACTCAGCCAACCGCGGTCGCGCCCTCCGTGTTCCGCCACCCGCGCCTCCCCGGCTCGGATCCGCGTCGTTCCGGGGATCGAGAGTCGTTATCGACTGGGCCCGAGAGCTGTCCGACGTCGGTGGCCCGGGCTACTCTCGGGGGAGGCGATCACCGACGACCCGCGACCGGGCCGACGGCTCGAGCCGCCCGACACCCCGAAAGAGCACAGCATGGCGCACGACCACCAGCACGGTCACATGGCGGCCGACGGGCGTCGACTGAAGCTGGCGATCATCGTCATCGCCCTCGGACTCGTCGCGCAGCTGACCGGCGCGCTCGTCTCGGGCTCGCTCGCCCTGCTGGCCGACTCGGGTCACATGTTCTCCGATCTCGCGGGTCTCGTCGTGGCCCTCGCGGCGACGATCGTGGCGGCGAGACCCGCCAGCGGGCGGCAGACGTACGGGTACCGGCGGGCCGAGGTGTTCGCCGCGGCCGTGAACGGCCTCGTGCTGGTCGCCGTCTCGATCTCGGTGGCCGTCGCGGCCGTCGGGCGGCTGCTGACCCCGTCGGATCACGAGGTGCTCGGTCTGCCGATGCTCGTCGTCGGCGTGATCGGCGGGGCGACCAACGTCGTGGCGCTGCTCGTGCTGAGGGGCGGGGCGTCGCACTCGATCAACATGCGGGGCGCGTATCTCGAGGTGCTGGGCGACCTGCTCGGCTCGGTCGCCGTCGTCGTGGCCTCGGTCGTCGTCCTGACCACGGGCTTCGTGCAGGCCGACTCGGTGGGGTCGCTGATCATCGCCGCGATGATCGCGCCGCGCGCCTGGTCGCTGCTGCGCGAGGCGCTCCGGGTGCTGTTCGGCTCGGCGCCGGGCGACATCGACCTCGACGACATCCGCGCGCACATCACCGAGACGCCCGGCGTCGTCTCGGCCCACGACGTGCACGCCTGGCAGATCACGAGCGGGGCGACGGTCTTCTCGGCGCACGTCGTCGTCGAGCGCGAGGTGTTCTGCGACATGCGGGTCGACGAGACCCTCGACTCGCTCGACCGGTGCCTGGCCGCGCACTTCGAGGTCGAGCACGCGACGTTCCAGCTCGAGCCGGCCGATCACGCCGACCACGAGCGCGCGACGCACGCCTGACGCGAGCCTCTCCGAGGCCCGCTACAGCTCGTGCTCCCACGGCAGGCGCTCCGACCGGGTGACCGGCGACAGCGGTACGACCACGACGGGCAGCTGCTGGCGATGGGTCAGATGCAGCGCCACCGAGCCGGCGAAGAACTCGCGGAGGCTGCCCCGCAGGCCGGCCTCGCGGCTGCCCACGACGATCATCGGCGCGCCGATGCGGTCGGCGAAGCGGCCGAGGCAGTGGGCGGGCTCTCCGGTGAGGGCGCGTGTGGCGAGCGGGACGCCGCGGGCCTCGGCGATCGGGCGGAGAAGCGCCTCCAGCTCGGCGTCGAAGACGGGCGGTCCGTCGAGCTCGTCGGATTCGAGCGGGTACGAGAGCACCGTGCCGTCGATCCCCTCGGTGAACGCGACGCGGTCGGGCTCGACGATCACGCAGACGAGACCGGTGCCGAAGCGGGCGGCGAACTCCACCGCCCGGGCGACCACCGCCTCCCCGCTCCCCGGGACGACGCCCGCGACGACGTAGCCGTGCAGTTGCGAGTCGGACATGGTCACCCTCGTCTCGTCGAGGCCCCGGGAGGCCGAACGTGCGGCCCGGGTCGTGTCCGCGACCGCTGCGCCCCAGTGAACCACCACCGCCGAGGCGACGGAAGAGCAGACTGAGCCCATGTGCGGCCGCTACGTCATCGCCCGAGCCACGTCGGATCTGCTGCCCTCGCTGCTCGAGGGTCTGGGGCCCGTCCCCGACGACTTCAACGTCGCGCCGACGACGCGGGTCCCGGTGGTGCGCGAGCGGCACGGCGAGCGCGAGATGCCGCTCGTCCGCTGGGGCATGGTGCCCTCGTGGTACCCGGATCTGAAGCGGCGCCCGCAGCCGATCAACGCCCGCATCGAGACCGTCGCGACGAGCGGGATGTTCCGTCGGCCGTTCGCGCAGGCCCGCTGCATCGTCCCCGCCCTCGGGTACTACGAGTGGGTCGTGACCGAGACGGGCAAGCAGCCGCACTACATCCACCAGCCGGAGGCGGGGCTGGCCATGGCCGCGGTCGCGAGCGCGTGGCCGGACCCGTCCAGGGCCGACGACGACCCCGACAGGTGGATGCTGTCGATGTCCATCATCACGCGCGATGCTCACGTCGCGCCGGGCGAGGTGCACGATCGCATGCCGGCCTGCCTGACGCCCGACTCGTACGACGACTGGCTGGGGGATCACCTCGGCACGACCGAGCTGCTCGAGCTGCTCGACCGGGACTCGCACGAGATCGCGCACGACCTCGTGCATCACGAGGTCTCCCGAGACGCGAACTCGGTCCGCAACAACGGCCCCCACCTCATCGCCCCCCTCCCCTAGGAGGCGCGGCTCACCGACCGCACAGACGGCGCCCCCCATGAGCACAGAGAACGAAATGGCCCTCCCGATAGGGAGAGCCATCTTCATTCGTGCGCCGCAGCAGCGGCGGCGCACCATGAGCACAGAGAACAATTGGCCCTCCCGTAGGGGAGAGCCAATTCGTTCGTGCGCGAGGGGGGACTTGAACCCCCACGCCCTTTCGAGCACTGGCACCTGAAGCCAGCGCGTCTGCCAATTCCGCCACTCGCGCGAACTCGAAAACACTAGCATGAACGAGGCCTCCCGCTTCGCACTCGTGAGAACATGCCACCCGTTCCGGCTAAGATCGGGCGACCTGAGACCCGACCCTGGAGAGACATGGGACTGCTCGACAACTTCGAACGCGGGCTGGAGCGCGCCGTCAACGGCGCCTTCGCCAAGACGTTCCGTTCGGGCGTGCAACCTCTCGAGCTGACGAACGCCCTGCGGCGCGAGCTCGACACGAAGGCCGCGGTGGTCTCGCGTGACCGCATCCTCGTGCCCAACGAGCTGCTGGTGCGTCTCGCGCCGATGGACTACGAGAAGATGGCGGCGATCGGGTCGTCGCTGATCGACGAGCTCACTCAGCTGACGCAGCGTCATGCCACCGCGCAGGGGTATCACTTCGCCGGTCCGGTCAGCATCCGCCTCCGCGAGGACGACTCGCTGAGCATCGGCATCATGGCCGTCGACTCGCGCAACGTCCGCGGCGAGGAGGTCTCGTGGCGACCGGTCGTCGACATCGACGGTCAGCGCCATGTGCTCCGCGGCCAGCGGACCGTCATCGGTCGCGGCTCCGACGCCGACATCACCATCCAGGACACCGGCACCTCGCGGCGGCACGTCGAGATCCTGTGGGACGGCGACCGGGCGCAGGTCCGCGATCTCGGCTCGACGAACGGCTCGAAGCTGAACGGCGAGCCCTTCTCGAAGGCCCCCCTCCTGCCCGATTCGACGATCCAGATCGGTCGTACGCGTATCGTGTTCCGGGTGCTCCCCCTCTCAGCGACGCCCGACCCCTTCTCCGGGCCCGACGTCTCGGGGGGCCGACGATGACGAGTGAGCTCACTCTCCTGGCGTTGCGCTTCGGCTTCCTGGCGGTCCTGTGGCTGTTCGTCTTCGCCATCGTGTTCGCGCTCCGGTCCGATCTGTTCGGCCAGCGGGCGCGCAAGCTGCCGGCCGACCAGCAGCCGGGCCAGATGAGCGCAGCCCCCGCCGCACCTCCCGCTCCCGCCGCGCCTCGCGCTCAGCCCGCGTCCGCCGCTCCGGCGGCGCCTTCGCCGGGCGGCGATCCGGCCGCGCGTCGGCTGGTCATCACGAAGGGCGCGAAGGCGGGGCTCGAGATGCCCCTGTCCGACGGCCCGCTGACGATCGGCCGGTCTCAAGAGAGCAATCTCGTGATCCGCGACGACTACACCTCGACGCATCACGCCCGTCTCATGCTGTGGAACGGTCGCTGGGTCATCCAGGACCTCGACTCCACGAACGGCACGTTCCTCGCGGGCGAACGTGTCACGGTCCCCACGCCGGTGCCCGTCGGCTCCACGGTGACGATCGGCCAGACGAGCTTCGAGCTGCGACGGTAAGCGCCCGATGACGCATCCCAAGAGCGCGGCTCTGTCCAATGTGGGCAAGATCCGCTCGAACAACCAAGACAGCGGCTACGCCGGAGGTCGGCTGTTCGTGGTCGCCGACGGGATGGGCGGTCATGCCGGCGGCGACGTCGCCTCGGCCATCGCGATCCGTCGCATCCGCGAGACCGACAAGCAGTACAGCTCGCCCGGCGATGCCGAGTTCGCGCTCCAGTCGTCGCTGATCGCCGCGAATCAGCTGCTCGCCGAGACCGTGTTCGAGCACCAGGAGCTCACGGGCATGGGCACGACCGTCAGCGCGATGCTGCGCGTCGGCGACAGCATGGCCATCGCGCACATCGGCGACTCGCGCATCTACCTGTGGCGCGAGGGCGAGCTCAGTCAGATCACCGCCGATCACACGTTCGTCCAGCGTCTGGTCGACAGCGGTCGCATCACGGCCGAGGAGGCGGCGGTGCACCCCCGCCGCAGCGTGCTCATGCGCGTGCTCGGCGACGTCGACGCGGCGCCCGAGATCGACACGGCCATCCTCGGCACGCAGCCCGGCGACCGGTGGCTCATCTGCTCCGACGGTCTCAGCAGCTATCTCGCCGAAGAGCGCATCAAGAAGGCCCTGGCCGCCGGTCTCGACCCCGATCAGACGGCTCGTCGTCTGGTGAAGGAGACCCTCGACCACGGCGCCCCCGACAACGTCACGGTCGTCATCGTCGACGTCGACGAGTCGGGCGACTCGTCGGTCGAGCCCCCGGTGACCGTGGGCTCCGCCGCCGTCCCTCTCACGTTCGAGGGCGAGACGGGCCGCAAGTCGCTCCGGCTGCCGACGATCCTGCTCCACCCGTTGAAGGTCGCGACGACCCCCGAAGACAGCCACTTCGAGCCCGAGTCCGACGAGTACCTCGCCGAGCTCATCGCCGAAGACAGACGGCGTCGCCGGCGTCGCCGCATCACCTGGCTGGCGGCCCTCGTGGTCGCGATCGGCGCGCTCGTGGCGGGTCTCGTGCTCACCTACCAGTGGACTCAGGACCACTACTACGTGGGCGAGCGGGAGGGCACGGTCGTCATCTACAAGGGCGTGCAGCAGACGCTCGGCCCGATCGCGTTGTCGAGCGTCCTCGAAGAGACGGACCTCGAGGTCTCCGATCTGCCGAACTACACGCAGCAGACCGTCGAGGACACCATCAACGCCCGTTCCCTGGCCGATGCCCGTGCCATCGTCGAGAGGTTGACCGATGCCAGCACCCGGTGACGACACGTCGACCGAGCTGATCGGTCGTCCTCCAGGAGGCGCGCGAGGGTCCGCGAAGGCCTCCCGCCCCGCACCCGTCGAGCCCACCAGTCTGACGCAGGCCATCACCATCCGTCTGCGGCAGCCCGCCCGGCTCCGCAACCTCGAGCTGCTGATGCTGCTCATCGCATGCGGGATCTGCGCCGGCGCGGTCGTCCTGGTCCAGCTGGGCGCGACCGACGAGATCGACACGAGCGTCCTGATCGCCGGCTCGGCCGTGCTCGGCCTGGGTCTGATC
This sequence comes from Frigoribacterium sp. Leaf172, assembly GCF_001424285.1. Lineage (NCBI taxonomy): Bacteria > Bacillati > Actinomycetota > Actinomycetes > Micrococcales > Microbacteriaceae > Frigoribacterium > Frigoribacterium sp. Leaf172. Next base: position 246,603 of record NZ_LMPB01000001.1, on the reverse strand, counting down.
TTCCATCTCGTGCTCCGCGTGGTCGCGCGCGAGGCCGACCCGTTCATCCTGCCGATCGGGCTCGCCCTGAACGGCATCGGCATCGCGATGATCTACCGCATCGACCTCGCGTACGGCCGGTCGGGCTGGGAGGCCTTCGGCATCAAGCAGATCGTGTGGACGGCGATGGCCATGGTCATCGCGCTCATCGCGCTGATCGTGATCCGCAACTACCGCATCCTCTCGCGCTACCGGTACATCGCCATGTTCGTGTCGATCGTGCTCCTGCTGCTGCCGCTCATCCCCGGACTCGGTCGCGAGGGCCTGAACGCCCGCGTCTGGATCGACATCGGTCCGTTCTCGTTCCAGCCGGGCGAGATCGGCAAGATCACGCTGGCGATCTTCTTCGCCGGCTACCTGGTGACGGCCCGCGACAACCTCTCGCTGATGGGGCCCAAGATCCTCGGCATGCGGTTCCCGCGACCGCGCGACCTCGGGCCGATCCTCATCGTCTGGCTGGTCGCCATGGGCGTCCTGATCTTCCAGCGCGACCTCGGCACCTCGCTGCTCTACTTCGGCCTGTTCCTCGTGATGATCTACGTGGGCACGGGGCGGGCCAGCTGGATCGTGCTCGGTCTGACGCTGTTCCTCGGCGGGGCGCTGGTGGCCTCGACGTTCCTGGGCTACGTCCAGGGCCGGTTCGCTGCCTGGCTGAACCCGTTCGACCCGGCCGAGTACAGCGCCGACGGCGGGTCCTTCCAGCTGGTCTCGGGCCTGTTCGGCTTCGCGAACGGCGGGCTGATCGGCACCGGACTCGGCCAGGGGCGCCCGCAGACGACGCCGCTCGCCGAGAGCGACTACATCTTCGCCTCGCTCGGCGAGGAGCTCGGCCTGGCCGGCATCTTCGCGATCCTGGCCCTCTACCTCCTGCTCGTGTCGCGCGGCTTCCGCATCGGCTTCGTCGGGCAGGACGACTTCGGGCGCATGCTCGGCGTCGGCCTGGCCTTCGTCATCGCCCTCCAGGTCTTCGTGGTCATGGGCGGCGTGACGCGCGTCATCCCCCTGACCGGTCTGACGGCGCCCTTCATGGCCGCCGGCGGATCGTCCCTCGTGGCGAACTGGATCATCGTGGCTCTGCTGCTGCGGCTGTCCGACTCGGTGCGCAACCAACCCAGGCTGGTGATCGGCTGATGAACAAAGAACTGAGACGCGTGAGCCTCGTCGTGCTGGCGATGTTCGTCGCGCTGTTCGTGTCGAGCACGTACATCACGACGTTCCAGGCCGAGTCGCTGCGGGCCGACCCGCGCAACTCCCGCGCCCTGCTGGCGAGCTACTCGGCCCAGCGCGGACCGATCCTCGTGGGCGGCGAGCCCGTCGCGCAGTCCGACCCGGTCGACGACGTCTACAAGTACCAGCGCTCGTACCCGCAGCCCGACCTCTACGCCCCGGTGACCGGGTACTACACGCTCGGTCAGGGCGCCCGCGGCATCGAGGACTCCATGAACGAGTACCTGACGGGCAACGCCAACTCCCAGTTCTTCGAGCAGATGAACTCGCTGCTGACCGGGCAGTCCCCCGAGGGCGCGACCGTCAACCTGACGCTCGACCCGACGGTGCAGCAGGCCGCGTACGACGCGCTCGGCGGCAACGACGGTTCGATCGTGGCGGTCGAGCCCTCGACCGGCAGGATCCTCGCCATGGTGTCGAAGCAGAGCTACGACCCCAACCCGTTGGCGAGCCACGACAGCGCGGCGGTCAAGGCCGCCTACGACGCCCTCGTCGCCGATCCCTCCGACCCGCTGCAGAACAAGGCCATCGAGGGCGACCTCTACGTGCCGGGCTCGACCTTCAAGCTCATCACCGTCGCGGCGGCTCTCGAGAGCGGCGACTACACCCCCGAGAGCACGTTCCCCAACCCCTCGAGGCTCACCCTGCCGGGCACGTCGACCGACATCAACAACGCCGAGGGCGGCAGCTGCGGCGGCGGTGACGAGGCGAGCATCGCCACGGCGCTCCGCCTGTCGTGCAACATCCCGATGGCTCAGCTCGGTCGGGCGCTCGGCGCCGACGCGCTGAAGGAGCAGGCTCAGGCGTTCGGCTTCGACGACGACTCGATCACGATCCCGCAGTCGGTGACGCCCAGCCAGTTCCCGATCGAGGACGCCGACGGCGCCGAGATCAGCGACGCCGCGCTCATGCTCCAGTCGTTCGGCCAGGGCAGCGACCGCGTCACGCCCCTGCAGATGGCGATGGTGTCCGCGGCGATCGCCAACGGCGGCACGCAGATGGACCCGACCCTGATCGACAGCGTGCTGAACCCCGATCTCAGCCCGGTGGAGGACTTCTCGCCCACCGAGTACGGCGATCCGATCAGCTCCGACACCGCGGCGACGATGACCGACATGATGGTCGACGACGTCGCCGACGGTGCGGCCAGCAATGCAAGAATTAGCGGGGTCGACGTGGCCGGCAAGACGGGCACGGCGGAGAACGGCGTGGGCGAGCCGTACACGCTGTGGTTCACCGGCTTCGCACCGGCCGCCGACCCCGAGGTCGCCGTCGCGGTCGTCGTCGAGAACGGCGGCGGGCAGGGCCAGTCCGCGTTCGGAAACAGTGTCGCGTCACCAATCGCGAAGAGAGTCATTGAGGCGGTGCTGAACAAATGAGACCTTCGGGCGGAATCACCTTCGGTGGGCGTTACCAGCTGTCGACCCGTGTCGCCATCGGCGGCATGGGCGAGGTCTGGGAGGCGACCGACCTCGTCATCGGGCGCACCGTCGCCATCAAGATCCTGAAGGACGAGTACCTGGGCGACCCGGGGTTCCTCGAGCGCTTCCGCGCCGAGGCCCGGCACGCCGCCCTCGTCAATCACGAGGGCATCGCCAACGTCTTCGACTACGGCGAAGAAGAGGGCAGCGCGTACCTCGTCATGGAGCTGGTCCCCGGCGAGGCCCTGTCGACCGTGCTCGAGCGCGATCGCGTCCTGCCGACCGACAAGGTGCTCGACATCGTCGCGCAGACCGCGTCCGCTCTCCAGGCCGCCCACGCCGCAGGCCTCGTGCACCGCGACATCAAGCCCGGCAACCTCCTCGTCACGCCCGACGGCCGCGTGAAGATCACCGACTTCGGCATCGCCCGCATCGCCGACCAGGTGCCGCTGACCGCGACCGGTCAGGTGATGGGCACCGTGCAGTACCTCTCGCCCGAGCAGGCCAGCGGTCACCCCGCCTCGCCGAGCACCGACATCTACTCGCTCGGCATCGTCGCCTACGAGGCTCTCGCCGGTCGACGCCCGTTCACGGGCGAGTCGCAGGTCGCCATCGCCATGGCCCAGATCAACGAACAGCCGCCGGATCTCCCGTCGACCGTCTCCGAGCCGGTGCGACGTCTGGTCATGTCGTGCATCTCGAAGAAGCCGGGCGAGCGTCCGGCCACGGCGTCGGCACTGGCCCAGGCCGCTCGGGCCCTCCGCCGTGGCGACGTCGCCGCCGCCACGGTCGCCGTGCCCGCCATCGGCGCGGCCGGTGCCGCCGCCCTCGCCGCCGACGACGCGACCCGTGCCTTCGCCGCACAGGACGCCACGACGCAGCTCTTCAACCCGAACGCCACGGGTGCCGGTGCGGCCGTGACGGGCCCGTACACGCCCGGCTCCGCCGACCCGGACGCCCTGCACGACGACGACCTCGACGACGAGCGCAAGCAGCGCAGCCCCTGGTTCTGGCCGCTCATCGTGCTCGGCGTCCTCGTGCTGGCCGGCGCGATCGCCGTGATCGCCTTCGCTCTGTCGTCGAACGAGCCGTCGCCGTCCGAGACCTCGTCCCGGCCCCCGTCGTCGACCGCTTCGACACCGCCGCCCTCCGAGACGCCCACCCCGACTCCCACGACGACGCCGACGCCCGACACGGTCAACGTCGTGGCCGGCGACTTCGTCGGCATGACCGAGGCTCAGGCGCGCTCGGCGCTCGAGTCGCTCGGTCTCGTCGTCGACTCGGGGCCCAGCTCGGCCGCACCGCCGAACAGCGAGGACGTCGGAACGGTCGCCAGCGTCAACCCGAGCGGGAACGTCCGCAAGGGCAGCACCGTCACGATCCTGATCTACCAGGAGGCGCCCCAGCCGACCCAGCCCGGGTCGCCGAGCGCGTCCCCCTCGGAGATCCCGGCCGACGGCGCGACCCCCGCGACGATCACCTGGGAGTCCTACGCGGGCTGCCCCACGGGCTACTCGCTGACCGGGTACTCGTACTCGGTCTCGGGCGGAACCGACACGTCGGGTCAGACGGGCGGAGCCGTCGGCGCCAACGTGACCTCGATCCAGGTCGTCTCGTCCACGCCCGGCAACGTCACCGTCGCCTACCTCGCGAACTGCGGCGAGCTCGCCTCCGACGCGTCACCCGGCGTGACGCTCACGGCGTCGCCGGTGGCCCAGGAGCCGTCTCAGGAGCCGACCGAGACGACGCCGTCCGAGACGCCCCCCGCCCAGGGCTGAACCCCGTGACCGCGGCCCTCCGGGGCCGCGGTCACGAAGCGGCGACAATCATCCCCAGGACGGACCCCGGCACCCGATCTGGGGCCAGACGGCCAAGTACACTTGCTGCGACCGTGTGTTCCGAGTTCACGGTTTCGTGAGGGAGTGTACGGCGTGGTCGAAGGCGTGAGAGAGAGCATCCACCTCCTCGCCAACCGGTATCAGATCGGTGAGCGCATCGGTCGAGGCGGCATGGCCGACGTGCACGTCGGCACAGACGCCCGACTCGGTCGGCGCATCGCGATCAAGCTGATGAAGCCCGCACTGGCGACCGATCCGGCCTTCCGCACGCGTTTCCGCCAAGAGGCCCAGGCGGCGGCCCGCATGGCGCACCCCACCATCGTCCGCGTCTTCGACGCCGGCGAGGAGACCGTGCGCTCGGCCAACGGCCACGAGGTGCAGGTCCCCTTCATCGTCATGGAGTACGTCGAGGGCCGACTCCTCAAGGACATCGTCGCCGAGGGCCCGATGGATCCCGCCGAGGCGATGCGCATCACCCGGGGCATCCTGACCGCCCTCGAGTACTCGCATCGCGCCGGGGTCGTGCATCGCGACATCAAGCCGGGCAACGTGATGATCAACCACGCCGGCGAGGTCAAGGTCATGGACTTCGGCATCGCGCGGGCCATCTCCGACTCGTCGGCGACGGTGGCGCAGACGACCTCGATCCTCGGCACCGCCCAGTACTTCAGCCCCGAGCAGGCGCGCGGCGAGACGGTCGACGCCCGGACGGACCTCTACTCCACCGGCGTCCTGCTCTTCGAGCTGCTGACCGGCCGTCCGCCCTTCCGGGGCGAGTCGCCGGTCGCCGTCGCCTACCAGCACGTGAGCGAGCCGCCGGTGCCGCCGAGCACGATCGTGCCCGCGGTCTCGCCGGCGCTCGACGCGGTCGTCCTGCACGCCCTGGCGAAGGACCGCTTCGAACGGTTCCAGACCGCAGCGGACTTCCGTGCCGACGTCGAGGCGGCGGCCGAGGGCCGGGCGCCGACCCGTCGTCTGCCCTCGTCGCACTCGGGTTCGACGCTCTTCGGCGTCAACCCGGCGACCGCCGCCGGCAGCGAAGGCGCCCTGAAAGAGCTCGCGTCCGACGACAACGACCGCCCCCAGCGCACCCAGACCCGGCCCCCGGTCGCCTGGATCTGGGCGGGCATCGTCCTGGTCGCGATCGTCATCATCGCCGTGGTCTTCTGGGTGGTGAACCTGGCACCGCCCGTCGTCGAGAACTCGCAGTCCGCCCGCATCCCCGATCTCGTGGGGGTCAGCTACGACGACGGTTCGGCTCGCCTCGACGAACTGGGTCTCGAGGTCACGCGCGCCGAGATGCCCGACGACACCGTCGCCGCCGGCGACATCGTCTCGACGGATCCCTCCTCCGGCATGTCCGTGCCGCTCGAGACGAGGGTCACGGTGACCGTGTCGACGGGTCCGCAGCTGTCCGCGGTGCCCGACGTCGTCGGCTCGCAGATCGACGAGGCGTGGCAGACGCTCTCCGACGAGGGCTTCACCCAGGGTCAGCAGACCACCGACTACTCGCCCGACGTGCCGGAGGGCGCCGTGATGGCCGCCGATCCCGAGGTCGACGCCGAGGTGGCCGTGGGCAGCACCGTCGACCTGGTCGTCTCGAACGGCCTCGTCACCGTGCCCGATGTGACCGGCGAGACGACGACGGACGCCAACGCGCGACTGGCCGAGCAGCTCCAGCTGCCGGTCACCCTCGAACCCGATCCCGCCTGCACGGGCGGTGCCGTCGCCGGCCAGACCCTCGCACCCGGCGATCACGCCCAGGGCTCGCCGATCACCCTGCGGGTCTGCAGCGGCTGATCACCGCTCTTCACCGCCGACCTCCCCCGATCGGCTCGCGCGGCTGGAGCTCTCGACCCGTCGCGCGGAGAGCCGGCGGGCTTTCACCGCCGACTCTCGCGAGCGGTGGTCGCGCCCGGTGGTTGCGCCCGGCACCCGACGGGCGGGCTCAGCTCAGATCGAGCAGCGGTGACAGCCCTCGGGCGGTCGTCCGTGCCTCGGGCAGACCGGCCTCGCCGAGCCAGTTGCCGATCATCTGATAGCCGCCCTCGGTGAGGACCGACTCGGGGTGGAACTGCACGCCGTACAGGGGAGCGCTGCGGTGCCGCAGACCCATGATGATGCCGCCGGTGGTGCGCGAGGTCACCTCGAGGGCTCCCGGCACGGTCTCGTCGACGACGGCGAGCGAGTGGTACCGCGTCGCCGTGAAGGGCTGCGGCACCCCGTCGTAGAAGGGGCTCTCGTCGTGCGTCACGGCCGAGGTCTTGCCGTGCATGAGCTCCTCGGCGTGGGTGACCGTCGCACCCAGCGCCTCCGCGATGGCCTGGTGCCCGAGGCAGACGCCGAGGAGGGGCTTGTCGGTCTCGAGGGCGGCGTTGACGACGTCGATCGACACCCCGGCCGCGGCGGGTGTGCCGGGGCCGGGCGAGAGCAGCACGGCGTCGTACTCGGCGATGCGCGAGGCGGCGTCGCGGCCGGCGAACGAGTCGTTGCGGACCACCTCGGTCTCGGCTCCGAGCTGCTGCAGGTAGCCGTTCAGCGTGTAGACGAAGCTGTCGTAGTTGTCGACGACGAGGATGCGCGTCATGGGTTCTCCACAGTGACGTCGGGGGTGGGCAGCATCTCGTTCACAGCGGGGAACACCCACTCGACGAGAGCGAAGAGGACGGCCGCGAGCAGCACGATCAGGATCACCAGTCGCACCCACCACGGTCCCGGAAGAATACGCCACAGGGCTGCGTACACGGTCAGCTCCCCCCACCGGCGGCCGTGACCCCGGCCGGGGGTCCGGCCGAGAGCGGCTGCCACGAATCGAAGACGCCGTAGGCGACGATGCGCTCCTGCGCCGTGAACATCGGGTTGCAGCTCGTCAGGGTGATGAGCCTCTCGCCCGAGGCGGCCGACACGTCGGGTGCGTCGGGGACGGGCTGCAGCACCGACACCTGCGACGCCTGGACGTACTGGAGATTGCGGAACGCGTAGGTGAACCAGCCGTCCTCGGTCTCGACGTACATCTCGTCGCCCTCCCGCAGATCGGCGATGGCGTTGAAGGGCGCCCCGTAGGTCGTACGGTGCGCGGCGATCCCGAAGTTGCCGACCTCGCCGGGCATCTGCGTCTGGTCGTAGTGGCCGATGCCGATCGCGTTGAGAGTCCGAACGGTGCTCGTGCCGCCGGCGATCGGGACGGCGTAGTCGGCGCCGAAGCGGGGGACGTAGAAGTTCGCGAACTCCTCGGCCTCCGCGGGTGCCTCGCCCACCGGCGGGTCGCCGTACGAGCCGTCGGCGCCGGGCTCGACCTCGGGCCCGGCCTCGCGCTCGAACCGATCGCTCAGGCTCGACGCCTGCTCGCGATGCTCGCCCGCGACGACGAGGTCGTTGAACCACTGCTGCCATCCGATGAACAGCAGCACGAGCGCACCGGCCGTGATGAGCAGCTCTCCGAGCACACCCGCGAAGGAGGTGCGGCGAGGGCGGCGACGCGACCTCGCCCCCTCGCGGGGTCGGCGCCGGTCGTCGTCCATGGCCTCGATTCTAGGTGCAGGCCCCGGCGGGCCGGCCGTCTCGGGGGCATGCTGTGGACGGGGATGCCGCCCCGCGCCTCCGGAACCCCTCCCGGTATGATGTCGGCCATGGCCAAAGACACGAAGCGCACCTCGAAGCCCGCCGACCCGCGCGAGACGCGGACGGCCGCAGACGCCCCGAACCCGGTCTGGTTCAAGCCGGTCATGTTCGGGTTCATGCTGATCGGCCTGGCGTGGATCGTCGTGTTCTACGTCAGCCAGAGCACGCTGCCCGTGCCCTCGATCGGCTCGTGGAACATCCTCGTGGGCTTCGGCATCATGTTCATCGGGTTCCTCATGACCACGCGCTGGCGCTAGAACACACCTTCGGACTTACATCGCTGTAACTATCCCCAGTGTTAATAAACCTGTGGATAACTTTCTGTGGATAAGAGTGTGAAAACTCCCGGCCCGGCCAGGAACGACAGAAGAGGCGGCTCCCCAAGGAGCCGCCTCTTCCGTCGTCCGGGTGTTCGAACCCGCTCTCGCCTCAGATGACGCCGTAGGCGCTGGCGAGCTCGTACGACCGCCAGAGCACGATCGCGAGCACGAGCACGCCGATGCCGACGACCGCGGCGGTCTGCGCACCCCGCTTCGAGCGGTGCCGCGTCTTCGAGAAGACGAAGGCGACGGCCGCGCCGGCCACGAGGCCGCCCAGGTGGGCCTGCCACGACACGTTCGGCAGGACGATCCCGATCACGAGGTTGATGCCCACGAGCACGAGCAGCTGCACGCCGTTCGAACCGCCCAGGCTGCGGGCGATGACGAAGAACGCCGCCATGAGACCGAAGATGGCCCCGGAGGCGCCGATCACGCTCGAGACGGGAGCGATCAGCGAGACCGCTGCCGCGCCTCCCACCCCGCTGATGGCGTAGAGCGCGGCGAACCGGCCCCGCCCCAGAGTGCGCTCCAGCTGCCCGCCGAAGATGAACAGCGCGTACATGTTGAAGAGCAGGTGGAACACGCCCGCATGTGCGAACAGCGACGTGACGAGACGCCACGGCTGCACGATCTCGAACGGAGCCGAGAACGACAGCAGGCTCGTGAACGACGATCCGAGCACGACCTGCAGCAGGTAGACGAGCACGCTCGTGCCGATCAACGAGTACGTGACGACCGGTGCGCCGCTGGCCGAGGCGCTCCGCATGCGCGTCACGACGGCAGGCTGCACCCTCGGTGCGTTCGCGCGCGCCTCGCGGACGCACTCCGGGCAGTGCACGCCGACGGCCGCCGGCGTCTGGCACTGCCCGCAGATGGTCCGCCCGCAGCGCTGGCAGAGCACGAAGCTCTGCCGATCGGGGTGTCGGTAGCAGTAGTTGCCCGCATCCGACGGAGAGGGTTGCGTCACCTAGACCTCGTCGATGGTGACGCTCTGGATCACGACGTCCTCGAGCGGCTTGTCGCGGGCGTCGGTCTTCACGGCCTCGATGGCGTCGACGACCTTCTTGGACTCGTCGTCGGCCACCTCGCCGAAGATGGTGTGCTTACCCTGCAGCCACGGCGTCGCCACCGTGGTGATGAAGAACTGCGAGCCGTTCGTGCCCTTGCCGCCCTGGGTGCCGGCATTCGCCATGGCGAGGACGTAGGGCTTGCTGAAGTCGAGCTCGGGGTGGATCTCGTCGTCGAACTGGTAGCCGGGGCCGCCGATGCCCTGACCGAGCGGGTCGCCGCCCTGGAGCATGAAGTCCTTGATGATGCGGTGGAAGACGACGCCGTCGTACAGCTTGTCGGTGCTGACCTTGCCGGTGGCGGGGTGCTTCCACTCGATGGTGCCGGTCGCGAGACCGGTGAAGTTGGCGACGGTCTTGGGGGCGTGGTTGCCGAACAGGTTGACCTTGATCGTTCCGAGCGAGGTCGTCACGGTGGCAACGGAAGTGTGCTTTGACATAGGCCTCATTGTCCCACAGGGGCCCCTCGGCCTCAGGGAGGGTACAGACTTCGTGGTGTTCCCTGTCAGGTTGCCTCGTGCCAGGATGGAGGAGCCAGTATCCCTCTGGCCCCGTTGCCTACTCGTTGGAGGAACACTGTGGCCTTGTCACGCAAGCAGAAGAAGGAACTGAACAAGTTCAAGAAGCACGCGTCCGCCGTGTGGACCGAGCAGCGCGAGGTCTTCGGTCACGCCGGCAAGGTCCTCGGGGATGCCCGCGACGCCGGCGTCAAGGTCGCGAACAAAGAGGTCGTGCCGCGCGTCCGTCATGCCGTCGACAACAACGTGCGCCCCGCCGTGTCGACCAGCCTGGCCGCCGGGTCGAAGTACGCCACCAAGGCTCAGGACCGCCTGATGCACGATGTCTACCCGAGCGTGCAGTCGTACCTCAACGGCCTCGACATCACGAACGACCCCAAGGTCAAGAAGGCCGTCAAGAACGCGAAGAAGCAGGGCGCCAAGGTCGCGAAGAAGTACGCGCCGGCCAAGCAGAAGTCCGGCCCCGGCGTCGGCGGCGTGCTGCTGATCGGCGTGGGCGTCGTCGCCCTCGGAGCCCTCGTCTTCGCCGCCGTGCAGACGCTGCGCGCCGACGACGAGCTCTGGGTCGCCGACGACGACGCCGACACCAAGGCGTAGTCCTCCCCCGAACCACCCGAGAGGGCCCGCATCCACCCGGATGCGGGCCCTCTCGTCGTCCGACGCCCGCTCCGGCGGGCTCCTGCGCACTCGCGCTGCCCGCGCCGCCGCCACACGCCCTGAACGAGACCCCCAGCGACCTGACAAAGTCAGCAGCCCCCATGCTCGTCCGATCCTCGAAGCCCCCGCGACCCGACGAAGTCGGCAGCCCCCCGTGACCGCCCGGACCCCCTCAGCGGCAGGCGAAGCCTGCGCGCCTGCGCCCCGCGACCCAACGAAGTCGGCAGCCCCCCGCAATCGCTCGGACCCCGTCGGCGGCAGGCGAAGCCTGCTCGGCTGCGCCGCAGGAGCGGCGGCGCAGCCACAAGCACGAACAAGAAATCCCCGCGACCCGACGAAGTCGAGGCGCAGGGAAGGGACTGTTTCTTGTGGAGCCTAGGAGAATCGAACTCCTGACATCCTGCTTGCAAAGCAGGCGCTCTACCAACTGAGCTAAGGCCCCGTGGAGCTGGGGATCCACCCGCTGGGGGACCTCACGGGAGTGGGGCTAACAGGACTTGAACCTGTGACCTCTTCGTTATCAGCGAAGCGCTCTAACCGCCTGAGCTATAGCCCCCGAACCGTCGTAAAGCCTACAACACCACGACGGAGTTTCCGAATCGTCGACGCGGCGGCCGCGTCGACGATCCGTCAGATCGACTCAGTTGTTGGTGAAACCGACGAGCAGGCCGCCGGTGACACGCACGCTGAGGTTGTACAGCACGGCCACGATCGCGCCGATGACGGTGCCGATGACGACGTTGAGCACGGCGACCACGATGGCGAAGAGCATCACCTGACCGACGTTGAAGGACTCCTGGATGGAGAAGTCCTGGTCGCCGAGGATGTCGCGCAGCAGCTGGTCGAGGTCGTTGAAGATGCCGGTCTGGTTGAGGATCAGCCAGATCAGGAACGTGGCGACCACGGTGATGATGCCCAGGGCGACGGCGATGAGGAACGACAGCTTCACGACCGACCAGAAGTCGATGTAGACGAGCTTCAGCCGCACCTGCTTGGTGCCGGCGGGTCGCTTGGCCTTGCTCTGGAGTCGCTCGGCGACACTACTCATTGATCGGTTCCTCTTCGGTGGTGCCGGCGTTCGGCACGTCGGGCGTGGTGTCGTCTGTCTCGACGGCGTCGATCACGTCTCCGGGACTGACGGCCGGCACGGCCTCGTTGTCACCGACTGCGTCGATGACGGCCTCGTCGGACTGTGCCACGAGGTTGCGCTCGGTGTTGCGCGCCACGGCGATGATCCGATCATCTGCGGCGAACCGTGCGAACACGACACCCATCGTGTCGCGGCCCTTGGCGGGCACCTCGGCCACGGCAGACCGTACCACCTTGCCGCTCGACAGCACCACGAGCACCTCGTCGTCCTCACCGACGATGAGCGCTCCGGCGAGGTCGCCCCGCGCCTCCGCGAGCTTGGCGACCTTGATGCCGAGACCGCCGCGGTTCTGCACGCGGTACTGGTCGGCGGCCGTGCGCTTGGCGTAGCCGCCCTCGGTGACGACGAAGACGTAGCCCTCGTCGTTCGACACGGAGGCCGACAGGAGCGTGTCGCCCTCGCGGAAGGTCATGCCCTTCACACCGGAGGTCGAGCGGCCCATGGGTCGCAGCGAGTCGTTGGTGGCGGTGAAGCGCAGCGACATGCCGTGGCGCGACACGAGCAGGAGGTCGTCGTGCTCGTCGACCAGCAGCGCCGAGACGAGCTCGTCGTCGTCGCGCAGGTTGATGGCGATGATGCCGCCGGTGCGGTTCGTGTCGTACTCGGTCAGGGCCGTCTTCTTGATGAGGCCCTCGCGGGTGGCCAGCACGAGGTACTGCGCCACCTCGTAGTCGCGGATGTCGAGCACCTGCGAGATCTGCTCGTCGGGCTGCATCGCGAGCAGGTTGGCGACGTGCTGGCCCTTCGCGTCGCGACCGGCCTCCTGCAGCTCGTACGTCTTGGCCCGGTAGACGCGGCCCTTGTTCGTGAGGAACAGCAGCCAGTGGTGCGTCGTGGTGACGAAGAAGTGGTCGACGACGTCGTCCGCACGCAGCTGGGCGCCGCGCACGCCCTTGCCGCCGCGGTGCTGGCTGCGGTAGTTGTCGCTGCGCGTCCGCTTGACGTAGCCGCCGCGGGTGATGGTGACGACCATCTCCTCTTCGGGGATGAGGTCCTCGACGCTCATGTCGCCGTCGAAGCCGAACATGATCTCGGTACGGCGGTCGTCGCCGAACTTGTCGGTGATCTCGGCGAGCTCGTCGCTGACGATCGTGCGCTGACGCTCGGGCCGGGCGAGGATGTCCTTGTAATCGGCGATCTCGCGCTCGAGCTTGTCGGCGTCGTCCTGGATCTTCTGGCGCTCGAGGGCCGCCAGCCGGCGCAGCTGGAGGTTGAGGATGGCCGAGGCCTGGATCTCGTCGACGGCCAGGAGCTCCATCAGGCCGACCCGCGCCTCCTCGACGGTGGGCGACCGGCGGATGAGCGCGATGACCTCGTCGAGGGCGTCGAGCGCCTTGAGGTAGCCGCGCAGGATGTGCACGTCGGCTTCGGCCTTCTTGAGACGGAACCGGGTGCGGCGCTGGATGACGTCGATCTGGTGGTCGACCCAGGCCGAGATGAACCCGTCGAGGGCCAGCGTGCGCGGGATCCCGTCGACGATCGCCAGCATGTTCGCGCCGAAGTTCTCTTGGAGCGACGTGTGCTTGTAGAGGTTGTTCAGCACGACCTTCGCGACCGCGTCGCGCTTGAGCACGATGACGAGTCGCTGACCGGTGCGACCGGAGGTCTCGTCGCGGATGTCGGCGATGCCGCCGACGCGACCGTCTTTGACGAGCTCGGCGATCTTGATCGCCAGGTTGTCGGGGTTGACCTGGTACGGCAGCTCGGTGACGACGAGGCAGGTGCGGCCCTGGATCTCTTCGACGTTGACGACGGCGCGCATCGTGATCGAGCCGCGACCCGTGCGGTACGCGTCCTGGATGCCCTTGACGCCGAGGATCTGCGCGCCGGTCGGGAAGTCAGGTCCCTTGATGCGCTGCATGAGCGCCTCGAGGAGCTCCTCGCGCGAGGCCTCGGGGTTCTCGAGGAACCACTGCGCACCCGATGCGACCTCGCGCAGGTTGTGCGGCGGGATGTTCGTCGCCATGCCGACGGCGATTCCGACCGAGCCGTTGACGAGGAGGTTCGGGAACCGGCTCGGCAGGATGGCGGGCTCCTGCGTGCGACCGTCGTAGTTGTCCTGGAAGTCGACGGTGTCCTCGTCGATGTCACGGACCATCTCGAGCGCGAGGGGAGCCATCTTGGTCTCGGTGTACCGCGGGGCCGCGGCGCCGTCGTTGCCGGGCGAGCCGAAGTTGCCCTGCCCGAGCGCGAGCGGGTAGCGCAGGCTCCACGGCTGGACCAGACGCACCAGCGCGTCGTAGATGGCCGAGTCGCCGTGCGGGTGGAACTGGCCCATGACGTCGCCGACGACGCGGGAGCACTTCGAGAACGCACGGTCGGGGCGGTAGCCGCCGTCGTACATCGCGTAGATCACGCGGCGGTGGACGGGCTTGAGACCGTCGCGGACCTCGGGGAGAGCGCGCCCGACGATGACGCTCATCGCGTAGTCGAGGTACGAGCGCTGCATCTCGAGCTGCAGGTCGACCTGCTCGATGCTGTCCCGCTTGAGCGCCGCCGCGAAGGTGGGCGTGACCTCGGGGTCGGTGCCCTCGGGGGTGTCTGTCGGCTCGTCGGCCATGATTCTCCGTTTGTCGTCGTCGGCCCCGGTCTGCTCCGCGGGGCGCGGATGTCCTCCGGATCACCGGAGGCGCGTGTCAGATGTCGAGGAAGCGGACGTCTTTCGCGTTCTGCTGGATGAAGTTGCGTCGCGACTCGACGTTCTCGCCCATGAGGGTGTCGAAGATCGTGTCGGCGGCGGCGGCGTCCTCGAGGGTCACCTGCAGGAGCGTGCGGGTCTCCGGGTCCATGGTGGTCTCCCAGAGCTCCTTGTAATCCATCTCGCCGAGGCCCTTGTAGCGCTGGATGGCGTTCTCCTTGGGGATCCGCTTGCCGGCGGCCTTGCCCGACACCAGCACGGCGTCGCGCTCGGCGTCGCTGTAGACGTACTCGTGCGGGGCGTTGCTCCACTTGAGCTTGTACAGCGGCGGCTGGGCGAGGTAGACGTAGCCGAGGTCGATCAGCGGCCGCATGTAGCGGAACAGCAACGTCAGCAGCAGCGTGGTGATGTGCTGCCCGTCGACGTCGGCATCGGCCATCAGCACGATCTTGTGGTACCTGGCCTTGTCGGCGTCGAAGTCCTCGCCGATGTCGGCGCCGAAGGCCTTGATCATGGCCTGCACCTCGTTGTTGCCGAGGGCGCGGTCGAGCCGCGCCTTCTCGACGTTGAGGATCTTGCCGCGGAGGGGCAGGATCGCCTGGGTCTCGGGGTTGCGCCCCTGCACGGCGGAACCGCCGGCGGAATCGCCCTCGACGATGAAGATCTCGCTGAGCGAAGGGTCCTTGCTCTGGCAGTCCTTGAGCTTGCCGGGCATGCCGTTCGACTCGAGCACGCCCTTGCGACGGGTCTGCTCACGGGCCTTGCGGGCGGCCATTCGGGCCTGCGACGCGAGGATCCCCTTGCGGACGATCTCGGCGGCCTGTCGGGGATTGCGGTCGAACCAGTCCGTGATCTGGTCGAAGGCGACCTTCTGCACGAACGACTTGGCCTCGGTGTTGCCGAGCTTGGTCTTCGTCTGACCCTCGAACTGCGGTTCGCCGAGCTTGATGGAGATGACGGCGGTCAGACCCTCGCGGACGTCGTCGCCCGTGAGGTTGTCGTCCTTCTCCTTCAGCAGCTTGTTCTTGGGGTCTTTGGCGTAGCGGTTGACCAGCGTCGTCAGCGCGGCGCGGAACCCCTCCTCGTGCGTGCCGCCCTCGTGAGTGTTGATCGTGTTCGCGTAGGTGTGGACGCTCTCCTGATACGAGGTGTTCCACTGCATGGCGACCTCGAGCGAGATCTTCTTCTCGGTGTCCTCCTGCTCGAAGGCGATGATGTCGTCGTGGACGGTCTCGACCTTCTTCACCGTGTTCAGGTACTCGACGTAGTCGACGAGCCCCTTCTCGTAGTGGAAGACGTCGTGACGCGGCTCGGCATCCTCTTCTTGCACGCGCTCGTCGCTGAGCTCGATGCGGAGGCCCTTGTTCAGGAACGCCATCTGCTGGAATCGCGTGCGGAGGGTCTCGTAGTCGAAGTCGACCGTCTCGAAGATCTCGGCGTTGGGCCAGAAGGTGATGGTGGTGCCGGTCGTGTCGTCGGCCTCGCCCTTGGCGAGCGGCGCGACGGGGACACCGTCGGTGAAGCTCTGCCGGTAGACGTTGCCCTGACGGCGGACCTCGACGTCGAGCTCGCTCGACAGGGCGTTGACGACGGAACTGCCCACGCCGTGCAGACCACCCGAGACGGCGTATCCGCCGCCGCCGAACTTGCCGCCGGCGTGGAGCACGGTCAGGACGACCTCGACGGTCGAGCGACCCTCGATGGGGTGCACGTCGACCGGGATGCCGCGGCCGTTGTCGACGACGCGCACGCCGCCGTCTTCGCGCATGGTGATCTCGATGTGGTCGCAGTGACCGGCCAGGGCCTCGTCGACCGAGTTGTCGACGATCTCGTACACGAGGTGGTGCAGACCGCGCGGGCCGGTGGACCCGATGTACATGCCGGGTCGCTTGCGGACCGCCTCGAGCCCCTCGAGCACCTGAATGTCGCCGGCGCCGTAGGAGTGGTCGTTTCGGGCGTCGGGGGTGTCAGGTGACATGTGCGTGGAGCTCCTGCCGGATCGGACGAGGGTGGAACGCCCGGTCTCGAACCCCCCAAGGGGCCCACGGACGACCTTCCGAGTCTACCGCAGCCCCGCCTGCGACGGGGCGAAATCCGCCCTCAGAGCGATTTTCTCCGTCGCCTTGGACGATTCACCCTCGTTACCCGTAGGTATCGCGAGGACCACGCCCTGGAACCGATCTGGGACCGCGTTTCCAGGTCGGGGCGTTGGGTGCCAAGAATCGCACCGACTGGATGCCCGCGTCGGGGTACCTCTGGACGATGGTCGTCGTGACCTGTCCGCGCATCAATCTCAGCTGCGTGGCCCACGCCGTCGAGTCGCATTGGACGGTCAGCGTGCCGTCGTCGATCGAGACGGGATGCGAGTGCCCGGAGAGCTCGTCGCCGACCAGCGCGGGCCAGGCCTCCATGAGCTCGGACTGCGCGAGAGGCGAGTTCCAGCCCATCTCGGTGGTGACGCTCGCGAGGACGTCGGCGATGCCGCGGGGCTCCCGGCCCGTGCCGAACGGCTGACTCGGCGACCCGAGCTTGATGGCCTTGCGGCGCCGGCCGTCGCGCGAGCGACTCGTCGCATCGCCGAACACGCGGCGGAACCGCAGATAGACCCGCTGCGCCTCGTCGTCGGGCGGCGTCTCGACCGCAGGGAGCGAAGGAGGCGCGGGCCGGGCGGACGCATCGGCCGCGGCTCCCCCATCGACCCGGTCGCTCCGGTCGACCCGGTCGTCGCTCACGGCGCGACCTCGTCGACGATGGTGCCGGCTGAGATCCGCACGGTGTGGGCCTTCAGCCGTTGGGGGACGTCGCCCTCGACCGCCGCGGTGATGAGCACCTGCTCGTAGCCGGCGACCTCGTCGGCGAGACGTTCGCGACGGGATCCGTCGAGCTCGGCGAAGACGTCGTCGAGCACGATGACCGGGTCGCCCGTGGCCGACTCGCTGCGGACGACGGCCGCCGAGGCGAGCTTGAGAGCGAGCGCGAACGACCATGACTCGCCATGGCTGGCGTAACCGCGCGCCGGCAGCCCGTTCAGCGAGAGGAAGAGATCGTCACGATGCGGCCCGACGAGAGTGAGACCGCGATCGAGCTCGGACGGGCGGACCCGGGCGAGCGCCTCGCGGAAGACGTCGGCGACGGAGTCCGCGGGGATGGTCTCGTCGGGGGCCTCGGCGGCGGCCGCGGTCTCGTCGTCGGGCACCGAGCCGCGGATGCTCAGCACGGTGGCGAGTCGGGCCCGGTGGTCTTCGCCGGCGACGGCGGCGTAGGCGCGGGCGACCTCGGGGGCGAGGTCCGCGACGAGTCGGTCGCGGGCGACGATCAGCTCGCTGCCCAGGGCGACCAGGCGCTCGTCCCAGATGTCGAGGGTGCCGAGCTGACCGGCCTTGACCCCGCTGGCCCTGGCCGACTTCAGCAGGGTGTTGCGCTGCTTGAGCACGCGGTCGTAGTCCGTCTGCACGCCGGCGAACCGAGGCGAGCGGGCGACGAGCAGTTCGTCGAGGAACCTCCGGCGGCCGGAGGGCTCGCCCCGGACGAGCGCGAGGTCTTCGGGGGCGAACAGGACGCTCGTGAAGTACCGCGGGAGTTCACGCGGCTTGATGGCGCCCCGGTTGATCTGCGCCCGGTTGGCGGACGACCGGTTGATCTGCACCTCGGCGAGCAGCTCGCGGCCGTCGGCCTCGAGTCGCGCCCGGACGATGGCCGAGTCGGCGCCCTGTCTGATCAGGGCCGAGTCGCTCGACACCCGGTGCGAGCCGAGACTCGACAGGTAACCGAGCGACTCGACGAGGTTCGTCTTGCCCTGGCCGTTGCTGCCGACGAAGAGGTTCGGCCCGCGCGCGAGGCCGACTTCTGCAGTGGTGTAGTTGCGGAAGTCGGTCAGGCTGAGATGCAGTACTCGCACGCGGGCCGGTGAGGCGCTAGGCCTTCTTGACCGCGTGGCCGCCGAACTGGTTGCGCAGAGCGGCGACGGCCTTCATGGTCGGCGAGCCCTCGCCCTGACGCGAGACGAAGCGCGCGAAGATCGACGCGCTGATCGTCGGCATCGGCACCGCGTGGTTGATCGCCTCTTCGAGGGTCCAGCGGCCCTCGCCGCTGTCCTCGACGTAGCCCGAGATCTCGGCGAGCTTCGGGTCGGCCTCGAGGGCCAGGACCATGAGCTCGAGCAGCCAGGAGCGCACGACGGTGCCGCGCTGCCAGGCCTTGAAGGTGCCGGGCACGTTCTTGATCAGGTCGGAGCGGGCCTCGAGAAGCTCGTAGCCCTCGCCGTAGGCCTGCATGATCGCGTACTCGATGCCGTTGTGGACCATCTTGGCGTAGTGACCCGCGCCGGTGTCGCCCGCGTGGACGAAGCCCTCTTCGCGGGGGCCCTCGGGGCGCAGCGCGTCGAAGATCGGCTGAGCCATGGCGACGTTCTCGGTCGAGCCGCCGACCATCAGGCCGTAGCCGTTGTCCTTGCCCCAGACGCCGCCCGAGACGCCGGCGTCGATGTACTTGATGCCCTTGTCGCCGAGCAGCTTCTCGTTCGCGAAGTCGCTCGTGAACTTGCTGTTGCCGCCGTCGATGACCAGATCGCCCTCGGAGAGCTCGTTGGAGAGGTCCTCGATGACGGCGGCGGTGATGTCACCGGCCGGGACCATGACCCAGACGATGCGGGGGCTGGGGAGGCCGGCGGCGAGGTCGGACAGCGTGGCGACGTCGGAGACGGCGGGGTTGGCGTCGTAACCCGTCACCTCGATGCCGTTGTCGCGGAGGCGGGCACGCATGTTGTTGCCCATTTTGCCGAGACCGACGAGACCGATGTGCATGTGATTCCTTTGTTCGGGGAGGCGCGGGTGGGCGCCCGATTCGTGAGATGCGTCTAGCGCAGGAGGAGGTTGGGCTGCAGCAGGTACTTGTAGCTGTCAGCGCCGGCCTGGTCTTTGGAGGACTGACTGGTGATCAGCACCGGACCGGGCTTGTTCGGGTTCTCCGTCTTCGTGAAGGAGATGCGGACGAACTCGGAGTGGACCGCTCCGAGACCGTCGAGGAGGAACTGCGGCTTCAACGAGACGACCGTGTCCTCTCCTGTCAACAACGCATCGATCGACTCTGACGCCTGCGCCTGCTCGCTACCGATGGCCTCGAGCGTGAGGCCGTCGATGGTGAACGTGAACCTGAGGGCCGCCTCGCGCTCGAGCACGAGCGAGACGCGGCGGACGGACTCGACGAGCTCGGCCGTGTTGATCACGGCGTAGTTCTCGACGGTCTCGGGGAAGAGCCGCTTGACGGGCGGGAAGTTGCCCTTGATCAGCAGCGACGTGACGGTCTTGTTGCCCGCCTGGAAGGCGATGAGCTCACGGTCGTCGGAACCGGTGATGGACACGGACACCGTGGTCGCGTTGCCGAAGGTCTTACCGACCTCCTGGAGGGTGCGGGCCGGGACGAGCGCGGTGGTGGTCTCGGCGCTGGCGGCGGTGCCGGGGTCGAAGTCGATGCCGCGGACGGCGACGCGGTAGCGGTCGGTGGCCACGAGCGAGAGCGCGTTCTCGGTGACCTCGAGCTGGACACCGGTGATGACGGGCGTGACGTCGTCGCGGGACGCGGCGACGGCGACCTGCGAGACGGCGAGGGCGAAGCGATCGCCGGGGACGACGCCGGAGCGCTCTCCGACGGTGGGCAGCGTCGGGTACTCCTCGACGGGCATGCTCAGGAGCGAGAAGTTCGCGGAGCCGCAGCTGACGGCGATCCGGTTCTCGTCGGTGGAGAAGGTGACGGGGGCGTTCGGCAGGCGGCTCGCGATGTCGGCGAGCAGACGACCCGAGACGAGGATCGTGCCGGGCTCGTCGACCTCCGCGGGGATCTGCGTCTGGGCAGAGACCTCGTAGTCGAACGACGAGAGCGTGAGCCCGTCGGCGTCGGCCTCGATCAGCACTCCGCTGAGGATCGGGAGGGTCGTGCGCTGCGGAAGGAGCTTCACCGCGAACGAGACGGCATCGCTGAAGACGTCACGGTTGACCTGGAACTTCACGCGGGGGACCCCTATCGACTACCTGCTCGTGGATGGCCGGTTAATACTGGCACAGCATTCGGAGCCCCGGTCCCGGGGTCCCGACCGCCCTCGACCTGTCCACAAGGTTGTCTCTCCATCAATTTCTTGTAATCAGGATTAACAGTCTTAACCGTTGTGCACAGTGTGGATAACCTGTTTAAAACCCCACGGCGACAGGGAACTACAACCGTGTGACTTGTGCACTCGATGTGGACGTCACCCCCGAAACCTCGGACGACCCACGGGTCGGCCTTGAGCCGTTCCCACAGGGTCATGTCATTCGTGAACAACCGTCCCCCAAGTTATCCACGAGTTTCCACAGGTTATCCACACTGTGGGATCGTTCGGTCGTCTAGGGACCTGCTGTGCGCCTCCTGATGGCTCCGGAGACGACGAACGGGCGCCGACATGATGTCGACGCCCGAACGGACGGTGCTGCCGGGAGGGGTGGGGACAGCCCCTCGACCAGGCCCTTATTTGTAGCGGGTGTCCTGCTTGATGCGGCTCGTCAGCTCGGTCACCTGGTTGTAGATGGAGCGGCGCTCCTTCATGAGCTCGCTGATCTTCTTGTTCGCGTACATGACCGTGGTGTGGTCCCGGTTGCCGAACAGCTGACCGATCTTCGGCAGCGACAGGCTCGTCAGCTCACGGCACAGGTACATCGCGATCTGCCGGGCGGTCGCGATCGCCTGCGACCGCGACGAGCCGTAGAGGTCGTCGACCGAGAGCTTGAAGTAGTCCGCGGTGTGGTTGATGATGTCGACCGGCGCGATGATGTTGTCCTCGTCGAGCGTGATGAGGTCCTTCAGCACGGTCTGCACGAGCGCGAGGTCCACCGCCGTGCGGTTGAGGCTGGCGAACGCCGTCACCCGGATGAGCGTGCCCTCGAGCTCGCGGATGTTGCTCGACACCTTCGTGGCGATGAACTCGAGCACCTCGTCGCGGATCTGCAGCTTCTCGCTCTGCGCCTTCTTGCGGAGGATCGCGATGCGCGTCTCGAGGTCGGGCGCCTGCACGTCGGTGATCAGACCCCACTCGAAGCGCGAGCGCATGCGGTCCTCGAACCCCGTGAGGTGCTTCGGGGGCAGGTCGCTGGTGATGACCAGCTGCTTGTCGTGATCGTGCAGGGTGTTGAACGTGTGGAAGAACGCCTCCTGCGTGCTGTCCTTCCCCTGCAGGAACTGGATGTCGTCGATCAGGAGGATGTCGATCTCGCGGTACCGCTGCTGGAACAGGTTCGAGCGGTTGTTGGCGATCGAGTTGATGAAGTCGTTCGTGAACTCCTCGCTGCTGACGTAGCGGACGCGGATGCCCGGGTACATCGTCTCGGCGTAGTGGCCGATGGCGTGGAGGAGGTGCGTCTTGCCGAGCCCGGACGACCCGTAGATGAAGAGCGGGTTGTAGGCCTTGGCCGGCGCCTCGGCGACGGCGACGGCGGCCGCGTGCGCGAAGCGGTTCGAGGCGCCGATGACGAAGTTGTCGAAGCTGTACTTCGGGTTCAGCCGCGAGTCGTTGCGCTTGCCCGTCGTCGGCGACTCGACGGGCGTCGGGACGAAGGGGGCCTCGATGTAGTGGGCCGGCTCGGTCTGCTCGGGCTGCTGCGTGAGGGTGTCGGGGGTGATGTCGGGGTTGACCGTGATCGCGAAGCTGGCGACCGAGTCGTCGCCGAGGGCGGCGATGGACTCGAGCAGAGGACCGCGGATGCGCTGCTCGAGCATCCCGCGGGTCAGGTCGTTGGGCACCTCGAGGTAGAGGGTGCCGCCGAGCACGCCCTTCGGCTCGACGAGGCTGATGAAGCCGTGCAGCTGAGGCGTGATGCGGTCGTCGGTGGTCAGGCTCGCGAGCACGGACCGCCAGAGGTCCTGGACCGGATCGACGGTGTTCGCCACGGGGGTTTCTCTTTCTGCCGGTGATCTGCGTGCTGGGCGCGCCTTGCCCGGTGGGGGGCCTCGGCATCTCGGCGGACCGACTTATGCACAGCTTTCTCCACGGGTCGGCGGTGGCCGGATCGTCCGTGAGTGGTGCTCGTTCCCCGGATTTACGCGGATCTTGAGCGGGAGGTACCCACCCTAGTTCGGATGAGTATGTCTGCCGCAATCGGAGTTTTCAACACTGTGGATAAACTCCTCCGAGGCTGCCGTTTGACCGCAGGGCGGATGCCGCGTACTTTTAATCAGTTGATTTCAGCCAGTTGGGCTGTACAAGACTTCTCGGATCATGGCAGCAGGCCAGGTCCGCATCCCTGGAGAAAACACCATGAGCAAGAGAACGTTCCAGCCGAACAACCGCCGCCGCGCCAAGAAGCACGGTTTCCGTGCCCGCATGCGCACCCGTGCGGGTCGCGCCATCCTCGCCGCCCGTCGTGGCAAGGGTCGCACCGAACTCTCCGCGTAGTCGCACCCGGTGTTGGCCAGAGCCAACCGGATCGTCCGCGCAGACGACTACCGAAACACCGTGCGCCGTGGCCGCAAGTCGGCCACGGCGCACTCGGTCGTCTACGTGCGTCGTCATGACGACGCCGGAGTCCGGTTCGGGTTCATCGTGGCCAAGACCGTCGGCAACGCCGTCGTCCGCAACACGGTCCGTAGGCGGTTGAAGCACGTCTGCCATGAGCTGCTGCCGTCGATGCCCCCGGGGACCGACATCGTCATCCGCTCTTTGCCAGGCAGCGACTCCGTTCCGTGGTCTACCCTGCTGAAGGACATCTCAGGGGTCGTCGACAAGGTCGTGAAAGCGTGAGAGAACTCGTACTGTTCGTGGCGTTGCTTCCCCGCAACGCGGCGATCGTCGTGCTCCGCGCCTATCGGGCGGTCATCTCGCCTCTGTACGGCGAGGTCTGCCGATACCATCCCTCCTGCTCGCGATACGCGCTCGAGGCGATCCAGCGGTACGGCGTCGTAGCCGGCTCCGCGCGGGGCGCCTGGCGCATCGCCCGCTGCAACCCCTGGTCGGCGGGCGGGATCGACGACGTCCCCGAACGACCGGCCCAGAACATCACGATCACGGGCTTCGGCTTCGTGATCCCCCGTCGCCCGGCTCGAGCCTCCGCTCCCGTCGGTTCGAACGGTCTCCTCGTACAGAGCCACGGAAAGGGCTGACCCGAACACCATGGGCTTCATCGACACCATCCTCTGGCCCCTCAAGTGGGTCGTCGAGGCGATCCTCGTCGGATTCCACGAGCTGCTGACCAGCGCCGGGATGGGCTTCGACTGGGGTGGAACCTGGGTGCTGTCGATCGTGGGTCTCGTGCTCGTGGTCCGGGCCCTGCTGATCCCCATCTTCGTCCGGCAGATCAAGAGCCAGCGACGCATGATGGAGATCGCTCCCAAGCTCAAGAAGATCCAGGACAAGTACAAGGGCAAGCGCGACCAGTTCAGCCGCGAGGCCATGTCGCGCGAGACCATGGCGCTCTACAAAGACACGGGCACCAACCCGCTGAGCTCGTGCCTGCCGCTGCTCATCCAGATGCCGATCTTCTTCAGCCTGTTCTCGGTGCTGCAGAACGCCCAGCGCGAGGGCGTCGGCGTCGGCCTGCTCAACCAGGCGCTGTCCACCTCGTTCGGCGAGGCCACGCTGTGGGGCGCACCGCTGAAGGAGACCTTCCTCAGCGCCACCACCTGGGAGGTCCGGCTCATCGCCGCCGGCATGGTCGTCGTCATGACCGCGTCGCAGTTCATCACCCAGCTGCAGATCGTCTCGAAGAACATGTCGCCCGAGACCAAGGCGAGCCCCATGTTCAAGCAGCAGCGCATGCTCCTCTACGTGCTGCCCCTCGTCTTCGTCTTCTCGGGTCTGTCGTTCCCGCTCGGCGTCATGTTCTACTGGCTGACCTCGAACATCTGGACGATGGCGCAGCAGTTCATCGTCATCCGGAACATGCCCACCCCGGGCAGCGAGGCGGCACTCGCCCGTGAGGAGCGCCTCGCCCGCAAGCAGCAGCGCAAGGGTCTGCCGACCATCACGGTGACCGAGATCGAGTCGGCCCCTCCCGTTCCGAAGACCACGCAGCGCACGCAGCCGGTGGGGAAGAACCGGGCGAAGAAGCAGAACGGCAACAAGAAGTGACGAGCGAGACGGATGACCACGACGTGACGAACCCGCAGCCCATCGACAGCGAGACGGCGACCACGCGGGACGCGGCGGCCGAGCCCGCAGCACCCGCAGACGCCTCCCCCGAGGAGGCGCGGGTCGAGCCGACCGGTGCCGTCACCTCCGACGACGACGCGACCGGCGCCTCCTCGACCACCGATCTCGACGAGGGCGAGATCGCCGCGGACTACATCGAGGAGCTCCTCGACATCTGCGACTTCGACGGCGACATCGACATCGAGGTGCGGGCCGGCCGGTCGTACATCTCGGTCGACTCGACCGGTGAGGGCAACCTCCGCGTGCTGTCGAAGCCGGACACGGTCAACGCCCTGCAGGAGCTCACGCGCATCGCGGTGCAGACCAAGACGGGCGAGTTCTCGCGCCTGATCCTCGACATCGGCGGGTCGAGGGCGATCCGCGAGGCCGAGCTCGGCGCGCTCGTCGACCGTGCCGTCGAGAAGCTCGAGGAGGGCGGCACCGCAGCGTCGCTGCCTCCCATGTCGTCGTACGAGCGCAAGCTCGTGCATGACATCGTGGCCGCTCGCGGCTTCACCTCGGAGTCCGAGGGCGAAGGCCGCGACCGCCACACCGTCATCACCCGGGCCTAGCCCGCACACCCCGAGCCGCCGATGCCTGACCTGAGCACCCTCGAGCCCGAGCCCGCCGTCGCGGCCGACATCTTCGGCGACCGTCTCGACGTGGTGCGGCAGTACGCCGCAGACCTCGCGCAGTACGGCGAGGAGCTCGGTCTCATCGGCCCGCTCGAACTCCCCCGCCTGTGGACTCGGCACATCGTCAACTCGGGATTGCTGGCGCCGCTGCTCGTCGACGGTCGCGTGGGCGACGTCGGCTCGGGCGCCGGACTGCCGGGTCTCGTCCTCGCCGCGGCACGACCCGGGGCCACGCTCGTCCTCATCGAGCCCATGGAGCGTCGCACCGACTGGCTCCGGGCCGAGGCCGATCGCATGGGCCTCACCAACGTCGAGGTCGTGCGCGCTCGCGCCGAGGAGGTCGAGCTCGACGGCTGGCTCGATCAGGTCACGGCGCGTGCAGTGTCGGCGCTGTCGAAGCTGATCCCCCTGACGGCTCCCCTGGTGAAGACCGGCGGACAGCTGCTGCTGATGAAGGGCGCCCGAGTCGACGCCGAGGTGGACGCGGCTCGGAAGGTCATCGCCAAGAACCACCTGGTCGATGTCGAGGTGCTCGAGCTCGGGGTCGGCGTCGTCGACCCGGCCGAGACCACCCGCGTCTTCCGCGCCACCTTGGGTTGACGACTCGTCGCCGGTACGTCTCGTGGCCGGCTCGTCTCGACGCCGGTGGTGACCGCCGAGGAGGCGCGATCCGGCTCCACAGGAGCCGATCTGAGTGAGATGGTCGCCGTCCGGCCTATCCTGTCGTGATCTGGGCCCCTCAGCTCGCAGCCTGACCAGACGACACTCGAGCAGGTCCGCATCCAGGGCGTGATCAGGGGTTATGAGAGAACGTCGGCTCGAGTCGCTGTTCTCCCGGCATTGTCGGTGCTGCAAGCTAAAGTTGAGCCAGTGCTCGACCGGTCGCCGCGCCTCCTCGGCGTGCGACCTCGCTCGTCGGGCTGCATCCACGTTGTTCCACGTGAAACATGGCGATTCGGAGAATCCATCCGGTGAGTTCCTCCACTGACTACGACGGCACCACTCCCCTGGCCCGGGAGCTCGCCGACCTGAATCGGCGCAAGCGTGCGCTGTCGCGGGAGCCCCTGCCGCCGCCGGCGCAGACACGCGTGCTCACAGTGTCGAACCAGAAGGGCGGCGTCGGCAAGACGACGACCACCGTCAACCTGGCTGCAGCCCTGGCGCGCAGCGGAACACGGGTGCTGGTCATCGATCTCGACCCGCAGGGCAATGCCTCGACGGCATTGGGGGTCGACCACCGCGCCGATACACCGAGCGTGTACGACGTCATCGTCAACGACGGGAACATGGACGATGTCGTCCAGCAGAGTCCGGAGTTCGAAACCCTCTTCTGCATCCCGGCCACCATCCATCTCGCCGGCGCCGAGATCGAGCTGGTCTCGCTGGTCGCTCGCGAGCAGCGACTGCGGACGGCGCTCGAAGCGCACCTCGAACGGACTGAGGCTGCTGGTGAGCGGTACGACTACGTGTTCATCGACTGCCCGCCGTCGTTGGGGCTGCTGACCATCAACGCGTTCGTCGCTGCAGGAGAAGTGCTGATCCCGATCCAGTGCGAGTACTACGCGCTTGAGGGCCTCAGCCAGCTCCTGCGCAACATCCAGCTGATCGAGAAGCACCTCAACCCCCGTCTGGCCGTCTCGAGCATCCTGTTGACGATGTACGACGGCCGGACGAACCTCGCTCAGCAGGTCGTCGCCGATGTCCGCGAGCACTTCCCCAAGGAGGCGCTGCAAACGTTGATCCCGCGGTCCGTACGGATCAGCGAGGCTCCCGGTTACGGGCAGACCGTGATCAGCTATGACCAGAACTCGCCCGGGTCGATCTCGTACCTCGAGGCGGCCGCCGAACTTGCACGTCGAGGAGCACCCCAGTAGTGGCTACGAAGAGAACCGGACTCGGGCGCGGCATCGGCGCCCTCATCCCCGTCAATGACGAGACGCAGGGTCGCCCTGTCGACGTGTTCTTCCCGACGGCGCAGCAGACGGCCGAGGATCTCGTCGCGGTCCCGGGTGCGCGACTGGCGAACCTGAACCCCCTCGATGTCGTCCCCAATGCGAAGCAGCCGCGCACGGAGTTCCGCGATGAGGAGCTCGCCGAGCTCGTCTCGTCGATCCGTGAGGTGGGCGTGCTGCAGCCGATCGTCGTTCGGCCTCTCCCCTCGAAGGGCAAGAAGGCGTCGACGCCTGTGCAGTACGAACTCGTCATGGGAGAGCGTCGACTGCGGGCCACCAAGGAGTTGGGGCTGGCCACGATTCCGGCCATAGTCAAAGACACGGCCGATGACGCCATGCTGCGCGACGCCCTTCTCGAGAACCTGCACCGTGCGGAGCTCAACCCTCTCGAAGAAGCGTCGGCCTATCAGCAACTTCTCGCCGACTTCGGCATTACGCAGGATGAGCTGGCGACTCGCATCGGTCGAAGCCGTCCTCAGATCACGAACACGCTTCGTCTGCTCCGGCTGCCGGCGAGCGTGCAGCGGCGGGTCGCCGCCGGCGTGCTGTCGGCCGGACATGCTCGTGCAATCCTGTCGACCGGTGATCCCGTCCTCATGGAGCGCCTGGCCGACAAGATCGTCAACGAAGATCTGTCCGTGCGTCAGGCGGAGGCCATCGCGGCGGGCTCCCCTGCCAAGGCGAAGACCACGAAGGCTGCTGGTCGTCACCAGGCGCATCTCGATGAGATCGCCGAGGGTCTCGGTGACCGGCTCGAGACGCGGGTCAAGGTGAACCTCGGAGCGCGGAAGGGCTCGATCACGATCGACTTCGCATCGATCGATGATCTCAACCGCATTCTCGGGGAGTTGGGCCAGGATCCCGTCGGCTGATCGTCTGCGGTCATGTCGACTGTTGTTTCACGTGAAACGCCCCCACTCACGGGGCGTTTCGTCGTTCTCCGTCAGATAGGTGTCTTGGAACATCTTTGTACCCGGTGGAGATGGATTCTCCGGGTTGGTGAGGATGCGACGTCTCTTGGTTGCCTTCCCGCGGATACAGGTCTGGAGCGAAGAATCGGGGCGACACGTGGTCCACGTGGCCTAGACGGTGGCGTAAGGACGACTTCCGGCTATGGGATCATGTCGCAGGTACGGCGGCGCGTTCATCGAGTCAACCGCGGCTGTTTCACGTGAAACGTGTCCCCCTGTCGCGTAAGTGTGATTTGACCGTGGCAGCGTGGCAGCGTGGCACAGCGTGGCAGCGTGGCAGCGTGGCAGCGTGGCAGCGTGGCAGCGTGGCAGCGTGGCAGCGTGGCAGCGTGGCAGCGTGGCAGCGTGGCAGCGTGGCACTGGGGTACCTCAGCACATCGGTGCCTTGACGCATTGCAACGTGAGACTCTGAGGATGCCGGTGTGCCGAGTTCGACCTGACTCCTTGTAGATACTTCCTGCTGAGCAGGTAATACGTCCTGCAAGTCGACTTCGCCAGGTTGTAATCGCCAGGAGCTAATGCATTAGCGGACCCCGGAAGGGCGGGGTGGCCGGTGCAGCTACTCATCCCATCGCGACCGTTCCCGCACTGGGTGTGTTTCACGTGAAACGAAGAGAGAGAGCCTGTCCCTGCCCCCGAGAGCTTCGACGTCGTGCTGCATTTGGCCTGTCGTCCTCCGAGGGCAGGTCTGAGTCCGTGCGCCTCGCTGTACCTGCCGTCATCGGGCGATCGATGTCGAGAGGATCTTCTCAATCGGCTGCAGACTCCGGGTGGTCAGGTCTCGCCGGGTGGGGCGGATCACGAGTCCGTGAGTCCGATCGCACAGCTCGCCGTGATCGGAGCGACGACGAAGAAGCCCATGACCGCGCCATATGTCGCGCCGGTACGGGCGGCAAGTCGTCCGCGACGCTCTCGGACCTCACGCGATCTTTCACTGCGACTCTGCGATACGGCATCGCCTGCGCTGCCGAGTTACGACACCGCCTGCCCTGTCTCGTTACGACACCGCCTGCGCTCCCGCGATACGACACCGCCTGCCCTGCAGCAATATGGCGCTACTCGCGATGCTTCCCGGCTGGACTTCTCGAGACTTCGTCTCCCTCGACTGGCAGTTCTGGCCACGCACCATGAGCAGGCAGGAAGGCGACACTCCCCTCGAGAGGAGCACCTCCTGACGAAATCGAGCGATCGCAGTCGGTGTCTCATCACTGGTGACTGCAGGGCATGCCGAGGCCGGATAGACCGACCGAGCACGAGCCTCGATGAGGCCGGCACCGGTCACGGGGTGGGGGCAGCCTCAGTCCGTCGCGACCAAGGCATCCTCCACAGCATGCGGGCGAGGTTTCACGTGAAACGTGGGCCCGGAGGCCGGTGGGTCTACTGGTGGTCGCGGACGGCCTTCTCGGCCAGGGCTGCATAGACCAAGCCGAGCTCGTAACCGGCGGCATCGAGGGCCATCGGTACGAGCGAGGTCTCCGTCAGCCCCGGCAGCACGTTCACCTCGAGGAACCAGGCCTTGCCGGTGGCATCGACGATCAGGTCGACACGTGACAAGTGCCGCAGCCCCAAGGCCTCGTGAACCGCGACCGCCGCCTGGGCGGCTGACGCCGCTGCCTCATCCGACAACCGAGCCGGCGTGAAGAACGTCGTCTCACCAGCGTTGTACCGCGCGTCGAATCCGTAGATCCCACTGCGCGGCACGATCTCGACGGCCGGCAGGGCGGTGGGCCCGTCGCCCGTGTCGATGACACCCACGGCGATCTCGGTGCCGGTGATCTTCTGCTCGACGATGACATCGTCGCAGTACGTGTACGCGTCGACCATCGCCCGGGGGAGGCCGTCTGCGGTCTCGACGACCGTGACTCCCTGCGCCGAGCCTCCTCGGGCGGGTTTCACCACGACGGGCACCGGGTGCTCGTCGGCGATGGCCGCGAGGACGCCGGCTGCTCCGAGCTCGCGGAACGCATCGTGCGACAGCGTCAGGCCCCGGGGCGTCGAGACGCCGGCACGACGGGCGAGCTCCTTCGCCGTCGGCTTGTCCCATGCGAGACGCGCCGCGGCCGAGGTGCTGCCCACGAACGGGATGTCGAGTGCCTCGAGCAGGCCTCGCAGCGCGCCGTCCTCACCGCTGGCGCCGTGCAGCACCGGCCAGACGACGTCGGGGTGCGTCTCGGTGAGGTGCGCCAGCAGCGTCGCATCCGGGTCGCGGAGTTCGACGGCGATGCCGTGCGACGTCAGGCTGTCCACGACGCGTCGGCCCGACCGGAGCGACACGTCGCGCTCGTGCGAGATGCCGCCGGCGAGGACGGTGACGTTGCGCAGGGCGCTCGAGTTCATGACGGATGATCCTTCGAGATGATGGCGAGAAGAAGACGCGAGAGACGATAAACGCTGATCAGGACATGTTCGGCGGCGGCATGGTGACGCCTTCGCGCTGCGTCGCCGGCTTGCCCAAACGAGCACCGGAGAACGTGTTCAGCAGGTCGAGCTCGCCGTTGATCACCGTCGCGAGGCGCGCCACGCCGACCTTGATCATCTCGGACGTGGGGTAGCAGAACGACAGACGGATGTTCTGCCGCCCCCCTCCGTCGGCGTAGAAGGCCGTTCCGGGCGTGTAGGCCACCAGCTCCTTCACCGCACGCGGCAGCATGGCCTTCGAGTCGAGCTCGTCGGGCAGCGACAGCCAGACGAAGAAGCCGCCCTCGGGTCGCGTCCACGTCAGTGAGGGCAGGTACTCCCCCAGGGCCGACAGCATCGCATCGCGTCGTTCGCGGTAGAGGTCGCGGAAGATGTCGATCTGGCCGCGCCAGTCCGCCTGGTCGAGGTACTCGGTGATCACGAACTGACCGAAGGAGTTGGGCGACAGGGTGGCCGACTCGTTCGCGAGGATCAGTTTCTCGCGGATGGCGTGCGGGGCCAGGGCCCAGCCGACGCGGAACCCGGGGGCGAGGGTCTTCGAGAACGAACCGAGATAGATGACGCCCTCGTCGTCGACCGAGCGCATCGCCTGCGGAGCCGGCTCGTCGAACGACAGGAGGCCGTAGGGGTTGTCCTCGAGCACGAGGATTCCGGCGCTGCGGCAGATCTCGAGGATCTCGAGCCGGCGGGCCCACGACAGCGTGACTCCGGCCGGGTTGTGGAAGTTGGGGATCGTGTACAGGAACTTGATCGTGCCGCCCCGGGAGGTGACGGCCGTGATCGCCTCTCTCAGCGCCTCCGGGACCAGCCCCTCGTCGTCCATAGCGACGTGCTGGACGTCCGCCTGGTAGGCCTTGAAGACCCCCAGAGCCCCCACGTAGCTCGGCGACTCGGCCAGGACGACGTCGCCGGGGTTGATGAACAGCCGCGTGACGAGATCGAGGGCCTGCTGCGAGCCGGTCGTGACCACCACGTCGTCGGCGCTGCCGCGGATGCCCTCCATCGCCATGATCTGCATGATGTGCTCGCGGATCGCGGGGGTGCCCTGACCCGAGCCGTACTGCAGGGCCATCGCTCCCCCGCCCTTCGACATGACGCGGTCGATCGACCCCGTCACGAGCTCGCGCGGCAGAGCCGAGACGTAGGGCATGCCCCCGGCCAGGGAGACGACCTCGGGACGCGAGGCGACGGCGAACAGGGCTCGGACCTCGGAGGCGCTGAGTCCGGCCGTACGGTCGGCGTACGAGTCGTACCACGGATCGAGGTTGGTGCCCTTGTCGGTCATCTGCTTCCCTGTCTGTCTGAGGGTGAATCGTCCAAGACTATGCCTGGTGCGGCGGTGAGACCACGAAAGCCCGCCCAGCGGGGTGCTGGGCGGGCTTTCGACGTGGTCGGATCGACTACGCGAGGAACTCCGCCAGGTCGGCCTCGAGGGCCTGCTTGGGCTTCGCGCCGATGACGGTCTTGACGACCTCGCCACCGCGGTAGACCTTCATGGCGGGGATCGACGTGATCTGGTACTTCGCCGCGGTCTGCGGGTTGTCGTCGACGTTGAGCTTGACGATCTCGATCTTGTCGGAGTGCTCGGCCGCGATCTGGTCGAGGATCGGCGAGACGGCGCGGCACGGGCCGCACCACTCGGCCCAGAAGTCGACGAGGATCGTCTTGTCGGAGGTGATGACGTCGCTCTCGAAGGACGCGTCGGTGACTGCCTTGGCGGTGCTCATGGTGGTTCCTTTCGTCGTGGGGACTGTTAGGGCTGTGGGGTTCGCGAGGCGGAGACCGGGGGCGCCGGTCAGACGCCCACGGCGACGGACTCGGCCGTGTCGATGCCCTCGGCCGCGCCCTCGGTGTTCTCGGCTAGAAACGTCTGGTCGAGGCTCGCCAGGAAGTGCTCGGCGTCGAGCGCCGCGACGACACCCGAGCCGGCTGCCGTGGCCGCCTGGCGGTACGTCGCGTCGATGACGTCGCCGGCGGCGAACACGCCGCGGAGGTTCGTCTTCGAGCTGCGGCCCTCGACGGCGATCGTGCCGTCGACCGTGAGGTCGAGCTGGTTGTGGACGAGGTGCACGCGCGGGTCGTTGCCGATCGCGATGAAGAGGCCGTCGAGGTCGAGGTCCGAGGTGCTGCCGTCGACCGTGTCGGTCAGCTGCACGCCCGTGGCCTTCTCGTCGCCATTGATCTTCGTGACGGTCTTGTTCCAGAGGAACTCGATCTTGTCGTTGGCGAAGGCCCGCTCCTGCATGATCTTCGACGCACGCAGCGAGTCGCCGCGGTGGATGACGTAGACCTTGCTGGCGAAGCGCGTGAGGAACGTCGCCTCCTCCATCGCCGAGTCGCCGCCGCCGACGACCGCGATCTCCTTCTGCTTGAAGAAGAAGCCGTCGCACGTCGCGCACCAGCTGACGCCGCGGCCGCTGAGGCGCTCCTCGTCGGCGAGGCCGAGCTTGCGGTAGGCGCTGCCCGTGGCGAAGATCACCGTGACGGCCTCTTCGACGGTGCCGCTGCCGAGGGTGACCTTCTTGACGTCGCCGGTCAGGTCGACGCTGGTCACGTCGTCGAGGAGGACCTCGGCGCCGAACTTCTCTGCCTGCTCTTGCAGCTTGAACATGAGGTCGGGGCCCATGATGCCGTCGGGGAAGCCGGGGAAGTTCTCGACCTCGGTGGTCTTCATGAGCTCGCCGCCGGCCTCGACCGAGCTGGCCACGATGAGCGGCTCGAGCCCGGCGCGGGCGGCGTAGATGCCGGCCGTGTAGCCGGCGGGACCGGAGCCGATGATGATGATCTGGCGCATGAGCACCTCTCTGAGGAACGGGGCGGATGTCGTGCCAGATGCGTTCGAGCCGTGATGCCCGATCGACGTTCTCGCCCGACCGTCTGAGTGAACACATCCTATCGACGGGCTATTCCGAGCGACCCGGGAGGCGCGGGTCGACCCCTCGGAGCGGCCCAGGGAGCCCCTGGGGAGGAGGCGCGGGTCAGCGCCTGAGGACGCGCGCGACCAGCGGCCGGGCCCGGGCCACCACCGGACCGGTCAGCGCCAGCAGCTCGGGCAGCCGGATCAGGGCGAGCAGACCGAGGTAGACGACGGCCATCACCGCGGCGGCGACCATGACGGTCAGCAGCCCGGGGATCCGGCCGCTGTGCGCGAAGCCATCAGAAACGAAACCACCCATGATGGTCACGACGACGAGTCCGACGGCACCGGCGACGAGCGAGAAGAACAGGAACTGCACGTAGCGGCGCAGCACCCAGCGGCCGTCCATCCCGCCGAGGCGGCGGCGGATGAGCACCAGGGCGACGACCGTCTGGGTCGAGCCGGCGATCGAGGTCGTGACGGCGATCGCGACGGCGACCTGGTCGTCGGGCACGACGGCGGAGGCGATCAGCGTGCCGACGACGAAGATGCTCGACTGGACGACCTGCATGAAGAACGGCGTGCGCTGATCGTGCAGCGCGTAGAAGACCCGCTGGACGACGAACAGCACGCTGAAGAGGATCAGCCCGGGCATGAACCCGAGGATGACCTGCGCCATCTGGCTGGCGCCCTCGAAGGTCCGCTCGAAGAAGCTCGCGAACGGGTACGCGACGACGCACATGGCCACGGTGGCGAAGACCATGAACATGCCGATGGTGCGGAGCGACTGCGACAGGTCGGTGCGCACGGCGCGGAGATCGCCGCGCGAGGCGTGGCCGCTCATGCGGGTGAAGTAGGCCGTCGCGATCGACACGGCCACGATCCCGTGCGGCAGCATGAACAGCAGCCACGAGTTGGCGAGCACGGCGTTCGAGGCCCCGGCGCCGCTGCCCTGCGACGCCACCCGGCTCTGCACGAGCCCGGCGACCTGGGTCACGAGCACCATGCCGAAGAGCCAGCCGGCCGCCTTGCCGGTCGCACCGAGTCCGACGCCGCGCCAGCGGAAGTCGGGGCGGAAGGTGAGCCCCGCGCGACGCCAGAAGAGCAGCAGGAACGCCGCCTGTGCCAGCACGCCGAGCGACGCCGTGCCGGCGATCACGGCGATGCGGTCGGCCGACCAGACGTCGACGGTCGAGTTCGCCTCGGCTCCCCCGAAGACCACCATGAAGGCGACGAGACCGGCGATCGCGACGACGTTGTTGAGCACCGGGGCCCAGGTGAACGGGCCGAAGACCTGGCGGGCGTTGAGCACCTCGCTGAGCAGCGAGTACATGGCGTAGAAGAAGATCTGGGGCAGGCACCAGTACGCGAACGCCGTGGCCAGCGCCAGGGACTCGGAGGTGTAACCCCCTTGACCGGATGCATCGGCCTGCTGGGCGTAGATCGAGACGAGCACCGGCGCCAGCAGGGTGCCGAGCAGACCGACCACCGCGAAGACGAGCGTGCCGAGGGTGACGATCTTGTTGATGAAGCGCTGGCCGCCGTCGTCGTCGTGCGTCGCCGCCCGGACGATCTGCGGCACGAGCACGGCGCTCAGCAGGCCGCCCGCGATGAGCGCGTAGATGTTGTTCGGCAGCTGGTTCGCCAGGGCGAACGAGTCGGCCGCACGGCTGGCGGACTGGCCGATGGCCGCGGCGAGGACGGCCGTCTTGACGAAGCCGAGCACGCGGGACACCATCGTGCCGGACGCGAGGAGGATGCTCGCGCGGCCGAGACCGCCGCGGCCCGCGGAGCCGGCGGGAGGGATCGGACCGGAGCCTCCCTGGTCGCCTCCCGCGCCTCCTGCGTTCCCCGTGCCCGTCGCGCCGCTCACGCGGCCGCGCCCGGGGAGGCGACGGGGCCGTCGGTCGGGCCGTCGGGGTCTCCCCCGGCGCTGCCGCCGCCGTCGGCGTCGCGACGGCGCTTGCGGATGGTGCGGTAGATGCCGCCGCCGAAGAGCAGGGCGAAGCCGATGCCGAACGCCCAGGTGATGGCGGTCTCCCACCCGGCCTGCACGTTGATCGAGACGACGGCCGGGGTGGCGATGGTGACCCCGGTGGAGCTGACGAGGGACATCGAGACGTCGACCGTTCCGTTGGCGATGGACTGCACGGGCACCCGCACGCGCGCCTGCGACTGCGCCTGCACGGTCACGGGGATGCGGTCCTCCTCGACGAGGAGGCGCGAGCTGGAGGGGGCGAGGGTGAGGAACACCGTCGCCGCCGAGTCGGAGGTGTTCTGCACGTAGAGCGGCAGCGACGACCGGTCGCCGAGGATCAGCTGGTCGCTGCCCTGCACGATCGAGACGAGTCGCGACGTGTCGGTGGCCGCCACGGCCGCGTCGGCGACCTCGGACGACAGACCGCCGGGGTTCGCCCGCCAGGCGTGCGAGGACAGCGCCAGCGTGCGGAGGCGGGCCGGGCCGGTCACGGTCTGCGGCTCTTCGAGGGCGGTCGAGAAGTCGGCGACCTGGCGGTCGGACCGGACGAGCGAGCGCAGGTCGCGGAGGCGCTCGGCCGACTCGGGTTCGTCGACGACCGTCGCGTCGGTCGCGTCGACCGCGAGGGTGTCGCCGAGGGCCGAGGGCGCCGACCAGGGCAGGTCGTCGAGGGCGCCGAGGGTCTGACGCAGCCGCTCGCCGTCGGTCGACCACGAGCGGCCGAGGGTGGCGAGCATGGTGCGGCCGTCGCTGGGGCGCTCCTTCGCGATGGTGGCGACGCTCGCGGACAGCTCGGCCATCGCGGACTTCCGGGAGGCGGTGCTGGTGGCCGCGGCCGCCTCGCGGACGAGACCCGACAGCGTGTCGTCCGAGACGAGACCGGTCGAGCCGCCGAGGTCGACGGGCGCGTTCTCGGTCGACTCGGACGCCACGTCGACGTTCGAGCTCGAGAGGATCGTCGAGGTGTAGTCGCGCTCGGTGATGGTGGCGATGTCGGAGGCCACCACGGTGTCGTCGACCGGCCAGGCGATCGACGACAGCGACCAGGGGAACGCCAGCAGCGACTCGGTGGTCGGCAGCGGAGGCGCCGTCGGCTCGTCGGTGGGTGTCGGGGTGGGCTCGTCGGCCGGCGGGGCGGTCGAGCCCGAGCCGCCGCCCGTGCCGACGCCCGGCGAGTCGGACGGACCCGCGCCGGGCGACGACTCCGACGAGGTCGACGAGCCCGACGACGAGCTCGTGCTCGAGTCCGACCCGTCGCTCGTCTCGTCGGTCGGCGCCGGGGTCGGCGCGTCGGTGGCCGAGGTCGAGGTGTCGAACCGCGACTCGTCGACCAGCGAGTCGAACGAGGTCGGTCCGGGCACCGAGGGGGCGCCCGCCTGGCTGAGCCCGGCGACGTCGGCGTCGGCGTAGGCGAGGGGGAACGTCTCGACGCCCGCCGCCGACAGGTCGTCGAGCCACTCGACCGCCGACTCGGGGGCCTCGCTGCCGAGCAGCCGGATCGACGCGATGATCATCGGGTCGACGGCCACCGTCGCCGACGTGCCGACCACCTGGCGCAGCTGCCGCGTGAGGGTGCCGTCGGGTGAGGTGTAGGCCTCGAGGGCGGCGGCGTCGAGCACGCCGTTCTCGGTCTCGGGGGTGGTGATCGGCACGGCGACCGACAGGCGCGTCGGCTGGAAGCTCTCGCTCGGGTACCAGACGACGCTGCTGCGGGCCTGCGCGACCTGCAGTCCGTCGGGGCCGAGGAGGCGCACCCCGAGCGCCCGCGCACCCCACGTCCACCCGTCGAGGGCCGTGCGGTCGGCGGGGATCGAGACGTCGTCGACGGTCACGGTCTCGCCGGCGGACACCGCGGGCACGTCGACCCGCGCCATGTAGAGGCCGAGGTAGTCGTCGCCCGTGGTCGTCTCGGGGGTGAGCCAGTCGGCGAGCTTCGACCGGGCGACGAACGAGTCGCGGTCGAGGTAGATGCGGGCGCTGCCCTCGTCGAGGTCGCTCTCCGTGCCGTTCGTCACGGTGAGCGTCAGATCGAGGTCGTCGCCCGAGCGCAGCACCCCGTCGGCCTCGGGCGAGACGGTGAGCGTGACGGAGTCGCCGTCGGCCTCGGCGGCCGACGACGCGGCGGACGCCGACGCCGACACGGTGCCCGCCGGTGCGGCCGACGCGGCGTCCGCGGGCAGCGCGGCGCCTGCGACGCCGAGCGTCGTCACGAGGGCCAGGAAGGCGGGAAGGAGTCTCATAGTGGTGTCGCTCGTCGGCGCCGGGGTCGCACGAGCATGCCGAGTCTAGGGAATCGTCCCCAGCCGTTCGAGGTGAGCGGCCCCCGACGGCCCCGTCGAGGCCCGGAACCAGCCCTGGGGAGGAGGCGCGGGTCGGCGATCCGCACCGCCCCGTATGGCAAAGTGGTCGCCCATGGACACCGTCGCCTCCGCCGTCGAGCGCCTGGATCGACTGGCCTCCACCCCCCGCATCGCCCGCCTCTCGGCCGCCTTCGCCGCCGCGGGTCACGAGTTCGCCCTGGTCGGCGGTCCGGTGCGCGACGCGTTCCTCGGGCACCGGGTGAACGACCTCGACTTCACGACCAGCGCCTCCCCCGACGAGATCCTCGAGATCGTCGTGCCCCTGGCCGAGGCCCACTGGGACGTCGGGCGCCAGTTCGGCACGATCGCGGCCCGCGTCGACGGCGAGGTCGTCGAGATCACGACGTACCGCAGCGACGTCTACGACGGCGAGACCCGCAAGCCCGTCGTCGAGTTCGGCGACACCCTCGAGGGCGATCTCGTGCGTCGCGACTTCACCGTCAACGCGATGGCGCTGCGGCTGCCCGAGAAGGTGCTGGTCGACCCGTCCGGCGGGGTCGACGATCTGCTGGCGCAGCGGCTCGCGACCCCCGGCGCGGCCGTCGACAGCTTCCGGGACGACCCGCTGCGGATGATGCGGGCGGCGCGGTTCACCGCTCAGCTCGGATTCGAGGTGTCGGACGAGGTGCGCGAGGCGATGACGACCCGCGCCTCCACCCTGTCCATCGTGTCGGTCGAGCGCGTCGCCGACGAGCTCTCGAAGCTGCTGCGCACCGCGACCCCGACCCCCGGGATCCGCCTGCTGGTCGACACGGGCCTCGCCGACCACGTGATGCCCGAGCTCGCCGCCATGCGCCTCGAGATCGACGAGCACCACCACCACAAAGACGTCTACGAGCACAGCCTCACCGTGATCGAGCAGGCGATCGGCTACGAGGCCGAGCGTCACCCCGGCGAGGCCCCCGATCTCACCCTGCGCCTCGCGGCCCTGCTGCACGACTGCGGCAAGCCGGCCACCCGCCGCCTCGAGCCGGGCGGGGTCGTGACGTTCCACCACCACGACGTCGTCGGCGCGAAGCTCGCCAAGAAGCGGCTGAAGGCGCTGCGCTTCGACAACGACACCATCGCCGCGGTTTACCGTCTGATCGAGCTGCACCTGCGGTTCTTCGGCTACACCGAGGGCGCCTGGACCGACTCGGCCGTCCGCCGCTACGTGCGCGACGCCGGCGACCAGCTCGAACGTCTGCACATGCTCACCCGGGCCGACGTCACGACCCGCAACCGCCGCAAGGCCGACCGCCTCGGCTTCGCCTACGACGACCTCGAGGCCCGCATCGCCGATCTCCGCGCCCGCGAGGAGATCGACTCGCTGCGCCCCGACCTCGACGGCGACGCGATCCAGCGCGTGCTCGGCATCGGCCCGAGCCGCGAGGTCGGCGAGGCGTATCGGTTCCTGCTCGAGCTGCGCACCGA
This sequence comes from Frigoribacterium sp. Leaf172, assembly GCF_001424285.1. Taxonomy (NCBI): domain Bacteria; kingdom Bacillati; phylum Actinomycetota; class Actinomycetes; order Micrococcales; family Microbacteriaceae; genus Frigoribacterium; species Frigoribacterium sp. Leaf172. The sequence goes on along the minus strand of NZ_LMPB01000001.1, from coordinate 207,373 downwards.
AGAGGGCCCGCTCGGCGAGGACGAGGCGACCGCCCGCCTGCTGGCCTGGTGGGGCGCGCGCAGCCAGTAGCCGCTTCACGACGGCGGCGTCGAGCACAGGACGGTGCCGACCCGCGCCTCCTCGGAGTCCGGGTACTCTGCACCGGTGCCCAAGCCCTTGAACTCCGCGCTCGTCGCCGGGTCCGTCTGCGTCGCGATCGTCGCCGCATCGGCCCTCGGCATCACCGCGTTCGGTCTGTCGACCTCGGGTCAGACCGGGCCCACGCGTCCGGAACCCGAGGCGGATCAGACGACGGTCACCGTCCGCGTCTGGGACGACACCGTCGCCGCCGGTTACGAGAAGTCGTTCGCGACGTTCGAGCGCGACAACCCCGACATCGAGGTCGAGGTCGACGTCGTGCCCTACGACGAGTACTTCACGACCCTGGCCGACGACGTCGAGGCGGGCGAGGCCGACGACATCTTCTGGCTGAACAGCTCGAACTACACCGACTACGCCGATGAGGGCGCGCTGTTCGACATCGACCGCGTGCTCGGTCGCACCTCGCGCGCGGCGTGGTCCCCCGCGGTCGTCGACCAGTTCACGACCGACGACGGCCACCTCTGGGGCGTGCCGCAGCTCTCGGACGGCGGCATCGCGCTCTACTACAACGCGGATCTGCTGAAGCAGGCCGGCATCGATCCGGCGACGCTCGACGAGCTCGCCTGGGCGCCCGGCGGCGGCGAGGGCGACACGCTGCTGCCGGTGCTGAAGAAGCTCACCCGCGACGCGTCGGGGCGCACGGCCGACGACCCCGCCTTCGACGGCACCCCGGTGCAGTACGGCTACAACGCCGGCGACGACCTGCAGGCCATCTGGTACGACTACCTGGCCTCGGCCGGCGGCGCGTTCGAGAACGACGACTCGACGGCGTTCGCCTTCGACACCGAGGAGGCGCGGGTCGCCTTCCAGTACGTGGTCGACCTCGTGCAGCAGGCGCGGGTCGCGCCTCCCGCCGTCCTGACGAACGAGAACGCGGACTACAGCCGCGAGCAGTTCGTGGCCGGGAACATGGCGCTGTTCCAGTCGGGGCTGTACAGCCTCGCGCCCGTCGACGCGGGAGCCGACTTCGAGTGGGGCGTCGCGCCGATGCCCGCCGGGCCCGCCGGCCGCATCAGCGTGACGAACGGCATCGTCGCCGCGGGCAACGCGAACACCCCGCACCGCGACGACACCGCGAAGGTGCTCGCGTGGCTCGGCTCGACGGACGGCGCGAAGCACATCGGGGCCGACGGCGCCGCCGTGCCGGCCGTGCTCGGCGCTCAAGAGGGGTACTACGACCACTGGACGACGCAGGGCGTCGACGTCAGGCCGTTCTTCGACGTCATCGACGACGGGCCGACCATCGCCGCGCCGACCGGCATCTACGGACGCACGCAGAGCATCATCGAGCCGATCTTCGACCGGATGTTCACCGGCGAGCTCTCGGTGGCCGACGCGCTCGCGCAGGCGCAGAGCGAGGCGAACGCGGCGCTGACCGGGGTTCCGGTCGCCCGTGGCGGCGTCACTCCCCCGCCGGCCGACGATGACGAGGCATTGAACTAGGAGGCGCGAGCGGCTACCCTTACAAGGTTGCGTGCGCCTCACGGCGCCCGTGACCATGAATACCCTCCTGTCGCAGACCGTCTGCGACCGTTAAGTCCGAAGGAGGTGGGTTAGTCATGAACCAGTACGAACTGATGGTCATCCTGGACCCCGAGATCGATGAGCGCACCGTCGCCCCGAGCTTGGACAAGTTCCTCAACGTCATCCGCAACGATGGCGGCACGATCGACAACGTCGACATCTGGGGCCGCCGTCGTCTCGCCTACGAGATCAACAAGAAGACCGAGGGCATCTACGCCGTCGTCAACCTGACCTCGAACCCGGCCGCCACGGTCGAGCTCGACCGTCAGCTGGGTCTCTCCGAGGCCGTGCTGCGCACGAAGGTCCTCCGCGCCGAGGAGGCCATCGCGATGGTCGCCGCCGCCAAGAAGGTCTCCGACGAGAAGGCGGCCCGCAAGGCCGCCAACGCCGCCGCCGCACCCGCCGCCGCTCCTGCCTCCGCCTCGGCTCCCGCCGCGTCGGTCGCCGCCGCGTCGTCGGAGAAGCCCGCACCCGCCGCACCGAAGGCCTCCGAGTAGCCGATGGCTGGCGAGACCGTCATCACAGTGGTGGGAAACCTCACCAGTGACCCCGAGCTGCGTTACACGCAGAACGGGCTCGCGGTCGCGAACTTCACCATCGCGTCGACCCCCCGCACGTTCGACCGCGCGTCGAACGAGTGGAAGGACGGCGAAGCGCTCTTCCTCCGTGCCAGCGTCTGGCGCGAGTTCGCCGAGCACGTGGCCAGCAGCCTCACCAAGGGCAGCCGTGTCATGGCTCAGGGGCGGCTCAAGCAGCGCTCGTACGAGACCAAAGAGGGCGAGAAGCGCACCAGCATGGAGCTCGAGATCGACGAGATCGGCCCCTCGCTGCGTTACGCGACCGCTCAGGTGACCCGCGCCTCCTCGTCCCGCGACGGCGCTGCCGGAGGCTCCTTCGGGGGCAACCGCGGCGGCGGCCAGCAGGGTCAGGTCGGCGGCGGTCAGGCGCAGGAGCCGTGGGGTCAGCCCGCAGCCGCACCGCAGGGTGGCAGCACCTCGGGCGGCGACGTGTGGAACACCCCCGGCGGCGGCACCTACAACGACGAGACGCCCTTCTAGGCACCCTGCCTCAGGGCACGTCGTCCCCCTTCAGTACTTCTTCTTACTCATCTGAAAGCAGACCACAATGGCTGGAAAGAGCAGCGGCGACCGCCGCAAGCCCCTCCGCGGCAAGGGCGGCAAGAACGCCGCTCCCGCGAAGTCGATCCGCGTCGGCGTCATCGACTACAAAGACGTCGCGACCCTTCGCAAGTTCATCTCGGAGCGTGGAAAGATCCGCGCCCGTCGCATCACCGGCGTCTCCGTCCAGGAGCAGCGCCTCATCGCCCGTGCCGTGAAGAACGCCCGCGAGATGGCGCTTCTCCCCTACGCCGGCTCCGGCCGCTGATCAGCGCCGACTTAGGAGAGAACGCATGTCGAAAGTAATCCTCACGCACGAGGTCTCCGGCCTCGGCTCGGCCGGTGACGTCGTCGACGTCAAGAACGGCTACGCCCGCAACTACCTCGTCCCCCAGGGCTTCGCCGTGGCGTGGTCGCGTGGTGGCGAGAAGCAGGTCGCTCAGATCCGCACGGCCCGCGAGACCCGCGAGCTGAAGACGATCGAAGAGGCGCACGACCTCAAGGCCCGCCTCGAGGCCCAGAAGATCCGTCTCACGGTCAAGACCGGTGCCGACGGTCGTCTGTTCGGTTCGGTCCGCCCCGGCGACATCGCCGACGCGGTCACCAAGCAGGGTGTCGCCACCATCGACAAGCGGAAGGTCGAGATCCCCTCGGCCATCAAGCTCGTCGGTGAGCACGAGGCCACGCTGCGTCTTCGCGAAGACGTCATCGCCACGATCACCCTCACGGTGGTCTCGGCCAAGTAGCTCTCTGAGCTCAGTCGAGCGGCGCTCCTCCTCCGGGAGGGGCGCCGCTTTTCCGTGCGCCGGGGCCCGTTGGTCGTCCGCTCGCGCGTCGCCCGTCAGAGGGGCGCACAGGGGCTGCTGAGGGGCCGAGGAGGCGCGGGCCGGGGGAGTCGGACCGGGTTACGAGAAGCTGAACGAGAGCCGAGTCCGTATCGGGCGCCGTGACCCGTTGTCAAGTTCTCTGTGCACAGGCAGAAGTCAAATCGGGAGTCTCGACCCCGGGTTGAGACTAGTTTTTACACACAGGGTGAGTAAATCGAAATGCCTGGTCAGAGGCGGGTCTGGATGGTGAAGTATCTCTTTTTCCACAGGTTGATCCACAGTTCTCCCCAAGCGACCCCGGCGTTTCGCACGGGTTCTCCCCAGAGTTATCCACAGGCTCGTTTGCTGTGGAGAACTAGGTGTCCATATGGTGTACACGCGCTCGGAGGGGATGGGTCGCGGCGGTTCGGGCAGCGATGTCGGGGGTCCGCTGTAGAACAGTCCCGAGTGTCGTCCGTGCCCGTCGGCACGCGCCCGATCAGCTCTTGCAGGAGGCCCCATGTCGCTCGCCCAACTCGGTATCGCCAGCGATTCGCCGCGTGACCGCGATCGCCCGGCGATGGGTTCGGGCATGGACCGCGTCCCGCCTCACGATCTGCTGGCCGAGCAGAGCACGATCGGCGGCATGCTGCTGAGCAAGGACGCCGTCGCCGATGTCATCGAGACGGTGCGCGGCATGGACTTCTACGTGCCGAAGCACGAGGTCATCTACGACGCGATCCTCGGGTTGTACTCGCACGGTGAGCCCACCGACGTCATCACGGTCAGCGACGAGCTGATGAAGTCGGGCGATCTGTCACGTGCCGGGGGAGCGGAGTACCTGCACACGCTGACCGGTGTCGTGCCGACCGCGGCGAACGCCGGCTACTACGCGTCGATCGTGGCCGAGAAGGCGGTGCTGCGTCGTCTGGTCGAGGCCGGCACGCGGATCGTGCAGATGGGTTACGCCAGCGAGGGCGAGGTCGTCGACCTGGTCAACAACGCGCAGGCCGAGGTGTACAACGTGGCCGGGGGAGTCCAGACCGAGGACTACGTGCCGCTGAACGAGGCTGTGACGGTCGCGATCGACGAGATCGAGGCGGCCAAGGGTCGTGACGGTCAGATGACGGGTGTGCCGACCGGGTTCGCGCAGCTCGATGCGTTGACGAACGGGTTCCACCCCGGGCAGCTGATCATCGTGGCGGCGCGACCGGCGCTCGGTAAGTCGACGTTGGCGCTCGACCTGGCGCGGGCGGCGTCGATCAAGCACGGGCAGGCGTCGGTGTTCTTCTCGCTCGAGATGGGGCGAAGCGAGATCGCAATGCGTCTGATGTCGGCCGAGTCGAGTGTGCCGCTGCAGAACATGCGCAAGGGAACGGTGGATGCGCGTGACTGGACGAACATCGCGCAGGTGCGTGGTCGGATCAACGATGCGCCGCTGTTCATCGACGACAGCCCGAACATGACGCTGGTCGAGATCCGTGCGAAGTGCCGGCGGCTGAAGCAGCAGCACAACCTGAAGCTCGTGGTGATCGACTATCTGCAGCTGATGACGTCGGGCAAGCGCGTCGAGAGCCGTCAGCAGGAGGTGTCGGAGTTCTCGCGTGCGCTGAAGCTGATGGCGAAGGAGCTGCAGGTGCCCGTGATCGCGCTGTCGCAGCTGAACCGTGGCCCCGAGCAGCGTGCCGACAAGAAGCCGGCGATCAGCGACCTGCGAGAGTCCGGTTCGCTCGAGCAGGACGCCGACATGGTCATCCTGCTGCACCGCGAGTCCGCCTACGAGAAGGACAACCCCCGCCAGGGCGAGGCCGACTTCATCGTCGCCAAGCACCGCAACGGGCCGACGGACACCATCACGGTGGCGTTCCACGGGATGTTCTCGCGGTTCGTGGATATGCCTAGCTAGGGCTTGGTTGTTGTAGGGTCCGAGAATTGGTTGCAGTAAGAAATCTAGGTTGCAGTACCAGTGCAGTTTGCCCACACGGCATTGCAGTGGCGTTGCATCCGGGCCCGGACAGACTGCATCATCCGGTTTCGAAGCGAGTTAGCCGGCCCCGTCGGCGGATCTTCATTGCAGTTATCGCCCGCCGCAGTGATCCCTCCCTGAACGTTTCAACTGTCGAGCCCCAAACTATTCGTAGACGGAGTCGCGGACGCGTTTGTGTTTGATCTCGAGCTCCATCTGCGCGAGAGCTGCCATGACGAAGATCACCATTGCTCTCGTAGGGGTGGATAAGTTGACGTCCTCGCCGCCGAGGTTTAGCACGCGGAGGCTGGCGCCGCGGTTTCGGAGCTGTCATGCAAAGCTGAGCATGTCGATAGTGGAACGGCCTAGGGGTCGAGGGTCGTCACGACGAGGGTTTCCTCTTCTTGGAGAGCGGCGAGAGCTTGGTCGAACGACGGTGCGATGCGCGCGCACCGGACACGCCCTCGTCGACATACAGGTCATCTCGCCTTACCCCCGCCGCAAGCAGATCCTGCTCTTGCAGGTCGGTGTCCTGCTGAAGTGTCGAGACCGGGGCGTAGCCGATCAACCTCACCGCAGTACCAAATGTGTCTCGCAACCAACCCTTGATGACACTAGATCTCGACCAAGGTTGCGATACATGGTTACGAGACTCACCGTGCCCGGAAAATGCGGGCCCCGATTGCCCGTTGGTCGGAGTCGCCGAGACGTCTCGCAACCGTAGGGATGCGAGATGGCCCCTTCAGCTCGTTGTAACGGTCTGCCTTAGGCGCTGCGGCTCTTTGGCGACAGACTGTGCGCGCCTGCGCCGACGAGCGGCGCCAGCGTGGGTTCCGGCGTCCGCTGTTCTCGATCAGAGCGGTCAGGGGGTCGGTTCTCTTCCGCTCGAGGAGCCCGAAATGGCCGCCACCCTGTCTGTCTGGGAGTTCGACACCTCTGCGGGGGCCGATGAGGCCCATGTGAAGGTGGACCGTCTGCACGCCGAGGAGGTGTTCACGGTGAGCGACGGGGCGATCGTGAGCTGGGAGCCGGGGACGCGGAAGCCCCGCACGGCCCAGTTCCCCTCGGCGGATCCAGAGGGGGCCCTGGGCGGTTCGTTCTGGGGGTTCCTCTTCGGGGTGATGTTCTTCGTCCCGTTGATCGGGATGACTCTCGGTGCGGCGACGGGCATCATCGCGGGCGCCCTGACCGATGTGGGCATCGACGACAACTTCATCCGTCGTATCCGGCGCGACCTCCGACCCGGCACGTCGGCGCTGTTCGTCCTGACGAGCAGCACCGAGGTCGATCGGCTCACCCAGGCGTTCCGGGGGGCGAACGCGAGACTCCTGCAGGCGGACCTGAGTGACAAGCAGGAGGCGGCCATCCGGACCGCGTTCGCCGACTGACGTCGCGGGTCCCGTTCGCGGTGACGATAGGCCGCCGCACCCGACAGCAGCGGCCTACCCGCGGCCGTGCCGCGGCCTCGGTCCGTCGGACTCGAGGCGGCCCTGAGGCTACGCCTGATGAGGGCCGGCGGCGATAGCCGTGTGGCGGACATTTCCTCGGTCGTCACCGTTGAGGAGATGTCCGCTAATCGGTACCCACCAGGCGGGTCTGATGTGATCGCATCGGTTCCTGCGGGGGTCAGGACTAGGGTTCCTGACCGCCTCGTCAGGCCTCCTGCCGAATCGATCGGGGCCAACTGGTTGGACGCTATACCCGAAGGGCCTCGAGAACCAGACCTATGCTCACATTCGCTCACGCCGGATCGCCGGCCTGGCGGGCTAGAGATCGGGGAACGTGGCCCAGCCGGTCACCTCGGTCGGATCGAGCCGCACGAAACGCACCAGGGGTCCGCGTCTCACGGGATGGCTCCGCAGGGAGTCGATCACGTCATCGTCTGCTTGCGAGACCACCTGATGGGTGTGCCCCTTGACCAGGACGCTCCACCGCGCATCCTCGCCGAGACCATCGATCTCGAACGCGACCCACGGCGAGGTGCCCGTCATGACCGTCCGGGTGCTCACGTCGGTCGGGATGTAGATGGTCTGGCCGTCGGCGAGATAGCTCGTCGGTGTGACGTCGATGCTGGGCCCGTAGCCCCAGGCGATGCGGCCTTTGCGACTGCGGCGGATGTGCCCCCAGCACTCGTCCCAGCTCAGCAGTTGCTCGACGCCGTCGTTCTCGTGCATGTGTCGTCGCTGACTGTGCTGTCGTGAGGCCGGGGATGCTGCGCCTCGAGGTGCGTGCGAGAAGGCCTGTCGGCCGAGGTGGTCTGGAACGGCGTGCGGGCCGACTCTGACCCTAAGTCGTCATGCCGTCAAGCGGTCCGTCTGAAATGGTGGCGCGAGAGAGGCGAGGCGTCGCCTGGAGGGTTGGTGGAGCGAACATCTCCTCCGTCGTCACCGTTTGAAGAGATGTCCGCTAATCGGTACCCAACCAGGCGGGTCTGATGTGATCTAAGCGATGCCTGACGTCGGGATCAGGGCTAGACCGACAGACGTCATCGTCTGGTGCCATTACCGAGTAAATCGGGGCCAACTGCTGCGGACGCTATACCCCAACACGTGCGCCGAACAAGACGCAACCTCAAGTTCATCCCAGGGTGACCGAGTGGGAGCGTGCGCTGAATCACAGACAGTGGTCCCTGCCGGGGCTTCGGGTGCTGCCCGATAGCCGGTCGTTCATCGGGACACCTTCGCGAGGCCTTGTTGGCTGGTCGAGTCCAACTGGCGCCTGGCCTGCGGATTCGCGTATGCCTGTCCCGCAAAAATGCCCGGTGACGGGGGTCTAAACGCTACAGTCGGCAGATGCTCATTGGATACGCCCGCGTCTCGACCTCTGGCCAAGACCTCGCAGCACAACGTGACGGTCTGGCAGCACTCGGTGTTGACGATCAACACGTGTTTGTTGACCACGGCCTCTCGGGGACGACTCGAGCCCGGCCTGGGCTCCGCGAGGCACTAGCTGCGTGCCGTGCCGGCGACGTGCTGGTCGTCACCAAGCTCGACCGTCTCGCCCGGTCGCTGCGCGACGCGACCGACATCGCGGACGAGCTGACGAAGAAGGGCGTCGCGCTGAACCTCGGGGGAGCGGTCTACGACCCCACCGACCCGGTCGGCCGGCTGCTGTTCAATGTCCTCGGCATGGTGGCCGAGTTCGAGGCGGACCTCATCCGCGCCCGTACCCGGGAGGGCATGGCGATCGCGAAGGCAGCAGGCAAGCTCCGCGGCCGCAAGCCCAAGCTCACCCCCTCGCAAGAGAAGCACCTCGTGCAGCTGCACCGCACCGGCGCCCATACCACGAGTGAGATCGCCGAGCTCTTCGGCGTCGCCCGTTCGACGGTCTATCGCGCGATCCAGCGAGGGGAGCAGGCGTGATGGCCATGGGTTCACCAGAGGTGCAAGTTCAGGTGGCCGCGGCGCCACACGAGGCTGAGCAGTTGGAACCCTGCCCGTTCTGCCGCATCATCGACGGTTCGTCTCCGGCCGTGTGGATAGAACGTGAACACGACGCCGTGGCCTTCGCGCCTCTGCCCGATTCGGCACTCGCTCCCGGTCACACTCTGGTCGTACCCGTCGAACACGCCACGGACCTTCGCACGGCATCGCCTAGCTCGCTGGCGGCGACGATTGCCCTGGTACAGCGCGTCGCGCGAGCGATGCGAGGCGGGCTCGGTGCCACGGGCAGCGTCCTTCTCCAAGCCTCAGGCCAGGACGCTGGTCAGAGCGTCCCGCACCTGCATTTCCATGTCGTCCCGTGCTGGCCTGACGACGAGACCACCCATTGGCCACCACGGCCCTCTATTCACCACTTCGACGGAGACCCCCACGCGGCCCTGGCGGAGATGTTCGAGTAGCGCCCGATAGCCGATCCTCACCTGCAACTGTTCGGATGCCGCTGCTACCGCTGCCCGATGCGCTCGATCGCGTCGGCGTCAGCTGTGGTCACCGCATCAACAACAGTGAGTCACTGGGCGACAACGCCTTCCAGTGCTCCGGTGGTCAACCCTGACGGAGGCTACGAGGCGCGATGATGAACACCTTGCGCAGCTGTGCAACGGACGCATCCGAGGCCCCGGCTTCGTGTTCCTCGATCCAAATTCGTTCATGTGTCTGCCGAGACCGGTACCACTGGCGGCGCCAGTGACCACGAACGCTCCAACGTCCGATGCGCGCACCACCACCTTCTTCTGGCGGCCCCTCGCTTCCCAGAGCGGAACGTGTCGGGTAGATGAGGCGCACACCCCGATCCGTCCGAGATTTAGCCTCGGAGGTCGCAGGAGATGGCGTCGACGTCGGGTTCTGCCGGGTACTCACCGGTTCTCGCACGGGTACGAGCTCAAGCATTCCCGCGAGGCATGCCCCCAGCCCGTCCAACGCTCCGGACCCGTCCGAGAAGCTGTCGTCCGGCGCACAGCGCAGCTTTTCAACGGCAGTCTCAAGCACCTCCAGGGCGGAACCATCCTCAGTGAGATGCACCGTGAAATCGACGGACATTAGACGCAGATACTCGGCCTCTTCGCGCCAGGAAATCAAGCGCCAGGTCGCACCCGTAGCGGTGGGAGCTGCGAGTGGCTGCAAACCCACTCCGGTAGGACACGGCAGGTCATCGCTCGCCAACCCCGAAACGGTCCGAGTTGCGGCAGCCAACGCACGTGAATGTTTCAACGGCACGTAGAACAGCGACCCGTCTGCAATTGACTCTCGCAGCAGCACCTCCGCCTCGCTCACCACGGGGTCCTCACCCGCGGCGAGGAGATCAACGAAGGCCGGCATCGATCGCGGTAGTTGTTGCATGAGGTCGCCTGCGCTGCCTGCGCGAGTTCCCGATAGCCCGAACATCCGTCGCGATGAGCGGACGTGGCCGTGCGCCTCAAGCGCCGCGACCAAGCGGCGCTCGACCCCGGGCGGTAAGGAGCTGTGGGGCCCTCTCACGAACTCGCCGAGCAGCTTAAGAACCCGCAGAGCCTCCACCGCTGGGACACCGAAGTCTCCCGCCACTTCGAAGACCCGCCTGCGCGCATCTCGATTTGCCTCCGGCACCACGCGTTCTCCCGCGAACAAGCGCTGACGTCGGGATTCCGGCGCGCGTGCCTGACGGGCTAGGGGCCTGTCAGGGACGGCCAACTGCTCAGACCCGCGACAGGCGGGCTGCCCTGTAGTCGGTCCGCTACCCCTCGCTAGGATCCGGTGAGGTGCTAGCCGCTCGTTCGTCATTACCGGCACCATGAACCGGCACACGACGCAGCGCGATGTCCTATCCGTCAGTGGCGGATGGTCACTGCTGAGCTGGAGCGAAGGGCCGCTGGCGTGTTGATCCGGTCGAGCGCTTACCGTGCGGATAGTCCGCTTCCGCTCCGCTGCCCTGTTCGCCGCGGCTGTTCGATCCGGGAACCCAACGGACCCAGCGCAACGCTTCCCGGACGAGTTGTAATGCACACTCATCGTCCGAACAGAAGTCAGCAGGTGATCTTCACCGCACACATCACAGCGAGCTGAAAGCATGCCGCATCATTTCATGCAGCACCGACAACGGGGATGCGGAGACTCGTCTCAATAGCCGATCGGCATGCGAACGTCGCCACGACCTGAGGTGTCTGACTTGTGCGGTGCTCCGGAGTCGCGGTCAATGTGGTCGCTGAGACGTGTGCGGTCGGCAATTCACGTGCCTTCTTGAGGCGCTCGCGCCCTTCACTGGCCGGGTGGCTCATTCGACCAGTTGATACGACGCGGAAACTTCTGAGGGCCTCAGTACTCGAGCTTTGGCCATTCCTGCAGGCGTGAGAACTTGGGCTGGGCTGGTGCCGGTTCCTCGTTGTCCAGGACACGAACTTCGGTGAGCACGGTGGTGTGGCTCTGACTGTACGAGCGGTGAGCGATTCCATCGCGTTCGTCGACGACCAGTGTCACGCGCTGTGCTGGATCGAGCTCGTGCTCGAAAGTGAACAGCAACCAGTGTGTTTTGATCCGTTGAACGAGCATGGGTGAGTAACTCGCTGGAGATCCCCAGAGGGGGAGCAGCTCCGGCGTGAGCAGACGTACGGGAGGAGCAACATTGCCGCTGCGCTCGAAGCTGACCTCGAACGACCCGTCCTCGCTGTGCAGGTGGCCCTTTGAGTAGTGGGCACGATGACTGCTCCCCTGACGGTCAAACGTCCAACTTCGCTCCTGTTCATCCACGACGGCCTGAAACTGGTACGGCTGGTCACTCCCGCTCGGACCTGTGCTCACACCTCTGACGAGACGTCGTTGTCGACGCCGAAGCCTAGCGACCTCGGTTTGCAGGTTGGAAGCATCGGCTGGGCCGAGGACAGTGTCGAATCGCACCTCACCAGTGTGAGGGCGCACCGCCCGGCCGGGTGCAACCTTGTCCCGATAGACGATTGTCTACCGAGACGCGTTCAGCTGGCGTACTCCCTGTGCCACCAGGTCGACAAGTGGTCAAGGGTCGCCGTGGCTGCGCCGTCCAGACGCTCGCGGGTGTCTCCCCGATGAGCATCCGACAGGACCGCATCGCCGATGCTCGCGGTGGTTTGCTGCACCACCGAGACGAGCGCGGCCGCGTACGCCCGCTCGGACATCGCGTTCGGTCCCGTGCCTGCGAGTTCAGCTGCCACCGCGGTCGTGACGTCGTCGTAGAACTCCAGGGCCCGACGTCGGAGCGGCGCACTGAGCCGACACTGCGCGGGGAACTCGCCCTTGGCCAATCCCTCGTCGTCCTCGACGTACCTGTCGATGTCCTCGAGGACGAGGGCGCGCATCGCATCGGCCGGTGACTGCCGAGAGTCTCGCCCGGAGATCGCACCCCGGATCTTCTCGAGCACTTCGTCTGCTCGGTCGAAGACGAGGTCCGGCTTGGTCGGGAAGTAGTTGTAGACCGTCGGTTCCGAGACGCCCGCGGCGCCCGCGATGTCCGCGATGGACACCTCGTCGTACCCGTGCTCCGCGAAGAGCCGAGCCGCCACATCGCCCAGACGCTCGCGGGTCTCTCGCTTCTTACGTTCTCGGAGCCCTAATCTCGCACCCACGCTCGCTTGCTCCATTCCACCAGTCTGCCACGAAACATAAAGTGACCCAAAGTTTCTGCTACTGTCGGCCTCACCAGAATGTTTGGGTCACTATAAGTTCGGTGGGAGCCGGGAAAAGGGGACGATCAATGAACACGCGCACACAGGAACAGGTGCTTATCTCGGGAGCGAGCTTCGCGGGTCTCGCGACAGCACTGTGGATGCGTCGGCTCGGCTACGAGGTCACGATCGTCGAGAGCGGATCCGGGTTGAAGCGCGGCGGCACCCCCGTCGACATCCGCGACGACACCATCGCGATCGTCGAACGGATGGGCCTGCTCGAGAAGATCCAAGCGAAGGCCCTTGCTCCTCGCGTGACCGAGTTCACGACGCCGGAGGGAGAGCTCATCACGCGGATGGAACCGGAACCGCCTACGGACGACTCGGCCGGCGACGGCTACGAGATCCACCGAGACGATCTGCTCGACATCCTCGCCGCCACGACGGCGGGGGAGGTCGAGATGTTGTGGGGTAACTCCATCAAGTCGTTGACCGAGCCCGACGAGGACAGTGTCCACGTGGTCTTCCGCGACGGCACAGAGCGGAACTTCTCGATGGTGTTCGGCTGCGACGGCAACCACTCGGCGGTGCGGCGACTGCGCTTCGGTCAGGAAGCACTCCACACCCACTTCCTGCAGACGTACTTCTCCGTCGCCACCCTCGACCACCTCATCATCGACCGGCAGACGACCCAGATCACCAACGCGCCCGGCGTGACGATGCTGGTGAACTCCTACGACACCACGACCGACCTCGTGCTCGGCTTCCGATCCGAGCAGGAAATCCCGTACGACCACCACGACCTCGACCAGCAGAAGCGCATCCTCCGAGAGCACCTGCTGCAGGCTGGCGCACCGTTCTCAGACCACATCGACGAGGCAGTCGCCGTCGACACCTTCTACTTCGACAAGCTCAGTCAGATCAAGATGCCGGCGTGGACGTCCGGACGCATCGCGCTCGTTGGCGACGCCGGCTACTGCGCATCACCTGCCGCGGGCATGGGTGGATCGCTCGCCATCATCGGCGCCACTGCCCTCCACGACGCTTTCCGAGCTGCTGACGGCGACGTTGAGCAGGCGTTCGTCGAGTACGAACGCGCGCTCCGGCCGATCGTTGAGGAAATCCAGCACAACGCCGAACACTTCGGCGTCAGCAGCTACTTCCCCGCTACCGATGAACAGATCCGGTCCCGCAACAACATGCTGCTCGGGCACTGACCAACGATCACCCGCTAAGGAGCATTCCGCGTCCGCCAGCGACGCGGTGCCCGATAGCCGATCGTTCACCGAGATCAGTTCCGGACCGACCTATCGAGACAGCCGGCGCCCCGTAAATGCGGGGGGGTGGCTAGCCTCCACCGGTGATCGGTGACCGATCGCTAATCGGACGCGATCTGAGACCGCAGACTGCGGCTGCGGTGAAGGAGATAGTCGCGTCGGGGTGCCCCGAGGTGCTGCGTCGCCTAGATGTCGGGTGCTTGTCGGGTCCGTGTCGTGGACCTTGGGGCTGCTCGTTCTTAGTGTGAGATACATGAACGAGACACGGATCGTCGATCTCCGGACCCAGATGGGTTGGACCCAGGAACGCCTCGCTGACGAGAGCGGCGTGACCGTGCGCACCGTCCAGAGGCTCGAGGCGGGCAACGAGGGGAGCCTTGACACGCTGTCGCGAGTTGCGAAGGCGTTCGGTGTCCCGGTTCGTGATCTCTTCATCACCGTCCCTACGGACGACTACGGTCGCTCAGTCACCGCCCTCGACGAAAGGGCGAGTCGACAGCAGGAACGGCGGGGCCGTGTCGAGGAGGGCTTCCGAGCCCTGTACTACGGGGTGGGCGTGCTCTTCACGATCGCCGTGGTCGTCGCAGTCGCCATCGACGTCGTGCCGAACGTCGCGATCTTCTTGATTCCTGCCTACTGGGTAGCCGGGTGGCTGTTGTCGATGTTCTTGTTCCTCGTCGTCCTCAGCCCTCGCCTGGACCGCGCCTACCCCCTCTCCCATGCCGCCACGGACGAGGCGACGAGCAGATAGATACAGCGTCCCGATAGCCGATCGGCGTCCGGACAGTTTGGTCGTCTCATATCTCCACGGCCACGCAACGACGACTTCGAGACTGACGTGTCTTCATTGCGCGGGCGTCTCGCCCCGGCCACGAGACACCAATGCGCCAAGCCGGAATCCGATCCTGACGAGATCGATGGTGACGGCCTCATGCTGAGGTGCCCGCGGCTCCCAGGTGCCGTGCGATGGCCGACATGCCTCGCTCGAGCCCCGCCAGCTCGTCGTCGGTGAGTGCGGCGAGCACCTCGTCGTCGAACTCGGGGCGTCGCGCCACGAGCCCCCGCACGACGGTGCGGCCGAGGGGCGTCGCCCGGACCTGTCTGACGCGGTGGTCGTCGGGGTCGTTCGTCCGGGCGGCGACTTCCTGCCCGACCAGTCGGTCGAGCACGCCCGACATCGTGGCCAGCGACACGTCGAAGGTCTGAGCCAGCCGGCTGGCGGTCGTGCCGCCGTCGGTGGTGACGAGCACCGTCAGGACCTTGAGTTGTCGCGCGGTGAGTTCCAGTGAGAGCAAGGGGGTGACCGACGAGGGCAGGACTACGGACTCCATGCTCGCGGTGGCCTCGCGGAGCCGCTCAAGGATCGCACTCCGCCCAACGCCCTCCTCCATCATCAGGCCACAGTAGGGCGTCTCGTAGTCAGCGCCCAGCCAAAGTGCTTAGTGCAAAGCTAACCTTTGTCGATGCCAGACGACGACGTGCCGGCCCACCCGCTCGACGAGATGAGGGACGACCATGACCACGAAGCAGCCCGATATGCACACCATCGGAACGGACGAAATCGATCTCGAGGCGCTGCGTGACAAGTACGCGGCCGAGCGTGAGCGGCGGATCCGCCCCGAGGGATCGGGTCAGTACCGCAGAGCCGCCGGCGAGTTCGGCTACTACGCCAAGGACCCCTACACCCCCCGGGTCGAGCGTCAGCCGCTCACCGACCGGGTGGAGGTCCTGGTGATCGGCGGAGGGTTCGGTGGCCTCGTGACCGGGGCGCGCCTCCGGCAGGCCGGTGTCGAGTCGATCCGCCTGATGGACGAGGCAGGCGACTTCGGTGGCACCTGGTACTGGAACCGCTACCCGGGTGTGCGCTGCGACATCGAGTCGTACGTCTACATGCCCCTCCTCGAGGAGGTCGGGACGATCCCCGGATGGCGGTACGCCCCCGGAGAGGAGATCCGGAGGCACGCCGTGGCGATCGCCGAACGGTTCGATCTCTACCGCGACACGGCCTTCCAGACCCGTGTCACCGGGCTGACCTGGGACGAGGACGCGGCCGAGTGGGTCGTCGAGACCGACCGGGGGGACCGGATGCGCTCCCGATTCGTCGTGACGTCCTCGGGCACGCTGACAACACCGAAGCTGCCGGGCATCCCGGGCATCGAGACGTTCCGGGGTCACACCTTCCACACCAGTCGCTGGGACTACGCCTACACGGGCGGCGACGCCGCAGGGGGCTTGGAGGGACTCGCCGACAAGCGGGTCGCCGTGGTCGGCACCGGCGCCACGGGTCTGCAGGTCATCCCTCACCTGGGTCGAGACGCCGAGAGTCTCGTCGTGTTCCAGCGCACGCCCTCGACCGTCGACGTCCGCGACAACCGACCGACGGATCCCGAGTGGGCGGCGTCGCTCCGCCCGGGGTGGCAGCGGGAGCGGCAGGATAACTTCCTCGCGGTGATCTCCGGTGAGGATCATGACGTCGATCTCGTCGGCGACGGCTGGACCAGCGTCCCGCAGCTGCAGCGCGCCATGATCACCGGTCGCGTCGACCCCGACCTGAGCCCGGAGGAGCGCGAGCTCGCCGATGAGCTGCTCGACGCCCGGAAGATGACAGCGATCCGCGTGCGGGTCGACGAGCTCGTCGACGATCCAGCCACAGCGGACGCGCTCAAGCCCTGGTATCGCTACATGTGCAAGCGCCCTGGGTTCAGCGACGAGTACCTGCAGACGTTCAACCGCCCGAACGTGACTCTGGTCGACACCGCCGATCACGGAGGCATCACTCGCATGACCGAGACCGGAGTCATCGTCGGCGACACGGAGTACGAGGTCGACTGCGTCGTCTTCGCCACGGGATTCGAGGTCGGTGTCTCCGGTGTCCTGAGCGGGACATTGCCGGTCACCGGTCGCGGGGGAGCGACCCTGCTGGATACGTGGGGGCGGGGCCCGGCGACGCTTCACGGCTTCTACACGCACGGGTTCCCGAACCTGTTCCACCTCGGCTCCCTGCAGAACGCGAACTCGGTCAACTTCGTGCACATCCTCCAAGACCAGGCCGAGCACATCGCCGCCGTCATCGGCGCGGCGCGCGTCGCCGGTGCCCGCACCGTCGAGCCCGCGAAGGAGGCGCAGGACGACTGGGGGCGCATCGTCCGGACGACCGCGATCGACAACGCGACCTTCCAGGCCGAGTGCACCCCGGGCTACTACAACGCCGAGGGCCGCGGCAGGCCGAACACCTCCTCTTACGGCCCCGGCCCGGTCGCGTTCCACGACGTGCTCGAGGAATGGCGTCGGATGTCCCTGGGCGATGTGCTCGGCGGGGTCCCCTCCCAGGCGACGACGTGAGCTGGCCCCGGCTCGTCACCGCGGGCACTGCCGTGGCACTGATCACGCTCCGCCCGCACCGGCCGCATCGAACTCCCCAGCCCGCAAGCCGACTTTCTCTTCAGCCTCAGTCTTCGCGCCTACGTCGGTCAGCCCCAGAACTCGACCACGGAGGTGCCCCTGGCCAGAGTGGCAGACATGCTCGCACACGTCACAACAGCGTTCCCGCCTGCCTTCATCGCGGACGGAAACGATGGCACCTTCCCTGATCAGGCCAAGGATCTAGGCGTCCGGCTGACGACCCTCGGAGTTCGGAACGTCGTGGACACACCAGCCATGAGCAACGGTCTCTTCGGTCACGGGTATATGGCGGGGCCGTCCCGTGAAACCGACCGATACAACAGCCGGAAGGTGGCTTTCCTAGCCGAAGCCGTCGGCTGAGGACGGGGACTGTATCGAACGGGGGACACGTGCGGCGCCGCTGATGCCTTCCGTTGTCTGGGTGCCGCCGCAAAAGCCCGCTCACGTCCCCTGAGGGACTTGAGCGGGCCTTCCACTTTCCGTCTAAGCGTTGTGGCTACCGAGGCGACGGCGTGGTTTCGCGGGTGAGCTCGTCGTTCAGGAGTGCTTCTGGGACAGCTTCGCCGCGTTTCTCGTCGCTGTAGACCATGAGGGTTGATCCGACCAGTGCCAGAACGATGGCGACTGCGCCGAAGGGCGAGGGCAGGGTCTGGTAGATGATCAGAGACACGACGATCGTGAGGACTGGGGCGAGGGCGTTGGTCGTGGGCGCCACGATGGATGCCTTGCCTCGGCTGAGGGCCATGACGAGGAAGAGCGCTCCGATTGCGTTCAGCAGCTGGGTTACTGCGGTGAGCGCCGGCGCCTGCCAGGGGACATCGAGCGGGAGCCCGCCCATGGCGAGGATCGCGAAGGGGACGAGTGCGAGTCCGCTGATGGCCATCCAGCCGAAGGTGGTGCCGTCGTTCACGCCGATCGTGGCGGCCTTGCGCATAAAGAAGGCCTGCACACCCCAGGCGATGCTGACGAAGATTGCGATGAGCAGCCACGGGCCAGCCGTTGCCTCACCGGAGGAGCCGGCGACGCTGAACAAGACGATGGCTGCGAGGGCGGCGAAGAGGCCAATGATGGCGACTTTCCGCAGGCGTTCGCGGAGGAAGATCACGGCCATGAGCACGGTGATCGCCGGGGATACGGAGATGATCGGGAAGATGAGGTACGCGGGACCGGTGGAGAGGGCGTTGAACAGCAGCAGCTGTCCGCCCGCGCCGGTCAGGCCGATGAGCAGGCCGTACATGGCGGCTTTGGGTCGGCGGTCGAATTTCTGACCTCGCAGTGCGAACACGGCCGGGATGATCATGGTGAACGCCCAGATGACGTAGATCATCTCATCGGGGTATCCGTAGAGGTTGATGGGAAGGGAAGAAAGAGCCCCCCACACTCCCCAGAAGAGCACTAGGAGTGCTGCGTAGAAGATCCAGCTGCGTGTTCTGTTCACAATGACCTCATCTTTGACATCGGGTTGCGGGGTGGGGAGGGGTGTCGGTTAGTGCGTGCGAAGGCGCTGCAGAGCAGCGTCGGAGAGGGGGGTGCCGGCCTTTTTCGCGGCGTAGAGGGCGCCTCCGACTCCGGGGCCGAACATTGGTTCGTGCAACTCGTACGGGGCCGGTAGGGCGGTGAGGGCGTCGGCGAAGCCGTCACGGATGATGGCGGTCGTGAACATGCCGCCGGAGTAGGAGACAGGCACGGTGTCGTTGCCGAAGCCGAGTTGGAGCCGGGTGGTCTCGACGATCTCGACGAGTTCGTCGCAGGCGTTGATGAGGATCTGGATGGCGACGGTGTCGCCCTGTTCGGCAGCTTCGACGACGGTTTTGGAGAGGTCGCCGATGTTGACTCGGAGGCCCTTCCACTGGTTCACGACGACGTCGATCAGATCCAGGTCGTTGGTGATGCCGACGCGTGTCTTGATGATGTTGTAAAGAGGTCCGCGGGGGAGGCGTCCGTCGCTCATGCGGCTGAATGCGTTGAGGCCTTGTTCGGCGATCCAGTAGCCGGATCCTTCGTCGCCGAAGAGTTCGCTCCAGCCGCCGACTCGGTGGTTGCGACCGTGGTATTCGCCGTAGGTCATGGACCCGGTACCGCTGATGACGTTGATGCCGTCTCGGGCGCCGAGTGAACCGGCCCAGCCGCAGACCATGTCGTTGTCGCTGGTGAATCGATCGTGTCCGAGGACTTCGCCCGGAATCGTGTCGAGTCGGTCGATGTCGGCACTGACTTCGCCGTATCCGGGCAGTCCGAAGAAGGCTTGGTCGATCTGTCCGGTGGTGATGCCCGCTTGGGATGTGACGCCGCTGATCCCCGTGGCCAGGATGCGGCTGACGAGTTCGATGCCGTCGTTGAAGTAGTAGCAGCTGGCCGTCGTCATCTCGGACACGATCCGGCCGGTGTCGTCGAGGAGGACGAAGTTGGTCTTGGACCCGCCGCCGTCGACTCCGAGGAACAGAGCCATCGTCACCGACCGCCGTTCGTGTGCTTGTGGTCCGAGGGAGCGAGGGGGTGGATCGTGACTCCCTTGACGACGCGGTTGACGGTCCCGTTCGGGAACGGGTTGTCGGGAGTGAACCCGAGTTTGACGGAGAACGAGAGACCGAGCAGCTGCGCGATGACGATGTAGGCGACGGCGAGGAACGCATCGTTCACACCCGTCAGTTCATCGAGAACCCAGTTCCGGCCGTCCTCGTCGGGCATTGGCTCGGAGGAGATGGCGATGACGTGATCTGCCCCGAGGGCGGAACGAAGTTCCGTGACGATGTCCTGGTCGTATCGACGGGTGTAGGTGTCGGAGGACATGTAGACCAGCGCGAGAGTCCTGTCGTTGAGGACGGCTTTCGGGCCGTGACGGAATCCGAGAGCCGAGTCGTAGTAGGTGACGATCCGGCCGGCTGTCAGCTCGAGCAGCTTCAGGGCCGATTCGCGTGCCAGACCGGTGAGGGGGCCGCTACCGAGATAGATGACTCGCTCGTATGAGGCGCCGGCGAGCTGGCGGATCTCGTCCTGTCGGTGGGTCACGATGTTCTCGACAGTGCGTCCCAGGGCGGTCACGGCGCGGTCGTCGTCTCCGCCGAAAATCAGCAGGGTAGAAAGCAGCATCGAGGTGAAGCTCGACGTCATGGCGAAGCCCTCGTCGTTGGCCCTGGTGGGCATCAGAACGATCTTCGACTTAGGGTCGTCCTGGTGCTGCTTGTAGAGGTTGCCCTCTTGGTCGCAGGTGATGATGAGGTGGTGAACCTCGGTGAGGACGTCGTCAGCTAAGACTGTCGCGGCCGTGCTTTCAGGGCTGTTGCCGGATCGGGCGTAGGAGACCAGGAGCGTGGGAAGGTCCTCGCCGAGATACTCGCGAGGGTTGGAAACGATGTCTGTGGTCGCGACGGAGTCGACCCGCCTTCCGAGGAGCTGAGTGAGCGCCGGCGCGGCGGTGTCGCCGACGAACGCCGACGTTCCAGCCCCGGTCAGGATGATGCGCAGTCGCGGGTTGGCCAGAAGAGGCGTGAGGAACGCGTCGATGTCTTGACGCTGGCCGGTGATTTTCTGCGCTGCTTCGAGCCAGACATCCGGCTGCCTTGAGATCTCGCGAGCTGTGGCGGAGGCGTGAAGAGGGGTGATCGTGTCAGACATGGAGTGCTCCAGTGAGGGTGGGGGAGACGTCGTTGTTCTCGGCCGGGAAGCAGGCCTGGGCGTACGGGCGGAGGGAGTCGCGGATGGCGTCCAGGATGAGGTCCCGGGGGTGCGGGCGGAGTTCGCCGGCGCGAACGCGGGCGTACTGGTCAGGCATGTACTGACTGATGAGCGGCAGGGGGATCTCGAGGTGTGACAGGTTGTCGTACAGTCGCGTTTCGGCGGCTTCGACTTCTTCGTCTGGCCAGTAGTAGCGCATGCGGTCGCTGTAGCTGAAGCGGCGAGCGATGCGTTGCTGGTCGGGCGTGCCCTCGTAGTAGCCCTCCCAGTAGCCGGGCTTTTCGAGCATCCGACGTTCAAGAACCTCGATCAGGTTCGAACGGTCTGCAGCCGGGACGAGCTCGTCTTCGATGTTCGCCAGAGCGAACAGGCCCTGTCGCATCGCGAAGGTGAGGCCTGGTCCGACCTTGAGGATCGCCCAGTGGTCCTCGACCAGCTCGGTCAGACGGGCGGTTTCTTGGTAGTCGGTGGAGTGGGCCTCGAAGACCAGTCCCGGTTCATCGTCCAGCACCCTCCGAAGATCCACTGTGCCGGCACGGTGGTAGTCGATGACTCGCAGGTGGTCGAACTCGACGGCGGGCTGCACGACGAGAGCGATGATGCGGGGCCAGATGTCGTCGAGCCCGACGTCGGCGAAGGCTCGACGGTGCCGTTCGAGAGTGGCCCGGGCAGCCGCAGGGGATGTGGGGACCAGATCTCCGAGAGTTTCGTGAGCCCCACCAGGCACGGGCACTTCTGTGCCGATGACGTAGAGGATGTCGTCGGCTCGCCCGGACGCCCGGGCGGCGTCCTCGGCGACACGGAGAAGACGGGCGGTGCGTTCCGCGACCAGGTCGTCACCGAGCGGTGCCGGGTCTCCCTTGCACGACATGCTGCAGTCGAGGTGGATCTTGGTGTATCCGGCTTCGACGTAGGCGCGGACGAGGCCCTCAGCGTTGAGCATGGCTTCTTCCGCATCGAGCTTCTGCCAGCGGTTGGGCCCCAGATGGTCGCCGCCCAGAACGAGACGGTCGCGAGCGAAGCCCAGATCGTCAGCGAGAGCGAACACGAGTTCGCGGAAGTCAGCGGGACGCATGCCGGTGTACCCGCCGAACTGATCGACCTGGTTGGACGTGGCTTCGATCAGAAGATAGGAGCCATCCTCGCGTGCCTGCAGGATCGACGCTTCGAGAACTGCTGGGTGGGCAGAGCAGACCGCGTAGATGCCTACTGCTTTACCTGCCTTGTGTTCGCGGATGGTGTTCCACAAGTGATTGACCACGGTGCTCCTTACTGACATCGCGCGGGGCGCCTTGGGGCGCCGCCGGCAGATTCGCTAAAAACGGTTTGCGTTGCTGACGACCGGCAGAGCTGGTCGATGTTCATCGGCCGACTCGGCGACGAGGCGGCAAATTCGAGTAACGGTCCGGGAGATGGCGTCGCGCCCGTCCGCGATGTAGATGCGCGGGTCGTGGACGTCTGACTCATCGAAGAGTCGTTGGCGTACAGCGTCGGTGAACGCCACATTCAGGGCTGTCCCGATGTTGATCTTTCGGATGCCTGCTGACACGGCTGCTCGTAGGGTCGTGTCCGAGACACCGGATGACCCGTGAAGGACCAGGGGGACACCCACGGCCTCTTCCAAGCGGCCGATGAGGTCGACGTCGATGGAGGCGCTGGCGGACGTCATGGCGTGAGAACTGCCAACGGCCACGGCAAGCGCATCGATGGAGGTGCCCGCGACGTACTCGCGAGCTTCGCCAGGATCGGTGCGAACCAAGGGGGAATGAGCCCCGTTCTTACCCCCGATCTCGCCCAGCTCGCCCTCGACCCAGAGCCCGTGACTGTGCGCCCGCTGGGCCGCATCCAGGGTCAGCTCGATGTTCGACACGTACGGGTGGTGGGCGGCATCGATCATGATGGAACTGACACCGAGACCGGCCGCTTCATCGATACCTTGCGAGATGAGTGACGAGTCCTGAAAGTGGTCCAGATGCAGCGAGATCGGCGCGGAGGATGACGACGCGATGCTGGCGCATGCCAGAAGAAGCGGTCGCATGTCCCCTTTGTGGAAGCCGATCGCGTTCTCGCTGACCTGCAGGATCGCTCCGGAGCCTGCCTGCTCGACACCTTCCGTGATGGCCTCGATGTGCTCCAACGTGACGACGTTGAAGCTCGCGATCGCGCTACGGCGAGTGATCGCGCCTTCGATGAGCCCACGAGTGGTGACGAGTGTCATAGGCAGATACTGCGATTAAGTGAGCGAAGTAATCAATCTGTAGGCCATAATTCGATTGAAGTGATCACTTTTATTGAGCGGTTGACGAGTATGGAGTGATGGGCGTGAGCAAGCAGTACCTGGACCAGTCATCGCCGAGAGCTGTCTCGAGCAAGCGCAGCGAACGGATGCGACGCATCTTGTCTCTCCTGCACGAGCACACGAGTCGAAGCCTTGGGGACCTCGCGCGTGACCTCAGCGTGTCCGAGGCCACACTTCGTCGAGACCTGGCCGAACTGGACGAGCAGGGCCAACTCGTGCGGACGCACGGCGGAGCCAGAGAGAGGAACTCTCAGCCGGAGATCCCCGTCCGGCTCCGCAACACGAGCTACAGGCGAGAGAAGCAGTACATCGCACGACGAACCGTGGATCTCATTCCGACGGGCCCTTACGCGCTGGCCCTCAGCGGCGGCACGACGACTGCAGAAGTCGCTCGTGGACTCCGGCATCGATCGGGCCTGACGATCATCACGAATTCTCTGACGATCGCAATGGAATGCGCCACCTGGCCTCGGCTCAAAGTCATCATGACCGGGGGCGTCGTCCGCCAGAGTTCCTTCGAGGCAGTCGGATCCCTCTCCGAGAGCGCCTTTCGCGGCATCAACGTCGGGACCTGCATTCTCGGGACAGACGGCATCAGCGCTACTGGAGGCGTCACCACACACGACGAGACGGAAGCCCGGACGAACCACGCCATGGTGGCGAACGCGGATCGAGTCATCGTCGTGGCAGATGGCTCGAAGATTGGCCGAGCCACCCTGGCCAAAATGGCGGACATCTCCGAGGTGGACGATCTTGTGACGGACTCTTCGGCGGACCCTCACGCGTTGGAACTGATCGCTGCCGCCGGAGTCACCGTGCACGTCGTGGCCCCTGCCAGCGAACACTGATCTGTCCCTGGTGCTTCCAGTCAAGCAGCTGACCCGTCCAAGCCACAGTCTCGCCGCATGTGCGGCACCCGAAACGATGGAGTCCGGGCGGTAGGGAGTCTGACGGGCGGGAGCCGGCGATTAGCCAGTGACGATTTTGCGGGCAAGGAAGCCCCTGGCGACGACCGTGATTTTCGCGTCAGAAGGGGCTCCTCGGGAAATCGAAAAGGACCTAACTTACGAACTTCGTCGTGGCCGTGAGAGGCAACTCGGCCACCGAGGTGCCGACGTGCAGCGTGAACTCGCCGGGCTCGTGCGCCCACGCGCCATCACGCCAGTCGGCGAAGGCGCGCGCGGGCACCGTCACCTCGACCGTGGACGAGGTGCCGACTTCAAGAGACACGGGCGCGAAGCCAACGAGCCAGAGGGCCGGACGGTCCACGACGGAGACAGCGCGCGACGCGTAGACCTGCACCACGTGCTTGCCGGCGCGGGCGCCGGTGTTGGCGACGTCGACGGCGACCGTGACCGCGCCTCCCTCGCTGACGGTGTCGGAGACGACGAGGTCCGACTGCTGGCAGGTCGTATAGCCGAGGCCGTGGCCGAAGGGCCATGCGGGTGCGGTACCCGCGCGGAGCCAGGCCCGGTAGCCGATGTGGATCCCTTCGTCGTAACGGACCACGCCGTTTCGGGGTGTCACGTCGATCACGGGCACGTCGTGTGTCGCGGCGGGCCAGGTCGTGGGCAGGCGCCCGCCGGGTTCGGTGACACCGGTGAGCAGGTCGGCCAGAGCGTGACCGTACTCTTGCCCCCCGAACCAGGTGAGCAGCACGGCGGCTGCGTCGTCGCGCCACGGTAGCTCGACCGGCGAACCGGCGTTGACGACCGCGACGGTTCGCGGGTTGGCGGCCAGCACGGCGCGTGCGAGGTCGTCCTGCCGGCCGGGTAGGGCGAGGCTGGCTCGGTCGAAGCCCTCGGACTCGACCTTGCTGTTGGTGCCGACGACCATCACGACGAGGTCGGCTTCCGCTGCCTCGGCCGCTGCCGAGTCGATGAGCGCCTGCGGGTCGGAGTCGTCGGCGTCGAGGCCGAACGTGAACATCATCGCGCCGTCGAACGACTCTCCGCTGGCCTTCGCTTTGCGGAAGCGGACCGTCAGGTCGACCGGTCGGCCGGCCTCGACGTCGAGCGCGTGCGACTCGCTCGGGGGAGCGAGCAACGCGGCGCCGAGCTCGTCGCCCTCGGCTTCCACCGCGGCGGTGAAGAGCTCGTCGCCGTCGACGACGAAAGTCGCCTCGCCGATCGAGGCGAAGCCGAGCCGCACGCGGCCTGTGGTCGACGGGGTCCAGGTCGTCGTCGCGACGAACTCCCCGAGGCTCGTCACGGGGGCGTCGCCGCCGATGTAGACGAACGAGGTCGCGCGCCGCTCTTCGGTGAATATCTCGGCCCCGTGAGTGTCGAGGAACGACACGTGCACGCCGGCGTCGCCCGTGACGGGGTTCGTCAGCTCGGACAGGGGAATCTCGGCGACGCCCTCCTGCACGACTGCGCCGACCGACCAGGTCACCTCGGCGTCGGGGAACGCTTCGCGGATGCCCTCGATCGGGCTGACGACCGACTCGGGCACGACCGTGGCGCTGCCGCCGCCCTGCGTCCGGGCGCGGTCGGCGTTGTCGCCGATCACGGCGACTCTGCGCACCGAGCTGGCCTCGACCGGCAGGATGCCGTCGTTCGCGACGAGCACCGCACCGGCTGACTCGGCCTCGCGGGCGAAGGCGACGCCGTCTTCGATGAAGACGGGCTCCACGCCGTCGAAGCCATCGAGCGCGCCGACGCGGGCGGCCAAGGTCAGGATCCGCAGCACCTTGCGATCGATCGCCGCCTCGGGAACGTCGCCCGACTGGACGGCCGCGACGAGTGCGTCGCCCCAGGCACCCACCGGCCCGGGCATGGCCATGTCCTGAGATGCCTTGGCGCTGTCGACCGAGCGGACGCCGGTCCAGTCGCTGATGACGACGCCATCGAAGCCCCACTCGCTGTTCAGCGGCGTCTCGAGCAGATCGTTCTCGGAGGCGGTGGTGCCGTTGATCGAGTTGTAGGCGCTCATGACCAGCCAGGCCCGCGCCTCCACGACGCTCTTCTCGAACGCTGCGAGGTAGAGCTCGCGCAGGGCGCGGTCGCTCACGACGACGTCCGCGGTGAAGCGTTCGGTCTCGAAGTCGTTGGCGACGTAGTGCTTCGGCGTGGCCCCCACACCGTTCTCCTGCACGCCGGTGACGTATGCGGCTGCGAGGTCGGCTGTGAGCAGCGGGTCCTCGCTGAAGCCCTCGAAGTGGCGGCCACCGAGGGGGGAGCGGTGCAGGTTGATGGTCGGGCCGAGCACGACGTCGACGCCCTTGCGACGAGCCTCGACGGCGGAGGCATGACCGTAGCGACGTGCGATCGAGGTGTCCCAGGCAGCTGAGAGGGCGGTGCCGCTCGGCAGGTTCAGCGACGGGCTGCGTTCGTCCCAGGTCTCCCCTCGGACGCCGGAGGGTCCGTCCGAGAACAGCATCCTGCGCAGGCCGATGTCCTCGATCGGCCAGCTGGTCCAGAAGTCGCGGCCGGTGAGCAGCTGCACCTTCTGCTCGAGCGACAAGCGCTGCATGAGGCTGAGGAGGCGCGGGTCGGTCGGCGACACCATCTGCGTCCTGTCGGCGGAGCCAGTGTCGTCGCTCGAGTGCAGGCGGTCGGTCGGGGTGGTGGTGTCTTCAGCCACGTTGCCTCCAAGATCAGGGCGGGCCCTCGTCGGCGCCGCGTTCTGACGCTAGCACTCACTACTGAACGCGACTAGGTTTTCGTCGTGTTGTGAACCGTGTGGGTGGTCGGCACCGGATAGCCTGGCCAGCATGGCACGTCGGGGTTCGTATGCGAAGGGTGTGGCCAAGCGGGGAGAGATCCTCCGCGTGGCCCTCGAGGTCGTCGACCGGAACGGGATGCGCGGCACCTCGGTGCGTGAGCTCGCCGACGCCGTCGACCTCACCCAGGCCGGCCTCTTGCACCACTTCGGCAGCAAGGAGGAGTTGTTCCTCGCGATCCTCACCGCGCGCGACGAGGACAGCGGCGATGACACGGCCGGGCTCGACATCATCGACCAGTTCCTGGCCGTCATCGAGCGCAACGCACAGACGCCCGGGATGGTGCAGCTGTTCACGAGCATGGCCGCCGCCGCAACCAGCGATCCGTCCCACCCCGCGCACGCATGGTTCGCCGAGCGTTACGTGCGCTTTCGGGCGAATCTCACTGAGTCCCTGCGCCTGCGCCAGTTGACCGGAGAAGTGCCTGAGGACGTCGACGTGGCGAAGCTCGCCGCGGTGATGGTGGCCGTCAGTGACGGTATGCAGCTGCAGTGGATGCTCGACCCGGCTACTGACATGGCTGCACATGTGCGGCTCGTGTGGGATCTCGCGCTCCGGAGCGCGCCGAAGGCTGACGTGGGTTGAGGACCTGGCGAAGGGGTGGCTCCTGATGGAGCAGAACTGCCTCGACGATCGGGCTCCTGACGTTGACGGCGCGCACCCCGACGGGTGCGCGCCGTCATGTCTCGTGCCCGGTCAGCGCACGCGCTTGATCGGGATGATCGCGACTGCCCCGATCAGTGTGACGATCCCCGCGCCCCAGAGCATCAGCATGTAGTTCTGGTTGTCGGCGCTGCCGACGCCCAGCAGGGCGAGGGCCAGGGCAGGGGCGAGAGATTGGGGCAGGGCGTTGGCGATGTTGATGACGCCGAGGTCCTTTCCGGGTCGGTCTGCGTTCGGCAGCACGTCCACGATCAAGGCGGTGTCGACGGCGGCGTAGATGCCGAAGGCGAAGCCCATGATGATCTCGGCGACATAGAAGCCCGTGACGGTCTCGGCATGCGCGAGCAGCACCAGGCCGACGGCGAATACGACAGTGGAACTTGCGACGAAGATCTTGCGGCGACCGGTGCGGTCGCTCAGATAGCCCGACACGGCGGCGCTGACGAGCAAGGCGATCGTGTAGAGCAGCACGCCGAAAGCCACCGCGGCGGTGGCCTCGGCGACGTCATCGATGCCCAGGTGGTCCTGCATGTAGAGGAGTCGGTACGTCGTGAACATGAACGTGCCGAGCGTGATCAGGAACCGCGACCACCAGGCGAGGCCGAAGTCGGGGTTCTTGAAGGGGTTGGTCCAGAACGAGCTGACGAGGTTGATGAAGGTGAACTTCTTGATCTGGTACTCGGGCAGGTCGTCGCGGGCGATGAACGCGTAGACGAGCACCAGTGCCACGGCCAGGACGCCGGGGAGGATGAACAGCAGCGGCAGGTTACCGACCAGGAAGACGGCCAGGTAGAGGCCGGCGAGGATGGCGATGTTCTGTGCGAGGGCGATGATGCTCGACGCGCGGCCGCGCTGGAACTCGGGCACGTTGTCGGCGAAGCTCGCGATCAGGGTGGCGAGCACGGCGTTGGCGGCAACCTGGGCCAGCAGCCACGACAGCGTCAGGCTCAGCTGGTTCGGCGAGAAGGCGACGAGCGCCAGCGCCACGGTGAGGAGGATGACGCCGCCGACGAGGTAGGGGCGGCGTCGGCCCCAGCGCGTGCGGGTCCGGTCGCTGAGGGCGCCGATGAGCGGGTTCGCGATCAGGGCGCCGAGGGCACCGAGCGGGAGAACCTGCCCGATGAGCGTTTCAGGGCTGTCGGGGGCGAGCTGCTGAGCTTTGAGCTGCATGCTCACGAACACCGGCGCCAGCAGGGC
Source organism: Frigoribacterium sp. Leaf172 (assembly GCF_001424285.1). NCBI lineage: Bacteria > Bacillati > Actinomycetota > Actinomycetes > Micrococcales > Microbacteriaceae > Frigoribacterium > Frigoribacterium sp. Leaf172. The sequence goes on along the minus strand of NZ_LMPB01000001.1, from coordinate 178,529 downwards.
CACGAACAACCCGAACTGGGCGAAGCCGAGTGCGGCCAGGTAGCCCTTGCCCACTCGGATGGTGCTGACGGGTTGGGTGAGCATGGTCTCACCTGCGGGACCGGTCGCGGTCATGACGCCTCCTCGAGTCAAAACCTAGCTGCACTAGGTGTTCAGGAGCGTACATCAGTCAGGACGGCTGTCAAGGGCGCTACGTAGCCGGGGTCGCGAGGGGGCGGAGGTCGACCACGCGGCACGGGCGGTCTTCCTGATGTCGCGCGGGAGCCGAACGCGCCCGCTAGGACGCCCCGATCTCGCTCACATGCGCCGATCACAAGCGGAGCCTGTACTCCGCTTTGTGTTACGGTCTTAAGCGGAATGAACATTCCTTTTACAGGTAGGAGACTCGTGACCACGTCCACGAAGCGCACGCACCATCAGGTGACGTTCCTCGTCCTCGCATTGGGAGTGGCGGCGTTCGCGCTGCTGCAGTCCCTCGTGATTCCGGCCTTGCCGACGATCCGTGAGGCGTTGGGCACGTCACAGACGAACGTGACGTGGGTGTTGACGGCTTACCTGTTGTCCGCGTCGATCTTCACCCCGATCATGGGCCGTCTCGGCGACATGTCGGGCAAGAAGCGCGTCTTCGTGGTGGCGCTGGTCGCCCTGGCGCTCGGATCTCTGCTGGCGGCCTTGGCACCGTCTCTCGGGGTCATGATCGTCGCTCGGGTGATCCAGGGGGTCGGTGGGGGAGTGCTGCCGCTCGCCTTCGGCATCATCCGCGATGAGTTCCCCGGTGAGAAGGTCGGTGGCGCTGTCGGTCTGATCGCCGCACTCTCCGCCATAGGCGCCGGATTCGGTATCGTCCTCGCCGGGCCGATCGTGTCGGCCTTCAGCTACCACTGGCTGTTCTGGTTCCCGATGATGATGGTCGTCGTCGCAGCGGTCGCGGCTCTGCTTCTCGTCCCCGAGAGTTCCGAGCGCAGTCCGGGCAGGATCAACTGGGGCGCCGCCACGCTGATGTCCGGCTGGCTGGTTGCTCTCCTCCTCGCTGTCAGCCAGGCCCCTGTGCAGGGCTGGATCTCGCTTCCCGTTCTCGGGCTTCTCGCGGCGGCCGTCGTGATCGGCGTCGTGTGGGTGGTCGTCGAGAAGCGCAGCCCGAATCCGTTGATCGACATGCGGATGATGGGGGTCCGCTCTGTGTGGACCACCAATCTCGTCGCCCTCCTCTTCGGTATCGCGATGTACGCGATGCTCGGCTTCCTCCCGACCTTCCTGCAGACCCCGTCGAGCGCCGGATACGGGTTCGGAGCGACCGTCACCCTGTCTGGCGTGATGCTGCTCCCCAATGCGTTGATGATGTTCCTGGTCGGCCTGGTCGCTGGACGCCTGGCTCAGCGGTTCGGCTCACGCCTCATCCTCGTCTTCGGAACGGTCATCTCTCTCGTCGGCCTCCTGATGCTGGCCCTGGCGCACACGGAGGTATGGGAGATCGTCGTCGCGACCGCGCTCACCGGAATCGGCTTCGGGTTGGCGTTCTCGTCGATGTCGAACATCATCGTGAGCGCCGTCCCCCGGGAGCAGACCGGCGTCGCGAGCGGCATGAACGCCAACATCCGTACGATCGGCGGTTCGCTCGGCGCGGCGGTCATGGCGAGCATCGTCGCGTCAGGTGGTGAGACCGCAGGCTTCCCCGCCGAGTCCGGCTACACCGCTGGCTTCCTCGTTCTGGCCGGTGCCATGCTCCTGGCCGGCGTCGCGGGCTTCTTCATTCCCCGCATCACGCGCCACGTCGTCGGCTCGCACCTCGAGGAGCACCCGGTGCCGCTGCGGCATGCGGAGATGGCGATGGTCGCCGGCGGTACCGTCATCGGGGACGAGTCCGAATAGTGGCGCCGAGCGTGCCTCACCATCACCCGCCAGGGAGCAGAGATGACCACTCAGACCAGCGCCGGCGGCGAACACGAGCACGTCGAGCCCCGAGCTCTACGCCGCGACGCGGCGAAGAATCGCCAGCGTCTCCTCGACGCCGCACGTGAAGTCTTCGCGGACCACGGGCTCGACGCCGGAGTCGAGGAGATCGCCCAGATGGCGGGAGTGGGGGTCGGCACGCTGTACCGGCGGTTCCCCACGAAAGATGCACTGATCGCGGAACTCGTACACGAGTTCATGAAGCAGGTCATCACTCTCGCAAGCACAGCGAAGACGGTTCGGGAGGGCCGCGGACTCGAGCAGTTCGTCTACGCGCTCGGCGAAGTCCAGTCGGCGAACCGGGGCTGCCTGGCGAGGATCTGGAGCGATGAGAGCACCGCCGCCCTGCGCCGGCAGTATCGGGTCCTGATCGCGGACCTGCTCGAGGACGCCGCCACCCAGGGGACCATCCGTGCTGACGCCTCGGTGACCGACCTGGACCTGCTCTTCTGGGCGCTCCGCGGCATCATCGAGACCGCCGGAGACCATGCGCCTGAGGCCTGGCGGCGGCACGCGGCGATCCACCTCGCTGGTCTTCGCCCCTCCGCCGGCAAACTGCCACTTCCGCCCGTCGACGAGGACGTGGTCGCCCGCTCGCGCGAATCCCTGCTGCAGCGCGGCGGGGACCCCGACCGTCGAACCGAAGGAGACGCATGACCACCGGTAAGCAGATGATCCTCGGAATGCACTTGGGCAACGGTTACGGGTCGCAGACCTCGGCCTGGCGTGCCCCCGGTGTGGATCCGGCGAACTACACGAGCTTCGACGCCCAGGTGCGCTATGCCCAGGCCGCGGAGCGGGGCAAGTTCGCGTTCTTGTTTCTCCCCGATTTCCTCGGTGAACAGCGCGACCTCAGTCGCGAATCGCTCATGATCACGCTCGACCCGATGCTGACCCTCGCCGCCATCGCCCGTGAGACGTCGCGTATCGGGCTCGTCGCAACCGGCTCCACCACCTTCATGGAGCCGTTCAATCTCGCCCGGCAATTCAAAGCCCTCGACATCATGAGTCACGGCCGAGCCGGGTGGAACGCAGTCACCACGAGCGATCCCGCCGCCGCTGCGAACTACGGCAAGACGATCGCCCCGCGTCCCGAGAGGTATCAGCGCGCCCATGAGACGATCCAGATCGTTCAGGCGCTCTGGGGCAGCTGGGAACAGGGCGCATGGCTGAAAGACACGGCCAGCGGTCGCTTCGCCGACAACGCGAAGATCCGGCCGATTAACCTGCGGGGCGAGTACGTCGCCTCGCGGGGGCCGCTGCCCCTTCCTCCCTCCGAGCAGGGTCAGCCCGTGATCTTCTCAGCCGGCGGGGGAGCGAACGGGGCGGAGATCGCGGGGCGGTACGCCAGTGGCGTCGTCGGTGCCGTCTTCACGATTGACGACGCCAGAGAGCAGCGCGAGGCCCTAAGAGAGGCTGCGCGCCGGGCGGGACGGAACCCCGACGAGGTGAAGTTCTTCGCCGGTGTGATGCCTGCGATCGCCGCCACGAAACGCGAGGCTCTTGACCGTCGGGTGGCGCTGGGCGAGCTGACCGTCGCCGACCGAGTGCCGTATCTCAGTGCGATGCTCAGCCTGCCGGTTCCCCTGACCCTCGAACAGCTCGACCTGCCTCTCACAGCGGAGCAACTCGCCTCAGCGCGTCCCAACCCTTACGACCCGAGGTCGGTCCGTGCGCTCGAGGTGGCTAGCGAAGGATGGACGATTCGCGATGTCCTCGCGCACGGGGTCATCGACTACCACCCGACCCCGGTCGGGCCGGCCTCCGTCACCGCTGACCATCTGCAGGAGTGGTTCGAGGCAGGCGCCTGCGACGGTTTCTGGATCTCGATCGACGTCAACGAGGACGGCATAGACACCTTCGTCGACGAGGTCGTTCCGATCCTGCAGGCGCGCGGCCTGTACCACGACGACTATGAGGGAAGCACGCTGCGGGAGAACCTGGGCGCGCCTGACCAGTACGGCCTCGATCCGCGGCTGATGTCGGCGGACAGCTGAGCGAGGAGCGCCGGTCGGGGAGACGTGACCGGATCCTCGACGAGATGGCGGCCACGACGCGCAGCGCCTACCCCTCGAACGTCGACCGCGAAGGTTCCCGGTCGCGCTTCGAGTGCTGACCGGTGGGACGGTGGGTGTCACTCGTCGTCGATGAGTTCGTACTGCTCGTAGTGCCAGTCCGGCCGGGTGATGGTCATGTAGGTCAGCCCCGTGGTCTTGATGGAATGTGCGGCCAGGGGTTCGACGACGACGATGTCCCGTTCACCGACTTCGTGCTCTTCGTCACCGACTGTGAATGTGGCGTTGCCTTCGATGATGAAGTAGATCTCGTGGACTTCCCGGTTCAGGTGCCGGCCGGTTGCAGGGGTGTCTGCGGTGAGGGTCTGGTACGAGATGCCGACCGCGTCGTTGACGGAGTACTTCCAGATCGTCCCGTCCGGGGTGGGTATCTCTCGAGCAGCGTTCGCGGGGATGTGCATGCTGGGGTCCTTCGACGGTGGGTGGTGGGGGATCGGTCGGCGGTGGTCATTCCGGGGTGATGGGGAGTCCGAGGTCCTGCCGGCCGATGACGGTGAGGAGATCGAGTTTGCTGCGGCTGTCGCTTCCTGGGCTGGGGTTGAGAACGAGGAGGGTCTGGGAGCGGTTCTCGGTGAAGAGCATCTGGGCGTCGATCTCGATCCTGCCGAGTTCGGGGTGGAGCAGGACCTTGCAGTCGTCGTAGCGGAGCGCCACCTCGTGGAAGTTCCACAGGCGGACGAACTCCACGCTCAAATGGGAGAGCTCGGCGGCGAGGTGTTCGGCTCGGGCGGTGTCGCTTCCGGTCGTGGTCGCCATCCGGAGGCGGGCGACGAGGAATCGTCCGTGTATCTCGTGTGCTTCCGGTGGGTAGAGGCGTCTTTCGGTGGGATCGGTGAACCAGCGGTAGAACCCGCTGCGGGCGAGACCGGTGTGGGTGGTTTCGTCGCCGAGCAGGGTCTCGGCGAGGGAGTTCATCGCTAGCGTGTCGTGCAGATCGTTCTGGACGAGGCAGGGGATCTCGTGGAGTCCGTCGAGCACGCTCATGAGCGCGGGGCTGACGTGGTCGGTTCGGTCGAAGCGGCTGGGCGCGTTGTGGCCGATGAGGGCGAAGAGATGGTCGCGCTCGTCGAGCGTCAGGCGGAGGGCGCGGGCCAGGGATGTGGCGACCTGCGTCGAGGGGGTGGGTGCTCGCTGCTGTTCGAGGCGCGCGTAGCAGTCCGTGGAGATGCCGGCGAGTTGAGCGAGCTCCTCCCGTCGGAGGCCGGGTGCACGCCTCCGCGGTCCGACTGAGAGGCCTACATCTCGCGGCTGCAGCAGCTCGCGCCGTGATCTCAGGAATTCGGCGAGGAGGCGTTTGTCCATGCCCTCATCATGGGGCGCGGGGCGTGTCTCAGCCAGAGACCGCCGGTCTCCCGTTCGGGAGCGGGGACCGGCGGATGCCGTCAGAGTGTGCTGAACATGGCGAGGAGACCGTCGTAGGTTCCGTCGGCCGTCGCATTGCGGATCCCCCGGGCGGGTTCGACGACCAGCTCGTGGGCGTCGGGGTCCTCTCGCCACTGGGTCATGACCTGGTCGAGGAAGTCCTCGAGCGGCATGGCGTCAGGGTTGTTCTTCTGGCCCAGCAGGTCCGTGCGCACGCCCGATGGCACGATCTCGACGACCTGGATGCCCGTGTCGGCGAGTCGGATCCTCTGGCTCTCCGTGAACGAATGCAGCGCCGCCTTCGTCGCGCTGTAGGTCGGGGTCGCGGGGAACGGGACGAAAGCGAGGGCCGAGGTGACGTTGACGATGGCCGCGCCCTTCCTGCCGGCGAGTAGGGAGGTGAAGGCGTACGAGGTTCGGATCGGTCCGAGGAGGTTCGTGGCGATCTGCTGCTCCGCGAGCCGTATGTCGGACGGGTCGAGGGGATCCTCTCGGAGTTGGGTGCCGGCGTTGTTGACCAGGATGTTCAGGTCGGGGTGGCTGATCTCGAGATTCGTGCGCGCCCGGGCGATGGAGTCCGGGTCGGTGACGTCGAGCTCGATGGCGGAGATGGCGGGGTGCTCGGCCGTGATCGCGTCCAGTAGTTCTGTGCGCCGTCCCGCGATGATGACCTTGTTGCCCGCTTCCGTCAGTCGCAGGGCCAGGCCGAGGCCGATGCCCGAGGTGCCTCCGGTAATGAGGATGGTGTTTCCGGCGATGTCCACGTGACGTGCTCCTAGGTTCGTGCCGTCCCTTCTGGGGCCGCTGAATCGACCGTAGGAGAATGCTCACGCACGAAGGAGAGTCCGCCTGTCCCTGGATCCCAGCATCCCCGCCTCCTCGTGCTGTCACCGCGGACTGATGCTGGGATCGGCCAGCTGGTTCAACGGCAGGAGAGCGCGGCTCTGGCTGTCTAGCCGGGGCCGCGCTCTCGGAGTCCGCGTCCTGGTCCTACTTCGCGAGGAACGCGAGGACGACGCGGTTGAACTCGTCGGCGTCGCTCACGTTCGCACCGTGCGGAGCGCCGGCGATGACGTGCAGCTCGGAACCGGCGATCGCGGCGTGCGTCCGCGCACCGGAGCCCTCGTAGGGGACGGTCGCGTCACCGTCGCCGTGGATGACCAGCGTCGGCACGGTGACCCGGGTCAGGTCGTCGCGGAAGTCGGTGTTCGCGAACGAGGCCATGGCCTCGAGGGCCGCGGTCTTGTCGGCCTGCTTGGCGAGACGGAGCGCGTCCTGACGGTCGGCCTCCGACACCTTCAGCACGCCGTCGACCGAGAAGAAGCCGGTGGTGAACTCGTCGTAGAACGAGTCTTCGTCCTTCGTGAGGCCCGCGGTCATGTCGGCGGCCGCCTCCTTGGTCAGAGGGCCGTCCGGGTTGTCGTCGGTCTTCATCAGGTACGGCGGGACGGCCGAGGCGAAGACGACGCTGTGCAGACGCTCCGTTCCGTACTTCGTGAAGTAGCGGGCGACCTCGCCGCCACCCATCGAGAAGCCGACGAGGGTGACGTCGTTCAGGTCGAGCTCGGTGAGGACCGTGTGGAGGTCCTCCGTGAGGTGGTCGTAGTCGTATCCGGTCTTGGGCTTGTCGCTCCGGCCGAAGCCCCGACGGTCGTAGGTCACGACCCGGTAGCCGGCCTCGACGAACGCGGGCACCTGCTTGCTCCACGACTCGCCCGAGAGAGGCCAGCCGTGGATGAGGACGACGGTGCGTCCCGTTCCACCGGTGTCGTCGACGTGGAGGTCGGTGTTCTTGAAGAGCCCGTGGTGGGCGGTGATCTCAGACATGAGTTCTTGCCTTTCCGGACCGCTGGCGCGGCCTTCCACGACTCTTCGTACTCGTCGCGGGCAGAGGATGGGTCCCGTGACGGGACCAGTGCGCCAGGCGGACAATCAGTCGCGACGACGCTTCGAAATTCGTCGTCCTTCTCGGCTAGGTGCCATGAACGGCCAGCTCGACGCGGGTGTTTGATAGCCGATCCTTGGCGGGGAACCTGAGCAAATCCGAGAACCCCACCTGGGTAGCAAGGTCTGGGCTGCTCTCGCAACCTAGTCGCATGCCAGCCCAGCGCCTAATACCGGGTGGGGCCTCGTCCCTGGTGAAAGTTGGTGTGCCGAAACAGGTGACGCTCAGTCCTCGTCTCGTGACTTTGCTGTCTTTTCTTCGTCGGGCCGGGCGTTCGAGGCGGGGGTGACGAGGTCGGCGGCTGAGCCGATGCCTGAGGGGTCGGGTATCTGAGCGACTCGAGCGTCGGAGACAGTCGCTGCCCGGGCGGTCGAGAGCTCGGTCAGGAGAGCGAGTTGTTCTTCAAGGGGTCCTGTGCGGTCGGGTGGGGCGATGCTGAGGAGGTCGAGCAGTGCTGCGCGGAGGCGGCGGGCGACCTGCGGGGAGCCGGCGCCGGCTGGGCGGATCTCGTCGAACGCGAGGCGGACGTAGCCGCCCCAGAGCATCGTGGGAGCGGTGAGCCGGAGGGTGCCGTCGGCGTCGTGGTGTTCCCCGGAGTGCAACGGCCGGTAGATCAGGTGCCGGAGGATGTCGTGCAGTCTGTCGATGGCCTGAACGGCAGTTGTTGGGTCATCGAACGGGCCGCCGACTCGGTAGGACGTGACTGTCATTTGGTTACGGCAGCTGGCGCCTCGCCGGAGGTGCGTCAAGCACAGGCCTGGTCTCCATTGGAACGATGGCTAAGTGGCCATATCCGGCCAGCCGATGCCGCTTTCGTGTGCAAGCTGTTGCCGCATCCGGATGAGTGGAGCCTCCGTGCCTCGTGGGCGACGTAAACGCGATGACGTGCAGGGGAGTTCGGGGACAACGAGCGCAGTCGCATGGGTGGGGCTGGCTGTTACTGGTGCGATCAGCGTGGGCCTCGTTGCCGTCGCTTTGTTGCGGTAGCTCCGCTCGGATCGATCAGGGCACCGCGCTAGGGCTTGCATGCTCGTCCCGTTTACCTGAAAGGGGTATCAAGATCTCATGACGAAGAAGATCGACACAGCCGCGAAAGATCTCATCCAGGCGGTTGAGGAGCACGCTCAGCTGTCTGGTTTGAAGCCGGTACCGCCGAAGAAGGTGGCACGTGCTGCTGTGGAGCTTCGTAAGGCGACTGCGGCGTATACCGCCGTGGTGGAACAGCGCACAGGTCAGATCAACCCGTTCATCGACGCCTTGGACGCGGGGACTGTCGACTCGCTCATCCGAGAGCGGGACAGGCTAGCGAAGAAGGCCCGTAAGGCTGACAATTCCTGAGCGCGGGTACCCGCTAGAGGATCGATCCCGCGGGTAGACAGTCGCGGGCCGGGAGTTGGACGCCCTTCCTCGGCGGGAAGGGCGTCCCCTTTGTTTAGCCCGAGGGGTTCTCGACGGGTGTTCCGTCGGGCTCGGTACCGTGGTCGGGATCGACCGTGTCGGGGTTGGCAGGTGTGGCCGGTCGCTTGGTGTCGCTCATGCGTGCTCCTCCAGCTCGGTCGTGCCACGAGGCGGGTGCCTTCGCTTCCCCAGCCTGCGCTCTCACCCCGCCGACCCGCTCAGGACGGCGGAGAGCAACCTGGCCCGTGGAGCCGTTCACGGAGGCGTGTCACGTGATCGCTCCACGTCGACGTTCCGTCGTCGTTCTCGATGCCCTCGAGACAGTCACGGACGGCCTGGAAGACTCCGGCGTCGATGTCAGCTGCTCGCTGGCTCTCCGAGTCAGTACCAGGGATGGTAATCATCAAAATTTGAGGTCTCGAACGGGGCGATGAGATCCTCGTCGCTTCGGTGGTCGATGTCGACGGTCTCGGACTGCAGGGTGATCTGCACGCCGGGCGCCACCAAAACACTCAGAGTGCGGTTACCGAAGATCGACACGGTGGCGAAGTCCGCTCCGTCACGGGCAGCGGCAGCGACGTCGCGTTTGATCTGTTCGAGGTCTTGCCCAGGTGTCAGCACGTAGAGGGCGCCGTTCACACTCATTGTGATTTGGTCCATCAGACCAGGGTGCCAACTGACGTCCGAAGAGTCCAAGGGTTGACCTTTGGCTAGACAGCGCCTAGCCGATACCTCTCATGGTGTGCGCTGGCTGAAATGCGAGTAGATCTCGAATGGGGGATGCATGGGATGCGTCACTGATGTGAACTGTGTCTAGGCAAGCGCGTTGGTAACGCGATGGGGTGGACCGATTCGGGTCGCCTATCCCGACTTGCTTCGAGCTCACGCGTCGAAGCCTTCATGAGCACCGCGTGAAGTTGGAGAAAAACTGGCGTACACGCCGGCAACAGCCGCCCCAAGTTTCCCTAAGGCTTGGGGCGGTTTTGGCGCTTTCATCGTGCTCGGGCAGGTGCGAGCTTCGCCGAATCGTGAACAGACATTTGCTTGACCCTCGACAGGGCGACGTCTAGGCCCCCTTAATGGGGTTTGGCACGCGCGATGGTTTACGTGCAGGGACAGTCGTTATCTGAGACCCGCGGCGTCCCGCCTCGGCCGGCTGCCGCGACGCACCTGATCCGCGTCGCGGCGGCTGTGTCATTCCAGGGGAGGCGGGGCCGGCATCGCGCACCCCTGCGCGGCGGCCCCACCAAGAAGTACGAGGACCCGAATCCTTGTACCCCGATGTCGGTGGGCCTGCGGCCTCCCGACGTGCCCGAGAAGGTACGCGGTTGCGAGGTTGGTCGCAGGGTTCTTGTTCGACCTCGAATGAAGGGTGTGGCGCCCTTCCGGTTCGGGCCAGAAGGGCACCCTGCCTCCCGAGCACGCTTCACATGCTCGATGGGTGGTCAGGGCTAGGGCCCCGGGGAAGCAGGGGTGAACGCTACGCCGGTGCCAGCGGTTGCGCGCTAGTGAGTTCGATTTGTGGACATGAGGCGTTTCGCCTTCTCGTCATGAACGAGGCCCCAGAGTTCCATTCGGTAGACGTCGGGTTGGTGTCGTATTACGGTTCGAGGACTCGAGTTTGGATCAGGATTCGGGTAGGCCCAGACCCCGCCGCCGTTGTGCCGGCATTCGGGTGCCTGGCCCGCGGCGGGGTCCGGGCCTCTAACAACGTCCAGGGGCGCGCTCGATGTTTGCTCGAAGAGCACTACGAGCCATGAACCAATACACCATGACTGTTGATGGAAACCTCTATCTTTTGGCCGAGGACGAAGATCCAGAACGCATCCAGCGAGACATCACCGCGGCCCGCACCAAGGCCGACTTCGTCACCGCCCGGCTCTCCGGCAACGGTTCCCTGGCGGTCTTGGTCACAGGGAAAGTGCCAAAGAAAATTCGCTTCGACATCAGCCGTGTCGACCCTTCCAGCGACGTCTAGTCCGAGCTTGCACCTCGTGCCGAACGTGTCGCTTCCGAGCCTGCCGACGCTGGCGAAGCCACCCGCTACAGGAGCTGCACGGGCACGTCGACCGATGTGTCATCGCCTCGATAGTCCCGAAGGCCGAGAGGAGCCCATCAGCGTCCACACCGAGCGTCGAGTCGGGGAACCCGGCGACGACGGAGGTGCCGCGGTTGTCGACATGGCCACACCCTAGGGCCGACCACTATCCAGATCGAGACTCTGCGCGGAGGCCTCACCCCGGGCCGTGTCGGTGGCTGATTCTACCGTCCAGCTCATGGGAGTTCGAGGATCAGGGGAGCAGGTGGCCGCCGTGCTGCGCCGGCGCCCCTACGAGCACCCTTACGCGGTCCCGCCGATTCCGGGCGGGCAGGGCATCTGGCAGATCCGGCAGGCCGTGAGATCCGCGCCCTGATCGCCCGCAGCACACCCGAACCCGACGCCTGGCCGCTATAGGCGCGGCTCAAGGACTCACCAGCGGCCGGGCGGTTACGCTCGATCCAGGCCAAGTCCCCCCACTTGGCCCCTGGCCCCGGTGTGCACCCCCCTCCGCACCCGGGGCCCCTCTCTGCCCGGCGGCTGTCTCTGACGCCTTGACGGCCCCCTGGCCGGGGTCTCGTTCGTTCGGCTATCGTCCAGGGCACCAGAGGATCAGACCTCTGAGGCCTTGCCTTCATCGCAGGCGGCCACGCCGCCCCGCGCATCCTCACCACGTGCGCGGGGCGGTCCTCATTCCGGGGGAGGAGCGCGACAAATTACACGCGCCCCACGCCCCTGAATCCCGCGGGAAATCAAGGACCCAGGGCACTCGCTGCGCTCGAGGTCGCTTCGCTCCCCGGGGGTGCCGCTGCGCGGCGCTGTGTTGCCCTGACGGGCTCGTTGTTTTGCCGTGAAGCCTTCGGTGGCTCGGTCGCTGCGCTCCCTCGTAGCAACCGGCTGACCCCGCGAAAGCCGCTGCGCGGCCTATCCCCCGAGAACTTCGGCACGCGGTCGCTGCGCTCCCTTACTTCGCGCCGAACTTCTCTCGTCCCCGCCCCTTCGGGGTTGCGCGCTGCCCTCCGGTCGCTAGGCGATGGAACCGCCTTCACGGCAAAAAAACGAGAGGAAGAGAAGAACATGACAACCACTAACGCAGGCACCATCGAGCACGTCGACCCGACCACCATCGAGGTCGAGGAGAACGTGCGACTCGACGTGACGATCGACAAAGATTTCGTCGCGTCGATCAAAGCGAACGGCGTCCTCGTGCCGATCCTCGCGCGTCGGGACGACCAGGGACGCGTCCACGTCCGGGCGGGTCAGCGTCGCACCCTCGCCGCCCGCGAGGCAGGCGTCGCCACGATCCCCGCCTACATCGTCATGGGGGACGACGACACGGCAACGCGGATCATCGAGCAGCTGGTCGAGAACGATCAGCGCCAGGGCGTGAAGCAGTCCGAGCGCGTCGCCGCGTTCAAGCAGCTGTCGTTCGACAGGATGAGCGCTGCCACCATTGGGTGTCGCACCGGCACCAAGGCGGCCGAGGTGAAGAAGGGCCTCGCCGTCGCCGACAGCGCAGCGGTCGCCGAGTCGGCGGACCTCTACGAGCTGACCCTCGATCAGGCCGCTGTGCTCATCGAGTTCGAGGACGACGCCGATGTGTTGGCGGAGCTTTCCGCCGAGGCTCGCCAGAGGCCAGCTCAGTTCCCCCACTCGGTGCAGCGTGCGCGTGACGACCGCGCCCGCGCGGCCTCCGTCGCAGCATTCACCGAGGAGTTGGCCGGTAAGGGGTGGACGGTCCTTGACCGCAGCCCCGGCTACTACGAGACCGAGCACGTCCGCACCTCGTATCTCACCGACGCCGAGGGCAACCCGGTGACCGATGAGGCCGTGGCCGCTGTCGAGGGCCGCGCCGTGTTCGTCGGGTCCGCCTACGGCTCGACCGACGCGCACGCGGAGTCCTACATCACCCGGGCCGAGATGAAGGCCCAGGGCTGGCGCGACCGCAGCAGCGGCGCCGGTGCCGCCGGTCCCATGACCGACGAGCAGAAGGCCGAGTGAAAGACCCTGATTGCCAACAAGAAGGCGTGGGCCTCAGCTGAGGTCGTCCGCCGCGAGTGGCTGACCGAGTTCGTGTCGCGTAAGACGATGCCGAAGGACGGCCAGCACTGGGTCGCCGTGGCGCTCACGCGCCACCGCCAGCCCATCGGGCACGCGCTGGGGGAGAGCAACACCCTCGCCGCGACGCTCCTCGGCGTGGAGGCCACGGCCTCCTACTGGAAGCAGACCGCTATCGAGGAGTACGCCACTGCGCACCCAGCGAAGGCGCTGCACGTGGCCGTCGCGGTCACCCTCGGCGGTATCGAGGCCAGCACGAGCAAGGGCACCTGGCGCAACCCGTCCGAGCGTGACGAGCTCTACTTCGAGCAGTTGGCGGCATGGGGTTACGCTCTGTCCGAGGTCGAGCAGATCGTCGTCGACGGCGGCAAGGCCGACGCCGCCCAGACCGCGGCCCGGGCCTAGAGCATCCGCGGAACCGCCGCGGACGACACCGCAGGCGTGAGCGACGTCGACCCGTTCGACACCGAGGGCGACGACTACGACGAGACCGCCACGGACGAGAGCTAGAACCGGGGGAGGGGAGGGCCTAACCGAAAAAGGCACCTCCCCGTCCCTTCGGTTCCCCGGCGCCGGCGTCCCACCTCCGTTGTGACACGAAGGGGTTCCGCCCCCTCATCCCTCCACAGTGCACCTCGACGGAGCTCGGCGCACGTCACTATCACTGGCCGTGTCTTCAGGATGTGTAGATGTGCCTACGGCCATTACGGGTTGCGCAGGTCAGCGACCACGGCAGCTTCCTGGCTGGCGATGCACTTCGCTTTAGATCCTCGGGGTCAGTATTCGGGGTGGTAGTGATCGAAGTCGGGCGATGCGGAGAGTGTGGACCGGTCCTCGTCTTCTTCGGAGTCGAAGTGGGTCGTCTCAGTCTCGAAGGTGATTGTGACACTCGGTGTGACGAGGACGTCGACGGACTTTCGGCCGAAGACCGAGACGGTGACGAACTTGGCTCCGTCGCGGGCGGCCGCCGCGATTTCGGCTTTGACGAGCGCCGGATCCTGGTTCTGAGCGAGCATGTAGTGAAATCCATTGACACTCATCGTCACTCGCTCCATCAGGCAATACTGCCGACCAGCAGCGAGGGTGTTCGGGGATTGACGTCCAGCTCAGCATGCCCTACCGGGTCTTGCGCCCCGGGTCTGTCGGATGCGGTCTCGCACTTCAGTTCGCGGAGGCCGGTCAGCCTTTGATGTCGGAGGCTCGAGAGGGTGGTCCGCTAAGGGTGACACTCACTCTGGGGTCGGGACTTCCGGCTCCGGATGAGGGAGCGTGAGTAAGACCTTGTTCTCCGCATTCGTGACGATCACCCGCCTTGGCCCGTCTGATCTACGTGACCACGCGCTACCACCGTGTGGTGGAGACAAGGAGGATCGGGAGCGGCGATGCCCAGCACGTACAGGACACAGAACGACCCCCAGGCGAGGTTCGGCGGTATCACTGATGAACCCCCGTCCCTGCCGGAGAATTCGTTCAACCGTCAAGCATGGTCAGGTGCCGACATCGATAATGCGACGGCCCAGCTCGAGGCGGCCCTTGAGGGGCGGCAGTTCCGCGCCCGCCTCGGCGCAGACCCGTTCTCGTTCCGATTCGCCGCCGCCGGCGACGCCCGGCTGAATCTGCAGACGGGCACGTTCACCGGTCACCTCCAAGGCGTGATCCCCTGGTCGCGTGACTACGTCGTGTCGTGGTTTCCCGTGGGAGGGGTCACGATCGACTACCCCCAGGGGCAACTGTCAAGCGTCGGCGGACGACCCTTTCTGACACCGACTGAAACGTCGTACTCGTTCACAATGACCCCACACCGGCACGGGATCGCGCAATTCGGCTCGGACTTCTTCGAAAGTGTCGCAGCCGCCCGCCACGGCGGCCCTCCGCAACGACTCGTCTTCGACTACACCGCCGTGCCCACCGATGGTGCCTTGGCAGGGTGGTCACAGACGTTGGGTCGCGTGACACCGGTGATCGTGAGCCCGAGCTCCACCCCGGATGCTCGTGTTCAAGCGCAGACGGATCTCGCGAACGCAGTTCTCGACCTATTTCCCTGGCGTGCCGTGAACGTGCCGGCGAGCCTCCGAACCGAGTACACCCGAAAACTGCGTCTGGCGGCTGAGTACGTCCACACGTACGTCGAACAATCGTTGACATCGGCCGAGATCGCGCAGGCCGCCGATATGCACCCTCGGACCCTGCAGCAGCAGATGCACGAGTATCTCGGCTCGACCCCGAGTCTCTACGTCAGGAACGTCCGCCTGGATCGGGTTCGTCTGGACCTTCAGGACGCAGAACCCGGAAGCGCCTTCGTTGCTGATATCGCCCGACGATGGGGCTTCAGGAACCTCGGACGGTTCTCGGCCGCGTATTTCGCACGCTTCGGCGAACACCCCCGGGACACTCTTCGCCAGTGAACCAGGCACCCACTGAGCACACGCGTGAGCGCGTGGCCACACCGTTCGCGCCCGAAAGGGCCGCATCGGGTGATCCCGCGAGCCTTGCCAAGCTAGCGCTGGTGATTGCTGCAGGCGCTTCCCTCGGGGCTGCGGGTACTTATCCGCTTGAGGGAGGACAGCAGGGCCGTTGCGGCGATCGCCGGGGCGATTACCGTCACCGGGCGCATGCCAGGAATCTGAAAGGTGAACTCCGTCGCCGAGGGGCCGGTCACGGAGGACCAGGGCGTGACCGCGGTGACATCGAAACTCACCAGCTCGCCGCCAGTGTTTTGTCGATGCCGCAGCTGCACAGCTGTTCTGTGCTCGTGGGCCTCGTAGTAGCCGTTCCGGTCGACCCACTTGACGTAGGTGGTTGCCGTTTCATCACTCCTGGGCGAGGGGTGCTCGGGTTGCACGTATAGATATCCGTTCCGGCACAGGCGACGCACCTAAAGGAACGGTGGCGCGGGTGGGCCGCACCTCCGTCATCCCTGCCCGTGAAGCTCAGCGACAGAGGTGCAGCCGCCAGACGGTAGGAGCGCCCGGCTTCTCGAACATAAGTTCGGCAATACCCACGCAGCAAGTAAGGGAACCCTGCCTGATCAGCAAATTATGACTAGAGGATCTAGACAAGCTTTGTCATCTGGGGTTTCTCGCTAATGCACATGGGACACGGCTGGCCGTTTTGCGAATGTCGGGGAAAAAGATGAGGGGCATGGCCTGCGACGATGTCGCGGACCATGCCCCTCGTGCCGATGTTGTTGCAGTTGAGCTTCACGGGCAGGGATGCAAGCAACACCGGCCAATGAAGACGAAAGAACGCCTTCGACCCGGGGAACACTATGCGTCCTGGCGCCCGAATGCCCATCTCGGCCCGCCAGTGGATAGGGAGGTCAGGCGCCCTGGAGGATGCCGTTCAGCTCACGGGCAACCGAAAGAAGCGCATCCCAGTCGTATCCATTGGGCTCGATCGGGCTGAGGAACTTCACCCGGACCCGCAACGGCTCCTCAGTCCCAGCCAACAGGGCGTTTCCCGAGGCGGCCGCGAGGGCACCCTGAGTGTCGAGCAGGGCAGCCACCCCGGCGACGTCGTGCGCCACGAGCTGCTTGATCGCGACTGCGAGAGCCTTCGTCACTGACTTCCGGGTGCTGGCGTCGAGGTTGGCGATGCCCCACTCGCGGGCGAGGAGGTGCAGGCCGGCGAGGAACTGTGCCGCCTCGGCGTAGAGGACGTCGTCGCGGCTCGCGACGCGGGTGTATCGGTTGGCCTCGATCTCGACGAGGCCGTACGCGTGCAGCTGCGCGATCGCCTCGCGCACCGGCGTGCGGGAGACCCCGAGCCACTTGGTCAGCTCGTCATCGTTCAGGCGCTCACCGGGCTCGAGCGTGCCGTCGACGATGGCGGCGAGCATCTTGTCGAAGACGACGTCGCGCAGCAGGCGGCGGGGAGTGTCAGCAGTGTCAGAGATGGGAACCGGCATAACGCCAGAGTACGACTATTTGATTTCGAATACCACATTTGTGCCGCGTGTTTCGGCTAGATCCGCCAGAATCTGTGAGCACAAGGGGTGCGGGCAGGTGCTGTCAGAGGTTGCGGGCCCAGGTCTGAAGAGTCAGCCCTCACATGGATATGGGGACGGTGCCCGCTTTTGCCTTGTAGTCGAAGAGGGCGCCTACACGGCGGAGCTCACCGAGATAGAGCGGATCGCGCATTCGCCGAACGCTCCACACGTCAGCGCCGACGCATGCGATGACAAAACGGCCTTCACCGCTGTCGAACAGGGCCGTGTCTCCTGCGACCTGGGGCAGCTCGGGGTACGCCAGGGGGTATTCATCATCCACCACGGTGGAAATTTACCGCGCGGCGGGCTGCGCTCGAGGTCGCTGCGCTCCCATCGGAGTCGCCGCGTCGCGTCGACCCTGTCTAGGCCCTGGCGGGCCGTTGTTTTGTCGTGAAGCCTTCGGCGGCTCGGTCGCTGCGCTCCCTCGTAGCCACCTCCGGGTCTGCGTTCAAGTGGCTACGCCACCGGCTCCTCCGAGATTGCCGGCACGCGGTCGCTGCGCTCCCTTATTTCGCGCCGGAATTCTCTCCCCTGCCGCCCGTCGGGTTGCACTGCGCCCTCCTGTTGCTAAGGCGGAAACCGCCTTCACGGCAAAGAAACGAGGAAGAGAAGGAGAGAGCACATGGCTCAGCAGATCACGACCGTCACCACCGTCGTCCCCGTCGTTCAGGAGGAGGGCCTCCAGCGCCAGCTCCGGAAGTTGGGGGAGCGCGACAACGACCTCGCCGGGCACGCTCGCAACGGCTGGACCCTCAGCCACACAGCAGCGATCGGCGGGACCGACCACACGACGTTCGTCGACACCCTCATACGCGACCACTAGCGGGCACACAGAAGCGAGACGGACCCAACCGAAATGGGTCCGTCCCGCTCCATCCAGCCAAGCAGACCCCACGACAGGAGACAAGACCCCATGAGCACCATGATCCCCACCAAAGACGTTGCGAAGCTGCTCCGCACGGAGCTTCGAGCGGCGTTCCCCGGCGTCAAGTTCACTGTCCGGTGCAGCACCGGCACCGCGTCCGCGTGGATGAATGTCAGCTGGGCCGACGGCCCCACGACCGGCCAGGTCGACGAGATCGCCGGCCGATTCGAGGGCCGGAAGTTCAACGGCATGACCGATAGCTACGACCACCAGGGCAGCGTGCTGATCGCCGGTCAGGGCGCCGCCATGCCCGAGGAGGTCGTCTACGGGTGTGACGGCATCCTCACGGCCCGTACCTTCACGGCAGCGGGACACCTCGAAGCCCAGCGGGTGATCGAGACCGACAGCAGCATCCCCTACGTCCGGGTGTGCGACGAGGACGGGAACCTGCTCAAGGGGGCCGGGAACCTCATCCGCCCGGGAGACGAGGTGCAGATCGCCGGGCACGGCTACAGCGACTGGATGGACGTCCACCAGGCCGCTCACCTCGCCCTCTACGAGCGGGACCTGACCCCCGCCCGGACCAAGTGAGGCCCGCCATGCACATCACCTACCGACGCCCCAGCACGCTCAACGCACGCCGGATCGACCCCGCAGCCCCCGACGCAAACCTCGACCACCGCCAGATGGAATGCGAAGCCGCACCCGAGAGCATCCCTGGGTGGCAGTGCACCCGGCCCCTCGGGCACGAGGGCGAGCACCGCGCCGTGTTCGGCGGACTCGGCGACGGCCCCGCCAAGGCCGTCGGCCTCGCGTGGACAGCCGACGACGTAGCCGTCACGCACGTCACCCCGGCGTGCATGTTTGCCAGGAGACGAGCACCGTCGAGCTGACCCGCGCCGAGTACCGGCTGTTCACTGAGGGGGAGGCCATCCAGGACGCCATGCCGAACCGGCCCGCCCCGGAGCGTGAGCTGATCCGCACGGGCATTCACCCGACGTGCTGGTCCGACGCCTTCGGCCCCGCTGATTGACCGCTGCACCAGAATGAACGAAGGGGGTACCGCCATGATCACCGTTTACAAAGAGCCGCAGTGCTTCGCGTGCACCAAGACGATCGAGAAGTTCGAGGCCGCAGGGCTCGAGGTCAAAGTCGTCGATGTCACCGATAACCCTGGCGCCTTGACGTACGTCAAAGACGACCTCGGCTACACCGGCGCCCCCGTCGTGGTCGTGTCAGAGCACGACCACTGGTCAGGGCTTCGCCCCGACCACATCGCCCGTGTCATCGCCGGCGGTGGTGCCGACAATGAGACGCAGGGGGAGTAGGTCATGGACTGGGGAGGATGGGCTGAAGAAGAGGTGCCCCCACCCACCGACGCCGATGCGCCGCCCGTCTTAGATGACCCGACGGACGACGTGCATCCGTGGGAGCTGACTCCGGCCGAACAGCGGATCTACGACGCGGGTTTCATCACCGGCTACGAGCTGCAATCCACCGCTCACACGAACGAAGTCGCGCATCTCAATCACGAGGCCGACCGGCTCTACCGGGCGGCGTTCGATCATCGCAACTGCCAATGCTGGAAGCAGCACCGAACCTGATCACCGGGCCCCTGGCCTCCAGGATCGACACGCGATAGAATGCTCTATAGGAGGTGGTTCACGTGACACTCATGGACATTCCCATTGATGCGCAGCCGGCCGTTCGGGCGCGGCTCCGAAAGGACATCGACGAGCTGGATTACCGGCGAGAGCTGGTGCTCCTGTCCAAGCGGTACAGCCAGCGCGAGATCTCGAAGTTCCTCGGCATCGCCCAGCCGTCGGTCTCGAGCGCACTGAAGACTGCCCAGAACCTGTCGATGCCGATCGAGAATTTCTCCGGCGCGACCCCGGAAGAGATCTGCCGCCGCTATGCCGCCGGGTTCCTGACGAGGGAGCAACTGGTCGACGAGCTCGCCCGCTTCCCGTACGTCAAGGGCGGTACGACTGACGGGTACGACACTCTCATCGTCGACCCGCCTGGTGCCTGGTCCGAGGTCGATGACGCAGCCCGATTGGGCCTGATCGACGATGCCATCTACGAAGAGGTTTTCAACCTCCGCCACGGGCTCGGATAGGTCTTGGCCGAACCGCTGACGCCGGACGAGGTTGTCCGGCACATGGACACTGTTCGCGAGCTGTCCAAACCCGGGCAAGCCCTCGCCGCCGGTGCCCCGTCCGCCACCGTCAACAACCCCCGATGGTGGATCGACGGAGACGTCACTCCGGCGAGGCGGAGGCTACACACGCGCCTTATTGATGAGGTGCGATCGGTCACACCGGATCTCCTCCAAGAGAAGCAAGCGATTGTGCTCGCGGGCCCACCCGGCGCCGGCAAAAGCACGGTCCTGAAAGAGGTCCTCGGGGACCACCGCGGCGAGTACCTCGTCATCGATGCCGACGAGTTCAAACGGTCCCTGCTGCACGAGGCGCAAGCCGACGGAAGCTACAACGACTTCCTCATCCCGAACGAGATCCGGGAGCGCCAGGAGGCGGGGGAGAAGTTCTACCCGCTGGAGCTTGCGTCCCTGGTGCACGAGGAATCGTCCTACCTCGCCAGGGCGCTGCGAACCAACGCCATCGCCACTGGAGACGACATAGTCGTCGACTCCGTCCTGAGTGACATGGACGGGCCGAGACGATGCGGCCGTCCGTGTGGCCGGCCGGACGGCCGGTGGACTGTAACGACGCCGGGAAGACAGACTCAACAGCGCCGTAGTGTGTTTGGTCCAGCACGACTACGAACTGGCGTCCCTTTCGGGCCAGCTGCACCCGAGCACGACATCTTGCCGTCGTGATGCCAGGTCGTGAAGGGCAGAATTTGGTTCGAGTGCCATTCGGCAGTCTCTTATTAGCCACGTTTCAGAGGGACCGGTCTAGTCTACTTAAGCCGTGGAGTCATCACTAGATGCAACCCTGATGCTTGGCTTCCAAGTCTCCACATAGCAGCTATAGGAGAAAGTGATACTGAAATGAATGCGGATCTCACTTTGTCCAACGAGAAGCGTGTAGCTATCGCTGGCGACTGGCATAGCAACCGTGCAGGGGTCCGCACTTCTCTAAGCCGTTTACACCGTGAGGCGCCAGACGTGAAGACGGTCCTACACCTGGGTGACTTCAACCTAGGCGCAAACCGTCCTTGGGTCGCTTACAAGAAGTCCCTACTAGACCTCATGGCCGATTTTGCAATCGAGCGAATCCTTGTCACGCCCGGTAACCATGACAACTGGGCGCAACTCGGCCCCCGTTTCGCCACATACCCCTTCGATCCCTACCCTTTGCCTGGGGCCGAGAGTATCGCGTTCCTTCCGCGCGGCTACCGCTTCAAGATGCAGGAGCGAACGTTTTTGTCCTTTGGTGGTGCCGCATCCCCAGACCAAGATGCTCGGGTCTCAGGCAAGGACTGGTGGCCCGAAGAGGCGCCATCACTAGTCGAAGCTGAGCGCGCGGCCCGTGGCGGGACGGCCGACGTGATGCTCACTCACGAGGCGGTCAACGGTGGCAGCTCGAAAGTGGATGATGTCATCGCATGCCCCAACCGCCAGCAATTCTCCCAGCGCGGCCTAGAGGCCTCACATCGCAGTCGCGCTCTCGTCACCACTCTCTGGAACGAAGTCCGCCCGAAGGTTTTGTTTCACGGGCACATGCATGAACGTGCCGAAGGCCATCTAGCCGACGGACGACACGTCTACTCTCTGGACCGCGACACCAAGGCGGGCAACATTGGTGTCCTTAACCTGAAAGACCTCGCATGGGCCTGGCTTGCTGGATCGTGACGCCGCTCGCAGAACGCCTAACGACGCATGGATCTATAAATCTATAGTTCGGGTCCACCAGGCAATCGGGCCTAGTTTTAGGTTCAAGCGCCAACGGGCGAAACCATCAACACTTTGATCGCATCGCGCAACGGACCTCGGAAATTGGGGCGCTGAGACGCCAGGGCCCTACTTCTGGTCGGCTTCGTCCGCTCTGGCCTGAGTGACCCAGTTGATGAGCGTGCCCTCCGGTCGGTCGACCACCTCGGCGAGGGTCCGGGCTGACAGGCCTCGTCGGTTTGCCTCCAAGATGAGCCTCTGGCGTCTAGATCGCAAAGAGTCGTAGTTCTCGATAGCAGTGATGGTGGCCTTGAGATCGTCGAGCAGATCCTTGTCTTCGGCGGTGGGAAGACGACGCGACTTGGGCATGGTGGGCTCCGTGAGGCAGATGAGATGCTTCGTCACGCACTTTCGGGCGTGGCAAACTGGACTCTGCCAAAGGAGACGTTCGGCTTGAGGTCGCAACTCAGGCCGACTCGATAAGCGAAAAGATCTATCCGAGACCGATTGAGGACCACCTCGACCGGCATTCGTCGTGCTCCGATGCTACCCACCTCTCCCGACATTTTTGCGAGCTTTTTCCCGGCTGCTACAGCACACGCAAATTTAATGTGTCACATACGTTGACGGCATGGATCTTCATGCCTAACCTGAATCCGTGCCCGCGAGTTCCATGCGACCAGCTTGCGGTGCCACCCGTTCCTGCCAACTTCCCCGGCGGAATGTAGGGCGCCGGTCGCCGATCGAGCGCACCGGCGCCCTTTACTCACGGGAGGTCTGATGGACATCGGGCGTCTCTGGCGTGGGTTCCTTACGGCTCTTCTCGGCATGCACGGCGTCCTGAGCTCCAGGCCTGGCAAAGTTTTAGCGCCGTCCACTGTGCTGGTGGTTGGCTGCTCGCGGTACGACCGGGTTAGGCCAGCCCGAGCTGAGAGGCTTGCCAGCATGAGCGTCCGGTTGGCGACGCGAAAACTTGAGAGCCGTGGGCCGAATGCGTAAGCCGCGCGCGAACACATCCGAAGATAAACGAATACTTTTCGGGCAGGCCTACGCTCGGTTCATCGATGCAGAAGGCGTTGCGACCATCGCCTTGCCTCATGAACTTGACGCCGGCGCAATCTTGCATTCGACTCCTGCGCGTGAGTCCCCCAACTTCCCGGGGCAGAGGAACATCACCGGATACGTTTTTAGTGGTATCGACGGCAACCTCCTCTGGCGCGAGTCGAACGTTGAGGCTATCTGCGTTCTTGAGGCTGAGTACTCGCATCGCTTTGTCGGCCTTGTGTCCCAGCCGTTCGATTACCGGTATAACGACGTCACGCACTCTTGGCACGTGCCAGATTTCTTCGGTCTTGACATCGACGGAACTTTTTCGACGTTCGACGTTAAGGAGCGAAGTGCCTTCACATCGGACGTCCGGTCGGCGATGGCGCGCTTCGCTGACGCGATGGAAGACATTGGGATCGGGCACGCGATGTGGCACGAGCCGTCGCTCGTACGACGGCATAACCTTCGACGGCTTTCACGAGTTCGCCTTCCGGGCATCGTGCACGAGCCCACTGTGCAGGCTGCCGATAAGCTTTGGAACGAAGGTGACACTTACGGCGATCTCGAAACCAAGATGAACTCCGCCGGATGCCCGAGCATGTTCGTGCGCTACGCGATCGAGTTCCTGATCTGGCACCGCCGATTCGAGGTGGAGCTGGAGCAGCGGCTCTGTCTGGACACGGTCCTCGGGCCCATTGGCGGTTGAGATGACTGACACCAGCATCGGAACGCAGATCAGGATCGACGACGCCGGCGGCGTCATCGTCGAAAGCCACCGGGACCGCTTCGGCATTCGCATGTCCGATGGAAGTTTCACCGAGGTCGCCAGGACAGAAGTTGATACCAACCTCGATGGCCGCTACTACTTTCCGCAAGTTGAAGAATTCATGGAGCCTTTCGGGGCGAAAGCCATCTTCGACCTCCACGGACCAGAAGCCGTCCGAAAGTTAACTCGGGTGCGTGACCTACTCGACTGGGCTGAGACGGGTGACATCCCGCCAAGCCTTAATGACGAAGATCGCGAACACCTCAGCCAGGTCCACGTCGAAGCGTCCAATATCACGCATCGGATACCAGTTGTGGCCCCAATGATGGGCGTGAAGCCTCGCCAGGCGTGGAATCGCAACGCCGCGAAGGCTAAGGATGACGGCTGGGGCATGATGGGCGAAACTCCGCCGAAGGGCGGCGTGCAGTATCCAGTTGTCGATAGAGCACTCCGGCGACTTGTGAAGAGAGCCGCTATTGCGATGCAAAAATCGGGGCAATCACGCCTGACCAAAAAGCTCCTCCTGGAGAGGGTCGAGTCCTTGGCTACCGATGAGGGTCTGCACTGGCCTTCTCGAACCGCGGTCAACGAGGTGGCGAAGCAGGTGCTTGCGCCCCTCGGAACGTTCCGGCTCGACGTCAAGGCTGAAGACGGCAACGCCACCCGCTTCGGGCTCGACTACGGCCATGTCGAGGCCACCTATCCCGGTGAATACGTGCTGGTTGATTCGACAGTCCTCGATGTCCACGCACGCAGCCCCTACGGACCAACTGTGTGGCACCGAGTCGAACTTACTGTAGCAATGGACCTTTTCTCGCGAGCCATAATCGCAATCCGCCTAAGCCCCTTTTCTACGAAGGGCATAGACATCGCCGAACTGTTCCACGAAATGTTACGGCCTGAGCGCACCTCCTGGGACTCAACCAACAACGTCAATCTGCCGGGCGTTGGGGCTCCGTCAGTCCTTCTCATCGACTGGGAAGGGAGCACTCTATCGACGATTCGCCCGGTGACGATTGTGGCCGACAACGGCAAGGTCTACACGTCGATTCAGATGCGTCGAATCGCTCGATTAGCTGGCATCAGCATCCAATATGGACGCAAGTTGAAGGGAAGCGACAAAGCTCATGTCGAGCGGTTCTTTCGATCCATCCGGACCCTGCTCCTTGAACGCCTTCAGGGCTACAAGGGAAATAGGCCAGGTGCTCATGGGAAGAGGGCAGAGAAGAATGCCATCTACCCCCTCGAACTTCTGAACCGGATCATCCGAGAGGTAGTGGCCACCGTGTACCACTGCGCAGATCACCGAGGCGTCAAAGGATTTGGTGATCCAGGACTGCCTTGGTCGCCGCTGGAAAAACTTGCCGAGGGATTCGAAGACGCCGGCGTCCCTCTCCTTCTTGGCGTCAGAGATCTCGCCGTGCAACTGCTACCCACGTTTATGCGATCCATCAATCACTATCGCGTCGAGTACGGCGGGCGGGTGTATCGAGGAAAAATTGTCCCTGAGTACGCTAACAGGAAGAGCAGCCTTGCAGGCGCCAAGGGCCTTTGGCCCTTCTTCCATAACATCGCACGCCCTGACGTGATCTTCTTCCAAGAGCCGGAATCGGGGCGCATTCATGAACTGGTCGATTTGTCGGCTCCCGACTGGTCCCGTCCTTTTGCTATCGAGACCGCCATTCGGACGGCCGCCATTAATTCCGCCTCGCCTCCGCGCCTTGCTCGCGGGGCGAGGGACCAAGTTGTCGCAAACGGGGTTAATCGAATCATTTCCGCCGTTGACGCAGAGCACAAGATTCCCGGTTGGAAGAGCCTCATGCGGGGTCTCAGCCACGACGAAAAGTTCCGCCCCGACGTATCCCCCAAAGGTGGCGTCGTGAATGTAACCGGGCAGGCCCCCGCTGAGCTTGAAGGCGTGGAATCGGAGTTCGACTGGGACGCGGAGGAGACATGGTGAGTCCAGGGGGCGCCCCCGGACCCTTTACTCGCGAGGGCTTTGAAGAAAATGCCTTGGCACCGCCGCGCGCCATGCCACAGATCCACAGCCGTTCCGCGTTGGAGCGGCTCTCAGATCGCGAAAAACGCGCCGACCTACGGGCCCGCAACGCATGGCACGCGAACCCTCCTTTCATGCTGACCGACGAGCACAACCGTCTCGTAGACGCTCTAAACAGTCACGTGAACACGAACCGCGACATGGCCGGCCAGCGACTGGGTTTCTGGGTCGACGCTGAATCATCCACCGGTAAGACCACGTCGGTCATGGAATGGGCTCATGGCTTTTATCGCAATCGAGTTCAGGAACTCGTCGACGAGACAGGGTCCGACCTCTGGAATGGCAACGTATATGTCCCCTTCGCCTGCATGACCCTCTCGGAGCGACCCACACCGCGAACCATCAACCAGGACCTCAGCCATTTTTTTCCCGGACCGCCGGCCACGAGAAGTCTGACGTCGGCAGAGTATGCCATAAACGCCATCCGCCTCATGGAGAAGTGCGGAACTGAGGTACTACTAATCGACGACGCACATTCACTTGCTAATCGATGGGGCAATACCGACGCGACAAGTCTGCATCTCAAGTACTTGATGTCCCGGTCGAAGGTGACCCTCGTGCTCGTCAGCGCTGACGACCGCAAGCGGGCTCGCCTCATGGAAGAAGGCGTAGAAACCGTGGACTACGACGGTCAACTAAAGCACCGCTTCGTCCCCTACAAAATGAATCGGTTCCAGAAAGGTACACCTCAGTGGAGAAAGGCCGTGGCGTCCATAGCTGTCCGGATGGCGCTATCGGAGTTCGACCGTGACGCTTTCGTGGCGCGTCGCGACCTACTTTTCGACCTATCAGGAGGCTTCTTGGGGAGCATTTGGCTCATCGTTCGCCTGGCAGCGGAACGTGCCATCAGGACGGGTATCGAAGACCTCACGGAACCCTTACTCCTCCAAGTTCATCGTGACTGGTCAGCAACGGAACGTTACACGCCCCCTCTAGGCGGGAGGGCCGTTTAGTATGAAGTCGGTGCGGCCACTTGCGGCGAGGCCGGAACCCGGATACCGGGAACTGATCGACAGCTACATTGACAGGCTTGCTCATCTGCACGACACGAGCCGTCGCGACTTGCTGTACTACCTTGGCCTGACGAAGCGGGAGGTTGATCGCGACTCGCTTACTTTTGGAGTAGGCCTACCAGAAGAGTTCGCAACCGGTTTGTCCCACGCTCTTCGAATTCCAGAAGGTCGACTGCACGAAATGACGATGCAGAGCTACCATCTTCGTGCTCTTCGTGTCGCACCTGACCTGTCGCAGATCGCGACAGCCCTCTGGGGACAGTCCGGTCACATTCGTTACTGCCCGGAGTGCCTCGACGAAACGAAAGGCGAATGGCAGAGCGGTTGGCGGCTGTGCTGGGAATTCGCCTGCTTGAAACATTCACTACTTCTCCGAGACGGCTGTTCGTCATGCGGAAACCTCATCCCCCCGCAGCCGGTCCTACCGTCTGTGGCCCGTGAGCCCTGGACGTGCATGGCGAGCTTCAGGACCCACCGTCGGTGCTCGGCCGATCTCCGCGCCACATGGCGAGAAAGACTCCCTCCTGATCACCCGATCCTCCAAACACAAGCCGAGATTCTGGCTCTAATCGAGGGTGGATCTTCTGATGCCGAAGTCTGGGGCTTCCTTCAAGACCTCCGTGCGATCGCCGTGGGCTTGGAGCACTTTGATTCAAACGACCTCCTCGGCCAAGAGACGCAAGTAGTGTCATCAGCTTTTCTTGGACTCCGACCTCCCTCGGGCCGCAAGGGAGCATCAGCACCGACGGACAGCCTCTGGATGGCCGGCGTATCGACATATGCGCTCCACGCGATGCGCGGAGGCGACAAGGGTGACTCCAACCGCCTCCTGTCACCCATCGTCTCCCACCTGCGCGGCATGGCACGCGAGACGACCCCGTCCGCGATCTTCGCTTACCTGGGCGACACATCGGAGAACCTCAGACGAGAACTAACCAGAGATCTGGATCCTGAGCTTGCCTGGCTTGATCGCCTGAGGTTCTACACCTGCACGAATAATCCCTCGAGGCCTAGCGTCACCGAAAGCGAGATCGATCAACGAGCACGTTGGACACCCGCACTGATGTGGCCCAGCTGGTCGATTCGACTCAGCGCACCATGGGATAAGCACCCCGAGGCCTACCGACGCGCTCTGGCTTCAGCTCTCCTCCTGCCCGGGGCGCCGAGCAGACACATAGTGCGCCTTCGAACCAAGCTAGGGGAAGCGCCCAAGAAACTGCGGTGGACTAAGTACTTCGACGCCGGCGATGACCGAACCCGGGATGTCCTCCGCGAGCTGTGCTCTCTCGCGGACCTTCTGGACAAGAACGGCAGCCCGATCGACTATGCCCGCAGGCGAGGGATCGATTACGACGGGCTCCTCGCCCAGCATGCATGGCAAGAGCTGGCAAGTGCCGACGGAATAACGTCACGCTCCTTCCTTTGGGATGCCTGGTGGGCGGAGCAGTACTTGATCGCACGCGTTTCGGGTGGCGTAGGTACGGAGTCGCAGCAACCAGGACGTGCCAGCCAGTACCACGATCAACTTCGTCGCCGAATGAGCCTCGAAACGCAGCAAGCTCTCGATGCTGTAGCCCTGAAGTTCCTCCTCGACCGTGGCATCAAGGGGGAACCTGTCCTTTGGGAACCGGCACTTCCGGTGTCGCTACCCCAAGGCCTAAGCGAAGTGATTTCCGGAGGGTCTATCCTCGACAACCTCTGGGCCGCTATGTCTCAGGGCAAATCGATTCGTGCACTGGCACCCACACTTGGGTTGTCCGAGTCCGCTGTAGACCTCCTCGTGGACCTCCACCGGCCCTCGCGCAAAGTCCTCGGCGATTAGCGGTCCACAGGACGGCGTGGGCTCACCGGTACAGCCAGCTCTTTATGGTCTCAACGTGATGGGAACCTTCCCCCTCGTCCAGTGAACTCGCTTAGAGGCCGCAGCAGGGACTAGGTGATGGCATTCGAGGCCGGCTTCTGATCAGCCTTCAGAAGCGGCTCCGATCTGAGAATGCGCTTCGCCCCGGGCGGTCAGTCGGGCAGGATCGTGACCTCCTGCACGCTGGTGGCCACCGCGACACCGGCGACGACGATCCTCGGTGACTTCGCGGACTCTAAGCTCGTGCTCGGCCTTCTTCGTACGGAGGAAATCGACCGAATAGTCGGCCCGATGAAATCTTGAATCAATCCGCTGGTGGCAGTCGTGACACAGCAAGAGAAGGTTCTCTTCATCGGATCGTTCCTTGGCCGTGAGTTCGGAATCGCCACGAGGAGAATTGGCGCCTTCGGATGCGCCGACGTTGTGTGCAACTTCACCGACGTTGATGTCGTGCCAGAACGTGGTGTCGTCGATCACCGATCGGGCACAAAGGACGCATCTGCCCGCAGACTTGCCCCACAGCCTCTCGCGCACCGATGGTGCGATCGCAGTCCGCGCTACTGTGCTGTCTCGGACTTCCATGTGCCCCCCCCAAGTCGATCACTCGATGCTATGGGCAGAAGCCAACATTCGGTGAGGTAACCTCACAACGTGGTCAAGTCTCAATAGCACTGAAGGGTGCGAAGCCCGTTCTCGGACACTTAGAGCACGAGACCTTGCGCTCAAATTGGAGCGCTGCACCTTGGGGGCTTGGCTTCTCCAGTTCCCCTAGGGCTTCCCCGAGGGAAGCCAGTCTGAGCATCGAGCTGCATAGGTCCCCGGGACGGGCGTGGTTTGGTGGCGGACGACTTGGTCGCTGGCGTCGCTCGACTCATTCGATACCTTTGGGTGCGAGGGCCACTTCAGCGATGAAACGCAAGACAACAGGTGATGTGTAGAAAAATATCCCTCTTGACCAGGACATTCTGTCCACTGCAATGGACGCTCGGACCCTACAGTTGTTGTCAGCGGCACGCACAACGTGTCTCCCGGCCGCGCAAGTCGTCTCCTCTTCGTAAAAGTGACAAGTTGTATGGCCGGTCACGTTTCAAACAGCATTGCTAAACCCCCAAGCTCGCTGTCAAGTCCGGCGTTCGAGTGCACTTCGTCGTCGACGTTGCAGTGGCAGTGCAGTAGTCCCAACTGATGCAGTGGAGAATGACGAGATTGCGGCGACGACTTACCGCTCATGCGTTGCTTGGCCCATCTCACCCATACGTATTTCGAAGGGGCCCATTATCGTGCGGTGTGAACTCGTGCCCGAGAGAGAGCCAGAGCTAAGTCGTGACTGAAGCCTTCGAAGAGGGTTACTTCGTCCGCGTGCTGTCCTGTCTTGGACGGATTGCTCAAGTCGAGAACGCCCTCGGAGCTGTCTTTCCCCTCCAGCTTCCCAGGGGCCTTCGCGATTTGGAGCCGGGCGTGGCTCTTCAGCTTCTAGCCGGACAGGCCACCCTTGCCGACGAATCCCTCTGGCCTAGTCGGGGCAGAGTGCTCAGGGTGGTTTCCGTAGACGGCGATTTGGCTTTCGCCAATCAGGCGACTGCACCCTTCGCGCTGAAAAACACGGCCGGTTTGGACGTGGCGGCAGGAACCCTTGTTCGCATCAATCCGCTTGGCGAGATCGTGGCCGTCATCGACGAGGGAGAGGCCAAGGGCAACGAGGCGAAGTCAGACTCTCAAAGCGAGGAGTTCGCTGCGCATGCGGAGAGCCTTCTCGAGACCGTGTCCTCGGGTCTGACCTGGTCAGACTTCGGTGGCAGCCCAGACTTGGTGGCCGATGCCAGGGAGTTGGTAGAGCTGCACCTCCTTCAGGCTGACACCTTGACCGGCATGGGAGGTAAACCGACGAGGGGTGTCATCTTCGAGGGTCCTCCAGGCACAGGGAAGACGTTCCTCGGCAAGATCATGGCTAGCGAGGCCGAAGCGAAGATCTTCGTTATCAGCGGGCCCAGCCTGGTGGGAAAGTACGTTGGCGAGAGTGAAGGCCGTCTGAATGCCCTATACGAGGCGGCAGCGGAACAGGCACCTGCGATTGTCTTCATCGACGAATTGGACAGCATCGCCTCAAGTCGGGGTCCGCAATCTCACGACTACGCGGACCGACTTGTAGCGGCCCTGCTGGTCAACATGGACGGGTTCAAGTCCCATGAACGGGTACTGACAATAGGTACGACGAACCAGGTTGACGAGATTGACCCAGCACTGCGCCGGCCCGGGCGTTTCTCCTACTCTCTGCACTTCGACGCCGGAAACGAAAAAGGGCGGGTAGCCGTTCTTACCGCATTGGCCCGGCGACATGACCTTCTCCAAAATCTACCCCTCGCAGAAGTCGCAGCCCGAACCCCTGACTGGACCCCAGCTCAGCTTGAAGAGCTATTCACGATCGCGGCTGTCCGAGCTGTACGTGCACGTCGATCAAGGATTGCGGCAGTGGACTTGCTGAGCGCAGTCCAATTCGCAACGGCCCGTCAACAGGATGGAACAAAATGACCTTTGCTAGCTGGCGAAAAGCACGAGCCGAGCGCCGGCGCCGCGAGACTGAGAGGACGCGCGTCGCGGAGAATCTCGAAAAACGGCTCAAGGCAGATTCGAGTTTGCGCCAGTTCGTCTACCTTGACGCCGTAGCTCTTCGCAGCCTCATGGCTTCACGCTACGGGCCGGAGGAAACACGAACCGTTGAGAACATTTCGTCTAGCCATGACTTTTCCGTCGAAGGCACCATCAGTTCTGGAATTCCGACCCTGTACTCGGCGGACGTGTCAGGTAAGTACGGATCGTCGACGTCCAAAGGCTCTGAAGTTGAACGCCAAGCAACGCTGCAGTCACTGTTCCGGTACTTTTTGGCCGGCGAGAGGTCCCGGCTGGCATGGGACGCGGGTTCAGATATGGCTCAGGGGCTGCCCGCTGGTGGGGCCTTAAAGCGAGGCGACCTCATTGAGGTCCCAGTGGATCTTGACGCCGACCCGCTGCTGAAGATCTCGACCTTTTTCAACGATTTTTCTCAACTGGCCCAAGAGGGTGTCTCTCCTCACGGCCAGACATTCGAGACAACAGAGATGGCCGGGATCGCAAAACTGCTGGGCCGGCTCGCGCGCGGCACCATTCCGATCAAGGCTCCGATCCCGGGCTTCACCGCCCGAGACGGCGAGATCGTGTTCGGTTCGTCCAGCGAGCCTCCGCTCCATCTCGTCGCTCAGACAGAAGAGTCGTCGTTCTGGGTGAACCCCACGCGCGTGCTCTTCGGAAAGCGTCGCTTCCTTGTGTTGGCCCGAGTTGTTGAACCCAAGGTACGGCCTACGTGGTCTGCGGCCCGGCTTTTCGACTCGATGGAGCAAGTCGCGGAACCGCTGAAGAAGGCTCTCGATCCTCTCTTGTTCCAGATCGAACAGCAGAGTTTTCCTGCGCCATCAGTGCAACCCCTCATCGCCGATCTCCTTGTCTCATTTGGCAAGAAAATCGGCCTGGAGGGTGACCAGGTCTTGGAGGATTGCGCCCATCTGATTGGAGGGCAGCGGCGCCTCACTCCTGGTTCCGCAGACGCAGCCGACGCTATGGAAGCGTTGGTCGCTCGAGCAGCGGCAGCAGGCATAGACGTCGACGGGGATTCGTCGGCGGAGGCGCAGCTGGCGACTCTGGAGGAGTTTGCTCCAAGTGCAGGGTCTCAACTAGGCCAGCTTGAGAAGCCTCTTGCGACATCGCATCACCTCGAAGTGGAAATTCTCGCTATCTACTGGTAGCCCGTTGTCATTGCGGCACGTCTAGTTTGAGCCGCAGTTCCCCGGGTTAGCTTCGCAAGCGTGCGGTTGATGGGGGGCGAGAAGGGAATGAATACCTTTTCTTGCTTAGGTAGCGATGTCGGCTCAAGATGCGTTGATTCGCGAAGTCGGGTGTAGTGCTTCGCTGCATTCAGGAGCCTCTCGAGACTGGGCACCGCGACTGGCAGCGATGCGGCCAAGGAGGGCAAACCTGCGACGAACTGATTGACGAAGGCCTCCGTTCCTGGCAATGTCCTCCCTGCTGACAGGACACGATCAAGTGCGCGACTGGCTTGTGACACGGGGTCCATCCTGCAGTGAGCGTGAGGCGCGCAAGAGCACCAGCCCCGTCTCCAGCGCGCTGTCCGGAATGTTCCGCATGAGGGGCAAGCAATTCCCCCAGGCGAGTTGGGGCGAGATCACGATCCCCCCGCAATGCATCCTGGAGCGCGTCGGCAGCGATGGAGATGTCGCCCTCGTCGCTCAGCAAAGCGACGATGGTCCGCTCACGTGTTGTGACGGGCAGGCCGTCGACGACCTCGACGTCACGAGGATCGAGTGGGCGCCAGGAGTAGGCGATGGTTCCCGTCGTGTTCTGCCGGCGGTTGGGGACAATCATTCGGTATGAGGCTGGGCAGACGTCGCCTATGCCATGGTCCATGGCAGCGGCCGCCGAGGCCACCACGGCGTCTGGACGAAGTGATGAGGTCCGGTCTGGTGCCAACGCTCCAGGATTCGTCGACAGTCATGACGCACGGATCGTGTCAAGAGGGTTCGACGGTGCCGCAACAAGTCGGTAAACCCCGTACTCGTCTGTTCGTTCTAGCACGCCCGTCCTGACGCGATGAGCCAAGTTTGCTCGGGCAACGCCCTGCACACGCGCCTGCGCCGTCGTGATCATGCCCCACTGTGTCGCGGCGATGTCAGCGAAGCGCTGGGTCACAGAGGTCTCAGCCGTCATGCTTGAAGCGTGTAGCTGTCGTACACGCTTGAAGTAACCCAAGTCCCTGCACCAGACATAGCTTTGAACTTGAGCCAAGAGCACGCCAGGCGATCACGACGGGAGAGTCATGGAGGCTGCGATCAGGTCCCGCGTCACATTTCGAAGGTCAGCGGTCAGGAAGTGGCGCGGACGTGAGTGGTCTACGGTCCCGAGAGCTTGCTTGCCGTCGTTCGCCGTGTATGTCACAGCATGAATGACCGCGTTCCTCCGCCTTAAGGCTGGGCGCCCGCTTGTGCTTATCCAGGCCTGTTGATCCGATCGCGCTTCACGCTCGGCCAGTCTCTCCAGCTCGGATATGGCCTGTCCCGGTGTCGCCTTGAACGGCGCGTCCGATGCAGCGCCTTGGTAATTGTTGATCGCATCACGCACGCCGGCGTGGAGGCGAGCTGCTGCCCAGGCCACACGTCCCCGCTCCACGAGAAGATCAGGGTCTGAGGGCATCGAATTGACGTAGTCGTCTCGGAGAGGGTTCACGAGCCAAGGTTGTCACTGCGCTGGAAGATCTGGTCCGCTGGCAGCCATGGGCTCCGCGTTCCTGCTTGCATGGAACGACTATTCGGTCGCCATCGTCTTTCTGAAGTCCGACCCTGTCTTCACTCTTCCGCTGGGCCTGCAATCGTTCTTCCAACAGAACGCAACCGACTGGGGGTCAGTCATGGCCGCGTCGGTGCTCATGATGCTCCCGCCAATCGTCATCTTCGCGGTCCTGAGCCGGGGCCCAGCCCTCTTCCGGCCCAGCCCTTCGAGGGACGGTAGAAGCGGTGCGACAGAGCGCTGCCAGTCCGGTCGGAACAGTGCGAGCGGCGATCATCGGAACAGGAATGATCGCTGGAGTTCACGCACAAGCGATTCAAGCCTCCTACGGTCAGATCACAGGCATTCTCGGGCGCAATCAGGCTCGATCTGCGGACAGTGCCGCTGAGCTACGAGAACTGCGTGAAGGAGGGGTGGCATCCGGACGGCTACCCAGGCAACATCGCGTACTCACCGGAGTTGTGGGAATGGGTCACGGGCTTAGGCTTTGGTCTCAACTGGGACCCGTCGCACCTGACGTGGACAGGAATTGACCCGCTCGAGACCATTCTCCCCTTCGCTCAGCGCATCGTTCACGCCCAGGAAAAAGACTTTGAAGTCTTCCCGCGAGACCGCAATCAATACGGGTTCTTTGGCAAGGTCGAGAAGGGGAATGACCCGTGGGACATGGGCTGTTGGCGCTTTCGTGTCCCAGGTCGCGGCGTTGTGGACTGGCCTCGTGTCGGTGACAGGCTTTACGAAGCCGGCTTCGATGGCACGTTTTCGGTCGAACACGAGGATCCGCTTTGGGGTGGCGAGGACGAAAAGATTCTGGAGGGCCTTCGGATCGCACATCGGAGCCTGCGGCCTCTCATTGCCGAAGAGAGGTAGTGCCATGTTCTGCGCTGGTGGACGGCCCAGCGCAGAGGACGAGGTTGCTCTGGCCGAGCCCGCAGCGGTGGCAGGCCAAGCACCCTTGTGCCGCCGCCAGGCACGGTTGCAGCCCTGCGCGATGAGGAATCAGGTCGGCCACCGGAGGGAATCGAAGATCTGGCCCGCCAGGCTGGCGAGATTAGGAGGCGTCTCCTGGGTCACCCACAGGGTTACAAGGGCGACGCCGAGCGAGACAAGAGACACGCCAGTCGCTAGCCGCTGGGCGCGGCGGGCGTCCAAAGACGCTCCCAGGGACGCCGCAGTGCTGAGGACATCCCGGTACCTCGCGTCAAAGGCGACAATCTCTTTCGCCAGCTGCTTCTGGCGATCCCTATCGGACTTGTTAAGGTCGACCCGCTCGAAGGCAGACCGGCCAGCTTCGGCGTCGAGTTTTTTTACCGCCGGCGTGTAATCAAGGTGAAATTGCGGCTCTCGCTCGCGCCAGTGTTGATTGTTATACGTCTCAATGTCTTCTTCAAGCCGCGCAAGGTCGAGACTCGTGGTGAGCGTCCGATCTCGCAGGCGCTTCAGGTCTCGACTACTAGTCCCGCCGTGCAGCTCTCGCGCGTTGTCGTACGCGATGGATGCGTTGCTGCGGAGCTGATCAAGCAGTGCCGTGAGACCAGTGCGCGTGAAGTAGTCGGTCATCTCTTCGCCGACGAAGTAACCTGCGTCAGCAACGCTGGCATCCTCAGTCCCCACCGCCAAATCAGGCACGGCCGACGAATTACCCCACAGTGTCCAGGTGTTGGGGGCGATCTTGGGAGCCCATTCCGTCCGGCCTGGCGGGTGCAGCTGGAGGCCAGGAAGCTGGTCGCTAGCTATGTTGAAGGGCGAATTGACCTCCACGCCACAAGCCCGAGGTGCATCATTCTTGTCGGATTGTGCGTCGTCATCCGACCAATGCTTTGCTACTTCAAAGAAGAGCAGATCGAAGAGAGGATGGACTTCCTTGGACCGCGCAAATGCCCCGGGGAGATTGCTGCCCATCCACTGGCGAAGCTCGTGATGCAGGGCCGTTCGTGCTGTCTGAACACGGTCGTACAGGACGAACCGTGGGCCTTGCGACACGGAGGACCTCCCCTCCCGCTTGATTAGAGCGGCACGATGGAGTTTATGCAGCTCGCCATTGAGACGATCCGCGACTGAGGCTTCTAGGGTGAAGTTTGCCACGACGGCCGTCAGGCCATTTTCGATCGAAACGCCCAGTAGTTCGATGGCCCGAACATCCTTTGGGAGGTTCGCTCGCTGGGAATCGATAAACGCAAACTTGGCCTTGAACGGAACCAGGGTGGCTATGCGCCACCACGTCTGACCTTGGCCGGATCGGGAAGACAACAGAGTGCGAGCGCCCCCGGGGCGTGTCCCAACCCTCGCACCGTCCCAGCCCGACCGGCGCATCGCCCGGTAGAGCTGAGGGACGCTACTAGCCGTGAAGTACTCGACTATCCAGACGTTGGGAATGGACACTCTTTCCGCGGGCGGAACCGTGATCCGCTCGAACCGTCTCGGCGCGTTCTCGCGACGCCGCTCTCGGGTGACGTGAACTTGGAATAGAAATCCGGACGCTGCCCCTATTCGAAGGCGCCAGCGAGTCGGAAGGCGACGAGCCAGCCTGGGTGAGTGAAACGGGCTGAGGAACCGGTACGGGAGGTCGTACCATCGGGCGCCGTGTCCGATCGGACGGCCCCGCGCTCGAGATTGTTCGTCGCCCACGTGGCTGCTCCCGGTGGCGGGAGCCGGCGGGCTCGTCTGCGGGGGGCCCTGGGGTCGCTGGGCTCTGCGGGTGCTCATGACATATACGAGTCTGCCAGCAGGACGCGCGGTGGTTAGTGCGCTCCTAGCTGTGTCTTGTCCATTGGGCCATCACGGGGCCCTCGTGCCTAGTACCGGTCAAGCTCCTCGTTGCCGTGGCCCATCCTTGGTCGCGGGTTCACCGCTCAGGGGCACAGGTCAGACGGTCTCGGCTTCCCTGACACCTGTTGGTTGCTTCAGACTATTGATGGTGCAGCAGCCCCCTCCTCCTGCGGGGCCAGCCCTCGCCTAAAAGGTCGGACAATGGCCGTTCTGGCCAAACGATCGAATTACGTGAGGGGGCGGCGGCAGGGCCGTAAGCCTCCCAGTCGCCGTCAGATCACCCTGGAATTAGCGGCACTCACGCCCGTCAGCAGAACATGAAAAACTATAAATCTATAGTTCTCAACGCACCCCATTCGGGTGCAGTCGACTCGGTGACGACGCGACTTCCCAGCTACGAGACGCCCGATTTCTGCGGACTCCTGTTTTGAGAGCCCTGCCGCAGTACCCGATGGAACCGGTTGATGCTGATTCTCTTGCGCCGCTGGGCAACGAGCGTATCGATGTGTGCCTCGGCCAGCTCCTGGGTGAGGTATTCGACTTTCACGGCAAGGGCAAGTAGGTCGGTTGTCGTGTAGACCTTGATGGGCAGATCCTCGTTCACGATGTATTGCTTGGCTCCCTCATCGTCGGTTATGAAGGTCGCGCCATGAATGCGCCGGTTCGTGATGACTGCGATCGTTTCCGCTTCGCCCAAACTCTTCGTTGGTTTGTCGAGGGGGTCAGCGATGCTCTGGCGGATGAGTCGGGCCTCGCGAGTCTCGAATGGCTCGAGGAGAATGGGGTCGGGCATGAATTCGAATGCCTGATCAATTCCGATGTATAGACCCGTGCGGTACGAGTCCTCGCATTCGGCTTCAACTGCGCCTACCCACTGGCCTTGGCCACGCAGGAGTCGCTTGAGCAAACCCATTTCGCCGATGATGGCGAAGTTGATCATGACGGTGTTGTCAGGAAAATACACGGCTATGCAGTCAATCGACCTTCAGGCCGAACGCCGCGGCGAGGTCGTCCATGTCGGGGAAGCTCTCGGAGGCGTCGTCTTCCCGCTGCTCATCGTCGGTCCCTGATTCGAAGGGGGCACCGAGCATCCATTCGAGTGTGCGCGCGCTCTTCGGCTTGCCTTCGTGGGCAGCGATGAGTCGAACGGGAAACCGTCGAGCAGCCGCTTCCTGTAGGCGTTCGGCAACGGGGTCATCGAACACCGACTGGCCGAGTATGTGCTTCCGGGCCAGAGCGGGTGTCTTCAGGTTCGTTGCCGGCGTCGCGAGCCTGAGGAACGCGAGCCGACGTTGCAGCGCATCGACTGAAACGCCTGCGTGCCAGACGTAATCTGCTAGCTGCGCTTCAGTGACCTGCTCCCACGCGGTGCGACGCAATGCCGAGGCGGGAAGCAGTAGCTCAGCCGCATATTTATGGGCAGCGTTTTCCGCAGAACTTCCAAGGTTGCCATCTGTGGAAAACGCGCCTGAAGCTATGTGCTCAAGTTCGTGTGCGATCGTCCAATTCTGGCGTGCCCAGAAAGCCTCCGTAGGGACAACGATCACTACGGCATTCGGCAGCTTCAGTGACAGCCCGGAAGATCCGGGCAAGTCAGCCTTGATGACGTCGATCCCGAATGTGCGCTCAACAGCGTCGGCGAAGTGCCGCGGCCATGTCGGGCCGAACTCGAGTTCTAGTAACTGGCGGGCCTCGCGGGGGTCGCTCGGCACATCCCGCCGATTGGGCCATTCCGTCAATGCGCCCGCCTGCTCGTATGCCTGGGCGACGCCGCGCACCGTTGCAGCTACGGTCTCGGACCTGTCCAGGACGTAAGAGCCGTTGCCGAGATAGTCATGACGGGCGGCTACCTGAACTGGGAACGGCTCTTCACCGAGCAGTATCCAGTCGACCGAGGTCTGCAACTCCTGCGCGAGGGCGATCAGCTCACGGCCCGCGAGTCCGCGCTTTCCGTTCATCACCCGAGACAAGGCGGATCGATCCATAGAGATTCGGCGGGCGAGTTCGTTCTGCGAGGTACCTGGGTGGACCTCTTCCCATCGCTGCAGGAGACGGGTACCTAGTTCGCTCATGTTGCCAGTGTAATCGAGGTGTTGTGAAAATCACATCAGGAGGCGTATGGTTCTCCTCCGCCTGGAGCGAACGATGGTGTCGACAGGTGACGACGTAGAGACCGCTCCGGCCCCCTCCTGGTTCGTGCGAACACCAGCCTGCTTAGCGAGTGGCCTATGCGCACGGCGGGTCAGCTGCACGGCGAGACGGGGCTCACCGCTGTCCGTTCGCCGATTCACTCAAGCCACGACCATGGCTCGAAGCTTTTCGTGCCAGGTGGGCTCGTGAACTTCGAGCATCCGCCTGTAGGCGGGGGCGCCGTTTGGTGCAAGTACCCACTGTCGTAGGGGTGGCCGGACTCAGGAAGTAATGTCGAATTGACTGCAGACCTAACGCTTTCGAACGAAAAGCGCGTGGCCGTTGCTGGCGACTGGCACAGCAACCGTCTAGGGGTGCGCAGTGCTCTAAGCCGTCTAAACCGTGACGCTCCAGGCGCCCACACAGTCCTGCACCTGATCGATGACTGCTTTCGAGAGCACGCCGAAACCTGCGGGCTTGGAATCGTCGGTTGGGAGGCGGACCTTGCCTTCTGTGTCGCCACCGACGAGGGTGCCGGCCTGGGCGGGGGAACGAGGCCCCGAATTGGTGCGCCGGACCCGACGTCTGTCTCAGCGCGGCAAGACAACCAACGAGCACGCCACAGACGATGACCCCTTGCGCGAGCTGACGGAGCACTTCGCCATGCCGTTGCGCCCGCTAAGGGACGACGCCCGATCGTTCGGCGACCTTGAACGGACGACGGCGCGTATCCGAGTGAATCGTCCATCTTGGGGACAGCGACGCCTCAAGTTCTCGGCGTTAGACAAGATCGCCTCCCCCCACGTCTCGTTCACACTCAACGGCACAAGCGTCACGACACGCAAAGCGAGCGAGGTGGACTCGTCCGTCTTCACGCGTGCGTACCCCATGCGTGACTTCGCCCGTCGCCTGAACCAACAAAATCACCCCACTGCGCCCTGGGTCGAGACGATGGCTCATCTGATCGGTGCGGAATCGCACCATGAGGGCGCCTTCTATCTCCTGGCTGACTTTCATCCCCTCGTCACGCTCATCGCGGGGCAGCCCTTCACATTGTCGTGGCCCAAGGGTGGGACGCTTCAAAGCCACACGCCCGATTGCCTCCTTGCCAGTTCGTCCCATCCCCGGTCCCTCGTCGTCGATGTCAAAGATCCCGTTGAACGGGCGGGCGAAAAGTGGCGCGCCCGGGAGGCTTTCGTGGCGCGGACCTGCGCCGACATGGGCTTGGCCTACATGGTCTGGTCGGGGCTGCCGCGACGATTCCGCCGAAACCTAGAAAACCTCGCCGAAGCCCGGGTGCCCGAGCCCTCACTCGAGGCGTGGGGACCCGCTGCTCGCGAGTTCGCGCGACACGGTAAGAGCCTGAGGGCTGTGGCCATGGAACTCGATTCGCGGGGGTACCAGTACACATGGGCCCTGACCCTCGTTCGTCGCTTGCTCTGGCTTCACGATCTCGAGACGGACCTCGGCAAGCCTCTGGAATTGGACTCAGAGATCTGCTCGCTTCAGTCAAGGACCGATAGCCTCGGCCGAGGGGCGCACTCGGTCGACGACGGGCGCCAGAGGGGAATCGATGAAACACGTGGATATCGACTTGGCTTCTGCCAAGTCGTTGTTTGTCACCTCCCAGGATGATCCCTACGTCTTGATTGAGATTAGCGATCAAGCCAGTGACGACCTCATCCAGATGTTGCCTTCCGCGTTTCGCCAGTTCTATGTCGATGACGACGAACTGGAGCGCGCACACGTCGCCATGCAGCTGCCAAAGAGTGATCTGGTCAAGCTCAAACTTCCTGACCCTGGATCGACAATGTCTGGCGATTTTGGCGAGATGCTGACTTCGGTCATGCAGGCTGCTCTCCAGCACCCCGGCGCGATTGTCGATCCCAAAAAGTGGCGATACAAGCAAGACCGAAAAATGCCCGCGCCAAAGTCCGATGTCGTGCAGTTTGTTCTCCCGTCGTGGCCTGATTCGTCAGAGCAAGATCAGCTGTTCTGCGCGGAAGTCAAGACGAAGGCGACGAGTAAAAAATCGACACCTGTCGAAGATGCCATCAAAGACTCGAAGAAGGATCAAGGCGGGCGTCTCGCTTCGACTCTGGTGTGGCTCCGTGAGCGATCTATCTTCCACACAGAGGTCGAGCTTGTGGCTCAAATCAATAGGTTTATTCACGCAGATGCCCATCCTCAGGCCGAACTAAGCTACCGTGCCGTGGCTGTCATCAGTGCGGATCTGGTTGCTCAAGAAGTTGCTGGGGTCACTGCTGAGACGCTTGCTGGGGCGACCCTCATTGTCGTGTCCGTGCCTGAACTGAAACAAACATATTCAGCCGTCTTCCAAGCCATTTCTGAGACCGTCGCGGTAGTTGCAACAACCGCCGCGGCAGGGACGGTTGAAGCGTGAGGGGGACCCTTCGTAGCTGGATTGTGGAGGCTCAAATTGAACAGACTGCCGATGACTTCGCCCTTGATGCGTCCACTGGGCAACTCGACTTCTCTGAGCGCCGGCGGATGGACCTGTACATCGCCCTGGTGGGTAAACTTTTCGACCTCATCAGATCGATCGACGGTGAGCCACGTGACTACGCCACGGTGGCGAATGCGCTTGAGGTTGAGGCGCGCCGCCTGACAGGCACGAACAAGAACGATGCGCACTTCTTCTCTGCCGTGGCCTTTTTCATGGGCGGATACTCGGCGTCGGCCTACTTAGCAATGCAGCGGGTGCGTCCTCGTGCCCTGACTTTGCCTCGTGCGCGGGCTACCTTCGACCTAGTTACAAGGCCGCGCGTGATCAAAAGCACCCGAGTGCGCGACCTCCTCGACTTGATCCGATCAGGTAAGCCAGGACAGATCTCGGCATCTGCTGAAAAGGCACGATTAGTCGCGGACAACGTCATCGACGAGGGGCCCGAGGCGTGGATTAGCCGCTACTTGTACGGCAAGGTTCTCGGCCGGCTAACGCAAACCAATGTTCGGGCAGTGCTTCCCGATGGCCACTCGCAAGTTTGGGACCCGCTCGTTGCTTCCTTCCTTGAGCGACGCCCTCCTGTGTGGGATTTTTTCCCCTCGCAGATCCAAGCCATCGAGTCGGGGCTTCTCACGAGCGCGGAGAGTTTCTCACTGCAAATGCCGACAGGCGCCGGAAAGACAGCGTTGATGGAGACGTTGATTTTCAGCCACCTTGCCCAAGCGCCCGAAGACCTTGTTGTTCTACTCGTTCCATTTCGGGCGCTCGCCCGTGAACTCCGAACGACTTTGGCGGCGCGCCTCAGCCGAGTTGGGCTGAAGACGCGGACCGTCTACGGAGGTTCGGTTCCTACGGATGACGAGCGGAGAGACATTGACTCGCTCAGCGTTATCGTGGCGACGCCGGAGTCCTTCATCGGGCTGCTTGGGGCGCAACCCGATCTGCTTGGACGAGTCAGCCTTGTTGTTTGTGACGAGGGCCATCTACTGGATTCCGATGGACGAGGGATCGCGCTAGAGCTTTTGCTAGCTCGCCTTCAGCGGGCTCATGCTGCCCCACGGACCGTTTTCCTGTCGGCTGTCGTGCCCAATATCGAGGAAATCAATGAATGGCTTGGAGGTTCGCCGGATTCCGTCGTTCGGAGCACCTTTCGTCCATCGGAGATTGAGTACGCCGTACTTCGGGGTCGCGGTAAAGGGGCGAAGGCGATCGTCGATCTCGAGCTGGCCGAGATCGACACCGCACTACCAGTTCATACCTTGGAAAACTTCCTTGAGCCGCGGGACTTTACGTACTTGAACCTTGAGACGAACAGGTTAAAAACTCACCCATACGATTCGTTCAAGGCCAGGTCCATAGGAGCGGCTCGAAAGGCTCTCAGACTGGGGGCCGTTGCTGTATTTACCACGGCCAAAAGCGGTACCCAGGGTGTCGTCGCCCTATCTAAAGAGCTTCTCCTGCAGTTGGAGCGTGCTCTGCCTCTTCCGGAGCCGATCGACTTTGCAGTGAGGCCGAACTCACTGGAGGTTGTTCACGACTATCTCAGTCGGGAATTTGGTGTCGAGTGGGTGGGCACCAAGATGATCAAAGCGGGAGCTGTCATGCACCACGGCGACTTGCCGCAAGAGACCCGCGAAATCTTGGAACAGCTTCTTGAGACAGGCCAATCGCCGCTGGTCGTCTGCACGTCTACGTTGGCGGAAGGCGTAAACCTCCCTCTGCGAACCATCGTGTTGAACTCAGTTCGCCGGCGAACCAAGGATGCAGAGTTTCCGATGCTGGCGAGAGATATCAAGAATCTCGTTGGACGAGTCGGGCGTCCCGGGAGCGCTACACGCGGTCTCGTCATCTGCGCCA
This sequence comes from Frigoribacterium sp. Leaf172, assembly GCF_001424285.1. Classification (NCBI taxonomy): domain Bacteria; kingdom Bacillati; phylum Actinomycetota; class Actinomycetes; order Micrococcales; family Microbacteriaceae; genus Frigoribacterium; species Frigoribacterium sp. Leaf172. Next base: position 135,694 of record NZ_LMPB01000001.1, on the reverse strand, counting down.
ACGCTAATCAGTGGGAAGAGGTGAAGCCTGTCGCGGAGGGGCAGACAGGCGAACCGGTTTATGGAGCCCTGATTCAGATTATTCGTGAGCTTGGATCGCGTCTTGCAACTAGTGGCGTGCTTCTGGACAATGTGCTCCTCGAGGATCAGCCCGAGCTTTTTCCCCTCGTCGACGGCCTCGACCAGACGTTGATCGAACTCATGAGCGAGGAGATAGGTGAGGCAGAGTTCGACGAAGCCGTAGGCGCCCTGGCTGCTTCGACGTTCGCGTCACTTCAGGCCTCCGCACAAGAGAGCCAGCTGCTCTCAACGGTTTTCCGGCTTCGCGGAACCCGCCTGCAGGAACATCGAGAGTCCGGACGGCTTACATGGTTTCGGGAAACAGGCGCTAGCCCAAGGCTGTTTGACAGCGTGCTTACTAGCCTCAGGCCGCGGATCGCTGACTGGTCGTTGATCACGTCGCCGACCGACAACGATCTCCTATCGGGGTTCTGCAATTGGGCTTTTGCGCGGCCGGAATATCTGCAAGCCGTGGACTCAGCGTTTCACACTTCCGACAACCCGCACATTGATGAAGTGCGGTCAATCATTGACAGTTGGATGAGGGGAGCCACCTATTCCGAGATGGCTGAAGCGGCGGGTCTAGACATGGATCTTTGTCTCAGAGTGCATGCCAGCGTTGTCTTGTACACCCTCGTCACTCTCGCAGAGCAAGCGATGGCCATTGTCGAACGACTACTTGAGGCAGAGGGTCTGGGTATGGGAGACCCCGCAAGGAACTTTAGCCAGTATCTACTTCACGGTGTTGCGACACGAGGCGCGCTAGAACTGATGAATGTCGGCGTGCGACACCGCCGGGCAGGCATTCTCCTGGGAGCAGATCCTCAAGAAGGTGACGTGTTCAGCATCCTGATCGACGCGGTCTCGCTTGCTAGGACCAGGTTGGAAGAATCGACAAGCTGGTCAAGTGCCCTCGGGCCTCTCGTGCACTCACGAACGCGTCGGGATTTGGGCTTACCCGAGACGCCATAAGCCCGCGGGTGTCCCTTGATCTAATGCTCCTATAAGCGTCCAGCGGCGCTACTGTCGACTTTCCAGATCAAGGCGGAGGTTCATTCGAGCCAGATCGTGAAAAAGCTTCTTTGTCGAAATTACACGTAGCGTGGCAGCGCGTCGTGACAAGAAGCGGTTGAGAGGCGTCAAATGTCGACCAATCGTGACAAGTAACCTCTAACGCCGACAGTTGTCGTCCGCGGTGTGAAGTGAAAGACAAGTTGTCGTTTTGAAGCGAGAATTGTCGCGGTTGAAAAAATTCATCGTAATACGCAGCGTTGGATCCGCTCGCGAACTTTTCGGGCCGATTAGGCTCAATTTGACGCCGGGTCGAGGGGCCCGCGCTTCCCGTCTGCCATGCAACTTGTTTTATGCGCGCGTCCTAGTGTGCCAATGGACGCGTTCTGAGTTCTTTGCCGCTAGATTCCGGTTGGGGGCAAAATGGCCGACAAGACTGACGAAGAACCCCGCACCTCGACAGAGCGCCGCGGGTCGAAATGGCGAGCCAGCCAGATACTGACGTCTGCGAAAGGCACGGACGCTCAGCCGATGGGTCCGGCCGCAGTGATCGACACCTGGCCAACGAACTTCCCCTTGGCCGAGGAGAGCCCAGACCGCCCGGGACTTCGCACACCCCAGGTCGGTGCGGTCCACGCACTCATCGGGTACTGGACCACCGACCCCCACGTCCCCGCCATCATCGTCATGCCGACCGGTACGGGAAAGACCGACACGATGGTGACCGCCATGGTCGCTACTCGCACCGAGCGTCTTCTGGTTGTCGTCCCCTCCGACGCGCTCCGCGACCAACTCGCTGCAAAGTTCGCAACGCTCGGCGTACTCCCAACGCTCGACCTCGTCCCTGAATCCTCCGCGATGCCCGTCGTTGGGAAGTTGTTCGGCCGACTCGATGACATCGCGGACGCGGACACCCTTGCCGACACGTGCAACGTCGTGATCTCCACGCCAAACGCTCTAACGAACAATCCCGCTGAGGTGCGCTCAGCGTTCCTGTCGCGGTTCACGCACCTCTTAATCGACGAAGCACACCACGTGTCCGCCCGCGCGTGGCGAACCATCCGTGACGGATTCCTTCCAAAGCCTGTTGTTCAGTTCACGGCCACGCCCCATCGCACCGACGGACAGCACCTTGGTGGAAGCCTTATCTAAGCGTTCCCGCTTCGCGAGGCGCAGCGGCAGGGTTACTTCTCGAAGATCCGGTTCGCATCCGTCCTCGAGCTTGTGAACCCCGACGTTGCGGTCGCCAAGCGTGCGATCGCTGCGCTTCGCGCAGACCTCGCCGCCGGCCTCGATCATCTCGTTATGGCGCGTGCGAACACGGTCATCCGCGCACAGGCGATACTCGCGATCTACGAGGCCGAAGCAGCCGACCTCGGCCCCGTGCTAGTGCACAGTGGAACGAAGAAGGCCGACACGGAGTCGGCGCTGACGAATCTCGCATCCCGGAAGTCGAGGATCCTCGTCTGCGTCGACATGTTCGGCGAGGGGTTCGACCTCCCTCAGCTGAAAATCGCAGCAATGCACGACCAACACCGTAGCCTCGGCATCACGCTCCAGTTCGTTTGCCGCTTCGCGCGGAGCGGTGGCGCAACGATGGGGTCCGCGACCGTCGTGGCCGCACGAAGCGAAGTACGGCACAACGACGCGCTCCGTCGCCTGTACGCGGAAGACGCCGACTGGAACCTCATCATCGAGGACCTCACCGCTCGAGCGGTTGGGGAACAGCAAGAGATCGACGAATTCACAAAGGCTTTCGGTAGCTTGCCCGACGGGATCTCAATCCACTCGATTACTCCGGCGCTGAGCACGGTCGTCTACAAACCGACTACCCTCACCTGGCACCCTCAGGGTGCGAGCGAATTCGTGCCGCCCGACCGGTTGGTCACCTACCCGATCCCGATTATTGAGCGCGATCATATTCTCTGGTACGTCACGGCCTCACGGAGCGAACCGCGCTGGGGCATGGTCGACAACGTTAACGCGATCGAGTACAACCTCTTCGTCGTGTACTGGGACGAGAAGCACGGGCTGCTGTACATCCACAGCTCCGACAACAGCTCCGTTCACGAGAAACTGGCTGCCGCCGTCACTCGCCAACAAGGCATCGCCCCACTCAGCGGCGAGGATGTCTTCCGCGTCTTCCACGAAGTGCAGCGCCTGACGCCAAACAACGTCGGACTCCTTGACACCCGGAACCGCAGTCGCCGCTACACGAGTCATCACGGGAGTGATGTCACGGAAGCCTTCCCAGCGGCGGAGGCTCAGACCAAGACGCAGACGCACATCGCAGGAACCGGGTTCTTGAACGGCGCGCAGTACTCCATCGCGGGATCGTTGAAAGGTCGGGTGTGGAGCCACCGGACCGCGAACGGGCTGAAGCAATGGACGGAGTGGTGCGACGTTGTGGGGCCGAAGATCATCGACACCACCATCAGTGTTGATGAGATCATGAGCGGATTCATCCGCCCTGTGACGGTGGACGCGTGGCCTGCGGATCGGATCGTTCTCGACCTGGAACTCAGCGCGGCGCTCGGCGATGTGCTCGAGCCAGCCGACGTGACCGTTGACGATGTCTCTGTTCAGTTCGCGGACGTATCACTCGTCGTGGGTGAGCGCACGAATCTGTCCGATTTGTCGTTTACGGTTCAATCGCCGCTGTGGAGTGTGCAGGACGTGATGCGCCTCACGGCATCCGGACTGACCGTCCACCCAGCAGATCCTGCCCGGGAGGTCGGGATCGTTCGAACGCGGAAGACCCAGCAGCTCTCAGAACTTGCGAACCGATTCGGCATCCGCGTGTTGCTCGACAAGGACGCAGTCATCGAGCCTCCCGGCCTCCTCCTCCAGCCCGATCGGGAAGTGCCGCCGTTCGCGGCAGATGGACTCACGCCACTCGATTGGGGCGGCGTCAACATCCGGAAGGAGTCGTGGGGCCAAGATAGCGATCCGAACACCGTCCAAGGGCGAGCAATGGAGGTTGTTCTGCAGGGCACCTGGGACGTGGTGCTTGATGATGATGGATCCGGTGAGGTCGCGGACATCGTTGCCCTTCGCGAAGTCGATGGGGTACTCGTCATTCAGCTGACGCATTGTAAGTTTTCGAGTGAGGATCAGCCCGGTGCTAGGCTCATTGACCTCTATGAGCTCTCTGGCCAAGCGCAGCGATCCGCTGGCTGGCGGAGAATTACTGAGCGGATGATGCAGCGGCTGATCCGCCTAGAACGAACGCGCGCTTCGTCGAACCGCACGGGGTTCGTGCTCGGAACCATCGAGGACCTTCAGCGACTCTATGAAAGGTCCGAGGCGCTCCGTCCTCGCCTCGACATCGTGATGGCTCAACCTGGTCTCAGTAAGAAGCTCGTCAAGCACAACCAGCTCGAACTCCTCGCCAGCGTCGATATGTACCTCAGCGAAACGGCGCTCTCGAAGCTGACCGTGATCTGCAGTGAGTAGTCCAGGGCCGTAGGAGACTTGGGCCGAGATAGCCAGATTGGTTCTCCCGCAGGCTACGCGAAGGGCTTATGCTATCGAAGTGACGGATCCACAAAGGCGAAGAGGAAAGACCAACAATCAGGCGGCGCTTGACGACCATAAGCTGCGTTTTCGTCGGTCCAGCGTCGCTGCAAGCCAGTTTCTTGACTACCTCGTAGCAAGTGAGGTTGGGGTCTGGCGGGTCGAACCGGACAGCAACCCCTCCCGCTGGTGGCTGAATATAACATTGCCACAGCATCAGCAAAACATCTTTGATCTGCAGCGAGAGATCAAGGTGCTCTTCACCGATTACGAACGTGTAGAGCCTCGGACGCTTGCAGTCATACATGAGCGCGTTCGGAGGGACATTCGAGTAGAATCGGACCTTGCAATACTCGTTAGCAACGACGCAGGTGCAAGAGACAAGGCTCGACGACGGGCCGGTGAGATGGCAATCATCGCGGTTGAACCTAATGCTTTTGTCGGCGATAATCCGCCAAAACTGCATGAGCTGATAGCCGAAGCAATTGCGACTGTTGATCATTACGATGTGACAACGGCCATCCGGGACCCCAGCGGATTCTATGGACGCACGGCGGAGGTGGAGTCAATTGCTGCGGATTTGAAGAGGGCCGTCTCTGTCGGAGTTTTCGGTTTGCGTAAGGCGGGAAAAACTTCTCTTCTGAACGCCGTTACCACGCTCCGCAACAACGAAGGCGGGCACGTAACTATCCACATTGACGTAAGTGAGATTGTTACCGCCGAGCAGTTCCGCTCGGCGGTGCTGGAGAAACTCTGGTCCGCAGTTCGAGACCTGTCCTCGCCTGCGCAATTCTCCCCGCGTCTGCGGACGCTAACGCGGTCAGGAACTCGGAGAATGGAAGTTCTAGATTCAGCACCTTTCTGGGTGCAGGATATTCGCGAAATACTCGCCGAAGTTGATTTCCCTGCCGCTTTGGTCGTGGATGAGATCGATCAAGCGTTCCCATTAAGATCGAACTTGGAGCCTGACGAAGCGCGTGCGTTGTACACCGCGCTGGTGCAGCTACGTAGCCTTCTGCAGGAGCAAGAATCATTAGTCCTGCTATGCGCCGGCGTCGATCCGGCGCTATTCGAGCGACCACTTTTCGACGGTCGAGACAACTTGCTATACAAGCTAGTACGTCTCCTATGGCTCGCACCGATGCCTCGTGAGGAGATGGCGGCGATGGTTCGCTCTCTCGGGCGGCGTATGGGTGTGCGCATCCGCGACCACAAAACCATAGATTCCCTATTTGCGCATTTCGGGGGCCATCCCCTGCTCACTCGAAAAGCGTGTTCCATAGCGGCTAAAGCTCGAACGGCGGAATCGCTTCCGTTCCATCTCACAACTGAGATTCTGAACCGTGCGATCGAAACGCGGGCGTATAGTGGACCGCGGCAGGAAGCCGCTGATGTACTGAAATCATTCACGGAGTGGTTCCCGGATGAATCCGCATTACTACATCTCTACTTTTCCAGGGATGTAGATGAGTCCGAGGGTGGTCGCGAAATCCTCCGGGAAGAGCCGGACGCGCTGGCTCATGCGATTGCCTATGGATTGTGTTTCTCGGATTATAGTGCCCGGATTTCAGCTGCTATTTCGGCACTCGATAGAACAAACTGATGACCAGGTCGACCAGTGCTTGGATCGAGGAGGTCGCCTATAAGCTTGTGGGAGGCCAGCGTTTCCTACTTCGACTTCCGCCACGGGTAGGAAAGACTTACCTGATTCGTGAGCTCGCGGAATATATCGGCTCGAGTGCCATATATGTTGACGGCAATGCCTTCACTGATATGACTCATAAGGCCGAACGCGAAGCCCTGGCGAGCCAGATTGAGGAAGCGGTAAAAGGGCCAGGTGGAGCACAAGTGCTCTTCGATGCCTACGACACGGCGGTATCCCGGCCAGGCGGAGCGCGCTTACAAAACTGGTTGAGCCGTCGTTTCATTGATGGTGACAATGCGCAGGACATAGGGGCAATGTTTACCGCGCGATGCTCAACTCAGGTCGAGAGGCCGGGCGCCGGAAGTCCGCTCCTCTCTCGGGTTTCACCCATCGATCCGCCAAAGCTCGGTATCAGCCGGAGTGCAGATGTAGCGCCGGAAGTACAAGAATGGTTCGGCGATTCATCGCTCTTCGCGAACCAAGCATTCAGTGCCGATGGTTTCTCGCCTACTACGGTCGCGGATCGCTGTGAGCAAGATCGGTCCTACTTACAAGACGTTCGCGAGGCCGCAACTGAAGTGCTCCGACGGCAGCGGATCGATGAGCAGTTCGATTCAGTAGGTGCTCGGAGCGCCGCGAGCGGTCTTTTCACAAGTGAGGGGCCCACCTTGCTCTTCAAGCGGTTGGAAGCATCTTTGCAGCCGCCGGGTATGGACCCAAGATGGCCGAGTGTTCTTTCTGGAAGCGTGCAGAAATTTGTAGAGATGGTCGCAGGTGCTCAAACGATCACGTGGTGCGACCGCTATATGTATAGGGATATTCAGCCCCTTCGAAAATTCTTGCAAGCAGTGGTAACAACTGTTGGGTGCCAAGTGCGCTTGCTTGGTGCTCCCGCCGTAGGGGATCGCGTGATCTCTCGGGCTGAGATGCTTCGGTTAAACCTCATACCTGGCGTTGAAGCGCGTTTCATCACGTCGGCCGACCATTACGATCTGCATGACAGGCACGTCTTCGTTGGCTCGGGAGGGTTCGTTGTTCCGCAGGTGCACGTGATTGTCGGTGAGCAAAGGCCGGGGAGTGCGGTGGCTGCGGTTGTTTCGAGGTTCGGCGTGAATTACGATGTGGTCTGGGAGCGGTCAATTCAGCCTTAGTATGGAGCAGCTCCGATTGAGTCTGCAGATTATCGGCGCCGAGGGACACGGGTATGCCGCTTCGGAGATGCGATGTGCGAGGCAAGCATCGTCGTCGTTTCAAAAGCCGCAGCGAACGCCGTTCATAGGGGGCGAGAGCACTCAGGGGCCACCCACTACGATGAGGTGCAGATGGTGCCCCCGGAAGTGCGCAAGCGCGACGGTGGTTGTCCCTGTCTCGACCCGGAGTAGGAGGTAAGCCGAAGCCGCTCGAGTACGCCGCCTTCGGCGGCACTCACGTGTTTGTGACAACTTATCTCTCAGGACGCTGAGACGATATGCCCTTCCATCTCTGCTGAGTTGCTAACGGACACAACAGTTTGTCTTTCTTTCGACAGTTTGAATCTGTGGTCAGTTTTTCAAGAGCGCGGTTGAGGCAGTGCGCCTCGTATCTCGTGTTCACCGTTCGGCTGCACGTCCGGCGTCACGTCGCTGGTGGTTCCGACGATGTCGCTCACGGACGCGACCTATGGGCTGTACACGACGGAGCCGCGCTTCCGTCCTTGACAGGGCGATCAGGGAGGAACGGCGGCATCGCTGCCGGGGGCTCAGCAGTCGCTCTTGATCTCGTTCGGACCGATGATCGATGCGATGACACCCTTCTCGCTGAAGACCGAGGCGCCGTACGGTCGGTAGTCGCCCTCCCTGACCTCGGGGTTCCTGACGAGGTCGTAGACGATGGACAGCAGCTCCCGGTCGGGCGCCGTCGCGAAGTCGTCCTTCACGGTGGCGTCGAAGGCTTCGTCCAGCGGAGCGACGGAGTCCCCGACGGCCTCGCCGGTCAGAGTCTCGATGCGGACCGAGCGCCCGTCAGACGTCGCCACCGCGGTCTCGTTCGTCCCGAAGCTGAGCGTCCCGTCGTCGGTGTGGATATCGGGCGTGCCGATCCGGGTCGTGTCGCCCCAGGCCCAGGCCGTCTGTGCTCGAACGCAGCTCGCCGCCTCGAGGTCGCTCGAGCGGGGCTCGCCCAGCACCTCCGTCAGGGTCGACACGGCGTCGTCGAGCGGCGTGCCGACCAGGGCGATCGTCGCGACCTCGGAGTCGGCCTCGCGGAGCGACAGCTGCGTGGCGGACACCACGATCGTGTCGACCGAGTCCAGAGCATCCGCGCCCTGTTCGGGAGCCGCGGCGGTCGTCGACGGCGCAGGAGCCGGCGAAGTCGAGGCAGAGGCTGAGGCGGAGGGCGACGAGGTGGGCGTCGTAGACGGCGCCGCTGAATCGGGCGTCGTGCACCCCGCCAGCACGGCCATCACGGACACGGACACGGCGGCTGCTGCCGTGATTCCCCAAGGACTTCTCATGATCCGACCGTAACGCCGTCGCCCGGCCTCCGACCGCTCGTGAGCCGGATCTCCGTCGCCAGAGAACCGGTGTCATCCTCCCGGACGACATCGATCGATCGCCGTGACGGGATCGTGATCTCAGGAGGCGCGGAGTCATCCTCCAGGACGACACCGGTCGCGTAACGGCTGGCTAGCGTGGATGGGCCGGGCCACGGGGGTCAGCACACGAGTACGGGAGAACGACATGATCACACGACGCATCGGCACGATCGGGGCCACCGGCCTCGCCCTCGTCCTGCTCGCCGGCTGCGCGGGCCAGACCACGCCGGCCGAACCCGTCTCGAGCACGACCGACGCGGCCTCCACCTCCTCGTCGCCGAGTCCGTCGGACACGGCGACGACCGAGTCGCCGGCCGCCGCGACCCCGGTCACGATCCCGACCGACTGCACGCAGATCGTCGACGAGGCCGCCTACACGAAGAACTTCGGCGACATCCCGCTGAACCCGGTCGAGTTCGGCTACTCGGGCACCGCCTCCGGAGCGAAGACGCCGTCGGACGCGGGCGACGGGGCGAGCGCGATCGAGACCATCCGAGCGGCGAACGAGCTGTCGTGCTACTGGCGCGACCCGCGATCGGACGTCTCGGGCATCGGCGTCGACATGGCGCGCCTGGACCCGTCGATCACCGGCCCCCTGCTGGAGGGCTTCGCCGCCGAGGGCTACGACTGCACCACGACCGACGGCGGACGCCTCTGCCAGCTCGTGACCCCCGACCCCCAGTACCCGGTCGACCGCACCCAGACGTACTTCGTCCGCGACGACATCGTCGTGACCGTCGATCAGACGAACGTGCCGACCGACGACCTGATCGGGTCGATCGCGACGCGCCTCTGGGGCTGACACCGCGCCTCCCGCCTGCGCCGCGCCTCGGGTCCGCGACGCGGTCTCCTGCGCCCGACGGACGGTCACGGTGGTGGTTCTAGGCTGGGGTACGAGCCCGAGACGCCGATGTCAGGGCCATCGACACGGGAAGCGTCCTGTGTCGGTGACGACCACGAGGGGGACACCGTGACCGATCCGCAGCGAGACGATCGACTTCGTGGAGGCGTGACCGGCGCCTCCTCGGCTGGGCAGACGGCCGAGCAGGCCGCAGAGCCCGTCGAGCCGAAGCCGCCCGTGACAGGCCAGCAGATCAGCGCGACCCCGTACGTGGCCGCGATCGCGCTCTCACCGATCGTGACGTGCGTACTCGTGGTGGTCGCACTCCGACGGTCAGTCGAGCTGCTCACCCCGGGAAGCACGGGCGTCGGGCAGGGGGAGTACGTGCTCGTGCTCAGTGTGAGCTTCGCCATCGGAATCGGCCTGGTCGTCCTTTCGTGGCTTGACCGTCGCACGCTGCAGGCTCGGGGCGTCGAGCGGCCTTTCCACTGGGCCTGGTCGATCGTCAGCCTGCTCATCTACCTGATCGGTCGCAGCATCGTGTTGCAGCGTCGCATCGGAGGCAGCGCCGCGCCGCTCTGGCTCTTCCTCGGGCTGTCAGTCTGCGGCGGAGCCATCGCGATCATCATCGGCATCTCGTCGGGGGTCGCCACCATGGATCGCCAGCCTGTCGATCTCTAGCCGCACGCACCGCAGTCGTCCCCGGCTGAGGCGCACCCGAACATGTCCGGTGCGCCGTCACCGTGATGGAGGAGGAACGTGTCGAAGCCCAGACGGCCACCGAAGCCGATCGAGCCGCTCACGGCTCGGCAGAAGCGCGACCTCAAGGTGACGGGGATCATCCTGCTCGTGTTCGTCGGGGGCATGGGCCTTGTCTTCGCGGCGATGCTGATCTGGAACGATCCCGACTTCCCCCGCGAGATCGCCGAATCGACCCCACACAGCGTCTTCGAGACCGACGACGGCCGCCCGGGATCGTGGGAGTACCTCGACGAGAGCCTCGAGGTGCACCCTCTCGGCGAATGCGTGCGGATCGACGGGTGGCGCAATCAGCGGCCCTGGCAATGCACCTCGGCCGACGGATCACACGTCTTCACCTTCCGTGACCCGGGCGGACATACCGGCGGCGGCTTCCAAGACGAGGCCCTCACCGTCGACGGCCGAGACGTCCCCATCGAGTGCACCCTCGAGAACGACTGGGACGCCCTCATCTACTGCGCGCCCCTGTCGGCGATCCCGACGCCCGAGGCGCGAGGTCTCGCTGCGGGTCGATCTAGCCCTGGGCAGCGTCGAGCAGGGCGGTGAGGGCCTCGTCTCGCGTGGGGAAGCTGCCGTAATCGACGTCACGGGGTGTCGTGGCCGTCCAGCCCCCGACACGCGAGGACAGGAGGACGCCGACGTGGTCGGTGAGGAAGCCGTGCTCGTCGGTGGCGGGGGAGGTGAACACGTCGTAGAACGCCGGGCCGCCGTCGTTCTCGACCCATTCGGCGTTCGGGCGGAGCAGGGTCCCGCGAAGGCCCGCCTCGAGCGCACCGCCTCGCTCGGCGAACGCCTCAGCTCGTCGGTCGACTTCTCGGCTGAGCCGATAGAAGACGAGCTCGCGACCCGCTCGCGCTCTCATGAGCGCGTTCTTCAGGGCGGCGGACTCGAACGCGTAGAGGCTCGTCCCACCCCAGACCGCGGCTCGCTCGTCGGTCGCCCAGACGCGGTAGCCGACGTAGTCGTCGCCGGTCACGACGACCGTGTCCATGACGTTGCCGTGGTTCTCGAAGATCTTCAGGCGCAGCTTCTCAGCGTCGCGCAGTGCGACGAGTTCTTCTCGTGTCAGGTCTGACATGCGTTCCCCCCGGAGCGGGCGGCGGTGGATGCGGCGCCTCGCCCATCCTGTCAGGCCGGTGAGGCGGCCCGCGGAGGACGGCACCCGTGGGGGAGTCGCGGCCACCGCCTCCTGGGGCACGCGACCTGGGGCTTCTCGGCCGGCCCGCGAACGAAGGTGCCCGAACTGGGGCTGGAAGAGGTGAGGATCGCTCCTAGGCTCGATGGGTGTCACTGACCTCACCATCAAGCAGCAAGGCGCCCGGCATTCTGACCGAGCAGACTTTCCACGAGACTCTGGCTGTCTGAGCGCGTGGGGATCTACGTTCGCGAGAGCATCAGAACGGGGCCGTTCCGCTTCGCTGCCCGCGAGACCGCGGTCGACGTCAGCACTGGTCTGCCGGGTTATGGCACACGCGCAGCGCCACGCGCCAACTACGTGACGATGAACGGTGGGGGACTGACGTACCGGGCCACCCGTTCCCGGGCGGAGCGGTCGAGGCGACCCGCGCCTCCTCGGCAGTCGGCGACGCCGGAGGGTGTCGACATGAAGGACGTCACCGGGGCGGCCGTCCACGAGCTCGTCCCGACGGGGCGGGGTGACATCGTCGAGCAGCTCAACGACGCCGCCGGTCACCGGTCGATCCTCTGGCTCATCGCCCCGTTTCTGTTCGTGGCAGGGCTGGTGCTCGCGCCGTGGGGATGGGCGCTCTCGGGTGCAGCGGTGGCGGCACTCGTATTCCTCCTGCTGCGTGACCAGGTCACGAGCCGCGTCGTCGTCTTCTACGACGTCGACGGCGCGGACGAACGCTGGTTCGAGTCGCTGATCGATACGACGAAGATCGCCGCTGGCTCGCAGAGGATCTGGCGCGTGCTCGAGTCGGGGCAGGTCGTGACCACCCGACAACACAAGACCAACGCCGGCGCCGCGAACCTGATCAATCGGATCGTGGCGGCCGTGAGCTTCGACGCTCCGCGCCATCTCGCGACCAACATCACCGTGCCGACCATCACGGCGGGCAGTACGAGCCTGCACTTCCTCCCCGACCGGATACTCGTCAAAGACGGCCGGCACTATGCCGACGTCGCGTACGGCGATCTCTTCAGCGGCGCCACGACCACACGCTTCATCGAAGCGGCCGGAGCGGCGCCCCGCGACGCCCAGAAGGTCGACCGGACGTGGCAGTACGTCAACGTCAAGGGCGGACCCGATCGTCGCTACTCGAACAACCCCGAGCGCTCGGTCATGCTCTACGGACAGCTCGAGATGTCGTCACAGAGCGGGCTCTATTGGAAGGTGCAGACCTCTGCGACGTACGTGGCTGCTCAGCTGAATGCGGCTCTGCGGGCGGCGCCGCGTCACTGACCTCCCGGGCCGTCGGTGTGCGGGATGTCGTGACTTCTCGGGCTCAGCCGTGGTGGCGCGGGGGAGACCAGCGGATCCGCGGCGGCGGCGTGTGCGCGTCGGGGTGGTCGAACCAGAGGGAGATGAGATCACGGGCCTCGCGAGGGGCCGTGGACCTGCTGGCCGCCGCACCGAGGATGCCGAGCTCGGGGACGTCGAGCATCCAGAAGGTGCGGTCGCGGTACACGAAGACGTCGTAGCGCTTCATCGGACTCCGAGGGGGACTCCGCTCTCGCGAAGAGGGCGACGCTACCCGACGCGGCGCGGCCGGGGGCGGACCTCACCGGTCGGGCCGACCCGCGCCTCCCGGGCTGCAGAGCGACAGGTGTCGCCTAGGGCTAGCGTGGGGGGATGACTGAGCTGCCGGCCCGCACCCGCTTCGCCACCGTCGACGCCGAGCGATCGGTCGCGTTCGCCGACGCCGAGCTCGAGGCTCCGGGGGCGCAGCAGGTCGTCGTGCGCATCCGGTACACGGGCGTGTGCGCGACCGACACGCACGGGTGGGCGTCGGGCGGGCTGATCCCGGCCGCCGTGTTCGGCCACGAGTGGACCGGCACCGTCATCGCCGCGGGCACGGGTGTCACGACCGTCGCCGTGGGGGACCGCGTCGTCGCCAGCGTCGGACCGCCCTGCGGCTCGTGCGCCATGTGCCGCGCGGGGCATCCCGACCACTGCGACACCGCCTTCGCCGAGGCCAACGGCATCTCGGACGGCGCCCCCTCGCACGGCGCCTTCGCCGAGCACGTCACCGTCGACGAGCGCCGCGTCCAGCGCGCCCTCGACGGCCTCACCGATGAGCAGCTCGGGCTCGTCGAACCGACCGCGGTCACGTTCCACGCCGTCCGCCGCGCCGGTCAGCGCCTCGGCGACGTCGTCGTCGTGCAGGGGGCCGGGCCGATCGGACTGCTCACCGCCCAGCACGCCCGTCACGCCGGTGCCGGCCACGTGGTGATCGTCGAGCCGATGGAGGCGCGGCGCGAGACCGCCCGCGAGCTCGGCTTCACCGACGTCCACGAGCCGGGCGCCGCGTTCGAGTCGCGCGTGCTCGAGCTCACCGACGGCCTCGGCGCCGACGTGCTGTACGAGTGCACGGGGGCCGCGCCGCTCCTCCAGCCGAGCGCCGAGCTGGTCCGCCGCGGAGGCACCCTCGCCCTGCTCGGCTACCCGATGACCACCTCGGAGGTCTCGTACGGCGACTGGCAGAGCCGCGAACTCACCGTCGTCGGCAGCCTCGCGTACACGCACTCGGACTTCGTCGGGGCGATGCGGTCGCTCGCGGACGGGTCGGTGCAGGCCGAGCCGCTGATCACGGGGACGGTCGGGTTGGACGAGCTGCCGGGGCTGCTGGCGGAGTTCGACGGCGGGAAGACCCGGCACGCGAAGGTGCTGGTGGCGCCGAACGGCTGAGCCCGCCGCATCGGCGCATGGTCGCGTGGTCGCGTCGTCGCGCAGGCGCATCGGCGCATCGGCGACTGCGGAGGGATGCGGGGCCTAGGCGGCGATGTCGAACACGACGACGCGCGCCGACGCGTCACGCAGATACTCCGACACCGGCTGATGCGACGGGTGCGGCAGGTAGCCGTCGAGCGCGGCCCGATCGCGGAACCGCACGACGAGCATCCAGTCGAACCCGGCCTCGAGCTGCTCGCCGCTCAGGCTTTCGCCGCTCGACACGGACAGCACGCCGTCGATGCGGGTGAGGTGCTCGCGCGACAAGCGGGTCGCCTGATCGGCCACATCGGCCGGAGCCCCGTCGGCCCACTCGACCAGGACCACGTGCACCAGCTCGTCCGTCACGCTCATGCCCGCATCCTCACGTCGGCGACGCCGCCGACTGCGGCGTCCCGTCGATCCTGGCACGCGATGTGCGCCCCGACGCCAGGAAGTGGACACGACGCCAGGTTCAAACCTGGCGTCGTGTCCATCTCGTGGCGCGGTAGCGGCCGGGGCCGTGCCAGCCCGCCACGGACTCGACATCCCGCCACGCGATCCGGTGGCGGGATGTCGAGTCGGTGGCGGCGTGGGCGCAGCCTCTGGCGCACAGGCCGCGACCGCGCCACTCTGGGCTCATGGATGAGAAAGAGACCCTCCAGCGCTACCTCTCGCGACAGCGCGCCGACCTGCTCGCGAAGCTCGACGGCCTCGGCGAGTACGACATCCGCCGGCCTCTCGTGCCGAGCGGCACGAACCTGCTCGGGCTCGTCAAGCACGTCGCCAGCGTGCAGCTCGGCTACCTCGGCGAGGTGATGGGCCGCCCCGCCGACCGCGACGTCCCCTGGCTGTCCGACACGAGCGAGCCCGAAGCCGATCTGTGGGCCACGGCCGACGAGACGAGGGAGGCGGTGGTCGAGTTCGCCCGCTACTCCGCCGCCCACGCGGACGCGACCGTCGCCGCGCTCGACCTCGACGCCCCGGGCTTCGTGCCGTGGTGGGGGGCCGGGCGGCAGGAGGTCACGCTGCATCAGATCCTCGTCCACCTCTGCGTCGAGACGGCCCGTCACGCCGGGCACGCCGACCTGGTCGGCGAGCTGATCGACGGGCGCCTCGGCAACGGCCCGGGCGACCTCAACGTGCCCGACCGCGACGACACGGGGTGGCGGGCGCACCACGACCGCGTCGAGGCGGCGGCGCTCGCGGCGGGTGGAGGTGCGGGTGCGGTCGGCTAGGAGAACAGCAGGCGGGGCGCCTCCAGCACCATCCATCCCACGACGATGCCGCCCGGTGGCAGGATGACGAGCCCGCTGATGACGCCGACGATCCGTCCCGAACGGCCGCCGTACTCGCCCGCGGCGAGGCTGACGACGACGGTGCTCGCGACGCCGAGCAGCAGGACGATCCAGACGCTGACGAACGCCGTCGCGGCGAACGTGAAGGCCATCTCGGCGACCACGGTCGCGATCGCGCAGAGCGGCGCCGCGACGGTCAGGACGCGTCCGATCGGCGTCGCCGGTCTCCGCGCCGACAGCGGCACCCGGTGGGGCAGGCGTGCGACCTCGCGCTCGGCACGGCCGAGTTCATCGTTCTCGAACGGATCGACGCTCACGGGGCGACTCTAGATGGTCGGTCGCCCGACGGCGGCTCGGCCAGTGCGCCAGGAGATGGACACGACGCCGGGCTTGAACGTGGCGTCGGGTCCAACTTCTGGCGTCGGGGCGGTGACTCAGGCGACGAGGTGCTGCGTGATGGTGCCGGCGTCGCCGGTCAGCGTGACCTCGGCCAGGGCGCCGTTCACGAGCGGCAGCTGCGGCGGCTGGTGCCCGGCGTCGAAGTCGAGCACGACGGGCAGGCCCAGGTCGCCCAGCGCGCGCTCGACGGCGTCGTGTTGTTCGAGGCCGCCCGCCGAGGGGCCGCCGGTCCGCCCGATCAGCACGCCGTTCGCCGCGTCGAACCAGCCCGCCAGCCGCAGCGAGCGGAGCATCCGCGCGACGGAGATCGCGTCCGACTCGGCCGCCTCGAGATAGACGATCGTGCCCTCGGGCGCATGCCGCCGGGCGAAACCGGGAACATCGCCGTAGGGGGTCCCGGCCAGCAGCGAGACCGTCTCGAGACACCCGCCGATGAGGCGACCGCGCATCGCGACGTCGGGTGCGCCGTCGAGGGCGCGCCACCGGGTCGGCGCCTCGTAGGCCCGCTCGCGGTCGAGGGGTTCGTCGGCCCACTCGCCCCACGGGCGGTCGCGACGGTTCGGGGCGCTCCGCTGCTCGAACGAGCCGCCGATCGCCAGACTCGCGACGTCGCTCCACCGACGGAACTCGCGGGGCAGCTGCCAGGGCTCGTCCATGAGGTTCGCGCCGTGCAGGGTGGCCAGCCCCGTCATCGTCGTCAGCGGCAGCAGCAGGGTCGAGATGTCGGACCACCCGACGAACCAGGCCCGCGTCTCGGCCAGGGCCTGCCAGTCGAGCGCGTCGAGCAGCTCGATCGCCAGCTCGCCGCCCCAGGGCGGCAGCACGGCGTCGCCGGTGCGGAACGCGTCGGCGAGATCGCGCGCCCGCTCGGCGGCGTCGGCCGGGACGAGCCCGCCGCGGGTCGCGTGTTCACGGACGCGCACGTCGAACCCTCGCCCGGTCAACGAGGCGACGGAGGCGCGCAGCCGGTCGTGCAGCTCGGCCGGGACTCCCATGGACGGAGCGGGCACCTCGACGCGCGCTCCGGCCCGCAGCGGTGTCGGATACGTGATGCCGGTCATCCGCCGACGCTAGCGCAGCGACTCGGGCGGGATCGCCTCGATCGACCCCGACGACACGATCCTGTCGCGGTGCTGACGTTCTCTTGACCGGGCGCTGACGGGCGTCTCGAGAAGCTGAGTTCACCGCATCCACCGGCCGGCAACACCGGCCCCCAGCGAAAGAAGCCGCACATGACTCGCCGCCGCCGCATCGCCATCCCCGCCATCGCCGTCTCCGCCGTCGCCGTGCTCGGCGTGACCGGCTACACCGCCGCGACCGCCGCCTCGCCCGACACCGCGCCCGAGGCCCCGTCATCGGCGGCGGCTCCCACCGACGCCGAGGTCATGGCCCTGTTCGACGAGTGGAACGCGTCGCTCGCGACCGGCGACCCGGAGAAGGTCAACGACCACTACGCGGACGACGCCGTGCTCCTGCCGACTGTGTCGCCCGGCATCCACGACACCGAAGAGGAGCGCCTCGGCTACTTCGAGGGATTCCTGCAGAACGAGCCCTCGGGTGAGATCACCGAGAGCGTCGTCCGCGACCTGGGCGACGGGGCCGTCTCGCACTCCGGGCTCTACACGTTCACCATGGGGGCGAGCGGCGACGTCGTGCCCGCCCGGTTCACCTTCGTCTACGAGCAGAGCGACGGCGAGTGGCAGATCGTCGAGCACCACTCGTCGAAGGAGCCCGTCGAGGGCTAGTCGACGGTGACCGCCGACCGGGGCGGCGACCGCTCCGTCCGCCCTCCGTCCAGCCGAGAGTGAGATCGTCTCCTGTGCTCGTTCTGCTCGTGGAAGACGATCCGGCCATCGCCGCCTCCCTCCGAGAGGGCCTCGCCCGCTTCGGCTACGAGGTGGACTGGGTGACGACGGGACGCGAGGCGCTCGCCGCCGAACCCCCCGACATCGTCCTGCTCGACCTCGGGCTGCCCGACATGGACGGCCTCGACGTGTGCCGACGGCTCCGCACCCGGTCGACCGTGCCGATCATCGTCGTCACGGCCCGGGGCGACGAGGTCGACACGGTCGCGGGGCTCGAGGTCGGTGCCGACGACTACGTCGCCAAACCGTTCGGCGTGCGCGAGATCGTCGCCCGGATCCGTGCCGTGACCCGACGTCACGGCATCGACGGGACGGGCGAGACGACCGAGCCCGCTCCTCCTCCCCTTCGGATCGGCGCCGTGTCGGTCGACGTCCCGGCCCGTCGGGTCGTGCGCCACGACGACGAGGTCGCACTCGCTCCCAAGGAGTTCGATCTGCTCGTCGCGCTGACCCGTCGCGTCGGGTCGGTCGTCACCCGCGAGGCGCTGATCGACGAGGTGTGGGACACCCACTGGTTCGGATCGACCCGCACCCTCGACGTGCACGTCTCGGCGCTCCGGCAGAAGCTCGGCCCCGAGATCGTCATCACGACGGTCCGCGGGGTGGGCTTCCGAGTGGAGCACGGCGATGCGTCGTAGGCTCATCGCCTCGTACCTGGTGATCGTCGGTCTGGCTCTCGTCGCCTTCACCGTGCCCGTCGGCATCCAGCTCGGCGATCTGCTCCGCGGCGGTCAGCGCGAGGTCGCCCTGCGCGAGGCACGCACCATCGCCGTGCTCCTCACGACGGCGACCGAGGCCGACGAGGCGACCGCCCGCGGCTCGCGGCTGGCGCTGATCCAGCTGCGGGACGAGGTCGAGGAGCAGACCGACGGACGCGTCGAGCTGATCGGCGTCGACCGCCGCCCCGCCCTCGGTCGCCCCGTCGTCAGTGCGGCGGACGACGACTTCGACGCCGCCCTGGCGGGCCAGGAGCGGGTGCGGTCGCTCGACGACTCCGTGCTCGGGGAACGCGGACTGCAGGTGACCGTCCCGGCGACGACCGACGACGGGCGGGTGGACGGCGCCGTCCGGGTGACGGTGCCGTCCGCCCCGGTTGATGCGCAGGTGCAGGGCATCTGGCTGTTCCGGCTCGCAGCCGGATCGATCGTGCTCGTGCTGTCGGTCATCGCCAGCGCGGTCGTCGCGACCTCGCTGCTGCGACCGCTCCGGCTGCTCGACGCCATGGCCGACCGCATCTCCCGAGGAGACCTCGCAGCCCGAGCGGACCTCGACGCGATGGGCCCGCCCGAGATGCGGAGACTCGCCGGCACCCTGAACGACGGCACGCGGCGCATCGAGGTGCTGCTCGCCGCGCAGCGAGCCTTCACGGCAGATGCCTCGCACCAGCTGCGGACGCCGCTCACCGCCCTGCGCCTCGGTCTCGAGAACCTGCACGACCGCCTCGACGACCCCGACGACAAGGCGGCGGTCGACCGGGCCCTCCGCGAGTCGGGGCGGCTCAGTCGACTGGTCTCCGACCTGCTCGTGCTCGCGCGGAGTCAGGCGTCGTCGGCGACGCCTGTGCCGATCGACGTCGGTGCGGTGCTCACGGACCGGGCCCGGTTCTGGTCGCCGGCCGCTGAGGACGTCGAGGCTCGGATCGTGGTCGAGCTCGTGCCCGCCGGTCCGGTGCCGACCGCTGTCGGCGTGAGGCGGCCACCTGACGCGGGTTCTGCCGGAACTCGGTCTGCTGCCGGCGCGGGGGCTGGCGGATCGGCGGGGTCCGTCGGCGCACGATCTGCTGGCGCACGATCCGCGGGCGAGGCGGCGACGTCCTCCGGGTCCGGCCCAGGGCGGCCGTCAGCGGTCGGCGCATCCGCGACGATCGCGACGACAGGGTCGCGAGCGCTCGGCGCTCTCGCGACCCGGGGTCACCTCGAGCAGGCGCTCGACAACCTCATCGACAACGCGCTTAGGGTGACTCCGGCCGGGGCGGCGGTGACGCTGCGCGGGTCGTCGGTGCCGAGCGGCGTGCTCGTCGAAGTGGTCGACCGTGGTCCGGGCATGTCGCCCGACGACCGCTCCCGAGCCTTCGACCGCTTCTGGAGCACGACGCCCGGCGGCTCCGGTCTCGGGCTCGCCATCGCCCGCGAGCTCGTCGAGCACGATCACGGGTCGGTCGAGCTGGTCGAGACACCCGGCGGCGGGCTGACGGCGCGTCTGCTGCTGACGCGCGTCATGTCCGGAGTCGGATACCCGCTCCGCTGACGAGGGCGGCGCGGTGCGCCCACCCGGCCGGGCGCAGGATCATCCCGCCACGGAGTCGACGACCCGCCACACGATCCGGTGGCGGGGTGTCGAGCTCGTGGCGGGATGAGGAGGCGCGGCGTGGTGGCGGCGGCACGCAGGGCGGGGCAGCGCAGGGCAGCGCGCGCGAAGCGCCGCCGGGCTCAGGCGGTGGGCCAGGCGGCCAGCAGCACCTTGCCGCTCACCGCGGAGTCCTTCGCGACCTCGAACGCGTGCTCGGCGGCATCGGTGCCGATCACGTGCGTCACGACCGCCTCGAGCGACGGCGTCGACGCCAGGATCCGCACGGCCTCGTCGATCTCGTCGACGAAGCGGAACACACCGAGCACCGACAGCTCCTTCGAGATGGCGGGCGCGAGGTTCACCGGGCGCTCCTCGTTCGGCATCATGCCGACCTGCGCCACCGTGCCCTGGCGGCGCGCGGCGACGAACGCCGCACTGACCGCCTTCGCCGCACCAGAGCACTCGAGCACCACGTCGAACGACTCGGCCGGCACCTCGTCGACCCCGAGCCGCAGCGCCTCGTCGGCGCCGATCGCCAGCGCACGGCTCAGCGGCCCCGGCAGCAGGTCGACCACCGTCACGCTCGCCGCGCCGCGCGCCCGCGCCGCGGCCGCCGCCAGCAGGCCGATCGGGCCCGCACCCGAGACGAGCACCCGCGCGCCCGTCACATCGCCGACGCGGGTCAGAGCGTGCAGACCGACGGCCAGCGGCTCGGCCAACGCCGCCCGCTCGAGCGGCAGACCCTCGGGCAGCACGCGGATCATGCCGGCGTCGACGACCAGGTACTCGCTCAGCGCCCCCTGCGTGTGCGGGTGCGTCGACGCGCTGCCGAGATACGACCCCCCGCGCCGCAGGTGCGGGGCGTTCTCGAGACCGGGCTCGTCGGCGCCGAAGCGCGCGGGGTGCACGGTCACCGGCGTGCCCGCCGCGAGACGCCCGCTCGGGTCGACGTCGACCCGGCCCGAGAGCTCGTGGCCCGGCGCCAGGGGCTCCTCGACGACGAACGCCCCGTTCGCCCCCTCGAAGAAGTAGTGCAGGTCGGAGCCGCAGATGCCGACGTAGTCCACCCGGATCCGCACCTCCCCCTCGGTGGGTTCGGGAGTCGGCACCTCGCGCTCGGTGAGGACGTGGGCGGAGTCGATCTGGATGGTCTTCATGCTGGTTCTCTCTCGGATCTGCGCGGGATGAGGCTCGGTCGTCAGACGACGCTCGTCATGCCGCCGTCGACGAAGATGTTCTGCCCCGACACGAAGTCGCTCGCGGCCGAGGCGAGGTAGACGAGCGTGCCGTGCAGCTCCTCGATGCGGCCCCAGCGCTGCGCCGGGGTCCGCTGCTTCAGCCACGTGTCGAACGTCTCGTCCTGCCAGAGCGCCGTGTTCATCTCGGTCGCGAAGTACCCGGGCGAGAGCGTGTTCACCTGCACGTTGTGCCGTGCGAGGTCGGCCGCCATGCCGCGGCTCAGCTGCGCGACGCCGCCCTTGCTCGCCGAGTACGGCGCGATGGTCTGGCGGGCGAGCATCGACTGGACGCTCGCGATGTTGATGATCTTGCCCGACCCGCGCTCGACCATGCCGGGCGCCACGAAGCGCGACACGTAGAAGACGCTCGACAGGTTCGTCGAGACGACGGCGTCCCAGTCCTCCACCGAGAACTCGGTGAACGGAGCGCGCTTCTGCACGCCGGCGTTGTTGACGAGGATGTCGGGGACCCCGTGCTCCGCGACGAGGCCGGCCAGCGCCTCCTCGACGGCCTTCGCGTCGGTGACGTCGAACAGCGCCGCCGCCGGCCGGGTGCCCGTCGACTGCTCGATGGCGTCCTGCGTCGTGGTGACGGTCGACGCGTCGCGACCGTGCACGACCACGCGGGCGCCCGACTCGGCGAGGGCGATCGCGAGCGACCGCCCGAGTCCGCGGGACGAGCCGGTCACGAGCGCGAGCCGCCCGGTGAGGTCGAAGAGCGAGGATGACATGAGACTCCTTCGTGAGGGTGACGGCTGACGCCGCCAGGAGGCGCGGGCCGGACAGGAGGCGCGGGTCGGGTCGACCGAGCGCGCCCGGTCGACCCGACGGGCGCGGATCAGAGCAGCGAGCCGACCGCGAACACGAGCAGCGCGGCGGCGAAGCCGAGCACGGACTCGATGGCCTGCTGCAGGGTCCAGACGCGCAGGGTGGTCTTGACGTCCATGCCCATCAGGCGGCCGACGAGCCAGAAGCCCGAGTCGTTGACGTGACCGGCGAAGACCGATCCGGCCGCGGTGGCGAGCACGACGGCGGCGAGCTGGACGGCGTTGAGGTCGGCGAGGGCGACGGCGGGCGCCACCAGGCCGGCGGCGGTGACCAGCGCGACGGTCGCCGAGCCCTGCGCCAGTCGCAGGATCGCGGCGATGACCCATGCGGCCACGATGACCGGCAGACCGAGGTCGCCGAGCACGTCGGCGAGGGCGTCGCCGATGCCGGAGGCGCGCAGCACGCCGCCGAACATGCCGCCGGCGCCGGTGATCAGCACGACGGAGCAGATCGGGCCGAGCGCGCTGTCGAGCACCTTCTCGAGGGCGCTGCCGGTGACGCCGCGGGCGCGGCCGAGCACGATCGCGGCGACGAGCACCGAGATGAGCAGCGCGATGCCGCTCGTGCCGATGAGGACGAGGGCCTGCACCCAGCCCGCCTCGGGGTCGACGATGCCGACGGAGCCGAGCGAGCTGAGGCCCGTGTTCAGCAGGATGAGCACGAGGGGCACGGCGAGCACGGCGATGACGGTGCTGGCCTTGGGCGGGTTGGCCGCCTGGACGTCGTCCTTCTCGCTGCCGAAGAGCGAGAGCACGGGCAGCGGGATGCGCTTGTTCACGGCCTTGGCCCACAGGTAGCCCGAGACGTACCAGACGGGGAACACGATCACGAGACCGGCGAGCAGCACGATGCCGAGGTTCGCGCCGAGCAGCTCCGTCGCCGAGACCGGACCGGGGTGCGGCGGCAGGAACACGTGCATGACCGAGAAGGCCGCGGCCGCGCTGATGCCGTAGAGCAGCATCGACTTGCCGCCCATGCGGCGGGCGACGGCGAACACGATCGGCAGCATGACGATGAGGCCCGCGTCGAAGAAGATCGGGAACCCCATGATCAGCGACGCGAGGCCGAGCGCGAACGGCGCCCGCTTCTCGCCGAAGACGTCGACCATGCGGTCGGCGAGCACCCGGGCGCCGCCCGACGACTCGACGAGGCGGCCGAGCATCGCGCCGAGTCCGACGAGCAGGGCGACCGAGCCGAGGGTCGTGCCGAAGCTCGTGACGAGCAGATCGGCGATGGCGCCGGTGGGGATGCCGGTGACGATGGCCGTGAGCGCGGCCACGATGACCAGCGTGAGGAACGCGTGAAGCTTGAACTTGATGACGAGCAGCAGGATCAGCGCGATCGATCCGGCGGCTATGGCGAGCAGCGGGCCCGCGTCGAGTGTCTGTGTCCAGTCGTCCATTGAGGGGTTCTCCGTCGAATCCGGTGGTGCTGCGGGTTTGCCGATGGGTGATCCGTCGGGCACCTGATCGCCGACTCCATCGTGGTCCGGGTAGGTTGCCACCAAAAGTAGTACTTTTGCAACCCCGGGTAGGGTCGACCGATCTCGTGTCCGTTCGGACCCGAGGACCGAGGAGGCGCGCGACGGATGGTCTCGACGACGTCACCCTCCCCCCGGGAGGGCACCCACGCGCAGCTCGTGCAGACGCTCGGCCGCGCGATCGCGGCGGGAGAACCGCCTCCGGGGACGGTCCTGACCCTCGCCGGCCTGGAACGCGAGCACGGCGTCTCGAGGACGACGACGCGCGAGGTCGTCCGCGTGCTCGAGTCGCTCGCGATGGTCGAGTCGCGACGCCGGGTCGGCATCACGGTGCTTCCGCGGACGCGCTGGCGGGTGCTCGACCCGCAGCTGATCCGATGGACGCTGGCCGGACCCGCCCGTCGTCACCAGCTCGTCGAGCTGATGGAGCTGCGGGCCGCGCTCGAACCGGCCGCGGCGCGTCTCGCCGCCCAGAACGCGTCAGACGAGCAGCGCGCCGGACTCGTCGCCCACGCCACCGAGCTCGACCGCCTCGGTCGCGCCGGACGCGGCGACACGGCCGAGTACCTCGCCGCCGACATCGATTTCCACACCCTGCTGCTCGTCGCGAGCGGCAATCTGCTCTACGCCGAGCTCGCGGCCCCGGTGCGCGAGATCCTGCAGGGGCGGCACGAGCTGGGGCTCACCCCCGCCGATCCGGCGCCCGGCACGCTCGACGCCCACGTCGGAGCCGCCCGGGCGATCGCCGCCGGCGACGGGGCGGGGGCCGAGCGGAACTCGGCGACGCACCTGTCGATCGTGAGCGGGGAGGTCGAGGTCGGCGGCGCGGGCGGCGCCGGCGGCGGAGCGGGCGGCGCCGGCGGGTAGAACGCCA
This sequence comes from Frigoribacterium sp. Leaf172, assembly GCF_001424285.1. Taxonomy (NCBI): domain Bacteria; kingdom Bacillati; phylum Actinomycetota; class Actinomycetes; order Micrococcales; family Microbacteriaceae; genus Frigoribacterium; species Frigoribacterium sp. Leaf172. The sequence goes on along the minus strand of NZ_LMPB01000001.1, from coordinate 111,131 downwards.
GGAGATGGACACGACGCCGGCTTCGACTGCGGCGTCGTGTCCATCTCCTGGCGTCTCGGCTCACGCGTCGGTCTCAGTCGTCGAAGAGGTGCCAGTCGCGGGCGAACCCGGTGACGGACTGCGAGTCGAGATCACGGCGGACGGCCACGAGCAGTCGGTCGGCCTCCTCGAGGGTGCCGGCCTCGGTGCGGAGGACCTCTCGGCCCGTGTCGCGGCGGCTGACGACGAGGTCCACGCCCGCCGAGGCGGCGGCCCCGTCGGAGGCGAGCGCTCCGCCGAGGAGTCCGGCGACCAGCCGACCCGCACGCACCAGGCGCGACTCGTCCCGCCGATCGAGTCGCGCCTCGAGCACGTCGGCTGCGCGCGTGGGGTCGTCGCTCATGCGCAGAACCATACCGATCTGTTCTGCATCGGAGGAGATCCCGGGCGGGCGCACCGTTCCTCACCAGCTGTGCCGCGCCTCCTCGTCCGCGGGCGCCCCGACGGCTCCGATCCGGCACCGGTGCACCCGCCGGACGCAACCCCGCAGGCGAGATCGGGCGAAGTCGCCGCGGGAGGCGTCGACTGGGTGGCGATCCGCACAGCGCGGGTCGATCGACGAAAGGACCGCATCATGGGACTCCTGGACGACGCGAAGAACGCCGCGAACAGCGACAAGGGCGAGAAGGCCACCGACGCCGGCATCGACAAGGCCGAGCAGGCCGCCTCCGACAAGACCGGTGGCCAGCACGACGACAAGATCGAGCAGGCCGGCAACGCCGCCGACGGCAGGATCGGCAGCTGACGATCCTCTGACGGCCGGCCGATCGAGTCCCCCCGCTCGCCGGCCGGCCCGTCATGCGCCTGCCGCCCGGTGCAGCACGATGGGGGCATGAGACCTCGCACCACGCGGTCAGCCGCCCTCGCCGTCGCCACGCTCACGCTCCTCGGGCTGACCGGCTGCGGATCGGCGGGTGGCGGTGCGGAGCCGACCCGCGCCTCCTCGGTTCCGGCGCCGTCGGCGACCGCGACCGCGGGGGAGACGCCCGCCGCGCCCACAGCCGACGCCTCGGCCGAGCTGACCGCCCTCGAGGCCGAGTTCGACGCCCGCGTCGGCGTGAGCGCGCTCGACACCGGCTCGGGCGCGACCCTGGTGCACCGGCAGGAGGAGCGGCTCGGCTACGCCTCGACCATCAAGGTCTTCGCGGCGGCCGCGTTCCTCCACGACGTGCCGGTCGACCAGCGCGACGAGGTCGTCACCTGGACGGCCGCCGACGTCGCAGCCGTCGGTTACACCCCTGTGACCAGCCAGTATGTCGATGGGGGCATGAGCCTCGTTGCGCTCGCCGAGGCGGCCGTGCGCACCAGCAACAACCTGGCGCTCAACCTCGTTCTCGACCGCATCGGCGGGCCCGCCGGCCTCGACCGCGCACTCGAGCAGCTGGGAGACACGACCACGGAGGTCGTCGCCGACGAGCCCGCGCTCAACACGATCGAGCCGGGCAGCACCGACGACACGACCACCGCAGCCGCCTTCACGGCCGACCTCGCCGCGCTCGCGACCGGCGACCACCTCGCCGCCGCCGACCGCGCGACGCTGCTCGACTGGATGAGCGGGAACACCACCGGCGATGCGCTCATCCGCGCCGGAGCCCCCGACGGCTGGACGGTCGCCGACAAGTCAGGAGGTGCGGGAGGCATCCGCAACGACGTCGCCGTCGTCACACCGCCGGGCCGCGACCCGATCGTGGTGACGATCCTCACCGAGCGGAACGACCCCGACGCCGCCTACGACGACGCGCTCGTCGCCCGGGTGGCGTCGGTGGTGCTGGCCGAGCTGGGCTAGGTCGCGCTCCCGGTACCGACGCGGCACCGTCCAGTGCGATCCGAACTCGGCGTCGTAGCGGATCGGCTCGAAGGGGCTGTGACCGCCGGCCGGATAGCTCGTCAGCTCGCCGAAGACGATGCGCTCGGGCAGCAGATAGAGATCGACCCGCACGAAGTCCGTGCCCGCGCCGAGCCGCTCGGCGATCTCGATCATGCGCCCGAGACGATCGGGCGCCTCGCGGGGCGGATCGGCCCAGGCGGGGCCGCCGCTGAGGGGCAGGTGGTTCCACTCGGGGTCGTGGAAGTCCTGCGTGCGGGTGTCGAACCGACCCGAGTCGAGCTGGATGTACCGCACGCGCCCGTGGAAGACGAAGAACTTGTAGTCGTCGGGGATCCCGCCGCCCGGCCCGGACAGAGCCTCCTCGACGATCAGCCGCGGAGTGATGCGGCTGTAGGCCCACTCCTCGTTCGGGCCGCGGCCGTAGAGCTTCGTCATCCAGTCGGCGGCGATCGCGCTCAGGGCCGCGCGGTCCGCCGCCTCGGGGCGTACGTGCGCGTAGACCCACCCCCACTCGGCTCTCGGCAGCACGGCGTCGGCCGGAGCATCGGGCGAGACGACGATCGCGGCGCCGCTGCCGTGCGTCGGCTTCACGACGAACGACTCGGGCAGGTCGAGATCGAGCAGCGCGGCGGGGTCGTCGACGATCGCGTAGGCCTGGGGCAGCAGATCGGCCAAGCCCTGCTCGGCGACGTGGTCGCGCACGCCCGCCTTGTCGGCGAACGTCACCACCAGCGGCCGGTGGTCGCGCAGCATCTTGTAGCGGACCTTCTCGGTGAACGTCGTCGGTCGGCGGGTGGCCCAGAGTCGCGAGGCCCTCACGAGCAGCGATCGGCCGCGCCATCTCGGGCGGCCGCGCCTGATCGTCACCGCAGGCCGCCCGTCGGAACAGAAGTGAGCATCGCACCAGTCTGACGGGTGTCGTGGCGGAGCAAGTCGGACACGGCGGAGGGGCAGGAGGCGCGGCCCGGTCTCGGCGCGGAGGCGCCCGCCGGGCACAGCGACCGGGGAGGAGCCCGGCCCGTGCGCCGAGCGGCCAGTGCGGGTCGCCGACCGGACGAGAGGAGGAGCATGGCCGGACCCGGGATGCCACCGGAGGTCAGCGAGGAGAACCACATGAGCAACGGCAACGGCAACGGCAATGGCGACTTCTTCGCGCGAGCGGCCCGGAGGGCCCACGAGCTCATCGACTCGACCGACGCGATCCCAGCGCAGGCCCGCGGCGCGATGCACGATCTCGCCGGGCGGGCCGAGACGGTCGCCCGCGACGGGGCCGGGCGCGCGGAGTCCAGCGCCCGCGAGGCTGCCGGGCGTGCCGGCGCGAGCGCCCGCGAGGCCGCGGGGCGTGCGGAGTCGAGCGCGCGCGAGGCTGGCGCGCGTGCGGAGTCGAGCGCCCGCGAGGCCGGGGCGCGTGCGGAGTCGAGCGCCCGCGCGACGGCGGGTGGTTTCGCCGAGCGCGCCGAGACCACCGTGAACGACCTCGTCGACCGTGCTGAGAAGGCCGTCCGCGACGTCACCGAGGCCGGTCGTGGCCTGGCCGAGAGCGCCGCGGTCGTCGCCCTCGAGACCGCCGACCGTGCCCATCTGAACTACCGGCGCCGCACCCGCATCACGTACGCCGTCGGCGGGGTCGTCATCACCGTGCTCGCCGTGGCCCTCGCTCGAAGCCGCCGCTAGCCTCCGGCGGCCCGCCGGCCGCGGTAGGTCACCAGGGGAGCGACCTCCCGCCACCCGAGGCCGTCGTAGAGCCGACGTCCGTCGACGCTGGCGAAGAGCAGGCCGATCGTCGCGCCTCCTGCGACGGCCCGGTTCTCGAGACCCGCCATGACGAGTCGGCCGAGGCCACGTCGACGGAACTCGGGCTCGGTCGAGATGCGGTCGATGACGGCATGGCGACCGACGACGACGGCCTGCCCCCGAGCCGCGACCCGGCCGCCGATCTCGACCCGAGCGTGTGCGACGCGTCCGTCCATCTCGAGGATCACCTGATCAGAGGTGGGTCGCCTGCTCAGGGTCGTCGTCATCATGCGCTCGGCGTGCGTGACGGGCTCGAGGGGTTTCAGGGTGCCCAGCAGGCCGTCGTCGAGCTCTCCGACGATGGACAGCCAGGTCGCCGGGTCGCTCGTCGCCGCCACCAGTCGACGCAGCTCGGCCACGCTCGGGTCGGCGACGACCCGTTCGCGCAGACGCGTCGCCGCCGCGACCTCGACGAGCCACGCGCCGTTCGACCCCGCACTCGAGCCCGCACCCGACCCCTCGCGCGAGGCCTGTGCAGACCGTGAGATCGACCATCCCTCCACCCACCGGTCGACCAGGTCGCGCAGCTCGTCCGTGTCGCTCATGCGCCCAGGCTACGACCGGCGCTCGTCGACCGAGCCGCGCCTCCTTCGACTTGCTGACGATGTCTCAATACCTCGCGCCTCCCCGGCTTGGCAATCCCCGACGTCGTCCGGCCGCGACGGCCTAGAACGGGGGGCATGCCGATCCCCACACGCGGCTTCGCCCGCATCGTCGCTTACGTCCTCCTGATCTCCGTCGCGAGCAGGGCCTCCACGATGAGGCGCCACGTCGGAGCCGAGCACCGACACGGGGCCGCGGCCGCCGTGCCCGGCGCCCATCCGACCGCTACGACGACGGAGGTGGCCGCATGATCGAGCGAGGCAGCACGAAGCACGATCCCGAGCAGGACGAGCAGCTGCGGCACGAGGCCCAGGGCATCGTGCAGGGCCGAGGAGGCGCCGGTCACGTCGACGAGGCGCGCCAGACCGAGCCGCTGCCCGACGACACCGACTCGGCGGAGGTGCTCCAGGCCTCCGGGACGGACGGCGCCCTCGTCGACGACACGACCGACAGCACCCCCGAGGCGTCCGTCGCCGACACCGAGGGCGACGAGAGCACGCTCAGCGAGACGGCCGCCGGGCTCACCGCCGACCCCGTCGTGCTGACGACCGAGACCCCGAGCGACGTCTCGCCCGAGCGGGGCGAGCCCGACGGCTCGGACCCCGGAGCGCCCGGCCAGCCCGTCACCGACGTCGCCGAGGAGCAGCGATGACCGAAACCGGGATGCGCGACGCCGTCGCCCCCGTCCTCCGTGGGGGCCGACCCTCGACGTGGGCGTACCGCGACGTGTCCGCCGACCGTGACGACCCCCGGGGCTGGGCCGAGAGCACCGCCACCGCCACCATCGACGAGCTCGTCGCCCGTGGCGCCCCGGAGGCGGACGCCGAGGCGATCGCCGACGAGCTCATCGAACCGCCCGGGGTCGCCGCCCCGGTCAGCCGGTACGTGCTCGTGCAGGACGGCGAGGTCGTCGTGAGCGAGGTGCTGCCCGGTCCGGCGAAGGCCTCCGACCGGATCGGCCACGGGCTCGCGCCCGACGTGCTGCCGCTGGTGGCCCACCGGCCCCTCGACCTGACGTTCCTCGTGGTCGAGGTGGGTCGCGACGGCGGCGGGTTCCGCGTGTACCGCTTCGGCCACGGCGAGGTGCAGAGCGAGCAGCAGCTGCAGGGACGCACCGACACCCTGCACAAGATCCGGGGCGGCGGATGGGCGCACAAGCGCATGCAGTCGCACACGGAGGAGCTCTGGCGGCAGAACGTCGGCGAGCTCGGCGCCGCCATCGACGCGACCGTGCGCCGGACGTCGGCCGGGCTCGTCGTGGTCGCGGGCGACATCCGCGCACGGCAGCTGCTCGAGCTCGAGCTGTCGGAGGAGACCAGGGCGATGCTCTCGGTCGTCCCCTCCGACACGCGGGCCCCCGACGCCGCGGACGACGCGCTCGTGTCGCAGGTCGAGGTGGCCCTCGCGCGCATCGTCGCCCAGCGCGTGCACGACTCGCTCGATCTGCTGCGCGCCCGCCTCGGTCGCGGCGACGGGACGGCCGTCGACCGGCTCGGCGAGGTCGTGACCGCGCTCGCCTCGGCTCAGGTCGACACCCTGCTGCTCGACCCCGACGCGTTCGACGACCGCACCCTGCTCGCGCTCGGCGACGTCCCCTGGGTCGCATCGGCGCCCGAGGGCGCGCTCGACGCCGAGGTGCTCGGCGAGCTGCCGGCCGCCTCCGCCCTCGCGAGGGCGGCCCTGCTCACCGATGCCCGCGTGGTGCTGGCGAGCGCCGGGTCGCTGCCCGGCGACGGGGGCATCGGGGCGCTGCTGCGCTGGCCCGTCGGGCCGCCGACGCCCGGGGGCGGGGGCGGGGGCGACGCCGGCTGAGGCCCGTGGCGACGCCGGCTCAGCGGTGGCGTCGCGCCTTCCGGCTGGCGCCGCGTCTTCCGGCGCCGCGCCTCCTGCTCGCACCGCGCCTCCTGATCGCACCGCGCCTCCTGATCGCACCGCACGCCCTGTTCCCGAGATGACGAGGAGATCCGATGACCGAGAAGTCCGACCTGCCCCTGCCCGACTACGACCACCTGCCGCTCGGCACCCTCGAGACGCGGTTGCACTCCCTCGACGAGACCGGCGTGACGGCGCTGCTCGACCACGAGAGGGCGCACGGCGACCGGCTGCCGGTCGTGCAGCTGCTCGAGGCGCGGCTATCGCGCCTCCGCGCCGGCGCCCGGCCGAGCGGCGGTCTGCCCGATGACGAGCCGTCGGTCGGGGCGGCGGCCGCGGGAGGCTCGCCGGTCGACCCGTCCACCAGCGGGCCGGCGATGAACCCGCCGTCGCAGGGCGACCCGACGAACCCCGCGCAGCCCCGCTGACCTGCGCCCGCTTGCCGGAAACCGCGACGATGAACCCCGGTTGATCGGGTTCCGCGCGGCGTTCGCGTTCGCGGTTCGTGGTCCAGGAGGCGCGGGGCACGAGAGCAGGTGGGCTCCACGCGGCGCGGCGCGGCGCGGCGCGGCGCGGCACGGCACGGCGAGGGTGGGCAGAAGCCGCCCTTCGGCGCCCTCCGAGGGGCGTCTTCTGACCGATGTCGCGTGCGCGGGGCGGGCCCGCGCCCACTACCCTCGGGGCATGCCCGACGCCACGATCTACGACGTGGCGACCCGAGCGGGCGTCTCGCACCAGACGGTGAGCCGGTTCCTGCGCGGCTTCGAGGGCATCCGGCCCGAGACCCGCGCCAAGGTCGAGGCGGCCCTGGCCGAGCTGGAGTACCGGCCGAACAGCGCAGCGAGGTTCCTCCGCCTCAAGCGCACGAACCGCATCGCGCTCCTGGCCGACAACATGCACCTCTCGGGGCCGGCCCGCACGATCGCCAGCGCCACCGAGGCCGCGCGCGACCTCGGCTACGTCACCGACATCGTCACGATGGACGGCGGCGACGAGCGCAGCGTCCGCGAGGCCCTCGATCTCGTGCTCAGCCAGCAGATCGCCGGGCTCGTGCTCATGGCCCAGACCGCGATCGCCCGCACCGCCGTCGAGCAGCGCGACATCTCGATGCCCGTGGGCCGCGACTTCGGCCTCGTCGTCGACGGCACCGGCGAGTCGCTCGGCGTCCGCGCCGGTCGCGTCGCCGCCGAGCACCTCATCGAGCTCGGGCACCGCCGGGCCGCCTACGTCGCCGGGCCCGAGCAGTGGCTCGTCGCCCGGGAGCGCCAGGAGGGCTTCACCGTCGCCTTCACCGCCGGGGGAGGCGAGGTCGTCTCGAGCGCCACGGGCGACTGGTCGGCCGAGTCGGGCTTCGCCGCGGCCCGCCGTCTGCTCGACGAGGGCGCGCTCGGCACCCCGGGAGGCGCGGGTCGGTCCCGCGACGGAGGCGCCACCGCCGTCGCGGTCGCGAACGACACCATGGCGATGGGTCTGCTCGCGGCGCTCGCCGAGGCCGGCGTCTCGGTGCCCGGCGACGTCAGCGTCGTGGGCAACGACGACGCCCCGGAGGCGCGCTACATGGTCCCGCCCCTCACGACGGTCGACCTGGACTTCGCCCGCGAGGGCGTGCTCGTGGTCAGCTCGCTGATCGCCCGCATCGAGGGGCGCGAGACCGACCCCGTGATCCACGTGCCGACCCCGGCCCTGGTGACCCGCGCCTCCACGGCCCCGCCCCGCGCCTGACGCGTCGTCGCCGTCCGAGGCGCATCGCGGGGGCACCGGCCACGCGAGACGCAGCCACCCGCGCCGCACCGCCGGCCGCCGACGGCCCCGTCGCCCACCGCCGCATCACGGTCGGGTCACGCCGCCGGATTGCCTCTTGCGCGACATCGACGGCTCGACTAACTTCCTCATCAACGCCGATGTTATCGACAACATCGCCGGATCACCGCGCACCACCAGCACGCCAGCAGCCGCGGATCGACGACGATCCGCACGAGCAGACAGGTCGACGATGACGTCAGCACCCCGCCACTCCGGAGTCCTCTTCGGGGCCGCCTACTACGCCGAGTACCAGCAGGCAGGCACCCTCGACCGCGACCTCGACCTCATGGTCGAGGCGGGCTTCACCGTGATCCGCGTGGGCGAGTCGGTCTGGTCGACGTGGGAGCCCCGCGAGGGCGAGTTCGACCTCGACTGGCTGCAGCCCGTGCTCGACGGCGCCCACTCGCGCGGCATCTCGGTGATCCTCGGCACGCCCACCTACGCCGTTCCGCCGTGGCTGCAGGTGCTGCACCCCGAGATCGCGGCCGAGCGCACCTCCGGGGTCCGTGCCGGCTGGGGGGCCCGCCAGGAGATGGACCAGAGCCACCCCGCCTACCGCTTCTACGCCGAGCGGGTCGTCCGCCGGGTCGCCGCCCGGTACGCCGACCACCCCGCCGTCGTCGGCTGGCAGGTCGACAACGAGCCCGGCAACGAGCTGCCCCGCAACGAGCAGGTCTTCCAGCGGTTCCTGGCCTGGCTGCAGCGCCGCTACGGCACGGTCGAGAGCCTCAACGACGAGTGGGGTCTCGTCTACTGGTCGCACCGGATCACCGAGTGGTCGCAGCTCTGGCGGCCCGACGGCAACGTGCAGCCGCAGTACGACCTCGAGTGGCGCCGGTTCCAGGGCGAGCTCGCCGACGAGCTGATCGCCTGGCAGGCCGACGTCGTGCGCGAGTACGCCCGCGACGACCAGTTCGTCACCACCTGCATCTCGTACGCCCGCCCCCAGGTCGCCGACGACCGGCTCGTGAAGAGCCTCGACGTGACGGCCGGCAACCCCTATTACAAGATGCAGGACGGCCTGACCCGCGGCGTCGAGATCCCCCGCGAGGCCGGCTGGTGGCACACCGGCGTCTGGGCCCTGCACCAGTGGGGCGACCGGGCGTTCTCGTCGGCGCAGGCGCCGTTCCTCGTCACCGAGACCAACGCGCAGTCGATCGGCGGGCCCTGGCAGAACCACCCGCCGTTCGACGGGCAGATCAAGCAGGCGGCGCTCGCGCTCGTCGCCCGCGGCGCCCGGATGGTCGAGTACTGGCACTGGCACACGCTGCACTTCGGCGTCGAGACCTACTGGGGCGGCGTGCTGCCGCACAGCCAGCGCCCCGGGCGCATCCACCGCGAGGTCGCGGCCCTCGGCGCCACCCTCAAGAAGGTGGGAGGCGCGGTGGACGGATTCACGCCGGCCGCCGACGTGCTCATGCTCTGGTCCACCGACACCAAGTGGTCGTTCGAGGGATACCCGCCCCTGCCGTTGCCGGACGGCGGCCCCGACCCCGACTCGTACCTGCACCTCTTCGACGCCCACTACCGGGGCCTCGCCGAGTCGGGTGCGCAGGTGCGGATCCAGCACGTCGAGCAGTTCGCCGCCGCGGACCCCGCGGCGGTCGCGGCCGAGCACCCCGTGCTCGTCGTGCCCGGCCTCTACGTCGTCGACGACGCGACCCTCGACGCGCTCGTCGCCTACGCCGAGGCCGGCGGGCACCTCGTGCTCGGCGTCCGCACGGCCTACGGCGACCAGCTCGCCCGGGCCCGCCGCGACGTCGCCCCCGCCCGGCTCTCGGGCCCCGCGGGCGTCTGGTACGAGGAGTACACGAACCTCGACGCGCCGCTCGAGGTGCGCACCGCGGGTCCCGCCGACGGCCTCGCCCTCGAGCCCGGCTCGGCCGGCACCCGCTGGGCCGACGTGCTGCAGGTCGACGACGCCGAGGTGCTCGTGCGGTTCCCGGCCACCGAGATCGGCGCCGACGCGGTCATGACGACCCGCGCCTCCGGGGCCGGTCGCGTCAGCTACGTCGCCACCGTGCCGAACCCCGAGCTGTCGCGCAGCATCGCCCGCTGGCTCGTCCCGCAGACGGCGGCCGTCGACTGGGCCGCCACCGAGACGGTCACCGTCACTACCGGCTCGCGCCCCGGGGGAGCCGACCTCGCGTTCGTGTCGAACTGGTCGGCCGACGAGGCCTCGGTCACGGCGCCCCACGCCGCCCGCGACCTCGAGACCGGCGAGGTCGTCGCGGCCGGCGGCACCCTGACCCTCGCCCCCCGCTCGGCCCACGTCCTCGAACGCGTCGAGGACGCCCCGGTGCACTGACCGGCGGTCCCGACCCCCACACCACACACCCCCGACCCCGGCGTCTCACCCGAGACGCCGCACCCCGAGAGAGAAGACCATGAAGCGGAAGAACACAGCAACGGCGCTCGTGTCCCTGGCCCTCGCATCGGCGTTCGCGCTGACCGCGTGCGCCCCCGGCGGCGGAGGAGGCGCGGGTGGCGGCGAGACCACCGCCCCCGTCTCGCAGGCCGACATCGACACCGCGATGGACACCGAGACGACCATCACCTTCTGGACCTGGGTGCCCGACATCCAGAAGGAGGTCGACCTCTTCGAGAAGAAGTACCCGAAGATCACCGTCGACGTCGTCAACGTCGGCACGGGCACGGCGCAGTACCCGAAGCTCCGCACGGCGCTGAAGGCCGGCAAGGGCGCACCCGACGTGGCGCAGATCGAGTACCAGTACATCCCGTCGTTCCGTCAGACGAACAGCCTCGTCGACCTGACCCCGTACGGAGGCGCGGAGCTCGAGTCGAAGTACGTCGAGTGGGTCTGGAACCAGGTCGCCGACGACCGCGGCGTCTGGTCGGTGCCGCAGGACTCCGGTCCGCTCGGCAACCTCTACCGCTCGGACATCTACGAGCAGGCCGGCATCACCGCCCCGCCCGCCACGTGGGACGAGTTCGCCGAGCAGGCGAAGACCGTGAAGGACGAGACCGGCTCGTACATCTCGAACCTGCCGGGCAACGACCCCGGGCAGGTCGTCGGGCTCTTCTGGCAGGCCGGCGCCAAGCCGTTCTCGTACGACGGCGACAAGACCGTCGGCATCGACCTCGACTCGGCCGAGACGCAGAAGGTCGTCACCTTCTGGCAGGACCTCATCGACCAGGACCTCGTCTCGACCGACGCCGACTTCACCGACGCCTGGTACCAGGGCTTCTCGTCGGGCAAGTACGCCAGCTGGCAGACCGCCGCCTGGGGTCCCGTGTTCCTGCAGGGCACGGCCGCGAACACCAGCGGCAAGTGGACCGCCGCGAAGATCCCCCAGTGGGAGGCCGGCGACGACGTCTCGGGCAACTGGGGCGGATCGTCCGACGCCGTGATCACCGGCACCCAGAACCCGATCGTGGCCGCCGAGTTCAGCAAGTTCCTCAACAGCGACCCCGAGTCGACCCTCGCCTTCGCGAACGAGCAGTTCCTGTTCCCGACGACGACGGACACCCTCTCGAGCGACGAGTTCACCGGCACGGCCAGCGAGTTCTACGGCGGCCAGAAGGTCAACGAGCTCTTCGCCGGCGTCTCGGACACGGTCAGCACCGACTTCCAGTGGCTGCCGTTCATGGACTACGTCTACTCGAGCTACAACGACACGCTCGGCAAGGCCATCGCCGACCACGACGACATGTCCGCCGCCCTCACGGCCTGGCAGGACGACGTCACCGCCTACGCGAAGCAGCAGGGCTTCACCGTCCAGTAGCGCTCACCGGAGCCGCCCGTCGTCGTCGACCCGCCCCCTCGGGCGGCGGCGGCGGGCGGCTCCGCCCAGCCCGGCAAGGAGCCCCATGTCCACCTCCGTCACCCCTCGTCGCGACGCGACCCGCGCCTCCTCGACCCGCCCCCCGACCGCACGACGCAGCAGCACGCTGCACCGGCCCCAGCTGATCGCCGCCTGGGCCCTCGCCATCCCGTTCCTGATCGTCTTCGCCGCGATGTTCCTCGTGCCGCTCGGCTACGCCGGGTACCTCAGCACGTTCACGTCGCAGCTGGTCGGCGGGCAGGTCTTCTCGGGGCTCGCCAACTACGAGCGGGCCCTGAACGATCCGAGCTTCTGGGCCGGTCTCGGCCGGGTCGCGCTGTTCTTGTTCGTGCAGGTCCCGATCATGCTCGTGATCGCCCTGTTCATCGCCCTCGCGCTCGACACCGGTCGGGTCGCGGGCAGCAAGTTCGTCCGTCTCGCGATCTTCGTGCCGTACGCCGTGCCCGGTGTCGTCGCGACGCTCATGTGGGGCTACCTGTACGGCCGCGAGTCGGGGCTGATCGCCCAGGTGCTCACGGGCGCCGGGCTGCCCGCCCCCGACCTGCTCTCGCCGCAGAACGTGCTCGGCAGCACGATGAACATCGTCAGCTGGGAGTTCATCGGCTACAACATGATCGTGCTCTACGCGGCGCTCCGCAGCGTGCCGACCGAGATGTACGAGGCCGCCGAGATCGACGGCGCCGGGCCCTGGCGCGTGGCGTGGAGCATCAAGATCCCCGCGATCCGCTCGGCGATCCTGCTGACGGTGATCTTCTCGGTGATCGGGTCGTTCCAGCTGTTCAACGAGCCGAACCTGCTCTACAGCATCGCGCCGAACGCGATCGGCTCGGACTTCACGCCGAACCTCTACGCGTACAACGTCGCGTTCCGCAACCAGGACGTCAACTACGCCGCGGCCATCGCGTTCCTGCTCGGGTTCCTCATCATGATCATCAGCTACGTGGTGCAGCTCGCCACCTCACGCAAGGAGCGACTGTCGTGACGATCGCACCCGCACCCGTCGACACCGCCGGCGCGACCGCCGTCGACCGGCCCGCCGACCGGCTGCAGAGCTCGGGAGGCGCGGGTCGGCGACGCCCCCGTCGTCGCGTCGAGCGCTCCCAACGGAAGACGCCGCTGCTCACCGTCATCCTCTGGATCACGCTCGCGTACTTCCTGCTGCCGCTGGTCTGGCTCGCGATCCAGGCGACGAAGACGAACGGCGACATCTTCAGCACGTTCGGCCTGGCGTTCGGGCGCACCTTCGCGCTCGGCGACAACATCGCGCAGCTGTTCACCTTCCAGGACGGCATCTTCCTGCAGTGGATGGGCAACACGGTGCTGTACGCCGTGGCCAGCTCGGTGGGCGCGGCGCTGCTGGCCACGATGTGCGGCTACTCGCTCGCGAAGTACGTCTTCCGGGGCCGGTCGTTCGTGTTCGGGCTGATCCTCGGGGCGGTCATGGTGCCGCTGACGGCGCTGGCCATCCCGACGTACCTGCTGTTCAGCGCCGCGAACCTGGTCGACACCCCGTGGGCGATCATCCTGCCGTCGCTCGTCAGCCCGTTCGGCGTCTACCTGATGCGCGTCTACGCGAGCGAGGCCGTCGACGACAGCCTGCTCGAGGCCGCGCGCATCGACGGCGCCGGCGAGCTGCGCATCTTCCTGACGATCTCGTCGCGACTGCTCGCCCCGGGCATCGTCACGGTGCTGCTGTTCGCGCTCGTCTCGACCTGGAACAACTACTTCCTGCCGCTGATCATGCTGAACGACCCGAGCCTGTTCCCGGCGACGGTCGGCCTGGCGCAGTGGCAGCAGGCGGCGACCGGCGGAGGCGGTGCCCAGGTGCTGTTCTCGACCGTGCTGACGGGGTCGTTCGTGTCGATCCTGCCGCTCGTGGTGGCGTTCCTCTTCCTGCAGAGGTTCTGGCAGTCGGGCCTGAGCGCCGGCGGCGTGAAGGGCTGACGCGAGACCCCGGAAGATCGCTGAGACCCCCGTGCGCGCACGGGGGTCTCAGTGATTTCGTGGGGTCTGGGCAGAGTGCGCGATACGCGGCGGGTCAGGAGGCGCGGGTCGGCTCCACGGGCAGCCAGACGGAGTCCGCGGCGTCGGACGCCTCGACGGCTGCCAGCACGCGCTGCACCTGCAGGCCGTCGGCGAACGACGGGGCCGGCTGCGTGCCGGCGGCCAGCGCCACGACGAGGTCGTGCAGCTGGTGCGTGAACGCGTGCTCCCACCCGAGCCCGTGGCCGGCCGGCCACCAGGCGTCGACGTACGGGTGCTGCGGCTCGGTCACGAGCACCCGGCGGAACCCCGACTCGGGCCCGTCGACCTCGAGCACCTCGAGCTCGTTCGGCCGCTCGAGGTCGACCGCGACGGCGCCCCGCGAGCCCGAGACCTCGAGCCGGAAGGCGTTCTTGCGACCCGTCGCGAACCGGGTGGCCTCGACCGACGCGATCGCGCCTCCCTCGAGTCGGGCCGTGAACCAGGCGGCGTCGTCGACGGTCACCCGACCCCGCTCGGAGCCGGCCACCCCGCCGAGACCCGAGGTGACGACGGTCTCGTCGACCAGCGGCCGCTCGGTCACGAAGGTGTGCAGCGTGCCCGACACGTCGGTGAGACGCCGACCGGTCACGAACTGCGCCGCGTCGACCGCGTGGGCCCCGATGTCGCCGAGCGCGCCCGAACCGGCGACGGCCTTGTCGAGCCGCCAGGTCATCGGATCCTGCTCGTCGATCAGCCAGTCCTGCAGGTACTGAGCCCGCACCTGACGCACCTCGCCGATGCGCCCCGCCGCCACGATGTCGCGGGCCAGGGTCACGGCCGGCACCCGCCGGTACGAGAAGCCGACCATCGCGAAGACCCCGCGCTCGGCTGCGAGCCGGGCCGCCTCGGCCATCCGCTCGGCCTCGGCCACCGTGTTGGCCAGCGGCTTCTCGCAGAGCACGTGCTTGCCGGCCTCGAGCGCGGCCACCGCGATGTCGACGTGCGTCGAGCCCGGCGAGCAGATGTCGATCACGTCGATGTCGGGGTCGTCGACCGCGTCGCGCCAGTCGGACGCCGTGGACCCCCACCCCCACCGCCCGGCTGCCGCGCGGGTGGCCGCGACGTCGCGACCGACCAGGGTCGCCATCACGGGCGCCAGCGGCAGGTCGAAGAAGGCGGGGGCGACGCGGAGGGCCTGCGAATGCGCCGCACCCATGAAACCGTGACCCACGAGGGCGAAGCGGAGGCGGCCCTGCCCGGTCACCGCGCCTCCTGCCGTTCCCGCTCCGGAGCCGAGGAGGCGCCGGCCGGGTCGGCCGCGCCCGCCCCGGTCGCCGACGCCCCGCCCTGCAGGGCCGCGCGCACCGAGGTCCACGACTCGAGACGCGCCCGCACCTCGGGGTCGCGCTCGGCCGCGAGGGCCTCGCGGTGCGCCTGCTCGAGCACGTCGTCCACCAGCACGCGCTCGCCGGATCGCGTCGACCGGATCGCCGCCTCGACCATCCCGAGGCTCATCACGTTGCCGTGCACCTCGCCGTCGGGGCGCTCGCCGGTGCGGAGGGCCCGGGCGAACGCCGCGAGCGAGCCCGCGATCTCGACGCCCACGCTCGGTCGCGCCTCGGGGACGCCGGGGGCGCCGTCGATCTCGCTGACCGGCTCGTCGTCGCCCGACCACAGGGCCGTGCCGCCCGAGCCCGAGACGCGCCAGGCGCCGTTCCACGAGGTCTCGACGCCGGGGCTGCACCACGAGCCGTCGTAGCTGTAGCGGACCCCGCCCTCGAAGCCGATCACGGCGCTCGCCGCCGCGTCTCCGCGGTACCACGACCACGAGGGGTTCCACGAGTCGCACCACACCGACACCGGGTCGCGACCGATCAGATAGCGCGCCGAGTCGAACGCGTGGATCGCCATGTCGAGCAGCAGCACGTCGTCCATCTGCTCGCGGAACCCGCCGAAGTGCGGCGCCTTCGCGAACGACGTCGACACCATGCCCACCTCGCCGAGCAGCTCGGCGTGCGCCTTGAGCGCCACCAGCTGGTCGTTGTAGCGACGCGACTGCGACACCATGAAGAGCTCGCCCGTCACCTCGGCGGCCGCCGTCAGCGACAGGGCCTCGGCGACGCTCTGCGCGGCCGGCTTCTCGCCGAGCACCGGCAGACCGAGGCGGAGCGCCTGCATCGTCACCGGGTGGTGCGCCACCGGCACCGTCACGTCGAGGACGGCGTCGGGCGAGACCCGGGCCACCAGGGCGGCGAGGTCGCGGTCGACGGGCAGATCGGGCAGACCGGCGTGCTGCGCTCCGGCGCGGGCGGCGTCGAGATCGAGGTCGACGATGCCGACCAGCTCGACGTCGGGGGAGTCGGCGACGGTGCGGAGCCAGGCCCGCCCCATCTCGCCGGCGCCGACCTGCACGACCCGCAGCGCGCCTCCTCGGCGGTCGACGCGGCGGAAGCCGCCGGGTGCGGGTGCGGACTCGGCTGCGGGGGTCTCGTTCACGGGGATCGGGGCGCTCATGCGTCGGCCGGCTCCTCGATCGGGCCCGAGTAGTCCTTGCCGTCGAAGTACTCGCCGAGGTCGTAGCGGAGCAGGGTCGGCGTCTCGCGCTCGCGGTCGGGGCGCGCCCACTCGGCGGCGTTCGAGATGACGCGGCGGACGTCGGGGTGGAAGTACACCGGGAAGTCCTGGTCGCCGGGCGAGAAGAAGAAGATGCGACCGAAGCCCCGCCGGTACGTCATGCCGCTGCGGAACACCTCGCCGCCGGTGAAGCCCGAGATGAAGATCAGCTCGTCGGGCGTCGGGACGTCGAAGTACTCGCCGTACATCTCCTGTTCGGGGATCACGATCGGGTTCGGCACGCCGCGGGTGATCGGGTGCTGCGGGTTGACCGTCCAGACGAGCTCCTGATCGTGCTCGCTGCGCCAGCGCAGCGTGCAGGTCGTGCCCATCAGCTTCGTGAAGATCTTCGACCAGTGGCCGGAGTGCAGCACGATCAGGCCCATGCCGGCGAGCACGTGCCGGTGCACCCGCTCGACGATCTCGTCGTCCACGTCGCCGTGCGCCGCGTGACCCCACCAGGTGAGCACGTCGGTGTCGGCGAGCAGCTCCTCGGTGAGGCCGTGCTCGGGCTGGTCCATGGTCGCGATGCGGACGACGGCGTCCGGCAGGTTCTCGCCGAGGCCGGCGGCGATCGCCCCGTGCATCCCGTCGGGGTAGCGGTCGGCGACGTGCTGCTCGACCTTCTCGTGGACGTTCTCGCCCCAGACGGTGACGCGCAGGGGGCCGGGTGTGTTCGTGGTCACGGTGTTCTCTCTCTCAGGTGGTGTGTTCGTCGTTCGTGGTCGTCGGTCGTCGTCACTTGACGGCCCCGCCGGTGGCCCCGGCGGCGATGTACCTCTGCGCCGCGAGCAGCAGCACGATGGCGGGCAGCGACGCGAGCACGGCCGCGGCCATGACGGTCGACCAGTCGGCGGTGTACGTGCCGATGTACTGGTAGATGCCGAGGGTGATGGGGCGGATGTCGGCGGTGGTCGTGAGGGTCAGCGCCATCAGGAAGTCGCTCCAGGTGAACAGGAACGTGAAGAGCCCGGCGGTGATCATCGAGTTGCGGCTGATCGGCAGCACGATGCTGCGGAACGCCCGCAGGTCGCTCGCTCCGTCGACCTTCGCCGCCTCGATGATCGACGGCGGGATGTTCAGCATGAACGCCCGCATGATCAGGATCGCGAACGGCACCCCCGCGGTCGAGTCGGCCAGGATCAGCCCCGGGATCGTGTTGAGCAGGCCGATGTCGTTGTACGCCGCGTAGAGCGCGTTGGCGACGACGATCCCCGGGATCATCTGCGAGATCAGGATCGCGAACAGCACCGCGTTGACGCCTCGGACCTTGAACTGCGCCAGGGCGTAGGAGGCGGGGGTCGCGATCACGAGACTGAGCACGACGCTGCCGAGCGCGATCACGAGACTCGTGACCAGGTTGCCGCCCTGGTCGGCCAGCGCCTGGGCGTAGCCGCCGAACTGCGCCTCGAACGGGAACCACGAGGCCTCGATGGCCGAGCCCGCCGGCTGCAGCGAGATGTTGACCATCCAGTAGACGGGGAACAGCATCACGGCGAGCAGCAGGACGCCGACGGCCGTGAGCAGGTACTTCCTCGGCCCCTCGGGGCGCGAGAGGGGTCGGCGTCTCTCGGAGCCGCGACGGGCGACGGCCCGGGTGCTCGGGACGCGCAGGGCTGTCTCACTCATCGACGGCCTTCCGGTTGAGTCGCAGGTACACGACGGCGAACACGGCCGAGATGACGATCAGCACGTTGCTGAGCGCCGCCCCCGACCCGAAGTCGAACTGCTGGAACGAGAGGCTGTACGACTGGGTCGCGATGGTCTGCGTCGCGTTCGCCGGCCCGCCGTTCGTCAGCCCGAGGATGATGTCGAGCACCTTGATCGTGTAGACCACGCCCAGCACGAGCACCACGCTGACGACCGGTCGCAGCAGCGGCCACGTCACGTGCCGGAAGCCCTTCCAGCCCGTGGCCCCGTCGAGCGAGGCGGCTTCGTAGAGCTCGGTGGGGATGTCCTGCAGACCGCCGTAGAGGATGGTCGTGTTGAACGGGATGCCGATCCAGATGTTGACCAGCACGACGGTCAGCAGGGCGACGCTCGGGCTCGTGAGCCACGGCACCGCGGGGACGCCGAAGGTGCCGAGGAACTGGTTGAGCACCCCCGAGTCCTGGTCGAGGATCCACTTCCAGATCGCGCTCGAGACGATCAGCGGCAGCAGCCAGGGCAGCAGCAGGAGCGATCGCAGGATCCCGTTGAGCGGGAAGGCCCGGCGGAAGAACAGGGCGAAGAGCAGCCCGATGACGAACTGGCCGACGATCGAGCCGACGGTGAAGAGCGCCGTGTTGAGCAGGGCCGTGCCGAAGAGCTGCGAGCCGAGCACCTCGGCGTAGTTGGCGAGCCCGACCCAGGGCGCCTCGCCCGTGTAGAAGGTCGTCGTCGTGTACGCCTGGAAGCTCATGATCAGGTTCTTCAGCACCGGGTAGCCGAAGAACAGGACGATGAAGGCGGCGGCCGGCAGCACGAACAGCAGCTGCGAGACGCGCTCCCAGCGGCGGGCCGTGCTGCGACGCGACGAGCCGGGGCGCGACGAGCCGGAGCCGCCGCGGCCGGGCCGCCGACGCGAGACCGGGGTCTCGGCGCCGGCGACCGGGCGGGTGTCGAGCGAGGAGGCGGTGGTCATGTCACTCGCTCGGCTGCGCGTCGTCGAGGGCCTCGGTGGGCGAGGACTGGCCGGTCAGCGCGGCCTGCACGGCGGTGTAGATGGCCGTGGCGGCGGCGGGCCAGTCGGCACCGAGCTCCGCCGTGCGCGACCGGGCGCCCGCGACCAGGGTGACGAACGCCTCCTGCTCGGGCTGCTGCTCGGCGTAGGTGGCGGCGACCGACGTCTTCGAGGGGATGGTGTTGCGCTGCTCGGCCATGGCGAGCTGGTTCTCGTCGGAGTTCATGCACTCGACGACCTTCGCGGCGACGGCCTGACGGGCCTCGTCGCCGGTCTGCGGCACCGTCCACACCTCGCCGCCGAGCGGGGCGACCGCGGTGTCGGAGGCGTCCTTGACGGGGATCGTGGTCACGCCGTACTCGACCGCGGTCTGCGCGTTCAGCGCGGGCAGCTGCCACGGGCCGTTCACCATCATCGCCGTCTTGCCGGCCATGAACTGGTCGTTGACGTCGGCCTGGGTCCAGTTGACGACGCTCTTCGACATCGAGCCGTCGGCGACGAGATCGGTCCAGAGCTGCAGCGCCTCGGCGGTCTCGGGCGTCGCGATGTCCTTCTCGTCTCCGCCGTTCGACCACATGAACGGCAGGAACTGCCAGGTGCCCTCGTAGGTCGCGTTGGCGTCGACCGCCATGCCGTACCGGTCGCCGGTGGTGAGGGCGGCGGCGGCGGTCTCGAGCTCGTCCCACGTGGTGGGCGGCTCGACGCCGGCGTCGGCCAGGGCCTTCACGTTGTAGAACAGCGCGATGGTGTTGACGGTCGGCGCGAGGCCGTAGAGCTCGCCGTCGTAGGTGCCCGACTGCACGACGCCGTCGGCGTAGCCCTCGGCGTCGAGCCCGAACTGCGACAGCGGGGCGAGGGCGCCCGTCTCGGCGATCTGCGCGAGGTCGGGGTTGTCGAGCATGAGCACGTCGGGCAGGGTGCGCGACGACGCCTGCTGCAGCACGCGCTGGATGAGCGAGCCGCCGGGCACCATCGTGCGCTCGATCTCGACGCCGTTCTCGGCGCCGCACTGGTCGAGGAACGTCGTGATGACCTTCTCGTCGTTCTCGCCGTAGTAGTCGACAACGGTGATCTTGTCGACCGGGCCGCCGGCCGCGCCCCCGCCGCCTCCTCCGCCGGTGCACCCGGCGAGGACGAGGGGGACGACGGCGACGAGCGCCGTCGCGGTGAGGGTTCTGGTGCGGATCGATGCAGGCTTCATTGCTCAGCTCTCTCTCGGTGACTGGTGGGCGGCCGGCGACGTCGGCCACGCGGGGGTCGACCCGAGAGGCGGAGTGCGACGTCGCTGCTCCGTTGCAGGGAAGCTAGCAGTTAACCGCTTTACATGTAAAGCGGTTAACACGGATCCGTCCGATGTCCGCGCTGCGGGTCCACCGCACTAGCCTGGTGACGAGCGAAGGAGAGACGTGGCGACCATGCGAGAGGTGGCCGCACGGGCGGGGGTGTCGATCGCCACGGTGTCGTTCGTGGTGAACGGGTCGCGCAGCGTGTCGGCCGGTGTCCACCGGCGGGTGACCGACGCCATGGGCGAGCTCGGCTACACGAACAACGTCGTCGCCCGTGCCCTCGCCAGCAAGCGGACCCGCATCATCGCCCTGCTCTTCCCCGCACTCGAGCAGCGGCTGGGCGGCATCGCCCTGCACATGTTCATGAACGCGGCCACCCGCGCCTCCGAGCTCGGCTACCACCTCGTGCTCTGGCCCACCGGGCAGACGGACGACGACGTGCGCGAGCTCGTGTCGGGGCGCCTCTTCGACGGCGTGCTCGTCATGGAGGTGCAGCTGCGCGACTCGCGCGTCGAGGCGCTGCTCGAGCTCGGCCTCCCGTTCGTGTCGATGGGGCGCACCTCGCAGAACGACCGTGTGCCCTACGTCGACATGGACTTCGAGGAGGCGGTGGAGCAGGGCCTCGATCACCTCCAGTCGCTGGGTCACCGCAGCATCGGCCTCGTGCTCGAGGACTTCGCGGGAACCCCCATCGTCGGTTATGGGCCGACGGCCCGCACGGAGGAGGCGTTCCGCACGTCGATCGCGCGGCGCGGACTCCGCTCGGCGATCGTCACGAGCGGGCAGTCCGCCGCGGGCGGACGGCAGGCGGCCCGCGAGCTGGTCGAGTCGCTGCCGGACGTCACCGGGGTGCTGATGCTGAAGGACGACGCGACCGGCGGCCTGCAGAGCGGCCTCGCGGAGACCGGGCGTGAGGTGCCGCGCGACGTCTCGGTCGTGCTGCTCGCCTCGTCGACCGCCGCCGGCGCCGCGACCGAGCCGGCCATGACCACGCTGAACGCGCCCGGGGCCGAGATGGCGCGCCTCGCCGTCGAGGCGCTCGTCGCCCGGCTCGACGCGGGTGCCGGTGCTGCCGGCGCCGCCGGTGATGGCACGGACGCGGGCACGGGTGCCGACGCGGCTGCCGAGCTGACGCAGGTGCTGCTGCCGTGCGTGCTGCACGTCGCGGGCTCGAGCGCTCCGGCCCCCGCGCCCCGCGCCTCCTGAGCGGGGGCGGCGCAGCGAGACCCCGGCGAATCGCCGAGACCCCCGTGCGCGCACGGGGGTCTCAGCGACCTGCCGGGGTCTCAGGGGAGGGCTAGCCCTTCGTGGCTCCGGCGAGGAGGCCGCGGACGAAGAACCGCTGCAGGGCGAAGAACACGATCAGCGGGACGATGATCGAGATGAACGCCCCCGCCGTGAGCAGCTCCCACGACTGGCCGTACGAACCCGAGAGGTCCTGCAGGGCCTTCGTGATCGGCAACCCCTGCCCCGAGGTGAACACCGTCGCCACGAGCAGGTCGTTCCACACCCACAGGAACTGGAAGATGCCGAAGGAGGCGATGGCCGGCATCGACAGCGGCAGCACGATGCGGAAAAACACCTGGCCGTGACCGGCGCCGTCCATGCGGGCGGCCTCGATGACCTCGGAGGGGATCTCGGAGATGAAGTTGTGCAGCATGAAGATCGCCAGCGGGAGGGCGAAGATCGTGTGAGCGATCCACACCTTGGCGAACGAGCCGTCGAGCCCGTTCACCCCGAGCCCGGGCAGGATGTACAGCCCGCCGATCTGCAGACCGTCCGAGAACAGACGCAGCAGCGGCACGAGCGCCATCTGGATCGGCACGATCTGCAGGGCGAAGACCAGCACGAACATCGTGTTGCGACCCTTGAAGTCGATCCACGCGAAGGCGTAGGCCGCGAGGCTCGCGATCGTGATCGGGATCAGCGCCGCGGGCAGCGTGATGACGAGCGAGTTGAGGAACGCCTTGCCGAGGGTGAGGCTGTCGCCCGAGTTCAGCGCGTTGACGTAGTTGTCGAGCGTGAAGCCGGGGTTGGCGAAGACCGTCCACCAGCCGGTGGTCTTGATGTCGTTCGCGGGGCGGAACGACGAGATGAACAGACCGGCGGTCGGCAGCGTCCAGACGACGGCGATGATCAGCGCGGCGATGGTGGCGCCGCGGCTGGTCGTGCCCTTCTTCAGCTTGCCGCTCGAGCTCTCGATCTTCGCGACGCCGCGCTGGAGCTGGCTCTCGGTGCCCGGGGTGACGGCGACACCGACCGGGGTGGGGGTGGCGGTCATCGGATCTCCCTCTGCTTCTGGATCTGGCGGGCGTTGTAGATGACGATCGGCAGCACGAGGATGAACAGGATCACGGCGAGGGCCGAGCTGTAGCCGGTGCGGCTGCCGAGCTGGAACTGCCGCACCATCTCGAACGCGAGGATCGTCGTGTCGTTGCGACCGCCGGTCATGGCCGAGACGATGTCGTAGACCTTGAGCGACGCGATCGAGATCGTGGTGAGCACCACGATGATGGTGGTCCGGATGCCCGGCACCGTGATGTGGCGGAAGGCCTGGAACCCGTTGGTCCCGTCGAGCGATGCGGCCTCGAGCTGCTCGGCGGGCACGCCCTTGATCGCGGCCGAGAGCACCGTCATGGCGAAGCCGGCCTGGGTCCAGATGAGCACGATCACGAGGAGCAGGGTGTTCCACGGCTCGAACCCGAGCCAGTCGACCGGCTGCCCGCCGAACGCGACGAGGATGCCGTTCAGCAGACCGATCTGCTCGCCCTGGCGGATGTCGTAGAAGAACTTGAAGATGATCGACGCGCCGACGAACGAGATCGCCATGGGCATGAAGACCAGCAGCTTGAGGAACTTCTCGCCGCGGCTCTTGTCGATGAAGACCGCGTAGGCGAGACCGATGGCGGTGGCCGTGATGGGGGCCAGCAGCACCCAGATGAGCGTGTTGCCGAAGGCGGTCAGACCGTCGGGGCTGGTGAACACCCAGATGAAGTTGTCGATGCCGGCGAAGCCCGACCCGTCGTTCTTCATGAACGCCTGACCGGCGGTCGTGATGGTCGGGTAGATCAGACCGATGATCAGGAAGAAGACCGCGGGGGCCATGAACCCGATGAGCTGCAGTGAGTATCCGGCGCCGCGCTTCGAGCGGTAGTCGAGCAGGAACAGCCCGCCGCCGAGGACGGCGGCGATGACGGCGACCCACATGACCGAGTTGTAGAGGCCGAAGGCGAAGAGCACCACGACGGGGACGAGCACGCAGACGGCGAGCCGGAGGATCGTGTACTGCCGACCGCGGCGGGGCGCGAACTCGACGAAGACGAGCACGATGCCGACCAGGGCCGTGAAGGCGAGGAGGATCAGGGGGATCTGGGCGAGGGGAGGGATCCCCGCCAGCCACTGGAAGAAACTGGACATCGCTGTCCTTTCACGTTCGGGTTCCGATGAAGGAGCAGGCGTTCGCGCGACCGGGGCCGCTCGCGACGCTGCGAGCGGGTCGTGCGGGGTCGTGCGGGCGCGGGGTCAGGGGCCACCGACGAGCGGTGGCCCCTGATCAGCGGGGTGTTACGAGGTGTAGCCGGCCTGGATCTCTTCGAGGACCGTCTCGGTGTCCGAGCCGTCGATCCAGTCGACCATGCCCTTCCAGAACGAGTCCGAGCCGACCGACTTGGGCATCAGGTCGGAGCCGTCGAAGCGGAAGGTCGTGTCGGTGCCCTGCAGGATCTCGACGGCGCTCTTCAGCAGGTCGCTTCCGGCGTTCTCGGGGTCGAGGCCCTGGTTGGCCGAGATGACTCCACCGAGCGAGACGCGGCTGTTGGCCCAGTCGGCGCTGGCCAGGTAGGCCTGGACCTTGGCGGTGTCGTCGTCGTTCGAGAACGCGGCGACGAACTCGCCGCCACCGGTGACGGCGGCGGGGTCGCCCTCGGCCATCGGCGGCGTGAGGAAGGCCCAGACGTCTCCGTCTTCGGCGACCGTGGCGGGCTGTCCGTCGGCGTTGTTCGCCGCGGTCAGGAAGCCCTCGAAGAACGAGGCCTGGTGGGTCAGGGCGCAGCTGCCGTTCGCCACGTTGGTGGCGACGTCGCCGAAGGCCGTGGAGTTGATCGACTTCACGTCGCCGTAGCCGGCGTTGACCATCTCGGGGTCCTGGAGGATGGTGCCGACCGAGTCGAACGCGGCCTTGACGTCGGGGTCGGTGAACTCGGTGTCGCCGGCGACCCACGAGTCGTAGGCGTCCGGTCCGGCCTCGCGCAGCACGAGGTCCTCGATCCAGTCGGTGCCGGGCCAGCCCGAGGCCTCGCCCGAGTTGAAGCCGGCGCACCAGGGCGCCTCGCCGCTCTTCTCCTGGATGGTCTTCGAGACCTCGACGAGCTCGTCGTACGTCTTGGGGACCTCGACGCCCCACTCCTCGAACTTGGCGGGGGAGTACCAGACGTAGCCCTTGACGCTGGCCATCAGGGGGGCGCCGTACTGGGTGCCGTCGACCTGACCGTACTTCTGCCAGTCCTCCGACCAGCCCTCCTTGACGTTGGCGAGGGCGTCTTCGGGGAGCTCCTGCACCTTGCCCGAGGCGACGGTGTCGGCGAGCAGACCGGGCTGAGGGAAGATCGCGAGGTCGGGGGTGTCGCCACCCTGGACCTTGATGCCGATCTGCTTCTCGAACTCCTTGTCGCCCGTGTACTTGATGTCGATGTCGTTCTCGGTCTCCCAGTCGGCCCAGCTCTCCTCGAGCAGGGTCGCCTCGTCGCCGTTGATGGTGCCGTAGACGTTGACGACGCCGTCGGCGGTGCCGACCTCGGCTCCGCCGCCGCCACCGGCGTTGGGGTCGTTGGGGTCGGCGGTGCCGGAGCAGCCGACCATCAGGAAGCTGGATGCCGCCAGGATGGCCAGAGGGCCGGTGAATCGGCGGTGCAGGGATGCTCGCATTGTTATCTCCTCATTGAGTTGCAAGACCGGCGGCCGGGTGTGCTGTCAGCCGGTCTCCGCGACACGTCGTCGTCGACGCGCGTCGACTGTGAGTTTCACACACCCGCAGGAGGCGCGCAACCGCTCGTGCTAGGGCGCGGGTCACATCCGGATAACGGGTGCGGAACTGCCCCGCACGACCAGGCGCGGCGCGACGAGCACGTGGGGCGCGTCGTGTCGACGCCCCTCGATCCGGTCGACGAGATCGTCGACGGCGGCCGAAGCGATCTCGATTCCGGGAGGGCTCACCGTGGTGAGCGGAGGCGAGGTCATCTCGGCCGCCAGGTCGCCGATGCTCAGGGCGACGACGCTGATGTCGCCGGGGATCGATCGCCCGGCCGCGGCGGCCGACTGCACGAATCCGGCCAGGGCCATCTCGTTGAAGGCGAGCACCGCCGTCGGTCGCGCCGTCAGGGCGTCGAAGACGTCGAACGCCTCGCGGCCGCCCGGCACCGAGTTGTCGGCCAGGTGCGTGTCGAGGCGGATGCCGCGATCGAGGGCCGGTCGCCGCAGGGCGCTCGTCGCCCGGTCGAGGGGCCCCGACCCGCGCTCGGGCGACGCGATGCTCTGGCTGAGGAAGAACACGTGCTCGTGGCCGAGGTCGGCGAGGTGGTCGACGGCCTGGCGTCCGAGCGACTCGTAGTCGGCGTCGATGAACCAGAGCCCCTCGGCGTCGTCGGGTCGGCCGATGTTGCTGAACGGGACGCCCGAGTCGCTCAGCACGCCGACGCGGGCGTCGGCGGCGGTCAGCTCCATGAGGATCACGCCGTCGACGAGGCCCTCGCTGACCAGGCTGCCGAGTCCGTCGACGTCGTTGATCGGGTGCGACCAGAGGAGGAGGTGGTACCCGCGTTCGCGCGCCCGATCCGTGGCCGCGGCGACGTACTCGAACTCCGACGACGTGACCCCCCGGCGGCTGTAGGGGTAGTGCAGGGCGAGGATCCCGCCCCGCGAGCCGGCGAGTCCGCGGGCGAAGGCGTTGGGCGTGTAGCTGAGATCGGCCATGGCCTGCTCGACGCGCTGACGCGTGCCGGCCGAGATCGTGCGGCGACCGCTGATGGCGTACGAGACCGTGCTCGCCGAGACTCCGGCGAGCCGCGCCACATCGTCTCTCGTCGCGCCCACGGCCGATACCTCGCTTCGTCCAGCGTCGTTCGGAGGGGGAGACGACGTCGTCTGAGTGCTGAATGCCCTCGCTGGATCGTAGCCGGTGCGGGGGAGGCCGGAGGCGCGTCAGCCGGCGGGCGGCGGAGCGGTGGTGCCGCGCACCACGAGCCGGGTCGGCAGCTGGACCTCGGGCGTCGTGGGCGCGCCCCCGTCGAGCATCGTGAAGAGCATGCCGGCGGCGGCGCTCCCGAGGCGCTGCATCGGCTGCTGCACGGTGGTCAGCGGCGGGGACTCGCGTGACGCCTCGGGGATGTCGTCGAAGCCGACGATGCTGAGATCCTCCGGGACGCGGAGTCCGAGCTCGAGGGCGGTGCGCAGCAGCGCGATGGCCGAGAGGTCGTTCGTCGCGAAGACGGCGGTGGGTCGGTCGGCGCGCGTCAGCAGCGACCGCGCGGCCTGCCGCGCCGTGGTCAGCTCGAAGTCGCCGTGGCGGGTCAGACCGGGGTCGCGCGTGATGCCCGCCGCGCGCAGCGCCTGGACGTAGCCGGCCTCGCGCAGGGACGCCGAGCGGAGGTCGGGTCGCCCCGACAGGAACCCGATGCGACGGTGCCCGAGCGAGAGCAGGTGCTCGACCGCGAGCAGGGCCCCGCCTCGGCTGTCGGCCTCGACCGACGGCAGGTCGGTGCGCCCGGTGTGCGGGTCGACCGCGACGACCGGGATGCTCGCGGTCGTCGTCAGGACCGACGGCGTCACGAGGATTGCCCCGTCGATGAGGGTGCCGCTCAGGCGGCTGAGCGACTTGCGCTCCCAGCCGCTGTTCTCGCCGTGGTGGGCGCCGCTGTAGGCGAGCAGGTCGTACTCCGACCCGCGGGCCCGGACGGCGGCGCCGACGCCCTTGAGCACCTCCGAGCTGAACGGCTCGAAGTCGGCGACGAGCACGCCGATCACGCCGGTGCGGCGGGCGCGCATGCTGCTGGCGACGAGACTCGACTCGTAGCCGAGCTCGTCGACCGCGGCCATGACGCGCTCGGTCGCCTGGGCCGAGACCCCGTACCGGCCGTTGACCGCCTTCGAGACCGTGGCGACCGAGACGCCCGCGACCCTGGCCACGTCGTGGATCGTCACCCGGCTCGTCATCACGTCGTCCTCACGACCCGCAGCCTAGCCACGTCGAAATGGTTTTCGAAAACGTTTGACACCCGCGCGCCCGTTTTCGACACTGGGGCGACGCCGCGCATCGGAGCACGGCGCACTCGGCCGACCACGGCCGCTCAACGAAGAGGAACAGGTGGAACCATGACCACATCTCGACGGCTCCTGGCCGGGTCTGCGGCCCTGCTGATCGGAGCGGGACTGCTGACCGGCTGCAGCACCGGAGGAGGCGGGGGAGACGACGACGGGTCGCTCACCCTCTGGCAGAACTCGACCACCGGCCCCGGGCAGGACTTCTGGGTGAAGGCCGCGGCCGACTTCGAGGAGGCCAACCCCGACGTGACGATCGACGTCCAGACCGTGCAGAACGAGGACTTCGACAGCAAGCTGCAGACCGCCCTGAACTCCGGCGACGCGCCCGACGTGTTCCTGCAGCGCGGCGGCGGCAAGCTCTCGGCGATGGTCCAGGCCGGTCAGGTGAAGGACATCAGCGACGGCATCTCGGACGACGCCCGCGCCGACATCAGCGAGGGCACCTTCGGCGCCGGCTCGGTCGACGGCAAGGTCTACTCGATGCCCGTCGCCGTGCTGCCCGGAGGCTTCTGGTACAGCCAGGACCTCTTCTCGGAGGCCGGCATCGATGCGGCGCCGACCACGATCGACGAGCTCGACGACGCGGTCGCGAAGCTGAAGGACGCCGACGTGCAGCCCGTCGCGCTCGGCGGCAAGGACGCCTGGCCCGCCGCGCACTGGTACTTCTTCTTCGCCCTGCGCGCCTGCAGCAGCGACGTGCTCGAGCAGGCCGCGACCGACCGCGACTTCAGCGACCAGTGCTGGGTCGACGCCGCCCAGGACCTCGCCGACTTCCGCGACACCGAGCCCTTCAACGAGGGCTTCCTCACCACGGCCGCCCAGCAGGGCGCCGGCAGCTCGGCCGGCCTCATCGCCAACAAGCAGGCCGGCATGGAGCTGATGGGCGCCTGGAACCCCGGCGTCATCGCCTCGCTCACCCCCGACGAGAAGCCGCTGCCCGACCTGGGCTGGTTCCCGTTCCCCGAGATCGAGGGCGGCGACGGCGAGACCGGCGCCATCATGGGCGGCGTCGACGGGTACTCGTGCTCGACCGACGCTCCCGACTCGTGCGTCGACTTCCTGAACTACCTCGCGACCCCCGACGTGCAGACGGCCTACTACAAGGCCTTCAACGCGCCTCCGGTCAACACGGTCGCTCAGGAGTCGGTCACCGAGCCCTACCTGCAGGACGTCCTGGCCGCCTACAACGACGCCCCGTTCGTGTCGCAGTGGCTCGACACCGTCTACGGCCTGAACGTCGGCAACGCGATGAACGTCGCCGTCGTCGACCTGCTCTCCGGAGACGGCACGCCCGAGCAGTTCGTCGAGGCCGTCGACGCCGCCGCCAAGAAGGCGTAGGGGTCGCACCGTGAGTCTCCGCGAACCCTCCGTGCGGCCCGCCGCACCCTCGCGGGCTCACGCCACCGCCGGGGGCGATGCGCTCGCATCGCCCCCGGCGGCCTCCCGGGCCGTGTCCCGGAAGGGGCGTGGCGCCCAGGGCCTCGAGATCGCCCTCCTCGTCGGCCCGGCCCTCGTGGTCTTCCTGGCCTTCGTGGTGTTCCCGATCGTCATGGCCGCCTACTACGGCTTCTTCAGCTGGTCGGGATTCGGTGCGCCGACGGACTTCGTCGGGTTCCGCAACTACCTGACGATCTTCCAGGACGTCGCGTTCCTCGACGCCCTCCGCCACAACGCGACCATCGTCGTGCTGTCGCTCGTGCTGCAGGGCCCCGTCGCGATCGGCCTGGCGCTGCTGCTGAACCGCAAGCTGCGCGGTCAGTCGCTGATCCGCGTGCTGATCTTCGTGCCCTACGTCATCAGCGAGGTCGTCGTCGGCACCGGCTGGAGCCTCATGCTCCAGGGCAGCGGCGCCGTCAACGACATGCTGACGAAGCTCGGCCTCGGCTCGCTCGCGCAGGACTGGCTCGCCGACCCGAGCATCGCCATCTGGACCCTGCTGGTCATCATCACCTGGAAGTACGTCGGCTTCGCCGTCATCCTCTTCCTCGCCGGCCTGCAGGGCGTCCCCGAGGAGCTCAGCGAGGCCGCGGCCATCGACGGCGCGAGCTGGTGGCAGATCCAGCGCCGCATCACGCTGCCGCTGCTCGGCCCGACGCTGCGCATCTGGGCGTTCCTGTCGATCATCGGCTCGCTGCAGCTGTTCGACCTCGTCTACATCATCTGGGGTCAGTACATCGCGGCCACCGCCGGCACCTCGACGATGGCCACCTACATGGTCGCGAACGGCCGCACCTCGGGCAGCTACGGCTACGGCAACGCCGTCGCGGTCGTGCTGTTCCTCATCTCGCTCGTCGTCGCCCTCGTCTACCAGCGCTACGTGCTGCGTCGCGACACGGCCGGCGCCGTGACGACCTCCGCCACCACCGCAGGAGAAGAACGATGACCGCCTCGACCCTCGCCGCGCCTCCTCGGGGCCGCGGGCCCGCGTCGCACGACGCGCAGCCGACGAAGCGCAGGAGGCGCGGGATCGCCGATCCCGGACGCGGCGTCGCGTACGTGGTCGCCCTGGTCGTCATCGTGGCGATGCTCGCGCCCGTCGCGTTCATCGTGCTCGGCGGATTCCGCACCAACGCGCAGATCACGACCGACCCGTCGGGGTTCCCGAGCCCGTGGCAGATCGGCAACTACATCGACGTGCTCGTCGAGGGCACGTTCTGGCGGCAGGTCGGCAACTCGCTGATCTCGGCCGGCGCCACCACGATCGGCACCGTCGCGCTCGGCCTCGCCGCGAGCTACGTGCTGGCCCGCTACCGGTTCGCCGGACGCGGCGTTCTCTACGCGATGTTCGCCGCGGGGCTGATGTTCCCGATGACCGTCGCGATCACGCCGCTGTACCTGGTGATCCGCGACCTGGGACTGACGAACTCGCTGGCCGGGGTGATCCTGCCGCAGATCGCGTTCGCGCTGCCGACGACGATCATCATCCTCGTGCCGTTCCTCCGTGCGATCCCCGACGAGATCGAGGAGGCCGCGTTCATCGACGGCTGCAGCCGCCTCGGCTTCTTCTTCCGCATGGTGGTGCGCCTGTCGCTGCCGGGGGTCATCACCGTCGGCATCCTCGCGTTCATCGGGGCGTGGAACTCGTACCTGCTGCCGCTGTTCATCCTCAACGACCCGTCGACGTTCACCCTGCCGCTCGGCGTGCAGGCGTTCTCGTCGCAGTACTCGGTCGACACCGCCCGGGTGCTGGCCTTCACGGCTCTGTCGATGCTGCCCGCGCTGATCTTCTTCAGCCTGTTCGAACGCCGCATCGTCGGCGGACTCACCGGGGCGGTCAAGGGATGACCGCCGCCGACACCGGCACCCTCCGGGTCGACCGGACCCCGACCGCACCAGCCCAGGAGGCGCGAGCCGACATGACCGACACCATCGACGCACCGCAGACGGTCCAGACCGACGAGACCGTCGTGCGCGGCGAGCCCCGCGCCTCCCACCGGGTCCGCTCGCTGCTGGCCGACATGACCCTCGACGAGAAGCTCGCCCAGCTGGTCGGCTGGTGGGTCGATCAGGGGGCTGACAACGTGGCCCCGATGCAGGGCGAGATGGCCACGTCGGGTGACTACGAGGAGGCCACCCGGCACGGGCTCGGTCACCTGACGCGGGTCTACGGGACGCGACCGGTGGACCCGGTCGAGCGCGCCTCCTGGCTGTGGCGCGAGCAGCGCCGCCTGCGCGACGAGACCCGTCTCGGGATCCCGGCCCTCGTGCACGAGGAGTGCCTGACCGGGCTCGCGGCCTGGCAGGCGGCGACGTTCCCGACGCCTCTGGCCTGGGGCGCCTCGTTCGACCCGGAGCTCGTCGAGCGCATGGCCGAGCTGATCGGCGGGTCGATGCGCGAGCTCGGCGTGCACCAGGGTCTCGCGCCGGTGCTCGACGTGATCAGGGACCCGCGCTGGGGACGCGTCGACGAGTGCATCGCCGAGGATCCGTACGTGGTCGGCACCATCGGCACCGCGTACGTCCGGGGGCTGCAGGCCGCCGGCGTCCACGCCACGCTCAAGCACTTCGTCGGCTACTCGGCGTCGGTGGCGGGGCGCAACCACGCACCGGCGCAGATCGGGCCGCGGTTCGTCGAGGACGTCCTGCTGCCGCCGTTCGAGATGGCCGTGCTCGACGGCGGGGTCCGCTCGGTGATGAACTCGTACGCCGAGATCGACGGCGTGCCCGTCGCCGGCACGCCCGAGTACCTGACCGAGCTGCTGCGGCGCCGCTGGGGGTTCGACGGGGTCGTCGTGTCGGACTACTTCTCGGTGGCGTTCCTCCAGGTGATGCACGCCGTCGCGGGCGACCGGGGCGAGGCTGCCGCACTGGCCCTCGAGGCCGGCATCGACGTCGAGCTGCCGACCGGCGACGCCTACCTCGAGCCGCTCGCCGAGCGCGTGCGATCGGGGCTCGTCGACGAGGCGCTCGTCGACCGGGCCGTGCTGCGCGTGCTCGCGCAGAAGGAGGACCTCGGGCTGCTCGACGAGACGTTCGAGACGCCACCGCCGTCGGTGTTCGATCTCGACTCGGCCGAGCACCGGGTCGTCGCGCGCCGCCTGGCCGACGAGTCGGTCGTCGTGCTGACGAACGACGGGGTGCTGCCGCTCCTGGGCGCGGGTGTCGGTGCCGGTGCGGCCGCCGGCCCGGCCGCGGTCGCGGTGCTCGGGCCGAACGGCGACAGCGCCGAGGCCCTGATGGGCTGCTACTCGTTCGTCAACCACGTGCTGGCGCACCACCCCGGTGTGCCGCTCGGCATCGAGCTGCCGACCGTCGCCGAGGCGCTGCGTCACGAGCTGCCCGACGCCGAGGTGACGATCGCGGCGGGCTGCGACGTCGAGGGCGACGACCGGTCGCGCATCGCCGCCGCCGTCGAGACCGCCCGCGGCGCCGACGTGGCGATCGTCGTCGTCGGCGACCGCGCCGGTCTGTTCGGGCGCGGCACCGTCGGCGAGGGCAACGACGTCGAGAGCCTCGAGCTGCCGGGTGTGCAGCGCGAGCTGGTCGAGGCCGTCGTCGCGACCGGCACGCCCGTCGTGATGGTCGTGCTCTCGGGGCGTCCGTACGCGATCGGCTGGGCGATCTCGGGCGCGGGGGCGCCGGCCGCCGTCGTGCAGGCGTTCTTCCCGGGCGAGGAGGGCGGCGCAGCCGTCGCCGGCATCCTGTCCGGCGGCGTCGAGCCCTCGGGTCACCTGCCGGTGTCGCTGCCGCGCTCGGCCGGGGCGCAGCCGTTCTCGTACCTGCACCCCGTGCTCGGCGGGCCCTCGGAGGTCACGAGCGCCGACAGCACCCCGGTGCTCCCGTTCGGCCACGGTCTGACCTACACGACGTGGAGCCGCTCGGACCTCGCCGTCGGGTCGGCGGGTGGCGTCGGGTCGGCCGGAGAGGTCGCCGCCGGCGGCTCCTTCACCGCGTCGGTGCGGGTCGCGAACACGGGCGACCGGCCCGGCATCGACCTCGTGCAGCTCTACGCCCGCGACGTGATCGGCTCGGTCACGAGGCCGGTCGCGCAGCTGCTCGGCTACGCGCGGGTGACGCTCGCACCGGGCGAGGAGGCGCGGGTCGAGTTCACCGTCCCCACCTCCCGTCTGGCCTTCACCGACCGGCACGGCCGACGCGTGGTCGAGCCCGGCGACGTCGAGCTCTGGGTCGGCCCCTCGTGCGACACCCGCGAGACGGAGGCGCGCCTCCTGCTCACCGGCGACGTCCACCCCGTCTCGCTCGACGACCCCCGCCTCGTCGCGGTCGAGGTCGCGCCCCTGGCCTGACGCCGCCGGCCCGAGGACGGCCCGGCATCACGACGTGAACGGGACACCGCGAGATCCAGCGGTGCCCCGTTCGCGTCTCCGTGCGCGGCTCAGACTCTGCGATCGTCAGGTGTCCGAGGGGACGCGAGACCCTGCCAGAAGACCGACTCGGGACGGTGCTGTCCGGCGATGTGGGGAAGGGCCGGCACGCCAGCCTGGCCACGGACGATCAGATCATCGAGGGACGCGATGGCGTCGAGCACGGATCGGGGGTGGAACTGGCCGATCTTTCGCTTGGCTTTGGCTCGCACGTTGTTCGGGGTCGGTCCCGCGTCGATGATCGAGTGATGCCAGAGACGACTGTGATGCGCGCAGCGGTTACGCAGATAGACCAGGGTCCGCACGCGGTAGGCGAAGCCTGCTTTCGCCACCCCGAGGCTCGTCGCCACGTCGTCGGCCAGGGACGCTCCAGCGCCACGCTCGATGCACCTCGAGAGGGTGCCGAACGACAGGGCCTCGATCGCTGACCACACCGGTAGGTCGCGGAAGTCCGGCGCACCGTCGGCGGCGGTCCGGAAGTGGAGGACGTGGCGCTCGCGGCTGCGAGTGATGTCGCGAAGAACCGCGTCGACTGTCGGTTCCGTGTCGACGGCATCCGTGTAGAACCTCTGCTCGAGGTACCGCCCATAGGGTCCGTGGATGTGAGCGATTGCGGACGCGGTGTGGGTCCGCAGCAGGAGCTCAGCGCTGGCCAAGGGCTTGACCAGTGCGGTTCGGAGCGCCTCGTCGGCTTCATAGACGCCACGGATCTCGTCGAAGGTCGTACCGGGGCGGAAATCATCGTCACCGCCATGCGGCGCGATCTGGAAATACCGTGCGTACCCGGAGAAGCGGTAGTAGTCGTTCGCCGCGAGGAACCGCGCGCACTCGGCCTCGTCAGCGATGGCGAGGTTGCGCGTCGACATCAGAGCGACCTGCTGGTCCACGGTCAGGCTGGGTTTCACTAGCCCCTCGAAAAGAAAAAGGCCCCTCCCATTTGAGCATCGTCGAGAGGCTTGGGAGGGGGTCGATTGCTCTCATGGTAGCTCAGCGAGGTCGTCCGCGCACGTGCCGGCAGCGCACCGGGGGATAACCCCCGCGCGGGTCTGGGTGCGGGCGTCATAGGGCGGCGCGGCGCGCGTCGCGAGGATCGTAGGCATGGAAGATCACGCCGCCCCCACCCCGTCCGCCGCCCGCTCCGAGACCCGCTCGACCGGCGCCTCCGTCCCCGCCCGCCGTCTGCGCGCCGCCGCGACCGTCGCCCTCGGCGTCGCCGGCATCGCCGCCCTGACCGGCTGCTCGACCCTGGTCGGCGCCGCCGAGAAGGCCGTCGGCAGCGAGCCCGTGCAGCAGCGCCACTACGACGTCTACGCCGACGCCCCGAGCTCGCGCACCTCCGACGACATGGCCTGGTTCCTGCCCGACTGGGTCCCCGAGGACGCCCGCGACATCGACGTGCGTCTGCACGTCTCGCAGCCCGGCTACGAGCTCTCGTTCGTCTCCGATGAGGGCGTCGACCTCGACGCCTGCGAGCCCGTCGACGGCGACCTCGGCGGCCCGGTGATGCCGGCCGAGACGCTGCCGCAGCCGCTCCCGACCACGGGGCTCGTGTCGTGCGGCGACGGTCGCGTGACCGCCTCCGTCGACGACCGCTGGGCCAGCTGGACCACCGCCGAGGCCGTGCCCGGCGACGACGGCGGCAGCACGCTCCGTCAGTAGCCCGCCCGACCCGACCCGCGCCTCCTCGGCCCCCCTCTCGACAGGACGTACCCCATGACCCACCCCGCAGCACACCCCGCAGCACACCCCACGACCACCCCCATCAGCCGGGGAGGCGCCGCGCCCGTCGCCCGCGTCGAGAACGTCACGAAGTCGTTCGGCCTCGGCGACGGCCGCGTCGACGCCCTGCGAGACGTCTCGCTCGACCTCCGCGCCGGCCAGTTCACCGCCGTGATGGGCCCGAGCGGCTCGGGCAAGTCGACGCTCATGCACATCACCGCCGGTCTCGACCAGGCGACGTCGGGCCGGGTGCTACTCGGCGACACCGACATCACGCGGCTCGACGACACGCAGCTGACCCTGCTGCGTCGCCGCCGCATCGGCTTCGTCTTCCAGGCGTTCAACCTCGTGCCGACGCTCGACGTGTCGGCCAACATCGAGCTGCCCTTCCGGCTCGACGGCCGCCGCGCGACCGCCGACGAGCGCGCGTGGATCGGCTGGCTCGTCGGCACCCTCGGTCTCGACTCGCGCTTGACGCACCGTCCGCACCAGCTCTCGGGCGGTCAGCAGCAGCGGGTCGCCATCGCCCGCGCGCTCGCCACCCGGCCCGACCTGATCTTCGCCGACGAACCCACCGGCAACCTCGACTCGAAGGCGGGGCGCGACGTGCTCGAGGTGCTGCGCACGGCCTCGCGCGACCACGGCCAGAGCATCGCCATGGTGACGCACGACCCGGTGGCGGCGAGCTACGCCGACCGCGTGGTGTTCCTCGCCGACGGACGCATCGTGCACGAGGTCGGCGCCAGCACGCCGGCCGAGATCTCGCAGGTCATGCTCGACCTGGAGCGTGCCGCGTGACCGCCGCGACCGCGTCCGTGACCGCTCCCCGGCCCGGCGGCGGCCCCGGCACCCGCAGCTCGGAGCGCTCCGCCGGCACCGCCCCGCGCAGCCGCTCCGCCCTCGTCGAGCAGCTGCTCGAGCACCGCCCCAGCGTGCTCGTCGCGGCCCTCGGCACGACGTTCGGCGTGGCGCTGCTCTCGGTGTCGCACATCGTCGAGCAGCTGATCGCCTCCGACCCGGCGGTCGCGGCCAGCGGGACCGTCTCGACGATGCTCGATCTCGTCGCGTCGGTCTTCGTCGGACTCGCCCTCTACGTCGGGGCGATCGTCACGGCGAACACCTTCACCACCGTCGTCGCGGGGCGCACGCCCACGATCGCCCTGATGCGCCTGCTCGGCTCGTCGGCCCGCGACCAGCGTCGGTCCGTGGCCCGCGAGGGGCTCCTCGTCGGGGTCGCCGGTGCGCTGATCGGCATCGTCGTCGGCACCCTGCTCGTCGTCGTGGCCGTCACCGTGCTGGTCGCGCGGGGCACGCTGCCCGATCTCGACTACGCGTACGTCTCGGTCGGCGGTCTCGTGCCGGCGGTCGCCGTCGTCCTGACCACGGTCGCCGCGGCCTGGATCGGCTCGCGCCGCGTGCTGCAGGTCACCCCGCTGCAGGCGACGGGAGTCGTTCAGGAGGAGCCGGTCGGCTCGCGCCCGCGCCGGGTGCTCCGCACGGTGTTCGCGGCGCTGCTCGTCGTCGGGGGTGGACTGCTGCTGCTCGCCGGGGTGGTCATCGGCCTGGCGGACGCGATCGGCGTGCTGATCGCCTTCGTCGGAGGGGTCCTCTCGTTCTCGGGCGTCGTGGTCGGCGCCCACACCGTGATGCCGGCGATGCTCGCCGGGGTCGGTCGCCTCTTCGGCGGCGGCCAGGTGGCGCGGCTCGCGGCCGAGAACGCCGTGCGTCAGCCCGAGCGGAGCACCCGCGCCACGATCGGCATCGTCATCGGCGTGACCCTGGTGACGACGATGTCGGTGGCGCTCGAGACGCTCCGCACGTTCATCGGGCGGCTGTCGGAGGACCCGGTCTACGCCGCCGAGCTCGACACGATGTTCACGACCACGCTGCTGATCATGGCGGGGCTCGTCGGGTTCTCGGCCGTCATCGCCGCGGTCGGCATGGTCAACGACATGTCGCTCAGCGTGCTGCAGCGTCGTCGCGAGCTCGGGCTGCTGCGCGCCGTCGGCTCGACCGTCGGGCAGATCCGCGGCATGATCCTGCTCGAGGCCGCGCAGATGGCCGTCACGGCGATCGTCGTCGGCGTCGTGCTCGGAACCGTCTACGGCTGGGCCGGGGCGCAGGCGCTGCTCGGCTCGGCGAACCAGGGTCTGCTCATCACGCCGACGCTGCCGCTCCCGCTGCTGCTCGGGCTGGCCCTCACGGCCGCCGTGCTCGCCGGCGTGGCCGCGCTGGTGCCCGCCCGCCGGGCGACCTCGGTGACGCCGGTCGAGGCGCTCGCCGCCCGCTGAGCAGCGCCGCGCCTCCTCGGCTCGCGCCGCGCCTCCTCGGCTCGCGCCGCGCCTCCCCCGCTCGTGCTGCACCCCGTTTTCGGCTCTACACCCCGATAGATGGGGGTGTGGCGCCGTAAACGGGGTGTCGCAGGAGGCGCGGGGGACGCGGGCGGACGGGGTGTAGCTTCAGACGCACAGACAAGTGGGTTCACACGGGGGTGTGGTGGGCATGGCGACGATCGAGTTCGACGACGGGGCGGCTGACGCGTTGATCGCTGCGGCGGACGGGGCATCGAGCGACCTGCGCACGCAGGCGATGAGCAACCGGATGCAGGTCGAGTCGGTGGTGCCCGACTTCCAGGGCGCCTACGCGACCCTCTTCACGCAGGCCAGCACCGTCCGGTCGGAGGACACCCAGAAGCTGGCCGGGGTTCTGTCGGATCTGAGCGGTGCCGTGGGAACGGCTAAGCAGGAGGCCGAGAGGGAGCGCCAGCGTCTGCGTGACGTCGACAGCTGGACCACGCGCGAGACTGCCCGTGATGAGCAGCGGGCGTCGGGGGACTTCCTGCAGGGGGCGTCGGCGTTCGCCACGTCATTGACCGACCCGCGCCCCAGCGATGTCGCCGTGAAGCCGAAGCCGATCGCGGCGTCGTTCATCGCGCGCGTGCGCAACCGGACGAGCGGCGGCTCCTCGGGCGGGATGTCGTCGGCCGATCCCGATCTGCTCCGGACTTTCGCCGCCGCGAGCCGAGCGTCGGACCTGAGCTCGGCGCAGCACGTGATCCAGATGAAGAACGCTTGGGCCGGCTTCACATCAGCGTGTTCGTGGGTGCCGATCGACTCGTCGACGGCGATATCGAGTCTTGACGTGCTGATGACCGAGAACGCGGCGGACGCGACGTGGCTCGACGGAATCGCGGCGGCGTTCGAGGAGGCGGGGGGCGGTTCGCTTCCGGACCTCAGCCTCGACTCGGTGGCGGTCACGTCCGCGTCGCCCGCGCTCACGAGGCTGCTGCAACCCGGCCTCACGCCGGCGGAGGTGGCGGAGGCTTATGCGCAGCTGCCGCAGACCGACGCCTACATCTCCGGCTTGCCGCTGGCGACCCAATATCTGTTCGCGAACCTCGACGGCGTGCCCGCGTCGAAGCGCGACATAGCGTCGCGAGCCGTGCTGGACGCCGCTGTCGAGGATCCGGAGCGGGTCTATCAGCTGATGGGGCTCGGCGGGGACCGGAACCGGGGTCTCGACGGATTCAAGGAGGATGTGGTCGCCTTGCAGAAGGCTGTGAAAGAGGCGGATATCACCGCGGCCCAGCTGCGCGCGGATAGCGGAACCACGAGCGTGGCCCAGCTGGTCGGTTTCGGTGAGCACGACGGGGCCGTCGTGGCTGCGATCTCGCTCGGCGACCTCGATTCGGCCTCGAATGTGACCGTCAACGTCCCGGGGATGAACTCGAACGTGGGCGAGATGAACACGGCGGTGACAGCGGCGAACCAGCTGATCCGGGCGGCACGGGAAACGGACTCGGACGCTTCTTACGCCGTCGTCTCGTGGATGGGCTACAACTCGCCGAATCCAGCCGAAGTGGGGTTGCCTGCCCGTGCGTCATCCGGTGCTGCCGAGCTCGCGTCCTTCATGGACGGCTTGCATGACAGTCGTGACGACGGTTCAGCGGATTCAGTGACCCTCATGGCTCATTCGTACGGTTCGACGACGTCGTCGGCGGCGTTGCTGCTCACCGAGCACCGTATCGACTCGTTCATCTCCTACGGCTCCGTGGGGCTGACGAATGAAGCGACGGTCGATGAACTCAACGCCGACGAGGTCTATGCGACTCAGGCCTGGGGCGACGGTCTTGCGCCTGTCGGGCTGGCTCTCGGTCTAGGTACGCGGACGAATCCGCTGATCGTGGACGGGGTGCACGTATTCTCGGCGGAGGACGGCCCGGGCACCGAGGCTGTCACGAAGCACGACATGTTCGTCGAATCCGGTTCCGACCAGAACGGCTACCTCTCGGCGGACTCGACGTCCCTCAAGACCATCTCGCAGATTGTGGCTAACGGAAGACCGGACTGATGAACGAAGTCAAGAACCGACGCCTGCATCATGTCGCCGCGGTGGTGGCGACGATCCTGGTGCTCGTGACGACAGGGTGCGCGTCGAGCGCACAGAACGGAGACGACGTGGCGGGACAGGATGCACGGGACGCGGCGGGTTTGACGCAGGCGGAGGTGGCCGGGCTGTCGCTCGAGGAGGAGTTCGGGTTGGCGTCGGAGCGGTACGTCGAGATGCAGGGCCTGCTCGAGGAGGCGCAGCTCCAGATCTCGGACGGCTCATGGATCTGGATCGGTGGGGACGTGCTGCCCGTCATGGGCGGGGCGAATGCTTACGGTCAGGCGCCCGAGGGTGCCGCTGAGGAGAACAGTTACTTTTTCCAGACCAGTCGGAACGTCACTCTCGAGGGGGCCGAGGGCGAGCGTTCCGACCTCGATCCGATGCTCGAGTACTTCGACGAGAAAGGCTGGGAGTCGGGAACCGCCGAGATCGGTAGCGAATTCGAGGCCCGCGCCGATACAGGCGACGGCTGGTGGGTGACCTACACGGTGCGGCCCAACGGGCAGTACACGGTGGCTGTGTACAGCGAGGTGTTCTGGACGAACGATTCGAGTGCTGTGAGGTTCGCGATCGCCGATCGCGATGCGCCTGGTTTCCCGGATGAGTCCGTGCCGGGCGAGTACCCGCCGTTCCCTTCGTGGGACGACCCGGTGCAGCCATAGATCATGCTGCGATGTGGGGGTGTTCTTGGAGCCGTGGTGCTGTCGGTGGTGACGGTGCTCGCGGTGGCGGGGTGCGCCTCCGGGGCGGGAGCCGTTCTCGGCGATGAGCCTCAAGACACAGCGGGTTTGACGCAGGCGGAGGCGGCCGGGCTGTCGCTGGAGGAGGAGTTCGGGCTGGCGTCGGAGCGGTACGTCGAGATGCAGGGTGTGCTCGAGGAGGCGCAACTTCAGATCTCGAACGGTGCATGGTTCTGGAACGGTGGCGATGTGCTTCCTGTCGCGGCGGGGGCCGACGCGTTCGGCGAGCCTCTGCCGGGGGCTGACGATGACAACTCTTACTTCTTCACTGCAGGGCGGATCCTCGAGCCGGAGGGCGCCGAGGGTGCCCGGAGCGATCTCGATCCGATGATCGAGTACTTCGACCAGAAGGGCTGGGAGTCGGGTAGTCGCGAGATCGGCCGCAACTTCGAGGCGAGGGCCGACAGCGGTGACGGCTGGTGGGTCACCTATACGGTTCGTCCGAACGGCCAGTACTCCCTCGCTGTGTACAGCGAGCCGTTCTGGACGAACGATTCGGGCGCGTTGTTCTCGGCGATCGCCGATCGTGATCCGGCCGACTTCCCTGAGGAGTCCGTGCCGGGCGAGTACCCGCCGTTCCCCTCGTGGAGCGACCCGGTGCAGCCGTAGCGCGTGGTCGGCACCCGGGACGGTTCGCGACCGGCCAGGGGGCACCGGCCAGGGTCGCCGGCCCCGGTGTCACCGGTCGGACCTATGGTCAGCCGACATGGGAGTCCAGTCGTCGTTCGTCAACGCCGCCGCCGTCCTCGCGAAGCGGCCGCTGGAGCATCCGTACGCGATCCCGCCCGAGCCGGGCGCGCAGGGGTTGTGGCTGATCAGACAGGGGGCGGCGGCGCCGCTGGGCTACGTGCGCCAGCGTCCGGTGCTCGGCGGATACGCGTTCGACGTCTACGCGCACTGCCGCGACGAGGGAGGGCGTCGCCCCTGGTTGCACACCGCCGACAGCTTCAACTCGGCCGTCGCCTGGGCCGTGCAGCACGACTCCGAGATCCGAACGCTGATCGCGCGCCACGCCCCCGAGCCCGACCCCTGGCCGGCCTGATCGCGGCGAGTCGGGGGATGACGCCGAGGGGCCGGAGCCGAGGAGGCGCGGCTGACGCACGCCAGCCGGTCACCTCCCGCGCGTCCCGGGTGGTGTCCTCTCCGCCGAGCTCTTACGCACGCATGCGTAATAGCTCGTGAGCGGGGACACCCGCCCGCTCGCGTCTCGACCTGGGGGTTGGTGCTGCGCATGCATGCGTAATAGCTCGCGAGTGAGCGGACCTGCCCGCTCGAGAGCCCGGCCCGGAAGCTCCCACTGCGCATGCATCCGTAATAGCCCGCGCGTGACAGCACCGCCCCCGGCTCCCGCACGCCCGGGTCGAGAACGCGCAGCTCGTGCTGATCGGAGAGCGATCTCGCCTCGTCTTCAGCCCAGCCTGAAGCAGCGAGGCCCGGACGCCAGCACTACAGCAGCACCACGAGCTTCCGAGCCGAGACTCCGGCACGCTGACGATCGACCGCGCCCTGGATCGCGCCGAGCCCCTCGCCGGCGACCAGCGCCTCCGGGACCGCGCGCAGCGACCCGTCGGCCAGACCCCGCGGCACGATCCCGCCCCACAGCTGCTCGCCGAGATCGTCGTCGCGCAGACTGCTGCCCCACACGAACCGCGCGACCACCTTCGCCTGCCGCGCAGCCAGCAGCGATCGCGCCGTCGCCAGCCCGAGACGCGCGAACGTCGGCAGCGCGTTCGGCACGAGGGGTCTGCCCGTCGAGACGTCGGCGACCTCCGCGAGCGACACGGGGGTGCTCAGCAGAGCGAGACGGGATCCGCCGGTCCGGGCCAGCAGGCGGATGCACGCCTCCGTCGACCCCAGCCCGATCGCGACCGCCCCGGCGACGGTCCGCCCTGCGATCACGGCCACGAGCTTGTCGACCACCTCGGGGTCGCGGTAGTCGTACACATGCGTCGCGCCCAGCCCCTTGACCGTCTCCGCGTTCGCCGCCGACGCCGTGCTCACCACGTCGTACCCCGCCGCCGTCGCCAGCTGCACCGCGTTCATCCCGACGCTCGTCGACCCGCCCCAGACGACGACCACCTCGCGCTCGCGGGCAGCCGGGCCTCCGGCATCCGACACCGCGCCTCCGGCGTCCGCAGCAGACCGGGGCAGCCGCAGCCCGAGGTGCCGTTCCTGGAACAGCGCGCACGCCGCCGTCGACACCCCGAGCGGCAGCACCGCCGCCTGCTCGAACGACAGATCGTCGGGGATCACCGTCGTCAACCGTTCGAGCAGGGCCGTGTGCGTCTGGAACGCTCCCTCGTGCCGCGGGTCGCGCCCCTTGTCGGTGCCGGTCGCGAGCCCGACCACCCGGTCGCCGACCGCGAGTCGCGTGACCGCCGAGCCGACGGCGACCACCTCGCCCGCGACGTCCGTGCCGAGCACCGCGGGGTGCGTGAGCCAGCGGTACGTCATCCGACCCGTGCCCTGCACCACCCAGTCGAGCGGGTTGACCGCCACGGCCCGGACCCGCACGACCACCTCGTCAGCCGCCGGAGCGGGCATCTCGGCCGGACCGACCTCGAACGGGGTGCGGGGCGAGCGCAGGAACGCGGCGGTGTTCGCGAGGGTCATGCCCTGATCCTGTCACCGCCCGCCCGCCCGGAGCCGAGGAGGCGCGGGTCGCGGATCAGCGCCGGCTCGCCACCCAGAGCGCGTCGCCGACCACGAACACGACCAGCGTCACGCCGAGCAGCGGCAGGAACAGCGCCAGCAGGCCGCCGCCCACGAGCACGAGCGCGACACCCCACCACGGCGCCCGGGCCAGCGCTCCCGCGGGAGCGGCCGCACCCAGCCGCAGCCGCGCCGCGCCGACCGCGCCGACCGCG
This sequence comes from Frigoribacterium sp. Leaf172, assembly GCF_001424285.1. Classification (NCBI taxonomy): domain Bacteria; kingdom Bacillati; phylum Actinomycetota; class Actinomycetes; order Micrococcales; family Microbacteriaceae; genus Frigoribacterium; species Frigoribacterium sp. Leaf172. The sequence continues at coordinate 68,006 of NZ_LMPB01000001.1, read as the reverse complement.
CCGACCGCGCCGCCGGGCCGCGGCGCGCCGCGGGCACCGGTACCCACGGGCCCTGCCGCGCGCGTCGGTCGCCGCTTCCACCACATGAGGTACCCGAACACGACCATCGCCGCGATGCCGAGCGCCGTGACCGCGAGCAGCAGCTGATTCGCCAGGCCGAACATCGACCCCATGTGCGTGTCGACGCCCCAGCGCGCGAGCTTGGCCATGACCGGGTAGTCGGCGAAATCGGTGCGTCCGACCACCTCGAGCGTCGACCCGTCCACCGCCACGGCGTCGACCTCGGTCGGGAAGCTGCGCTGGATCTCGGTGACCGTCCAGGCGCTCGCGGCGTCGGCGGGCGGCTTGATCTCGACGAGCCCGGTGTTCACGTTGACGGTCCGGGCGACCTCGAGCACGGCGTCGAAGGTGGTCGGGTCCGCTTCGGTGAGGGGCGCCTCTTCGACTCCGTGGTGTCCGGCGTGCGGATCGGCGGCGACGTCGGCCGCATCGCCCGACGACGACCCCGCGCCCGCCGACGAGCCCGACCCCGGCTCCGGCAGCGCCGTCGTCAGTGCGGGGTTCGACCAGCTGAGCGCCGACCGCAGCCCGGTCACGTTCTCGCCCGCGAACTGCGACCAGGTGATGCCCGTCGCCGACAGGAACAGCGCTCCGACGAGCAGCCAGATCCCCGTCGACGCGTGCCAGCTGAAGATCCTGCGGTGACCGGTCGCACCGGTGTCGGGTCGCAGCATGCCGCGTCGGGCCCGCGCCCGGTCCGCCGGACGCGTCCGCCGCCGCGCCGCCCGCCACCGCACGAGCCAGAGACCCGCTCCCGCGAGGACGACGACGCCGAGCCAGCTGGCGGCCAGCTCGCTGTAGAGCCGCCCGGCGTCGCCGAGTCCGAGACTGCGGTGGAAGTCGCTCACCGCGGTCCGCAGCGGCAGCGCCCCGCTCGTCCCGTACACCGGCAGGTCGCCCCGCACCTCGGCTGTCGCGGGGTCGACGAAGATCGCGCGCGTCTGACTCTCGATCAGGTCGTCGCCCGTGAACATGACCCGCGTCGTGTCACCCGCCTCCGGAGCGGGCCGCACCGCGACCAGCGCCCCGTCGTCGCCCACGACCTGCTCGGCGGCCTCGATCTGGTCGGCCAGCGGCAGGGCCGCAGCCTCGACGCTCGCCGCGGGCACCGTGAGCTCGTCGGCGTAGACGACCCGCTCGATGGACGGGGTCAGGGCGTAGGCGGCTCCGGTCAGCGCCGCGACGAGGATGAACGGCCCGACCAGCACCCCCGCGAAGAAGTGCAGCCGCAGCAGCATCGGCGCGAACCAGCCGCCGCGGGCGGGTGCGGGGCGGGATGCCGCGGGGCGCGGTGCCGCGATGCCCTCGGCGGCGGTGCCCTGTGACGCGGCGCCCTGTGCCGACGAGTCGGGCGTCGCCGCCCCCGGTGCCGAGGAGGCGCGGGTCGTCTCGGACCCCGATCGCGCGTCGTCCGTGCCGTCCCCTGCCGCCCGTCCGGGGTCGCGAGGCGACTCGCCGGAGCGGGCCGCGCCTCCTCGGCCCACGTTCCCGGCGTCGGTGCCGTCGTGCTCTGCGGCGCTCATCGACGTGCCTCCTGCTGGCGACGGAGGCCGATGGTCAGCAGCACGACGGCGACGACCCCGACGGCGAGCCCGGCGACACCGAGCAGTCGAGCCGTGTCGTCGATGGGCGAGGCGGCGCTGGTGGTGGCGGCGGTGGCCGTCGCGTCCGATGCGTCCGCCGGGTCCGTCGCGCCCGTGCCCGAGGAGGCGTCCGTCAGCACCAGCGCGGGCGCCGGCTCGTTCGGCTCGGGGGCCTCGGGGTCGGACGAGGGCAGCTCGCTCCACGAGTACGACCCCGACTCGCAGGTCTGCACGGTCGGGAACGCGACGAGGTCGCCGGCCTGCCCGTCGACCGGCAGCAGCGCCGAGATCTCGACCGTGTCGCGGAACCCGTCGGGCAGCGGGGTGTCGGCCGTGTACGTCACCGTCGTCGCCTCGAGCACACTCGGGTCGGCGGGCGGGGCGGACTCCGTGATGGTCCAGCCGGGCTTCACGGTGGGGGTCACCGACTGGACGCCGGCGGGCAGCTCGATCGCGAGCGACGTCGTCGGGGAGTCCCCGCAGCCGTGACCGACGGCGAACGTCAGCACGCTGATCGTCGCGGGAGCGGTCGATGACGCCTCGAGCTCGACGTGAGCGGAGGCCGAGGTCGGGATGCCGACCGCGAGGGCGAGCCCGGCGGCGCCGGCGACGGCCGCGAGGCCGAGCGGGCGGGCGCGGGAGGCCGAGGAGGCGCGGGTCGTCCGAGCCGAGGAGGCGCGCAGGGATCGAGCCGAGGAGGCGCGCGCGGGCCCGGTGGGCCTGGTGGCGCGCCGGCGGCCGGTGGCGGAGTCGGGTCGGGCGGAGTCGGAGCGTGATGCGGAGTGATCTGGGGTGCGCGAGCGCATGGCGGAGCGGGTCCTTCGAACGGGCGGGGTGATCCCCGGGGTGCGGTCGTCCGGCGCGGCCGCACCCGGACGGGGCGGCGGCACGCCGGGACCACGCGAGTCGGGACGACCCGCGCGGTCAGTGGGCGAGCACCCCGACCGGAGGGCCCCGCAGCCCCCGCGTCGTTCCGAGCAGCGTCGACGTACGACGCGCGGGCGAGGCCCAGGAGGACTCGTCGAGGCGGCGGCGACGGCGGCGCGGCACGGCGGCCGGGTCGGCGAGGGCCGCGACGGCGTCGACGGCCGACGCGAGCGCTGTGACGAGAGCTCTGACGACGCGACCGAGGTGCGACGACGCGACTGCGGCCGCGACCCTCACCGTGATGCTGCGGGCGAGGCTCCGGACGGCCGATGCCCCGAGGCGCAGGGAGACGATCGTGACGAGACCGGCGACGACGTGCGCCCAGACCATCGTCCCCGACGGCATGGCGCCCATGTCGCCGGTCGCGGCCCCGACGTCGGGCAGCGAGGCGAGGTGCGCGTGAGCGCCATGACCGCCGGATCCGGTCGAGGAGGCGCGGGTCGGGTCGACACCGGCCGACGCGTGTCCGAGCGAGAAGACGACGTGCAGCAGCCCCTGGAGCAGGCCGATCGCGACGACGAGGTTCGGCAGGGCGACGCGGCGGCCGCCGGCGGCGAAGCAGCCGAGCACGCCCGCGACGAACACGAGGGCGAGGAGGAGCGGCGGCGGGAACGCGCCCCCGCCGAGCGAGTGGGCGGTCGCCGTGAGGAGCACCCCGACCGAGGTGGACAGGACGGCACGCAGCATGCGTTCCTGTCGAGCCAGCACGTCGCCTCCCAGCGGTCGTGACAACGGTACCCGAGCACGTCCGCCACCACCCCGCCGCTGCCTGCTGCGGCGCTACCGCGCCAGTGAATGGACACGACGCCTCGCTTGAACCTGGCGTCGTGTCCACAGCCCGGCGTGCTGGCGGCGGCGCCCGCCCGCACCGCCCGCCCGGCGCCTCCGGCCCGCGCTCCCGCTCCCGCTGGCCCGCGCTCCCGCCGGCCCGCGCCTCCCACCCGCCATCGCGCCTCCTCCGCTCTGTCCACAGCTCGCCGCGCTCGCCGCCCGCTTCCCACCCCGCGCCGCTAGGGTCGGCGCATGACCCTCACCGTCGCCGGACTGCCCGCCCTCTCGTGGACGAACGGCGAGGGCGACGCGTCGCTCGACACCGACGGCGCTCTCGTGCTGCGCTCCGCACCCGGCGTCGACTGGACGAACGACGCCCTCGGCGCCGAGCCCCAGCACGCCGCGACGAGTCTCGGCTTCGAGGCCCCCGACGAGTTCACGCTCTCGGCGCGCATCACCATCGTCGGCGCGCGCACCACCTTCGACGCCGGGGCCCTCGCGCTCTGGAGCGACCCTGACCACTGGGCCAAGATCTGCTTCGAGAACTCCCCGCAGGGCGAGACGATGATCGTCACCGTCGTCACGAACGGCTGGTCGGACGACGTGAACTCGACCGCCGTCGCGGGCGAGGCCGCGTTCGTGCGGGTGACGCGGGTCGGTCCGGGCTGGGCGTTCCACTCGTCCGACGACGGAGTCGAGTGGCGGTTCGTGCGGCAGTTCCGGCTCGAGGTCGACGGGCCGGTGCACGTCGGGTTCCTCGCGCAGGCGCCGCAGGGCGAGACGTGCGAGGCGCGCTTCGACCGCATCGCGCTCGGTGAGACGGCGCCCGCCGACCTTCGCGACGGCAGCTGACCCCGTGTCGACGAGCACGCTGCGGGCGCCGCTCGACCCACCGCGCAGCGGGTCCGAAAGGCGGTTGCGTCGATCGGCGCTCTGGCAGCTGCTGGTCCCGGTCGTGGTGCTCGGCGTCAACGTGCCGGTCCGCATCGCCGACGACGACCGGACGACCTTCGACGTGCTGCTCATCGGGCTGATGCTCGTCGTCGCTGCGCTGAGCATCGGGCAACTGGCGCAGATCCGTGCCTTCGGCTCGTGGCGCTCACTCGCGGTCGAGCCGGGCGAGACGCTCCTCTGGGGCACGGTCGCCGCGCTCATCCTGCCGACCGGGGGTGCCGGGTACGGGGGCCGGTTCGTCCTGTCGAGCCGGCGCCTCCGGTACCTCCCCGATCTGACCTCCCGGCTGCGCGGCGGGCAGCCCGCCGAGTGGCCGGTCGCGAGCATCGTCGGCGTCGAGGTCAGTCCCGTCGACCACCGGCGTCGACTCCGAGGAGGCGCGTGGGTCGTCCTCGAGATCGCCGACGCCGATCCCGTGACCATCCTCACCCCCGAGCCGCACGCGGTCGCCGCCGAGTTCCACGAGCACCTCGCGAGCACCCGCCCCCGCTGACCCCTCGCCTCCCGCGCGCACCCGCCCCGCGTCCCGCTGACCCGCCCCGCGCCCGCCCCGCGCCCGCCCCGCGTCCGTCGACCCCGCGCATCCCGCGCGCACCCGCCCCTCGTCCGTCGACCCGCGCATCCCGCGTGGACATCCCGCCACCGTCTCGACACCCCGCCACCGTTTCTCGTGGCGGGGTGTCGAGTTCGTGGCGGCGTGGCCCGCCCCGCCCGCTGCCGCGCCAGGAGATGGACACGACGCCACTCGTGAACCCGGCGTCGTGTCCACGACCCGGCGTCGTGTCCACAACCCTGCGTCGTGCCGACAGCCCCCCGCGCAAACGAAGGAGACGCGGTGCCGGCATCAGCCGACCCGCGCCTCCTCGGCGTCACGGTGTCACGAGCGGGGTCAGTGGCGACCCGAGCCCTTGTCGTTCGCGTCGTCGGTGGCACGCGTGACGGGCTCGCCCTCGACGGTCGTGCGGTCGTTCTTGTTCTTGTCGCCGCGGGTCTTCGCGAGGCTCGCGACCGTCGCGACCGTGATCGTCGCGCCGATGAACAGCAGCGACAGCCAGATCGGGATCTCGGGCACCCAGAGCAGCGGCTCTCCGCCGTTGATGAAGGGCACCTCGTTGACGTGCAGGGCGTGGAAGACGAGCTTCACACCGATGAACGCGAGGATGACCGCGAGGCCCTGCGAGAGGTACACGAGACGCTCGAGCAGACCGCCGATGAGGAAGTACAGCTGGCGCAGACCCATCAGGGCGAACGCGTTGGCCGTGAAGACGATGTACGCCTCGTTGGTCAGGCCGTAGATCGCGGGGATCGAGTCGAGCGCGAAGACCAGGTCGACGAAGCCGATCGCGATGACGCAGAGCAGCAGCGGGGTGACGAAGCGCTTGCCCGAGATCTTGACGGTGAACTTGTCGCCGTTGAAGTCGTCGTGCACGGGCAGGATGCGGCGGGCGATGCGCACGAACATGTTGTCGGCGGCGTTCCCGCCGTGGTCGCCCTTGAGCTGCTGGTAGGCGAGCACGAACAGCAGTGCACCGAAGATGTAGAAGACCCACGAGAAGTTCTCGATCAGCGCGGCGCCGGCGGCGATGAAGCCCGCGCGCATGATCAGCGCGATGACGATGCCGATCATCAGCACCTTCTGCTGGTACATCCGCGGGATGGCGAACCCGGTCATGATCAGCAGGAACACGAAGAGGTTGTCGATCGACAGCGCCTTCTCGGTCAGGTAGCCGGCGAAGTACTCGCCGCCGTAGCCCCAGCCGTTCGTGACGCCGATGCCGACGCCGAACAGCAGCGCGAGGCCGATGTAGAACGCCGACCAGCGGGCGGACTCGCCGATCGTGGGCTCGTGCGGCTTGCGGACGTGGGTGAAGAACTCGTAGACGAAGAAGGCGATCGTCACCGCGATGGTGATGAGCCAGGTGGTCAGCGATATGTTCACGGGGTTGGGCTCCGGGTTTCGGGCTGGGGCTGTGAGGCGCGTTGGCGGTCGGTGCGCAGGGACGCGTCGACCGTCGGGATGACTCCCGAGACGAATCTACGTGAGAGTCCGCTGTGGGCGTGCCGCCAAGCAGCCGCCACGCTCCTGTGAAGCTGCAGAGCGTGCAAAGTCCTGCTCAGAAGCAGGTTCGGGCCGGGCCGCCGATCGTCAGCGAGCAGCGCCGACCCGGTCGAGCTCGGCCCCGATCCCGGTGAGCACGCGGGTCATGTACGGACCCCACGCGAAGCGCACGATCCCGCGGACGACGGGCCCCGCGCCGGGCTTCGCCGTGAAGGTGTAGCGCCAGCGCACCCGGGTGCCCTCGCCGTCGGGCATGTACCGCCAGGCCGCGCGTCCGCCCGAGACGAGCTTCTCGAGCGGCCCGCGGAAGTCGGTCAGCTCGTAGATGAACAGCGACGGCGTGTCGACCCGCACGATCGTCTCGCGCACCGATCCGCCGCCCGAGAGCTGCAGGAGGCGCGTCTGACCGGGGGCGTCCCACCCGCCGGTCTGCCCGTGGACGGCCTCGACCTCGGGCAGGGGTCCCCAGCTCGGATAGAAGCCGACCGGGTCGAGGGGCGTTCCGATCTCCCACGCCCGGCGGAGCGGGGCGGTGGTCGTGATCTCGCGGGTGGCGCTCGCGGTGGTCGTCATGCCGGGTGGTTCGGAGTCGAGGGCCGGAACGGCAGGAGGCGCGCTGCCGGTCGCGCGCGCCTCCTCGGCTCCGTCGCCGCGCCTCCTCGGCCTGCCGATGAACGGACAACTTTTGCATGTGCGTCGACAGAAGTAGTTGAATGGTCACCGGCGTCCGTTCTCGCGCACTCGAGTCCCCCGGCACGCCCCCGAGACCACCGGAACAAAGGAGTACCCCATGAGCAGCACACCCTCCGTTCAGCTCTACAGCGTGCGCGACGCCATCGCCGCCGACCTGTCGGGCAGCGTCGCCCGCCTCGCCGAGATCGGCTTCACGAAGGTCGAGCCGTACGGCTTCGCCGACAACCCCACCGAGATCGCCGCCGCGCTGACCGCCGCCGGCGTCACCGCTCCGAGCGGCCACAGCGCCGTGATCGACGCCGACGACCCCCAGCGCTTCTTCGACGCGGCGAAGGAGATCGGCATCGAGACGGTCATCGACCCGTTCATCCCGAGCGACCGCTGGCAGACCGCCGACGACGCGAAGGTCATCGCCGAGCGCGTCAACGAGCTCGCCGAGCTGGCCGCCGGTCACGGCCTCCGCTTCGGGTACCACAACCACCAGTGGGAGTTCACGAACAAGGTCGACGGCCGCCCCATCTACGACCTCTTCGTCGAGCAGCTCTCGCCCTCGGTCGTGCTCGAGCTCGACACCTTCTGGGCGACCGTCGGCGGCGCCGACACCCCCGCCGTGCTGAGGTCGCTCGGCGACCGCGTGCAGCTGCTGCACATCAAGGACGGCAAGGTCAGCGGTGACATCGCCACCGCCCTGCCGAGCAGCGAGAGCGCTCTGATCGTGCCCGAGGCGCTCGCCGCCGCGTTCGAGAACCAGACCCCCGCCGGTCAGGGCGACGTCGACGTGCGGGCGATCCTCGCCGCGGCACCGCACGCCCTCCGCGTCGTCGAGTTCGACGCCTACTCGGGCGACGTCTTCGAGGGCATCGCCGCCTCGTTCGCCTGGCTCGCCGAGAACGACACCGAGGCGTCGGCATGAGCGCGGCCACCACGGCCTCGTCCGCCCGCGGCTCGGGCCCCGTCGGCGTCGGCGTCATCGGCGCCGGGGTCATCAGCGGGACCTACCTCGAGAACATGACGGCGTTCGCCGACCTGAAGGTGCTGTTCGTCGCCGACATCGACGCGGATCGCGCCCGCACCCAGGCCGAGGCCTACGGCGTGCCCGGTCACGGCACGGTCGCCGAGCTGCTCGCGATCGACGAGATCGAGATCGTCGTCAACCTGACGATCCCGGCCGTCCACGCCGAGGTCGGCCGCCAGATCATCGCCGCCGGCAAGAACGTCTGGAGCGAGAAGCCCCTGGCCCTCGACCACCGGTCGGGCAGCGACCTGCTCGCCGCGGCCGACGCCGCCGGCGTGCGCGTCGCCTGCGCCCCCGACACCGTGCTCGGCGCCGGCATCCAGTCGGCGATGCGCGCCATCGCGCGCGGCGACATCGGCGAGCCGCTCACGGCGACGACGATGTTCCACGTGCCCGGCCCCGAGTCGTGGCACCCCAACCCCGATTTCCTGTTCGCGATCGGCGCCGGTCCGCTCTTCGACATGGGTCCGTACTACGTCAGCACGCTCGTGCACGCGTTCGGCTCGGCCAGCCGCGTCAGCGCGGTCTCGTCGAAGTCGTTCGACACGCGGACGATCGGCAGCGGCCCGCGCGCCGGGCAGACGTTCCCCGTCGAGGTGCCGACGCACCACGCGGCTCTGATCCAGTTCGAGGACGGGCAGTCGGCGCAGTCGACGTTCTCGTTCCAGAACGCGCTGCCCCGGGCGGGCTTCGTCGAGATCAGCGGCACCGAGGGCACCATCGTGCTGCCCGACCCGAACATGTTCGAGGGCGACTCGACCCTGTACCGCTTCGGTCAGGACGAGCCGACCACCCTCACCGCCGTCGGCTCGACCTACGGTCGCGGCTCGGGCGTGCTCGACCTGGCGCGGGCGATCCGCGGCGGCGAGACCGAGCGGGCCAGCGGTGCGGTCGCGGCTCACGTGCTCGACGTGCTGCTCGCGGTGTCGGAGGCGGCCGAGAGCGGCGCCGCCGTCGACGTCGCGTCGAGCGTGGCGAAGCCCGCGCCCCTGCCCGAGAGCTGGGACCCGGCGGCCGCGACCCTGTAGCGGCTGCATCGGGTCGGCTCGGCTCGGCCGCGCAGGCTCGGTCCGCCGCGCCGGTTCGGCCGGCCGCGTCGGTTCGGCCGCGCCGGCTCGGCCAGCCGCGTCGGCTCGGTCGGGCCGGTTCGGCCTGCAGCGTCGCGAACGAACGGGACACCGCCTGATCCGGCGGTGTCCCGTTCATGTCAGAGTGCGCGAAGCGCACCCGTCCCGCTAATGTACGTCCGTACACTCCGCGCGATCTCGGCCATCTCCGCAAGTCCCGCACCGCGCCTCCCGCAGCTCCTGCACCGCACCTCCCGCAGTCCCGCACGGCGTCCCCGGCGCCCTGCGAGCCCCCCCTGCACCGCGCCTCCTGACTCCACCCCCTCCCAGCCGGAAGACCCCATGAGCACGACGACGTCTCGCCCCCGCCCCTCGGTCCCTCGCGACGTCCGGCGTGCGCGCTGGGCCGTCTCGCTGCTGTTCCTGACGAACGGGGCGCTGTTCGCCAACCTGCTGCCGCGGTATCCGGCGATCAAGGCCGGGCTGGGGCTGTCGAACGCGGAGTTCGGGTTGGCCGTCGCGGCGTTCCCGCTCGGCGCGATCGTCGCCGGGCTGGCGGCGGGCATGCTGATCCGGCGGTTCCGGTCGTCGCGGGTCGCGGTGGTCGGCACCGTCGTGACGGCGTTCGGCGTGCTGGCCGCGGGGGTCTCCCCGTCGTGGGCCCTGCTGGCCGCGGGTCTCTTCGTGGCCGGCTCGATGGACGCCATCACCGACGTGGCCCAGAACTCGCACGGACTGCGGGTGCAGCGCCGCTACGGCCGATCGATCCTCAACTCGTTCCACGCGGCGTGGAGCGTCGGCGCCGTCATCGGCGGCCTGATGGGCGGTGCGGCCGCGGGTCTCGGGATCCCGACTCCGGCGCATCTGGCCGTGTCGGGCGCGATCTTCTGCGTCGTGGCCGTCGTCTCGTACCGCTGGATGCTCGCCGGCCCCGAGCCGACCGACGAGAGCGACGGCGCCGCCGACGACGCGGCGGTCGCCACCGGAGCCGAGGAGGCGCGGGTCGAGTCCGACCCCTCCGTCGCGTCGGTCGCCGCGGTCGCCGGCCGCTCGGCCCTCCGCTTCGGGACGGTGGCCGTGCTGGCCGCCCTCGTGCTCGTCTCCATGAGCGCGGCCATCGTCGAGGACGCCGGCAACACCTGGGCCGCCGTCTACCTCTCGGGCTCGCTCGACGCGAGCGTCACGATCGCGTCGCTCGGCTTCGTGTCGCTCGCGGGCATGCAGCTGATCGGCCGGCTGGTCGGCGACGGCATGGTCGATCGGCTGGGGCAGCGCACCGTCGCGCGGATCGGCGGCGTGCTGGTCGCGGTCGGCACGGGGCTCGCGTTGGCGTTCCCGTCGATCCCCGGCACGATCATCGGCTTCGGCGCGGCCGGCTTCGGCGTGGCGACGCTGATCCCCGGGGCGATGCACGCCGCCGATCAGCTGCCCGGCTTCCGCCGGGGCACGGGTCTGACTCTGCTGAGCTGGCTGATGCGGCTCGGGTTCCTGTTCTCGCCGCCGCTGGTCGGGCTGATCGCCGATGCGACGTCGCTGCGCTGGGGTCTGCTGATCATGCCGGTCGCCGGCGTGATCGTGCTGCTGCTCGCGGGCGTGCTCGCGCGGCGGGTGCCGCACACGGCTGCCGACCCCGCCGCTGCTGCCGCCGACCCGGCTGCGGCCGCCCCCGCGCCGCGCGACTGAGGGCCGCGCGGGCCCTGACCGGCCCGGCGCGTTCGGCGTACTCTCGCGCGCATGGAACAGCGATCGGGCTCCGGTGATGACGGCGGGACGGCTCGGGCAGGAGGCGCAGGAGGCGCGGGGCGAGCAGGAGGCGCGGGCCCGGCACAGGGTCAGGCGAGCGATCCCCGGGTCGCCGCGGCCCGCTACCGCACCGACGGTGCGGCTCCCGCCGCCGACGCTCCGACCGACAACCGCACCGCGGCCGAGATGCGAGCCTGGGCCCGCACGGCCATCGACCAGGCCATTGCGCGCGGTGACTTCGACGACCTGCCGCTCGCCGGCAAGCCGCTGCCCGGTCTGGCCGGCGACACGGTCGACCCCGACTGGTGGATCCGGGGCCTGATCGAGAGGGAGGGGCTGACCGGGCTCGCGCCTCCGGCGCTCTCGTTGCGGACGGAGCATGCGACGTTCGAGCAGACCCTCGACGGGCTGTTCAGCGAGGCGGCCGTGCGGGCGCACGTCGACGACTACAACGCGCGGATCATCGAGGCGAGGCGGCAGCTGCGCGGCGGCCCGCCCGTGGTGACGCCGACGCGCGACGTCGACGCCGAGGTGCTGGGCTGGCACCGCCGCCGCATCGAGCGCCGCCAGCGCGAGGCCGCCGCCGCGCCGCCGCCCCCGCCGTCGTGGCGCGAGCGCCGGGCCCTCCGTCGAGAGCTGCGCCGCCGCCGCGCGTAGGCGCGCTGCGCGCAGCCGCCGCTCAGCTGCCGAGCCGGCCCGTCAGCCGCCCGTGGAACTCGGTGCTGCGCTCGTCGAGGCCGACGAACTCGACCTCGACGCCGTGGGCGGCGTACTTCGTGCCGACGGCGTCGAGGGCTGCGACGCTCGAGGCGTCCCACACGGAGGCGCGGGTCAGGTCGATCGTCACCCGCGCCGGGTCGTCGGCGTACGAGAAGTGCTCCACGAGATCGTTGCTGCTGCCGAAGAACAGCGGCCCGATCACGTCGTAGCGGACCGAAGCGTCGCGCCCGGGCCCTGCACTCCCGGGCGCGCTGTCGTCCGCCCGCGCCGCGCCTCCTTCGACGGTCCGCTCGACCCGGATCACGTGGGCGATCCGCCGCGCGAACAGCACCATCGCGAGCAGCACGCCGACCGCGACGCCGAGGGCGAGGTTGTCGGTCGCGACGACGACGGCGACGGTGACGACCATGACGAGCGTCTCGGGGATCGGCATGCGCCGCAGCGTCGACGGCCGGACGCTGTGCCAGTCGACCGTCGAGATCGCGACGATCATCATGACCGCGGCGAGGGCGACCATCGGGATCCGCGCCATCACCTCGCTGAGGGCGGTGACGAGCAGCAGCAGGAACAGCCCCGCGACGACGGTCGACACCCGGGTGCGGGCGCGGCCGATCTTCACGTTCACGACGGTCTGGCCGATCATGGCGCAGCCCGCGATGCCGCCGTAGGCGCCGGCGGCGATGTTCGCGACGCCGAGGGCCCACGACTCCTTGCCCTTGCGTGACGGCGTCTCGGTGATGTCGTCGACGAGCTTGGCGGTCAGCAGGGTCTCCATCAGGCCGACGAACGCGACGCTCAGGGCCGTCGGCAGGATGATGCCGAGCGTCTCGAGCGAGAACGGCACGAGCCAGGGGGTGAGGCCGGGCAGCCCGCCGCCCATCTCGCCCTCGTCGCCGACGGTGGTCACGTCGAGCCCGGCGGCCACGACGATCACGGTCACGACGACGATGGCGACGAGCGGCGCCGGCACGGCCTTGGTCAGGCGCGGCAGCAGCACGACGATCACGATGGTCAGCACGAAGAGCGGGTAGACGATCCACGGCACGTCGATGAGGTGCGGCACCTGCGCCATGAAGATGAGGATGCCGAGGGCGTTGACGAAGCCGATCATCACCGAGCGCGGGATGAACCGCATGAGGCGGGCGAGCCCCGCCGTGCCGAACGCGATCTGGATGACGCCGGCGAGCAGCACGGCCGGCAGCACGTACTCGACGCCGTGCGCGCGGACGAGCGGGGCGATGACGAGCGCGACCGAACCGGCCGCGGCCGTGACCATGGCGGGTCGACCGCCGAGCAGCGACATGACGAGGGCGAGCACGATCGAGGCGACCAGGCTGACCATCGGGTCGACGCCGGCGATCACCGAGAACGAGATGACCTCGGGCACGAGGGCGAGCGTGGTGACGATACCGGCCAGCGCCTCCCGGGTCAGGAGGCGCGGTGACCGCAGGACGCCGAGGACCGTGTCGTCGCGGTGCGGCCGCACGGCGGGCGCGGAGGAGGGAGCGGTCACGGGGACTCCTGGGGGAAGAGGGGGGGAGGGGTGCCGCGATGCGGCGCGTTCGACTGTAGGCGACGGACGCGGGCCGTCCGCGTGTCCGTTCGCCCGTGCGCGTTCGCGGGGGTGCGCCGCAGCTGCAGGAGGCGCGGCTCGCCGCTCGCGCGTCCGGCGCGACCCGCGAACGATCCCGGGTCCGCCCTGGGGCCGATGACAGCACGGGGCCCGAGCGCGAGACTCGATCCATGAGCTCAGTGGACGACGGCCGTATCGTGCGGCGCATCTTCGCCGGCCTGCTGGTCGTCGTGACCCTGCTCGGTCTGGCGATCCTCTGGCTGGGGCGCGCCTCCTTCGCGGTGCTCGACGCCGCGGGTGAGGAGGCGCCGCCCTTCACCGCCTGCTCGGTCGACTACCCGACGTGCACCGATCCGCAACCCGTGCTGATCGTGTTCGGATCGGCGATGGTCGTGGCCGCCCTCGTCGCCCTCGTGGTCATGCTCGTCTCGCGGCGACGTCGCCACCACCACAAGCCGGGCCGCCGCCCCCGCCGCTGAGCCCCGCCGCCGGGCCGCCGCCAGGGCCGCCCCGCCGCGGAGACCCGCTGCCGGAGGAGCTCAGGAGGCGCGGGTCGCGTCGCCCTGGTCGGCCGCGGCCGGGGCGTACGGCCCCCGCACGGCATCGTGCGCCGACACGTCGCGGTCGCTGCCGCCGAACCTCCGCTGCTGCGACTCCGAGTTGAGCAGCAGGTTGAGCAGCACGGCGACGAGTGCCCCGGCGCTGATGCCCGAGTCGAAGATGATCGTGAACCAGGTCGGGAACTGCGCGTAGATGTCGGGGCTGACGGTCGGCAGCAGGCTGACGCCGAGCGCGACCGCGACGATGAGGATGTTCGAGTTGTTGAACCTCACCTTCGACAGCGTGCGGATCCCGCTGGCCGCGACCATGCCGAACAGGGCGACGCCGGCGCCGCCGAGCACCGCGAGGGGCACGCCCTCGACGACAGCGCCCAGCGCCGGCACGAGACCGAGCACGACGAGGATGACCCCGGCGAACGTCGCCACGTAGCGCGATCGCACGCCGGTGATGCTGACCAGGCCGACGTTCTGGGCGAAGGCCGTGTACGGGAACGTGTTGAAGACGCCGCCGATCACGGTCGAGAGGCCGTCGGCGCGCAGGCCGTCGGCGAGGCGGCGCGGGGTGACGGGCTCGTCGACGATCTCGCCGACCGCGATGATGTCGCCCGTCGTCTCGGTCATGATCACCAGGCCGACGATGCACATCGAGACGATGGCGCTGATCGGGAAGGTGGGCAGGCCGAAGTGGAAGGGCAGGGCGAGGCCGAACCAGGCGCTCTCGCCCACGCCGCTCCAGTCGGTCAGGCCGAAGGGCAAGGCGACGAGCGTGCCGATGACGAGTCCGAGCAGGATCGACACCCGCTGGATCGCCGGAGGCGCGAACCGCTCGATCAGGATGATCAGCAGCAGGGTGCCCGCGGCGAAGCCGATGTCGAGGGGTCTGCCGAAGTCCGCCGAGCCGGTGCCGCCGCCGACCCAGCCGGCCGCGACGTCCATCAGCGAGACGCCGATGATGAGGATGACCGTGCCGGTCACGATCGGCGGGAAGAACCGGACGAGCCGGGAGAAGAACGGCGCGAGCAGCATCATGAACAGGCCGCTGGCGATGACGGAGCCGTAGATCGCGGTGATCCCGTACTCGCCGCCGATGACGATCATCGGCCCGACGGCGGCGAAGGTGCAGCCCTGCATGAGCGGCAGCCGCACGCCGAACCGCCAGAACCCGATCGACTGGATGATCGTGGCGATGCCGGCGACGAGGAGGTCCGCGCTGATCAGGTAGGCGATGTCGCCCGGCTCGAGCTCGCCCATGCCGACGAGCGCCCCGCCGACGATCAGCGGCACGGCGACCGCGCCGGCGTACATCGCGAGCACGTGCTGCAGCCCCAGCGGGAACAGCCGTCTCAGCGGCGGGATCCGGTCGACGGGTCGCTTCTCGGGCTTCTCGACGGTCTGATCGCTCGTGGTCATGGTGCCTCCGGAATGTCCTGCATCGGTCGTGACGACGCTAGGGCACGCTCGTCACCCGGATGCGACGCGCATGTGACGACCGTGTTAAGCCAGGGGTTCACTCCGCAGGGGGAGGGATGCCGAGGAGGCGCGGATCCAGCCGCTCGTCATCCCCAGACCGGGGGCGTTTCCGTCTCGGCGAGAGGTCATCACGATAGTCTTGGCAGGCCCGTCGGCACTCGTCGAGGGATGTCCCAGCCGTTCTGACCGAGACTGAGAAGCATGCATCGCCTCACCACGCGCCCCGACCTCGTCGGGTCGACCCGCGCCTCCCGGGGTCGTCGCGTCGTCACGACCGCTCTCGCCGTCGTCGGGTTGAGCGTCGCCTCGCTGCTCGTCGTCCCCGCCCAGGCCCAGGCCGCCGCCCCCACCTGGCAGCAGGTCGAAGAGGCCCGTGGCTCGGAGGCCAGCAAGAAAGAGGCAATCGTCGAGGTCGAGGCGGCACTCGAGGCGGCCACGAACCGCGCCGCCGACGCGCAGAAGGCCGCCGACGCCGCGGGTGAGGCGCTCGTCGCCGCGCAGGCCGCCGTCGACGAGGCCAACGCCCGTCACCGGTCGATCCAGAAGAAGGCGGATGAGGCGGGTCAGCAGGCCGAGTCGTCCGAGATCGTGGTCGGTCAGGCCGCGGCCATGCTCGTCCGCCCGTCGAGCAGCGGCAACCTGAGCGACCTGCTGTCGTCGGGCGACGGCGCCGAAGACGTCCTCCGCGGTCTCAGCATGTCGAGCAAGATCGGCGAGAACCTCGAGGCGCTGCGCGACCGCGCCGTCGCCGCCGACAATCTCGCCACGTCGCTCGCCGACCAGGCCAAGGTCGCCCTCGACGAGCGCGACCGTCTCGCCGACGAGGCCGACTCGGCGCTCGACGAGGCCGTCGCCGCCAACGAGGCCGCCAAGGCCGACGCGTCGTCGATCGACACCCAGAAGACCATGCTCGCGGCCCAGCTCGTCGCACTCCGAGACGACCGCGTCTCGATCGAAGAGGCGTACCGCGACGCGAAGGCGGCCGAGGCCGCCGCGGCCCGGGCCGTCGGTCAGGCCGGCGCCGCCGGCACCGGCCCCATCAGCGTCGGCGCCGGCTCCGGCCCCGGCACCACGCAGCCCGACCCCGGCACCGGCTGGGTCGCGGCCATCCGCTCGTTCGGTTCGTACCAGGCGTACGGGTACCGCATCCACCCGATCACCGGCGCCTGGAAGCTCCACGCCGGTGCCGACTTCGGCGCCTCGTGCGGCACCCCGATCTACTCGATCGCCGCCGGCACGGTCACCTACGCCGGCCCCGCGGGCGGTTACGGCAACCTCGTGATCATCGACCACGGCGACGGCATCAGCAGCGCCTACGGCCACATGGAGTCGTCGGGCATCTACGTCTCGCAGGGTCAGACCGTCACCCCGGGCCAGAACATCGCGGGCGTCGGCACGGCCGGCGGCTCGACCGGGTGCCACCTGCACCTCGAGGTCCGCCAGAACGGTCTCGCGACCGACCCCGTCGCCTACCTCGCCACGCAGGGCGTCCGCTAGCCCGACCTCCGGCGCCGCGCCTCCTCCGAGGCGGCCTCGGTGACCCGCGCCTCGGCGAGCAGCTCGTCGACCACGAGCCGCACGGCCGGTCGAACGGCGCGATCAGGGCGCATGAGCGCCTCGATGTGCCGCCCCGCGTGCACGTTCTCGAGCGTCGCGAGGTGGAACCGGCCCGCCGCCCGCCCCGCCGAGGTGTGCCGCGGCACCAGGGCGATGCCGTGACCCGCGGCCACCATGTTCTCGAGCAGCGGCAGGTGCAGGCTGCGGTACACCACGTCGGGCGTCACCCCGGCCCGCAGCGCCATCGCCGCCAGCACCCGGTCGATCGGGTACCCGACGGGCACGCCGATCCAGCGGTCGCCGATCACGTCGGTCATCGTCACGCGCTCCCGCCCCGCCAGGGGGTGATCGAGCGGCATCGCCACCTCGAGCGGCTCGCGCAGCAGCGGCACGACCGTCGACCCCGCGAGGTCGGGAGGCGCGACGCCGTCCGACCGGTGCCCCACCACGACGTCGAAGTCGGCCGTCAGTCGGGGGAACTCGTCTTCGCTGACGTCCCGGTCGTCGATCTCGACCTCGACGGCCGGGTGTAGCCGCATCCGGGTCACGAAGCCCGGCACGAGCAGCTCGGCCGCCGACGGGAACACCGCGAGCCGCACCGCACCCGACGTGCCGCCGCGGACGGCCTCGAGGGTCGCCTCGGCCTCGGCGACCGCCGTCGACACGGCCACGGAGGCGCGGGCGAGCGCCTGCCCCGCCTCCGTCAGCCGCACCCCGCGACCGACGCGTCTCACCAGCTCGACGCCGAGCTGCCGCTGCAGGGTCTTGAGCTGCTGCGAGACGGCGCTCGGCGAGCGGTGGGTCGCCGCGGCGACGGCGGTGACGCTGCCCCGCTCGTCGAGCTCGCGGAGCAGTTCGAGGTGCTGCACGTCCATGAAGGGAGGCTACAAGGTCACCTCGCCGATCCGCGCTGGTCCTGCAACGACACCTCCGCCAGCATGGAGCCATGAGCCCCCGCGACCGCCTCCTCGCCCTCGTCGTCGCGGTCTGCTGGGGCGTGAACTTCCCGATGACGGCGCTGGCGCTCGAGCACTTCCCGCCGTTCCTGCTGGTCGCCGTGCGCTTCGCGCTGCTGGCGGTGCCGACCCTGCTGCTGGTGCCGCGTCCGGCGATCCCCTGGTCGCGCCTCCTGATGGTCGGCTTCGCCCTGGGCATCCTCCAGTTCGGGTTCCTGTACCTCGGCATGAAGGCGAGCATGCCGTCGGGTCTCGCGTCGCTCGTGCTGCAGGCGTCGGCGCCGTTCACCGTCGTGATCGCGGGCATCTGGCTGCGCGAGCGGATCACGCGGCGGCAGGCCATCGGCATCGGGATCGCCGTGCTGGCCCTGGCCGTGATCGCGGTGCACCGGTCGCAGGTGGCGGCGCTGCTGCCCGTGGTGCTGTGCCTCTGCGCGGCGCTCGGCTGGGCGCTCGGCAACGTGGCCGTGCGCCGGGCGGCGGCCCCGAACCCGCTGCATCTGACGTTGTGGATGTCGGTCGTGCCGCCCATCCCGATGCTCGCGCTGTCGTTCGTCGTCGAGGGCCCCGCGCGCATCGGCGAGACGTTCGCGACCGTGTTCACGCTCGACGCGCTGCCCGCGGTCGTGGGGCTGCTCTACGTGGTGCTCGTCGCCACGGTGCTGGGCTACGGGCTGTGGACGCGCCTCCTCGCGGCGTACCCGTCGAGCACCGTCGCACCGTTCTCGATGCTCGTGCCCGTGATCGGCGTGCTGGCCTCGTGGATCGCGTTCGACGAGGTGCCCGACCTGGTCGAGCTGATCGCCGGCGTGGTCGTGGTGGGCGGGGTGCTCTTCGCGAGCCGGGTGCCGCGGTCGCCGGTCGCGCCGCTCGCGCCGGCCGCCGCCGACGAGACCCCGGCAGGAGGCGCGGCGGAGGTCGGGACCGCGGGCGTCGTCCCCCCGGGCGGTGCGCCTCAGAGGGTCCGCTGACGCTGACGCTGACGTTGACGCTGACGTTGACGTTGACGCTGACGCTGACGCTGACGCTGACGCTGACGCTGACGCTGACGCTGACGCTGACGCTGACGCTGGCTGGGGCGTTGACGCCGACGTCGTCCCGGGGTCAGGCGTCCGGCCGCGTCGGCTGCACCGGCTCGCGACGGAGCCGCTCGTAACGGACCAGGCCGCGGGCGGCGAGCCCGGCGGTCGCGACGGCGCCGACGACCGCGGCCCACCCGGGGACGCTGAGGGAGGGGGAGTCCGAGGCCACGACGACGAACCCGACGGCGAGGCCGGCGACGATCGACCCGAGCGCGATGCGGCGGCGGGGGTGGCGGCGTCGGCGATCGACGAGGCGCGCCGCGATCAGTGCGACGGTGACGGCGAGGAGCGCCAGGAGAGCACCGACGAAGCCGGCGACCGGTGCCGCGAACAGGTACGACGAGGTCGACACCCCCGCGGGGGCCCCGATCCCCGACACGATGGCGATGACGACGACCACGGCGACCCCGAGCAGCGTGCCGCTCGCCATGGCCCGCACGATGAGCCCGAACACGAGACCCGCGTCGGGGCCCGGCGTGCCTGAGGAGTCGCTCACCCGTCCAGGCTAGCCCTGCCGCCCTGCCGCCCCGTTCGACGGCCTGCCTCGAGAGGGCCGGCCTCGAGGGGTCGCCTCATCGGGCCCTGTGATCGCCGACGAGCCATTACGAGTGGATGCGTGATCGCTCGTCGAGGGAAGGGGTCCTCCGCAGGCGGCAGGTGAGTCGACCCCCGACGCCGGCACGCACAGGCGCAGGACCTGCGGGCCTGATCTGCTCGCGGGCGTACTGCAGACCAGGCCGACAGATCGCCCCCGATCCCCTGCTGTCCCTCTGATCGCAGTTTAGGCACCCGTTGCACGGATGTGCAGCCCCCGCACAGGGGCTCTTCACCGCCACCGAGAGGCGCTACGGCGGCCGGCCCCGCCCCTATCGCCGCGCGGGCGTCCGCGTCTCGAGCACCCGCTCGACCGTCCGGTTCGCCTGGGCGACCTGCTCGACGTCGACCTGGGCGAGCAGCTCGCCGTAGTCGTGCGGCACCGTCAGCTGACGCCGCCATTCGGCCTGGTAGAGCGCCTCCAGGTAGCCCGACGACTCCCGGCAGGCCGCATCCGCCGTCGCCAGTCGGATCTCGTCGCTGCTGATCGGTGACGACGGGTCGCCGGAGCCGAACTCCGAGGCCATCTCGACGGTGGGCATCCCCGCGGGCGACCGCGGGAGCGTCTTCTCGAGCGCCTCCGTCGCGAACGTCCCCGACTCGAAGACGTCGCTGTCGATCAGGCACGACCGCCACTCGTCGGCGGTGTCGAGCACGTCGTCGTCTCGGCGCGCCTCCGAGAACGCGGCGTCGCTCAGACGGATCGCGATCGACGACGTCAGGTCGTCCTGCGCCAGCTCGGGATGCTCGCTCAGCACCTCGTCGCCGCAGCGCATCCGCGCCTCGAAGACCGGATCGGCGAACACCGTCGTCGAGTAGGTGCGCCAGGCCGTGGCCCCGGGGTCGTCGGTCGGCGCCACGTGATAGCCGCGTGCCCGGGCGTCGCTCAGGTCGAAGGCCCGCACCGCCTGCGACTCGAGCGCGTTCGTCGCCGCGTCGACGTCGCGCCAGGGCACCTCGACGTCGGTGAAGCCGGCCTCCTGCAGGCACGGCTCGATCAGCAGCTCCTCGGCGTAGGTCAGACGCGTGGTGCTGGGGCCCATGTACCGGTCGAGGGGCATGACCCAGTCGCCCCGGTTCTGCTCAGGGGGCTCCGGCAGATCGTAGGGGGCGTTCGCCGGGATGCCGACCGCGATCACCCCGGCGACGATCACCCCGACGGCGACGGCGGTGACCCGTCGGGCGAGGGGCTCTCGCGAGGTCACCCGCGCCTCCGGTCGGAGCCCGACACCACGCCGTTCTCGTAGGCGAAGACGACGATCTGCACGCGGTTGCGCATGCCCAGCTTCTGCAGCACCGACCGGACGTGGCTCTTGACCGTGGCCTCGCTGAGATACGCCTCGGTCGCGATCTCGGTGTTGCTGAGCCCGCGGGCGACGAGGGTGAACATCTCGCGCTCGCGGGGCGACAGCGGCGCGAGCGGGTCGACCCGGGGCGGCGCGGTCGGGGGCACGGCGAACTCGTGCACGACGTCGAGCGCGGCACCCGCCGTCGGCACGGGGTCGCCCGCGTACGCCGCACGGATAGTCGTGATGACGTCGTCGGGTGTCGCGTCTTTGGTGAGGAACGCGTACGCCCCGGCCTTCAGCGCGCCGAAGACCGCCTCGTCGCGCTGGATCGTCGTCAGCGCGACGACCCGGGGCAGATCGTCGGGCGACACCCCGTCGAGGATCCGCGCCGTCGCCTCGAGCCCGTTCATCACCGGCATGCGGAGGTCCATCAGCACGACGTCGGGCGACTCGCGGGCGACGAGCTCGAGCGCCTCGCGACCGTCGACGGCCGTGCCGACGCACGCCAGGTCGGGCTGCGCCTCGATCAGCATCCGCAGCCCCGACGCGAAGAGCGGCTGGTCGTCGACGACCGCCACGCGGATCACGCGGGCCGACTCGGTGAGGTCAGGCATGGAGGTCTCTCTCGTCGTGTTCGGCGGCAGGGGAGGAGGCGCGGGGAGGGGCGGCAGGGGCCGATGCGGCCGGCGCGCCCGCTCCGTCGAGCAGGGTGCGCGGGTAGTTGCCCGTCGACGCCCCGGAGGTGCGGGCCGAGTCGGCGCGCCGCCGGGTCGGCACGAACACGGTCACCTCGAAGGCCGACCCGTCGCTCGACGGCTGAGCCGTGAGCCAGCCGCCGGCCAGGCGGGCCCGCTCGGTCATGCCCCGCACCCCGGCTCCGCGGTCGACCCCGGCGCGGGCGGCGACCAGAGGGGCGCCTCGCCCTCGCGAGGTGACGAGCAGCGACAGCCCCGGTTCGCTCCAGTCGAGGGCGATCACCACCGTGCTCGTGGTGCCGGCGTGCTTGAGGGCGTTCGTCAGGCTCTCCTGGACGATCCGGTAGACGGCGAGCTCCTGCGAGGGGGCCAGATCGCCGGGCTCGCCCTGCGACGTGACGGTGATGGCCATGCCGACCTCGCTCATCGACGAGACCAGGCCGTCGATGTCGGCGAGGGTCTCGCGGGGCGCCGTCACGTCGTCGTCCTGCGTGATGCGCTCGACGAGGCGTCGCACGTCGAGCAGCGCCGTTCGCCCGACGTCGGCGATGTTCTGCAGCGACTCGGCGGTGACCTCGGGGCGGGTGTGCTGCAACGCGATCGCGCCCTGGGCCTGCGACACGACGACGGCCAGCGAGTGCGCCAGCGCGTCGTGCACGTCGCGCGAGATGCGCGCGCGCTCCTGGGCGATGCGGAGCTCGAAGTCGGTCGCCTCGAACCGGGTCTCGGTGGCCTCGAGGGCGCGCCGGATGACCAGCACCCGCCGGATGCTCGCGAAGGCCACGCCGATCGCCCACGCCCCGGCGAAGACGCCGAAGAGCGCGGCGGTCAGCAGCGAGAACTCGAGTCGCAGCCCGCCGGCGGCGCCGGTGCCGACCCAGCTGCTCCACACGTAGGGGCGGGTGATCGTCGGCACGGCCAGCAGCCACGCGCCGAGGGCCGCCACCCCCGCGGCGATCAGCAGAGCCGCGAGACGCAGCCAGGGCGACGGCCGGACGGCGACGAAGAACATCACCAGGGCGATCGCGACGTACGCCCCCCAGGTGTCCTCTCGAGGGGCCTCGACGATGCCGAAGAGCTGCAGCACCGGCACGACGACCACCAGCACGAGCGCCGTCGTGGGCATCCAGTACGCGAGCCCGATCGCCAGGGCGAAGAGCCCGAAGACGACGGCGTTGTCGGCGACCCCGCCGTTGCCCCAGGTGCTGGCGACCCAGAAGCCGAAGTAGACGATCGCGCTGATCGGCGCGACGACGTGCCGCCCCCACCGCCGTACGTTCGTCATGCCGTCACGTTAGGCGAGATGCGGGGTGAGCCGCGCCTCCTCGGCTCCGGATTCAGCCTGGGGGTGCAGTGGGCCGGGCGGGGGAGGAGACGACGCGAGGGCGCGTCCGCCGAAGCGGACGCACCCTCGGAGAGAGACGATCGAGACGATCAGAAGCCGGTCAGCAGGCCCTGCGTCTTGGTGGTCGCGGCGGCGTAGCGGGCCGCGACGTTGTCCCAGTTCACGATGTTCCAGAAGGCCTTGACGTAGTCGGCGCGCACGTTCTGGTAGTCGAGGTAGTAGGCGTGCTCCCAGACGTCGAGCATGAGCAGCGGCACGAGACCGAACGGCACGTTGCCCTGCTGGTCGAAGAGCTGGAAGACGCTGAGCTTCTCGCCGAGCACGTCGTACGCGAGCACCGACCAGCCGGAGCCCTGCACGCCGAGAGCGGTCGCGGTGAAGTGCGCCTTGAACTTCTCGAGGTCGCCGAACTCGGAGCCGATGGCCTCGAGCAGGTCGCCCGTGGGCTCGCCGGCGTCGGGGGTCAGGTTCGTCCAGAAGATCGAGTGGTTGACGTGGCCGCCGAGGTTGAACGCGAGGTCCTTCTCGAGCTTGTTCACGTTGGCCAGGTTGCCGGTCTCGCGGGCCTCGGCGAGGGCGGCGTTGGCCGTGTTCGCACCGGTCACGTACGTGTTGTGGTGCTTCGAGTGGTGCAGCTCCATGATCTTCGCGCTGATGTGCGGCGCGAGCGCTGCATAGTCGTAGGGGAGATCGGGCAGGGTGTACTCAGCCATGTGGGGTCCTTTCGAGTTGACCTCCGTCCACCGTACGACCTCCACCCATGCCGGGGTCAACGTTCTCCCAGCGTCATCGCAGAGTCCGTGTCGCACCGACGCCCGCCGTCGCTCGCTAGGGTGAGGCGGACCACGGACCTCAGGAGGCGCACCATGGCCGGATTCAGCGGGCTCGGCAGGCGGCGCGCAGCCGACCCGCGCCTCCCCCCGGGGCAGTACCTCGAGAACGGGTTCCCCGTGCTGTCCGCCGGCCCCACGCCGAACATCAAGCGCTGGGAGCTGCAGATCGCGACCGAGACGGCCCAGCGCTCGCTGAGCTGGTCGGACTTCCAGGTGCTGCCGCACGAGGACATCGAGACCGACATCCACTGCGTCACCAGCTGGAGCAAGCTCGGCACCCACTGGAGCGGGGTCTCGCTCGACACCCTCTTCGACGGCCTCGAGACGCAGCACGAGTACGCGATGGCGACCAGCCACGGCGGGTACACGACGAATCTGCCTCTGACCGAGCTGCTCGGCGGCAGGGCCTGGGTCGTCGACACGTACGAGGGCGCACCGCTGCACGCCGAGCACGGCGGACCCGCCCGGCTCTTCGTGCCCGGGCTCTACTTCTGGAAGAGCGCGAAGTGGCTGCAGGGCCTCCAGACCATGGCCACCGACCGCCGCGGCTTCTGGGAGAGCATGGGCTACCACCCCCACGGCGACCCCTGGAAGGAAGAGCGCTACGCGTGAGCGAGCCGTCCACCGGGGCAGGCGGGGCAGGCGAGGCCGGCCCCGTCGGTGACCCGTACGCCTGGTTGCCCGCCTCGATCGTCTCGTCGGTCGCGCAGACGCCCGGGGCCCGGTCGCTGACCTTCGCGGTGCCCGGCCTCCGCCCCGCGCGAGCCGGCCAGCACGTCGACCTGCGGCTGACCGCCGACGACGGTTACACGGCCGTTCGGTCGTACTCGCTGAGCGACGTCCGCGCCTCCGCGGTGCCCGCGGTCCCTGCGGTGCCTGCGGTGCCTGCGGTGCCCGCGGCGTCCGACGGCGTGGGAGGCGCGGAAGGCGTGGGAGGCGCAGGAGGCGCGGGTCCGGTCCCGCAGATCGAGGTCACCGTCGAGCGCCTCGACGACGGCGAGGTCTCGCCCTATCTGGTCGACGCGGCCGAGCCCGGCGACCCGATCGAGGTCCGTGGCCCGATCGGCGGCTGGTTCGTCTGGCCGCCGACCGAGTTCGAGCCCGACTCCGCGGTGCACGCCGTGCTGCCGGAGCCGCCGGGCGCGACGCCGCTGCCCGACGTGCCGGTGCAGCTGATCGCCGGAGGGTCGGGGCTCGCCCCGCTGATGGCGATGGTGCGGGTGCGAGGTCAGGACGCACCCCCGATGCGTCTGCTCGCCTCGGTGCGCGACCCCGGGGCGCGGTGGTACGTCGGCGAGCTCGACGAGGCCGTGCGCGCCTCCTCGGCCCGTGCCGTCGGGGTTTCGGCCGCCGCGGTTTCGGGAGTCGGGGTCCCGGCCGCCGGGGTCCCGGCCGTCGGGGTCTCGGCAGCCGAGGTCTCGGCCGCCGGGGTCTCGGCCGTCGGGGTCTCGGCCGTCGGGGGTCGGACGGGCGGGCTGACGGTGGACTGGGTCTACAGCCGGGTCGCTCCCGACGGGCACGGCCGGCCGGCCGGACGCCTGACCCGCGACGAGCTCGAGTCGCTCGTGCTGCCCGCGGCCGAGCACCCGCTGGTCTACGTCTGCGGTGCGAACTCGTTCGTCGAGGCCGTCGCGGGCTGGCTGATCGAACTCGGGCACGCGCCGACCCGCGTCCGCACCGAGCGCTTCGGAGGCGTGTAGCCCGCAGGGCCTGCGGCCGGCGGCCTGCGGCCTGCGGCCTTGCGCAGGCGCGCCACACCCCGAAAACCGCGCCGCACCCTCATTTCTCGGGGTGTGGCGCGGTTTCCGGGGTGTGGCGCCGGCAGCGCGGGAGCGCGTCGGTGCGGCAGTGCGGCAAGTGCGGCAGCGGGGCGTCGGCAGCGCGGCGGCCCGCACGGCCGCGCCACACCCCGAAAACCGCGCCGCACCCTCATTTCTCGGGGTGTGGGGCGGTTTTCGGGGTGTAGCGCTGGCAGCGCCGGCAGCGCCGGCAGCGCGGCAGCGCGGCAGCGCGGCAGCGCGGCAGCGCGGCAGTGCGGCGGGCCGGGCAGGCCCGGCCCGGCGCACCCGGGCGGGCTACGCCTCGGGCGCGGTGGTGCGGAAGGTGCTCCGCGAGACGTGCTGCTGCCAGAGCAGCTCGGCCAGGGCGTCGGGGTTCTTGCCCTCGCTCTGCGGGTCGATGCCGCCGGGGATGATCAGCTGCGCGACGTGGATCCCCTCGTCGGCCAGGACCTCGTGCAGCAGCTGCGCGTACGCGGTCTCGCCGGCGAAGGCGATCGACGTGCCGGTGAGGTTCTTGCCGGGGGTCACGGCCGAGCCGCCGTTGACGAAGAGGATCGTGCCGCCGCCCCCGGGCAGGAACCGCATGCCCGGCAGCACCTGGTGCACGGCCGCGACGGGTCCGTAGACCGAGAACTCGATCGGCCCGACGAGGTCCGCGGGCGTCGTCTCGAGCACGGGGCGCATGAAGTCCTTCTGCGGCAGAGGGCTGTACTGCAGCACCTGGATCGGCCCGAGCTGCTCGGTCGCCTGCTCGAGCGCGGCCGCGAGGCTCGCGGGGTCGCGCACGTCGGCGGTGAAGCCCTGCGCCGTGACGCCGTCGGCGCCGAGCTCGGCGGCCAGCGCGTCGAGCCGCCCCTGGTGCCGTGAGATCAGCGCGACGCTGAAGCCCTCCCGGCCGAATCGTCGGGCCACGGCAGCGCCGAGCCCCTTGCCTGCTCCGATGATCGCGAGTGTCGTCATGCCCCCATGCAACCAAGGAGGCGCGGGTCGGGACTCAGGGACCGCCCGCGCCGGCGGCGTGGGCGCCCTGCACCGCGCCTCCTCGGGGTCTGCCCAGCAGTGTCGCAGCGGTGCCCGGCCCGGCAAGGTCGCCGCGGGCCGGACATCGCTCGCGGGCGACCGCTCAGCCGGGGCTGCGAGCATGGACGCCGTACCCCGTCGGCCCCTTCATCAGGAGCAACTCGTGTCGCCTCGCACCCTCTTCCGTTCGTTCGCCGTCGCCGAGGTGGTGACCTGGTCGCTGCTGATCGGCGGCATGCTGCTCAAGTACGTCGCCCGGGTCGGCGACTGGCCGGTCAGCATCGCGGGGCCGATCCACGGCTTCGTGTTCCTCGCGTACCTGGTCGCCGGGGTCGTCGTGGCGGTGAACCAGCGGTGGTCGGCCGGGGTGACGCTGGCGGCGCTGGCGAGCGCCGTCGTTCCCTACGCGTCGCTCCCCGTGGAGCGCTGGATCGACCGCTCCGGCCGACTCCGCGGCGACTGGCGACGCGTCGCCACGGACGACCCCCGCGACCGCCGACCGCTCGACCGTCTGCTGCGCTGGATGCTCGGCCACCTCTGGCTCGCCCTCGGTCTGCTCGTCGTGGGCGTCGTCGTCGTGTTCGTCGTTCTGCTCGTGGTGGGGCCACCGGTCGGGGGCTGACCGACGGGAGCTGCAGGCTGACCGCGCCGCGCCTCCTCGGCTCGTGGCACCGGGGCTGGCGGTCTCGTGGATACCCCCCTAGGGTATGCGTATGAGTTCCGGGCACGAGCACAGCACCCACCCCGCCGAGACCGCAGGAGGCGCGGGTCGCGACGAGCACGCCGGTCACGACGCGCACGCGGGTCACGACGCGCACGCCGGTCACGACGCGCACGCCGGTCACGACGCGCATGCCGATCATGACGCGCACGCGGGTCACGACGCGCATGCGGGTCACGACGCGCATGCGGGTCACGGAGGTCACGCGGGCCACGGCCACGGCGGCCACGGCGACCACGCCGCGCAGTTCCGCGACAAGTTCTGGGTGAGTCTCGTGGTCGCGATCCCCGTGATCGTGTTCAGCCCGATGTTCGCCGGGCTGCTCGGCTACGACATGCCCGATCTCCCTGGAGTGACCTGGATCTCGCCGGTCCTCGGCACGTTCCTCTTCTTCTGGGGCGGCTGGCCGTTCCTCAGCGGCGGGGTCGCCGAGGCCCGGGCCAAGCAGCCGGGCATGATGCTGCTCATCGCCATGGCGATCACCGTCGCGTTCGCCGCCAGCTGGGCGACCCAGCTCGGCATCGGCGGTCTCGACCTCGACTTCTGGTGGGAGCTCGCCCTCCTCGTCGTCATCATGCTGCTCGGCCACTGGATCGAGATGCGGGCCCTCGGCGCCGCCTCCGGAGCGCTCGACGCCCTCGCGGCCCTGCTGCCCGACAGCGCCGAACGCGTCGTCAGCGCCGCGTCAGCCGGCCAGGCCCCCGCCGGTCAGGCCGCAGCCGGTCAGGCCGCCGCCGCCCCCACGGCCGCCGCCGCCCCCGCAGCAGCGCCCGCCCCAGCCGCCCAGGCGGCCGCAGCCGACCCCGCCGCAGCCGAGACCGAATCCGTCTCGATCGCCGAGCTCGAGATCGGCGACGTCGTGCTCGTCCGCTCGGGGGGACGCGTGCCCGCCGACGGCAGCATCGTCGACGGCCGGGCCGCCGTGGACGAGTCGATGATCACGGGCGAGTCGCGCACGGTCACGCGCAGCGTCGGCGACCGCGTCGTGGCCGGCACGGTCGCCACCGACGGCACCCTCCGCGTCCGGGTCGAGGCGGTCGGCGAGGGGACGGCGCTCGCCGGCATCCGGCGACTGGTCGCCGAGGCGCAGGCGTCGTCGTCGCGGGCGCAGGCCCTCGCCGATCGTGCGGCGGCCCTGCTGTTCTGGTTCGCGGCCGGGGCCGGCGTCATCACGTTCCTCGTCTGGCTGCTGATCGGCGACGTCGACCAGGCGATCACCCGCACGGTCACCGTGCTCGTCATCGCCTGCCCGCACGCACTCGGTCTCGCGATCCCCCTCGTCATCGCCATCTCGACCGAGCGCGCCGCCCGCGCCGGCGTGCTGGTGAAGGACCGCCTCGCCCTCGAGCGCATGCGTCTGGTCGACACCGTCCTGTTCGACAAGACCGGCACCCTCACGCGGGGCGAGCCCGTCGTGACGGACGTGACGACCGCCTCCTCGGCCTCCGGCTCGTCCGACGACCGTCGGCACGCCGCGCTCCGTCTCGCGGCCGCCGTCGAGCGCGACAGCGAGCACCCTCTGGCTCGGGCGATCGTCCGCGCCGCGGCCGAGTCGCCTCAGGCGGGAGCCGAGGAGGCGCGGGTCGTCGTCAGCGACTTCCGCACCTCGACGGGCCGCGGGGTCGAGGGCACGGTCGACGGCGTCCGCGTCGCCGTCGGCGGCCCCGGTCTGCTGCGCGACGGCGGCCACCCGGTGCCCGAGGAGATCGCCGCGGCGACCGGCCCGTGGTCCGACGACGGCGCCACGGTGCTGTACCTGGTGCGCGACGGCGTCGTCGAGGCGGCGTTCGCCCTGCGTGACGAGGTGCGCCCCGAGTCGGCGGAGGCCGTGCGTCGGCTGCACGACGCGGGCGTGCGGGTCGCGATGATCACGGGCGACGCGCGACCGGTGGCCGAGGCCGTCGGGCGCGAGCTCGGCATCGACGAGGTGTTCGCCGAGGTGCGCCCCGACGAGAAGGACGCCCGCGTCGCCGAGCTGCAGCAGCGCGGTCAGCGGGTGGCGATGGTCGGCGACGGGGTCAACGACGCCCCGGCCCTGGCCCGCGCCGACGTGGGGATCGCGATCGGGGCGGGAACCGACGTCGCCGTCGAGTCGGCCGGTGTGGTGCTCGCATCGAACGACCCCCGGGCCGTGCTCTCGGTGATCTCGCTGTCGCGGGTCGGCTACCGGAAGATGATCCAGAACCTCGTCTGGGGTGCGGGCTACAACGTGCTG
The DNA here is from genome assembly GCF_001424285.1 of Frigoribacterium sp. Leaf172. NCBI lineage: Bacteria > Bacillati > Actinomycetota > Actinomycetes > Micrococcales > Microbacteriaceae > Frigoribacterium > Frigoribacterium sp. Leaf172. The sequence continues at coordinate 38,723 of NZ_LMPB01000001.1, read as the reverse complement.
TCGGTGCCGCTGGCCGCCGGTGTGCTGGCCGGCGTGGGCTTCGTGCTCTCGCCTGCGGCCGGTGCGGTGCTCATGAGCCTGTCGACGGTGATCGTCGCGCTGAACGCTCAGCTGCTGCGCCGCTGGAAGCCCGCCGCCTGACAGGTCGCTGATCGTTTTAGTTGCTAAGAGAAATCGGCGGGAGGCGCGACTAGCGTTCATCGCATGAGCACCGAGAACCGCGTCCGCACCAGCACCCCCGACGACACCGCCTCGCCCGCGACCGGCGCCGACGTCGTCCGTCAGATCGTCGTGTTCGTCAGCGCCCTCGTCGCCGTCGCCCTCGCGGCCTTCGGCTCGGGGGCGTTCGGCGGCGTCTCGGTGTCCGACGCGGCCGGCGGCGCGCTGAGCGCCACGGCCACGACCGTCGCCCCGGCGACGACGGCGTTCAGCATCTGGAGCGTCATCTACCTCGGCCTGATCGCCTACGCGGTCTACCAGGCCCTGCCGCGCCAGCGGGCCGTCACGCGCCACCGCCGCCTGGGCTACTGGGTCGCCGCGTCGATGCTGCTGAATGCGGGCTGGCTCTTCGCGGCCGTGCAGCTCGGCAGCGTCTGGCTGGGCGCGGCCGTGATCGTCGCGCTGCTGCTCGTGCTGGCGCGCATCTTCGTCATCTGCTTCCACACCGCCTCGGGCGGCTGGGTCGACGCCGTCGTGACGGACGGCACGATGGGCCTCTACCTCGGCTGGGTCAGCGTCGCCACGGTCGCCAACATCGCCGCCGGTCTGGTCGACGCCGGCTTCGACGGCTTCGGTCTGCCGGCCGGCTTCTGGTCGGCGGTGGTGCTCGGCATCGCGGCCCTGGTCGGCGTCGCGATCGCCTTCGCCGGGCGCGGACGCATCGCCCCCGCCCTGTCGCTGAGCTGGGGCCTGTCGTGGATCGCCGTGGGCCGCCTCCTCGGCGAACCCGAGAACACGGTGGCCGGCGTCGCGGCGATCATCGCGGCTCTCGTCGTGCTCGTGGTGACGGTGGCCGTGCGCATCGCCCGCGGTCGCGTCGGCGCCACCCGCTCGCTGCACCGCTGAGCCGCGCCGCCGCCGCTGCCGCCGCCGCCGCGCCCGCCGCCGTCGCTGGCGCCGCTCAGCGCGACACCCCATTCTCGGCGCGGCACCCCGAAAGATGCCGGTTTAGCGCGGAAAACGGGGTGCAGCGCGCTGCCGCCCGGCGCGACACCCCGTTTTCGGCGCGGCACCCCGAAGGATGCGGGTGTAGCGCTGAAAACGGGGTGTTGCGCGGCGCGGCGCGGCGAGCCTGCGCGAGCGGCTAGCGGCCGCCGGCGAGCCTGCGGTCGCGCTGCGCGACGCCGGCGGTGCCGTACGGGTAGTCGTCGATGCGAGGCGCGCTCGCGGCCGACAGGCGGGCGACCTCGTCGTCGGTCAGCGCGACCGCGACGTCCGATGAGCCGAGGTTGTCGTCGAGCTGCTCGACCGAGCGGGCGCCGAGGATCACCGACGTCACCGCGGGCTGGCGGAGCAGCCACGCGAGCGAGACCTGCGACGCCGACGCGTCGTGGGCGGCGGCGATAGAGGTGACCTCGTCGAGGACGTTCCAGGTTCGCTCGTCCGCGTTCCGCGCCTCCCAGGCCTCCATGCCCCGCTTCGGGTCCTCGCCGAGGCGCGTGGCGCCGGTGGGGGCCTGGTCGCGGGTGTACTTGCCGCTCAGCCAGCCGCCGGCGAGCGGCGACCAGGGCAGCAGGCCGATGCCCGCGTCGAGCGAGGCGGGGACGACCTCGTGCTCGATGTCGCGGACGAGCAGGTTGTACTGCGGCTGCAGTGTCACCGGCGGCGCGAAGCCGAGCGCCGCGGCGCGGCCGACGGCCTTCGTCACCTGGTAGCCGAGGTAGTTCGAGAAGCCGTAGTAGCCGATCTTGCCCGCGCTGACGGCGTCGTCCAGGAAGCGCAGGGTCTCGTCGATGGGGGTGAGGTGATCCCAGGCGTGCATCTGATAGAGGTCGACGTGCTCGACGCCGAGCCGGGTCAGCGAGGCGTCGAGGGCGGTCGCGAGGTGGCGGCGCGAGAGCCCGACGTCGTTGGGGCCGTCTCCCATCGGGAACCGACCCTTCGTGGCGAGCACGACCTGGGCCGCCTCGGTGGGGTGCTGAGCCAGCCATCGTCCGATGATCTGCTCCGAGACGCCCGCGCTGTAGACGTCGGCGGTGTCGACGAGCGTGCCGCCGGCTGCGACGAAGGCGTCCAGGAGAGCGTGCGAGGTGGTCTCGTCGGCCTCTGCGCCGAAGGTCATGGTGCCCAGTGTCAGCTCCGACACGGAGGCGCCGCTGTTTCCGAGAGTTCTGTAGTCCATGGCGGCGACGCTACGCTCCGAGCCCGATCCGGGGTAGCCTTCGGCCAGTCGACGGATCAGGTCGACGAGCTCGTGCGGGCCAGGACCCTGTTCGCACGGGCCATCACCCGAACCGGGCCGAGTGCCATGTCGCCGAACCCCTTCGCGGATCCCCGCGTCCGAAGCATCGAGACAGCAGACCCTGCCGTGGCGCACGAGATACTGCACCGGGTCTACAAACTGCAGTCGCTCGACGCGGGCGCGCCCGGCGACTCCTTCCGGTTCCGTCGCTCGGTCACGGGTGAGCCGCGGTTCGCCGTCGGGCACCTCGAGTACGGCGGCGTCCTCCGCACGATCAGCGACCCCATCCCGTACTTCAGCATCGCGACGGTGGTCGGCGGACGGGTCACGGTCTCCGACGGCGTCGAGGAGGTGCGGGGCGAGTCGGGCTCGACGATCGCCTTCTCGAGCAAGCGCGTGAAGGACACCCAGTGGGATCACCTCGAGCTGTCGCAGATCATGATCGACCGCGACTCCGTCGAGAAGGAGCTCGCCTCGCTCGGGCTCGCGGCCCCCCGGGGTCTGCACCTCACGTCGATGAGCATGGTCTCGGCGTCGCATCAGAAGCACTGGCGGTCGGTGACCGCCCACCTGCGGCAGCTCGTGCAGAACGACGCCGCGATGTCGAGTCCGCTCGTGCGGACGGCAGCGTTCCGCACCCTCGTCACCGCATTCGTCGAGGGCTTCTCGACGACGGCGGTGCCGCTCGACCACCGGGGCGAGGGGCGGCAGCTGCCGTCGACGGTGCGGCGCGCGATGGCCTTCATGGACGAGCACGCCCACGACGACATCGGCGTCGTCGAGATCGCCGAGGCGGCCCGGCTGACGCCGCGCGGGCTGCAGCTGGCGTTCCGGAAGCACCTCGACACGACGCCGATGGCGGAGCTCCGTCAGGCGCGGCTGCGCGCGGCGCACGGCGACCTCGTGGCGGGCGACCCGACGCTCGGTCACACGGTGGCGGGCATCGCCGCGAGCTGGGGCTTCGCCCACGCCGGACGGTTCTCGGCGATCTACCTCGCGGCCTACGGCCGTTCGCCGCGCGAGACGCTCGAGTCCTGACGTCACGGTGCGTCGTATCCCGGCGCGTACGGTGCTGCAAGGGGATTGATCTTCGCCCGTCGTCCTGCTAATTCGTTCTGCGTCCAGGCGGTCGCGAAAGATGAGGATCCATTAGAAGATGACTACGCCTCGCGATGACCGGTTCAGGATCGCGAGTCACGGGGGCGCGGGTTGAGATGTCGGGTTTCTCCCCGCGCCCCCCTTCTCTTCGAGAGGGGCGGCGGAGAGCCGCGCCGCGCCTCCTCGGCTCGACGCCGTCAGCGGGCGACGCCGACCGGCTAGCGGCTGACGTCGGTGTGCACGAACGACTGCGCCGAGCGGCTCGCGGTCGGGCCGCGCTGCCCCTGGTAGCGCGAGCCGTACTCGCTCGATCCGTAGGGGTGGTCGGCCGGCGAGCTGAGCCGGAAGAAGCAGAGCTGGCCGATCTTCATGCCCGGCCAGAGCTTGATCGGCAGGGTCGCGACGTTCGACAGCTCGAGCGTGACGTGGCCGCTGAAGCCGGGGTCGATGAAGCCGGCCGTCGAGTGCGTCAGCAGGCCGAGTCGGCCGAGCGAGCTCTTGCCCTCGAGACGCGCGGCGACGTCGTCGGGCAGGCTGACCAGTTCGTACGTGCTGCCGAGCACGAACTCGCCCGGGTGCAGGATGAACGGCTCGTCGGCGGGGGTCTCGACCAGGCGGGTCAGCTCGGGCTGCTCGACCGCCGGGTCGATGAACGGGTACTTGTGGTTGTCGAACAGGCGGAACAGCCGGTCGAGCCGCACATCGATGCTCGATGGCTGGATCAGCGTCGGATCGTAGGGGTCGAGGCCGATGCGGCCCGCGTCGAGCTCGAGCTTGATGTCGTGATCGGAGAGCAGCACCCGGCAACTCTAGCCACCGCGACGACGGCGTCGCCGGGTCTGGAGGAGGATGGGGTCATGCGTGCCGTCACCGTCCCCGTGCCCGGAGGGCCCCGCGCCCTCATCGTCAGCGAGGTGCCCGAGCCCGTCGCCGGGCCGCACGAGGTCGTCATCGACGTCGCCGCGGCCGGCGTCAACCGCGCCGACGTCAATCAGCGCGAGGGGCACTACCCGTCGCCCGCCGGTGCGCCCGCCTGGCCGGGGCTCGAGGTGAGCGGCACCGTCGTGGCGATCGGCTCCGAGGTGACCAGCGCCTCCCTGGGCGAGCACGTCGTCGCGCTGCTGCCCGGCGGGGGCTACGCCGACCGGGTGGCCGTCGACGCCGGGCTCGTGCTGCCGTACCTCAAGGGCCTCGACTTCGTCGAGTCGGCCGGTCTGCCCGAGGCGGTCGCCACCGTCTGGTCGAACGTGTTCATGAACGCGCAGCTGCAGCCCGGCGAGACCCTGCTCGTCCACGGCGGATCGAGCGGCGTCGGGTCGATCGCGATCCAGATGGCCAAGGCGCTCGGCTCGACCGTCTACGCCACCGCCGGCACCCCCGACAAGGTCGAGTTCTGCGAGCAGCTCGGCGCCGACCGCGGCATCGACTACAAGCGCGACGACTTCGTCGCCGTCGTGGACGAGCTCACCGACGGGCGCGGCGTCGACGTCGTGCTCGACCTGGTCGGCGGCGACTACCTCGCCCGGGACGTCGAGGCGCTCGCCGTCGGCGGTCGCATCATGGTGATCGCCGCCCAGGGCGGCCGGGACGCCACGATCGACGTCGGCGCGCTGATGGCGAAGCGCGCCCGCATCTGGGGCACCACGCTGCGCGCCCGTCCGCTGGAGGAGCGGCGCGAGATCATGGCGCAGGTGCGGGAGCACGTGTGGCCGCTCGTGGCCCGCGGCGACGTGCGCCCGGTGCTCGACAGCGTGTTCCCGCTCGAGTCCGCCGCCGCAGCGCACGAGCGCATGGCGACGGGCGAGCACAGCGGCAAGATCCTCCTCGCCGTGCGCTGACGCGCTGACGCGCTCGCGGGCCGCCTAGCGGACGCGGGTCGTGGCGGGAGCGGTCGTCTCGTCGTCATCGTCGACGCCGGGGATGTGCACGTCGACGATGGCGACGTTCACCTCGGCCACCTCCATGCCGATGAGCTGCTCGACGGCGGCGGCGACGGCCGCTCGGACCTGGTCGGCGACCTCGCTCATCGGCAGTGGGTACTCGACGACGATGGTGACGTCGGCCGCGACCTGCGTCTCGCCGACCTCGACGCGGATGCCCTGGGCGAGGTCCTGGCTGCCGACGACGTCGCGGAGGGCGCCGAACGCGCGAGCGGCGCCTCCGCCGAGCGCGTGCACGCCGGGGACGTCGCGGGCGGCGATGCCGGCGACCTTCGCCACGACCGCGTCGGCGATGACCGTGCGGCCGGTGGCGCCGGAGGCCGCGCCGGAGCCGGCGCCCGAGAGGGAGGCCGCCGAGGGGCCGGTCGTGAGGGTGGTGGGGGTCATGTCGCTCATGGAGTGTCCTGACTGTCGGTGTGCGCGGTGGTTTCGTGGTTTAGTCGTCTGCAGGACGCGTTCGGCGGCGACATCGTCACGGTGCCCGTCCGGATTCCCTGTCCCGCTCCGTTCTACCGGAGCACCGGGCGTCGGGTCACAGCGATGTGCCCTCGCCCCGACACAGCCGAGGAGGCGCGGTGGCGGTCGACCTGTCCGATGCGGCCGATGCCGTGCTCGCGTCCCGCGCCGCGGAGGGCGACGAGAGGGCCTTCGAGCAGCTGCTCCGCCGGCACCTCGGTCTCATGACCGCCTACGCGACCCGGCTGACGAGCTCACGCGCCGACGCGAACGACGCCGTGCAGGAGGCGTCGATCGCCATCTGGCGTGAGCTGCCGACCCTGTCGGAGCCGGCCGCCGTGCGCGGCTGGATGATGCGCATCGTGTCGCGCAAGTCGTTCGACCTCGTGCGGTCGCGGCGCCCCGCGAGCGACGTCGACGAGCTCGAGCTGCCGAGCGAGCCGGGCGGCCGGGACGATCCCGAGCGGGCCGTCGTCACCGGCGACGCGATGTCGGGGCTGCGTCAGGCGCTCCGCCGTCTGCCCGAGACCCAACGCCAGGTCTGGACGCTCCGCGAGGTCGGAGGCGAGTCGTACGCCGACATCGCCGAGACCCTGGGGACGTCCGTGACCGCCGTCCGAGGCCTGCTGGCCCGGGCCCGAGAGACACTGACCCGAGAGATGGAGGCCTGGCGATGAGCGACGACCCGACCCGCTCCTCCGGGTACGACGGCGACGAGAGCGGGCCGACCCGCGCCTCCTCGGATCCCGCCGAGACCACCCCGTCGACCGCCGGCGCCGACGCGACGGCGGACGCCCTCGCGCAGGGGCTCGACCCGGACCGCGCCGTCGCCGCCGGTGACGCCGTGACGACGGCCGATGCGGAGGCCGAGCTCGACGCAGCCGTCGACGCCGCCCCCGACGACGGTGTGAGCCTCGAGCGCATCGCCGACTACCTCGACGAGGGCCGGCAGCCCTACGACCCCCTCATCGAGGACGACCCGTCTGCGCTCGCCCAGCTCAACGCGCTGCGACGGCTCCGCGGCGTCTCGGACCAGCTGCTGAGCGACGAGGTCGCCGCGACGCCCGCCCCGGCCCCGTCGTGGATCGCCGACGTCATGAGCCGGGTGCGCCTCGAGTCCCGCTCGGGTCGCGAGATCCCGCTCACCTCGACCCACGAGCGGACGACCCTCCACATCACCGAGGGGGCCGTGCGCGGGCTGATCCGCGAGGCGGGCGACGCGGTCGACGGGGCGCTCGTCATCTCGTGCGCCATCGTGGGCGACGTCGCGCAGCCCGACGCGATCGTGACGGTCGACGTGGCCATCAGCGCCCTCTACGGCGTGGCGGTGCAGCCGCTCGCCGACGAGGTCCGTCTCGCGGTCGTGCGGCACCTCGAGCAGCAGACGGAGCTCGTCGTCGAAGGCGTCGACGTGACCGTGCGCGACGTGCACCAGCTCGACGACGAACACGACGGAGGTCTGTGATGGACGATCGGCAGCTGTCACGACTGGCCACCGAGCTCGGGGCGCTCGCCGCCGAGACGCCCGGCGTGGTGCGCGTGCAGGCGCGCCCGGGGTTCGGCACGGCGATGCGGCGCGCGGTCGACGGGCTGACCGCGGTGGTCGGCGGGGGCGACGGAGGCGACGGCGACTCGGCTGGCGACGGGGGCGTGGGCGGGATCGGCTCGGACTCGCCGGCGACGGGGCCCTCGGCGCCGATCGTCGGCATCGTCGCGTCGCGGGCCGAGACCCGTGTGACGCTGGACATCGCCGTGAGCGACGAGGCCTCCGGGCCGCGCGTCGCCCGCGACGTGGCCGAGAGCCTCCTCGGGCGGCTGGCTCTCGAGCCCGACCTGCTCGAGCCGTCGCTCGACCTGCGGATCGTCGGCGTCGGGCCGCACTAGTCGCGCGCCCCTGCCTCGAGTGGTCGGAACATGCTCGTCGCGGGGGAGTGCAGGTCATCTTCCGACCACTCGATCCGCAGGCGTCCGATGCTCGGAGCGGCCGAGGAGGCGCGGGTCGCTATAGTGGACTGGTCCGCGTCCGACGCGGCACGCGAGTGTAGTTCAATGGTAGAACTCCAGCTTCCCAAGCTGGTAGCGCGGGTTCGATTCCCGTCACTCGCTCCATCGACCGTCTCGCGCCTCCTCGGCTCCGGTCCCTCTCCAGCTCCGGCCCGTACCGCTCAGGGTCTGGTCCGGGCTTCTCCGCTACGCGTCGGGCGCGGCCCGGCGGGCCGGCTGCCGCAGGGCCGAGTGCACGAACGCCGCGGCGAGCACGGTGTAGAGCAGCGCGGCGGGGAGGCTCCAGCCGGCCCCGTCGGACACCCGTGCCGACGCCAGCTGGCCGACGACCTGCAGCACGCAGAGGCCCCCGACGACGAGACCCGACGTGCGGCCGCCCGTGAGCTTCCACCAGGGGCGGGGTGGCGCGATCGGCTCGCCCGGGGCCCGGAACGTGCGGGCGCAGAACAGCACGACGGCCAGAGCGAGCGCGACGCTCGCGATGGTGCCGCCGACACCTCCCACCAGGAGGGCCGACGTGAGTCCGAGCATGAACACGGCGATGTAGCCGACGATGACGATGCCGGTCTTGGTGGTCGCGTCGGTGATCCGGGGTGCCATGCGCTCCAGTCTGGACGAGGAGGTGCCGGTGGTCCAGGCAGCCGCCGTCGCGCCTACGCCGCCGCGCGCGCCACGTACTGCTCGGTCAGCGCGACGCTGGTGGCCTCGACGTCGGGGATCGCGACCGGGTTCACGCTCAGGCGCACCCAGTCGTCGCCGAGCACCAGGTCGGTGATGCACGTCTCGGCGCAGGTGCGGTAGGCGCGGTCGCCCTCGGCGAGACCGGTCACCTCGACCTCGGACGCCGGGTCGACGTGCCCGAATGCGAGGCGCTGGTCGAGAGCCCAGGCGCCGCCGACCAGCGCGCTCTCCTCGATGATCGACGTCTGCGGGGCGCCGGCGCCGTCGAGCGCCGTGAAGCAGTTCGACGCCTGGGCGCGCTGCCAGGCCGCCGCGTACACCGAGTAGCCGCCCCCGGCCAGCTCGATGCGGGTCTCGCCGTCGAGTCCCAGGGCGGCCGCGTCGTAGGGCTGGTCGACGTCGCACGTCCAGTTCGGCAGCGCCCCGCCGAGCGGCCACGGCTCGTCGGAGACGTCGGCTGCCGTCACGGCATCCGTGATCTCGCGGACGATCGGGTCGATCACCTTCTCGGAGGTGCTGCCCTCGGGCACGTCGAGGCCCGTCGCGAGCAGGCTCACCCAGGTGCCGTCGATCAGCGTGTCGAAGGTGCAGCCGGCGAGGCTCTGGTTCTCGACGCTCATGTTGCCGAAGCAGTCGAGGCCGGGGTCGCCGTCGTACGTCGCCACGAGCTGCGCGTACTGCTCGTCGGCGTGCGGCAGCACCTGCACCAGCAGACCCGTGTAGCCGCTGCGGGGGATCGGATTGTTCTTGCCGTCGGAGGCCCGGCCGTTGTTCCACGTGCAGACGATCCCGCCCTCTTGGGCGACCGCGTAGTCGGAGGGCTCGGCGTCGGCCCGCGCGTAGTAGTCCTGCGACACCCACTCGCCCTGCACGGCGCTGACTGTAGCGGAGTCGAGCAGGCCGGCGCAGTCGAGACCGACCTCGGTCACGGGCTCGGCCGAGGCGCCGCCGGCATCGGAGGACGGCGTCGACGAGGACGAGGGGTCGGCCGACGGGCTGGAGTCGCCGCCGCCCGTGGGGGTGGGGCCGGCGGATGCGCCGTCACCCGCACCTCCTGCCGTGCACCCGGCCAGCAGCATCACCGCCGCCGCTCCGCCGATGAACCCCTGCCACAGTCGCGTCGTCGTCCCCATCATCCGACGCTATCAAGCCGAGGAGGCGTGGGTCGTCACGATCACGCAACACCCGTCGCCCAGGCGGCCGGCCTCGCGGCCCCGCGCCTCCCCGCCCGCGCCTCGTGCCGGATGCCGGACGCTGGAGGCGTGCGTGCGTGGGTCGCGGCGCACCCGATGCAGCCGTCGGGGTCGTGACATCGGGGCGGACTACGGTCGAGGCATGTTCCTCCTCTTCGGCACGTCCGTCCGCCGCACCCTGCTCGTGACCGTCGTGTTCATCTGCGGCTACTGCGACAAGAACGTGCCGCAGCGCGTCGAGAAGCTCGCGACGAGGTTCACGCTGTTCTTCGTGCCGCTGTTCACCGTCCGATCGCGATACACGAACCAGTGCAGCAACTGCGGGGGGCTCACCGAGCTCACGCGCGAGCAGGCCGATCGCGCGGTCGCCCGCCAGGGCTGAGTGGTCGGAAGGTGCCCTCCGGTTCTTGCGGAGGGGCGTGTTCGGACCACCGTGCGAGGTCGGGAGGTGGTGCGGCCACATGACCCGCGCCTCCTGGGCTCGGCCGACATGCGCCTCCCGGGGTCACTCGTCGAAGACGACGCCCTTCTGCAGCACGAAGCAGCCCCACGGGGCCGGGTCGAGCACGTGCACCACGGCGAACGCCCCGCGGGCGCGCTCGTAGAAGTCGAGCCGCGGGATGACGCCCCACTCGAGCGGCTTCGGGTGCGCTGCGCGGGCGATGTCGAGCACGGCGTCCTGCTCGGCGGTGGTGACGGCCGGATCGCCGTCGACCTCCATGCGCTCGAGGGGCGTGTCGACGAACTCGTCGAGGGGGAACACGCCGAGCAGCGCCCCGATCACCCGCGACATCGTCGCCTCGCCCACCCGCACCACGGGGAGCCCCGTCGACGCTGCGGGGAAGTTGCGGTCGACGACCAGCAGCTGATCGCCGTGGCCCATGTCGTCCAGGAGGTGCAGCAGCGCGCCTCCCAGGATCGGATCGATGCCCTTGAGCATGCGTCCTCCTCGTGTCGATGGCGCGGGGTCGCCGTCGACGCCGCTGCCGTCGCCCAGGCTAGCGACGTGGGGGCGCCGGGCGCGTCGCCCGGGGCGTCGAGTGCGTCGCGCCGGGGCGCCGAGCGCACTGTTCGGGCATCGAGTGGTCGGAAGATGCTCGTGCGGGCGCGACGGAGAGCATGTTCTGACCAGTCGATGGGCCTTGGCCCCACGCGAGCGGGAGTGCGAGCGCGTCGTCCGTCGTCGAGCGCGTCGTTCGAGCATCGAGTGGTCGGAAGATGCTCGTACGAGCGCGATAAAGAGCATCTTCTGACCACTCGATGCTCTCGGCTGAGCGCGGGGGCGGCGAGACGCACGCCCCGACCCCGACCCCCGACCCGCGACCCCCGACCCCGACCCCGAGCCGGCGTCAGCGGCGTCCGCGCCAGAGCAGCCAGACGAAGTACGGCGTCCCGATCACGGCGGTCAGCAGCCCCGCGCCGAGCTGGGCGGGTGCGATCGCGGTGCGTCCGAGCACGTCGGCCAGCCCCACGAGCAGGGCGCCGAGCAGCACGGCGACCGGCACGACGCGGGCGCTCCGGCGTCCGACCAGCGCGCGGGCCGCGTGCGGTGCGACGAGGCCGACGAAGCCGACGACGCCGACCGCCGAGACGGCCGTCGCGGTCAGCAGCACGGCCAGCGACAGGAACACCAGTCGCGACCGCGACAGCGACACCCCGAGGAGGCGCGGCGTGTCGTCGTCGATCCCCACGAGGTCCAGGCTGCGGCGACGTCCGGCCACGACGACGAGCGCCAGCACCAGGGCCACCGCGACGGGCGCCGAGTCGGGGAGCGTGCGGCCGTACGTCGATCCCGACAGCCAGGTGAGCGCCTTCGCCCCGTTGAACGGGTCGGTCAGGACGATCAGGAGGCTGATGGAGGCGGTGGTCGCCGTCGCGACGCCGATCCCGATCAGCACGAGGCGGTTCTGGGCGAAGCCGCTGCGCGCCGCGAGTCCGAAGACGATCAGCGAGGCGAGCACGGCGCCGGCGAACGCGGCGGCGGCGACGCTCCAGCCCGTGGCGGCGGGCACCGTGGTCACGAGCAGCACGGCGCCGAGTCCGGCCCCGCCGGTCACGCCGATGATGCCGGGCTCGGCCAACGGGTTGCGGGTCGCCCCCTGCACGAGCGAGCCGGCCAGGGCGAGAGCGGCCCCGGCGGTGACGGCCGCGACCACGCGCGGCACACGGGTGTCGAGCACGTAGCTGACGATCGGGCCCGACCGGCCCCCGACCCAGTTGACGACGTCGCCCAGCAGCAGCTTCGTGTCGCCGAGCAGCACCGAGCCGACGACGACGCCGAGCAGCGCGGCCGCGACGACGACCACCGTCACGACGTACCGGCGGCGCGACACGATCGGGTGGCGTTCGACCGGCGTCGCCCCGGCGTGGTCGCGGGCGCGGAACGCCAGCACGACGAGGAACACCGCGCCGAGCAGCGAGGTCACGAGGCCCGTGGGCACCTGCACCGAGGCCTCGGCTCCGACCAGCGTCCGCAGCAGCACGTCGGCGCCGAGCACGAGCCCGGCCCCGGCGAGCCCTGCGAGCGGCATCAGCACGACCGAGCGCCGGACGGCGGGGACGACCCGCCGCATCAGTCGCACCAGGGCGGGCGCGCACAGTCCGACGAAGCCGATCGGCCCGGCGAGGGTCACGGCGGCGGCCGAGAGCAGCACGGCGGCCAGCACCGCGACCACGCGCGTGGTGCGGACGTCGACCCCGACGCTGCGCGCCGCGTCGTCGCCGAGGGCGAGCGCGTCGATGCGGGTCGAGCAGAGCAGCAGCACGACGAGGCCGACCACGATGACGGGCGTCAGCTGGGCGACGCCCGCGAAGCCGTTCTGCGAGATGCTGCCCTGCCCCCACTGGTACAGGCCGACGGTCTGCTGCGGGAACAGCAGGAGCAGCGCGCTCGTCACCGAGGCGAGCCCCAGGGCGAGGGCGCTGCCCGCCAGCACGAGACGCACGGTGCCCGACCCGAGCCCCGACAGGGCCAGCACGACGGCGGCCGCCGCGAGACCGCCGGCGAAGGCGACGCCCGACGAGGCCAGCAGCGGCAGCGTCAGACCGGTCACCGCGGCGACGGCCAGCGCCGCGGCGGCGCCCGCGTTGACGGCGAGCGTGTCGGGCGATGCGAGCACGTTGCGGCTGATCTGCTGCAGTGCGGCCCCGGCCGCACCGAGGGCGATCCCGACGACGAGACCGGCGACCATGCGGGGGAGGCGCGATGCGACCACCACGGACGCGTCACCCGCCGTCGCGGTCCCCGTCAGGGCCTGCCACACCTGGAGGGGCCCCACGTCGGCGGTGCCCTGCGTGACGTCGACGAGGGCGAGGAGCACGACGACGGCGACCAGCGCGATCGTCACCCCGACCGACCGAGGGGTGAGCCGGCGGGGCGCGGCGACCCGCGCCTCCTGGGCTCGCTCGGTGCGTCCCTGCCGGGTCGGCGGGACGGGATCGGTCGGGGTGACGATCGTGGTCACGGTCGGTGCGCCTGCCGTCGGGTCAGTCGGTCAGGGTCGAGACGACGGCGTCGACGTAGGCCGTCATCGCGGCCGGTCCGCCGAACATCCAGATGCCGTCGGGCAGACGGTCCACGTCGCCCGACTCGACGAAGGGCAGCGACTTCCACACGGCGTTGTCGCCGAGCACGTCGGCGAACGGGTCGTCGCCGTCGACCTCGTTCGTGATGTAGAGGAACCGCGTGTCGTCGGGCAGCTGCGTGAGGCCCTCGACGTCGGTCGCGGCGAGGCCGTAGGCGGGATCGCCCTCGACGGTCCAGGCGTTGGTGAGACCGAGCTCCTCGGTGACGTCGCCGACGAGCGAGCCGGCGGCGTAGGGGCGGATGCCCACCTGGCCGGCGTCGACGTAGCCGTCGGCGAAGGCGACGTCGGTGCCCTCGAGCCCGGCGTCGGCGATGGCCTGCCTGCCGTCGGCCAGGGCGTCGTCGAAGGCCTGCTTGACCTCGGTCGCCTGGTCCTCGGTGCCCGTCGCCTTCGCGATGAGGTCGAGGTTGTCCGTCGCGTTCTCGATCTGACGCGAGGCGTCGGCCGAGGTGATCTGCAGCACGGGGGCGATCTCGCGCAGCTGCGTGACGGCGTCGGCCGGCAGGTCGGTGGTCGCGACGATCAGGTCGGGGGTCAGCGAGGCGACGGTGTCGAGGCTCGGCTCGCCCCGCGTGCCGATGTCGGCCGGGTCGTTGGTCAGCGGCACGGACGCGCCCCAGGCCTGGTAGCCCGCGACGTCGGCCACGCCGACCGGGTCGACGCCGAGGGCGACGAGGTCCTCGACGACGTTCCACTCGGTGCCGACGACCTTCGTGGCCGGACCGTCGAGGGTGATCTCGGCTCCGGTGGCGTCGGTGAGGCTGATGGGGCCGCTCGAGGCGGAGGTCGAGCCGGAGCCCTCGCCCTCGGCGTCGGTGGCCTCGGTGGTGCCGCACCCGGCGAGGGTGAGGGCTGCGGCGGCGGCGACGGCCGCGGCCGTCAGGAGTCGTCGTCTGGTGTTCACGGGTGGAGCCTCTCGGTTCTGGTGTGGTGCCGGCCGATCGCGCGGGTGCGCAGGTGGCCGGTCGTGGGGTCGGTGTCGACGTCGATGCGGATGCCCCAGACGTCGCTCAGGAGGCGCGGTGTCAGCACGGCCGACGGCTCGCCCTCGGCGACGATGCGACCCTCGCTGAGCACGACGATGCGATCCGCGAGGGCGGCCGCCTGGTCGAGGTCGTGGAGCACGACGCCGACGGCGATGCGCCGGTCGTCGGCGAGCTCGCGCACGAGGTCGAGCAGCTCGACCTGGTAGCGGAGGTCGAGGTAGGTGGTCGGCTCGTCGAGCAGCAGCACGCCGGTGTCCTGCGCGAGGCAGCTGGCGAGCCAGACCCGCTGCAGCTGGCCGCCGGAGAGCTGGTCGACGCCGCGCCCCGCGAGCTGCGCGACGCCCGTCAGATCGAGGGCGCGGTCGACCGCGACGGAGCCGTCGGCGTCGCCCCGGCCCCAGCGGCCGCGGTGCGGGTGGCGGCCGAACTCGACGACGTCGCGCACGGTGAGGCCGCTCGGCGTGGGGCGGCCCTGCGTGAGCATGGCGACGCGGCGCGCGAAGTCGCGGGGCGAGAGCGCGAGGGCGTCGGTCTCGGAGTCGCGGGTGTCGGCGCGGGGTGCGCCGGTGGTCGTGCCGGAGCCGTCGCCGTCGCCGAGCGAGAGGGAGCCCGTCCGGGCCTGCTGGAGGCGCGCGAGGGTCCGCAGGAGGGTCGACTTCCCGCTGCCGTTGGGTCCGATCAGCGCGGTGACGCATCCGGGCCGGAGCTCGAGCAGCGCGTCGTGGACGACGTCCACGCCGTCGTAGGCGATCGAGACGCCGTCGGCCCGGAGGGCGGGGGCGGCCGTCGTGCCGGTCGGGGGATGGGGGCTCACGGTCGCTTAGGTTAGCCTAACCTCACTGCAGAGCGCGACCCGGGTCTCTCGAGATCGAACGAGGCCCCGTCCGGAGCCGGCGCGCGCACCGGCTCCGGAGTCCCGACGCGACGACGGGCCGGCTCCGCCCGCCGGGCCGATGACCCGGGGTGCGGCGCCGGCCCGTCGGGCTGGTGCTCGTACTGCTGGTGCTGCGGTGCCGGTGAGGCCTAGCCGCAGGTGTACGTGATGCCGTCGACGACGTGGGTGCCCGGTCCGAGATCGGCGCAGGCGGAGATCACCGCGGTGATCGACACGGCGAAGACGATGATGCCGACGATCGTGATGATGATCACGACGATCGAGATGATGATGCCGGCCAGCGAGAGCCCGCGGGGCTGACCCGCACGACCGAACCGCTTGTACGAGATGATGTTGAGCACGAGGCCGACGATCGCGAGCAGTCCGAAGAACGACAGCACGAAACCGGTGATGGCCATGGCCTTCGACGGCGGCTTCGAGCCGTCGGCGTTCTGGTTCGGGCCGGGGTCGTACGACTGCGGAGCCGATCCGTACGACTGCTGCGCGCCTCCCTGGCCCGGGTAGCCCGGCTGACCGCCGTAGCTCGGCTGGTTGGGCTGGTTCGGCTGGTTCGGGTTGTTGTCGTTGGTCATGCGCGGTTCCCCTCGGTTCGCGGTCGTTCCGCTCAGCCTAGGGTGCGGGGGCCTCCGGGGCCCGGGCGGGATCCACGCTGCGGCGGGGTCGAGCTCGTCGGCCGGAGCCGGGGCCCGTCGCCCGCGGCTCTACGATGAGACGGTGACCCTGGCCTCCAGCCCCCGCGAACCCGAAGGGCGACACCGCCCGCCCCTCCACCTGCCCCACTACCGGGCGCCCTTCGTCGAGGCCATGCGCCGTTTCGTCCTCAAGTACGCGACGTTCTCGGGCCGCGCCGGCCGCGCCGAGTACTGGTGGGTGGGGCTCGTCCAGTTCCTGCTGCCGTTCGTCATCCAGGGCGTCACGGGCGTGCTGACCGGCGACTGGAGCGAGGTCGACGGCCAGTCCCTCTCGAGCGCCCCGAACGTGGTGCTGTTCGTCATCTACCTGGCGACCGCCGTCCCCACCCTGGCTCTCACCTGGCGGCGTCTGCACGACGTCAACCGCAGCGGGCTCTGGACGTTCGTCATCCTCGTGCCGTTCCTCGGCTGGATCGCGTTCCTCGCGTTCCTGCTGCTGGGCCCCCGCCCCGAGGGCGCCCGCTTCGACCGCTCGCCCGTCGTCACCTCGTACTGACGCCGCCGCTCAGACCGCCGCGGGGTCGAGGTTCAGCGTCGTGCCCTCGAACAGACGCTGGTCGTCGCCCAGCACCTGGAGCCCGGCGTTGAGGTAGATCAGAGCCGCCACCGAGATGTCGAAGCGGGCGGCGACCTCGGCGATCGTGTCGTTGGGGGCGACGACGTAGCGGCGGGGTGCGCCGGAGTCCGTCGTCGAGCTGACCTGCCCGGCCGCCAGCGACGCGGGGCCCGAGTCGACCGGAGCGATGTTCGTCTCGCGGGGCGGGATGCTCCAGGCGACCGACGACACGGCCAGCACCTTGTCCGGTCCGATCTCGAGCGGCACCCCGTCGGCGCTCGGCGCCGACGAGTAGGTGACGATCGTTCCGAGGTACGACGGCTGGCTCGTGCCGAGCGCGACCCGGCCCGAGGCGGGCGAGGTCGTGGGGCCCCCGAGCAGCACCGAGCCGACGCCGTACGACGTCATCCCGTCGCCCACCGACGGCGCGATGTCGATGAGGGTGACCGAGACCGGCACGGGCAGGGTCGACGTGAACCCCGAGTACTCGATGTCGTAGCCGTCGGACCCGTCGGCCACCACGCGGTAGTGGAACGCCACGCTGCCGAGCGGCGAGCGGACGTCGCTCTCGCTCACGACCGTCCCCGCGGGCACCGTCGCCACCGACGGCGCCGGCAGCGCGGCGTCGGCCGGCGCGGCCGTGGCCGCCTGCTGCGTCGGCTCGCCGGAGGGCGTCGGCGTGGGGGTCGGGGTGGGCGTGCTGCTGGGGCCGCCCTGCCCCGCGCCCGGGCGCGCCGAGGCGGAGATCGTGGCGGGGGCCGGTCCGGCCGACGTCTCGTCGCCGCGGAGCCCGAGGGCGTCGCCGAAGATCACGAAGGAGGCGCCGATCACCGTTGCGACCGCGACCGAGACCGCGATGATGGGCACGACGGCCCCGCCGCGCTTCTCGTCACGACGCTCCGCCCGTCGCTCGCCGCGTCGTCGGGCACCCGCCGCCGGCTCGACCCGAGCGGCCTCGAGCCAGTCGTCGACGCTGTGCTCGGCCGTGCTCGCGGCGCTCGCGGTGCCGGCGGTGCTCGCGGTGCCGTCGGCCGTCCCGTCCGCCGTGCCGTCCTCGGCACCGCTCCGGTCGTCCCCTGCGTCGCGTTCGTCGTCGGTCATGCCATCCCCGTGTGTGATCGTCTGTCCGAAGCCGGAGCTCCCCCGACGATGATCCTAGGGCGGGTCGGAGTAGAGTGCCGCCGCCGACGACGGACGGGGTACGAGGTGCCGACCAGAGGCTGGGAATCGTGCGCGTGTCCCGGCCCGCGTGCCTGGAATGGATCCCTGCCACACAGATCCCGAGGACACCATGAGCACCGCGCACCCCGCCGCCGCACCCGCCGCCACGACCACCACCCCGACCGAGCGCATCACCCGGGCCGCCGCCGATCTCTTCGGCTGGGACGATCTCCACCCCGCGCAGCTCGAGGCCATCGAGTCGGTCGTCGCCGGCCGCGACACGCTCGCCGTCATGCCGACCGGGTTCGGCAAGTCCGCGATCTACCAGGTCGCCGGCGCCGTGCTCGACGGCCCGACCGTCGTCGTGTCGCCCCTCATCGCCCTCCAGGCCGACCAGGTCGCCGGTCTCATCGGCCGCCCCGACGCCCCGCCCGCCGCCGACATCAACTCCGGTCACACCGACGCCGAGAACGAGGCGAGCTGGGATCGTCTGGCTGCGGGCGAGGTCACCTACCTCTTCCTCGCCCCCGAGCAGCTCGCCCGCGACGAGACCGTCGACCGGCTGCGCGACGCCGACGTCGCGCTCGTCGTCGTCGACGAGGCCCACTGCGTGTCGTCGTGGGGTCATGACTTCCGGCCCGACTACCTGCACCTCGGCGAGATCGTCGAGCGTCTCGGCCGCCCGCCGGTGCTGGCGCTGACGGCGACCGGGTCGGTGCCCGTGCGCGACGAGATCGTCGAACGGCTCCGACTCGACGACCCTCTGGTGCTCAGTCGCGGCTTCGACCGGGCGAACCTCGCCCTCGAGGTCGTCCGCCACGAGGACGACGACGAGAAGGTGCGCGCCGTCGTCGACCAGATCGCCGACTCCGCGATCCCCGCCATCGTCTACGTGGCGACGCACCGCGAGACCGAGTCGTACACGGAGGCGATCTCCGAGCGCTGCCCCGACCGCACCGTCGTCGGATACCACGGCGGGCAGCGCGCCGCAGAGCGGGGCCAGCTGCACGAGCGGTTCCACGCCGGCGAGGTCGACGTCGTCGTGGCCACGAGCGCGTTCGGCATGGGGATCGACAAGCCCGACGTGCGGGTCGTGGTCCACGCCGACGTGCCCGAGTCGCTCGACGCCTACTACCAGGAGATCGGTCGGGCCGGGCGCGACGGCGAGCCCGCGATCGCGACGCTGCACTACCGGCCCGAGGACCTCTCGCTGCGGTCGTTCTTCGCCTCGGGTCTGCCCGGCCGGGCCGACCTCCGCGACGTCTTCACGGCCCTCTCGGCCGCTGGCCGACCGGTGACGCGGGCCGAGGTCGCCGGGCAGCTCTCGCTCGGCAGCCGCACGGTGTCGCGCCTCATCGATCTGCTGCTCGAGGCGGGTGCGCTGACCGAGTCGGCCGACGGCTTCGAGCCGGTCGCCGGGCTCGAGGCGGCCGACGCCGCGGCGTCGGCCCGGGAGGTGGCTCAGACGCGCGAGCGGGTCTCGTCGTCGCGCATCGAGATGATGCGCACCTACGCCGAGACGACCGGCTGCCGACGACGGTTCCTGCTCGGCTACTTCGGCGAGGACTCGCCCGAGCGGTGCGGAAACTGCGATCTCTGCAGCGCCGCGAGCGACCGGGTCGAGGAGGCGCGCTCGGGAGGCGACGAGGCGCACCCGGCCGACACCGCGCCTCCCGCGTTCGCCACCGACGCTCGCGTCGTGCACGCGACCTGGGGCGAGGGCACGGTCATGAGCACCGACGACGACCGCATGACCGTCTTCTTCGAGCGCGAGGGCTACAAGGTGCTCGCGGTCGCCGACGTGCTCGACCGCGGGCTGCTCACCCCGGCCTGACCGGCCCGGGTCCGACCGGCTCAGGTCCGATCGACCCCGACCCCGACCTCGGTCTCGGCCTCCGCCGAGCGGGACGGCCGGCCGGGGAAGCCGAACGAGTGCAAGCCGTACTCGTCGCTGAGCACCCGGCTGAGGGCCTCGCCGCGGACGCTCGTGCCGAGCTCGTCGAGAGGCGGACTCACGATCGCCGCGCCGAGCCGGTTCGGGGCGGACAGCACGATCGCGCCCGAGACGCTGGACTTCGCGGGCACGCCCACCGCGCGCATCCACCGGCCCGAGCCGTCGTAGACGCCGCAGGTCGCCATCACCGACACGACGTCCCGCGCGATCGCGGCCGAGACGACCTGCTCGCCGGTGACGGGGTTGCGTCCGCCGAACGCGAGGGTCGCGCCCATCACGGCCAGGGCGGTCGCGTCGACCATGACGGAGCAGGCGCGGGCGTAGACGGCGACGGCCTCGTCGGCCGTCTGGTCGAGCGTCCCCTCGGATCGCATGAGATGCGCCAGGGCGTGGTTGCGGTCGCCGTGCAGCTGCTCGCTCTCGCTGATCTCGCGGTCGACGTCGAGGTCTCGCCCGGCGAAGGCGCTCAGGCCGGCGGTGATCCGGCGGGAGCGGGCGTCGCCCGAGTCCCCGTCGACGAGGTTGGCGGTGAGCAGGGCTCCGGCGTTCACCATGGGTTCGGCGGCCGCCCCGTGTGGCTCTCGAGCTTGAGGGCGTCGAAGGCCTCGCCGGTCGGCTCGATGCCCACCTGGTCGAGCGCCTCGCCGCCGGTGTCGGCCAGAGCCAGCGCGAACAGGAACGGCTTGACCGCGGATTGGATCGAGAAGAGATGATCCGCGTCGCCCGAGGCGGCCATCTCGCCGTCGGGATGGACCACGGCGACCCCGAACAGCTCGGGGTCGGCGTCGGCGAGCTGGGGGATGCTGTCGTCCACCGCGCCTCCTCGGGTCGACAGGACGGAGGCGCGGAGGGCATCGAGGGACGGCATGCCTCCCAGCCTGACAGGCGCTACGGCGTCGAGACCGAGGCGAACCAGTCGGCGTACCGCGTGTTCACGGCCATTCGGCGGGTCTCGTCGGGCGCGTCGTCGTCCCACCAGACCGGCCCGCGCTCGCCGAGCGACGTCTTCGCCGCGTCGACGCGCTGACGCGCGCGCTCGACGGCGTCCGCGTCGTCGTGGCCGAGTGCCGTCTTCTTGGCGCGCCGCGCCTCCATCAGCTCGTGGACGAGCTCGGCCCGTCGGTCGTCGGTCACCGAGGGGTCCGCCCGTCGCCAGAGCCGACCGCGCACCACGATGTAGCGGCCGTCGGGGGTCACGAGCGGTTCGGCCATGCGGTCAGTCTTCCGAGTCGAGAGTCGGGCGGTGAGCGCGAGCTCTCCGAGCAGGAGTCGCTACGGGTTCTCGTCGCGCATGGGGCGGCGATCGTCGCCCCGGCTGTCGCCGGTCGTGCTCGCCCACCGGGCCACGAGACGCCGGGCGATGGGCAGCGGGCAGGGGATGGTGACGGCGCCGGTGCGGCTGACGATCGTGAGCCGGGCCGCGCCCGACAGGCCGCGATGCCACATGCGCGAGACGTCCATCGTGACGCCGCCGTCGTCGCCGCTGTCGCTGCGACGGGGCTCCGTCATCTCGAGGGTGAGGCGGTTGCCGAGCACCTGGATGCGGTAGACGACGCCGTCATCGCTCCAGGTCTCGGCTTCGTCCACCCGATGAATATACGAACGCGTGTTCGACGATGTCCAGTCGACGACGCCTCGACGCATCAGACCCTGCCGATTCTGGATAAGCGCGCCTCAGGCGGCGACCCCGTGGGGCCGCGCCGCTGCGGACGCATCGGCCGCCGCATCGGTGCCCTCGCCCTCGCCTTCGCCCCGGGACGCGAGGAACCGCTCCGCCGTCCGCAGGGCCAGCGCCATGATGGTCAAGGCCGGGTTCGCGACGACGGCGCTCGGGAACACGGAGTTGTCGCAGACCCAGAGGTTGGGCACGTCGAAGCTGCGCCCGTCGGCGTCGACGACGGCGTCCGCCGGGTCGTCGCCCATGCGGCAGGTGCCGATGGTGTGGGCCGTGCGGGCCAGGATCATCGTGTCGGTCGCGCCGGCCGCCTCGACGATGGCGGTCATCGTCGCGATGGCGTGCTCGTCGATGGCGTCTTCGTTGGGCCCCGCGGTGAACGAGACGATCGCCTTGGGGATGCCGAACTCGTCGAGCTCGTCCGACAGCACGAGGCGGTTGTCGTCGCTCGGCAGGCACTCGGCGTTGATGCCGACCCCGGCCAGGTACCGGTATCCCTCCATCGCCTCGACCAGCTCGTCGCCCCAGAGCCCGCCGCCGCGCACGAGCGTCGTGGCCAGCGTCAACGGCATGACCCCGAGGCTCTGGATGAGATAGCCGCCCACGAAGTCGACGCCCTCGGGTCGCATGGTGTCTTCGGTGATGATCGACGACGGGTAGCCGCGGTGACTGCGGATCTCCTCGGTGAAGGTCCCCCACACCTGGGTCGCCCCGTGCGCCATGTAGTTGCGGCCCACCTGGTCGCTGCTGTTGGCGAGCCCGGTGTGCAGCAGCAGACGGGGCGTCTCGACGCCGCCCGCGCAGAGGAAGAGCGCCTTCGTGCGCTGACGGTGCTCGACCCCGTCGCGGGTGTAGACCACGGCCGAGACCTCTCCCGCCTCGTCGAGCTCGATGCCGTGCACCATCGACCCGGGGCGGATCTCGGCGCCGTGCGCGACGGCGGAGGGCAGGTAGGTGGTGTCCATGCTGACCTTGGCGCCGTTGCGGCAGCCCTGGTGGCAGCTGCCGCAGTTGACGCAGGCGTGACGGGTGCCCGCGTGCTCCTGCTCGCGATCGACGGTGGTGACGGCGACGGGACCGTCGGTGGCGGTGATGCCGAGCGCCTCGCAGCCGCGGATCATCATGTCCGACGAGGCGTTGCGGGGCGCCGGCGGGAGCGTGTACCGACGCGAGGGATCCCACGGGTAGTCGGCGGGCCCGGCGATCCCGACGAAGGCCTCGACGCGCTCGATGTACTCGATCAGCTCGGCGTGCTCGATCGGCCAGTCGACGCCCTGACCGGTCAGCGACCTCAGCCGCAGGTCGCGCTCGTCGGGTCGGGGTGTGAAGGCGCCCCAGTGCAGGGTCGATCCGCCGACGCCCTTGCCGCTGTTGTTCAGACCGAACGCCGTCGGGTTCTCGCCGCTGCTGAGCCGTTCGTCCATCCAGTTGATGGCGACGGCCTCGGTCTCGTCCTGGGTGAAGCGCTCGGGATCGAAGTTCTCGCCGGCCTCGAGGGCGACGACCCGCAGACCCCGGGCGGCCAGCGTGCTGAGGATCGGCGCGCCTCCGGCACCCGTGCCGATGACGACGGCGTCGACGATCTCGTCGTCCGGGTAGGTGCTCATCTGGTCGAGGTTCATCGGACGACCTCCATCGTCGGTTCCCACTGCTCTCGCCGGTCGGCGCCGAGCAGGTCGTAGCCCTGGAACATCGCCCCGCCGGGTCCGCCGTTGGCGAAGCCGTCGAACCCGATGCGCTCCATCGTGGCCGGGTGGGCCAGCCAGGCCCGCACGAGGTCGACCCGGGCGTCCTCGAACCACAGCTGCATCTGGTCGGCGCTCATGCGGCCGTCGGGCGCCTCGAAGTCGCCGTCGATGATCGCCTGCACGCGGGACCGCTGCTCGTCGAGCCCGAGGAGGTGCAGGTCGGCCAGGGCGTCCAGCCCGCGTCGGTAGGCCTCGATGTCGGGCGGGAGCGCGGCGTTCCGCCACCCGTCGGACTTGCCGAGGTTCTGATCGGCGTCGATGCGGGCGGCGAGGTCGATGGCGGCCCCGGGGCGGGGTGCCCGCTGGGGGACCACGAGGTCGGCCACGAGGCGGAGCGTGTCGAGCTGCGTCGCGGTGAGCACCTCGGGCCGGCGGTCGGGGTCGTCCGCGAGGGCGCGGCGTGCGAGCAGCGCCCGTGTCTGCGGGCTCGTGCGCGTCGAGGCGATGACCTCGGCGAAGTCGCTCGACATGGTGGGGCCGAGACCGGCGCGATCCCGCCAGAACACGGCGACCGCGTCGACGGCGGCCGAGGGGGTCGTCGTGTCGTCGAGCACGAGGGTCGGCACGCCGGGCGCCTGGTGCGGCGGGACGGCTTCGCTCACGACGAGACCGGCGAGTCCGAAGACCCCGGCCTCACCCGAGAGGATGCGGGCGGCGGTCTCGGCGACGACGCGGACGTCGGATCCCGAGGCGGCGAGCAGCCAGCGGGGTGCTCCGGAGGCGCGGATCGCCCGGACCACGGCCGTCACGCCGTCGTCGAGGCTCGCATCGGGGCGCAGGGCCTCCGTGATCTGCACGTCGAACGGGGCCGGGCCGGATCCGCCGTCGAGCGTGCCGACGAGTGCCGAGACGAGCCCGGTGGGCGAGGTGCCGTCGTCGCGCACGACGATGACGGTCGCGCGGGGCGGCGCGAGGAGTTCAGAGGACACGGGGCTCCTAGAGAGAGTGGCCTCAGGCGAGGACCTTCCGACCATACGTCTCCTCGTCCGGCCCGGTCCCGGTTCTCACCGGCAACGGACAGGAGGCGCGTGAGCGGCCCATCGGGGAGGGGACGTGACGCGGGTGCAGCAGCCCGGGAGTCGCTCGGATCGTCTTTGATCCGAGCGGCCGGCACCGAGCTTTCGGGTTCTCGGTGACGTGTCGACCACCGCGCAGCGCCAGATCACGGTGGGTTTCGGGTATCCGCCGGAGGCACGCACAGCGCGAGGTCGACACGGGGTTGCTAGGCACCCGGGTAACGATTCGGAGACGATCTCTCCCCGGTTGGGGGGTATCACGACTTTTTCGCAAATCGGATGATGGCAGCGCTTGGCGGATGGCCACGTGCTATCCGCTGGCGACGCGGTCGGGCCCGGCGCGCCTCCTCGGCGTCGGCTCGGCTCGCGGGCTAGGAGCGCACCCCGGCGGGCACGACCTGCTCGACGAGTCGCACGTGGCTCGCGGCCACCCGGGTCGGCTGGCCGGCGAACGCCGCCGCACGCGAGTCGCTCGCGAGGTAGGCCTCCTCGACGGCGGCGAAGCGCTCGGCGTCGCCCGCCACGCTGACGGCCCAGACGAACTCGCCCGCCTCGCGGTCGGCGTAGGCGAACTCGATGGCGAAGCCCTCGGCCTCGCGGGCGGGGACGATGTGCGTGCCGAACCACTCCACGAAGTCGTCGAGGACTCCGTCGACGAGCTCGTAGCGACGCAGCTGGACGGTCTTCACGCTGGAGATGCTCATGCGGCCAGCCTAGGTCGGCGGCCCCGTCGGGGTCCGCCCGTGAACGACGACGGGGCTCCCGGTGAGGGGAGGCCCGTGGTCGGTGATCCTCGTCGGCGTCCCACGTCGTGGGCCGCTGGTACGGATCGTGCCGTGCCGACCGCGTGACGGTCGACGAGGCGGGTGGAGCAGGTGGTTCAGGAGGCGCGGCTCAGGGTCACCGCGCCGGTTCAGTCCAGATCGTCGTCGTCGATCCCGGTGTCGAAGTACGACACGTGATCGATCTCGTCGGAGGAGGCCAGGATGCGGGCCGAGAAGGAGGGGCGCACGATCAGGCTGCGAGTCCGGCGTCGTCGCCGCGGCCGGCGAACAGCTCGGAGAGGTCGAGGGCCTCGGTCGGCGCGAGCTCGACGTGACGCAGGTCGGCGGCGCTCATGCGCCGAAGCCCAGCGTGACGAGGAGGGCGGCCGTCGCGGTGATGCTCGCGGCGACCGCCGACGTGGCGATCACGAACAGCGTGGCCTGACGGTCGTTGTCGCGGACCTCCGAGAAGGGGCTGCGGACTCGCGTGGCGGTGGGTCGGATGATGCTCATGACGATGCTCGTTCCTGGCAGCCCTGCGCTGCCGTCGTGCTGGATGACGAGGCCGGTGGCCTGTCCGCATCGCCCGTGAAGTCGATGCATGAGCATGCTGTCACGCAGATCGCTAGAGCGCCTAACTATGTTCCGATCGAGTTCGCTTCACGGATATCCCGCCGGTAGGCGCGGTTCCTGACGCTGAGGATCGTCGCCCCGATGACCGCCGAGACGAGCGATCCGACGAGTACGCCGACCTTCACGTGGTCGTCCGCCTCGCTGCCGAGACCGAACGACAGCTCGCCGATCAGCAGCGAGACGGTGAAGCCGATCCCGGCCACGAACGACAGCCCCACGAGGTCGGGCCAGCGGACGGTCTCGTGCAGCCGCAGACCCGGGAGGCGCGTCACGACGAAGGTGGTGACCGTGATGCCGATCGACTTGCCCAGCACCAGAGCGAGCACGATGCCGTAGG
Source organism: Frigoribacterium sp. Leaf172 (assembly GCF_001424285.1). Lineage (NCBI taxonomy): Bacteria > Bacillati > Actinomycetota > Actinomycetes > Micrococcales > Microbacteriaceae > Frigoribacterium > Frigoribacterium sp. Leaf172. Next base: position 12,946 of record NZ_LMPB01000001.1, on the reverse strand, counting down.
CGACCGAGTCCGTCAGCGAGTCGACGAGACCCGAGAAGCCCCCCACCGTCACACCGGCCGAGAAGAAGGCGAAGACCGGCACGGCGACGCCCATCGAGAACGGGCTCACCCGGTGGGCGAAGTGGTGGGTCATGCCCGAGAAGAGCGCGCGGCCCTCGTCGTCGAAGCCCGAGGCGACACGCGCCCGGGCGCTCGCGACGACGGGCACCGAGAATCCGAGCAGCACGCCGGCGACCGTCGCGTGGATGCCCGACTCGTGCACGAGGGCCCAGGTGATGATCGCGAGCGGGATCAGCAGGTACCAGGCGCGGACGCCCCGCTGCGCCAGGAACCCGAAGATCGCCAACGGCACGAGGGCGAGGGCGAGCGGCAGGAAGGCGATGTCGTCGGTGTAGAAGATCGCGATGATGCTGATCGCCAGGAGGTCGTCGACGACGGCGAGGGTGAGCAGGAACGTGCGGAGGGCCGGCGGCAGGAACTTGCCGACCACGGCGATGACCGCGACCGCGAAGGCGATGTCCGTGGCCGTCGGGATCGCCCAGCCGCGCAGCGCGTCGTCGCCGGCGCCGAGGTTCAGCACCGTGTAGAGCACCGCGGGCAGCGCGACGCCGCCTACGGCCGCCGCGACCGGCACGGCGGCGAGGAGCGGGTTCCGCAGGCTGCCCGAGACGAACTCCTGCTTGAGTTCGAGACCGACGACGAAGAAGAAGACGGCGAGCAGGCCGTCGGCCGCCCAGGTGCCGATCGTCAGGTCGAGATGCAGGGCGGCGGGCCCGATGCGGGTGTCGCGGACGTTCTCGTACCAGTCGACGAGGGGCGTGTTCGCGGCGACGATGGCGAGCACGGTGGCGGTCAGGAGGAGGACTCCGGCGACGGTGTCCTGGGTGACGACGTCGGCGACCCGGCGCGCGGCGTGACGGGCACGGGACGCGCGGGCCGGAGGCGGCGGCGTCGGAGACGAGGGGGTGGGCGAGTGGGGCGCGGCGTGGCTCATGAGCGTCTTTCGGGTGAGGTGTGCGACAGGGCGTCGACCCGCCGGCTCTCCGCGCGCCGGAGCGCGGTCCTCGGCCGCCGCGCGGAGGGCGCGACGACGGGACGGAGGGCGAGGGGGCGGGTCAGACCGCGGCTGGGGGCGGGCATCCGGCGATCTCACCGTGCGCGTTGGTGCCCCACAGGCTCATCCAGCCGTTCGTGCCGCATGTGCGCTTGGTGAGCACCAGTCGGTTGGGGAACGCCGCCGTGTCTCGACGTCGAGCCCGGGTGGGGGCCGAGGTCGGGGAGCACGGGCTGAGGGTCACCGCACCAGGGTACCCGCGCCTCCTCGGTGCCGTCCCCTGCGGATCCCGGACGGCGGGGGACGCCCGCACCGCACGCTCAGGCCCTCGGTGTACGACGGGTGGATGACCCGCGATCAGTACACCTTCGACGACCCCCGCACGCGATTCCCCGTCATCAGCCCCGAGGTGCAGCAGCAGCCCGAGCCGGGCCTCCAGTCGAGGATGACGCCGGTCCCCGACCTGGGCGAGAGCACCTACCGGGGAACGGGCCGCCTGACCGGCCGACGCGCCCTCATCACCGGCGCCGACTCCGGCATCGGCGCGGCCGTCGCGATCGCCTACGCCCGCGAGGGCGCCGACATCGCCCTCACGTACCTCCCCGCCGAGGAGGAGGACGCCCGTCACGTGATCGAGGTCGTCGAGGCGGCCGGTCGGAAGGCCGTGGCGATCCCCGGGGACCTCACCAGCGCCTCCTTCTGCCGGACGCTGGTCGAGGAGGCGGTGGCCGGCCTGGGCGGGCTCGACGCCATCGTGAACGTGGCCGGTCGCCAGATCTGGCAGGAGGGGATCGACCGGATCACCGACGAGCAGTTCGACCTCACCTTCAAGACCAACGTCTACGCGCCGTTCTGGATCATCAAGGCCGCCCTGCCGCATCTCGGCCCCGGCTCGACGATCATCAACACGGCGTCGCTCGAGGCGTACACCCCCGCCCCCGACCGCCTCGACTACGCGACCACCAAGGGCGCCATCAACAACTTCTCGAAGGGCCTCGCCCAGCAGCTCGTCTCGAAGGGCATCCGCGTCAACGTCGTCGCCCCCGGGCCCACCTGGACCGCGCTGCAGGTCACCCGTGGCGTCGACCCCGAGACGCTGCCCGAGTTCGGCTCGAGCGAGTCGCCGATGGGCCGCGCGGCGCAGCCCGCCGAGCAGGCCCCGGCCTACGTGTTCCTGGCGAGCGCCGAGTCGAGCTTCGTGGCGGGCGAGACCCTCAACGTCAACGGGGGCATGGTCACGCCGTAGGGGTCGGCCCGGGCGGTCCTCCGGGTGCAGCGTCCGCATAGGGTGGGGACGTTGCCCACACGACCCGGACAGGAGGCGACATGGACACCCCGGACCTCACCGCAGGCATGGTGCTCGACGGTCGCTACGAGATCGAGTCGGTGCTCGGCCGCGGCGGCATGGCCAGCGTCTACCGCGCCCGCGACACGCTGCTCGGCCGCGTGGTCGCGATCAAGCTCTTCGCGCCCACCGGCGCGGACGCCGCCGAGCTGCGGCGCGAGACCAGCGAGGTCCAGGTGCTCGCCGGGCTCGCCCACCCCGCGATCGTCACGCTGTTCGACGCCCGCGTCGACGACGCCGACCGCGCGTACCTCGTCATGGAGTTCGTCGACGGTCCGACCCTGCAGTCGCTCATCTCGGACGGCCCGCTGGCCCCGGCCACCGCGGCCGCCATGCTGGCCGACCTCGGCGAGGCCCTGCACGTCGCCCACGAGGGCGGCGTCGTCCACCGCGACGTGAAGCCCGCGAACATCCTGCTCGCACCGGTTCCCGGCGGCGAGGGGCGGTACCGGGCGAAGCTCGCCGACTTCGGGATCGCCTACCTCGTCGACTCGACCCGGCTGACCGCCACCGGCACCGTGATGGGCACCGCCGCGTTCATCAGCCCCGAGCAGGCGCTCGGCAAGCCGATCGAACCGCCCTCGGACGTCTACTCGCTCGGTCTCGTGGCGCTCGAGGCCCTGACGGGGTCGCGGGTCTTCACGGGCTCGGCGATCGAGTCGGTCATGGCGCGCCTGCACAACGACCCGATCGTGCCGTCGTCGCTCGAGACGGGCTGGGCGTCGCTGCTGACCTCGATGACCGCGAGGGACCCGGAGGCGCGCCCGACCGCGCTCGAGGTCTCACGCCGCGCGTCGCGGCTCGCCTCGGCATCCCGCGGTGGCGGCACCGCCGACCTGGCCGCCGTCCCCGACCCGACCGAGCCGCTCTCGCCCCGTGATCGCACGATGGTGGTGCCTGCTGCTGCGGCCGCTGCTGCTGCGGCCGCAGGTGCGGGCGCCGCGGGTGCGGGCGCGGCGGCCGCCGCGGGGGCGACCGACGCCCCGACGGTCGCGTACGGCTCGGATGCTCCGACCGCGGCGTACGGCACGGCCGCGGCCTCCGGCGGCGACGCCCCCACGGCCGCCTACGGGGCGAACGCCCCCACCTCGTCGTACTCGAACGACGCCCCGGGCTCCGACGCCCCGACCGAGCGCTTCGCCCCGGCGGTCGGCGTGGGGTCGGCTGCGACCGGCGGCGGGGTCGCGGCCGGCTCGGGAGCCGGCGGGACGGGGATCGGAGGCGGTCTCGGCGACCGGGACCGCGCCTCCTCGGGTCGACCGAGATGGGTCTTGCCCGTGATCATCGTGGCGGTGCTGGCTCTCATCGCCGGGGCCGTCGTGTGGGGCGTGTCGCAGGGGTCCGGCGGCGACGGCGCACCCGCCGAGACCAGCTCGCCCGCGAGCACCGCTCCGAGCGACGAGCCGTCGGGTGAGACGACGCCCGACGGGACGACGCCCAGCGAGACGACCGCGCCGCAGCCCGAGCAGTCGGCGCCCTCCGACGAGCCCGAGCCCGCGCAGCCGTCCGAGACGGCACCCGCGCCCGCGAGCCCCAGCACGCCCGCTGACGAGAACGAGGACGAGCCCGACGAGAACGAGCCGGACGAGAACGAGCCGGACGAGAACCCGATCCCCGAGGTCACCGTGCCCGGCACCGACATCGGCACGGGTTCGGTGACCGGCCCCGGCAACAGCGGATCGAACCCCAACTCGGGCCCGGGCAACAACAACGGCAACGGCGCGGGCAAGCGCAGCGGCACCGTCGACACCGTCGAGGACGTCGTCACGACGCCCTAGCGCCGCCCGGGCGAACTCCGCCCCGCGCACCGACCCCCGCCGGGAACGAGAGAACGGGCCGCCCTCCGCGATGGAGGGCGGCCCGTCCGGCCGTGCGGTGTCGACTAGTTGCGAGCACCCTTGCGGCCGGTGACCTTGAGGTAGATGACCAGGACGATGATGGCGCCGATGATCGAGCCGATGATGCCCGAGGTCTGGAAGAAGCCGTCGGGGTTCTGGCCGGGGAAGATGAGGTAGGCGAGGAATCCACCGACGAACGATCCGATGATGCCCAGGAGGATGGTCATGGGGATCGAGATGTTCTGCTTGCCGGGGACGACGAGGCGGGCGACTGCACCGGCGATGAGGCCGATGACGATGAGGCTGATGATCAGACCGAGCATGATGACTGCTTTCTTCGTGTGCGCCGGGTCGGCGCGGTTGCTGCCACGGGGTCGGGCAATCACCGACTCAACCACTCCTGCGGCTCCGCGGGCCAGATTCGTCCGATCTGATCCAGAAAACCCTGCAAACCGGTGGTGGTGCAGGTAGGAGTTCCCTGAATATGATCACCCCATGTACGTCCTCGTCTCCGGCCTCCTCTTCGCCCTGGTGCTCGTCGCTCTGGTGGACATCATCACGAGGCAGGACGGTCAGGTGCAGCACCTGCCGAAGCTCGTCTGGGTGCTGCTCGTGGTGCTCCTGCCGCTGATCGGCAGCATCCTGTGGTTCGCCGTCGGGCGCGAACGCTCGGCACCGACGGAGAACGTGACGTTCGGGGATCCGAGGAGGCGCGAACGGCTCGGATTCGGCGGCCCGCGCACGCAGACGGTCGCCCCCGCCTCCCGCGCCCTCAGCACCGAGGAGCAGCTCGCCGCCCTCGACCGCGAGATCGAGTTCCACGAGCAGCAGGCCCGTCTGCGGGCCCTCGAGACCGAGGTCGAGAAGCGCCGCGAGGGCGGTCGCCCGGCCTGAGCGGGCCGCCGGTTTCGTCGTCGCGCTGCGACGGTCGATGATGGACGACGAGCCGATCGGGCTCGATCGCCCCGGAAGGACCCCCATGACCGAGACACTGCAGGCCGCCGACATCGTCCGCCTGGTCGACCACACCCTGTTGAAGCCCGAGGCGACGCACGCCGACGTCGACGCCCTGATCGCGGAGGCCGTCGAGCTCGGCGCCTACTCCGTCTGCGTCTCGCCGTCGATGCTGCCGCTGGTGCTGCCCGAGGGGTCCGAGCTGAAGGTCGCCGTCGTCGCCGGGTTCCCCAGCGGCAAGCACACCTCGGCCGTCAAGGCGTCCGAGGCCCTCGAGGCCGTCGCGTCGGGCGCGCACGAGGTCGACATGGTCATCGACGTCGGTGCCGCGAAGGCCGGCGACTTCATCAGCGTCGAGGAGGACATCGCGATCGTCCGCGGCGCCGTGCCGAGCCCGACCGTGCTCAAGGTGATCATCGAGTCGGCTGCCCTCAGCGACGACGAGATCGTCGCCGTCTGCCAGGCGGCCGAGCGCGCCGGGGCCGACTTCGTCAAGACCAGCACCGGGTTCCACCCGACCGGCGGTGCGACCGAGCACGCCGTGCGGCTCATGGCGCAGACCGTCGGCGGGCGTCTCGGAGTCAAGGCCTCGGGCGGCGTGCGCACCATCGACGACGCCCGTCGCTACGTGGCCGCCGGTGCCACGCGTCTCGGCGTCTCGGGCACGCGCGCTCTCGTCGAGGGCGCCGACTCCGCAGCCGGCTCCGGTTACTGAGCCCCGGCGGACGGCCTCACCGCTCGACCCGGGCGCGGCCGGGCCGGAGACCGGGCGCTGCCCGGCCGGAGACCCGGGCGCGACCCGGACGGAGGCGCGCTCAGTCGTAGAGGCGGCCGAGCAGCCAGTGACCGGCGGCGTCGCGGACGACCTCGAACATGTGGGTCGTGCCGTCCGACGCCGTCGCCTGGAACCGCCAGCCGTAGAAGCGCTGCGGCGGGTGCGTGATGAGCTCGTGCACCATCGTCGGCTCGTCGACGAGCGGGGTCGGGGTGTCGCTGACGCGCCACCGCACACCGTCGTGCACGAGTCGCGCGGGCAGCCCGTCGTCGAACCAGAGAGCGACCGTCGACCGCGTCGTGGAGATGTTCATGGCCCGCCTTCCGTTCGAACGCGTGTTCGATCCGAGGCGAGTGTAGGCAGGTCGATCGTGCCGACGCAACCGGCCCGGCGCGTCGTCGCGATCGCCTAGGGCGCCGCCGGGGCCACCGCCCCGAGCGGCATGCCGAGCGCGGCGGCGACGCCCGCGTTGGTCACGACGCCGGAGTGCACGTTGACCCCGGCGGCCAGGGCCGGATCGGCCGCCGTCGCGGCGCGCCAGCCCCGCTCGGCCAGGGCGACGACGTAGGGCAGGGTCGCGTTGGTCAGGGCGCGGGTCGAGGTCTCGGGGACCGCGCCCGGCATGTTCGCCACGCAGTAGTAGATCGCGTCGTGCACCGCGAAGGTCGGGTCGTCGTGCGTCGTCGGCCGCGACCCCTCGAAGCATCCGCCCTGGTCGATGGCGATGTCGACGAGCACCGCCCCCGACTTCATGGTCGCGACCATCTCGTCGGTCACGAGCTTCGGCGCCGCCGCGCCCGGGATCAGCACCGATCCGATGACGAGGTCCGCCTCGCGCACCTGGGCGGCGATCTCGAGCGGCGTCGAGGGCCGGGTCTGCACCCGCCCGTCGAAGCGGACCTCGAGGGCGCGCAGCCGGGGCAGCGACAGGTCGATCACGGTGACGTCCGCGCCGAGGCCCAGCGCGTTCGCGGCGGCGTGCTCGCCGGCGACGCCTCCGCCGATCACGACGACCTTCGCCCTCGGGGTCCCGGGAACACCCCCGAGCAGGGTGCCGCGCCCCCCGGAGGCGCGCATCAGCTGGTAGGCGCCGACCGTGATCGAGAGGCGGCCGGCCACCTCGCTCATCGGCTGGAGGAGCGGCAGCGACCGGTCGGGCAGCTGGACCGTCTCGTAGGCGAGGGCGGTCGTCCGGGAGGCGACCAGCGCCTCCGTCAGCTCCCGGTCGGCCGCGAGGTGCAGGTACGTGAAGAGCACCTGCCCCTCGCGGAGCAGCGGGTGCTCGCTCGCGATCGGCTCCTTCACCTTCAGCAGCAGGTCGGCCCGCGACCAGACCTCGGCGGCCGTCTCGACGATCGTCGCCCCGGCGGCGAGGTAGTCGGCGTCGAGGATGCGCGATCCCACGCCGGCGCCGCTCTCGATCAGCACCTCGTGGCCGCGTCGCACGAGGGCGTCGACCCCGGCCGGGGTGACGGCCACGCGGTTCTCGTTGTTCTTGATCTCGGTGGGGACTCCGACGCGCATGGCGTCTCCTGTCGTGTCGGGGCCCGCGGGCCGGTCGTCGTCGATCGTTGAGACGATGCTGACGTCGATTCGTTTCATCCGTGTTTCCGCCGAAGAGAATTCTGCGAAGATCGGGCGATCGAGCTGTCGCGCCCTTCTGAGAGGTGTCTCCCGTGTCCGAACCGAACGATCTTCGACCCGTCGCCGCGCCTCCTGCCGATCTCGACGAGGTCGACCGGCGCCTGCTCGACGTGCTCGTCACCGACGGGCGCCTCTCGAACGCAGCGCTCGCCGCAGCCGTCGGCGTGGCCCCGTCGACGGCGCACACGCGTCTGCGCTCGCTGATCGACCGCGGGGTCATCACCGGGTTCCTCACGAGCGTCGACCAGCGTCGCATCGGCCGGCCGCTGCAGGCGATCGTCGGCGTCACCCTGCGGCCCGGTTCGCGGCAGGCGGCCATCACGGCGTTCTCGGAGGCCGTGCGGAGCCTGCCCGAGGTGCTGCAGGTGTTCTTCCTCGGCGGGCAGGACGACTTCATTGTGCACATCGCGGTGTCCGACTCGAGCGAGATCCGCACGTTCGTCGTCGACCATCTGTCCGCGCAGCCGAGCGTCGCCTCGACCCGCACGAGCATCGTGTTCGACTACCACCGCAACGGCGTGGCGGCCTCGTTCCGCTGATCGCACCGGTGTCGACGGCAGCGGATATGTTCGGACCATGCAGCTCTCCGTCCCCGGCGAACCGGGAACGCTCACCCGACTGATCACCGACCACCTCCCCTCCGACGTCCCCGGCGCCCTGCGGCTCGCCGTGTCGCTGACCGACGGCGACGGAGGCGCGGCGCCCGTCCCCGGGGCCGGTCGCACCGCCGACCTGTGGCGCGCCCTCGCGACCCTCGCCGCACACGACCTGGGCGCCGCGCGCGCCGTCGAACCGCATCTCGACGCGATCGCGATCCTGAGCCAGGCGGTCGACGCGGGCCAGCTGCCCGGGACGACCCGCGCCTCCTCGGCGGGAGTCAGCTGGGGCGTCTTCGCCGCCGAGCTGCCCGGGGCCCGGCTCGAGGCGCTGCCCGTCGGCGACGGGTGGGCGCTCTCGGGCGAGAAGGGCTGGTGCTCGCTCGCCGGCGTTCTCGACTCGGCCCTCGTCACCGCCTGGGCGGGCGACGAGCGCCGGCTCTTCGCCGTCGACCTGCGCCAGCCGGGGGTCGAGGTGGCCGAGGGGGCCTGGCACGCGCGGGGTCTCGTCGAGATCCCGTCGGGTCCCGTGCGCTTCGACGCGGTCGAGGCCACGCCGGTCGGCGAGCCCGGCTGGTACCTCGAGCGTGCGGGCTTCTCGTGGGGCGGCATCGCCGTCGCGGCCTGCTGGTACGGCGGGGCCGTGGGCGTCGCCCGCGAGCTGCACCGTTCCGTGGTCCGCCGCGACCCCGAACCGTTCTCCGCCGCCGCGCTCGGCGCCGTCGACGAGCGGCTCTCGGACGCCCGACGCGCTCTGGCCGAGGCCGCGACCCTCGTCGACTCGGGCGCCGCGACCGGCGACGAGGGCCGGCTCCTCGCGAAGCGCGTGCGCGCCACGGTCGCCCACGCCGCCGACGACGTCCTGACCCGGGTCGGCCGCGCTCTGGGCCCCGCGCCCCTCGTCTCCGACGACGCGCACGCCAAGCGCGTCGCCGACCTCGGCCTCTACCTGCGGCAGCACCACGCCGAGAGGGACGACGCCGCGCTCGGGCGTCAGCTGCGCGAGAGCGCCGTCGCCCCGTGGTGAGGTTCGACGCGCGCGACCCCGCCGGCTCCGTCGCGGCCTGGGTCGACGACGGCCGGCTGGCGGCGCTGCCGGGCGACCCGCGCCTCCTCGACGACGGGCCCCTGCTCGTGCTCTCGGCGCACGCCGACGACGAGACGCTCGGTGCGGGCGGACTCATCGCGCTCGCGGTGCGCGCGGGCCGGTCGGTCACGGTCGTGGTGGTCAGCGACGGGGCGGGCTCGCACCCCGACTCGCGCACGACGACCGCCGAGGCGCTCCGTCACGAACGGGCCGCCGAGGCGCGCGCGGCCCTCGACGAGCTCGGCGCCGGCATCGACCTCGTGCTGCTCGACGTCGCCGACGGAGCCCTGCAGGAGGCACGGGCCGACATCCGCACCCGTCTCGCCTCGATCATCGGCGGGCTCCACCCCTCCGTCGTGCTCGCGCCGTGGCGCGGCGACGGGCACCGCGACCACCGGGTGCTCGGCGAGATCGCGGCGGAGCTCGTGGCGGAGGCGATGGCGGACGAGGCGGCCGGGGCGGCCGAGGGCGGCCCCGCGCTGTTCGAGTACCCGGTCTGGCTCTGGCACTGGGGCGACCCCGAGCACCCCGACGTGCCGTGGGACGACCTCGTGCGGGTCGAGCTCGACCCCGCCGCCCGCGAGGCCGCGGCCCGGGCGCTCGACCGTCACGCCTCGCAGCTGCGACCCCTGTCGTCCGAGCCGGGCGACGAGGCCGTGCTGCGCCCCGACTTCGTCGCGCACTTCCGTCGCGACGCCGAGGTCTTCGTGCGGTCGACGCCCCGGGCGCCCGACGGCGCGGGCGGCGGCGCGTCCGACCGTGCGTCCGACGGCGCGGCCGGCCACGCGCCCGACGGGCGGAATGCCGACGCGGGCGCCGACGCGGGTGCGGGTGCGGTGCCGGGCAGCCGCTTCGACGCGACGCATGCCCGGCAGGCCGACCCGTGGGGCGTCACGACGCGCTGGTACGAACGACGTAAGCGGGCGATCACGCTCGGGTCGCTGCCCGACGAACGGCTCGGCGCGGTGCTCGAGATCGGCTGCTCGATCGGCGTCGTGACGGCCGAGCTCGCCGATCGCGCCTCGTCGGTGCTCGCCCTCGACGTGTCGCTCGTCGCCGTCGAGCAGGGCCGCGCCCGGGTGGCCGGTCGTCCGCACGTGCGGGTCGAGCAGGCCGACGTGACGCGCGGGCTGCCCGACGCCGGCCCCTACGACCTCGTGCTGATCAGCGAGGTGGGCTACTACCTCGACCCCGAGCAGTTCGAGCGGCTCCTCGACGACGTCGAGCGGGTGCTGACGCCCACCGGCGTCGTCGTCGCGTGCCACTGGCGGCACGGCGCCGACGACTTCCGGCAGAGCGGCGACGACGTGCACGCCGCACTCGTCCGCCGACCGGGACTGCACGCCGTCGCGCACCACGACGAGGCCGACTTCGTGGTCGACGTGCGGTCGCGCGACGGGCGATCCGTGGCCGCCCGGACGGGTCTGCGGTGACCGCGCCGCGCCTCCTCGGGGTGGCCGTGGTCGTCCCCGCGCGCGACGAGTCCGATCTGATCGAGCGGTGCCTCGCCTCGATCGCGGTCGCACGTGAGCAGCTGAAGGGCATCGCCCCGGAGGTGCGGGTCGTCACCGTCGTCGTCGCCGACGCCTGCACCGACGACACCGCCGATCGCGCCCGGCGCGCCCCCGACGTCGTCGTGATCGAGACGGCCGGCCGGGCCGTGGGAATGGCCCGCGCCGCCGGGGTCGACGAGGCCATGCGACATCTCGCGCAGCTCGGCGTCGACGGGAGCTCGGTGTGGATCGCCAACACCGACGCCGACTCGGCCGTGCCCCCGCGGTGGCTGACCGTGCAGGTCGAGCTCGCCGACGACGGCGCCGACGTCATGGTCGGCACGGTGCGCCCCGATTTCGCCGACCTCGACGCCGAGCGGATCGCCGCCTGGACGGCTCGCCACACCCCGGGGCGTCCGAACGGGCACGTGCACGGCGCCAACCTCGGCATGCACGCGATCGCCTACCGGCGGGCCGGGGGCTTCGATCCGCTCGACCTGCACGAGGACGTCGTGCTCGTGCAGCGGCTGAGAGACAGCGGTGCCATCGTCGCCGCCTCCGACGCCGGCGAGGTGCTGACCTCGGGTCGGAGCGTGGGGCGGACGCCCGGCGGCTACGCCGGCTACCTCGCCCTGGATCTGCTCGGGCAGCGACCCGTGGCCTAGGGGCACTGCCCAGGCGGTGCACCTAGGCCGGGAGCGACGCCTCGATCAGCGACACGATCTCGGGGGCGTCGGGCTCGGTGGTCGGGCGGAAGCGGTGCACCGCGCCTCCGGGGGTGATGACGAACTTCTCGAAGTTCCACTTCACCTTGCCGCCCTTGCCGTCGGCGTCGACGGCCTTCTTCAGCTCGGTGTACAGCGGGTGCTCGTGGCGGCCGTTGACGCGGATCTTCTCCATCATCGGGAACGTGACGCCCCAGGTCGCCGAGCAGTACTCGTCGATCGCCTCGGACGACCCGAGCTCCTGCAGGAACTGATTGCTCGGGAACCCCAGCACCGTGAAGCCGCGCTCGCCGTACGTCCTCTGCAGCTCCTCCAGCTTCTCGTACTGGGGGGCCAGCCCGCACCGCGAGGCGACGTTGACGACCAGCACCACCTTGTCGCTGTACGCGCCGAAGGTCGTGGTGTCGCCGCGGAGGGTGGTCAGGTCGATCGGATCCAGTGCGCTCATGGGGTCGAACCTACGCTGCCCGGCGGGGAGATCAGGGCGCGCCAGGTGTGCGCCGGCTGGGGGGCAGGGGAGGTGACGGTCGAGCCCGGGCGGCCGACCTCGGGCGGCCGGCCCGGGCGGCCGGCCGCGGCCGGGTACGGGAAAACCCCACCCTGCGAGCCTGGTGAGGGCTGGCGGGGTGGGGTTCCACCGGGAACAGGGGTCCCGGCACGGGGCCGGGGCCCCTGTCGTCGTGATCGGGTGGTGCCGCCGCAGCGGCGCCGACTACTCGGTCGCGACGGTGATCTTCGCGACGCCGACGAGCATCTCGTCCTGGACGGCGTCGGTGTTGAAGGTCTGGTTCAGCAGCGCGGCGGCGTCGGGGCTGATGTGCACCGTGGTGCCCTCGAGGACGGCGTTCGAGCCCTCCATCTGCAGGGGCTTCAGGCTGCCGCCGTAGAGGTTGAACAGGTAMGCGTCCTCGGCGGCGACCTCGCCGTTGGCGGTGACGGTGCCGTAGAGCTTGGACTCGCCCGGGTCGATGCGGAAGTCGGTGAGCTCGACGACGGTGTCGCCGGCGGTCAGCGACAGGCCCGAGCCGTCGTGGTCGATCTCGCCCTGGACGTAGGGGCGCACGTCGGAGGCGGGGTCGTAGTAGTCGACGTTGCCGCCGGTGATCGGGAACGCGAAGGTGAGGCCGAGGGTCGTGAGGGCCTCGACGAACGACGCGTCGACGGTGACCTGGGTGTCGACGCCGTTGCTGAGGTCGGCGAGCGAGGCGACGGGGGTGGCCTCGGCGCTGGGCTCGGCCGAAGCGGAGGTCGTCGACTCGGTCGATCCGCTGTTGGAGTCCATCGAGCACGCGGCGAGGGAGAACACGAGGGCGCCGGAGGCGACGATGCCGAGTCCGACCTTGGTGATCTTCTTGCGGGAGAAAGCGTTCATGATCAGGTCCTTTTCTGTGATTCCCGGTGGGGATGAAAAGGATTCGCCACCGGTGTCGAAAGA